>NZ_CP174319.1:3242500-4365000 GCF_052467615.1 Microbulbifer maximicatervae (SeqCode)
TGAAAGTGGGCGGCATAATACCAACGGCTCGGCAAAAAGCAATGGGGAATCAATAACTTTTTGCACTTTTTTGTCTTCTCGAACAGGAAATGGGCAAGACGTTCAAAAAAAAGACTTTTCCGCCAAAGTCACCGGTGAAAATATCTACAGCACAAAATAAAAAAGGCCGGAAAGCCGGCCTTTTTTAGGGAACTGTTTCACTACTCGTTGCCACCCTCCTCGGAGGATTGCTTTTCGCGCTGGATGCGCTGATAGATTTCTTCACGGTGCACGGCAACTTCTTTAGGGGCATTGACACCAATACGCACCTGATTGCCTTTCACCCCCAGCACGGTAACCGTGACATTGTCGCCAACCATCAGCGTTTCGCCAATTCGGCGGGTTAAAATCAACATTACCTACTTCTCCTTGATCATCCTGTGATAAAGAGCAGCCGGCGTTCCCCTGGAACTGCTCTTACTTGGTCATCATAACCGGATGGCGGTGCACAAAAGGCTAAAAACTAACCTTCACACTCTTCAGTATTGACCAGTCGAACAAAATCTCAACAGGTTGCATGCTACGTCGAGCCACTGAATTGTAATTGGTTGTTTTTTCCGCCTGCAGGCCGGCTATAAAATCTCGTTACCTTTCTTTGTCTGAAAGCTCAAACTCGCTATGCAGCGCCCGAACAGCCAACTCTAAATAACGTTCGTCAATAATCACTGAGATCTTAATTTCAGAAGTAGTGATCATTTGGATATTGATATTGTCTTCACCCAGGGCACTAAACATACGACTTGCCACATTTGCATGTGAACGCATACCTACGCCAACAATAGAAACCTTGGCGATCTTGTCGTCTGTGATCACCTCTCGCGCACCAAGTTCCGCAGAAACTCGCTCTAAAACATCACGAGCCTTACCTAAATCATTGCGGTGAACAGTGAAGGTGAAATCAGTCGTGCCATCGACAGCACTGATATTTTGAACAATAACGTCGACTTCGATATTTTCAGCGCCGACCGGTGCCAGGATTCGGCATGCAACCCCAGGGGTATCCGGCACTCCGCGAATTGTCAGTTTTGCTTCATCGCGATTAAACGCGATACCGGATACAACTGGCTGTTCCATATCGTTATCTTCCTCATCCAGGCTAATCAGGGTTCCGTTACCCTCTTCAAAAGTTGAGAGTACGCGCAGGGGAACCTTGTATTTACCGGCGAACTCTACGGCGCGGATCTGCAGAACCTTGGAGCCAAGACTGGCCATTTCCAACATTTCTTCAAATGTGATTCGATCGAGTCTGCGTGCACTGTCGACCACTCGAGGGTCAGTGGTATAGACCCCGTCCACGTCGGTATAAATCTGGCACTCGGTAGCATCTAACGCCGCAGCTAACGCCACACCCGTCGTATCAGACCCACCGCGCCCAAGTGTGGTGATATTGCCATCGTCATCCACTCCCTGAAAACCAGCCACAACTATGACTTTGCCTTCATCGAGATCGGTGCGCATTCGCTCCACATCGATACTTTGAATGCGAGCTTTGGTATGAGCATTATCCGTAAGAATTTTTACCTGCCCACCCGTGTAGGAACAGGCGTCATAACCACGCTTCTTCAGAGCCATGCTCAAAAGGGCAATTGTGACCTGCTCTCCTGTGGAAACCAGAACATCCAATTCTCTGGGGTCTGGTTTTTCCTGGATTTGATAAGCGAGATCAATCAGGCGATTAGTTTCACCACTCATGGCAGACAAAACGACAACCATGTCATGTCCCTGAGCGCGAAACGCGGCGACTTTATCGGCCACAGCTTCAATTCGCTCAATTGAGCCAACTGAAGTCCCGCCATACTTCTGCACGAACAAACTCATAACTTACTGTGTTTCCTTAGCTCCACAATAAGTACGCTTCCTGCCCAACTCGTGCAGGCGCGCACTTAATCACCAAACCTCTGCGAAATCAACTCAACTACGAATTCAGACCACTAATTTGACAAAACTTAACTAGTTTAAGGATTGCTCTATCCAATTTGGCACTTCTTTCAGCATATTAGGGAGCGCAGATACATCGGTTCCACCACCCTGGGCCATGTCTTTTCGACCGCCACCCTTACCGCCCAGTTTCCCGGCAGCAAAGCGCATAAGGTCACCAGCAGAAAGCCGATCTGTCAGGTCTTGGGTAACTGCGGCAACCAAAGCCACCTTTTCATCGCCCGGAGCTGCCAGCAGCACCACGCCGCTGCCTAGCTTGTTCTTCATTTGATCCGCCAAATCTCTCAGTGATTTGGGGTCAGCTCCGTCAATAGAGGTTGCCAGCAGCTTAAAGCCCGCCAACTCAATGGCCTGAGCGGAAAGGTCTCCGCCAGCACCGCTGGCCAACTTGGTTTTTAACTGGGCAATCTCTTTTTCCAGCTTTCGATTGTTAAGCAGCAGCTGTTCAACTTTGTCAGCCAAGGAGTCCGGACGCGCCTTAAGCAGAGTCGCTACATGCTCCAGACGCTGCTGTGCCTGATCGAACAGAGACATTGCGTGAGCGCCAGTAACCGCTTCGATTCGACGCTGGCCGGAAGCAATGCCGCTTTCCCCAACAATGCGAATCAAACCAATATCACCGGTGCGCTTCACGTGAGTACCGCCACACAACTCAACGGAAAAAGCCTTGTCATCGGATTTGCCCATGGAAAGTACACGCACAGTATCGCCGTATTTTTCGCCAAACAGAGCCATAGCGCCCATCGCTTTTGCAGACTCAATATCGGTTTCGTGGGTTTCAACTGGGGTATTTGCGCGAATTTGACTATTAACCAGGGACTCAATCGCGTGTAACTGCTTTGCAGTTACAGCTTCGGGGTGGGAGAAGTCAAAGCGCAGGCGCTCCGAGTCCACCAGGGAGCCCTTCTGGGTAACATGCTCGCCCAGCACTTTGCGCAAGGCGGCATGTAATAGATGGGTTGCAGAGTGATTCAGGGCGGTGGATTGTCGAACATCTGCAGATACGACTGCCTCAAGGGTTTCGCCCACAGCGAGGCCCCCCTTCAACACCTTACCAGTATGCAAATGGTGCGCGCTCTGCTTGGTGCAGTCGCGCACTTCAAAGCGGGCATCACCGGAACTCAAATAGCCACTATCACCTACCTGACCACCGGACTCTGCATAGAAGGGTGTCCGATCCAGAACAATTGCACCCTCTTCACCTTCTTCCAAGCGTTCAACCTGCTCACCACCTTTAACGATGGCCAACACTTTGCCTGTTGCCTCGGTCGCGTTGTAACCGAGAAACTTTGTAGCCCCTTCCAGTTCGAGGACATCGGTATAGTCCTGTTTAAATTTACCGGCAGCGCGAGCTCTCTGACGCTGGGCTTCCATAGCAGCTTCATATCCATCCATATCCAGGGATAGACCGCGCTCACGGGCAATATCCTGGGTTAGGTCTGTCGGGAAGCCGTAAGTATCATGCAGAGTAAATACCAACTCACCGGGGATCTCACTGCCTTCGAGGGAAGCCAGGGCATCCTCTAGCAGCGCCATTCCCTTATCCAGAGTCTTCGCAAACTGTTCTTCCTCTTTGCGCAACGCATTCTCAATCACCTGCTGCTTTTCACGCAGCTCCGGGTATGCGTCACCCATCTGCTCGGCGAGCGCTTCTACCAGCTTGTAGAAGAAGGTGTCTTTGTGCCCAAGCTTGTGGCCATGGCGCACTGCGCGGCGAATAATGCGGCGAAGTACAAATCCACGACCTTCGTTGGAAGGCATTACGCCGTCGGCAATCAAGAATGAACAAGAGCGGATATGGTCGGCGATCACTCGCAGGGATTTCTCTTCCAGGTCGCTGCAGCCAACCACTTCTCCCGCCGCCTTCAGCAGCGCTTGGAACAAGTCAATTTCATAATTGGAGTGTACTCCCTGCATTACAGCGGCAATACGCTCCAGCCCCATGCCGGTATCCACTGAGGGCTTGGGCAGTGGGTGCAGTTCACCATCAGCGGTGCGCTCATACTGCATAAATACCAGGTTCCAGATCTCGATATAGCGATCGAGGTCGTCATTATCGGAACCGGGAGGGCCGCCGGGCACATCGGCACCGTGATCGTAGAAAATCTCAGAACTTGGACCGCAGGGACCAGTGTCACCCATTTGCCAGAAGTTATCCTCATCGAGACGGGAGAAGCGCTCGGCACTCACCCCCATTTCCTTCAACCAAATATCAGCGGCTTCATCATCGCTGATATGTACGGTTACCCAAAGACGCTCCTCCGGCAAGTTCAATACTTTGGTCAGGAACTCCCAGGCAAAGCGAATCGCTTCGCGCTTGAAGTAGTCGCCGAAGCTAAAGTTACCAAGCATCTCAAAGAACGTGTGGTGACGTGCGGTATAACCGACATTTTCGAGGTCGTTATGCTTGCCTCCTGCACGTACACAGCGTTGCGAACTGGTGGCGCGATTGTAGGAACGCTTTTCCTGCCCCAGGAAGGTGTCCTTAAACTGCACCATGCCGGCATTGGTGAATAACAGCGTCGGGTCATTGCCCGGAACCAGGGAGCTGGAGGGCACAATGGCATGGCTCTGCTCAGCAAAATAATTCAGAAAGGCGTCGCGAATCTGTGCGCTTTTCATCCGGCGTAATTCCACTTCGTTAGTTGAGTTTTATTTGATTGGCGTCAGTGACACGGTGTCACTTCTGTTCCACTACTGTGCCAGCCCCTGTTCGGGCATTCTTTTTTGGGCAAGCAGGTGAACATGCAGGTGAAATACGGTTTGACCTGCGCTTCGACCGTTATTAACTACCAGTCGATAGCCCTCGAGCCCCAGCTTGCGCCCCAGTTCTGCCGCCAGCCACATAAGGTGGCCGAGCAGGGATTTATCTTCAGCCTGAGCAGCGGATAAATTCACTAGGGGTTTGCGTGGGATAATGAGGAGATGGGTCGGCGCTTGTGGCGCGCGATCCTCAATAACGACACATTGGTCGTCCTCGTAGATCATCTCAGCAGGGATATCTCCCGAGATAATTTGACTGAAAACGCTGGGTTCACCCATTGGTTTACTTTTCCAGCTTTTCCTCGGCTGTCAGCTGCCGCGCTTCAGATTCCAGCATTACCGGTATACCGTCCCGCACCGGATAGGCTAGACCGCTGGCCTTGCAGACCAGCTCCTGTGTGTCCTCCCGGTATTCAAGCGGCGCTTTACTCACCGGACATACCAACAGGCTCAGCAACTTTTTATCCATGTTCCACCCCACTATTTTCCCTCGGTAATACTTCCGATGGGCAAAAATGACCGCGTATCATACAATGCTTCATACGCTTTTACACGGTATTCGCCATAGCTTCTGCTGCGCCACCTGTTAGCTTTGCGCTTTTTTACCCTTATATGACAGAAGCAGTCTCTACTGAAACAGAATTGAGATGGCTAAGTAGCAGCTCCCGGGCTAAACGTCCCTCCTCTATTTCATTAAATACCTCGTGGTAAGACCTTGAGAAACAGTGTAATTGCTTGTTTTTTGACCCCACCTGCCCAAACCACTTGCGACTGAGTTCCACATCGACAATATGGTCTGATTCCGGCAATAACAGAAGGCAAGGCATGGATATCCCATCCAACCGGCCAGATAAAAACTCCCGCTCCTGCAAAAAAGTCTTAAACCAGCGCAGAGAGATACTGTGATGTACAAGTTCATCACTGACATACCGCTTGACCACATCCGGACTACGAGATATCCACTGACTATTTATCTGATTGGAAAGAGCCAACCCCGGAAGCCAGCGAGCCAAAAATAGCGCGAGCCATAACAGAAGGCCTTTGGGCTCACTTTTACCGCGAAAGCCCGGTGCAGAAAGATTTAAGCTGTCGACAGATTTATATCGAATAGCACAGCCACAGGCGATAACAGCTCCCATACTGTGGCCAAGAAGATGCATCCCAAGCCCGGGGTTTCCACTTTTTACCAAAGAGATAAATTCATTTAGATCCTCACTATAAAGTGCAAAATCCTCAATATCCCCGCGCTTCCCATCCGACAATCCGTGGCCATAATGATCTAAGGCATAGACACTGTACCCTGCTCGATTGAGATCTTCCGCCAGCTCACTGTAACGCCCACTGTGCTCGCCCAACCCGTGGGATATAACCACTACACCCACAGCTTCTTCTACCCACCAGCGCCGGTAATACAGCGTCACTCCCCTGGTGACAAACTCCATTGCAATCTCCTTATTGATTATTATTTTGCTAGCTAATCGCTATTCCAGGGTTTCGCGGTACCTGCCCAGCATGGCCAAATGATTCATGCGGGACCGTTTAAGTAGCGCTTCCTGGGCTGCCTCAACATTCTCCGGGCGCCCCTGCCAAGCAGCGAGTGCTGGCTCTTGTAGTGCGCGCCCATAGGAAAAGCTCAACTGCCAGGGGCCACCACCTTGCTGATTCATTGCATTGAGATTGGCCGTGGCCTCTTCTGGTCCCTGCCCCCCGGAAAGAAAATTAATTCCCGGCACTGCTGCGGGGACCGTTCGCCGCAAGCTGCGCAGGGTGTATTCAGCCACCTGCTCAGGATCAGCCGTTTCCGCCTCCGCACCTGGGGTTACCATACTGGGCTTGAGCAACATCAGTTCCAGTATTACCCCGTGCTGGTGGAGGGCGTGGAACACAGAGTGCCAAACCCGCTCATTTACCGCCGCACTGCGCTCTATATCGTGCTCACCGTCCATCAGAACCTCTGGCTCGACAATAGGAACCACCCCTTCGGCCTGGCATACCGCTGCATAGCGGGCCAACATCTCAGCATTTGCGGTAAGCCCCAGGCGCGTGGGGTTGTGATGGCCTATAGGATAGACTTCACGCCACTTGGCGAAGCGAGCTCCTTGCTTTTTATATTGCTGCAAGCGCTCAGACAACCCGTCCAGCCCGTAGGTGATCATATCCCCAGGCGCTCCAGGCAGGGGGCCCTTGCCCTTATCCACCTTAATGCCCGGCACTATCCCTTGTAACGCAGCGACTTGGGGCAAGGGCTGGC
The DNA here is from genome assembly GCF_052467615.1 of Microbulbifer maximicatervae (SeqCode). Lineage (NCBI taxonomy): Bacteria > Pseudomonadati > Pseudomonadota > Gammaproteobacteria > Cellvibrionales > Microbulbiferaceae > Microbulbifer > Microbulbifer maximicatervae (SeqCode). The sequence continues at coordinate 3,249,492 of NZ_CP174319.1, forward strand.
CCTCAGTATCTTTTTGCCCCAGAGTTTCCTCGAACAAAATAACGCCACTGATACATTCACCCAACCCCTTACAGGACAGCAGCGCAGCACGGTAGTCGCGCCGGTTTTTCTCAGTGGAATCCACTCCAATCGTGGCAAAGCGCTTTGCAATAGTGCCGCCACTCTCATCGGCAGCCAGGATGCCTCTTTGACCATCGACCAATGTTGCTACAGTTTCCTCCAGCATATCGATATGTGACATCTCTACCCCTCCCTTAGGTTATTACGCTAAGAGGATAGGCGGTCCAGCCTAAAAAGCTTTACAGGCTTTTACCGCCCTCCGCCAACCAGCCAACAACTGCTCCCTCTCCGCCTGAGTCATTGCCGGCATAAAGTCCCGTTCAATTTCCTGCAAACACTCCGGTAATTCCCTTGGTCGCCAAGTTCCACTGCCAATACCAGCCAGCAACGCAGCACCAATAGCCGTCGATTCAATCTGCTGGGGCCGTTCAACACGCAAAGAGGAAATGTCCGCCTGGAATTGCATCAGGAAATTATTCGCGCAAGCACCCCCATCCACACGCATATGGGTAATCGGCAAGCCCAGGGCCTGCTCCATCAAGCGGGCCAGCTCATCACTCTGGTAAGCTATAGATTCCAAAGTGGCACGCACCACCTCAGCTCGACCAGCCCCCCGACTCAAGCCGCAAATAGTCCCCCGTGCCGATGGGTCCCAGTGCGGCGCACCCAGTCCACTAAATGCAGGCACAAGATAAACGCCGCGGGTATGAGGAATACTCTGGGCGATAATTTCGGTATCCACCGCCTGCTGGATCATTCCCATCTCGTCCCGCAACCACTGTATAGCGGAGCCCGCTGTGAAAACTGAACCCTCTACGGCATAGGCCGGATTACCCTGTGCATCACAGGCCACTGTAGCCAGCAACCCCTGGGGAAGCTCCGGGCGATCCTCGCCGGCAAAAGCCAACATAAAGCAGCCGGTTCCATAGGTGTTTTTTATACTACCGGGCTCGGTACAACCCTGGCCAAACAGTGCTGCCTGCTGATCCCCGGCAACACCACAAATCGGAGCCGATGTGCCGAGAAAAGCGTGGGGGTCTGTATCGGTAAAGTGGCCAGCCGACGGTAGAATTCTTGGAAGAATGGATTCAGGGCACTGGAAAAAATCCAGCAGCTCACTATCCCAGGCTTTATCTTTTATGTTGTACAGGAGGGTACGACTGGCATTGGTGTGATCGGTGAGATGGGCTTTGCCACCGCTCATTTTCCAGATCAACCAGCTATCTACGGTGCCGAAACACAGGTCGCCATTTTGAGCTCGGGTTAGTAAATCCGGGTTACGGCGGAACAACCAAGTCAACTTACTTGCGGAAAAGTAAGCATCCAGCAATAGGCCACTGCGCTCTCGCAGCCAATCAGACCTGCCGAGTTCCCCCAATTCCCGGCATACCTCCGCCGAGCGCCGGCACTGCCACACAATCGCAGGAAAAACCGGCTCGCCGGTATACCTATCCCAGACGATCGTGGTCTCGCGCTGGTTAGTAATTCCCACTGCGGTGATATCCGACGCGCGAACACCAGCGCGCTGGAGTGCTGCGGCACAGACCCGGAGAGTTACCGACCAAATCTCTTCCGCATCCTGCTCAACCCAGCCAGGCTGGGGATAACGATTGGGAATTTCCGAGTAACTGCGACCAATCAGGTGGCCCTTACTATCGAAGATAAAAGCTGTGGTACCAGTGGTGCCCTGGTCAATAGACAGGATCATAGGGTTCTCGCGCTTATTCTTTTAGCCTCTTTCTGTACCTGAAAAATGGCCGAAACCTATCGACCAGTCATTCAGGTAGTAGTCAGAGTATAAGCCCGATTAATTGCCGTCCAGCGCCCAGCTAATCGCATCTGTGGGGAAGCCCCGGTAAGCCAGGTATCGCTGGCGCCGCGCTCGCTCCTTCATCCACTGATCCCGTGGAAGCTCTGCGCTCATAGGGGCCCGGTATTTTCTCTGAAGCATTTCCGCAGCTAACTCAAACCAATCCACTTCCAACTGATCCAGCGCCTGGGCAATTAGTTCACCGCGCACGCCGCGCTGCTGTAGCTCATGGCGAATACGCATCGGCCCCTGACCGCGCTGGACACGGGAGCGGGCAAAAACTTCGGCAAAGCGTTGATCGGATTGATAGTTGAGTTCGTGTAGGCGCTCAAAAAGCGTGTCGAAATCGGCGCTGGGGAATTTTGCCGCGAGCTTTTGCCTCAATTCATGGCGGGAGTGCTCGCGGCGGGTCAACAGCTCAAGCGCCGCGCTGAAAAGCGCTTGAGCTGGATCAGCGGAAAAATCCGCTTTTGAGTACGGCATTTACTCTTCCGGTAATTCCGCAGCCTCTTCAGGGGTCGCAGGCACTAAATCACCGAGCAGCTGCGCACGCAACTGACCTTCAATCTCGTTGCGAATGTCGGGGTTATCGCGCAGGAACTTGGTAGCGTTCGCCTTGCCCTGGCCAATCTTGTCGCCCTTGTAGCTGTACCAAGCCCCAGCTTTATCCACCAGTCCCATCTTCACGCCGTAATCGACGATTTCACCAATCATGTTAATGCCTTCGCCATACATGATCTGGAACTCGGTCTGCTTAAACGGAGGAGCTACCTTGTTCTTAACCACTTTCACTCGGGTTTCGTTACCGACCACCTCATCGCCATCTTTAACGGAGCCGATACGACGGATATCCAAGCGTACAGAAGAGTAGAACTTGAGGGCATTACCACCAGTGGTGGTTTCAGGGCTGCCGAACATAACACCGATCTTCATGCGAATCTGGTTAATGAAGATCGCCAGGGTGTTGGTGTTCTTGATATTACCAGTGAGCTTACGCAGAGCCTGGGACATCAAACGAGCCTGCAAGCCCACGTGGGAATCACCCATCTCACCTTCGATCTCAGCGCGCGGGGTCAGGGCCGCAACGGAGTCTACTACCAGCACATCAACGGCACCGGAGCGCACTAGCATATCGGCAACTTCCAGCGCCTGCTCACCGGTATCCGGCTGGGATACGATCAGCTCATCGACGTTAACACCCAGTTTTTCAGCGTAGATAGGGTCGAGGGCGTGCTCTGCATCCACGAAAGCACAAGTGCCACCCTTGCGCTGGGCCTCGGCAATCACCTGCAAGGTGAGGGTGGTCTTACCGGAAGATTCTGGTCCATAGATTTCAACGATACGGCCACGCGGCAAGCCGCCTATACCCAGGGCCACATCCAAGCCGAGGGAGCCGGTGGAGATCGCAGGAATACGCTCGCGCTCCTTGTCTCCCATACGCATCACAGTGCCTTTACCGAACTGACGTTCAATCTGAGATAGCGCCGCCTTTAATGCCTTGTCTTTATTGGAATCCATGACCATTCCCGTATTTCTGAGCTGAATTGAGTGGTGGCAAGCTTAACGAAGGATTACTGTATAGGCAACCAGTAATTCCATATACTGAGTACCAGCTTCAGACTGAGTGAGCCTCACTTCAAAAAGAAGCCTAAAGCCGGGGCAAACGAACAAAGATTGACCCAGCGGACAAGTTCAAACCGGGTGCTCACGAACAATCCTTAACATTCCCTTCATCGCCTCAACGACCGTCTGCGATTGCACCTCTGCCCGGTTACCACTGAACAGAAAACACTTCGCATCAATCTGCACTGGCTCTTGCCCCTCCGCATGGGCCCAGGCAATCCAAACCGTACCTACCGGCTTCTCGGCAGTGCCACCATCAGGCCCCGCGATACCACTGACCGCAACGGCGAGATTGGCATCCATCATCGCCAGAACCCCACAAGCCATCTGCCGGGCGACCGGTTCACTCACTGCCCCAAACTGCTTGAGATCATCGTTGTCGACACCCAGAACACCGTTCTTGATGCGATTCGCATAGCTCACGATCGATCCATCAAACCAATTCGAAGCACCTGCTATAGAGGTAATAGCCGCCGCAATCGCACCACCGGTGCAAGATTCTGCCGACGTCACACGCCAATCTCTCTTTTCCAGCTCCCCGCCCAACTCTCCGGCAAGCTCAGTTATCTCTCTGTATTCCACCGTTTCTTCCTATTCAACCGCTCCAGGGCCACAACCGAATATTACAGCACAGAAGCGGGCTCTTATTCTGGGTGCCGACCTGCGGCAATCTTGCAAATTCCATTCTAAGTAAGCTGCCCCATACCGAATATACAACCGCCCCTCAGTGGTGAAGCCGCAACCCCTTTAAAAACTCAATCCACGCCGGCTGCACACCGGCGCCGACACCAAAAGATAAACCTCACGCTGTCGAAGCGCTCGCAAGCGGCGGCAGCACTCTAGAAAATAAAACTACCTATGGGAGCCAAATTGCCAATTCTAATTTCCGCCGCCGGCCCACCTTCAAATTAGAATTTAAATTTTAAAAGGGGTCTTAAATCAGCAAATAATTTCAAGCGGGCAACCCAATAAGCAACAACAAATTTAAAAATAAAAACGTAAACAATGTAAAAACACATTAATACGCACTGGCTGATTCTAATTTTAAAGCAGAAAAATTTTGTATATGCGATAAGCTGGACCAGTCTCACGATAAAGGGCCCGGGCTTTCCCTATGCAACAATCGGCTTTTTGTTAGTCTGTTACTGCTGTACTGAATATATAAATATCACAATAAAAAAGCAGATAAATCCCCAAGCCCAACAAGCATTAATCATCGTGGCAGATCACCGCCATTATAAAAATACAATGAAGTTGGCACCCCCATAGATAATTAAAGAAAGACAAAATCATGAATTTAAAAAAATCAGCGATCGCGGCTGCTATTGTAGGCGCCTGTGTGTCCTCACTTGCCAATTCAAAAACTTTGGTCTGGGAAGATAATTTCGACGGCAACAGTATTGATAAGTCCGTTTGGACTTACGATGTGGGTAACTCAGGCTGGGGTAACAATGAGCTGCAAACCTACACCGATGATAGCGCCAATGCCTATGTCGAAGATGGCAACCTTATTATTCAAGCACTGCAAAACGACGACGGCAGTTTTACTTCCGCCCGCCTGAAATCCCTAGGTCGTATGACTTATAAATACGGCACCATTGAAGCCCGCATTAAATTACCTGACCTGGATGCCGGATTGTGGCCCGCCTTCTGGCAGCTGGGTGGCGACTACGGCCAAGTGGGCTGGCCCGCTTGCGGCGAACTGGATATTCTTGAGGCGGGCATGGCCGACGCGCTCAATGCCGGCACGGTCAACTCAGAAGTTTCCGGCGCTTTCCATTGGTGGCATGAATCCGATGATTACACCGGCCAGGCGGACTACGGTCAATCGAAAAACCTTGTTGATGACTTCGGCTCCAGCACTGACCTCACTGAGGACTACCATATTTTCGGTATGACCTGGACACCGGATAGCATCGCCATGTGGGTCGACGACGAAGCCAATGAAATTATTAGCATCGGCAGTGAAGACCCCGCATTTGACGAGTTCCGTCAACACCACTTCCTGATCCTGAACTTAGCGGTAGGTGGCGTCTTCCCGGAGATTTACGCTAACAGTGAAATCACCGCACCGATGCCCGCCAAAATGTATGTGGACTATGTTCGCATCTACGATAACGACGACAGCAGCTACAGTACAGAAATCTCCCTGGCAGAAGACACTGCCAAAACAGGTGATATCGGCGTATTTTCCGAGGGTAGCAACCTCGCCGAATCCCTGGAGCTTGGCACCGATACCGAGCTGTATGTCTGGAACCAAAACAGCATGTCAGCTACTGTCAGCGCCGAAGCTGCCGAGGGTGATGAAGCCCTCGAGTTTGATATTACCGCTGGTGAATGGTTCGGTATGGGTTTCTGGATGCACTATGACCTAAACCTAATGAACTACGAAAACGGTCATCTCAATTTCAAAATGAAAACCACCAGCAGCCAAACTATCGGCATTGGTATTTCCAGTACTGGTGGCGGAGATGCCTGGGTAGACTTGGTGGATGGTGATAGTACCTACGGCCTGGAGCGCGATGGCGAATGGCATCAGGTAAGTATTCCCCTGAGTAAATTGGGAGTGGACTTCAACACTATCAGTCAGGCATTTATGATTCGAGGTGATGCCGCCTCTGAAGATTTTGTTCTGTCCATTGACGACATCTACTTTAGCGAAAGTGTGGAAAAAACAGCCCCGACCGATGTCTTTTCTCTCTACACCGAAACTACAGAGGCCAATTCAACTTTCACACTGGGAACTGATGGCAACCTGTATATTTGGGGCGACACCCTGCTGGAGGCCACTCAAACCCCATTCGAAGGTGAAGAATCCCTCTCCTATTACTCCTCCGGGGCCGGCTGGTTTGGAATGGCATTTACTGCCGACAGCTACTACGATCTATCCGCCTTCGATAATGATACTGCAACGCTGAATTTCGCCCTGAAAACCAGCTCAGAAACCACCTTTAAGATTGGCATGAAGAGCGGTAGCGTCAGCGATATTGGCCAGCAGTGGATTGAATTTGCCAGCGGCTCCGATCCTTATGAATTCGCGCGGGATGGCGAGTGGCACCAAATATCAATCCCCGTTACTGATTTCAGTAGCGAGGTAGATATGTCAAATGTTATTCAGTTATTTGAACTACTGGGCGTCGATGGAGATATCAGCGATATTGAAATTGACGATATCTATTTCTCCGGCGGAAGCTCAGACAGCGATAGTAATGACAACTGTCGCCCACACTCCCATAAGTGCCACCCTCATCATAAAAGGCACAAGCATCGCCATGGAAACTGCACTCCACCTGCACGATGCGCACAGGGACCCCGTAGACATTAAAAATACAAGGGCGCTGCCAAATAGCAGCGCCCCTTTCTTTATTACACCACTCAATCTTTTTCACCAATATCAAAACCTGCCTTATTTGCCGACAGATATTACCTTTTAGGATATGACCCGGCGTAAGACAAAGCATAAAAACAATAAATCCAGATTAAATCGCTTACAATTTTGTTCAATGCAGTAGGGCCGGGAAAAGAATTTCCACACAAAATATTTGCGAACAAAAACACAAAAAAAAATTTTTTCTTTTGTAAAAAAATTACAAGAAATTATCTTTCCGATGTATGCGACAAGCAGGACCACAACTACGACGAGAGGCCTAAATTCACTTCCCTGTAGAACAATCGTTTTGCTAGGCTTTGCTCGTGGCCAGCGCCCGATTTTCAAATGAATTGAAGGAAACTGCAATTTAAGTATCTAGCATTCACTAGATTTACAAATAGTATTTAACTGTGTCACACCATCACTATCAGGCATTTTATTCTTATAAATAATTAACAACGAAAGAAAATCATGATTATTAAAAAAACAGCGATAGCAGCCGCTATTGTCGGCACAATTGTGTCCTCAATGGCCAATTCAAAAACTCTGGTCTGGGAAGATAATTTTGACGGGGACACGATCGATACTTCCGTCTGGACCTACGACGTTGGCAACTCCGGCTGGGGCAACAACGAATTACAAAACTATACCGATGATAGCGACAACGCTTACATCGAAGATGGAAACCTAATTATTCAGGCCGTAGAGGAAAGTGACGGCAGCTTTAGCTCGGCACGCCTTAAATCCCTTGGCCGCCTAACCTACAAATATGGAACTATCGAAGCCCGTATTAAATTGCCAGATATGGACGCAGGCCTATGGCCGGCCTTCTGGCAGTTAGGCAGTGACTACGGCCAGGTTGGTTGGCCCGCGTGTGGTGAGCTGGATATTCTCGAAGGCGGTATGGCCGAAGCGCTTGAAGCCGGCATTGTAAACTCTGAAGTATCTGGGGCCTTCCACTGGTGGCACGAGTCCGATGATTACACAGGACAAGCAGACTATGGTGAATCCAAGAACCTGGTTGAAGATTTTGGCTCCAGTACCGACCTGACTGAGGATTACCATATCTTCGGTATGACCTGGACACCTGAAAGCATTGCTATGTGGGTAGACGATGAAACCAATGAGGTTATCAGCATTGGCACCGATGACCCTGCATTTGATGAATTCCAACAACATCACTTTTTAATTCTCAACCTCGCGGTTGGCGGTATATTCCCACAACTTTACGCCAATAGTGATATCACTGCGCCCATGCCAGCCAAGATGTATGTAGACTACGTGCGTATCTATGACAACGATGACAGCAGCTACAGCACTGAACTCTCCTTCGCAGCCGATACTGCGAAAAGTGGCAACCTTGGTGTCTACGGTGATAGTAGTGAATTTTCCGAATCCCTAACATTTGGCACTGACTCCGAGCTCTATGTTTGGAACAACATGGAAAGCCAGGACAGCAGTGACGCACTTGAATTTGAAGTGGGTACTGGCGAATGGTTCGGCATGGGTGTATGGATGCAGTACGACCTGAATTTGATGAACTATCAAAATGGTCACCTGAACTTCCTGATGAAAACGACCACCAAGCAGACCATCGGAATCGGCATTGCCAGCACCAGTGGTGGAGATGCCTGGGTAGACCTGAGCGTTGACGGAGACACTTTTGGACTTGAGCGCGATGGCGAGTGGCATGAAGTAAGCATTCCCCTAAGCAAATTCGGAGTGGACTTCAACACCATCAGCCAGGCAATTATGGTGCGTGGCGACGCACCATCAGAAGCCTTTACCCTATCCTTCGATGATATCTACTTTAGTGAAAGCGTCGATAAGACGGCACCAACAGGTACCTTCTCTATTTACAGCGAAACTACCGAAGCCGACTCCACTTTCGAGCTGGGTACCGATGGTAATCTGTACATTTGGGGAGATACCCTAATTGAAACCTCCCCCTCCCCCTATGAAGGCTCTGAATCCCTATCCTACACATCATCCGGTGCAGGCTGGTTCGGCATGGCCTTTACCGCTGATTATTACTACGACCTATCAGCATTCGACCACGATACTGCCACACTCAACTTCGCCCTGAAGAGCAGCTCGACAACGACTTTCCAGATCGGCATGAAGAGCGGCAGCGTCGGTGATATTGGACAGAAGTGGATTGAGTTTACCAATGGCTCAGATCCCTACGGCTTTACCCGAGACGGTGAATGGCACCAGATATCCATCCCAGTATCCGACTTCAGTGATGAAGTTGACATGTCCGACGTTATCCAGCTATTTGAACTGCTAGGTGTAGATGGCGATATCAATGATATCGAGATCGACAATATCCACTTCGCTGGCGGTAACGGAAGTAGTGATGACTCTGGAAATGACTCAGATAGCGGCGACGATAGTGACAACAGCGAAGCCGGCGACCAAGACCTAATTGCCCAAGCTATCGTCACCGCCAGCAGTGAGGTCCAATCCATAGCTAATGCCGTTGATGGCAACAGCAGCACCCGCTGGGAAAGCGCCCATGGCGGTGACTCAGTGTGGGTACTTCTGGATCTGGGTGAAGCAGAAGCTCTGAACACCCTAACTATCGACTGGGAAACCGCCAACGCTGCAGCCTATACGGTGGAAGGCAGTAACGACACAGCCTCTTGGACTACGCTGGCCAACTTTAGTGACGGTACCGCCGGAGAGAGAACCGATGAGCACTCTCTAAGTGGAAACTATCGATATGTGCGCCTGTACTTCACTGAGCGCAGCACAAGCTATGGCTACTCCATCTGGGAGCTGGGCTTAACTGGTGGCGACGGTCAGGCTTCAAGTATCTCTGCAACCTCTGAACTGCAAAGTGCTGAACTGGCAATCGACGGAGATAGCAATACCCGCTGGGAGAGTGCCCACGGTGTGGACAATGTCAGCCTGACTTATGATCTCGGCTCTGTGCGGTCCATTGGCACCCTCAATATCGACTGGGAAACTGCCAATGCGGCTGCCTACACTCTGCTCGGCAGTACCGATGGCAGCAACTGGACAACTGTTGAGTCATTTTCTGGAATGGGAACCGGTGAACGCACCGACGCAATCACCGTAGAGGGAAACTACCGTTACCTGAAGATTGACTGCACCGAACGCAATACCGTGTACGGCTACTCCATTTGGGAAATTAGCACTTACTAATTGCAGCTGGTAGTAGCAACTTGGGCAGCACTTTTACAGTGCTGCCCTGCCTATAATCTGTCCCCGAAGGAACTAAAATTCCAAAGCTAGAGGTGCTCCACACCTTTGCACAGTAATTCTTTCTAATTCAAATCCAACCCGAAAATAATAATCTTCCCAAGGCTAGCGGTAGACCATCGCTAGAATCGAGCGCCCCTGCTTCACGTAACCGCAGAATAAATCCCCAACAGGACCACTTAGCTCATTCAATTCAACCCTCTCAAACCCCAAAGAGGAGTAAAATGGCTCTAGGTGGTCGTAGGGAAATGTATAGGTGTCACTATCAAAACGTTCAGCAAGGAGCGTCAACAGCTGCCTTGCAACACCCTGCCCTTGATGATCTGGTGCAACAGCAACTCCGGCCAGGAGCTTAAAGCTCTCATAGCGCCGCAAATAACCGCAGGCAATCACCTCCCCCCGTTCGCCGCGTACTATCCCGCAGTCCTCATGGCGTTTGGCTTTGCCACGAAATCCATACATGCGATAAAATTTGTTCGCTAGCGGAATCTCTATATCTGCCAGCCACTGAACACTATTAGAAGGCTGCGTTTTCGCCATAAACCTGCCCCTGTACCCCTGAAGTAGAAAAATGCCCAGAGAGACCTGTAGCACCTGCCTGCGCCCGCCCAATGTCTGCTACTGCAGTGCGTTGGTGAGCCTGACCAATACCGTAAAGGTGGTGATCATACAGCACCCACAAGAAGAGAAGCACCCGTTCAATACCGGGCGTATGGCGCACCTGTGTTTAAATAACAGCGAAATGCTTATCTCTGAAACCCTTCCTAATCATCAGCTGGACAGGCTACTCGATACACCCAGCGCTCTACTCTATCCGTCACTATCATGGCTACCCCAAACACCCCAATTAGCTGAAGGGAACAATACCCCTAGCCACCAAAATCAGCTGGAAAAGATTGAACAGCTAATTGTTATTGATGCGACTTGGAAAAAATCTAAAAAGATTCTTCATCTGAACCCCAAGCTACAACAGCTTCCAAGAGTCAATCTCAGTGGGGACTTGAAATCCAACTACGCTATTCGGAAAACCACTGTTGCCGATGGTCTATCAACCATTGAAAGTCTTGCCTTGGCTATGGCTCAACTTGAAGATAAAAATGAGTATTCCAAGCTTCTGCAACCATTTGAAAAGATGATTAGCCTGCAACAGCAGAGCTATTCAGTAGAGCCAGCTTAGGGCATTTGGTTATCACAGTCAGTGAGACCTCAAACAGAGAACCTAAACAATCGCACCATCAGGAAATACCAAATTAGAAATTCCCTGATAAGTCAGCACACACATAAAAATTGATAAGGCATACCGAATAATCGATCGATATCGTTCTTCATCAATCTTCGATTGAAGCTTAAATCCGATAACAAGTCCAAAATATGCAAATACGGTAATTGCAGATAGCGACATCAACTCCAAATCATCAAAACTCAAGTAAACTGAAAGCACAGAAAGCTGTATCAGCTTGCCAATCAAGAAACAAATATTGGAAATAAGGATTACTTCCTTTGAAGACTTGGCAACTTCCAATAAATAAATCATTAGTAGAGGCGCAATCGCATTAGTCGCGCCACCAATCACCCCAGCCAAACCGCCCATAATGATAGGAAAAAATACTGGCCGACTGGAGAATTTGGACAGATAACCCCTTAAACGACTGGAAAACAGGTAAATTAAGATTGATACCGCCAGTAACAACTTGAGAATATCCGGATTTGCCCAGGTTAACAGCCATGTTCCGGCAAGGCTTCCAAGAGACACCAATAATATTACTAAACTATATTTAGAAAAATTAATCCTATAATCTCGGCACTTATAAAGACTGGATATAATTACCATAAGCGACGGCAAGATGGTTAACACCACCGCCGTTTTCAAATCATAAGCAAGTGCCAGAATAGGCGTCGCAAGCATTGGGAAACCAAATCCCAATGCTCCGTGAGCCATACCTGCTACCAGAATAAGCAACAACCCAACTATAACTATCTCTATGACCACCCGTTAAGCAACCCTCGATATAGCAGGCATATTAAAACGTATTCGTTTAAGGTGCCTTTTCCTATCCTTTATTCCAGTTCTTGCGTGAAGGTATCGTCGATTATCCAATAACAATATCTGATTATTATTCAACCTAACCTTAAACATATTATGTGGCAACGATATTTTTAGCTCCAGTTCACGTAAAGCATCAAGCTCGTCTGAAGAGCAATACTCACGCTCGATAATATCATACCTGTATCTGAAACCATGGCTCTCATCAATTAAGGATGCCTCTATAAACTCAGACGACTTGCGAAATTCTTCAGGAACACGCAGTTTAAACTTACTATGTGAAAGCACCTGGAAGGTTTTATCGGAGAGGCTCTCGATTATCCTGTCGGCACAGACAAGAATATTTTCTCCGCCTCCATGCATATCAGCGTGCACAACGAAGAGACCAAAGTAGCCAGGCATCTCCGATTCAAAAGCACCGTCATTGTGCAAGAAGAATTCTCTATCACTATGAGATATAGCCAATGCCTCATCGCCTGTCTCACCACCAATCCTCACATCCCAAACCGTTCGCCCCATAGAATCATGCTCATGTACCAACCCAATGGTATTGACAATATCCTCCATCACTTCAGCAGAATCATCAGAAAATTTGAGATGGATAAGCGCAATCCCCTTTTTAAACAGGGCTATCTTATAACTTTCATACTCTATGTCCGAGCAGGACCCAAGTTCAAAGCAGCAGTAACTTGGGACTCTAAGTGGCATGGCATGCGATGAAAAATAGAGTGACGACATTTTCAGCTCCCTTGATGAACAATTCCTTTACGATTCCCACAATATGAACTTCTACCCACAAGATAAAAGGAGCAATCTTTATGCCAAATATCACACATGTACCAAACTCATACGTCTCGAACTTTAGTCCCTGATGGCGTTTAAAGCTCTTTTACATCGAAAAAGTAAATGTCCCCGTGGAAACTCTCTGAATCGCCTATCACAAAGTAACCCAGGCCACCCTAATAAGCCCCCTGTTTATTTCACAAAACAGCAACAATCCCCGGTTCAGGCCAAGATAACCTACCTCCAAGCAGATAAAATTTATCGTAGTACGGTAAAACCACAGCGAAATATCTTTACCATTTAATAAAATCACAACAAATCCCCCTTAAAAAAGAAAAGAAAGCATCGCAAGATAACAGCCAGTATCGGAGACAAGCATGCCCTATTAATTCCCCAACCAGGTGGAATAATAAAAAGTCAGGCGCTAACAATAAAATATATAAAGCGAACTAAGGTCCCACCTATAAGGACCAGTTCTGATTTCGAGCCAAGCCGAGGGGGAAAGTATGGAAGATTTAAAGACACGGGAGCCATTTAAATGCCGTTACCAAACAGCCCCCAAGGAAATATCTAAACAAACCCTCCCCGATGGTAGCCATATAAAGTTGAGCGCCACAACTAAAGTACTCGTCAATTATTCAGAGACACGCAGACGCATACGTCTATTAAATGGGGAGGCCCAAATAAGCATTTGTAAAGAGGTAACCTGGCCATTTATAGTAGAATCACGACAAGCATTGATCCGTACACATAAAGCCACTTTCAATATTGACCAGCGATATGGAGTAACAGAAGTCACTGTTCTCAAAGGGAGTATCACTGTCAGCCCAATAAAACAAAATAAAAATCGCGCCGAAATAAAGAAAGGGGAGATGCTCAAAGTAACTGAGCACAACACCGGTGCAATCAAAGATTTTGAGGTTTCCAGCTATAAGGATTGGGGAAGTGGATTTACAAAGGCTGATAACATCAGATTAACAGAACTCCTAATATCGCTAAATCGCTTTACAAATACCCCACTTGTGACGAGAGATCAGAACACTAGTAGACTACTTGTTAGTGGAGTTTATGACCTGAATCATATAGAAGATACCGTCCTCTGTCTGAGCAAATCTTATAACCTGAAAATCACAAAAGAAGAGTCTCACACAGTGCTAGAGCTGCTTCCAGAATAATAACCTAGCTTGTTAAATACCAACAAAAGTGGTCTTGTGTACCTAACAATAAAGATAAAACAGTACTTTTCTGTAATTCTACCAGCAAATACGGTCAATCTTAGGGGCTCAGTATTACTAAAAATACGTAATTTGCTAGCCTAGTACCCTCAGCTGGCAAGGGGTACCAGGAATTCTCTTTCTGGTCCAGAGACTCCGAACCTTGCCAGCTTTTTTTATCACATTGACTCAAAGTAAGTGACAGTAGAATCTAAGAAAAGGCTGTAAACCCTACTCAATCGTGTCCTTATCTTCTTGCCTCAAATAACCAGCCGCATTTTCATCTTGAGCTAATTGTCCCTGTTCTGTCATTGGCAGAGCACGACTTTGCTGATTAATAGCATGAATATTCGAAGTGTTTTCCAAGTCTCTGCTACTTGTAATGGAGGCAATAGACTCTCTATCTTTCAAGAAACTAATTACGTCATCCCTGATTTCAGATAAATCGCGTTCAGACTTATGCATTTCAAGTATATGCCTTGGATACTCCAAGTTTCTCATGCCAGATGCGGCAAATGTACTGGAGACAACCCTGGTTACAATCACCCAAGGCGTAATCGAACTTCTGACAAGCACATTTTCAGAACGAGTACTGTCATGTATTCCAGTGCCCGTTGAGATCTTAGACTCAGTGAATGTCCCTTCGCATTTAAAATACACCAATAGTGATTCAAACTGCATCTCAGCAAAGAAGATATGTGCCGCATTGACCAACAATCGAGCAAATGTATTAAGAATAAATCCTATCAAAAGCAGGTGAATTAGCGTCATACAGAGCGCGCCACCTGCTGAAATATACTGTTCTAGCAGAGCTAAGCGGCCAGCTTCCCTCTCTAAGGCGCCAAACTCCTGCTTAATGGCTGTAATAGATTCCGGCTGAAAGAAGTGAATAACATCAATCAAAGAGTATGCCAGCCAAATAGCTAGCGCAGTAACAACGATATAAAGCGCATTACCTGCGAAAAGACTAATATCGCGAATCAGCCTGAATTTTTCACCCAAATCAACAGGACGAACGGTAGGTTGTACTTCCTGGATCATTTCCCCATTGAATGAACCTTTACCATCCACTTGCTCTTCAAGTTTTGGATCAAGCTCTCTGTAAATACGATTAGGCACTTCCTTATAACGACGATTTGCCATCACAAGGTTATCCAAGTTTATAAAGATTTCCTTCGGGTGAACCGATTCCTGCCAGTTATCCCTTAATTCAGAAACCTCAGTGACTGGGTTTGCTATTTCGCTTCTAAAGCGCAGCATATAGACAACAGCAAAACTACAAGCAGCGCCTACAAATATAACCCCAAGAATATACAAGAACGGGCTAAAGCTCGGTAAAGCTTCAGTCAATACGCCGGACACACTGATTATTTCATCTAGGGAAGTAGTACCTTCCCCCTTAAAAGCCTCAACGCCTAAACTTAACCCCAATCCTAGCAACAGAGGCACCACAATCGAGAATAATATCGTTTTTGCAATACTTCCCCCCGTAAGGCTCGCTACACTTTTCTGGGCTTCCCGTGAAATACCTTTACTCGCAGAGTGCCATACAATCAATGTATAAAGTAAAGCGATGGCAGAGTACATCGGGAATAGCTTTTCTCCCATATCACCAGCAAAACCACTGAGACAAATAAAAGCGACAATGACATAAGAGAGCAAGACAGTTAATGTACTTACCCATGCGCCAAACTGTGCCTGAGCCATATTTCGAATGGGGTATGGCATATAAAGCAATTTAGGGAAGATACTGTGTAATACCCGAGCCAAGAAGCCCTTAGGCTCTAGAAAGGTTGGATTCTTACGGCCAACTAACATCTCTTCTAAGCCGGAAGCGGTATAAGCCACTTCATTTTTCTCTTCTGATGCCGTACTCGTTTCAGATTTCGAGTGGTTAAAAGCTAATGATACCGGATGATTTCGACCAACAAAGAAGCGTAATAAGGCCAAAATTCCACCTGATAGAGCTCTGATACCGCTGACCAGTAGGATTGCCCCCACCACGACAAGCACCCAACCACTTACGGGGTCCGACTTCACCTGGCCAGCAGCGATAAACAGCAAGATTAGGGCTACAAGAAACTGAACTCCCCCCCTAATTGCGGTAACCCGGCCTTCTTTCTTAAAAGGGTTCTTCAGGCCCAAATCAATCGAGCCGTAATCAAACGCCATAGAGTATCCCCTTAGTACTGGTACTTATGCCTAAAGCCTTAATCTGCTAAAAGAAGATATACTTCTCAACTCAATGCAGCTTAAGGCTTTCCTGACTATTTTTCACTCACTTTCTATAAAGATACTTACTATGCACTAGTAAGCTAATTGCAGCCCTCTATATGTTGCATGTATTTCTGTATAACTGGGTATTCTTGAAGGCTTGATTAGGAGTTATAGGCTGCTCACATATGCCTGTACAACGCCTAGCCGATAAGTTACCTATACCTGTTCCCAGGCCAGGACATAGAATCGAGTTAATTCTCTCCGAGGAGTTTGATCGGTTAAATAGCTGCACAGAGTTTAAGATTGCTCGAAAAACGTAATATGCATTTAGCGTATTGGAAACCTCTTCCGGCACTCGCATAGTTGGAGCTGATATTAAATATGGCCAATTCTCATGGGAGGTAGGTACTACTACTGCTGATCCTGCCGGAAGCTCGCAATGAAAGTCAGATTCAATCCGCTCTTCCACCTGATCCTCTACTTTAAAACCGAGCCTATCCCTAAATGGCAAATCCAACCCACCATCCATAATTCCGAAGCTATTGAGAGGGCTAACCATAGCATCAGCTGACTCGGAAAAAATCACCCTCGATAACGTCTACAATTTCAACATCTTCAAATACTTCACTCCAAGCTTCCACAAGCTCCTTGGATTTATCAATTAAATAGATTTAATCTGGCAGCATAGGTATCTCGACCTTCAAAAGAAAAGAAACTTGTAGCAATATATAATCAACAATATCTACAAATTCACAATTCTCTCAGCTGATAATCAACTGTAAAATCCTTTACCCATGTAATTCCAGAGCCACTCATAACTTCATTCCCAAGTTCTATATCGGCAATAAATAGCCCCTTAGGGATTAAACTATTTCGAACTGCGTAATTAAGTAATTCCAAACCAGGAATAGTGGCAATCATGGAAGGTTGCTTGGCCCTAAATGATACATACACCCAATTATTATCATTTACTCCCGACATATCCTTCCAATTTTTATGGTACCAAACCTCCCATACTGAATCATTAATCGATACCTCACTATGTTTTATCCCCGCAGGATTGAAATGTCCACCAGTAAAATATGTCCAGATCATAATTTCAGCCGCAATTACCGAACGATTTGGTTTACGCCCTCTATAAGCTTCAGAAGTTAACCACATCGTCGTAGCCGTATTATAATCTCCACTGGACTTACTTTCTGTATGATGTGAAATATCAAGATTCGCCAGACTGGATATCTTTAAGGGGAATGTATCATCAAACTTAGATTCTGGCGCCCAGGGGGAAGATCCTATTTTTATTTGTGGCTGGGAGTAAATTACCCGTCGCCCCAAAGGCCAAGACCATGACCAACCAAATTGTAACTCCCCCTCTACCAGCCGTTTCTCCAAGCATTGGGACCAAGGGTCATCTTCTGCAGCATATTTATTCCAGACGTTATTAGTCAAGATACCCAGCTTGGTAGGTACATTGTGAAAGTCTTCACAGCTGATAGTTGTAGTTTCTGGCTTTACCCATCCCGAACCATTACTAACTTTAGTAGCACAAGAAGCAGTCAAAATAATAAAAAAATACAATAAAAATCTCAAAACTTCACTTCCCAGTAATTTACAAAATAGCATTTTAACTCTTAAACTACTCAATTCTTTATTATTGGTAAAAAATAAGATATTTATCTTCCAATATTAGCTCCAACATTCATATTTGCGGCAACTGGTACATAACATATATTGCCCAGCTGCAATAGAGGAAAACAATATACGTTTATATATTTATTCTTGCCTAACTCTAATTTTGAAAACCCGTTCCACTCATGGATAAATTGAGCCGCATCTTCGGCGGCCACCGAAGGCCTTGTATGCCAAATTTCTCTGCTGAACCAGTTTATAAAGACCGTAAACAAGTATGAATGTGACTGACACTCACTAGGCATAACCCGAATAGCAAAGCACAGAAGGTGGCAACCGCCCCCGCCAACGATAATAACCCGATATTGAAATTTTTAAACACCGACACATCAAGCTAACCGAGAATACCCCTAAATGCTCTTGTATCAGTGCGTACTTTACTCTTGGTGGTTCGCAAAGTACGCAGCTACCTTTTCAAGAAACTCAACCTCTTGTCGAGCTTCATGCAGCTCCTTCTTGCGCTTGCGAACTTCAGCGCGTTCCTGTTTGGAATAGTCGACACCATCTCAACTATTGAACTGCTTATCAGACAGTCGATTAAATTGACGACGCCAGTTGTAGATCTGCTATGCGCTGACGCCTAGCTCTCGCGCCACAAAAGCCGTTGTTGCTCCAGGATTTTCCGCTCTCTTAACTGCTTCTCTACGGAACTCCTCCATATACGCCTGAGGTCTTTTCTTACCCATGATACACCTCCGTGTTAGGCCTAAACCTAACTATACAGGGTGTGTACTAAACGTGGGTAATTCTTACATTTAACGCCGCAATCAGATGCGGCTTATTTTGTGTGCTTTTTGCTCAAAAATGGGAGCGCAGCGACCGTGTAAGAAGTACACTAAGTAAAACGTCGACTGCATTGCTTTGTTATGTGAACTTAATTCACCGACTCTTCCGGAATTCCAAAATTTACTCTACTTCTAACGCCCGTTACCTCATAGGCTTTGCCATCAATTACTCGTGGTAAATACTTGTCATTGGAAACGGAAAACAAAGCAGCTCTATCAAAAATACCAGCTGGTTTAGATTCGAGAACTATGGCATCTTTAACTTCGCCATTTATTCCAATCGTAAATTCAACTAATACATATCCCTCAATCTTCTTTTCTAGCGCATCTCTGGGATAGTATTCTTTACTTTTTTGGATTAACCAGAAATCTCCGTCAATTAGCTGGTTAACTCCTTGAAGCTTTTTATATTTTCCTGAATATATAGATTCCTGATAGACATTAAGAACAGTTAGGTAAGAGACTTGCTCATCCTCTGGACTATTAGCTATAGAGAGCTTTGCTGCCTCTAATTGCTGTTTAGCTTCAGCTACTCTACCAAAATGGAGGTAGCACCTTACTCTATGTATTTGATGCCAGGTGCTCTCCTGCTCTTTTCGTTTCTCGCTGCAGGCTACATCTCTTGTGTGCTCCATGTTTTCTTGAGTTGCACAAGAAGAAATTAGGATTAAAAGTATAAATTGCAGGAGAGTTTTCATTCTAAGACTACTTCAACGCATAACGGCGCGCGCCTTTCGCGCGTCTAGTGGAGGCTGTTTTTCGGCCGAAACGATGTTTGAGTACCTTGTTATGAGCTGCATATATCAATACCCTTTTTCCTAAGATAGGTGATGAGATGATAGTTATATGCTTCTGCATAAACTGGCGCAATTACTTGATACTTTCTTTCTGCGAAGCTATCTATTACGTCGTCAATCTTTAAATACCTAACATTCCTGCCATACTCGCAGCTCTTATCAATGAGAGGAACTTCGTTTAGAAGCATGCCCGTAAGGCCAATCAGCCGTAAATCACCATTATCAGCTGCAGAGATAGCCTCGCTCTCTGGATTAGCGTGTAAAATCCAGTCAAAACCCTCTCGGTAATTCTCGGGGCTTGTACAAGATGTCATTAATAAAGCTATAAAAATTACTCTAAAAATACTCATACTTTGAGAGGCTCATAACGTCGCAATAACCGGCGCGTGTTAGCGCATCCAGCGGAGGCCGCTTGCGGCCGCAGCATAGTTAATTGCTTTATTATATTTTACTCACAATTTCTCAAAGACTGAGTAGCCATCATTATCTAGAGTCAGCGAATAACCTCCAATAAAGTCTGCTGCAGCAATTGCCCTAACTGATGATATTGAAACACCAATACTTGAATAGTATTTTTTTATAGCCGCATAGTTACGATTATTTACCTTAGTCTGGCAGTCAGTTTCTGTTATGCCGCACTCGTCAGAATCATGCATGATCATTACAGTTCTTCCATCCTCACTTCCAGCGATACGCATCTTGCTACCTTCAATGGATACAACTCTAGTAGCGCCGCTAATGATGTTACAGTCCTTGGATACACCAAAACTTGAACATCCTGCTGTTGCGCCATTGATAGGATCACTATTTCGAGCATCCTCCACGGATAGGCTCTTAACAGCTTGAACATTCACACATGCGGTAAGAACCATTCCAACTATTGATACGAACAATATTTTTTTCATTTTTAAAAACTCCATTACTTGAAACTAAATATAACGAGGGTGTAGAAAATTCAGCCCTCTTTTTGTTCTGTGCTTCTACGTGAAAAATAGCCTGTTCATCAGTTAAAGCTAGATCAGAATTCACGTAAAACCACCATTAGTCGTCAATATTTGATCACACCTAAGAAAACAAAGACATAAATTAGTTTTTCTACAGCCTGAACGCCGCCATCACCAGCGGAGGCGCGATAGCGCTGGAGTCTGGTGCATGGCCTTGTTCAGTATTTACTCTGCCGGTTCTAAAGATTTTTCTTCTAGGTTCTCTGGCCGTACAATAATTAAATCACTTGAGTCCAGACCCTCTTGAACAAAAAGCTCTGGCGTGTTTTCTTCATCCAAACCTTCCATCATCACCAAGGCTTTAGCCTGATCAAACGCTTTTTTGACCGAAAGCCCAAACCCTATAGCGGAATAGAATTGTGATGAAAATATCCTAGCCGCCTCATCACCAATGCTGGTATTCATGCCTATGGCCGCTTCAACATGATGGGTGACCGCTTCTGCTTGGTTATAGGAATAGCATGTATTAAAGAAGACTAAACGAATATCACTAGATGAGGCCATCATGGTTTGAACTATAGCTTCTTTGCTAACCAGCTTCGCATTGCCATTAGTGTCTTGAAATACTATTTCGTCAGAATCTGACCCATGGCCACTAAAATGAACTATTGTTGGATTTAACTCATTTATTGCTTGCAGGATATCCATTGGCTGGACTGCCCATCTACTCTCAAATGAAACCGAATCCCTGTGCTTGGCTTTTCTAATCATATCGCCAATTGAACGTGCTTCTTCATCAAGCCTCAACTGTTGGGCATCTGCTGGATTCGAGGCTAAAAATAGAACTACTATTTTCTCAGGAAGATCTTGAAGTGCTTTCAGTGAAGCAATGGTGCTCTGATGCAACCCCTCATGCTTGTCCAGAGTTCTGTTTATCTGATTCATTCGGGATTGGTGCTCTCTAGCTTGTCGATCCGACTCCCTTAGTCTTTTTTTACTCTCTTTTTCCTCTTCCCTTGTCACTTTCTTTTGTTCGTCGGAAAGTTCTTTCTGCTTTCGTGCTATTTTGTTATCTAAATCAGCAACTTTCTTTTCGGCTGTCGCCTGATCCTTTTGGTGTCTTTCGATTTCACGTAGCTTAGATTTTGCAGTACTTGCACTACTAGTGCGGGACAATGCTTGTGAAGCGGAGTTTATTTTCCCTGAGAGGTTGGCAATCTTAGCTTGCTCTTTTGCTTTTCCCTGCTGCAGCTTTGCGATTTCTTCTCGCTTTCTTGTCACATTTCCACGGTACGAATCTAACAATGACACACTCTACTCCTTAAGCTGGAATTCTGTCTGATACTGAACGCCGCCAACACGGGCCGAAATGGAGCAGCGAAGCTGCGGAATGTAGGTCCAGCCAGCTTTGCTGGCGATCGTGCTTGACTTTGTTAAGAGTTCTCATTTCCGAAGTGCCCAATAGAAGCAATACTAATTACAAGGAATACAAAAATTACTATGAGCCAAACATATGATCTGAACCAAAACCAATAGTCCATGCTATTTCCAGTCAAATGAAGATACTTAAAGCCAAAAATATAAACAAGAGTGACGGCTGTTGCTAAGATTAAACTGGCCGGCAGAAGCAGTACAACAGTGTCACTCCCACCTTTTGAGTTAAAGAAACCCAGAATAAATAGCCCAAAATTCAGATAACCTAAGACCTTTACTACATGTAAAAATAACTCTTTATTAGTACTCATTGAATATCTATGTTTTGACTCTTAACGCCAAGTTCAGCAGCAGTTTGTGGAGCGGAGCAAATGTATTATAGCGTAGCGACAACACATTTGAGCAGTGGAACAAACTGTCCGTCTGCAACGCCTTGTTAGGCGGCTGCTCCCATAACTCGGTTCAATAATTTTCTTTCTGTGCAATTTCCCACACTTTCAGAAACTCTTCTTCCGTTAATTCTACAAGATCAAACTCTTTCTCAAGACGAGGTATATCTCCCTCAGGAAACTCCGGTTGATCAGTAAAAAAGTATACCTCATTATTTTCGGTGTCAGGTGTCGCCCAAAAATGGCATCCATCGATAACGTAAATTTGCCTCACGATTAGCTGGTCTACAACTTCACAAAGGAATGCACCTTCCTCACCTTCCATGCCCTCAGCATACGATTTATAAAATCTTCGATTCATGGTTTTATTTAACCCTCATCGCCTAACGCTCAGCGCAGGCGCAGCCAGCGCGGAGCGCAATTTGTGTTAATGTTTGAGCGCCAGCGAGTAACACAAAAGGTGCGTAGCGTTGGCTGTCGCTCTGCCGCTGCTTGTTATGTGTTGACTGAGTTATCATTTAAATACGCTTCTACTTCTAGGCTGATTAGCCCCGGACATCCAGCTTTTAACCAATTCTCGAACTCTTGGTAGCGTGGTGCGTATATTTTACCATTATCATTTACCACGCTTTGTACGAAACCATAGCTGATGACGAATCGCAAATGATCGATAGCACATCCACGCAACTCTTTTTCTTCTAACGTCAGCCTTGTTTCATCACCATCATAATCCCTCAAAGGAATCGTGTATTGGGATTCCTCTAGCAATAGATCAAGAAGGTCCTGTCTTCTTTCACTTTCGTACAAGGCTTTAATTTGGTTCGAATCGATCATGGGTGACCTTACACATAACGCCGCGTTCAGAGGCGACCGAAGCGGCGCACCGCCTTGTGTATAATGTGAGCGCAGCGAATTACACAAAAAAGGTGCATAGCTTTGGGAGTCCACTGCAACGCCTTGTTAGTAATTTTATCCAGGCATGCAGTAATTGTCATAAGAGTCCAACCACTGTTGCGTGATTTCCTGACGCTCGACATTAGTACAAACGACCATGTTTTGATCAATTTGTGTAATAGCGATAACAAAGCCCATTTCATTTTTTGGGAGATACTCAATAGCTGGAGTTATCACATGCTCACCAATTGAACTAAATAATTCTTCCTTGGAGTTTACTTCGCCAGGAATAACACTATTGGGATTGCAAGTAAGAAATGTTCTCTCTACTTTAGATTTACGATCAAATACAAAGCCCGAATAACTACAAGAAATACCCTTCTGTTGTGCATTCGTAATGTAACCGGATACAGCAACTTGCCGCTCATCAGGAGAAAACAAAGATGGTATTTTTGAAGCAGCATAACCCAAGCCTACCAGTACCAAGATAATTAAAAGGGCATAATTTTCGAACTTTTGCCACTTGGTTTTCCCCATTGACACATTCATAAAAACTCCAAATTACTTATTATTGCTAACGCTTGGGTAAGGTGCTGCGCCGCAGGCGCAGTCACCTTGACCCACTTGTTATGTGGCGGTTGCAAAGGTGTTGAGAGCAGAACCCTCGAACCTGAAATATTGCTTTTCTTTGATTTGCTCTGCACCAATTGAAACATAGAACTCGCCAGCTGCTGGGTTTGAACTTTCCGCTGTCCAGTCAAGACGATTACAGTCATTTTCAAGAGCATATTTGGCAATAAATTTCATAAGCTGCTTTCCAACTCCAAGACCTCTCGATGATGAAGATGTAAATAGATCCTTCATATAGACTTGACCAGAAAGCTTTGGAGCAGGATATAAGACAGCGATTGTTGCGAAACCAACAACCTTGTCTGACACATCCTTTGCTAGGAGGACTTGAACTCCTGATACTTCTGAGAAGACTTTGTTTTGGAAGTAATCTTCAATTTCTCTTAAAGAAGCGGCTTTATCACCAAAATAATACTCTTCCAACTCTCTGAAGATAGGCAATATCTGTTCAATATCTGATTTTTCAGCAAACTTTATATTCATGGTTATTTTGATTTAGCCACATAACGCCCTTGGCATGGCCAAGCTTGTTAAGCAGATATGGTGACTCATAGCTAACAGTTTGGAAAATAGCTTTTATCAAAACCTTTCAAAAACTCAACTAGGTCATCACGACTAGAGCCAGACTTCTCGTGCTCCAATAGCTCACCTACAGCTTCAAGCAGTGCCTCTTTCTCTTGGGGAGAAGCACTATCAATCTCAGCTAGCAGACTTTCCGACATTTTCAAAGCCATGTCAGGATCGAGTTCTTCATCCTCACATAACTCAAAAAACATCAATGCGTTAATTGTTGCTTTAGCGAGATTCTCCATATTAGTGCTGCTTAACGCCCGCATAATCGACTGGGCGCGCGGAGCGTGCCCAGTCCGGTGAAAGCCCGTAGGGCTGGAATGAAATTCACGCGCTTGTTATGTTTAGATTTTTAACTTTATTGCACCATCAATTAATGCAAGGTCTGTGCTACTTTTAATATGCATACCTTGGCCAAGTTGGATATAGCCTATAGCTGGTCTTGGTAGGCCTTTTTTGTTTCCAGTTAGAGTGCCACTTTGGATAGTTGAAACCTTAACATACTCATTAGCGAATGATGAACCAGCTCGAGGTGCAGGGTCGTGGATAATTAAAGAGCCTGAGGTGTAACCCACAAGAGTGACCCAATGACCACCCACTCTTTTATATGTATCAATACCATCTAGTTTGTACCACCCAACATTGATCAACACAGTCGAATTACTGTTAACACCTTCTTTAAGCCATTGAACTGATGGAACTTTAGCGCCATTTGAATATTGGGCTGGATGCTTTCTCCAACCTTGATATTCAAGTAATTTAACTCTCCCAAATAATTCATTAGAAATTTTATCAATACCTCGTAGCATGCCGCTTGTACCAGTTCCATTGTTTAAACTGGTATTCATGTAATTTTTTGATGCAAGTCTCTTAATCAATGTTATTTGATCCAGTCTCTGGTTGTTAAGCCAGAAAAGAGAGTTTGATGCTGCTACTGGGCCACATAGCTGTTTACCATAGCCATACTTTTTTTGAATGATATCCGTTTGAGTGAAGTCAGGGATTTCATTGATATAAGCTGAATTTGCTATTGCTTGAGTTGATACAACCAAGATGAGGGTAATTATATATTTCATGTTAGCTGCCTTAAAATATAACAGCTTTGTCAGTTGTGCTTTGGTTGTAGTGTAGTTTTAGAGTAAAGTGGCGAAGCCGCCTCAAAACGAAGCGCAGACCAACACATCAACTGGACAAACTTGTGATGTGTATTTTTACTCGCTGTACGATACGTCTACTTCTAATATTCCGAACAAATTAGGCAGTGGAGGGTTCGGACACACTATGTCGATGGTTTCTTTTTCCATACATCTGAGATGCTGATCTTTACCTTCATAGAAAGTATTTATCACCCGACCGTTCTCATTAAATTCTATGACCATAATCTCATTTCTCTCCCCAGCAGTAGAATCACGGCAAAGTCCTTCTGACTCTTGCACTTTGGCTGCAATACACTCAGCAAAGCCCGGATGTTTAGAATACCAACCATCACCGAGTTGATCTTCCTGTACTTCAGCCGCTCGCAAAGCATCTTCATACGTGATTTGGCTTGAACATCCGATTAATAAAATTATTAAAAATAGAAGTAATATTCTCATTTCGATTTACACATAACGCTCGGTTTAGGGGCGGCCGGAGCGCAGCGTAGGCCGTCCCAGCCGCATCTTTCGCTGCGACTACAACCGCTTGTTATGTGCTTACCTGCTTTGATTAATCTCAAACCGATTATCACAAGATGCACAATCATATGTGTGTGTATGCTCTGATACAGTTCCATCTGCTCGGCGGTAACCCGGTGACGCCATTTCAGCTCGCGGCACATTTCTTAGTAACTGCCTGCATACAGGACAGTGTTGAATATCCGGCTGTGGTCCTGGAACATTTGCCATGTAACCTCCCCCTTATATTGAAATATTTATACGACTACACATAACGCCTCAATAACCGGCAGCTGGAACGGAGCGAAGCGCAGTGTAAGCTGTCCGGCGCCGAAGGCGCGAAGTTCATTGACTTGTTATGTGTCTACTGCCTAATAAGAAAGCCATAAGTCTCAATGCTATGATCAATTTCTTCTTGAACCTCTGGATGTATATCAGTGATTTTTTTGTTGAAATTGTATCCGATATCGGCAATAACCTGGGCCAGAGATGACTTTAGAGATTCTTTTAGAGTCTCATCATCGCAGTGCTCGTTTATGAAAGCATAGAGATTGGTAAGTTCTGACGAGCTTCTAAAGGCGGTTTTTACTACGTGTCTTGCGACTTCAATATCCATCTTTTTCTCTAATTTTGGTTTTGCACATAACGCCGCCAGCAGGGGCAGCTTATCTTGTGCGCATTTTGCGCAAAAATGGGAGCAAAGCGACCTGCGCAAAAGGTGCACAAGATAAGCTGTCCCGCGAAGGGCCGAAGGCCCGGAGCAATTTGCCTGGCCTTGTTAAGCACTTATATTTGCCCCGCTTCCGCTTGCTGAATAATACAAGACCAATATGATTTATTGTGGCCTCTGTAATCTTCGATTGCTAGAATCGCCTCATTAAATTTGGTAACAATTATTAGTTGCTCTTGCTCTGTTTCTTTAGATTCAATTTCAATTACGTATTTATTGTAAGCTTCAACCGAATGACGAAAATTTTCGATTCTTGTATTAACGCTCCATGGTTCTAACTCATCTGGCCCTAAATATAGAACAACACCGTTTTTATCTAGATAAAATCTACCATCAGCATCATCGGAAGCAATATATTCAGAATCGTCTTTTTCGAAAGTTATTCTCATGATTTGTATGCTTAACGTTGCCAGCAAGGGCAGCCGAAGCAAAGCGTAGGCTGTCCAGCCCAGCCACCGGCTAGGCGATCTTGCCTGGCCTGGTTATAGCTGGCGCGCTCTGAACGACCTACTTGCTCTCTGCCAGCCAACTTTGGCTGGCCACTGCCCGATAAATTTACAGGGAAAAATACCATACTTTCCCCACCAGTTAACTAGCTGATTGGCACTCCACAATGGTGCAGCTGGCTTGCAGAACTTGTTGGCTTTAAACGAAGGCACTTGAACGAAACTGCGGTACCAGTTTGAAGGAGAACTCTCTGGCGAAGCGTGTTCAGGTAGAGAGTGTTACTTGCTGCAACTACAAACCATCTAAAAAATGACCGCCACAATAACGCCCAGCGCAGGCGCAGCCAGCGCGGAGCGCATTTTGTGTTAATGTTTGAGCGACAGCGAGTAACACAAAAGGTGCGTAGCGTTGGCTATCGCCCTGCCGCTGCTTGTTATATTATGTTGCTTTAATATGGGTTACCCAAAATCTTATTGGACCAACCAAACGCTTTATAGCACTGAATTTTATATGTACATAGCTCTTGGAAGAGCAAATAGATTCATAAAACTTTCGCTCTTTATGCAAAGGGTTAACTCGATATATTTCTTCAGAATCTTGCAAAGCTATACCCACAAAAAATTTTGGCGAGTGTCTAGTTAAGCCTTTGAAATCGCAAGAGTCGATTTTCCCAACAACGCTAAATTCACCTCGGTGCTCCGTGGGCAACTCTACCGGCATATTTATTAAAGCTAACCCACAGAGAAGTAATCCTACAACCCCCACTATGGCTAAAACATTTTTCTTTAGTTTTGAATTCATGGAGTAATATAACGCCTAGCACACGGGCGGCCGAAGCAAAGCGTAGGCCGTCCAGCCCACATATTTTGTGGGCAATCGTGCTGCTTTTTGTTATGCATTAGCCTCTCCGCCAGTCTTTAATAGTTGCAATAAGTAGGGCTATGAAAATTACTAGAAGGAAAAAGGCAACACCATAGCCCACGGCACCATCTACTTTAGCTCCTTTGGCCTCCCAATGCCCATAGGTTATAAGCTGATATAGCATTGCAAAAGATATGAAGCCACTAGTAAATACAGCTAGTAACATATGCCGCAAATTGAAAAGCTTTTTCCCAAAAGCAAGCTCCCCCCATGAAGGAGTCTCGATTTTTCTATCGAGGCCTTTTCGACGCCATCGGCGGTCTTTGAGATTAGACATAGTTTTTATTCATAACGCCGCCAACACGGGCCGAAATGGAGCTGCGAAGCAGCGGAATGTAGGTCCAGCCAGCTTTGCTGGCGGCCGTGCTTGGCTTTGTTATGTTTTTAAGCTTCATACGTAACCACCTCACTTAGCCACCAATTTAGTTTGTCATCTAGCTGCCATTGCTCAGGTGTTTCAAATGACTTTTGAAAAACTTGGTTCTCTGACTCAATATCGATTGCCTCAACTACCAAGCTACCACTTTTCCAAAGTGTTGCTCTTGCTAGAAGGCCGTTTCCATCGATTTCGATGTATCGAAATTTGACCGTATTCCCCAATTCCTCGGTGATAGAGACGGCATAGTCCCCAGCCTCAAATATTTTTAATTTGGAGGTTTTCCATTGCTCTAAATATGCTAACAACTCATTCATGGTGAAACATAACGCTGAGCTAACCGGCAGCCAGTGCGAAGCACGCTTTTGGCAGTCCGACGGAGGCCGCTTGCGGCCGGAGTGTAGTTGAGCGTTTTGTTATGTGTCTGCTACTCATCATCTAATGTATCCTGCGCTGATTCCCTTAGCCATTCATCAGCTTGCTTTTCTTGCAGCAACCATTTAGCAAGAGGCTTCGTTAGCGGATGATTTCGAATGCTCAGTTTGCCTAGTGCGATAGTTGCACAATTTGGCTCTGAGACATAATCCTTTATAAGAGCCACCAGAGTATCATCTGAAACTGCCTTCCAATCAGGCTCTGACGGATATAAAAACTGAATCTCATTTGCCTCTGAGAGATTTAGATCCCTCACATTTATCGTTTCAAATTTCATATCTGGTTTTGCACATAACGATTACAACAGGGGCGGCTGGAGCGAAGCGTAGGCCGTCTCGCGAAGGGCCAAAGGCCCATAGCAACCTGCTTGTACTTGTTAGAGCTTTTTGCCCCCATGCTAATTTTTAAACGATAATATTTTGAGACCAAAGCACACCAGTGCACCAATAAGAACACCCTGCCCAGCAGCAATGACCGGAACTAGAGGCACAGCCAGAAGCAGATTTTCTGGGGCATCAGGCTGAATTAGGGCAGCAATTAAGATTAGTGGTGTAAATATTACTGAGACACTAGCAGTCCAGCCTTTCCATACTTGTTTGAACATTAAATATCTCGATCCGATTGGAAGCTATAACGCCTTGCTCATCGGCGAGCCGAAGGCGAGTCCGGTGTAGCCGCTGAAAGCGGCGGAACGAAATGCAGCAACTTGTTATGAGTAGCTACTTTACAGAAACCCATAGGTCATCACCTTGCTCATCGTAAGTTCTCTTTTGAACTGCATTATCTTTGATTCTTAAATATGCTAGTTTTCTTACTATACCGGAATTGTTAGAAACTATATTCCAGTAAGACCAGCCATCTTCTATAAAATCATCATCCCAAATTTCTAGATTATTGTAATTTAATGAAAGAGCCTTATATATTTCTGAGCTTTCTATGATCATTTCCATACTATCAATACTCATAACGCTCAGCGCAGGCGCAGCCAGCGCGGAGCGCAATTTGTGTTAATGTTTGAGCGCCAGCGAGTAACACAAAAGGTGCGTAGCGTTGGCTGTCGCTCTGCCGCTGCTTGTTATGTGTTGACTGAGTTATCATTTAAATACGCTTCTACTTCTAGGCTGATTAGCCCCGGACATCCAGCTTTTAACCAATTCTCGAACTCTTGGTAGCGTGGTGCGTATATTTTACCATTATCATTTACCACGCTTTGTACGAAACCATAGCTGATGACGAATCGCAAATGATCGATAGCACATCCACGCAACTCTTTTTCTTCTAACGTCAGCCTTGTTTCATCACCATCATAATCCCTCAAAGGAATCGTGTATTGGGATTCCTCTAGCAATAGATCAAGAAGGTCCTGTCTTCTTTCACTTTCGTACAAGGCTTAAATTTGGTTCGAATCGATCATGGGTGACCTTACACATAACGTTGCCAACAGGGGCAGCCGGAGCGTTTGCGTGCAAGGCACGCAGCGTAGGCTGTCCAGTCCAGACCTGAAGGGGATGGACGAGCCTGCTTGGTTTTGTTAAATAGCTGGCCTACAAACATGTCCCAGCCTGCTCTATTGTAGATTCAGTAACTACCCCTTTAGAGTCCGCCTTGAATGTGATGATATAGTGCCATCTACTACAGACGATACTATTAGCCTCACCAGAGTCAACAATCGTTAATGTATTTTCAGAAGGGTTAAAAATAGGCTCAAACGCTTTATATTTAACCATTAGATAACCAATTTTCGACCTATGTGACTTGATAGATTCTATTTCTGTCTTCCAGTACTCAACTCTTCTTGGTCCTTCATTACTAATCTCACAAGAGCAAAGAAAAACTATCATTAACAGGGTGTATAAATATTTCATAAACTATTTAACAGTTAATTCAAAAGAAGCGTCTTTATATCACCCTTCTATATAATTCTACTCACTTCTTTCAAGATAACCTCAAAAACCCAATAATATCAAAAAGTTAAGAACTTTGGCATATTTCTCAACAGGTAGATATATAGCAGGCGCTATATATCTACCTGCTTTTTCTGCTCTTTATAACATTACCAACCCTATAAAAATCAAAGAGATAGATCGTCACCTCCAGAAATAGGAGAAGCTTCTCTTGAATTCTGATATTGACAGCAGGACAAAAGAGCAAATACTGTATATAAAAACAGTCTAAGGGCAATATCATGGACGACATTCGCCACAAAATCCCAGGTAAGCCTGAACGATTTATGGACAATCTGCGATTTCATATTCGAAAGCAGGGACTATCGTACCGAACAGAGCAAACTTACACCCATTGGATTAAACGCTTTATTCATTTCAATAAAAAGAAGCACCCTGACGATATGGGAGCTGTTGAGATTGAGACGTTTCTCTCTCACCTTGCAGTTCAGGGCCTTTGCTCAGCAAATACACAGCGAATAGCTCTGAACGCTTTGATATATCTGTACAAGAGATTCTTAGGTAGGGATATTCAGGCTCTGGACTTTAAACTGGCAAAACAACAAAAGTACTTGCCCGTGGTTTATAGCCGTAGAGAAATATCAGCAATTTTGGATCACCTTGAAGGCACCTACAGATTACAGGTTGAGCTAATGTATGGTAGCGGCCTTCGCAGCGCCGAACTGCTTTCTTTGCGTATAAAGGATATAGACTTCGACAGCAATAATATTTTTGTTCGAGGTGGTAAGGGGGATAAGGATCGCACTACGATATTACCTAATGGGTTAATTGTGCAGCTACATAGGCAGGTGGAGTCTGTTTCCCTATTACACCAACAAGATCTTTTGGCTGGTTTTGGTTCGGTTTATTTACCTAACGCTTTGGAACGAAAGTATCCAAGTGCAAGCCGACAACTGGCTTGGCAATACCTTTTCCCTTCCAGCACCATCGGCCAATGTCCTCGCTCCGGTGAAAACAGAAGGCACCATATGCACGCGTCAACTTTAGCGCGCCAGGTTCGTATAGCTGTCAAGCTGGCGGGAGTCAACAAACCGGCTCGTTGCCATGCATTTCGCCATAGCTTTGCGACTCACTTGCTCGAAGCGGGTTATGACCTGCGCACGATTCAGGAACTGCTAGGGCATTCGGATGTTAGTACTACTGAAATTTATACCCATGTCGTAAATCGGGGAAATAAAGGCGTTTTAAGCCCTTCAGACCGACTGCGCAACATTAATAAAATTGAGGAGGCTGGAGCTAACTATTTTGCTGGGAGCAAGGTGGGGGAAGCCCAGGGGCTTGGCTTATTGGCTGCATCTTAGTAGCGAAGAGATTGGATACCGGGCTTTCGCCGGTATCCAATAGAAAAAAGCCGATCGAATTATCCCGGTGTTACATCTCCGTTTTGCGCGCGGTGGCGCAGTGCGTGATCGATCAGAACCAGGGCCATCATGGCTTCGGCGATAGGCGTTGCTCGAATACCAACACAGGGGTCGTGGCGGCCTTTGGTAACGACTTCAATGGGATTGCCGGAGCGGTCAACGCTGCGGCCGGGAATGCGCAAACTGGAAGTCGGCTTCAGGGCGATATGGGCAATGATATCCTGGCCACTGGAAATACCACCCAACACACCACCCGCATTATTCGACAGGAACCCTTCTTCTGGAGTGATCTCATCTCGGTGCTCAGTGCCCTTTTGCTCCACGCTGTCAAAGCCAGCTCCAATTTCCACGCCTTTTACCGCGTTAATGCTCATTAAGCCGTGGGCCAGATCTGCATCCAGGCGATCAAAAATAGGTTCACCCAGTCCGGCTGGGACGCCGCTGGCGTGTACTGAGATACGCGCACCAATGGAGTTCCCCTCTTTGATCAGCTCCTGCATATAGGTCTCCATTTCGGGGACCCGATCAGCATCCGGGCAAAAGAAGGGGTTTTGCTCTACTTGGTCCCAATCCAGCTTTTGTACTTTGATCGGGCCCAATTGCGAGAGATAACCGCGCACTTCAATGCCATATTTTTGTTTTAGCCATTTTTTGGCGATGGCCCCAGCGGCAACCCGCATGGCAGTTTCACGGGCGGAGGATCGACCACCCCCACGGTAGTCGCGAATGCCGTATTTTTGCCAATAGGTGAAATCGGCATGGGCTGGCCTTACCTGTTCAGCGATATTGCTGTAGTCCTTGGAGCGCTGGTCGGTATTTTCAATCAACAGACCAATAGGCGTGCCGGTGGTTTTTCCCTCGAAAACACCGGAAAGGATTTTTACCTGGTCGGGCTCGCGGCGCTGGGTGGTATAGCGGGAAGTGCCCGGCTTGCGGCGGTCCAGCTCTCGCTGAATTTCTTCTTCACTAATCTCCAGACCCGGAGGGCATCCATCGACGATACAGCCGAGCGCGGGGCCGTGGCTTTCGCCAAAGGTGGTGACACAAAACAGCTTGCCAAAGGTATTGCCCGACATAGACGACTTTTCCAGCTAGTAGGTGGTAAAACAGGATGGCCCACAATAGGGGCGCGCATTATAAATGATCTGCCCGCCCCAGTGCGCAGACTGGGGCAAAAAGCACAAGTGTCCGCAGAACCGGGCTTGTACACATAACCCGGCAACCGAGATTGCCGGGGAGGCAAAAGGAATTATTCCTTTTCGAAGTAGGGTTGGTAGGCGAGCAGTTCTTCCCGGCTGATGGCAAAAACACCGTGGCCACCATCCTCAAACTCGGGCCACATAAACGGCACCTCCGGGAAGGCTTTTTCCAGGGCTTCCCAGCTATTGCCCACTTCGCAGATCAACAGGCCGTCGGGCTGTAAGTGGTTGGCAGCCTCGCGCAGCAGGCGGCGGGTAAAATCGAGACCGTCATCGCCAGAGCCCAGGGCTATATCCGGCTCAGCGTGGTATTCCTTGGGCATTTCAGTCAGATCGCGGGCATCGACATAGGGCGGGTTGCACACGATCAACTCGTAACTCATTCCGTGCAGGCCGGAAAATAGATCCGACTGCACTGCGCGCACGCGTTCGTTCAACTCGTGACGATTGATATTGATCTGTGCAACTTCGATCGCGTCCTCGGAAATATCGCTCACATCGACACGCGCTTCCGGGAAGGCCTCGGCACAGGCGATACCGATACAACCGCTACCACAACAGAGGTCCAGAATCGCTAGGGGCTCAACATTGAGCCAGGGCTGGAAGTTGTGGCGAATCATCTCGCCAATCGGTGAACGGGGTACCAGTACCCGCTCGTCCACATAAAATGTCATATCGCAGAAGTGCGCTTCCTTGGTCAGGTAGGCCGCCGGTACCCGCTCGCTAAAGCGCCGCTCCAGGATAGTGAGTACGTCGCGGCGCTCCTCCATGGTCAAACGGGCCTGGAGTATCTCCGGCTTACTGTAAGGGGGGAGATGCAGGGCGTGGGTTACCAGTAAAACGGCCTCGTCCCAGGCGTTGTCGGTGCCATGGCCGTAGTAGAGGTCGGCCTCATTGAATCGGCTGGTCCCCCAGCGGATATAGTCCAAAACCGTGGTCAGTTCGTGGAGGCTTGTTTCACGCCTTTCTATCATCAATCTATCCTTAAGTGCTTTGTATCTCGTCGGGGCCCACTGTCACTAGCGGGTGCCCTCTGTTGCTGCTGCAGAGGGGCCAATCAATGCCCGGGGAGTGTAGTTTGCTCACACCAAATAAGCGACGAGTAAGGTTAAGTGGCCATTTTACAGCTGCTACCTAAAGGCCCTAAGCCATTTTTCCGCCCAACTTCGCTCCGCCCTGCTAACAAAATAGCCTTCGTCAGTGGTCGTCAAATAACAGCTAACAAGCTCCTCGGGCCGCGTGGATCTTTACTCTCGGGTTACAAACGCTTAGGGTAGCGCACCCGCCCTTCGGGCTGAGATGTTGGAAAGAGCAGCATGAACGAACATTACGCGCGAATTATTGAAGCAATCGGCGAAGATCCGCAACGCCCTGGGCTCAAAGACACCCCGGAGCGCGCCGCCAAAGCCATGGAATACCTGACCCGCGGCTATAAACAGACCGTGGAAGATGTAGTCAACGACGCGCTCTTCCCGTCCGACTGCAGCGAAATGGTGTTGGTTAAGGATATCGAACTCTACTCCCTGTGTGAGCACCACCTGCTGCCGTTTATCGGCCGCGCCCACGTAGCCTATATTCCCAATGGCAAGGTCGTTGGCCTGTCCAAGGTAGCACGCATTGTGGATATGTTTGCGCGCCGCCTGCAGATCCAGGAGCAGCTGACCGTAGAGATCGCCGAGACCCTGCAAAACGTTACCGGTGCTGCCGGTGTCGGCGTGATCATCGAAGCCAAGCATATGTGCATGATGATGCGCGGTGTGGAAAAACAGAACTCTGTGATGAAGACTTCGGCTATGCTCGGTACTTTCCGCAGCAACCAGGCCACCCGCAACGAGTTCCTCTCCCTGCTGCGCCAGTAAACGCCACAGGTACCCAGCGGCCGCCAGGGCCGCTTTGACCGAGGAGTGACCGCTATGCCTCACCTGATCATAGAGTATGCGAAAAATCTGGAAGAGAAGATTTCTGTCGCTGCACTGGTCAGCTCGGCTCAGGAGGCGATGCACCGTTCCGGTTTGTTCGCCTCCCACAATATCAAGACCCGCGCCAAGTCCTACGACCAATTTATCGCTGGGGACAATGGCAACAGCTTTATCCACGCAGAGATCCGCTTGCTTGAAGGGCGCTCTACGCGGGAAAGGGAGGCATTGAGCTCGGCTGTTTTTAACAGCCTGTGCCAATTTGCCGAGGGAGTTCCCGCAGTCTCGGTAGAGGTGCGGGAGATGGATGCCAGCTGCTATTCCAAGCGGGTTCCCTTCTAAGCGGTTTCACCGCGCAAGAAAGGCCCAAACCACTCTGCAATCGCCTGGGCACCACTCTCCTCCAAGTGTAAGTGGTGGCTTCCGGGAATCTCACGTGCCTCAATACCCGGAAACTCTTGCAGTACAGGGCGCAGGCGCTTGAGCATATCTGCGATACCGTCTTCAGCGAGAACCAACTGCACCGGCATCTTCAATCGGGATAAGTAAGCTTTAATCTGCGGCTCATTGAGCTTGGCCGTGGAAGCCGCCATCAGCCGGGGATCATTACTCCACATATAGCCACCCTCCACTTCCCGGGTGCCCCGCTCGGTCAGTACCTGCGCAGCCCACTCAGTTAGCGGGAACATGCCATTCTTTCGCGCTTCGACCGCCTCTTCGAAGGTACCGTATACCCGCAGCTTGCGCGTGCCGTAACGGGCTCTCTGGGCAATGGCCTTGGCCAGGTTCTCCGGAGCTTTTTCATCTTCGGTGGAGGGAGGTACCAGGCCATCGATCAGTGCCAGGCGCTTTACCCGATCGGGAAAAGCACCAGCGGTAATCACCCCGGCAATAGCACCTCGGGAGTGCGCCACAATGGAGAACTTGCGCCAGCCGAGCGCGTGCACCGCCCCCAAAATATCTTCCGCCTCTTCCCAGATGTTGTAGTTGGCATCGAGTGAGCGGTGATAGCTGCGTCCGTGGCCCGGCATATCTATCGCTACCAGATTAATTCCGCTCAGCAGGGGAGCCAGCCGACTGAAGGTGGCACAGTTATCCAACCAGCCGTGAAGAGCAATTACCGGCTCTCCCTCCGGATCGCCCCACTGGCGTGCGGCAATCGACTTGTGATCAAACTCAAGGGTGATTTCACGGGGAGTGATTTGATTTGTCGCCAAAGTGATATCCACCGGATAGTGACTAAAAACAGGTGGTGAAATGGTGCGGCCCACCAACAACATCCGCAATGACAGTTGTGATCAGCGCAATAGGGATTTACTGGCAGACACAACCGGAAAAGTTACTCTGCGTGCTGCAACCACTCTAGGTCAGCGCAGCCATTAGCCCATACATCCGCACTGACACAGGCGAGGCTGGAAGTGCCCATCGGGTGCTCGTTACCGCTGCCACAGAGGCCATTGAGCAGACTGCCCACCAGAGGCTGGTGACTAACCAGCAGAAGCGGAAAGGTATCCTGGGTTTGCAAATGGTCGAGCAGTTGCTGTGGGTGGATATTGCCGATCAGCAGCGGTTCGGTAATAACGGGCAATCCCAATTGGGCGGCAGCAATCTCAGCGGTTTCCTGGGTGCGTACAAATGGGCTGGCCCAAATTGCCTTTACCGCCGCCAGTTCCTCGGCGCGTTTTTTACAAACCTGTGCAACCTGCCTGCGCCCGCGCTCTGTCAGGGCTCTCTCTGCATCATTGGCGAGCATGGGCTCCGCTTTACCGTGACGCAAAATAAACAGCTGCATGGGGCTTCCTCAAGGATGGGTTGTTACTTTATCGATATCTGCGGGAATATTCGTAGGGAGGGCTGCGGATATTTATCCGGTGCCCACGGATAAGGCACCGGATAAATTAGCGATAGGAAAAGCGATCAATTCTTGTCGACAGGTTTGTCGGCGTCGTCGGCACTTTCCTCTACCAGCTCGGGCTTTTCACTGCTCTCGGGCTCGGAGCTACCCAGGATAATAGCATCCTCGGCTTCGTCTTCAGCCTTGTCCTTTTCACGCTTTACTTCCGTAGAAACCACTTCTGCAGAAACATCTTCGGCGCCCTCGTAACCAGACAAATCCTCTACTTCAGATTCAGGCCACTCGGCAAACGGGAAAGGCTTTTCGTCGGAGTTGTAGATCAGGAACTGGATCGCCTGGTAAACATAGGAGGCGAGCTGATCGCCAAAGCGACGCAGATTATCGTTGGATTTCCCGCTGATAATCGAAAACAGGAATTGCAGTATCACTACCGCCATCAGTAACCACGCGGCAACCTGAAGGCACACTGCAAACAGCACCATATAGATAAGGCGCACCCACTGGTTGCCGGAAGTAAGATTGCGCTTTAGATCGTCATTTTTCATATGAGGCTTCCATTTAAGGCTTGGCCGAGTAGGCCACATCAAAAGTTTGCGCGCCCGACATCAAATTACGAATCACCTCAGGAATCGGCCGCTGTTCAAATAATATGGCGTGAATCGCGGAAACCAAGGGCATGTAGACACCCATTTCGTCGGCTTTCTGTTTAATCAGACGAACCGTATTCACACCTTCGGCCACCTGACCGATTTCTGCGACAGCCTGATCGAGCTGCTTGCCTTTACCGACCATATACCCCACCCGATAATTTCGGCTGAGGTCTGAGGAACAGGTCAGAATCAAGTCGCCAACACCGGCGAGGCCGATAAACGTCATGGGATCGGCACCCATCGCTTCGGCAAAACGCATCATTTCTGCCAGGGAGCGGGTGATCAATAAACTGATGGTATTTTGCCCGCGCTCCAGTGCCGCAGCCATACCAGTGATAATCGCGTAGATATTTTTCAGCGCACCGGCAAGCTCGACTCCAAACACATCGTTACTGGAATAAACCCGGAAAGTCTCCGAGTGCAGCGCCGATTGAATCGCTTTGCAAAGTGCCTCGTCTTCACTGGCCACCACCGTTGCAGTGTAGTGCCCCGCAACAATTTCTTTTGCAAAATTTGGTCCGCTCAAGACCCCGACACGCATGTCGGTGGTTTCCTCGCGCAGGATATCGCTCATTAAGTGGAAGTTGTCGTGCTCGATTCCCTTAGTAGTGGAGATCAGCATGGTGCCCGGCGCCAACAGCGGCGCTACTTTTTTTACCACCTCGCGAAAGGACTTACTGGGTATCGCGACAAAAACAATACTGCAACCATCGACCGCTTGCTCCAGGTCGCTGATAAGTTGTAATTCCGGGTGCAGCGGCACGCCGGGCAGGTATTTATGGTTTTCTCGAGTGTCGCGACACTCAGCCGCCGTCTCCGCGCTGCGCATCCACTGGCGGGTGTCGTGGCCGTTGCCCGCCACAATGTTAGCAATCGCGGTTCCGAAACTGCCGCCGCCCAATACGGCAATAGCGAGGGGGTTGGAAGTTTCTTTTTGCATTGTCACACCGATAAAGCTTCTTATAAGACTTGCGGATTATAGAGGCATGACCCGCTGAGCCCAATGGGGTCAATTTGTTTTAAACTTCTGCCAATTGTGCGAAACGGCACAGTAAATAGCAAAAACGGCCCTCTGCCTTGACCAACCGATAAAACACCGCTCGATCCGGCAGGGGCCGCTTCTGGGACCAGCAAAGTCTAAAACAACTCCGCTGGCCATCGCTTAGCACCAATCAATAGCGCTGACTTAGCCGTGCATTTCCAGCAACAGCGTGTTCAGGCGGCGCACATAATCCGCCGGATCTGCCAACTGGTTACCGGCGGCCAGGTTAGCCTGATCCATCAGGATATTGGTGAGATCCGCAAAGCGATCTTCATCCGCCTCCTGGTCCAGACGCTGTACCAGTGGGTGGGACGGATTGATTTCAAAGATCGGCTTGGCATCTGGCAGGGCCTGGCCGGCCTGTTCCAGGATGCGGCGCATTTGCGGGCCCATATCCTGTTCGCTCACCACCAGACACGCTGGGGAGTCCACCAGGCGAGTGGTTGCGCGTACGGATTCAACGCGACCTTCCAGAACTTCCTGTACCCGCTCAACCAGGGCACCGGACTCCTGCTCAACTTTTTCGCGCTCAGCCTTGTCCTCATCGCTCTCGGCTTCACCCAGATCCAGCGCACCTTTGGCCACGTCCTGGAACTGCTTGCCGTCGAACTCGTTCATATGGCCCACGAACCACTCGTCCACCTGATCGGTGAGCAGCAGCACTTCGATACCCTTCTTGCGGAATACTTCCAGGTAGGGGCTGGACTTGGCCGTAGCGAAGTTGTCGGCACACACGTAGTAGATCGCCTTTTGGCCATCCTTCATGCGACCCACATAATCTTCCAGGGATTGATCCTGCTTCTCGGTATCGGTATGGGTGCTGGCAAAGCGCAACAGCTTGGCAATTTTCTCTTTGTTGGAGAAATCTTCAGCCGGACCTTCTTTCAATACATTGCCGAACAGATCCCAGAATTTCTGGTATTCATCGCCATCTTTCTTCGCCAATTTATCCAGCATATCCAGAACACGCTTGGTCAGCGCACTCTTGATCGCATCGGTATTGCGATCTTTTTGCAGGATTTCACGAGATACGTTCAGCGGCAGATCGTTGGAGTCCAGAACGCCTTTCACGAATCGCAGGTACAGCGGCAGGAACTGCTCCGCATCATCCATGATAAAAGTGCGCTGTACATACAGCTTGAGGCCGCGAGCGGCATCGCGCTGGTACAGATCAAACGGTGCGCGCGCAGGGATGTAAAGCAGGCTGGTGTAATCCTGTTTGCCCTCTACGCGGTTGTGGCTCCAGGTTAAGGGATCGTCGAAATCGTGGGAGATATGCTTGTAGAACTCCTTGTACTCCTCAGATTTCACATCGGAGCGGGGACGAGTCCACAGGGCCTGGGCAGCGTTTACTGCTTCAAACTCAGGCGCCTTCTCTTCTTTCGGCTCTTCGCCCTCTTCCGCCGCCGGCATTTCCTCTTTCAACATCTCCACCGGAATGGCGATGTGATCGGAGTACTTTTTAATGATGGAGCGCAGGCGCCAGCTATCGGCAAATTCTTTCGCTTCTTCTTTCAGGTGCAGGACCACTCGGGTGCCGCGCTGAGGCCATTCAACAGTCTCTACGGAGTATTCCGCTTCACCATGACACTCCCAGTGCACACCCTGATCGGAATTCAAGCCGGCGCGACGGGTGAATACGTCCACTTTGTCAGCGACGATAAAGGCGGAGTAAAAGCCCACACCGAACTGGCCGATCAGGTGCGCATCTTTCTTCTGGTCTCCGGTCAGCTGCTGCATAAACGCAGAGGTGCCGGAGCGGGCGATAGTACCGAGGTTTTCGATAACTTCATCGCGGCTCATACCAATACCGTTATCGGTAATGGTGAGTGTGCCCTCTTCCTTGTCAAACTCGATGCGAATGCGCAGGTCTGCATCTTCACCCAGTAATTCGGGCTTGGACAACGATTCAAAACGCAGCTTGTCGGCGGCATCAGAAGCGTTGGATACCAGCTCGCGCAGGAAAATCTCCTTATTGGAGTAGAGCGAGTGGATCATCAGGTGCAGTAGTTGCTTGGCTTCCGTCTGGAATCCATGGCTCTCTTTTTGGGCCTCAACGGTCATCTATTCGGTCTCCCCGTAAACGTCAATCGGAACAGGGAGCAAATATTGGGATCAGCCAGCAGGTTTCAAGGGGGGGAGGGACAATCACTTACCAGTGGAGATCAGCGATCTCCACTGGTTTGAGCGGTAGCGATATTACCTTTGCCAGTAATATCGATCACGAAATTGGCAGTGAGATCTGAGATCACACGGGACTCCGCATTCATCAGGATAGCGATACCCACTTTCAACTTTTCCGAGTAGGCCACCGCCGCACGGAAGCCCGCAACCCAACCGCCGTGGTAAATAATGCGGTCATCACCGATGGTGTAGAGGCGCCAGCCCAAGCCGTAGCCCGCATGAGACAGGTAATCTCTCCAGATACGATGGCGCATATGGCGCTGGGTAGCGACTCGTTCAGTTGTCATATCGGCGATCACTTCCGGTGACAGCACCTTCGGGTAGTAGCCCATCTGCGCTTTCAACCACTGGGCCATATCGGAGATACTGGCATTCACTCCCGCCGCCGGTGCAGCAAAGTAGTATTCCTTCTCCACTTTCACTGGGCGCCAACCACTACCAGTCTGGATATGGGGTGCCGCACGGTTGTCGGAGGCCATAAAGCTCTCCCAGCCAACCGATGCATTCTGCATTTTCAGCGGGACAAAAATTCTCTTCTTAAGCTGGCTGGCAAAGGAAACCCCGGTCGCCTCAAAAATCACATCCTCAATAAGGCTGAACAACACATTCTGGTAGCCGTAGCATTTTCCCGGCGTGCAGCGCGGATCGATATTGGCAAACTTGGGCAATATCTTGCTGAGAGGCTTGTTGTCCTCAAGGTAGTTGTCGTAGGCGTTGGGGGTCAGGCCCGAGGAATGGCTGAGCAGGTGCTCCACCTGAAGCTGGCGAGACAGTGAAGGCGTCTTAAAGCTCAGGTCCGGCACATAGTTGACCACCTTGTCATCCCATTTGAAGCGATCTTCATGCTCCAACATAGTGGCCATACTGGCAGCGAAGGTCTTGGATACCGAGGCCAGACGGAACACCGTGTCCTGATCCACCTTGCCGGATTTACCCCTGACCCTGACGCCATAGGTATCCATCGCGACCACCCGGTTGCCATCCACGATGACATAGGCGCCGCCGGGTATAGATTTACCCGCCATCATCTGTTTGAAGTATCGGCCAAACTGTTTGGCCCTGTCGTCTATATCAGCCGCTTGCGCAGGCAGGGACAGACTCCCCAGAATCAACAGGAAGAGAAATAAACGTGCCATAGAGGCGCGCATGACGTAGACGATATTTGAAAGAATTGCAGGTCTCATAAGCAAATCGAGCCGCCAAAGCAATCCGGTAGTTGCAGATAAGACTAGCAGCCAGCGGGCAAAAACTCTATTTAGGCGCCACGCAGGACTGACTGCTGAATTCTAGTCTGCACTTTTCTCCGGCGCGCGGACGGCCATGCCAATCAGCGCAGGTCAGCGCAACAAGGCTTGTACAAACAAAAAAACCGCCTTGCGGCGGTTCTTCTTTTTGGGGTCCGGAGACCCCAGCGCAAAAAGCGTCTTACAGCTTCTCAGCGTTCTCGCTCAGGTAAGCCGCTACACCTTCCGGAGAAGCGTTCATACCTTTGTCGCCTTCCTGCCAGCCGGCGGGGCAAACTTCACCGTGCTCCTGGTGGAACGCCAGAGCGTCAACCATGCGCAGCATTTCGTCAACGTTACGGCCCAGCGGCAGATCGTTAACTACCTGGTGACGTACATTGCCTTCTTCGTCGATCAGGAAGGAACCGCGGAAAGCAACACCAGCGTCAGCTTCTACGTCGTACGCCTGGCAGATTTCGTGCTTAACGTCTGCAACCAGGGTGTACTTAACCGGGCCGATACCACCGTCGTTGACGGAGGTGTTACGCCATGCGTTGTGAGAGAACTGGGAATCGATGGATACACCGATTACCTCAACACCGCGCTTTTCAAACTCAGCGAAACGGTGGTCGAAAGCGATCAGCTCAGAAGGACATACGAAGGTGAAGTCCAGCGGGTAGAAGAAAACTACAGCCTTCTTACCTTTGATTGCTTCTTTCAGGTTAAAAGTATCGACGATCTCGCCGTTACCCAATACCGCTGCAGCGGTGAAATCCGGAGCCGGCTTGCCTACCAGAACTGCCATGAAAACCTCCTCAATCCAATGATGGGTTGTTGATGATACGTAGAGTGTTCAATTTATGAGCAACAGCTA
Source organism: Microbulbifer maximicatervae (SeqCode) (assembly GCF_052467615.1). Lineage (NCBI taxonomy): Bacteria > Pseudomonadati > Pseudomonadota > Gammaproteobacteria > Cellvibrionales > Microbulbiferaceae > Microbulbifer > Microbulbifer maximicatervae (SeqCode). The sequence goes on from NZ_CP174319.1 coordinate 3,292,805, forward strand.
TAAATCGAATGGGAATTAATAGTGGGCCGCTATGATACACACCCACATATTTCAGGCCCATAAATTTTTTAAATCAGGCTGATAGCAGAACGGCTATGCGTGAACTAACACCCAAAATAGGATGACCTACCCGCAAAAATGTACAAATAGCAAACAAAGAGGGCAAAATGCGACCATTCCGGAATCTTATTGACACTCATTCTCAATTGCAATAGGATTCCTACCTGACTACTATTGAGTAAGAGTTGAACAGAGCCACCGCCATGTATGTATGTATTTGTAAGGGCATAACTGACCGCCAGATTAAAGAGGCGATCTATGATGGCTCCACTTCGGTGAAGGCGTTGAGACGCCAGCTGGGCGTTTCTTCTCAATGTGGACGCTGTGCCGAGCAGACCAAGGAGATCATCGACGAGACCATGAGCGGTGGGATGGTGTCCTCTGCCAACAACGGCCTCTTCTACTCCGCCAGCTGACCGTCCAATATGGCCACCCTCCTCTGGTGGCCTCTACCACTTTTATCTACCCAGCCCTCCAGCTCTTCGTAAAAGCTTAAAAACCTGTATAAGACTCCCATCCAAGTCGAACTAGCGTGCCTCCACTGTCTTTATCTCCGCTCTCAACCTGAACACATATCGGCCAACCTTGGGCAGCTATAAATCTCAACCTGCAAACGCGTCTCCCGGCTTTAAATGCTCGCCAAACTCTAGCCCTCCGATTTACTGACCCCTCCGGCCTCACTGCAATACCCCTTGGATCGGAAAAGTTGGATATTGAGAAAATCTGTTTTAGAAAGCCTCTAAACAACTCCGTGATATTTTTGGTTTTTACAGCACAGAGCGTAAATCGCTATGAAAGCCTGTAGGGTCGGCCCTGTTAGACAAGGCACTCGCAGCGACGCACCTAAAATCTGCTGACTTCAGAAGCCCGAAAGTATTACGGATTTATTCAGACACCGCTTTGTTAACCCCTTCGCAATCCACGTGACATTCGACAGTGGTCAACATCAATTCAGGGCATGAGTCCATCAACAAAATATCAACTCAATCACTTTTATATTCCAGGTAACCATTCAATGCGTCGGTCAAATGGCAAACTATCAAAAGGTGGGATTATTTAATTTAGAAAAAAATTAATTATTCAAGCGCCATTCGAATACTAGAAAAGGTTTTGGCTCAATTTATAACTGCAAGCGTTTCACCCGCATATATAAATAAGAAGCATTATTAATACCAAACATGAAAACATTAACCTCAACTAAAATGCACAAACCACCAATAACAAGGGTTAATATTCAAAATAAATGACTTATTGTTGTATTGCTCACACAACCTAAATGATAATTATTTTCGTTGCCATTTTCGGCTAAATTTGCGTTAAAACCCTTGTTTTTCCTGCATTCCGCAAGAAAAATTATTTCTTGACTTGCCGCAAATCGCAACGCAAACTCAGCCCCGATTGCAGCTTAAACCCTAAAATAAAATTAGGTAAATCAGGCAGCCGCAGACTTTAGTGACTAATAAACTTTAGTAACTAAAAATATCAACTAATCTCTAGCGACTAACAAATAGGAACTCTCTGCAAACCTTATTGAGTTGGCAGGGCTTCAGGAGCACAGGCTATGAAAGGCGACCCCAAGGTAATTGAGCATTTAAACAAAGTACTGGGTAATGAACTGGTAGCTATTAACCAGTATTTCCTACACGCCCGCATGTACGACAACTGGGGTTTAAAAGAGCTGGGCAAACAGGAATATCACGAATCCATCGATGAAATGAAGCACGCCGATTGGCTGATCGAGCGCATTCTTTTCCTCGAAGGTATTCCCAACCTGCAGCACCTGGGCAAACTTCTGATCGGCGAAAATACCGAAGAGATGCTCAAGTGCGACCTGAAAATTGAATCCAAGGCCATTCCCGACTTGCGTGAAGCCATCGCCTATTGCGAGTCCGTTCGGGATTACGGCAGTCGTGAATTGCTGGAGAAAATCCTCGAGTCTGAGGAAGAGCATGTAGATTGGCTGGAAACCCAGCTGGAGCTGATCGACAAAGTTGGCATTCAAAACTACCTGCAAACTCAAATGGAAACTGCAGCCGGCCACTCTGGCAAGTAGTTTAAGTCCTCTCACAGGCATAAAAAAACCGCAGCTTCCGCTGCGGTTTTTTTGTTTCTACAGTATGCCTACCATCTATAGCAGCAGACATATTGGAGCAAAAGCGGAAATTAATCCTCGCCTTCGCTCTCCGCTGATGCCTCATCAATCAAGGTTTTCAGCTCACCGTTCTCATGCATTTCCATAATGATGTCACAGCCACCGATCAGCTCGCCCTTAACCCACAGCTGGGGGAAGGTCGGCCAGTTCGCATACTTAGGCAGCTCAGCGCGGATGTCCGGGTTAGCCAGAATATCAACGTAGGCAAAGCGCTTACCGCAAGCCATCATCGCCTGGGAGGCCCGCATGGAAAAGCCGCACTGGGGGGCATTAGGGCTACCTTTCATATAAAGCAGAATGGTGTTATCAGCGATCTGCTGCTTGATGTTCTCCAGTGTATCCATAAGCGTGAAAAACCTCAGGTGGTCGAAGCAAAAAGTAAGTGTACAGGCACCATACCATCATCTGGTATAGCGCGCCGGCATCCATTGTACCCCAGTGGGGCCGGCAATAAGTACACCATCCCCTCGATGAAAGCAAAAACCGCAGATCTGCAACACCGGATACCATGTTGAAAATTCAGCCAGCCAGATAGCACACAGCTTATAAAGGCTGTGATACCATTGCCCCAATCGATATAAAGTGCAGATTATAAAGCTTAAACAGAACTTTCTGCGGAAAATAGATAGTTCAAATAGTCAATATTTAAGGAGATGCCCCGGTGGCCACCCCGACACTCATGCAAAACTATGGCGATCGAACCCTCACACTGGTGCGGGGTGAAGGCAATTATGTATGGGATGATCAGGGCCGACGATACCTGGATGCAATCTCTGGAATCGCCGTCTGCGGCCTTGGCCACTGCCACCCCAAAGTGACCCTGGCCCTGCACGAGCAGATTCGGACCCTGTTACATGTATCCAATCTCTACAATATCCCTGCGCAGGAGAAACTGGCAGACAAGCTGGTACAGCTATCCGGTATGGACAATGTGTTTTTCTCCAATTCTGGAGCTGAGGCCAATGAAGCAGCGATTAAATTAGCGCGGCGGCTAGGCAATAGCCGCAACATTGAGACCCCTCAAATCCTGGTAATGGAAAGCGCTTTCCACGGCCGCACCCTGGCTACCCTGACAGCAACCGGCAATGAAAAAATCCAAGAGGGCTTCGGTCCTCTGCCCGAGGGTTTTTTGCGTGTGCCGTTTAACGATACTGCAGCCATCGAAAAGCTCGCAGGTGAGCGCAACGATATTGTCGCAGTGCTGGTTGAGCCGGTTCAGGGAGAGGGCGGTGTACGCGTGCCCACTTCCAACTACCTGGGGCAATTGCGCGAAATCTGCGATCAACATAACTGGCTCCTGATGCTGGATGAAGTGCAAACCGGAAACGGCCGCAGCGGCAAAATGTTTGCCTACCAGCATGCGGACATATTGCCCGACGTAGTGACCACTGCCAAAGGGCTGGGTAACGGTGTCCCTATCGGAGCCTGCCTGGCCAGGGGAGTTGCCGCACAATTATTTTCTGCGGGCACCCACGGCTCCACTTTCGGCGGCAACCCTCTAGCCTGCAGTGCCGCACTGGCAGTGATCGATACGCTGGAAAGTGAATGGTTGTTAGAGCGCGCCGAGGCATTGGGGCAACGCCTGCAGCACCAACTCAAACAGCAGTTATCCGATTGCGACCAGGTCAAAGAGGTGCGGGGCTTGGGGCTGATGATCGGAATAGAATTGCAGCAGCCCTGTGCCAAACTGGTGGACATAGCCCGCGAGCGCGGATTGCTGATCAATGTTACAGCCGGCAATGTAGTGCGCCTGCTCCCCCCACTCACACTCAGCGACGACGAGTGCCATCAATTGGCAAACGATGTCAGCTCACTGATTCACCAGTTTGCACTGCAAGCGGTCTGATGCAAAAAAAGGAGAACAGCTTATGGCGATCAGACATTTTCTCACCCTGACAGACTTGTCTTCGGAAGAGCTCAAGCAAATTATTGAGCGCGCGATCGAACTCAAAACACTGCGCACTCAAGGAATAAATACTGACCTTTTTCGCGGCAAAGTGCTGGGGATGATTTTTGAAAAATCCTCTACTCGTACCCGCGTTTCATTTGAGGCCGGTATGGCACAGATGGGAGGCAGCGCCCTCTTCCTATCTCCCCGCGATACTCAGTTAGGCCGCGGGGAACCCGTTGAAGACAGCGCCCGAGTAATTTCCAGCATGGTGGATATGGTGATGATTCGCACCTTTGGCCACCAGGTACTGGAGCGCTTCTCAGAATATTCAAAGGTACCGGTGATTAATGCCCTCTCCGACAGCTACCACCCCTGCCAGCTGCTCGCAGATATCCAAACCTTTGTGGAGCACCGCGGCAGTCCAGAGGGCAAGGTGGTCGCCTGGGTCGGCGATGGCAACAATATGTGCCACTCCTATATTAATGCTGCCCGCCTGTGCAATTTTGAGCTTCGCATAGCCTGCCCGCCCGGCTACGAGCCCAACGCCAATATCCTCGCTTCGGCAAGTGATCGGGTCACCGTAGTACACGATCCGGTGGAGGCTGTTAAAGGGGCCGATTGGGTGGCCACCGATGTGTGGGCTTCCATGGGACAGGAAACTGAACAACAGATCCGCCTGAAAGCCTTCGAGAGCTTCCTGGTGGACCACGAGCTGATGAGCCACGCCAATAGCGATGCCATCTTTATGCACTGCTTGCCCGCCCACCGTGGAGAGGAGGTGAGTGCCGAACTTTTAGAGGATGGCAACATCTCGGTGGTATGGGATGAGGCTGAAAACCGCCTTCATGCGCAAAAAGCCCTGATGGAATTCCTCCAAGACCACGGTCGATAAACCCTAAAAGGGTACAGCCACTCCTGCGGTTGTACCCTGCTACCTGTACTCACTCCCCTGCGCCTCTCCTCCCGACAATATATAAAAGATGCGATTGGCGACAAAAAATCCAAGAGATCGCTAAATTTAGCAATCGGCGCCAACGACTAATTTACAGCCAGCCAAGATGTCAGAATTAAATAAGCGTCAGTAAATTGAGCAATTGAGTACCACTTTGCTCAAAGAGCAGCCATTTGCAAATGGTTATTGCCGTTGTTAATTTACAGCGCTCTAGCTATTAAAAAAAATTGTAAGACACTGTACCCAGCGTTCTTTCCCGGCACCCACTCCTTTGCAGCCCAGGGCTGGCGGGCTCTGCCGCGAAAGTGGCTACTGACTCAGCACCTCTACCCACAATTTATCCACAAACAACTACATAGTTATTCGCCTTGAACTGACCCGCCTACCGCATTATCTTGTAGCGCACTCGAGGCCGACCCCCTATATATTGGGGTAGAGGCTCAAGAGCACCCCCATTATGTGGGGCAAATTCCGGCGCACCACCACACTTTTTGGCGGTGGGCGTCAGGCGCTGCTTTTTTCAAAGCAGAATCAGAGGTAAGCGGGCGGAATGGAATTTCCGCCACAGGCAGCAGCTGGCAAACCTTTTCAGCTAGCCGGTGACAAGCCGCCTGTTTCCAGTGTCCACAGCTGTGGATAAACACTGGCAAAGCGAAGGACACGCTCCGCCATGCCACACAGTCATGTGGCCGCCGTTCTTTTGAGCGCACGCGGACAGACAACAGAACAAACCTTTCGGAGATTTACATGCACACAGAGACAGGGCGCTCTCAAGCCGTGCCTGCGGAAAAATCAGGCACCTCCAGCGACCAGGCGACTGGCGGCACGACTCTGGCCGCTACTGCACCGGGCCAGATCCGCGTAATCAAGCGCAATGGCACCGTTGTACCCTACGACGACAGCAAAATTGCCGTCGCCGTCACTAAAGCCTTCCTCGCTGTTGAAGGCGGCACCGCCGCTGCTTCCAGCCGTGTCCACGAGCAAGTTGAAGAACTGGTCGGCCAGATCAGTGCCACTTTCAAACGCCGCATGCCCTCTGGCGGCACTATCCACATTGAAGAGATCCAGGACCAGGTAGAGCTGGCCCTGATGCGCGCCGGTGAACAAAAGGTTGCCCGCGACTACGTACTCTACCGTGAAGAACACGCCCGCCTGCGCGCAGAGAAAGAAAAAACCGCTCAAATTGCCGAGCAAGCTGTCGATGCCCACCCCAGCATCCGTGTAAAGCAGGACGATGACAGCCTTGCCCCCCTGGATATGGAACGCCTGCGCACCGTTGTCAAAGAAGCCTGTGAAGGCCTGAAAGATGTCGACAGCGCGGCAATTCTTAACGAAGCCCTGAAAAACCTGTACGACGGTGTTTCCGAAAACGATATCAATACCGCGCTGGTAATCACTGCGCGCACCTTGGTTGAGCAGGAGCCCAATTACACCTTCGCTACCGCCAGCCTGCTGCTGGACAAGCTGCGCTCCGAAGCACTGCGCTTCCTCGGTGTTGCCGAGCGCGCCACTCAGCACGAGATGGAAAAGCTGTACGCCTCTACCCTGCCCACTTACGTGAAAAAGGGTATCGAGCTGGACCTGCTGGACCCTGCACTGGCCACCTTCGACCTGGAAAAACTCGGCAAAGCTCTAAAAGGCGAGCGCGATCACCAGTTCACTTATCTGGGCCTACAGACTCTGTACGACCGCTACTTCCTGCACAGCGACGATATTCGTTTCGAGCTGCCGCAGATCTTCTTTATGCGTGTCGCCATGGGCCTCAGCATTAATGAAGAGAACAAAAACGAGCGCGCGGTAGAGTTCTACAACCTGTTGAGCTCTTTCGACTACATGAGTTCCACCCCGACCCTGTTCAACGCCGGCACCCTGCGCCCGCAGCTGTCCTCCTGCTACCTGACCACGGTACCGGACGACCTGCACGGCATTTACGGCGCAATCCGCGATAACGCCATGCTGTCCAAGTGGGCAGGCGGTCTCGGCAATGACTGGACGCCGGTGCGCTCCCTGGGTTCCTATATCAAAGGCACCAACGGCAAGTCCCAAGGTGTTGTGCCCTTCCTGAAAGTGGCCAACGACACCGCAGTAGCCGTCAACCAGGGCGGTAAGCGCAAAGGTGCTGTCTGTGCCTACCTGGAAACCTGGCACCTGGATATCGAGGAATTCCTCGAGCTGCGCAAAAACACTGGTGACGACCGCCGCCGCACCCACGATATGAACACCGCCAATTGGGTCCCCGACCTGTTTATGAAGCGCGTGTTCGAAGACAAAGAGTGGACCCTGTTCTCCCCGGCCGATTGCCCGGACCTGCACGACCTGTTCGGCACCGCATTCGAAGAGCGCTACAACCACTACGAGCAACTGGCTGCCGAAGGCAAGCTGCGTCTGTTCAAGAAGATCCGCGCACTAGACCTTTGGCGCAAGATGCTGGGCATGCTGTTCGAAACCGGCCACCCCTGGATCACCTTTAAAGACAGCTGCAACCTGCGCAGCCCGCAGCAACACGCCGGTGTGGTTCACAGCTCCAACCTGTGCACCGAGATCACTCTCAACACCAAGGCCGACGACGAAATCGCCGTGTGTAACCTGGGCTCCGTCAACCTGGCTCAACACATTGGTGAGAACGGTGAACTCGACCGCACCAAGCTGGCCAATACCGTAAAAACTGCGGTGCGTATGCTCGATAACGTTATCGACATCAACTACTACGCAGTTGAAAGTGCGCGTCAGTCCAACATGCGTCACCGCCCTGTTGGCATGGGCCTGATGGGCTTCCAGGATGCGCTGTACAAGGCCGGTATCGCCTACGCCAGCGACGAAGCCGTCGCCTTTGCCGACAACACCATGGAAGCGATCAGCTTCGAAGCCATCTCCGCTTCCAGCGACCTGGCTGCCGAGCGCGGCAAGTACCAGACCTACGAAGGCTCCCTGTGGAGCAAAGGTGTCCTGCCACTGGATTCCATCCAGATCCTCGCTGAGCAGCGCGGCCAGCAGTTTATCGAACAGGACACCAGCTCCACTCTGGACTGGGACGGCCTGCGCGAGAAAGTAAAAGCCCAAGGTATGCGCAACTCCAACGTAATGGCGATCGCTCCTACTGCGACCATTGCCAATATCACCGGGGTTTCCCAGTCGATCGAACCGACTTATCAAAACCTGTATGTGAAGTCGAACCTGTCCGGCGAATTCACCGTAGTAAACCCCTACCTGGTACACGATCTGAAAGATCGCGGCCTATGGGATCAAGTCATGGTTAACGACCTGAAATACTATGAAGGTTCTGTACAGAAAATCGATCGCGTACCGGAAGACCTGAAAGCGAAATACTGCACCGCGTTTGAAGTGGAGCCGCGCTGGATTGTGGACGCCGCCAGCCGTCGCCAAAAGTGGATCGACCAGGCCCAGTCCCTGAACCTGTATATTGCCGGCGCCGACGGAAAGAAGCTGGACCTAACCTATCGCATGGCTTGGTTCCGCGGCCTGAAAACCACTTACTACCTGCGCGCACTGGCTGCCACTACCACAGAGAAATCTACGGTAAATAGCGGCACCCTGAACGCGGTAAGTGCACACGGCGGTAGCAACGGAATGGCTGCGGCAGCACCTGCTGAGCAAGCTGCTCCTGCACCGGCCGCAGTACCTCAGGCCTGCTCACTGGACGACCCGGATTGCGAGGCCTGCCAGTAAAATTTAAGCCCCCTTTTTTATAGGGGCTGCACTGACTCTCGGGGGAGAGCGTCGTAACCGCAAGTGCGGGCATGACCATGCGCAGCGACCCCGGTCCACCCATTATTTTAATAGTGGGTAATACCATAGGGACCGGGGATCGGCTGCGGCTTATTTTCCCGAGAAAACCCAGTGCAATTGCCAGCGAAAATTCAGTGCAAATAAATGCACAAAAGCGCAGCAAAAATTGATCTGGCACAGGATTTTCTGTGCCCAGGCGAGTTAAAAATACGAGCCTGTAATGAATTATTACCGGTAAAAAATATCACCGGTATGTCATCCCTGGTTGCACACAATTAGTGAGTAATACACCAGGAAGATTTAAGAATTTTTATCGAACTTTCGATAGTGAGACCGATCAAAAGGGCCAACTATGCTGAGCTGGGACGACATCGACACCAAGCCCCAACAACCTGAAAAAGCAACCGAACCGCGACCGACGCCGGAGGCCCAGGCAAAATCCGTGCAGGAGCCCAGCGCTTCCTACACAGCCGCTCCGGCGTCGCCTGCGGCCCAAAGCGGCTCCACTGCCGTTGATGCCGCCCGTGCCGCAGTTGCTAATATGGACCCGGCTCCCGGCCTGGAAGAACTGGAAATGGGTGCGGCCCGTATCCAGGTAGATGAAAAGCGCATTATTAATTGCCGCGCTGACCTCAACCAGTTGGTTCCCTTTAAATACGACTGGGCCTGGCAAAAATACCTGGACGGCTGCGCCAACCACTGGATGCCCCAGGAAATCAACATGAACAAAGACGTGTCCATGTGGAAAGACCCCAACGGTCTAACCGAGGACGAGCGTCGCATCGTGGAATACTCCCTGGGCTATTTCTCCACCGCAGACTCCCTGGTTGCTAACAACCTGGTATTGGCGATCTACCGCCATATCACCAACCCTGAGTGCCGCCAGTACCTGCTGCGTCAGTCTTTTGAAGAAGCCATTCACACCCACGCCTACCAGTACTGTGTAGAGTCCCTAGGTATGGACGAAGGTGAAGTCTTCAATATGTACCGCGAAGTGCCAGCGGTTGCCAAAAAAGCGGCCTGGAGCCTGTCCCACACCCAGGCCATCGGTGATCCCAACTTCAAAACCGGCACCGTTGAATCCGACCAGGAGCTGCTGCGCAACCTGATCGCCTTCTACGCTGTCACTGAAGGTATCTTCTTCTATTGTGGCTTCAGCCAGATTCTGTCCATGGGTCGCCGCAACAAAATGACCGGTGTTGCCGAGCAGTTCCAGTACATCCTGCGCGACGAGTCTATGCACCTGAACTTCGGCATCGACGTCATCAACCAGATTAAGCTGGAAAACCCACACCTGTGGACAGCAGAATTCCAGCAGGAAGTCACCCAGATGATTCTCGAGGGTATGGAGCTTGAAGTAGCTTATGCCCGCGACACTATGCCCCGCGGCGTACTCGGCATGAATGCGAATATGATGGAGGAGTACCTCCAGTTTATCGCCAACCGCCGCCTTAGCCAGCTGGGCCTGAAAGAGCAGTTCCCTGGCGCTCAGAACCCATTCCCGTGGATGTCTGAAATTATGGACCTGCGCAAAGAGAAAAACTTCTTTGAAACCCGCGTTATCGAATACCAAACCGGCGGCGCACTGCAGTGGTAAGCGCTTCCTGGTTAGCGAATTACTAAAAAGGAGAAAGTAGTCGCTCACAGGAAGAGAAGTATTGAAAACGGGCTTAATGCCCGTTTTTTTTATTTTGAGCATTCCAGTTTCCTCTTCACTCTAACCATAGACTTAAGTTCTATAGAAACTCTTTCTCTCCCCCTGCCGCTGACCATCTCGGCAAAGCATTTGGATAGCGGCTTGTATTCGCGCATAATGCCCCGCATTAGTTGGTATAACAACTATGCCTCTAGATGAGCAGGCCTTCAGTTATCCCTACTCGCCTATTACCTAGCTACAATGAATTGATATATGAGCACCCCAGATTTAAGTGAAATAACTAATCTCAGCTGTGAAGATCGCTACGAGTATTTTCTGAGCATAGCCGGAGAAGAGCGGGAGATCTGGATACTGATCGATAGCCAAAATTGCTTTCTTAAAATACACACCGATGAAGATGGTGGCTTTGAATATCTGCCAGTATGGCCAAGCGCTGAATTTGCCCAAGCCTATGCTGAAAATGAAGCAGACCTCACGCCTAAAAGTATTCCCTTACCACAGTTTTTAAAGAAGTGGCTTTCTGGCTTAAGAAATGACGGCATTGAAATTGGTGTGTTTCCTGCGCCGGACAAAAGTGTATGGATTACTAACTCAGAGGAGTTAGAGACCGATCTACGGGAAGAGCTGAACAACTTCTAATAGGCTACTCACGTTGAAGCTACCGCTTCAAAAATCCGACAGAAAAAGTTCAGCTCTATTGAATAAAAATAAGATAACAGGGTAAACACCTGTTATCTTACTTGGGTAATGTACAATTACAGATTCGCCGCCTGATATTTATATATACCATTCACTTGAGGCGTTGCAATGAAAACCAGGAATAAAATAAGTTTCGACGCCACCAAAAACTATAAGGAAGAGAAAGATATAAAGCCGGTCTTGCCCGCTTATAGCAGCGCAGTCGCCAGTGCAAAGCATTCGGAAAAGAAAAGCAAATAGTATCCGGCTGCATAACTTTCACGTCATCTAAATCTCCCCATAAGTCGATATCCGAACTCAAAGCAAAATCCAAAATTCTTCCTCTAGAGAGCAGGTAGATATTAACTCCCTGATCCAGAGACCACCAATCATGTAGGATAACTAACACTTTATCGAGAAATTGGTATTGAGCAACAATCTCTCTACCATAAACGGGTATAGCTCTTTGGTTGGAGCCATCAATTAATACGACTTTACTATTATCAATTGGATTAAGCTTGAAGTTATTCACCTCAGAGAGAAAAGCGTTCGTCACTACCCTACCCCCTTAAATTCCAGACCTCTAACTTTACTACAAACTTATAAACCAAAATATAGTTCCTTGAATTAGCAAGGTATTTAAAAAATCTTAATATGTTCCCCTAATTGGGTAATGGTTATCAGGATTTCGGATAAACTCGATACCCACCAATAGCGTTTGCAAGTCAGGCCTCGCAAAAGGTGCATTGGAAATGTCGACTATTTGCAGCCTTCCAGATTCGTTGATGACAAAAACACCCGGTTCAGCAAAGGGCCTATCTGTTTCTTCAGGAGAGCGGGGTTTTGAAATATAGAGCCCAAGCTGCTGCATTTGGGGTATTGATAAACCGTAACCGATAGTAAATCCCGGCTGGATTGTTTCCATATGCAGAGAAGCTTTTTCCTCTGTATCGGCAGAGACAGCGGCCACATCAATACCCTCCGCGTGATAGCGGGGTAGTAACACACTCAATACACGCAAATACTTGGTACAAAGAGGGCAGTGCTTACCTCGGTAAACGACTACCATCTGCCAAAGGAAACTACCTTCGGGCTTCCCCAGTACCAACTCACCTCCACCAAGTCGCTTTACTTCTATTGCAGGAAAATCGATACCAGCAGCAAGCTTTATATTGCTCATTAGCACCCCACTTGAGAATATAAGAAGAGACTTAGTCAACCAATGAATCCCACCGTTAGTATAGGAGACTCGATGAAAAAGCCCCTTATTCGTTTTCTATCAACGCTATTAGCAGCCGGACTGCTAAGTGGCTGCCCTGCTAACCACCAAAGTAACTCTTCTCCTGAAAGTCATTCCCAGCCTCTTGAGTTTTTGCCTGCCCTGAAAGGGGACTACTTTAAGCTGGATTCAGCGATTATTGGGCGCCCCTACCATATCTATACTCGCCTGCCTGAGGGCTATAATCCAAACGAGGATACAACTTACCCGGTCATCTATCTCCTTGATGGGGATTCCCTGTTCCCAATTTTGGCTACTAATCACCTGTTTATGCATTACGATGATTACGCCCCCGAGGCGATTATCGTTGGTATTGCTTACGGCTCATTTAAACCTGAGATCAATCATCGCAGTTTTGACTTTTCACTACCCAGTGACACTGACACTGACACTGACACTGACACTGACACTGACACTGACACACTTAAGTATGGCGGTGCACCGCAGTTTCTCAACTTTCTAGAGCAGGAGCTCTTGCCAGCAGTTGAAAGCCGCTACGCGGTAAACCCTCGACAACGGGTTCTCTTCGGCCAAAGTCGAGGGGGATATTTTGTGCTGTACACTGCCTTTACTAAGCCCGACTTATTTCGAGGCTTGATAGCTAGTAACGCCACCTTTCTTCCACAACAGGAGTTTTTCCATAGGGAACCTGTACAAGCAACAAGAGAAGATCTGACTCTGGCAGTAACCAGTGGCTCCAAAGACATGCCAAACCTACGCAATGATGCACTCTCCTGGCATAAGCACTGGAAAGAACGAGGGAACACTCCCTGGCGCATTGCATTTACAACGATTCCAGGCGGTACCCATGCGGCAAATAGTACTGACAGTTACCGTTTCGGAATCCATGAGATTTTTGCGGAAGAGATCGAAATATCTCGTATGAAGGCAGAGAACAATTTGCAAGAGGTAGAGGATCACTAGAGCTAAAAATTAATAGAAGTAAATATATGATTCCCGCAAACTAAAAAGCCCGCTTAAAAGCGGGCTTTTTTAAAACGATGAGTTAATTACTCTGTACAGGCAGCAATACGACCAGCCGTATTTTTACCGGCACCACAGTTCAGGCCATCGGGGATACCGGTGTAGTCTGGGGCCATAATACCGCCGTTACGCTGAGCGTCATGATCGGTATAAATGCTCGCCAGGTTATAGGAACGCGCTGTCCCCTTATTGTCATTATCGCAGGAGAAGATAGCGCTTCCGTAAGCAATACCCAAGAAGGTCTTGTATTCCTTCAGATTTGACCACAAGTTGCGCTTAGCAGAACCAGAGCAGTTCATCTGGGAAGCCAGATTGATATAACCATCGTCCTCACCGCCCAACAGCAAAGAGCTAGCACTCTCAATACCTGGGAAACCGGCGTAGCCTCCAATGGTATAAACCGGTGCAGCCAGGTTGGTTCCGACATAGTTGCGTACAGCATAGACATCATTGGTTTGCAGGTAACGTACTGCTGCGCACTCACGACCGATAAACCAATCGTTGATCAAATCTTCGATCCAGCTACCGTTACACAGTCGATCAACCCCTTCAGTACCGGTGATTGCACCACCAGTAGTAAAGATTGCCGCGATACCGCTAATGGCAGTATCAAAGTCCACTTCAACTGCGTAGCTATCATTCAGGCCTGCGACATTAACGGTTTCGGTTTTCTTCTTACAGCTTTTCCAGAACCAGGAGCCAGTACAAACCTTCGAGGTTTCGGTCACAGTATTGGAATCCAGCTGGTTGTAAGCACGGTTATAGTAAGGGGACCCCGGTACGGCATTGCCCGCGAGGTACATCATCTGGGTGGCGCCCTGACTGTGGGCGATCACGTAGAAAGTATCATCGGCAGCACACTGGTTTTCATGCTCATAATCATCGCCTTCGCCATTGCGAATAGCGATTATCTGCCGAGCGATTTCACCCGCGGTGCCGTCATGCCAGTAGGGCATCTCGCCCTCATCGGTGGAGTTGTAACCAACCACACCGTAATTGCCGCCATTTACGCGTAACTGTTCAATAAAGTCACTACCCGCGTATTCATCGAAGTAGGCCTCACTCCAATAATCTAAAGCCGGCTGCTCAAGATTACCCTGGGAGTTAGTACGCTGCTTGATATGGCCCTCAGTACCATGGCCATGAACCAGGATGTAGCAGTTATCCGCACTTGCAGAGGCTGATCCCAAAAGCCCCGCTAATAGTAAAGAGAAGCTCGCACCCAATCGTTGATAAAGTGTCATTGTGATGTCCTTTTATTTTTGCTCGGGCTTGGTCCCAATTTTTTAAATTGTCTTTTTATGTTGCCGAGACTGTTTTATGGCTTGCGAAAGGTATCCGGTTAATAAGTGCCAAGAATATGACTAATAGCGCCAAATAGAATCTTAGGGCGACAAGCAATATGACTTTTCAGTCATAAAGAAATGGAGGTTTAGATGAATGTGACATAGTTTGCAAAAACTAAGAACCGCGACTTCGCTCTAGGTCACAGTATTGATGAAGCTAAAGGTGAGTGAGCACTTCCAAAAAACTTTTGGAGCAAGCTATCTTTTCGAAGAAATAACTTACGTAAAGAAAAGGTTGAAATCGTTTAACTTTTGATCAACCCCTATCGTAGCACACAAGTATCGTAGCCACTTTTCTATCGATATACCTATGACACGTTATGCACCCTTTCCATAAAAAATTGTGGCACTAAATTAAAACATGCAGCAAGAATTACAAGGTATAAATATATGAGCACCTCTACGGAGATAATTTTTAGAGTCTAACGACTCGGGAAATATACTACATATACTTAAAATCAAAAGGTAATCATCTAGTAGTAGGTTATCCACCGATCGAATGCATACTCATTGAACATCTACGATAGGAAGGGAAAAATGATAGAGCCAAAAAGGTTTTGGGATAAAACTGCAGCGCGCTATGCCAAAAGCCCTATAAAAGATTTAAAAAGTTACAAGAGAAAACTGGCTATAACACAAGAATATTTGCAGGCAGACTGGTCTGTATTGGAATTCGGATGCGGTACCGGTAGCACCGCCATTCATCACTCATCCTATGTAAACAGTATAACTGCCACTGATATTTCCGAGAAGATGCTGGATATTGCCAAGCAAAAAGTAAAAAGTGCCGCTATTAAAAATATAAGTTTTCAACAAGGCACCTTAGGTTCACTAAAATTCGAACCAGATAGTTTTAACGCCATCTTAGGGTTAAATATATTGCACCTTATCGAGGATATAGATGGTGCTATCGCGCGAGTTTACAATTTATTAAAACCCGGGGGCATATTTGTATCAAGCACTGTATTAATTAAGAAAAGCAATTGGCGATTCTTGATCCCAGTGATGCAACGCATAAACCTGGCCCCTTATGTCCACAAAATCGACAGGCAGGAGCTTTTAGACAAGCTTACACGAGTTGGTTTTCTTATTGATCAGGAGTGGCAGCCTAGTAAAGAATCAATTTTTTTGATAGCAAAAAAGTAAGTTCTTTATTCCCCATATACGTGGCCATATTTCAGAAATCAGGACGAATTCCAGTAAAAAAAATAGTAGGGAGGTAAGGGGGAGCCCCCTTACCAAATTTATCTCCCAGTATCATTACAACAGTTCAGGAGAAAAAATTAATTAACGCTATTTGAGTGGTAAATCATAGCCTGCCAAACATTTTGCTGACCGCTCACATAGTTGTCATAGGTGGGGTTTTTAATATAAGTCCAAGCCACTTTTCCATCGCCTAAGTACATAGGTTCATCCAAACCACCCCATCCATAATTAGGTAACTCGATTGGCCCTTCAAGTACGTTTAGATCTGCATCGACTTCCATTACATAAAAGGCTTTTGGCACTAATAATCTTTTAGAGCCGCTGTCGGCATAAATACGGTTATAGGCCAGGTTATCAGAAATACACTGGAACTTTGCATACCCAAATAAGTAACGTCCATTTTTTAAATCAATAAGTTGTGGATCACTAATTTGGCAATCATCATCCTCAACCAACCAATTAAAACCCTGGCCTTCCATACTACCGGTAGAGCTGACTTTGGCGATACCAATACGGGTTAAAGAGCTGGAGTCTAATGCATCACCGGAATAAAGTCCCTGCCTTGTTATTGTGGAGAAACTATCGTCATCTTCCCAATAGTTATAACTCATGTAGGACAGGAAACAGTTTGTGGTGTCGTAATCTGCACAATCATCATCAAACGGGCCTTCCCCAGATGGATCAATACCGACTTCGTCCTGAAGAAAGCGGTCCATATCCGCATCTTCAATATATTTAGGCGAGACAATCAAAGAAAGGTTCGTATTGGCATCCACTGGTACAACAGTATGACCGCCACCATTTGATACCATCGCAGACGTTGATGGTACGAAGTGATTAAAGCGCCCTTCTGTAGACGAACTGGAAGTTTCCATTTTCACTGCAATGGTTCCGAGTTGCCCATGAGTGCTACCTATCCAGTCGTTCCAATCACTGGTACAAATTGCACCAAACATCTCATTGTCTGGATTATAGAATGAGCGAATGTTTACTACATGACCATCGCCGCAGGCCCAATACCAACCGCGATTATCTGAGCTGCTCATATCCAGGGACCAATTATTACGGTCAATAACCGTTAAGCCTGCCGAATAGTGAGAACTCCCATTTCCATCAAATACCCGTGCAGAAACTGAGAAACCATAGCTACTACGACCCTGGCTGTCATCCTCAACATAAATCAGCTCTTGTGCGCCAAGATGAGTTCCGCCGTGCATTTTATTTACTACGTAAGCATCAGGAACTTCACTTAAAGGCTGATTTTCCCACTCTAGCAGCCAAATCTGCTCGTTATAGCTGTAACTGGCATCTCGAATGTGCTGCAGTAAATCGTCATAGTCGCCAGAGGAAAGACTGGAAATAATATACTCCATCTCCTCTTGCATATCGGACCCTTTAATAGTAGTAAAGGATGGCGAATCCCCAAAATCAGTATCTGGAAAGTTTGCCTCCAAACCAGCAAGAAAATCGTCAAACGTCAGCGTAGGGTGATCAGTAAAGAAGTCGATATATTTACCGTGGTTGGTCGCAACCAGAAGACCAATTTCATTCGCAATACGGGATTCAATGGTGTCAATGTTATCTTCCATTTTCATCCACGTTGAACCGTATTGTTCAACAAGGTCAGCTTCAACCTCATAACGCTCATTGGCTTGATAATCTGTATTGCATAGAACTGCTACTGTGGAGCAATCAGAGCTTACAGCCACACCGTGGGATTCATAACACTGATTTAACAGCGTTGCATTACCCGTTGGCTCAAAACTGGAAGTATCTGGATCATACTGTAGCTCATAAACAGAACCGTGAGTTGTATCCGCAGCAGTGTCCCCCTCTGACAAAGTAGTGGAAACAAACATTCTCGGAGTATCGGTATCTGTTGCACAGGTCGCAGTATAACTACGAATCGGGATATCAATATCCTCTTCATCCTGCTCCCCGTCAGTGCGCGCTATATAGTGCGCCATCTGGTAAACCTCACGGGCATTGTTCATACCTTCTGGCAACGTTACGTCAATGGCAGTCAAAGAGGCGAAGCCTAAATCTGTATGCTCTACGTCCCCCACTACAACTGTAGTGCCCACATTATCCGAGATCGGATTATCATCGCTGCCGGACGAACCCTGATCGCTACCACTACCGCTACCGCTACCGCTACCGCTACCGCTACCGCTACCGCTACCGCCACTATTATTACCACTACCGCTACTATCTGAAGAGGGGTTATCCGAATCCGAAGAGGAGCTCCCTCCACCACCTCCACACGCGGCCAGCAATGCCGTCAAAGAAAGCGCTATTAACTTCTTATTTATCAGTAAACCCATCAGCTCTGCCCAACTCGTATGTCACTAAGATAATTTGTTATTGCTTGCTGTCATCCATTGAATTTTTATCCTCAATAGATGACCAAGTGCGCACTTTAAAGTGATGCAATCGATTGTCTGTGAACTGGTTTTAGAACCTGGCTGAGACCGATAAGTGGTAATTTTGCAGCGATAAACGGTACTAAAATACCAAAGCAGTAATAGTCGTATCATGAATGGTAATTGGGCGATACTTTACGAATATACAACTACAATGAACGGTTTCAGCTGCAACAATTGGATAGAAACTAGGAAAGCCGATATAGTGCTATTGATCGGCAATAAGCCAGTTTCCTGATAGATTGTCATTTATTCACAGCTTGGAAGTGTCAATATGAAAAGACTTGCTCTTTTAGCTTCGCTAATCATTCCCAGCCTTTCAATGGCAACTCCGGAGATTAAAGGCTCCCCCCAGGACTTACGCGACCTAATTTACCCAATATCAAGAGTTGTGACTCTCCACGGCAGTGCAAAAGAAACGGCTTATTCAGACCAAGCTATAATCAATATTATTGTCACCACTGAAGAGCCTCTCCTATCAGACGCCATTGCCAGTAATAGTTCTTTGCGTGAACAATTAACCGAGAGCTTAATAAAGGCTGGCATAGACCGAGCTAAGATTAAAAATTCAAAATTTTCATCTTCCCCACAATTTGGTTGGCTAGGCAAAAATCCTTCTAGCTATAAAGTTATTAACAGGGTCGCAATAACTATTAACAAGGAGGGACATTTACAGTCTATCGCAAGGCTAACCGATGAAAATAAAGAAATAGAAATAGTGAGTACTTCTTTTGAGCATTCAGAAGTATCTGAATATACAAAAAAGGTCCGATCTAAGGCACTAGCCAAAATCATGGAACAAAAAGCTGACTATGAGAGAACCCTGAGTATTCAGTTAACACCAGTTAATGTCCGTACAAATAATATCGGCTATCATGGGACAGCGGGAGCTGGAGCAATAGAAGAGGTTATCGTTACTGCATCCAGAACTCGAAACAGTAAATTTGAAGATAGCTTTTCAGAAGCATATATAGAAACAGAGGTTAGTTCCTTCGACGAAGTTCAGTATGAGGCTTCGTTGTCCGTGGACTTTCAGGTTGTGCCGTCAGCTACAACCGATTAACTTTCGATCAAGCATTCAGGTTGGTAGGAGTGAAATAGATACTTCTACCAACTAAATACCCCAGTTGTTTAACCTACCGAAAGTGATAATATCTGACTAATCTCATTCAAACTACGATTTGACTGGGACTGCCAAGTTTCGATGGCTGCTTTTAGTGCAGCCCAGTCTTTCTTGGAGGAGGGAGACTTGTCGACAACCCCTTCTCGGATTAAGGCTCGAATGGTATCACTTGCAAAAACCAAAGTATCAACTCCCATTCGTCTTAGAAATACTTGGGCAGTCTTACCGCCGAGTCGATCACCACCTTTACGCAAGTACAGAAGATTCTCAATATAGTTGTCTGTATTCCAGCTAGAGAAATACGCTCCCAAATTTCCATGCTCATTAGATAAATGCCAAAAGAAGTCTGCATTTCTCTGAATGGAGCGAGTTTTAGTCCAGTGCTTGATCATACCTTCCTGCCGCATTAGGTCATCTAACGCCTCTTCCGGTAAGTAACGACAGAACGAAACATCAAAGCCATAAAAGATCTTCTCTATATCCGGCCACTTTTTTTCAACAACCTTCCAACTAAAACCGGCTTGAAAAACAGCCCGAGATGCCGATGACAACCACTGACTATCATGTATCTCTCTCAAGAGCTGCGCAGGCTTTGGCTTCACCAGCTTCGACTGAAGTCCATCTAATCCTCCAAATCGATCAATCACAGGTGCCTCAATGGCGGCGAACTCACGCATAATTCAGACCTTCCAGTAAATCTATCTCCATTCTACGCCTATAAATAGAAATTCAAAGTATTTGGATTTTTAGCGGAATACTAACAAGGTGGTGCGCGTTTATCCTACCCAAACAACGCAAAAAGCCAACTGACTCTAGAAGTTAATATTTCAGAAAGCTGAAAAACAAAAGGACATTTTAACTTCCCCAACAAATAAAGGGGAGCTTGCTCCCCTTTATTTACATGATACTTAAGTAGAGATATAAAGAATAATTAGTTCCCCATAATCAGACCTATATCTCTAAAATAAGCATAACATATTTATTACTTAACCTTCTTATCAGTTTCTCCATTTTTGTATCCAAGTAAATCGAGGTAAAATGCATACTGTAAAGCGGTCTCCTTATAACGACGGAAACGACCCGAAGAGCCACCGTGACCTGCTTCCATATTGGTATTGAATAACAACTGATTTTCATCGGTCTTCAATTCGCGTAACTTTGCCACCCATTTCATTGGCTCAAAGTATTGCACCTGGGAATCATGTAGCCCAGTGGTTACCAACATATTGGGGTAATCCTGAGCTTTCACCTGGTCATAGGGAGAATAGGAAAGCATATATTCATAACTATCCTTATTATTAGGATTGCCCCACTCATCATACTCATTAACAGTCAGGGGAATTGACTCATCAAGCATGGTAGTTACCACATCAACAAATGGCACCGCCGCAGTAACTCCCCGGTACAAATCCGGCTCCATATTGACTACCGCCCCCATCAACAGCCCCCCAGCACTACCACCTGAAGCAAAGATTTTATCAGGGGCGCCATATTTTAATTTTCCCAACGCCTTAGTAACGTCGATGAAATCAGTGAAAGTATTCTTTTTATTGAACATCTTTCCATCTTCGTACCAGGCACGCCCCAACTTTTGGCCGCCACGAATATGGGCAATAGCAAATACAAAACCTCGGTCAAGCAAGGACACCACTGAAGAGCGGAACCAGGGGTCAACGGTACTACCGTATGAGCCATAGGCATATTGCAGTAATGGATTAGAACCATCTTTCTTAAATTTATCTTTACGATAAACCAAAGATACCGGCACCTTAACACCATCTCGTGCCGCTACCAGGATACCCTCGCTCTGATAGTGCTCTGGGTCAAAACCACCCAGAACTTTGTCTTGCTTAAGCAATTCCAAATCGCCACTATCCAGCTTGGCTTCATAAACACTATTTGGTGTCGTTAAACTCGAATAAGATACTCGAACACTCTCTGAATCCAAGTTTGGGTTTGAACTCAAGCCCAGTCTGTATACTGGATCATTAAACCCGACCTGAAGGTCTTTATTATTCTCTAAATTGATAATTCGGAGACCCGTTTGCCCCGCTTTTCGTTCTATTACTGCCAGATGATGATCAAATAAAGTGAAATCTTCCAACAAAACCTCACTACTGTGAGGTATGACTTCCTGCCAATTAGATTTATCCGCTGCATCCTCCATGGCAACCTTCATAAGGCGGAAGTTTTCAGCTTGCCAGTTAGTCATGATATAAAAATCATTCCCTAACTTTAGCGCTGAATACTCATGATCCTCTTCCCGGGGGTATAAGGGCGCAAAATCCGTGAGAGGTGTGTTTGCGTCCAGGATTGACTGGCCACTGCTAGTTGTAGAACTATGGTGAATGCGTATCAGCTCTCCATCCCGGGATTTGGAAATCCACGTATAGAAAGCCTTATCCATCTCTTCGTAAACAACAACATCTTCACTCTGTGGCGTGCCCAACTTATGGCGCATTACTTGATAGCCGAGCAGAGTTTGATGGTCTTTATTGATATAGAAGACAGTCTGGTTATCGTTTGCCCAAACCGCAACTGGTGAAGCATTTTCCAATTTATCTGGCAGCATCTCACCGGTCTTTAAGTCCTTGAAGCGAATCGTGTAAACACGACGTCCAACGCTATCTTCAGGATATGCTACTAATTGATTACTGGGAGAAACGGCCAGGCGCCCTACACTAAAGTAGCCGTGGCCTTCAGCCAGCGCATTCACATCCAGCATAACCTCTTCAGGTGCTTCCTGGGTACCTTTACGCCGCGCGTGGATCGCGTATTCTTTCTCGGGAAGATAGCGGCTGTAATACCAATAACCATTATAGTAAACGGGAACCGTTGATTTATCTTTCTCCAGACGGCCAGTCATTTCCTCAAAGAGTAATTCCTGTAACTCTTTGGTGTGGTGCATTACCGAATCGGTATAAGCATTTTCTGCTTCGAGATGAGCAATAACATCTGACGCTTTTCGTTCATCATCGCGCATCCAATAGTAATTATCGATACGCTCATGACCATGCATAACCATTTTATAAGGCACTTTCTTGGCTACAGGAGCGGAAGCCTGCTCGCTAAACAAGGTTTTGTCCTCTGCTACTTGGTTATTTTCTGTCTCGCCACACCCTACTAAACCAAGGGTGAGCAACAGTGTTGCTGTGGTTTTATTCATAGAACTCTATCTCTCCTACCTATTTTTCTTTGTTCCATTGATATTTTATTGTCTGAATTTGATCCTCAGAGACTCAATCAGCGTGTGAATTCCAATGCCCAACCTTTAAATACATATTCTAACAACTATTTAAGCTCTACTTTGATGGCCTTGGCGAACACTAACCAGCCAGAATCAACCAACTCATCCCCGCTATTATCAGCGATGCCGTCACACTGAGTATCGCGCCCTCTCGAACCATATCCTGTATACGTACTTTACCGGTTCCATACGCAATCGCATTAGGCGCTGTAGCGACAGGCAGCATAAATGCGCAACTGGCACTCATCGCCGCAGGTATCATCAGCACCATGGGCTCAAAACCCGCTGAAGTGGCGGCTACAGCTAAAATTGGCATAAGTAGAGTTGCCGTAGCTGTATTGCTGGTTATCTCTGTCAAGAAGGTCACACTAAGGCATAGAATTACCAACAACAACCACAGTGGCATCGCCGTCAGGAAAGAAAGACCGTTGCCGAGCATATCGCTCAGTCCGGAACTGGAGAAACCTTTTGCTAGCGCTATACCACCGGCAAACAGTAATAGCATTCCCCAGGGGATCGTCTCTGCGGTCTGCCAATCGAGCAGCCGCCCTCCCTTACCGTTAGGCACTAGAAACATAGCGACAACGGCTGCTAGAGCCACGGTTCCGTCACCGGCAGCATCAATACCTATCAATTCGCTCCAACCGCCAAACGGTGCATTGCGAGTAACCCATAGGAGAATTGCCACACCGAAAACCATTAAGGTTCGCTTTTCCTCTTGCCTCCACTCTCCCACTTGAGGGGGCTCAATGTCATTTTTCAGATGCACATGACGGGTCAGCCAGAGGGCCATTATAGGCAGTGTCACCAAAGCAACTGGGACTCCTATTTTCATCCAGCCCAGGAAGCTAAACTCTCGTCCGGTTACTTCCTCGTATATTCCCATAAAAATAACATTGGGCGGCGTGCCCAGAGGAGTACCTACCCCACCCAGACTTGCGGCATAGGCAATACCCAGGATCAGGGCAATACTTAAGCGCTCATTGTCGACCTTACTGAGAATTGCCAGGGCTATAGGCAGCATCATCAATGTGGTAGCAGTGTTGGAAATCCACATGCTCAGGAAGCCTGCTGCCAGCATAAATCCGAGCACCAGCCTGCGGCCACTGGAGACGCCCACAATACGCAACATATACAGGGCAAGGCGCTCGTGGGCCCCACTTTTCTCCAGGGCCTTGGACAAAATAAAGGCCCCCATCAGCAACAGAATGACATGACTTCCCAAGGAAGCTGCCACCTCCCGATGGTCCGCTACTCCAAATAGAGGCAAGAGGACAAAAGGCACCAGTGACGTTGCGGGGATTGGCAGAGCCTCCGTTATCCACCAGATCACTGTTAACAAGGTAATTGCAGCAGTTACTGCCGGTAGATACTGCATCCCCAACGCTGATAAAAAGAAATAGAAGGCCACAGCAAAAAGAGGCCCCAAAACTATAAAGCGCTGCCGCGCGATTGACATACCTGCCCCCAACTACTCAAGGGTTGATTTTTATAAGTTTATATTTCCTGAGATTCTGGATTCAGGCCAGTAAAGGCAGCTGTTAACGCATCTCAGGCAGGCATACAAAATACAAGAAAGTAGACGGTCTGCGCAGTACTTCAGAGGAAGAAATTCTACAAGCGTCTAGGAGCAACATGGAGTAAACACAACTGCTTGATTTTCACTCGCAGTATTAACCTTCGCGTTGTAGTGTAAGCAAGTAACCACTTATTGAGTAGAGCCCATCAAATAAGAAAATCTATCAGCGGACACTTTTAGAAAAATAGGTAAAAATATACAATAATGACATTCCATTATTTTTAGCTTTTTAGTCCGCACTAAATAGATGCTCAGCCATCCTAAAGTGAGGGCTAGTATAAAAAACAACCAGTTAGTATATGAGGTACCCCTTGAAACGCACCGCTATCGCCGCTGTTATCGCGTTATTCAGTTCCAGTATTTACGCCGAAGAACAGCCTTTCTATCTGAAGGCTTCTCTGGGTTTCACACAGTTCGACTCCTCCGATAACGCCTATGTGACCAAGGAAGACTTAGACTCTACTGGTTATGGATTTACTCTTGGGTATCGCATCAATAAGTATATTGCTATTGAAGCAGGAATGACTGATCTGGGTAGCACAGAGCAGCAATCTAGATATGAACTGCACGATGAAGGTGATTATGACATTGATGGCTATAAATATATCGTAGATGTTTCTTCTACTAGCCACGCTAAAACCGAGTATAAATCGTACAGCCTCGGCACTGCATTTACAGCACAATTGCACAGACACCTAAGCGCAAGCGCCAGATTTGGAGTCCACCAATGGCGCAAAACCTCTGGTGGCACAGCTAGTTACGCCTATTCCGGCAGCTGGTACTCCCCAAGTGGAGAACTCCTGGAGTCAGAAAGCGTCTCTTGGTCTGGAGATTGGGATGCTGAGAAAGAGAGCAGCAGTAATCCCTACTATGGTGCAGAGATATCCTGGTCTACTGGCACTTGGGATATTGGCCTTGAGCACACCATCTTTGAAATAGAAGATGAGAAAGCTAACTTCACTGCACTGGGAATCATTTACAGCTTCTAATTCCTGTAAAGCATTTGGCCTCGGGAGGAGGTGAGTACCCACATACCTCCTCCCAAGGCTTAAAACGGAACATCTAGAGCCACCCCCGTAGTCCAAACTTTCGAATCTGGTCATCTCCCCTGTACATCTCGCTGGCATCCGTCAAACTATCGCCCACAATAGCTAGAAGTAGAATGAGGGCGGAAAGGAATCATGAGCACTATACCCAATACCGTGGAAGTCCTGGAGAAGCTCCGCTGGAATGCTCACCTGTGCAAACACAGCCACTTTCGAGCCTCTATGAAGGGGCGCAATTTGCATGTACTTTGCGGGGTGCCCATCGTTGTCGTCAACTTATTCCTCGGTTCGCTTTTCTTCTCCTTGATCAATGCGGAGCTGCCTGATTGGACCAAGTGGAGTGGTGCGGCTCTGGCCCTGCTGGCCGCGCTATTGGGCGGTGTGCAGACTTTCTTCAATTTTAAAAAGAACTATGAGGGACACCGGCAGGTAGGCAACGAGTACCTTGCAATCGCCAGGGAGTGCGAGCGGCTGATCGCCCTTTACTTCGACGATATCCTGGATCTTGAACATCTATCCAAGAAGATCTCAGAACTGAATACACGCTACAGCGAAATCAACCAGCGAGCGGAAGAGTTTATTGTGTCAGATAAGGTATACAGGCAAGCGGTGCATATCCAGAATCAAAAGGCCAACCGAGAGCCCTCTCTGGTAGAGCAGATGCGTAATCGCCAGGCCGCTGCGCAAAGAGTCGCCGAGGAGGCTCTCGAAATCGCAGAGAGCAGCCACTAACTCCCCCATCAATACCGCAGTACTTTCCTGGGGAAGTGGTAACTTCCCCACTTCCTATAGTAACAAACCGAAAAATGCAGACAGATCACAGTAGTCATCAACCCAGCACAGACACTTACCCATTATGCTATTTAGCCACCGATATCGGTACACCGAGCAATGTCGGCGGCCTATTTCGTATCGCCGATGCACTCGGCGTAGAGAAAATTTATTTAACCGGTGAAAGCCTGGTTCCACCTAATTCCAAAATTCGAAAAGTTTCCAGGTCTACAGAAAAGTACGTTCCCTACGAATATCACTCATCTGCAGCCAATATCGCACAAACCTTAAAAAATAAGGGCTATCAATTAATTTGCCTGGAAATTGCCTCAAATAGCGTCGAACTCAAAGATACTCCTGTTTCCAACGGGGATAAAATATGTTTGGTATTGGGTTCTGAAAAAGATGGGGTCAACCCTGAACTTCTGGAACTGGCAGATGCTGTGGTACACATACCTATGCAGGGTATCAATTCCTCAATGAATGTTACTTCCGCCTGCGCTATAGCGACCTATGCTTTGTTGGAAAAAATTTAATCGGGCACTTTGACCATTATATTTTTCTTATTAACATAATCGGGATCACCGCCCAACCTTTTATTGCAGTTCAATCCATTAATTGCCTGGATCTCCGCATTGCTCAAATTAAAATCAGATAATAAGAAGTTATTGCGTATGTGATCCAGGCTTTCCGCCTTGGGAATAACTATGCGATGCTGCTGGATATTCCACTTAAGGATAACCTGCCCCGAAGTCACCCCGTGATTTTTCGCAATGTCCACAATTACTGGATCTATGAGAGGTTTTTCATGAGCCTCGACACCGCTCCATGTAGATCCCGACCCCAAAGGAGACCAGCTGCAAATCGCAATTTTATGAAACTGGCAATAATCTACTAAAGGCTGCTGAGTGAAATAGGGGTGCAGTTCAATTTGATTACAAACAGGGCGCACTTCCGAGAAAGTCGCCAGTTGTTCAATATCAGGTTTACGAAAGTTTGACACCCCCAGGGCCCGCACTTTTTTCTGCTGGTAAAGCGCCTCCATTGCACCCCAGGTCTCCCGGGTATAGGCCGGCATAGGCCAATGGATCAGATATAGGTCCAGGTATTCCAGCTGCAAGCGCTCCAGGCTACGGGCAAATGCATCGTGAGTTTTATTGGTTCCCTGCTCCGTATCCCAAACTTTACTGGTAATAAAAAGCTCTTCCCTCGCTAGGCCGGATTCTTTGATCGCTCTTCCCAGAGCTCGCTCATTTCCATAGACCGATCCTGTGTCAAAATGACGATATCCCACAGACATGGCTTTCAAAATAACTTCTGTTACATACTCATCATCCTGCTGCCAGCTGCCAATCGCAGCCATTCCCATGCCGAGCTGAGGTATCTCTACACCGTTATTCAATTCGAGAAAATACATAATCAATATCCTTTCAGACTACTGAGCGGTAAATCAGCAAGGACCAAGAGGGAATAGAACCGGGGTCACGTTTATTTCGCTGAGTGTAGGCCGTACAGAAGTCAACGCGTAGAAAACAGCGAACTCACGCCAACTCCTGACTGCTAATCACTCACCATGCAATAAAAAGAAACTAATTTGCTAAGTTCAGTGAATATAAGCGATTATTTTGGAGGAAGTGAGCCCGCAAATACCGCTCCACGACTGACCCAGTTATCCAAATCCTCTGCGACAGCATCTTCTTCCACATACACCATGCCTTTTAAGGGGCGCCCGGTGTAATCCATAGGCCGGGTATAGCGTTCGGCCAACGCAGTTTGATACTCATCAGGCCCAACCCGGACCATCAACTCTTCTCCAACAACCCCACAGGCCATATTGCCATTCAACATAAAAGCGAGACCTCCAAACATCTGCTTTTCACTGAGGCCTTCATTTCCCTGAAGTAATTTGCGCACTTTTTCAGCCAGAGTTTCGCTGTACGCCATAGTTTTCTCCTTAATCACTTTTACTAGGCAGGAATACCCCCTCAGAAACTGCTTTTTTCTGAAAAGGTTAAAAACGATGAAATTTGAAAAGAATCGAGCGGAATTAAATGTGAACCCTAATCCCAACAAGACATTGGATGGAGCAATGAGCAAGTAAACTGCAAATACAACAGATAACTGCACCATAGCAAAAACGTTATTTCGAATAATCGTTTAAGTATAGCAGTAGCTGAAGTTTCTACTTTAAGGAAGGGAAAAAATACGCCAAGAAATGAAAGGGCTGAAAATATTACAGAAATATTTCTATTTTTACTAAAGATTGTGGTGACCTGAAACGGCCACCACAATCTTTACGCGTACCTCGGCAGGCAAAAACCGAGGGAATGACTTGTCTTAGTCGACAAACACCCGCGCGTTGCGGAACAAGCGCATCCAGCCGGAATCTTCTTTCCACTCATCTGGATGCCAGCTATTGCTGACAGCTCGAGCAACACGCTCAGGATGCGGCATCATAATAGTCACGCGGCCATCCTCAGAACTCAGGGAGGTAATACCATTGACCGAGCCGTTGGGGTTGGCCGGATAAGTTTGGGTAATTTCCCCTTTGTTATTTAGGTAGCGCATCGCGATAGTGCCGGAAGCTTCACACTTCTCCAGCGCCTGCTGGTCAGCAAACTCCACTCGCCCCTCACCATGAGCAACGGCAACCGGCATGTAAGTACCCGCCATACCTTTAAACAACACGGAAGGTGAGTCTTCAATGCCTACCAGTGCGAAGCGCGCTTCATACTGCTCAGAGAGGTTGCGCACAAAGCGCGGCCAGTGATCCGCACCTGGAATCAGCTCTTTGATCACTGAGAACATCTGGCAACCGTTACACACCCCCAAGCCGAAGGTATCGTTGCGATTGAAGAAGCCCTCAAACTGATCGCGGGCACGATCGTTAAACAGGATGGTTTTAGCCCACCCCTCACCGGCACCCAGTACATCGCCGTAAGAGAAGCCACCACAGCCCACCAAACCTTTGAACTCATCCAAGGCTACACGGCCAGACAGGATGTCACTCATATGTACGTCGACAGCGTTAAAGCCAGCGCGGTGGAAAGAGTGCGCCATTTCCACTTGGCTATTCACGCCCTGCTCTCGCAGTACAGCAACTTTCGGGCGAACACCTTTAACGATATAAGGTGCGCTGATATCGTCGTTGATATCGAAAGTGAGGTTTACTGTCAGGCCCGGGTCTTCTTTGGCAATGGCAGCGAATTCCTGCTCGGCACACTCGGCGTTATCACGCAGGGACTGGATACGGAAGCTGGTTTCCGACCAGATCTGCTGCAATTCAGCACGGGAGCGCTTGAAGATTTCAACACCGTTATTGGTGATGCACAGGTGTTCGTTATTGTTCAGGTAACCGATCTTGTGGGTGGGTACACCCACAGCGGCAAAGCGCTGTACCAGCATATCCGCTTCACAGGCGGGAACCTGCAATACCGCACCCAACTCTTCACTGAACAGCGCCGCAATCGGGTCTTCACCCAATTCGTAGATTTCCACATCCATACCCACGCGGCCGGCAAAGCCCATTTCCGCCAGGGTTGTAAACAAACCGCCGTCAGCGCGGTCGTGGTAGGACATGATCAGGTCTTCATTCAGAGCCTGCTGTACCACCTCGAAGAAACCTTTCAGCTTCTTGGCATCGTCCAGGTCTGCGGGCTTGTCACCCAGCTCGTTGTAGACCTGCGCCAGACAGGAGCCGCCCAAGCGATTTTTGCCGGCACCCAGATCGATAAACAGTAACTCACTTTCACCTTTATCGGTGCGCAGCTGCGGTGTCACTGTCTTGCGGACATCAGTTACCGGAGCAAAGGCAGAAATTACCAGAGACAGCGGTGCAGTAACCGATTTCTGCTCGCCCTCTTCCTCCCAGGCAGTGCGCATAGACATGGAGTCTTTGCCCACCGGGATGGTAATGCCCAATTCTGGACACAACTCCATACCCACCGCTTCTACGGTTCGATAAAGTTTTTCCTCTTCACCCGGATGGCCCGCAGCGCACATCCAGTTGGCGGAGAGTTTGATATCGGATAGTTGCTTCACCGGGGTACAGGCGATATTGGTGATTGCCTCACCCACTGCCAGACGGCCCGAGGCCGGTGCATCCAGCAATGCCACCGGGGTGCGCTCACCCATAGACATGGCTTCGCCGGCGTAGCTGTCATAGGCAACGGTAGTTACCGCGCAATCGGCCACCGGCACCTGCCAGGGACCAACCATCTGGTCGCGGGAAACCTGACCGGTTACAGTGCGGTCACCGATAGTGATCAGGAAGCTCTTGCTAGCCACTGTGGGCAGGCGCAGCACCCGCTCAGCCGCTTCATTCAGGTCGATATCTACTGTGGAAAATGCCTTACTTTCCACCTGGCGAGTTTCTGCTTCACGGTGCATGCGCGGCGGCTTGCCGAACAACACCGACATCGGCAGGTCTACTGGCTTGGATTCGAATTGCTTGTCATTTAACAGCAGGTGCTTGTCTTCGGTAGCTTCACCGACAACGGCGTAAGGCGCGCGCTCACGCTCACAGATTTGCTCGAAGCGCTCCAGATCTTCCGGCATCACTGCCAGTACATAGCGCTCCTGGGACTCGTTACACCAAATTTCCAGCGGGCTCATACCCGGCTCATCACAGGGCACATTGCGCAGTTCAAAATTACCGCCGGTACCGCCATCTTTCACCAACTCGGGGAAAGCATTGGACAAACCGCCCGCACCCACATCGTGGATAAAGGCAATGGGGTTGCTTTCACCCAACTGCCAGCACTGGTCGATCACCTCTTGGCAGCGACGCTCGATTTCCGGATTTTGGCGCTGTACTGAAGCGAAATCCAGATCTTCAGAGCTGGAGCCGCTGGCCATACTGGAGGCTGCACCACCACCGAGGCCAATCAACATCGCCGGGCCACCCAGCACTACCAGTTTGGCGCCAGGGGAAAACTCGGGCTTGTCTACATGCTCTTCGCGGATATTGCCGTAACCACCAGCCAACATGATCGGCTTGTGATAGCCGCGACGCTCGCCATCGAAATTTTCTTCAAAGGTACGGAAGTAACCGCAGATATTCGGGCGGCCAAACTCATTGTTAAATGCTGCACCACCGATCGGGCCTTCGATCATAATATCCAGAGCGGTAACAATACGCTCAGGCTTGCCATAGTTGGCTTCCCAAGGCTGCTCCCAGCCGGGAATGCGCAAGTTGGAAACCGTAAAACCGGTCAGGCCCACTTTTGGTTTGGAGCCACGGCCAACTGCACCTTCATCACGAATTTCACCACCGGCCCCGGTACCAGCACCGGAGAAAGGAGCAATCGCGGTAGGGTGATTGTGGGTTTCCACTTTCATCAGCAGATGAATGGCTTCAGTGCTGAAACCGTATTCCTTGCTGTCAGGATCCGGGTAGAAACGCCCCGCTTCGCTACCAGTAACGACGGCTGCATTATCCGCATAGGCGGACAACACATTGTCACCACCCTTCTGGTACGTATTCTTAATCATGCCGAACAGGGAGTGCGGCATTTCTTCGCCGTCGATGGTCCAGGAGGCATTGAAGATCTTGTGGCGGCAGTGCTCGGAGTTTGCCTGGGCAAACATCATTAGCTCTACATCTGTGGGATTGCGCTCCAGCTCTTGGAAACTGGTGAGCAGGTAATCAATCTCATCTTCGGCCAAGGCCAAGCCCAAGGTGACATTGGCATCTTCCAGAGCTTCGCGACCGCCCTCGAGAATATCCACACCGCGCAACGGGCGCGGCGCTTCTTCCACAAATAATTGCTCAGCTTGAGCAAAATCGGTGAATACCGCTTCAACCATACGATCGTGTAAGCGGGAGGCCAGCACAAGGCGTTCAGCTTCAGTTAACTCGACACCGGTAACGTAGTAGGCGATGCCACGCTCCAGGCGATGAACTTTGTTCAGGCCAGTGTTATGAGCAATGTCAGTAGCCTTGGAAGACCAGGGAGAAATTGTGCCCGGACGCGGCACTACCAGGATCAACTCGCCTTTCGGCTCGTGCTTTTCCTCGGTTGGGCCGTATTGGAGCAATCGCTCCAGCAGGGCCATCTCCTGGTTATCCAGTGAGTCGCTGTCTGCAAAGTGAACGAACTCAGCGTAGAGATCGTCGATGGTCGGTTGCAGCGCGCGCAGTTGATTGAGCAGGTTTTTATGGCGGAATTTCGACAGTGCAGGAGCACCACGCAGAACTAACATTGCGGGAGATAGCCTCTTGTCTAAATGAGAAAGATTGCGCGAATGGGATTTCGCACAAGGCCCCGGAAATTTGAGAGGCGCAATTGTACCTGAAGCATCGCTACTCCAACACACCCGCCCGACACTTGGGTACACATGAACTAATTAGTAACCTGAATGTTCAAAAGACCAGCAAGCTTGGCTGTAAATAAACCAACTTTGTATCAAATCCAGGCTCGCCTACCTAAGTCTGTAATGCTTTGCAAGCGCGCAGATCACAGTGTTCAAAAGACAAACTGGGCAGATTGTCGTCAAATAATGTAAAATTGGCGGACTGCGTCAAATTTTGCCCTCGTATTTGAGAGCGAAATCGACATACAGGGCCTTAGGCACAACAGCAAATAAACCAACGGACTAGCTAGAGAGGACAGCCTATGATGATGAAAAGCCGTATGCTGCGCTACGTCCGCCGTGTGTGCAAAGGGATCGCCCTGTCCTGCTGCGCCTCCCTGCTGGTTGCCAGTAAAGCACCGAATACACTCGAGCGTGTCAAAGCCACCGGTGAATTGGTTGTCCTGTCACAAAACGGCCCCACCACTTATTACGAAGACGCCTCCGGCAACCCGACAGGCTTTGAATACGGCATGCTGCGTGCATTTGCTGAGGAGCTGGGGGTGAAATTGGTAATTCGCGACGTGCACGATCTGGACGAAATGTTCGATCAGCTGCGCGACCCGGAGGGTGGCGCGCACTTCGCAGCTGCCGGCCTCACGGTAACTCCAGAGCGTCGCGAACAAGTCCGCTTTACCCCATCCTATTTTGAGATTCGCCAACAGGTTATCTACCGAGTTGGCGAACAGCGGCCGCGCAAAACTAGCGATCTCGAAGGAAAAAAGGTCGCCGTCATTGCCGGCAGTGCTCACGCAGAAGAAATGAAGAAACTCTCCGCCCGCTATACCGAGTTGGATTGGGAGGAAGTTTCCGACGTGGACGCCATGGAATTGGTAGAGATGGTGCAGGAAGGAAAATACAATTATGCAATTGTCGATTCCAACGCCTATGCAGTTCACCGCGGCCTTTACCCAAACACTGCGGTTGCGTTCAACCTCACCCAGTTTCAGCCGGTTTCCTGGGCCTTCCCACAAAGTGATGACGACAGCCTCTATCGCAGTGCACGCCGCTTTATGTTGCGCGCCAATACCAATGGCATGATTGCCCAGTTGCGGGAAGAATTTTTCGGCCACGTCAGCGACCTAAATGTGGGCGGCGCCAAGGCCTTTGCCAAGCGCAGCCGCGAGCGCCTGCCCCAGTGGCGCGGCACCATGCAAAAGGTTGCCGACCAATATGACCTCGACTGGCACTTACTCGCGGCCCTCAGCTACCAGGAATCCTATTGGAATCCGCGCGCCCGCTCTCGCACCGGTGTACGCGGCCTGATGATGCTGACTCTGAACACCGCAAAAGATCTCGGTGTAAACCGCCTAAACCCCGAAGAGAGCATTGAGGGTGGTGCCCGCTATATCGTACAAATCCGCAACAAACTGCCGGATCGCATTCGCGAACCCGACAGAACCTGGATGGCACTGGCTGCCTACAACGTAGGCTATGGCCACCTTGAGGATGCCCGGGTACTGACAGAACGAATGGGCGGCAATCCAGATCTTTGGCCCGATGTGCGCGAACACCTGCCCCTTCTGGCCAAGCGTCAGTATTATAAGACCACCAAACACGGCTATGCCCGAGGCTGGGAACCGGTGACTTATGTACAGAATATCCGCCACTATCAAGCCCTTCTGAGCTGGAGTAGCCGCATCGAGGAACAACGACTGGCCGCAGCCAATGATGAAAACGGCGGGATCCTTGCTGAGAACAGCGCAGTGAATTCCGAAGCCAGCGCCGCCCCCGCTCTCTAATCCCCCTCTAGGCCAGCTTAGCCTGGCCGAAGAAAGCCCCAAATATCTCCACCTTAATCTATATTCATCTGGTCCCGATTGGAGTGCCTGAGCGATGGATAATCCAGATATGGTAAGAGAGATCGAGCAGTTTATTGACTACCTCGTGCAGGCCGGGGTGTACTGCAGAGAAGACGAACTGGAAAGTATCTACCACCGGGAAATGCAGGTCTTCATACTAGACCCTTCGGACCGGGTTACGGTGGCAGACAAAACGGCCTTCATCAATATGTTTAAAGCCAAGCGTGACGCGGGTGAACTACCTCTCAACGACTGGAAAAAAATTCACCACATAGTGGCAAATGAAAACAGTGCTTTAGTAATCTTCTCGCGGAAAAATAATTTGGCTGGCCAGGAGCAACTGTTAAAACTGGCGATAGATTTGGTGTATGAAGATGGGCGCTGGCAGGTCACGCGGGAAGTTATATTCCTAGAGCCAGCACTTCCTGGTTCAAGCTAGAAATACTTCTTACTCTCGATTACTTTTAATCTGCTTCCCGAAAATCTGCCAGACGCCTCGAAAGATTTCTAGGTAAAAACTGCAAATCCTCAGGATCATCAATATCCGCAAGCACATCCAATTGCTGACACTGCATATCACATTCCTGAAATCGCTCCAGGGTTTGCTGGGCAACGACTTCAGTACTCCAACATATATCTTCAAACAAGCGAGAATGCAGGTACTTCAAGCCCAACAGGGTGTAGCCACCATCATTTGCGGGATACATAACAGAGTCCGTGTGCACTAAGGCCACATCCGCAGCTCGGAGTCTTTCTGCATTTAATGCCGGGCAATCTGTCCCCATCAAAAAGAGCCCCTGGCCAGCGGCGTAAGAACTTTTTGCAGCCCGCCACAAGCGCTGACCGAGATCACCTTCTGACTGGCTGTAAAGCTTTACCCCCTGAGGCAATTTAAACTCCTGCCAGAAAGGGTGCCGGGAGTTAGGCGCAACATGTAGCTCGACAGGGCCCAGATCTGCCTTCACCGCTTCTGCCAATGTATCCTGTAATAACTGTAATGCGAGAGCGGCTGCGCCCTTCTCTCCCAAAGTAGGAATTAACCGAGTTTTTGCATACCCTGGCAACGGAGCCTTGGCCATCACTACAAGACGCATGGGCGGCAATAGAAAACTACTCATAGCGCTTTGCCAAACTCTCTGCTGATACGCCCCGCCAGTAATCAAAACGCAATCGCCACATCAATAAAATAGTTCTCAATACGCCGTACTTTTCCCAGCGACGCCCTGAGGTTTCTACTTTTTCCCGAGAACAATAGGGCCAGTAATAACCGCGCAAACGACGACTCAGCTCAATATCTTCCATCAACGGCTGCGCAGGGAATCCACCGATAGCTTCGAACAAACCACGGCGCACAAAAATGGCCTGATCCCCTGTAGCAATACCACTAAAACGAGAGCGCAAATTAACTAGAGTCGCAATCAAGGGAAACCAAAAACTGTGTCCGACAATTTGAATATTAAAACGCCCCCAGTGGGCATTCTCCTTTTCGAGGTTTGCGATGGACTTGAGGGCATCTGCGGGTAGACGGCTATCGGCATGCAAAAACACTAACCACTGACCTTTAGCCATTAACGCACCGGCATTCATCTGGACCGCCCTACCCCGAGTGGCGTGGACCAGCTGCAAACCAGACTGCTCTAAGATCTCAACACTACCATCGGTACTGCCGCCGTCTACGACAATAACCTCACAATCTTCCTGCGCGTTCAATTGCTGCAAGTGCTCCAGTAAAGAGGCTATTTGTTCCTTTTCATTTAATAGAGGGACTATCACACTGAATTGCATTAGTTGCGCCTCCAGCGGTTAAAAACCTCTAAGAAACGTAAAATAGCTGCTGGTGCGTGAGCACGTTTCCAATTGCCCGCGACAAATTTATTGGCTTCACTCATCGTGGGATAGATATGAATCGTTGAGAGTATCTTATTCAATCCCAGCCCATGTTTCATCGCCAAAATAAACTCCGCAATTAGTTCTGCAGCATTTTCCCCAACAATAGAAACACCTAGTATTTTATCTTTTCCCGGCACCGTAAGGACTTTGACAAATCCTCGCCGCGCACCATCGACTATAGCTCGGTCCAAATGCTCGATATCATAGCGGGTTATCTCGTAATTCACTCCCTGCTCACTAGCAGTTTTTTCAGAAAGGCCCACAGTCGCCACTTCCGGATCGACAAATACAGCACTGGGAACCAGAGAGTAGTCTACGGCAAATTTTTTAATATCACCAAAAAGGGCATTTACCGCTGCATACCAAGCTTGGTGTGAGGCCATATGGGTAAATTGGTATGGCCCTGCCACATCCCCAGCTGCAAGGATATGTGGATAGCGAGTTCGCAGGTAGCCATCAAGTTTCAACCTGCCATTATCCAGCAAGTCCAGGTTCTCGAGACCTTCGTCGGTTACTTTCGCCTTTCTGCCGAGAGCTAGTATCACCTCATCAAACTCGAGCTTAACCCTATCGCCCTTATTTTCTACAATGAGTATGCCTCCTTCTCGATCAGGAACACCTTCAAACTCAACAGCTTCGTGGTCTGTCAAAATTTTAACGCCATCCAGAGTAAGCGCCTCAGCGACGGCCGCAGATACGTCAGCATCCAACTCCAATAATATAGTGTCGGACCTCTCCACCAGAACCACTTCCGAACCCAACCTGGCCATGGCTTGTGCCAGCTCACAACCAATAGCTCCCCCACCCAGTAATACCAGCCTGTGGGGAGGGGTTTTTAACTGAGAAAACCGCTCCCATAAAGTATCACTGGTGAGGTAATTCACTTGATCGAGCCCAGGAAAAGGCGGAACACTCGGCTCGGCGCCAGTGGCTAGTACAATAGCCCTTGCCGTTAGGGTTTTCTCCCCTCCACTATTTAATTGGGTTTTAACTGTCCAAGGATCGATAAGCTCTGCAGTTCCCTTGAGCACTTCAACCCCCAGCTCGTTATAGCGCTCCACACTATCATTGGGTTCAATAGTTTTAATCGACTCCCTGATATGTTGCATAACCTGGGGAAAATTAATTGTTGGCTCATGGAGTACAACCCCAAATTCGCCCGCACATCTTGCCCTATGGGCCTGTCGCGCACACATAATCAATGCTTTACTGGGTACACAGCCGGTATTGAGACAATCTCCCCCCATTTTACCTGCTTCGATCAAAGTGACTTTTGCTTTTATCGCCGCAGAGATGTAAGCCGTAACCAGGCCCGCCGCACCACCACCAACGACAATTAAGTTACGATCAAACTTCTTAGGTTTCTGCATAATTAGATCATCCAGCCTGACGCCTGCGCTTAAGCCAGTTGAGCGCATATTTTGCAATTAAGGGAAATACACCCAAGAGAACAAAAGATAACAACAGTGGCAAAGATAAAATATCCTTGAGATTTTCCACTCTCATCAATTGAGTTCCCGCGTTTACGTAAACTATCGTACCCGCCAGCATCCCAAGCTGGCTAACCCAATAGAAAGTCCAGACTTTAATATGGGTGAGCCCCATCAGGATATTAATTAGGAAAAAAGGGAAAGCCGGCACCAATCGCAGCGCAAAAAGGTAAAATGCCCCCTCCCGCTCAATTCCCTTATTGACGACTTGAAGCCGCTCTGAGAAACGCCCCTGAATATAGTCTCGAAATAAATATCGAGCCATTAAAAAGGCCAGGGTGGCACCGATACTGGAAGCAAAAGAAACGATTACAGTACCCCAGAAAAGACCGAACAATGCGCCGGCTGCAATAGTTAGAATTGCTGCCCCGGGAAGTGATAAGCCAGTCACCAAAATATAGAAGACCAGAAACAAAAATCCGACTAAAAGCGGCGACGACATCTGCCAGCGCTTAAAGTCCTCCGCTCCATCCTTTAACTTTTCCAGGCTCAACCAGTGGTGCAGATTAAGCACGTAGAAAGCCACCACCAATACAACAATGGCGGCTACCAGCAGGATTTTTTTACTCATCGTTTTCAGGCTCCATCCGCCATAACAAAAAGCTAGAGAGCCCCACCACAACTACTGCCCTGCCCGGCTGTACAACCGTAACAGTGATCTGCAACGCAAATTGCCGCCCCCTTCAGATCCACCTCGATTAAATCTCGCAAATGTAATCGGCCAGGAATAGGCATGTTGAGTTGTTGGTTAAAATCACAATCAAATAGGTTTCCCTGCCAATCGACACTAACCAAGTTGCGACACATAACATCAGCGAGATTATCCGCACTGTAACTGTCTTTTAGTAGCGCCATATAATCGTGAAACTGCCCCTTGGAAACCAACATGGAACCAAAACGCTTGATTGGCATATTGGCGAGAGCGAACAAATGATTAAATTTAATGGAGAAGTGGTTCGCCAACTCTCTTCGGTAGTCCGCCTCCAAAGCACTTTGCTCCGGGGGTAAAAAGGGTCCCTGGGGGTTATAGACCAAGTTGAGCTCTAAGCCACTGCCGGGCTTGCCATAGCCCAATGCATTTAATTTTTGTAGCGCCGCAATACTCTTATCGAATACCCCTTTACCTCGTTGCTTATCGACATTATCGATTGAGTAACACGGCAGGGAGGCAACGACCTCAACCTGGTTTTCAGCGAGGAATTCAGCAGTATCTTCCTGGCCCGGCTCAAAAAGAACTGTCAGGTTACAGCGATCTATTACATGTACTCCGCGCTCTCGCGCCCCTCTTACAAGGGATCGAAAGCCCCAGTGCAATTCCGGGGCCCCACCAGTCACATCCAGCACACGGGGTTTACGGACCGTGAGAACTTCCAATAACAGCGCCAAATTTTCGTCCGACATCATCTCGGTTCGATTAGGTCCAGCATTGACGTGGCAGTGTAAACAGCGCTGATTACAACGGTAACCAATATTGACCTGTAAGGTCTCAATGGCCCCTCGGTGCAGAGAGGGGAAGTCCGATAGCTCCAGCAGGGGTAAGGTCTCACGCATCGATATCACTGCTCCATTTCTTCAAGCTCTGGTTCTGTCGGAGCAAGCAGTGGTTTTATTACAGCTTGTGTTTCCTCAGGCATAGCTTCGAGGGGAGTCACCAGACCGCTCAACAGTGCTGTATGAGCGGAGGACTCCGGTTGCTCAGCGCCTAAAATACGTATGGCTTCCATCGCAATCTGCTGCGCGCGCGTGGCATTTTGTTGAAGATTCGCAATCGCTACCTCTGCGGTTACTGCCTCCTCACGAGGGTGCCAACAATCATAGTCAGTAGCCATGGCCAGCGTGGCGTAAGCAATTTGTGCCTCCCGGGCCAACTTGGCCTCAGGCATATTGGTCATGCCGATAACCGACGCCCCCATACTTCGATACCAGTGGGACTCGGCACGGGTGGAAAACTGGGGACCCTCGATACAGATATAACTGCCACCCCGGTGTAACTCAATTGGCTGCTCTGCCTGGGTCAGCGTGAAAGCGCGCGCCAAACTATCAGCGACAGCAGAGCATACAGGGTCGGCCATGGACACATGGGCAACCGCACCATCTCCAAAAAAGGTACTCTGCCGCCGGCGAGTCATATCAATGAACTGATCGGGGATTAACATATCCAGTGGCCGTACTTCTTCCTGTAGGGAGCCCACAGCCGAGAGAGACAGGATGTAGCACACGCCGAGCTGGCGCAGGGCATGGATATTTGCCTGATAAGGCACTTGGGAGGGGATCAGGTGATGATTGCGACCATGACGGGCCAGGAAAGCTACTGGCACACCTGAGAGCTTACCGCAGACAATGGCGTCCGAAGTCCTGCCAAAGGGAGTGTCGATATGGACCTCCTCCACCTCAGTCAGCCCCGGCATATCGTAAAGACCACTTCCTCCAATCACCCCAATCAATGCCCTGGTCATATTCGCTCCTAAACAATTGGTTTTCGGCAGTATAGGAGTGGGGGCAAGTCGTGTATATCACCAGCTACAACAAAGGAGAATTAGCAAAGCAGCGGCATCTATATTACCTATACCCCCGACCGCTAAAATTTTACAGATGAGCTAGAGTTACGCTTTAGAATTTAGATCAATAGGACGCCACGATTTACGGCTTACGATAATGAATTTTTATCCACCACATTAAGAGCTGACAGTTAATAATCTGTCCGCCCCGAAAAGACAATCTTTTCCTAGCAAAACCCAACAAAGTCTTTTCTTAATTAATAGATATGAAATTGAACTTTAAAGAAGCCGCTACAGCTCAGCCCAACACCATGTAGCAACATAAAAAAGGGAGCAAAAAACTCCCTTATTTTTATTTCAAAAAAAATAATCGCATCGCACCCTAGTTCTTTCGGCTACATCAAAGGCCCGGCAAAAGATCTCGGCAGAGTCTGACGCTTGCCATCATAGAGATAAGAAAGCATATCCAAATCCCCAGCACTGGGATTCCAGGTAGAACTATTCACCTGATTGGCCGATATTTTACAGCCTCCCTCACGAGTGTTTTTTACAATCCCCAGTGCCCTTGCCTGGTCGTCATACATCATGATGGAGTTTCCATCAAAAGCAGAATTGTGTGTTAAAAACCGGGTGAGGGTTTGCACCCGAGTTTGCTTTTGCAAGGAGTCCAGTGTGTTCTTCACTGACAGAGGGGCGTCGGCACGCATGTGTTCGTGGGCCAAACCCAGTGTATGACCGATTTCATGGGGAAGGGAGGCAATCGCTGCTCTATTAGTTTTCCAATCTACACCACAATATTGATCGGTTTTATTGGTAAACCCTACCGTCGCACTACTGCGGTCGTCCTTAATGGTAACCACTCCACGGCCTGCCGCTCCAACCTGCAGAAACTTAATCGCTGCAAATCTGAACTTTCGATAAATGCAAATTTCCCAATGAGACATAGCCTTTTTTACCGAATTAACATAACCGGAATCTAAATTGGAGGGCACATAATATTTCACCACACCATTCGGCCAAACCCCACCTACCTCTTCATTCCTATCCAAAGAAAATCCACCAAAGTCTATCTTATAGGATATTTTTCGAATATTTTTATCTATAGCTAGCCCCATGCTGACGCACCTCCTGAAAAGTTATTTTCGCTGCCATAACGAGAACCAACACTGCCGCACCAAATTCGGCAAGTCAAAACTCACCCGACAGAAATAGAAAACAAAAAGAGGGGAGAGATCACAAAAAACCTTTTCCAAACACCAAAACCAAAATCGATTTCTGTAATAAAAAATATTCAAATATTTTCAACAAGCAACCAAAAGAGCTAGGAACCACAAGAAAAGCCTTACAAAACGCAGACTTACGTGACCTATAGATAGAAGTACAAAAATGAAGAGAGAATGAAAATCAACTTTCAGCGAAAAAAAGAAAACTTAACAACAGATAAAACTGTAAACACCATGAAAATGTAAAGATAGGTAAAAATATTTACTGGGGGAGCCCAGCGCAACCCTGCCTAATTTGACCCGACTTTATACAGCCATAAAAAAAGCCACCCAATGGGTGGCTTTTTTGAAAACTAAAAGTTGGCAATTCCTTACCAGCCAGTAATTTCCTTCAGAGCGTCGCCGATCTGAGCCAGGGAGCGCACGGTTTTAACACCAGCGTCTTCCAGAGCAGCAAATTTCTCATCGGCGGTGCCTTTACCACCAGAGATGATCGCGCCCGCGTGACCCATACGCTTGCCGGGAGGAGCAGTTACACCAGCGATGTAGGAAACTACAGGCTTGGTAACATTTTCCTTGATGTAAGCAGCTGCTTCTTCTTCAGCAGTGCCACCGATCTCACCGATCATAACGATTGCTTCGGTCTGCGGATCGTTCTGGAACATTTCCAGGATATCGATGAAGTTGGAACCCGGGATGGGGTCACCACCGATGCCCACACAGGTGGACTGGCCAAAGCCGTAGTCGGTGGTTTGCTTAACCGCTTCATAGGTCAGGGTACCGGAACGGGAAACGATGCCCACTTTACCCGGCTTGTGGATGTGACCTGGCATAATACCGATCTTGCACTCACCCGGAGTGATAACACCCGGGCAGTTCGGGCCGATCAGGCGCACGCCCAGCTCGTCGCACTTCACTTTAGCGTCGAGCATATCCAGAGTCGGAATACCTTCGGTGATACAAACAATCAGCTTGATACCAGCGTTGGCCGCTTCCAGGATGGAATCCTTACAGAAAGGCGCAGGTACGTAGATTACGGAAGCTTCAGCGCCGGTCTTCTCTACCGCTTCTTTAACGGTGTCGAATACTGGCAGGCCCAGGTGAGTCTGGCCGCCTTTACCCGGAGTTACACCACCAACCATCTTGGTGCCGTAAGCAATCGCTTGCTCGGAGTGGAAAGTACCCTGGGAGCCGGTGAAGCCCTGGCAGATTACTTTAGTGTCTTTGTTAATCAATACTGACATGATTATTTACCCTCCGCAGCTTTAACCACTTGCTGAGCCGCATCGGTCAGACTGGTAGCCGCGATAATGTTCAGGCCACTGTCGCTCAGAACCTTGGCGCCCAGATCTGCGTTGTTACCTTCCAGGCGAACAACAACCGGTACTTTAACGCCAACTTCTTTTACTGCGCCCACAACGCCTTCGGCGATCATGTCACAGCGAACGATACCACCGAAGATGTTGATCAGTACGGCTTTTACGTTCTCGTCAGACAGGATGATCTTGAACGCTTCAACAACGCGCTCTTTGGTCGCGCCGCCGCCAACGTCCAGGAAGTTAGCTGGCTTGCCGCCGTGCAGGTTTACGATGTCCATGGTACCCATGGCCAGACCAGCACCGTTTACCATGCAGCCGATGTTGCCATCGAGAGCTACGTAGTTCAGGTCGAACTTGGCAGCGTGCGCTTCACGGGAATCTTCCTGGGAAGGATCGTGCATTTCACGCAGGTCAGCGTGGCGGTACAGCGCGTTGCTGTCGATTACCACTTTGGCGTCCAGGCAGTGCAGGTTGCCTTCGGTGGTGATTACCAGCGGGTTGATTTCCAGCAGGGCCAGATCTTTTTCCTGGAACATTTTTGCCAGGCCGAGGAAGATCTTGGTGAACTGCTTAACCTGAGTCGGGTTCAGGCCCAGTTTGAAAGCCAGCTCGCGCGCTTGGTAAGGCTGAGCGCCTACCAGTGGATCGATGGTGGCTTTCAGGATTTTTTCTGGAGTCTCTTCCGCTACTTTCTCGATCTCAACGCCGCCT
This sequence comes from Microbulbifer maximicatervae (SeqCode), assembly GCF_052467615.1. NCBI lineage: Bacteria > Pseudomonadati > Pseudomonadota > Gammaproteobacteria > Cellvibrionales > Microbulbiferaceae > Microbulbifer > Microbulbifer maximicatervae (SeqCode). The sequence continues at coordinate 3,336,233 of NZ_CP174319.1, forward strand.
TCGGTGGAAGCCATGAAAACGATACGACGGGTGGAGCGGTCAACAACGGCGCCAAGGTACAGTTCTTGGTCGATGTCAGTGCAGCTTTCAACCAGGATACGGGAAACCGGCTGGCCATTTTCGTCTGTTTGATAAGTTACCAGACGCTCGCCCAGCCACTTCTTGGCAAACTCTTCAATCTCTGCCTTGGAATCTACCAGCTTTACACCGCCAGCCTTACCGCGGCCACCAGCGTGTACCTGGGCCTTTACTACCCACTTATCACCGCCAATTTCGTCAGCCGCTGCTGCTGCCGCTGCCGGGGTTTCCGCTGCAATGCCTTTGGAAACCGGCAATCCGTATTCCGCAAACAGTTGTTTGCCCTGATACTCATGCAAGTTCATAGTCAATACCAATTCACATATAAAATGTGTTTACTAATTGCAGATCACTCTGCACCTGAAAGAGAAATTTAAAATTTCCGTCGTTGCAAATTTCAAATTCCACAAATGAAACCGGGGCGCTAATTAATCAATAATTAGTGCCCCGAAATCGAAAAATATTCTTACTTGCGCTTCTTGCGATTTACGGTGTGAATCGCATGGCCGTTCACTCCCAGCGCCGCTTCTTTCACAGTTTCGGAAAGAGTCGGGTGCGCAAATACCGTCATACCGATGTCTTCAGCACTGGAGCCGAATTCCATCGCGATCGCCACTTGCTGAACCAGGTCTGCGGCAGACGGGCCAACAATATGGGCACCCAGTACGCGGTCAGTTTCCGCGTGAGCAATGATTTTCACAAAGCCCTGGGTATCGTTGGCGGCCATAGCGCGGCCGTTGATAGCAAACGGGAAGCTGCCTACGTTGTAGGGCTCGCCATCGGCCTTCACCTGCTCTTCGGTGCGACCAACCGCAGCGATTTCCGGGTGAGTGTAAATAACGTTGGGAATCACGTCGTAGTTCATCATCGGCTTCTGGCCAGCGATACGCTCGGCAACCACAACACCTTCTTCTGAGGCCTTGTGTGCCAGCATCGGGCCGCGTACCACGTCACCAATCGCCCATACGCCCGGTGCAGAAGTCATGCACAGGTCGTTGACATAGATGAATCCACGCTCGTCCATCTTCACACCGGCATCTTCAGACAGAAGGCCTTCGGTGTAAGGGCGACGACCAACGCAAACGATCAGCTTGTCGAAAGTTTCCTGGTGCTCTTTACCATCTTTGTCCTGGTAAGTAACAACCACTTCTTCGCCTTTCACTTCGGAGCCGGTTACGCGGCAAGCGAGGCGGATATCCAGGCCCTGCTTCTTGAAGATCTTCTGGGACTCTTTGGCAACCTGTTGGTCCATGATCGCCAGGAACTTGTCCATCGCTTCAAGAACAACCACTTCGGAGCCCAGGCGGTTCCATACAGAACCCAGCTCCAGACCGATAACGCCGGCACCGATAACACCCAAACGCTTTGGAGTTTCAGCGAATTCCAGTGCACCGGTGGAATCGACAATAATTTTGTTGTCTACCGGAGCGGGCGGAATATTTACCGGTACAGAACCGGAAGCCAGAATGACATTTTCAGCTTCGTAAACGGTGCTGTTGCCTTCGTCGTCGGTTACTTCCACTTTCTTGTTCGCCAGCAGTTTGCCGGTGCCGAAAATGGAGGTCACTTTATTGGCGGTGAACAGACCTGCTACACCACCGGTCAGTTTCTTAACGATCTCGCCTTTGCGCTCGATCATCTTGCTCACATCCATCTTGACCTTGCCGACTTCAATGCCGTGCACGTCGAGAGCATCTTTGGCTTCGTGGTATTTCCAGGAGCTGTCCAGCAGTGCCTTGGAAGGAATACAGCCAACGTTCAGGCAGGTACCGCCATTTACGTATTTACCTTCCTTGTTTTTCCACTTTTCGATACAAGCCGTTTTCAAGCCCAACTGAGCGGCACGGATGGCAGCGACATAACCACCAGGACCGGAGCCAATTACGATTACGTCAAATTTTTCGGACATGATCAGTTCCAGATATTTCTAATGCAGTGTGATCGAGGGGGCCCGCAGGCCCCAAGATTTATTGTTTAAACTTCGAGCAAGATACGCGCTGGATCTTCGATCATTTCCTTGATCGCTACCAGGAAGCCAACCGCTTCCTTACCATCGATCAGACGGTGGTCATAGGACAGCGCCAGGTACATCATCGGCAGGATTTCCACCTTGCCATTTACCGCCATCGGGCGCTCCTGGATTTTGTGCATACCCAGAATTGCAGTTTGCGGTGGATTCAAAATCGGAGTGGACAGCAGGGAACCGAATACACCACCGTTGGTGATGGTAAAGGTACCGCCAGTCATCTCTTCGATAGACAGTTTGCCATCCCGGGCGCGAACACCCAGATCGCGGATATTGTTTTCCATATCCGCCAGGCCCATGTTCTCCGCATTGCGCAGAATCGGCACGACCAGGCCTTTCGGAGAGGAAACCGCTACACCGATATCCTGGTAACCGTGGTAAACGATATCGTTGCCGTCGATAGACGCGTTCACTGCGGTGTAACGCTTCAGCGCCTCTACTGCAGCTTTCACGAAGAAGCCCATAAAGCCCAGGCGAGTGCCGTTGTGGGTCTTCTCGAACAGGTCTTTGTAGTTCTTGCGCAGGTCCATAATCGGCTTCATGTTCACCTCGTTAAAGGTGGTGAGCATGGCGGTGGACTGGGAAGCGTCCAGCAGGCGCTCAGCGATACGCTTGCGCATACGGGTCATGGGAACGCGCTTCTCTACGCGCTCACCCGGAGCAACCGCAACTTCAGCAACAGCGGCGGCAGGTGCAGCAGCGGCAGCCGGCGCAGTGCCCGCTTTCATTACGTCTTCCTTGAGAACGCGACCACCCTTGCCAGTGCCTTCAACACCGGCCAGGTCTACGCCCTTCTCAGCAGCCATTTTCTTGGCAGATGGCATGGCAATTTTGTCGCCAGCCGCAGGAGCTGCGGCTTCGGCAGCCGGAGCTTCTGCTTTTTCTTCCGCCGGGGCAGCAGCTGCGCCAGCGCCCGCTTCAAACTTGGCAATCACCTCATTGGAGAGAACGGTATCGCCCTCACCCTTGATGATTTCAGTCAGGGCACCATCGGCAGGTGCAACAACTTCCAGCACAACTTTATCGGTTTCGATATCCACGATCAGTTCATCGCGGGACACAGCTTCACCTGGTTGTTTATGCCAGGTGGCGACAGTTCCGTCCTGAACTGATTCAGGGAAAGTTGGCGCTTTAATCTCGATCGTCATTTTTTCTGTTTCCTGAGATTGACTCTTCACTTATTACTGCCGCCGGTTATTTGACGGTCAGCGCCTCGTTGATGAACTTATTCTGTTCTTCAAGGTGCGTGGACATATAGCCCGCCGCAGGTGCTGCGGATGGGGCGCGGCCCACATATTCCAGATCCAGCTTCGGGTGGGTTTCCGACAACAGGCGACGCAAGTGGTGCTGGCTGGAGTACCAGGCGCCCTGATTCATGGGCTCTTCCTGACACCAGGCAACACTCTTGATCTTCTTGAATGCGGAAACCGCTTCCACAAACTCTTCGTCCGGGAATGGGTACAGCTGCTCGATTCGTACGAACGCCACATCTTCCTGTTCGCGCTCCATACGGGCTTCCAGCAGGTGGTAGTAAACCTTGCCGGAACACAGAACCACACGCTTCACTTTGTCTGGATCTACACCCTGGTCCTGGATCACGTTGTGGAAGCGACCTTCTGCCAGCTCTTCCAGGCTGGAGGTGGCCAACTTGTGACGCAGAATCCACTTTGGACTCATAATCACCAGAGGACGGCGCATTGGGCGCACCGCCTGGCGACGCAGCAGGTGGAAGATCTGTGCCGGGGTAGTGGCGTTACACACCTGGATATTGTGCTCCGCACACAGCTGCATAAAGCGCTCAAGACGCGCAGAGGAGTGCTCTGGGCCCTGGCCTTCGTAACCGTGCGGTAACAGCATTACCAGGCCGCACATACGGCCCCACTTGTGCTCACCGGAAGTGATGAACTGGTCGATCACAACCTGGGCACCGTTGGCGAAGTCACCAAACTGGGCTTCCCACACCACCAGGGACTTTGGTGTCGTGGTGGCGTAGCCGTATTCAAACGCCAACACCGCCTCTTCGGACAGCAGCGAGTCGTAGATATAGAAAGGCGGCTGGTCTTCAAACATATGCTGCAAAGGCACATAGCTCTGACCGTCTTTCTGGCTGTGAACCACCGCGTGGCGGTGGGAGAAGGTACCGCGACCCACATCTTCACCGGTAAAGCGGACCATAAAGCCCTCTTCCAGCAGAGTGCCGTAAGCCAGGGTTTCCGCCATGCCCCAGTTCAGAGGCAGGGCGCCACCGGCCATTTTGCGGCGGTCTTCATAAATTTTGGAGACCTGGCGCTGCATTACCACGCCATCGGGCACGTTGGTCATGCGAGTGGCGACATCCTGCAGCTTCGGCAGCGCATAGCCGGTATCTGCAGGCACCTGCCAGTCGTGGCCCAGATAGGGGCTCCAGTCCACAAACATGGAGGAGTCCGGCTTCTTCACAAGACCGGTAGCAACGTCTTCACCGGCATCCAGCTTATCGCGGTAATCGTTGGCCAGCTTGTCTGCGGCAACCTTGTCCAGGATGCCCTCGCCCACCAGCTTCTCGGAATAGAGAGTGCGGGTAGTCTTGTGCTTGCGGATGGTCTGGTACATCAGCGGCTGGGTACCAGAGGGGTCATCGGTCTCGTTGTGGCCGCGACGACGGTAGCAGACCAGGTCGATAACGATATCTTTCTTAAATTCGTAGCGGTAGTCCACCGCCAGCAGCGCGGCCAATACGACCATTTCCGGGTCGTCGCCATTTACGTGCAGCACCGGCGCATCGATCATCTTAGCGGGATCGGTGGAGTACTCAGTGGAGCGGGCATCTTCACGCTTGCTGGTGGTAAAGCCCACCTGGTTGTTCAGTACGATGTGCACAGTACCGCCGGTGTAGTAACCGCGGGTCTGGGACATCTGCAGGGTTTCCTGCACCACACCCTGGCCGGCAAAAGCCGCGTCGCCATGGATGTTGATCGGCATTACTTTCTCACCGGTCGCATCTTTGCGGCGATCCTGGCGGGCGCGTACGGAACCCACTACCACGGGCGCACTGATTTCCAGGTGCGACGGGTTAAAGGCCAGGGCCAAGTGCACTTCCCCACCGGGAGTCATCACGTTGGAAGAGAAGCCCTGGTGGTACTTCACGTCACCGGAAGTATCGAGGGTCTTCTTGCCTTCAAACTCCTGGAACAGATCCGCAGGGTTTTTACCGAGGATATTAACCAGGGTATTCAGGCGGCCGCGGTGGGCCATACCGATCACCACTTCCTTCACCCCGTAGGTGCCGGAGCGACGGATCAGAGCGTCCATCATCGGGATCAGGCTCTCACCACCCTCTACACCAAAGCGCTTGGTGCCGGGGTACTTGGAATCCAGGTGGCGCTCCAGGCCTTCGGCGGCGGAAAGACGCTGCAGGATTTCAATCTGGATGTCGGTGCCGAAGTTGGCTTTAGACTGGCTGCGCTCAAGGCGCTGCTGGAACCACTGCTGCTCTTCCAGGTTGGAGAGATGCATGATCTCCGCACCCAGATTGCCACAGTAGGTATTCTCCAGACCCTCGACGATTTCACGCAGGGTCGCCTCTTCTTTACCGAGGAACAGGCTACCGGTATTGAAGGTGGTATCGAAATCACCCTCAGTCAGGCCGTGGTAGCTCAGTTGCAGGTCGGGCACTTGTTCGCGAGCCATCAAGCCCAGGGGGTCAAGGGTCGCTTTTTTATGGCCGCGATGGCGGTAGGAATCGATCAGTTGCAGAACTTTAATCTGCTTGCGCTCGTGCTCAATATTGGCAGAGCCGGCCGCACCGGGAGCGGCCACCGGACGCGCGCGGTGTTTGCTGAGCAGCTCAAAGTGCTGGCGAACAGCGGCGTGGGAAACATCGCTGCTGCCCTCAACGCGGGGGAGGCTATCGAAATAATTGCGCCACTCCTCGGGGACACCGTTGGGGTCGTGCAGATAGGTCTCGTAAAGCTCCTCCACGTAGGCAGCATTGCCCCCGGAGATATGGGAGCTACGCCACAGCTGCTCCATGGTACTTTCGTGCATGTTGATGCCTACCTCAATTGCAGTGTGCTTATCTTCTCTTGAGCCACTGCGCTTTCCTTTCACTCACAAAAGGGGAGGCGCACAAAGCCACCTCCCCTTTTCAGTTTTTTACCGGTTAGAACCGGCTTTTTGTCGTTTGCTTGGCACCCTACCTGGCACCGGGTTCGCAGAGCGCGAACCCCAGCGGGCCGATAACCGGCCGCAGCATCCCCTACACGGCGCGGGTCAGCAGCATATTGCGGATATGGCCGATCGCGCGCGTCGGATTCAGTCCTTTCGGGCAAACATTGACACAGTTTTGAATACCGTGACAACGAAATACACTGAAGGGGTCATCCAGATTTGACAGGCGCTCATCAGTAGCCAGGTCGCGGCTATCTGCCAGGAAGCGGTAAGCCTGCAACAAACCAGCTGGGCCAATAAACTTGTCCGGATTCCACCAGAAAGACGGACAGGAAGTGGAGCAGCAGGCGCACAGGATACACTCGTACAGACCGTCGAGCTTTTCGCGATCTTCCGGAGACTGCAGACGCTCGATGGCCGGAGCCGGAGTATCGTTTTGCAGGTACGGTTCAATCTTCTTGTACTGCTCGTAGAACTGCTCCATATCCACAACCAAGTCGCGGATAACAGGCAGGCCCGGCAGCGGACGCAGAACCAGTTTACCCTTGGGGGCAGCTTCAGACAGTGGCGTAGTGCACGCCAGACCATTGCGACCGGAAATGTTCATACCGTCGGAGCCACAAACGCCCTCACGGCAGGAACGACGGAAAGACAAGGTCTGATCTTCGGCTTTCAGCAGCTCCAGAACGTCCAACACCATCAGGTCCTTGCCCTTGGTGTCCAGTTCATAGTCCTGCATATAAGGCGCTTTGTCGGTTTCCGGGTTGTAACGGTAAATGCTTACTTTCAACATACTCTATTCCGCTCCCGAATCAGTAAGTCCGAGCTTTCGGTTCAAAGGCTTCCATAGTGTTAGGCGCGAAGTTTACTGCACGCTTGCCAACACGTTTTTCCGTGGGGAAATACATAGAGTGGCACAGCCAGTTTTCATCATCGCGCTCCTGGAAGTCCTCACGGGCGTGAGCACCGCGGCTCTCAGTGCGGGTCTCTGCAGCAACTGCAGTGGCCTCGGCAACTTCCAGTAAGTTTTGCAGCTCCAGCGCTTCAACACGGGCGGTGTTAAACGCGCGGCTCTTGTCTTCGAGGCGCACATTTTCAATACGCTCGCGCAGATCTGCAAGCTTCTTCACACCTTCGGCCATAAAGTCGCCGCGACGGAATACGCCGAAGTGGTTCTGCATCACGCCCTGCAGCTCTTTGCGCAGGTCGGCAGCCTTCTCACCCTTCTCATTGGTTTCCAGGTGATTCAAGCGAGCCATAGCGGCTTCGAGATCAGACTCGGAAGCTTCGCGGTGCTCGATACCTTCGCGCAGGGACTTCTCAATAAACAGGCCGGAAGCGCGACCGAATACCACCAGGTCCAGCAGGGAGTTACCGCCTAAGCGGTTGGCTCCGTGTACGGACACACAGGCAACTTCGCCACAGGCGTAGAAGCCATCAACAATCTGGTCGTTACCCGCAGCGTCCTGGGTCAGAGCCTGACCGTGAACGTTGGTGGGAATACCACCCATCATATAGTGACAGGTAGGTACTACCGGGATCGGCACCTTAACTGGGTCGGCGTGGGCGAAGGTCTTGGACAGCTCACAGATACCGGGCAGACGGCTGTTGAGCAGCTCTTCACCCAGGTGATCAAGCTTCAGGAATACGTGATCGCCTTCCGGGCCACAGCCGCGGCCGTCGAGAATCTCGAGAACCATAGAGCGAGCCACAACGTCGCGGGAAGCGAGGTCTTTGGCGTTGGGCGCATAGCGCTCCATAAAACGCTCACCATCTTTATTGATCAGGTAGCCACCCTCACCGCGACAACCTTCGGTCACGAGTACACCGGCACCGTAAATACCAGTGGGGTGGAACTGCCACATCTCAATATCCTGGACCGGCATACCGGCACGCAGGGCCATACCGACACCGTCACCGGTATTGATGTGTGCGTTGGTGGTGGAAGCGAAGATACGACCGGCACCGCCGGTAGCGAATACAGTCGCTTTGGATTTGATATAAACCACTTCGCCATCTTCGATGCACATGGCGATCACACCCACAACAGCACCGTCCTGGTTCTTCACCAGGTCAATCGCAAACCATTCGTTCAGGAATTCGGTTTTGTGCTTAACGTTGTTTTGATAGAGGGTGTGCAGCAGTGCATGGCCGGTACGGTCAGCGGCAGCACAAGTACGTGCAGCCTGGCCACCGCGGCCGAAATCTTTAGACTGACCGCCGAAGGGGCGCTGATAAATACGACCTTCCTCAGTACGGGAGAAAGGCAGGCCCATGTGCTCCAGCTCAAATACCGCTTCCGGACCTACGGAACACATATATTCAATAGCGTCCTGGTCACCGATATAGTCGGAACCCTTAACGGTATCGTACATATGCCAGCGCCAATCATCGTTGGGATCTGAACTGGCAATTGCACAGGTAATGCCACCCTGGGCAGATACTGTGTGAGAACGAGTCGGGAATACCTTGGTAATAACCGCAGTTTTATAGCCGGACTGGGCCATCTGCAGGGCAGCGCGCATACCGGCACCGCCTCCACCAATTACAATCCCGTCAAATGAAATAGTACGCATGTTCGCCATTGCTTATACACCCCAAAGAATTTCAATGCCCCACACCGCGTACAACACGGCAACGGCAGCCAGAATCACTTCTACGAACAAGCGCAGAACAGTGGCTTTACCGCCCATCATCCGGTTGGTGATGTAGTCAGTTACCACGGACCAGAGGCCAATCCAGGCGTGAATAATGGTGGACAGCAAGGCAACCAGGCTGAAAACACGCATCCAGCGCTGGGCGAACAGTTCGGACCAGGCCTGGTAGCCGAAGTCTTTACTAAAAAAGATAAAACCCACTATAAAGAGGGTATAGGCGAGCAATATTACCGCAGTGACTCTCTGGTAGAGCCAATCGAAAGTACCGCTACGGCCAAAGCTTGTTACTGTTTTTACCACAACCATACTCCCGCCAGAAGAATAAGGATTACAGCCAGCACCAGCACTGACACAGCGCTGCGACGGCCGCCTTCGAGACTTTCACCTACTCCCATATCCATAAACAGATGACGAACACCTGCCAGAATGTGATAAATAAGTGCCGCCAGCGATGCCCAGAGAATGAGCTTGGCAGGGATACTGTTAAATACCGCTGCAATTTCGGCGAATCCCTGCTCGGATTCCAAACTGACATCGAGCATCCACAGTAGTAGTGCAACAACAACGAAGAGCACTACACCGGAAATACGATGCAAAATGGAAACCACAGCGGTAGCGGGAAGCTTTATAGTGGAAATGTCTAAATTGACAGGTCTGTTTTTGTTCACAGGAAAAACACCTTGTTGCCCTGAACGACCGGGCGCCCGTTAGCTTTTCAATGGAGGGACGAGCTGCTTGCTGATTACTTTGCACTCGACCTGATGAAGCCTTATACAAAGTAGCCGTACCATGGCGCAAGCCGCGCGGATTATAGGCATTCACTAGTCAAAACACAACGAACGCCTGCGATTACGCCGGGTTCCCACCAGTATCGCGTAGTAAATCGGGAATCGCGGGATTTCCTCAGACTTTCCTGTGCATTATCTAGACAAATACTCTACGAGTATGGAGCGGAACCGGATATCCTGTCGCCAATAGACTGGTCGTCCATTCCTTTTGGTTTGACAATTTGCGGCGCGGCACTTAAGTTTGGCCCCGCTCAAAAGGCCGCTAGCTCCCGAAAACAGCGGGAAAAGGCCGGCATAAGAACATTTTTAGGAGTCCGCAATGTCCGATAAAAAAGCGCACCTCACAGTCGATGGTATCGACGGCGCCCTTGAGATGCCAGTTCGCTCCGGCACCCTCGGCCCCGATGTTATTGATGTCGGCGGTCTGACCAGTAAAGGCTTATTTACTTACGACCCGGGCTTCGTATCTACCGCCTCATGTGATTCCAAGATCACCTTTATTGATGGCGGCAAGGGCCAACTGCTGCACCGCGGCTACCCCATCGAGCAACTGGCAGAAAAATCCGATTACCTGGAAACCTGCTACCTGCTGATGAATGGCGAACTGCCCAACGCAGAAGAAAAGAAGAAGTATGTAGACACCATTATGTCTCACACCATGGTTCACGAATCCCTGGTGAGCTTCTTTAAAGGCTTCCGTTACGATGCCCACCCAATGGCGATGATGTGTGGCGTAGTCGGTGCCCTCGCTTCCTTCTATCACGACTCCCTGGATATCACTAATCCGGAGCACCGCGAGATTTCCGCCCACCGCCTGATTGCCAAGATGCCAACCCTGGCAGCGATGTGCTACAAGCACTCCCAGGGCATGCCCTTCATGTACCCGGACAATAGCCGCAGCTATTCCGAGAACTTCCTGCACATGATGTTTGGCAACCCCTGCGAGCCCAGCAAGATAGACCCGGTTGTCGCCAAGGCAATGGACATCATCTTCCTGCTACACGCAGACCACGAGCAGAATGCGTCCACCTCCACTGTTCGCCTGGCTGGCTCTTCTGGTGCCAATCCGTTCGCCTGTATTTCTTCCGGCATTGCCACTTTGTGGGGACCCGCTCACGGCGGTGCCAATGAAGCGGTATTGAACATGCTGCAGGAAATTGGCGACGAAAGCCGTATCGACGAATTCGTGAAGCGCGCCAAAGATAAGAATGACCCCTTCCGCCTGATGGGCTTTGGTCACCGCGTCTACAAGAACTTCGATCCTCGCTCCCGCGTAATGCAGGGCATCTGTGATGAAGTTTTGGGCGCCATGGGTGCAGAAAATGATCCTCTGCTGAAGATCGCCAAGAAGCTGGAGAAAATCGCCCTTGAGGACGATTACTTCGTAGAGAAGAAACTCTACCCGAACGTAGATTTCTACTCCGGCATTATTATGAAGGCTATCGGTATCCCCACCGATATGTTCACCGTAATTTTCGCCACCGGCCGTACTTCAGGCTGGATTGCACACTGGAATGAAATGATTTCCAATCCGTACAAAATTGGTCGTCCTCGCCAGCTGTATACCGGCTACCCTCAGCGCGATTATGTACCGCTCGAGCAACGCTAAGCTCAAAGCAATTTAAAAAACCCGGCTATGCCGGGTTTTTTATTAATTAGATATTTAAATTTATTTTGATTCCACTGGCGATAATCAACTGAATTTCGATAAAAATTAAAAAGCAAAGACCTAAAATGTGACACAAGTCCCACTTTGAAAATTTTGCTTTACTCGCCCCTTCCATAACAGTTAAACCAACTGTCATCCAATGTAAAATCCGCCACGCCCGCCGGGACCCAAATAGCTTTGCTTTCTTTAAGTTACCCCCAACTTCGCGGCGCGATCAGACCTAATAACAAACCTTTAAATTTACTGAGACTAAATTCATGCTTAGTTTTATTTCTGGAATGTTCCGAAGTAACAAAACAGAAGACGCGGCGGACCTTGAGGAAAAATATACTCGCAGCTCTTATGCAGGAGCTAAAGGTGCCCGCACAATCTCTTACGATCCCACTCTAATTAAAGCCCTTGAAGACGATCACCGCACCTTGATCAGTATTTTTCAGCGCATGTGGTCAGAGGGTTATGAGAAGCAGAACTACCGCCAGCTGTCGCAGCTACTGACCCAATTTAAATCTGGCTTCCAGGCCCATCTAATCAAAGAAAATGTACGTTTTTACGTATACCTGGAGCAAGCACTGGCTGGCGATGCCCACACACTGCAAGTAGTTAAAGATTTCCGCACCGATATGAATGAAATTGCAAATGCTGTTGTGCAATTTTGCAAGCGCTATAACCACGAAGCCTTCACTCCTGAAATGGTTCGCGACTTCAAAATGGATTATCAGAAAATCGGTGAAGCACTAACTCGTCGTACTGCCCTAGAAGAAAAAGAACTCTACGTCCTTTACCAACCCTCCTAAAAGCAACGTTTAGTTTTTTTATCAGGAGTAGTGAGATATTTAACCTAGGAATGCCGATAAGAAACAAATCTTTACAATAGGCATACTATTTTACAGTCCGCAGCCCACAAGGACGGGGCCGCATATTTTTTGGCCGCTCAGCGGTCACAAAGTAACTGGAAAGCACTCCCCTCACCCCGCCAATTTTTCACAGCCAAATTAAATTTAAGCACTGAATTTGGGCAAGATACATTTAGCCCCCCAAAAAAACTGTGCGCATCAGTTAAATCCAGCCTTATTTTCCGACCTGACCTTACTTTACACCCAATTCTCTATCGTCATGTTCTAATCGGTACTAGACGTTTATTTAATTTTGTTTAAACATATAGGGATTAGAATTCAAAAAAACACCAAAGAGTGGGATATTAGTCTAAGAAAATTAGCAGGCCATCTGGCAGACAAATTAAAAATACAAAGACTAATAGAAAATCAAAGCAGTCGGGGGGAGGTATGACTGAGCTAGACGACACACTTGTCGAGCAATTACCAAGCGGCATCCACACTAATGATAACAGTTACCCAATTTATGTAATTATCGGTACTGGTCCGGTGGGTGTGCGTTGCGCACAAAAATTATTAGAATTCTGTGATGAAGCTCAAATTGTTATCTATGGAGCAGAAACAGAGTCTCCCTACAACCGGGTTAAACTTTCTCAATATCTATCAAGCCATGTAGAGTTGGAGGAGCTTGATAACCCTATTCTCAGTCAAAGTGACCACCGCCTGGCAGAATATATTGACCGTAAAATAGTCTCTATTGATCGCTCCCAAAAAACAGTCACCGATGCTGCAGGGAATATACAACCTTATTCCAAGCTAATAATAGCGACTGGATCAAATCCTATTATTCCGAAGATTCCGGGTGCGGATCTGCCTGGTGTTTACCCTTTTCGAAGTCTGCGTAACACCAATGATTTACTTGAGTTAAGGGAGCAGAATGCAGACATCTGTGTTATCGGTGCTGGTGCTCTGGGCCTTGAAGCTGCAACCGCGTTAAAAACACCTAAAAACAACATCACTTTACAATCCAGAGGACACTTACTCAGCGGGCTCCTGGGTGAAGAAGGAGAGGAGTTCCTAAAGTCCGCACTCACTGCACTGGGTGTAGAGTTAAAAATTTCGGACTCCCTAACATCCATTGAAGAGAGCGATAGCAAGCGCCTACTCACTTTTGAAAGTGGCGAAAAAATTCCCGTCGACGCTATCGTGTTGTGCACAGGGATTAAGCCGGAAATTAGCCTGGCCGAACAGAGCGGACTTTCAACTAAACGCGGAATCGTAGTCAATGAATGGATGCAAACTTCCGACCCGGATATTTACGCCGTAGGCGAGTGCGCTGAGTTTGACAAGAAAGTCTACCAATTGGTCCGACCGGGCTATGAACAAGCTGAAAGCTGCTGCTCACATATTCGTCGCAACCATAGCGGTAAATCTCTCTCGCAGCCCTACTCCGGCACTTATACCGATATTCAGCTGAAAATTGCCCATATTCCCTGCGGAATAATGGGAGAGGTAACCCCGGAAAACCTCAATCAGCAAGAGGGCGTTGAGAGCCATGTCTATCGCAATCGCTTTAAGGGGATCTATAGACGCTTATTTATCAAAGGCGAATACATCGTTGGGGCCATTTATATTGGCAGCTGGGATGAAGCCAATGAATTACGCCAGACCGTAGCACAGGAGCAAAAAATCTCTCTGCGCACACTGAAAGACTTTGAAAGCGAAGGGCGAGTTTTTGCCAAAAAAAGCGGCAATAGCATTAAAGATTTTCCCGATAGTTATCTGGTCTGCCAGTGCAACTCTGTCACCAAAGGGGAATTATGCAAGGCTATTTCCGCTGGGAAGCGCAATTTAAACGAATTGCAACAAGCGACAACAGCCGGGTCTGTTTGCGGTAGTTGCCGCCCGCTAATGGCTGAGCTTCTGGATGTGCCAGCTCCCAACTTGGTAATGCGACACTCCAAGGGGATATTGATAACTTCTGTTCTGTCATTAATCCTGATAGCCCTGGCTTTCCTGATGCCGCCAGCTCCAGTTTCCTCCTCAGTGCAGACTGCACTTTTTTGGGAAAAGCTCTGGTACGACAATTTTTGGAAGCAGGTTACGGGCTATACCATTCTCGCTATGTGCCTGTTTACTGCCGCTCTCAGTATCAGGAAACGTTGGAATAAACTTAGCCTTGGGCATGTCGATCACTGGCGCTATGCACACAGCGTTACAGGTTTAATCGCTCTACTTGCACTCGCTGTACATTCAGGCTTCCGCCTTGGTGAAAACCTGAATTTAGCATTGATGCTGGTATTTCTAACTGCAACCGCAACTGGTTCTCTCGTCGGCGTTTTTATGGCGCGCAACCACCATTGGACTGACCTGAAACTTCGCGAACACCGAAAATGGTGGTCCCGAGTTCACTATGCCCTGCTCTGGGCCTTACCGGTCCTTCTCGCCTACCATATTTTTGCGGTTTATTACTTCTAGATGAAATCATATCAATTTAAATTCTGGCATTACGGTGTATTGCTAACGCTGGCTATCGGCTCTGCGGTGGCATACAACCTTAACGTTGACGATAAATCTCTATTTATCAGTGGAGATGCCACGCACGGTCACCATCAAATTGAGCTGGCTTGTACTTCCTGCCATACCGATGGCTTTGCCGGTGAGGATGCTGTTCAGCAAGCTTGCCTGAATTGCCATGCGGAAGAACTGGAGCTTGTAGACGACTCACACCCCCGGCAGAAATTTTTAGATCCGCGCAATGCTGTACTTCTGGAGACTCTTGACGCCCGGCTATGTGTAAGTTGTCACACTGAGCACAAACCACAAATCACCGGAGAGATGGGAGTAACCCTGGCGGGCGACTTTTGCTTTCACTGCCACAGCGATATTGCCGAAGAGCGCAGTAGTCACAAAGACCTGGGATTTGAAACCTGCGCAAGTGCGGGCTGCCACAACTATCACGATAATGGCTCCCTCTATGAAGACTTCCTTATCGCCCATGTTGATCAACCTGATCTATTGGAAACTGCAAAGCTTCCCGCTCGTACAGCAGTTCAGTCCTGGCTAAATGAGCATTCAGATAAAGCCCCTTTAAAAGTTAGCGAAGCAGACATTAGTAGCTCTAGCCAGACTGCAGAAATCGCAACGGTCTGGGCACAGAGTATTCACGCACAAACAGAGGTGAACTGCAGCAGCTGTCACGTCGATGGGCAAATGCAATTCAGTAGTGTTGAGATTGTCGAGCAATGTGCTAGTTGCCACAGCGATCAAAAAGAATCCTTCACTCAAGGAAAACATGGAATGCGCATGTCCAACAAGCTGGAAGAGGGCTTTATCCAGCAGGTCGGCGCCATCTCCCCACAACAGGCCCGCCTTCCCATGAATACCAGCGCAACGGATGAATTGAGCTGTGTTAGTTGTCACGGGCCCCATGAAGTAAATCTGCAATTTGCCGCTGTAGAGGCTTGCCTGGGTTGCCACAGTGATGAGCACAGTCTCTCTTACAAAGAGTCCCCTCACTTCGATACCTGGAATTCAAACCCAGAGGGTGGCGTAAGCTGTGCCAGCTGCCATTTACCACGGGAAACCCATGGCGAACAGGTTGTAGTTAACCATAATCAAAATCATAACCTTCGCCCCAATGAAAAAATGATGCCCGTTTGCCTGAGCTGTCATGGAGCCGAATTCTCCCTGGCTGCCCTGGCTGACAAAACTCTGATTAACAATAATTTCAAGCATAAACCCGCAGAGAAGCATGAAACCTTCGAGCTGATCCGCGAGCGTATTGCAAGGATTACCAAAAGCAAAAACAAGCAAAATCAATCCCAATAGGAGGGGAAAATATGCGTATTGCCGCTTGTATTATCGCTGGACTGGCACTGCTCACCGGCTGTGAGAAAAACCAGGGAGTTGCTCCGGAGCGAATGGCGGATGCCATCTTTGCCGTTATCGAGGCAGACAGGGCCAACTACACCAACAAGGTTGTAAACCGCCTGCAGAACGAGGAGAAAATCCTCGACGCTGATGAGCACTGGCAAGATAAGAAATTGCTACCACTCCCCGCGCAGATGATGCGTATGGGAGCTGAGCGTGTTGCCGAAAATGAGTCTGGCTTTAACTATGCCCTGCTCTCCCTGTGGCCAATCAACAAGCAAAACAAACCGCGCACTGAGATGGAAAAAGAGGGCTTGCAGTACGTAATCGACAACCCAGGGAAAAACTTTTACGGCCGCGAAAAACTAGGTGATACCGAGTACTTCACTGCAGTATATGCGGATGTAGGTGTTTCACCTGCTTGCGTGAGCTGTCACAACGATCACGTAGACAGCCCGCGCACTGACTTTGAGCTGGGCCACACTATGGGTGGTGTTGTTATCCGAATCCCACTCTGATCAGTTAGTCAGTAGATAGCTACGTCCGACTTTCGAGTCGGGCAACTCTCTCACAAAATATTGCCGGCGGATATTAGTCGGTGAGAACTGAGTTTAGAATAATTTAAAAGAGTGGCGGCCGAATTCGTTTCGACCGCTCCCTCTTTTAAGCTGACTGGCTCTACTCCCGCTACTACCTCGCTGAAATCATTCAGACCAGTGGTTACCCGCTGTGGGCCTATTTCCGGGTCAGTCCAGTCTCCATTACGGCCCGCTTTTTCTTGGGCTTCGCTCCGCAAAGCACACCTAGGCATTACTATATTAATGTCAAAGTCCCGCAGAGCAAACCGACCAAGGTGATTGCAATACTGGGAAAACCTGCTAAAAGGTCAGCGCAGTGGATCAATAAGCCCCTGCAATCCCTCTACTTTTATCTCCAGGGCTAATGCCATCAACTGTCCTAGACGCCCCTCTGGAAACCCCTTTTTTGCGAACCAAAGCAGGTACTCCTCAGGCAAATCTATTAAAACCCGGCCCGAGTATTTTCCAAATGGCATTTTGAGTCGAGCCAGTTCTACCAAGTCTTGTTTTTCGAACACCTTAACAACCACCTAAATATCGACAAAAAAAGGGAATGAAACTCCCAATTTGGATTTGTTGCCAGTGCATGCGGACTCTACACTGGCTCCGAAATAGTCGGCCTGCGCCGATTCTTTATACCTCAACCTTCCAGTAACAGAGGTGTCTATGCGTATCAAAGCTATCAAATATCTCAGCTTGGCCGCAGTATTGACTGCAAGCCTTGGAGGTACGGGCTGCGCCAATATGAGTGATACCGACCGCCGAATCGGCACCGGCGTCGGTATAGGCGCAGTAACAGGTGCCTTGATTAGTGGCGGACGCCCCGGTGGCACTGCCGCAGGTGCGGTTATTGGTGCAGGTGCAGGCTACCTCTATGATAGGGAAAGAAAGCGCAGAGATTACTATCGTTATCGCGGTCGCTACTATCGTTATTAATTCGCTGCTGTTTTTAAGTTTTTAATCAGTATGTTGCGGGTATCATTGTACTTCGATACTCGCACTACTGAGGCAGGCAGGGAAGCCGACTCCCAATTAAACTGGTTTCTATAAGACAAAATTGACACAATCCTCGCTTTCGTTTTACCACAGCATTCATAACGATATTCAGTAACCATCTCTCAGATAAAGGCATTGCGCTTGAGCAGGAGCAATAAATTTGTGCTGAGTATTTCCTTACTCCAGGAAGCATTCCCAATACCCCCTAAAACCTAAAAGTCAGACCAACGTGCATTGGGTGGCTACCTGATATAGGGTGAGAGGAAATTGAAGATAGGCTTTTCACCTGGCGGAAAACAAAGCCCTTTATGTAATAAGGGCCCTGGAGTATGAATCTTCCAGGTTTTAAATAGAAAACTGTACTTTTTCTCCCTCAAGCAAATATAAGATGAGCCTAACCTAGGGACCTTGCTACGCCCTCTCAATTTTCGCAGGAAAAGCTAGTATATTGATAAGGTCAGTCTGATTCGGGCCGGATACCAGGTCTTCCAAGGTGTATTGCTCCAAACAAATAAAAAAACTTTCCATAGCCTCGGCGAACATTATCTTCAACCTACACGCAGGAGTTATGACACATTGATTATTTGTCCCAAAGCATTCTACTAACACGGTATCTTGCTCCAATAATCGAACTAACTCTCCAACATTAATGTCTTCAGGAGCTCGGCTTAGCCGAATGCCACCATATTTACCCCGGGTTGCAATCAAGTAGCCTTTGAGATTCAACTCTTGTACCACCTTCATTAGGTGGTTTTTAGATATTTGGTAGCGCTCAGCAACTTCTCTGATGGTTACTAACTCTCGATCCTGTATAGCAAGGTACATCAACACTCGCAAAGAGTAGTCAGTAAATTGCGTGATCTTCATTGGCAAAGTCCCTCATTGTGAAGCCAAGAATTTTCATCCCTTGAAAATTTAAAGATGCATCTAGTTTACATCATTGAAATTTAGGTGTAAATTGCCATGCAAAAGATGCATCTTATATGCATGTATAGATAAAGGGGTAGAGAATGCTCAGTCTCAAATGCTCGTTCAACCTAGCCCTTAGGCTACGGTTACAGCCGAATGTGCTATTCATGACTGACCCAAAAGCTATTAGAGGCGATTCGAGCGAAAGCGCCCTGATTTCAGAGGCTGCTTTCCTGAATTTAAGGCCGCCAATTAATTCAAGAGGCCAAGCAATGAACATCGACATGTTCGCTTACGGAAACTCTGCCTAGGGGCGGCAGGTTAACAACGATTATTGGCCACTTTTTATTACCCAAATACAAGGTATCGGTCACCTAAAAATCAATGTATTACACGACCAAACATTATTTTGAGAAGCCCATTCTCAATTTGATTTATTCAAGCAACACAAGGAAAAGGAGAGTTTATGTTTTTTCTGTTGCAAGTTAACGCCTCTACTGGAGGTCAACCTCATGAGTTCAACACAGCTAAGCAAGAATGCGAAGAGTCAAGCTTAAAACCTATTAACACTCAATCAGGCATCATAAATCCACTCCGAATAATTACAGACACCCGATGTTTACGATGTTTTGTTTTACAAGCAGCCTAGGGGGATATACGAAAATTAATAGTTTAAATAGCATATTGCTAAAAAAGCCAATTTATATTGGCAAGGATAATTCTGATGAGAACTTACAAATCTCTTTGGTGGACATTGATCGGCGTTTTAGTTGTAACCTTTTCAATACTCGGATATTTTGGCAGTGAAATATATCGGAAGGCACCCCCGATACCTGAGGCATTTGTCTCAGAAAATGGCAAAATACTGACCACTAAAGATAAAATTTTAGATGGCCAAACTTCTTGGCAATCCGTTGGAGGAATGCAACTGGGATCTATTTGGGGGCATGGTGCCTACCAGGCCCCAGACTGGACCGCTGATTGGTTACATCGAGAGCTAATTAATTGGTTATCAATAGCGTCAAAAGCGGAATTTGGTCTCCCATATGAATCTTTATCCAAAAGGGAAAAACACAAACTTCTCTATGATCTTAAATTAGATTATAGAACCAACACCTATAGCAGCGAATCTGGAATTGCCACTTTATCTAAGCGAAGAGTCACAGCTATAGAGCAAACCGCAAAATATTATGATGCACTTTTTGGAGGTGACCCCGCTTTACAGCCAACCCGCGCAAATTACGCAATGAAAGAGGTTACACTGCCCGATGCGGATCGCCGAGCGCGACTTACTGAGTTCTTCTTTTGGACATCCTGGGTAGCTTCAACCGAGCGTTCAACAGGTGGCGCAACCTACACTAACAATTGGCCCCACGAACCATTAATTGATAATAAGCCAACTAGCGAAAATATTATTTGGTCTATTATTAGCGTGGTCTTATTGATTGCCGGTATTGGCGCCCTAGTTTGGGCATGGGCGTTCCTACGCACTGAAGACAAACACCCTACTGCCCCCAAGCAAGATCCAATCAGCACCTTCAAATTAACCCCCTCACAGAAAGCTCTTGGAAAATACTTACTAGCTATAGTAGGACTATTTACTTTCCAAGTTTTCTTGGGTGGTTTTACTGCCCACTATACTGTCGAAGGACAAGGGTTCTATGGGATAGAAACATCGGAGTGGTTTCCATACAGCCTGGTACGCACCTGGCATATACAGGCTGCTCTATTTTGGATAGCTACAGGATTTTTAGCTGCCGGACTATTTCTTGCTCCAATTATCAACGGTGGTAAAGATCCTAAGTTCCAAAAACTTGGTGTTGATATATTGTTTTGGGCATTAATAGCAGTCGTTATTGGATCATTTGTCGGCAATTATCTAGCCATTGCGCAAACTCTGCCACCAGAACTCAGCTTTTGGCTAGGTCATCAAGGATATGAATTTGTAGATCTTGGCAGACTATGGCAAATCGGTAAATTTACCGGCATCGTATTATGGTTGGCATTAATGCTGCGCGGCATTGTTCCAGCATTAAAGCAAAAAGGTGATAAAAACCTGCTAGCCCTGTTTACTGCCTCCGTAATTGCCATAGGATTGTTTTATGGTGCAGGCTTCTTTTATGGCGAGCGCACACACATATCGGTCATGGAGTTTTGGCGCTGGTGGATAGTGCACTTATGGGTAGAAGGTTTCTTTGAAGTTTTTGCTACAACTGCGCTTGCATTTATCTTCTTCAGTATGGGCCTTGTATCTAAACGCATGGCTACTGTGACTTCTCTAGCATCAGCGTCATTATTTCTACTAGGGGGGGTACCGGGAACTTTTCACCACCTATATTTCTCAGGGACGACAACACCAGTTATGGCGGTAGGGGCCACATTTAGTGCGCTCGAAGTGGTCCCACTTATCTTATTGGGTTATGAAGCCTGGGATCACTATAGCTTAAAAAATCGTGCACCCTGGATGGTAAAAATCAAATGGCCTTTGATGTTTTTTGTGGCTGTTGCTTTCTGGAATATGTTAGGAGCAGGCGTACTTGGCTTTACCATTAACCCACCGATAGCGTTATATTATCTTCAGGGCTTAAATACCACGGCCACACATGCCCATGGTGCATTGTTTGGAGTATATGGGTTCTTGGCATTGGGCTTTAGTTTACTCGTTCTTAGATATATTCGTCCCCAGTTTATATTTAGCGAGAAATTAATGAGAACGGCATTCTGGTGGATGAATATAGGTTTGGCTTTAATGTTGTTCACCAGCCTTTTACCTGTCGGTATTATCCAGTTTATGGCGAGCGCTTCAGAAGGCCTTTGGTATGCCCGCAGTGAAACCCTAATGCAAAGTGGAGCGCTAGTTACTCTAAGATGGATACGAACTATTGGTGATGTGGTGTTTATCGTCGGTGCACTGGCTACCACATGGCAAGTAACACAAGGTGTGCTGAACCTAAAGAGGCACAGTTCAGTAGACTATCTATCAGGGCAAACCAAATCAGTTTCTTAATCTACTTATAAACCTATGCAACGTTACTGCGTAACTCAACAGTAACGTTGCATTATTTGCTAACCCCATAATCATAGATGGGCGAATTATAGAAATTCCTGAGACCCCAAAATATCTTTTCGCAGTAATCACCCGTATTAGAGATGTTAAATTTTAACAATTCTCTTAGTAGGGGAAAGTAAATTACCGAATTTTTAATTGAGCCGACCTATGAATATCGGACTTGGCGGGAGTGAAAATTTACAAGTGTTTAATTTTTGTTTTTCCACAGCGTTCACAGCGATATTCAGTAACCAACTTTCCCTGCTTTACGTCAAACTTGCGCTCGGTGACCACTTTCCATTTATGAAAGCCTTCCCTGCAAAGGGTGCTGCCCTTGTGCTTTTGCCAAGCGGTTTTTCTTTTGAAAGGAATAACATCTCCCATTAAGCCACCTCTCCTGCGGCATGACCTGAAGCCCAAGCCCATTGAAAATTAAACCCACCGAGCCAGCCGGTTACGTCGAGAACCTCGCCAATAAAATAAAGCCCCTGCCGGGTTTTACATTCCATAGTACGGGAAGAGACCTGTGCAGTATCGACTCCACCTAATGTTACCTCAGCAGTGCGATAACCCTCAGTGCCCGCCGGTACCAATTTCCAGCTTTGTAACTTTTCCCCGGCTTGCTGTAATTCCCCCTCCCCAAACTGTTTTAGGGGGCGGCTGGTAATTTGCGCTCGCTGCAGGAAAAACTGTACTAACTTTTTGCTCCAAACCTCAGCCAAAACGCTGTGCAAGTGGCTATCCGGGCTCTGATGTCGGCGCAGCGGTAACCACTTTGCCAGATTTTTCTCTGGAGCCAAGTCAAATATTACCGTTTGACCTTCTCGCCAGTGGCTGGAAACTTGCAAAACCGCTGGCCCACTCAGCCCCCTGTGAGTGAACAGCATCTGCTCCTGGAAACTACCTTCAGCGCAAGAAGCGGTCACTGATAGAGAGGTGCCGGGCAGGGTACCCTGACGCTCTAATTGCCGTTTATGCTGGGTGAATGGCACTAGCGCTGCTCGAGTTGGGACTACATCAAGCCCAAACTGCTTAGCGATCTCATATCCAAACCCGCTCGCCCCCATGGTGGGAATAGAAAGGCCTCCAGTAGCCACGACCAAGGATTCACAGGTAACCGTCCCCATACTGGTTTCGACCTTATACCCCTGCCCCAAAGCTCGAATTTGAGTAATGCTACAGCGCGTGCGGATCTGTGCCTTAGCCGCACGGCATTCCGCTAGTAACAAGTCGACAATATCCCTTGATTTATTGTCGCAAAAGAGCTGACCGAGAGTTTTTTCGTGATAGGCAACCCCGTGCTTTTCCACCAATGCAATAAAGTCCCACTGGCTATAGCGAGCCAAGGCGGACTTACAGAAATGGGGGTTGTTACTGTAGAAGTTCTCTGCACTGGTGTAGAGATTGGTAAAGTTGCAACGGCCACCACCAGACATCAGGATTTTCTTTCCGACTTTGTTGGCGTGGTCCAGGACCAACACGTTGCGCCCGCGCTGGCCCGCTGTAGCCGCGCACATTAGTCCAGCTGCCCCAGCGCCAATGACCAATACATCGACGCTTTCAGGTAGCTGGCTGGTAGAAACCTCTGTCATAGGTAGGAAATAGTACTGCAGTAAGACCGGTGATCAGGTGCGAGGCAAGGTAACGCCGCGCTGGCCCTGGTATTTGCCACCACGATCGGCATAGGACACATCACAAACTTCATCGGATTCGAAGAACAGCATCTGTGCCACACCCTCGTTGGCATAGATCTTCGCAGGCAAGTTAGTGGTATTTGAGAACTCCAAAGTCACATGACCTTCCCACTCCGGCTCCAGTGGCGTCACATTGACGATAATGCCGCAACGGGCATAAGTGGATTTCCCCAGGCAAACCGTCAATACAGAGCGCGGGATACGGAAATACTCCACTGTACGCGCCAGGGCAAAGGAGTTTGGCGGAATAATGCAGTGGTCGCCTTCAACATCCACAAAGCTGTTTTCATCGAAGGTCTTGGGGTCAACTGTCGCTGAGTGAACATTGGTGAAAATCTTAAATTCACGAGCACAGCGAACATCGTAGCCATAGCTGGAGGTGCCATAGGAGATGAGTCGATCGCCATTATCGTTATGACGCACCTGACCGGCCTCAAAAGGCTCAATCATACCGTGCTGCTCTGCCATGCGGCGAATCCACTTGTCGGACTTGATACTCACTCCGTCCCCCCTGAATAGAATAATTAGTGCTCAATTAAAGAGGCGGAATCATAGCCGGTTTAGGCTGTGCAAAAAAGTGCCTATCCAAGGAATTCTCACTTGTTACCACTGGACAGATACTGTATAAATTAACAGTGCTACTGTATGCACATACAGTTTAAGGCGAAGATAGTGGCCAGATCGGACTAAAATTCAGTGGTGGAATCGTGGGCAGCGCAGAAAACTTCATAGAAAACAATCAGTTAGACCGCCAGGCAAAACACCAGAAACTGGCACAGCTACTCACCAGAGCCGATATCTGGCAAGCAGCGAATGAACCCCGACGACAGCGAAACGGCATCGCCAGTGGTTATCCAAGCCTCGATGCCCTCCTAGCGAACCACGGCTGGCCAAGAGGGGCCACTACTGAGCTACTCATGGACCAGATGGGTATCGGTGAACTCACCCTGATACTTCCGGCCCTGGCAAATCTCACTCAGAGGGGGCAAATGATCATACTGGTCAATCCACCCCATATCCCCTATGCGCCCTCATTGGCCAACAGTGGTATCCGCCTTGAGAACCTGCTGATCCTGCACCCCCGAGGCCCCAAGGATACTCTCTGGGCGATCGAGCAGTCCCTACAATCCGGAAGCTGTGGTGCCTTACTCAGCTGGCAGGGGCGGCAATCCCAGAAGCATAAAGATCTTCGTCGCCTGCAACTCGCTGCCCGCAATGGGGACTGTCTGCACTTCCACTTTCGCCCTCAGTGTGAATCAGCAAACCCCTCACCCGCGAGCTTGCGCATACAGCTCACTCCCAGGGAAGGAGAGCTGGCACTAAGGCTTTTAAAGCAATTGGGTGGAAATTCAGGCCAGAACCTCTATTTGGCAAGAGCAGCAAAACTGGTCCGACGGGACCAACCAATGCACTGAACGGTTCCGAGGGATAGCTCCATGCTCTGGCTTTGTATTCAATTCCCCAGGCTTCCGTTAGAAGTTCTGACCCGCGCTCAGCAACAAGGAGAAGAGGCTCTACCCCAAGTTGTGGTTGAAAAACAGTTGGTGATTGATAGAAACCCAGCGGCATCCCAATGCGGCGTCGAGACCGGGCTCAGTATTGCCACTGCGTCTGCTCTCTGTGCAGACTTACAGCTGCTACAACGCGATTCCCAGCGGGAACAACAAGAGTTACAGCAGCTGGCCCAGTGGGCATACAGCTTTACACCACTTGTATCACCTCAGTCCGCAGGGCTTTTGAGTAATGGCGAGAGCACTCCCGCCCACCTCTATCTGGAACTGAGTGGCTGCCTAAAAGCCAGCGGTGGCTTCAAGGCATTGATACAACAGCTGAGCGATGAGCTTGAACAGATGGGGATCTACAGCCTGATGGGCCTCGGCCACAGTCCCAGTGCAGCTCATATGCTAAGCCAACTGACCGAACACCGGCACTGGCTTGCGCAATCAGATTCTCCGCCCAGCCCTCAGCAGTGGAGACAGTGGATTAGCTTTGCCCCATCCAAGCTCCTTAATTGCGACAACAAAACTATTTCCAAGCTCTACGCATGTGGTATCAAGCGAGTAAGCCAGCTGCTCGCTATTCCACTCTCTGAGGTAGGCTCTCGTTTTGGTCGCCCATTTGTGGACTACCTGGCACGCCTGAACGGAACTCGCCAAGATCCAGTCTGTAGTTATCAGCCCCCAGCACAATTCCGCAGCGAGCTATTTTTCCCCAGCCCCTTGGATAATAGCGAACAGCTGCTATTTCCTATCGGCCGCCTACTAAGGGAATTATGCTTCCAGTTGCAGCGACGCCAGCTCTACACACAACAGTTAAATTGGCATATGGATTTCGGCCAAAATAAATCTCAGGAAATAACCGTAGAACTCTCCACTCCGCAGTTGGACCCTCAACGCCTAATAGCACTAACCAAGCTGCAAATGGAAAGAGTAACTCTTGATCAGCCAGTGCAGTCCATCAGCTTAAATTGCAAGCATTTACTCCCCTTGGAGCAGGGATCACTGGATGAAGATTTATTTGGTGAAGGCAGCCAACATAAACGCAATCAACAGCTATTAGACAAATTAAAAGCCCGCCTCGGTCATCAAGCACTCTCGGGAATTGCCCTAAAAGAAAGCTACCTACCAGAGCAGGCCTGGCAAAATACAGATACCCTGATAATTAAAAGTAACGCTAAGGGACAGCAAATTAAGCCCATCCAAGCACCGCGCCCCAACTGGCTATTAGCTCGTCCAACCAAACTGGAAAGTAGCGAGCACAAGTTATTTTATCAGGGAGAGCTACAACTATTACAGGGGCCAGAGCGAATTGATGGCTATTGGTGGCAGCACGGGCGTCATGGGCGGGATTACTATATCGCAAGAAATAAAAGAGATGAGCTCTACTGGGTCTTTCAGGATCTTACAACCGAAGAGTGGTTTTTACATGGCGTTTATAGCTAAGCCTAAACCCCTTTCTTAATACTGATCTTCACCAAAACCCAAATCCCATCACAATCAACAGATAGACGCCGAGAGAATCAGCATGAGGTACGCCGAACTCTTTTGTCAAAGCAACTTTTCTTTTCTGCAGGGGGCATCGCATCCGCAGGAATTAGTCCAAACTGCTTACAACCTGCAATATACAGCCCTTGCTATCACCGATGAATGCTCCCTTTCCGGAGCTGTTAGAGCCTATAAAGAACTTGAAACCATCAAGTCTACAGACTCTAAAAATCCCGAGTTTAAACTAATTTTTGGCAGTTATTTCCGGCTCCATAACAGCATAGAAATAGTTCTACTGGCTCCGGACAAAACTGCCTACAGCGAGCTATGCCAGTTAATTTCAAAATCACGCTTAAGGGCAAAAAAAGGAACCTACATTACTTATCAAAGTGACTTGGTAGAGTTATGTAAAAACCTAATTGCCATCTGGATTCCAAATTTTAATGAGATAGAAATACCTGAAGAAATTAAGAAAACCTTCAGCGAACGGCTTTACATTGCCATCAATAATCACCTACACGCAGAGGAAAGCCTTAAGTCCAATAGAGTTACTGAGCTTGCAAGAAGAGAGAGTATTTCCTTGGTTGCAACCAATCATGTATTGATGCACTGCTATAGCCGAAAGCCACTACAAGATGTACTTAACGCAAATTACCATAACTGTACCCTGGATAATCTAGGGTATCGTATTGAGCAAAATGCTGAACGTTACCTTCGCAGCTTAGGTGATATCCAGTCGTTAAACTCCAAAGAGTCTATAGACAATACCAACTTCATTGCCAAACAGTGTACTTTTTGCTTGAGTGAACTCAGCTATGAATACCCATCAGAAGTTATCCCTCAAGAAAGTAATGCGAGCAGCTATTTAAAGAAGCTAGTTCAAATAGGAAAGTCTGCTCGCTGGCCACGGGGTCCTGAAAAGAGAATTGATGAGATTATCAATAAAGAACTCGCAATAATAGCAGAACTGCAATATGAGCATTACTTTCTAACCATTTACGATATAGTCCAGTTTGCCCGCGAAAACCATATCTTATATCAGGGCCGTGGCTCTGCAGCCAATTCAGTAGTTTGCTACTGCCTATTCATCACAGAAATAGACCCTCATAAAATTGGTCTGCTATTTGAACGGTTTATCTCACGGGAACGCAATGAACCCCCAGATATTGATGTAGACTTTGAGCACGAAAGACGTGAAGAAGTTATTCAGTATATTTACACAAAATATAGCCGCGAAAGAGCTGGACTTACCGCTAGCAAGATCACCTACCGCTTTAAAAGCGCCGTAAGAGATATCGGCAAAGCCCTTGGTATCAACGCTGCCACAATAGAACAACTTATTGCTGAACGCGCCTGGTGGGACACTCTAGATAGCTTCCCCCAGCAGATGCAAAAAGTGGGAATAGATCCGAGTAGCGCAATAGGAAAAATGTTCCCGCAGTTACTACAGCAAATATATGGTTTTCCAAGACATCTATCGCAACATGTGGGTGGTTTTGTTATTACAGAACAACCATTACACCAGTTGGTTCCTATTGAAAATGCCGCTATGGAGGATCGCACCCTAATCCAATGGGACAAAGAGGATATCGAAGACTTAAAACTAATGAAGGTCGATGTGCTCGCCCTGGGTATGCTAACTGCACTGCGTAAATCCCTGAATTATATTGCTCTATACGGCCCCAAATTGCGATTGCAGGATATTCCCGCCGAAGATCCACAGGTCTACGAAATGATGTGCAAGGCCGATACCGTTGGAGTCTTTCAAATTGAATCTCGCGCTCAAATGAGCATGCTGCCAAGATTACAACCTCGAAATTTTTATGAGCTTACTATAGAAATCGCCATTGTCCGCCCCGGGCCAATTCAAGGCGGCATGGTACACCCCTATTTGAAACGCAAGCAGGGATTGGAGACCGTCTGCTACCCTCATAACAGTTTACGCCCAGTGCTTGAGCGCACTCTCGGTGTTCCTATATTTCAAGAACAAGTTATTCAACTTTCGATGGTCGCAGCAGGGTTTAGCGGCGGTGAAGCGGATGAACTTCGCCGAGCCATGGCCAGCTGGGGAAAAAATGGGGACTTGTATAAATTCAAGGATAAGCTTGTGCGGGGAATGCAAAGTAATGGCTATATGGAAAGTTTTGCTGAGCAGCTCTTCAACCAGATGAAGGGGTTCGGCTCCTATGGCTTCCCCGAATCTCACTCTGCAAGCTTTGCGCTTTTAGCCTATTTTTCTGCCTGGATTAAATACCATCATCCAGCGGCCTTTTACTGTGGGCTGCTCAACAGTCAGCCGATGGGGTTCTATGCTCCGGCACAGCTGGTTTATGATGCTCAACGCCACGGAGTTAAGGTTTTGCCTATTGATGTACTTTATAGCTATTGGGATCACAGCTTAGAGATACAAGAGCCCTCTTCACCTCAAGAAAGAGGTTCATCGAAAAATTACTACGCTAAAGGAAAATCAGTAGTTAATACGCCGGCAGTACCGCTCAGGGAAAATTCAACATTCAACGGTAAAACTCCCGCTTTACGCCTGGGCATGCGTCTAATTAAAGGGCTAAAAGAAACCACAGAGAAAGCTATCCTAAAGCTTAGAGCGGATACAAAAGTCCTTTCTTTAGGACAGTTTCAAGAAACTTTAAAGCTAAACCATGAGCAGCTTTCCTGCCTTACTAAGGCTAATGCATTTATCAGCTTGACTCAAAATCGCCATAACGACAATTGGACTTCTATAGAAACCGATTACAGCAAACCACAAACAAAATTTTTACCGCGAAATTATATAAAAGACAGTAGCGAGATTGACTATAGCAGTACAGGACTAACTCTAGGCGAACATCCTGTCGCACTACTAAGAAGGCAAAAGAAATTTGAGAAATATACTAAGGCAAAGGATCTTACCTATCGTCTTGATCAAGAAAAGATTGACATCATTGGACTGGTAACTTGCCGACAACGGCCTGGAAGCGCATCTGGAGTGATGTTTTTAACCCTGGAAGATGAAACAGGCTGTATGAATGTAGTTATTTATGAGGCCTATCAAACCTTATATAGAGCAGAGATTATCCATGGAGGCATATTGATTATTCATGGGGAGCTACAAGTCTCTAAAGGGGCCAATAACAACAGCTATAAGACCACCCATGTCATCGCCAGAAGAATATTAAGTATCAATGAAAAAAATTACCAGAAGACAAGAAATTTTCATTGAAGAGACTTCCCCTAGACGTACTCCAGTGACCTTATCGAGCAACCCTCACTCAAGTAACTCTACTTCACCTAGTGAGGGAGGAGTTCATATCTAAGTATAGGAAGAGAGAAGGCTTTAAACTCATAACACTGGCAACCCAAAAGTCATCTCTGCTCAAAAGGATAGATGTCATAGTAGGTCGCGTTATCAACTCCCTCTTCCTTCGTAAAAACGGCGGTCCAAGCCCCAAATCGTGTTACAACGGGCAACCATAAGAAGTCTTGATTCTGTAGATTTGAAGGTAGGGATTGCTGTTTGGCCTTGGCAATAAGTTCAAAATTGTCCCTTCCAAAGGCCCTACCGGCTATTTCATCCTTAAAACAGGGCCGGTAATATTTAGGGTACAACTGGATGTCTTTACCTTTCAACGCTGAGATAAGCAAATCTGATTTTTCCTGGGCATCTACCGGCCCCTCTGTACAGACCAGCTTTGGGCCGAACCAGGGCTTATCCGTATAGCCATTGGCTCCCGCTTTCATATCAACGGCATCCAGCTCAGAAGCGGCAACGACTTCTATTCGATCTTTAACAAAAACCAGATAGACCGGCCGCGAAAGTGTGACTACATACAACCCATAAATCAA
The DNA here is from genome assembly GCF_052467615.1 of Microbulbifer maximicatervae (SeqCode). Taxonomy (NCBI): domain Bacteria; kingdom Pseudomonadati; phylum Pseudomonadota; class Gammaproteobacteria; order Cellvibrionales; family Microbulbiferaceae; genus Microbulbifer; species Microbulbifer maximicatervae (SeqCode). The sequence goes on from NZ_CP174319.1 coordinate 3,366,356, forward strand.
TGCAGCCAGCTGTACCGTTCCCACCAAAAGATAATCGCGGACTAATTCACGCCTGGGCTTCTGGGGGTTAAAGATCACCATGGACATCAAAGGCCCCATGGCCAACTCTACGCCCATTACAAGCAAAAAGAGATTCGCCCCCGCCATCATGTCGGCAAGTTCGTCCGGATACCAAATCCCATAAACGGCAACCAGCATCAAAGCCGCTACCGATAATGTAACCAGAGCATGGTAGCCCGTCGCTTTTAACTTTGCCTGAAATAACATCCACCCACCTTATCAACAAAAAAAGCCCCCTATAAAGGAGGCTTTTTATCACAACTTAAGCAGGATTATGCGCGACATTCAGCCGGTGCAATATTGCCTGGCAGAGTTGCAGCTGCCGGAGCACCAGTCTTACCCGCAGCGTAGCAAGTCCAGATAATTGGTGCAGTAGGACGAGTTTCTACGACCAGGGCAGCACCTGCAGCAGTCGGAACCAAGCTCAGGGTGTTAGTCGCTGCATCGGACACACGACTACCGAAAGCGATATCAATCTGACCAGTAGAAGTTGATACTGTAATGGTGTTTACATTCTGGGAGCCACCTGCGGCACCGTCATTACCCAGAGTCAGGGTACAAGTACCAGCAGCAGCACAAGGAGTAGTAGCAGCATTAATTGCACCAGAGATTGGGTAACCGGCAGCAAAACCACCGGCATCATCACGCACTACGTTAGCTGCGTTGTCAGCAACAATTGCGCGCGCTTCAGTAGCCAAACTGAGGCCCTCTGCTACTCGGGAGCGAGCGGTGTAATCTTGGTAAGCCGGCAGAGCTACAGCTGCCAAAATACCGATGATCGCGACTACGATCATTAATTCAATAAGAGTAAAACCCTGTTGCTTTTTCATTGTAACCGTCTCCATACAGACTATTTGAAATAGTGAATCCCGTGAGGAAGTCGCTGAACAATATACAAGCTTTGTGCCAACGTTAACAAATACTAATTACAATCCCACCCTGCAACTGCGTTACTGATCACACATTCGTTCTCTGCATCAGATTCACCCTAAGAAGATTGACACTAATCTTCGATATCCGACAAAAATTGTCACTCTTTAGCAGTTGACGGCCAAACCCTAGGTATTTAGTCAGGCTTTCAATTTATTGGCTCTCATTCATTATTTCGCTATATTCCGTTCGATATCCAAAATATACGCTTTGGATGTAATGCTTTAGGCTAACCCAGCTTCTTAAGCAACAAGCATGTAGTAACCCTATACGGCAGTGTGACCAATGACAGCACCCCCTCTTAGCGGCCTAGCCAAGCGTTTGGTTGCCGATCAAATTTTTGATGAATCAACCGCGCTATCTGCCGTTAAAGCGGCCCGGCGAGAAAATCAAAGCTTTGTCCAGCATATAGCGGAAACCAAACTGGTTAAAAGCTCTGAGCTCGCCAAGATCGCTTCACAGGCATTTGGCACTCCGCTTTTTGACCTCAGCAGCTATAACTTTGAGCTGATTCCAAGGGATATCGTCGACGATAAGCTTGTCAGCAAACACTTCGCTCTTCCACTGTATAAAAGGGGCAACCGGCTATTTGTAGCGGTGGCGGACCCAACCAATCTTGCCGGCCTGGATGAGATAAATTTTAATACTGGGTTGAATACTGACCCCGTTATAGTCGAAGCCGATAAGCTCGCCAAAGCCATTGAGAACTACCTGTCCCAGGGTGACGATATGGGAGCGGGCCTCGATGGCATGGAGGACGAGGAACTTGATTCCCTCAATGTTGGTGAGGACGATTCCGATCGCAGCAATGATGAAGAACCCGGTGGCGATGAAGCACCGGTAGTTCGCTTTGTAAATAAGGTGCTTCTCGACGCAATCCGCACCGGGGCTTCAGATATCCACTTCGAACCTTATGAAAAATCCTACAGGGTGAGATTTCGTACCGATGGGGTCTTGCACGAAATTGCCAAGCCCCCCATCCAGCTGGCCTCCAGGCTTTCCGCACGTCTCAAAGTGATGTCCAAGATGGATATTTCTGAGAAGCGGGTTCCCCAGGATGGCCGCATAAAAATGAAGCTCTCCAAAACCAAGGCTATTGATTTCCGCGTTAACAGCCTGCCGACTCTCTGGGGCGAGAAAATTGTACTGCGTATTCTCGACCCTTCCTCTGCCAAGCTCGGCATTGATGCCCTTGGGTATGAGGATGAGCAAAAGCAAATCTATATGGACGCCTTGGCCCAACCACAGGGAATGATATTAGTTACCGGCCCCACAGGGTCAGGAAAAACGGTCTCTCTTTACACAGGACTTAATATCCTGAACACCCCGGAGCGCAATATCTCTACTGCAGAGGACCCGGTAGAGATCAATCTCGAGGGCATCAACCAGGTCAATGTTTCAGCAAAAGTCGGGCTCGACTTTGCCGAGGCCCTGCGTTCGTTCCTGCGGCAAGATCCCGATATTGTTATGGTAGGGGAAATTCGGGACTTGGAAACGGCCGAAATCGCCATTAAGGCGGCACAAACCGGGCACTTGGTGCTTTCAACACTACACACCAACTCTGCACCGGAAACCCTGACTCGCCTAATGAATATGGGCGTTCCTACTTTTAATATTGCCACCTCAGTGAGCGTTATTATTGCGCAGCGCTTGGCTCGAAGATTATGCAATGAGTGTAAGAAACCAGCCACCCTTCCACCCGAAGTACTCGAGGCAGAGGGCTTTTCCGCCGTTACAATCCCTGAAAGCGACTGGAGTATCTTTCAGCCAGTAGGTTGTGAGCACTGCTCTAAAGGGTATAAGGGCCGCGTAGGTGTGTATGAAGTGGTTCGCATTACTGACGGCATCTCCAGAATTATAATGGAAGGAGGCAACTCTATTCAGATTGCAGATCAAGCTCGGCAAGAGGGCTTCAACAATCTGAGAGTTTCAGCACTGAGAAAGGTTGTGATGGGTGTCACCAGCCTGGAGGAGGCCAACCGGGTCACGAAGGATTAACTGCTATTAGCCTAATATGGGATTAGGCTCCGCAGTGAAATCTCGTTTTAAGCCGGTATAAGCCGCCGAGTTTTAAGATATCGAATAAAGAATCAAAAGCACTCTTCTGTCGACTTCAAAAATGCAGAAGTGAAAAGTATATCCAGGGTAACATTTATGGCCAACGCTACAGCAGTTGCATACATCTACAAGGGAGTAGACAGTAAAGGAGCTAAAATTCAAGGTGAGATCAACGGTACGAGCCCAGCACTGGTAAAGGCCCAGCTGCGCAAACAGGGAATCATCGCCAATCGCGTACAGAAGAAGCCTACCCCCCTGTTCGGCGGCGGTAAGAAAAAAGTCAAACCTGCCGATATCGCGCTGTTTACTCGGCAGATGGCTACCATGATGAAGGCTGGTGTACCTCTGGTACAGAGCTTTGAGATTGTTGCTGACGGCATGGATAACCAGGGGGTCAAAGAATTAGTTTATAAAATACGCACCGAAGTTGCCTCGGGCACAGCATTTGCAGATGCCCTGCGTAAACACCCGATGTACTTTGACGATTTATTCTGCAACTTAGTTGCCTCTGGTGAACAGTCTGGCGCACTGGAAACCATGCTGGACAGAATTGCCACCTATAAGGAAAAAACAGAATCCTTAAAGGCGAAAATCAAAAAAGCAATGACCTACCCTATTGCGGTAATTGCAGTTGCACTTGTTGTAACTTCAATTCTGCTAATCAAGGTAGTCCCTCAATTTGCCACCACTTTCTCTAGTTTCGGAGCAGATCTACCTGCATTCACAAGACTGGTCGTCAGCATGTCAGAGTGGATGCAGGCAAACTGGTTTATAGCCCTTGTTATTACTATTGTCGGTATTGGCGGCACGATCGAAGCCAAAAAGCGCAATAAAAAAGTGGCCGAGTTTTTTGACCGCCTTATTTTAAAACTGCCAATTATCGGCCAAATTACCTACAACTCTATCTCAGCGCGTTTCGCCCGTACCCTTTCGACAACCTTTGCCGCCGGGGTTCCCTTGATCGACGCACTTAAGTCTGTTGCAGGAGCAACCGGAAACAGTATCTATACCGAGGCAACCCTTAAAATAAGAGATTCCGTCGCAACGGGTATCCCCCTCAATACCGCGCTGCGGACATCGGGGGTTTTTCCCACCATGCTGATACAAATGACAGCCATCGGTGAAGAATCTGGTGCCCTGGATGAAATGCTGGGTAAGTCAGCCGACTACTACGAAGAGGCTGTAGACAATATGGTCGACAACCTTACTACTCTGCTTGAGCCGCTAATTATGGCAGTCCTGGGTATTCTGGTCGGCGGCTTGATGATCGCCATGTACCTGCCTATTTTCCAGCTGGGTCAAGTTGTTTAAGACAGATGATTGAAACCCTAACCTTTTACCCGGCGCTGCTTATAGGCAGCGCCTTTATTTTGGGCCTACTTATAGGCAGCTTCTTAAACGTCGTAATCCTGCGTCTCCCCGTTATGATGGAGCGGGAATATAAGCGGGACTTCTATAGTTACTTTGATAAAAAGCCACCTAGCGAGGAGCAGAAAGAGTTAGAAAAGCCTTTTAATCTGGTGCTACCACACTCCCACTGCCCCAAATGCCATGTTGAGATCAAAGCCTGGCAAAATATCCCCATTGTTAGCTACCTATTTCTTCGCGGTAAGTGCGGCTCCTGTGGCACCTCCATTTCCAAACGTTACCCAATGGTGGAACTGATTACCGGCATTTTGACCGCTATCGTTGTCTGGCAATTGGGCTTCACCTGGCAGGCACTGGCTGGATGCTTTTTTACCTGGGCCTTGGTCGCCTTAACAGGTATCGATTTTGACAAGCAACTGCTTCCAGACAGTATTACTCTGCCGCTACTCTGGGCCGGTTTAATCATCAATATTTGGGGAGTGTTTGCTTCTCTGCAGGACGCAGTAATCGGTGCTATTGCCGGCTACCTATCTCTTTGGCTGGTGTTCCACATCTTTAAGATTGTTACCGGCAAAGAAGGTATGGGGGCTGGTGACTTTAAAATCCTGGCAGCTATTGGAGCTTGGTTTGGCTGGCAGGTGCTACCGATGGTCATCCTACTTTCTGCCGTCGTAGGGGCTATCGCGGGAATTTCCTGGAGCATTGCCGTAGGGCGGGACCGAAACCTGCCCATTGCTTTTGGCCCCTATCTCGCTGGTGCCGGCTGGATCGCCATGCTGTGGGGGAACCACATTATGAACTGGTATTTCAATATCTCTGGGCTTACCGGTTAAGCCGCCAGCTACCTACTCTCCATTCAATTGCATTACTATGACCCCGGCCAGCTATCTGGCCGGGGTTTTTATCTATACCGCAACCTTAATTATTCTTGGGGAGGACAGCCATTGTTTACCGTAGGCTTAACCGGCGGGATCGGTAGCGGAAAGTCAGCAGCAGCTGGGTATTTCCGTGGCCTGGGCATTAATGTAGTAGATGCAGACTGGGCGGCAAGGGTTGTGGTACAACCGGGAAAGCCCGCTCTGGAACAGATAACCCGACACTTCGGGGCCGATGTCTTACTGGAAAGTGGCGAATTAAACCGGAGCAAACTGCGCACACTGATATTTGACGACCCGGGCGAACGGCAATGGCTGGAAAGTCTATTACACCCACTGATTAGAGAAGAAATAACTTCCTCACTGAACGCAAGTCAGGGGCCCTACGCAATATTGGAATCCCCCCTCCTGATTGAGTCAGGCCAATATGAGCTCGTTAACAGGATTTGTGTAGTCGATCTACCCGAGGCTTTGCAGCTTGAGCGCGCCAGTGCACGAGATAACAGTCAGCGGGAGCAGATTCGCAAAATCATGGCGGCCCAGCTAAAAAGGAAACAACGACTAGAGAAAGCGGATGACGTACTGGATAACGCTAGTGACTTAGCCTCACTCAAAGCTCAAGTAGAGCAGCTCCACCGGCAGTACTTACGGATTACCCGGTTGGAACAATCGAGCTAAGTTAATTAGAGTACAATTCCGATTCAGATCACTTTAGAGCCCAAGCTAACTTATGCCTAAATCCAGCGTAACGCCGACACTCAACTGCCCTACCTGCAAAAAGCCCATTGAGTGGAGCGATAAGTTTCCCTTCAAACCTTTTTGTAGCGAACGTTGCAAGCTGATTGATCTCGGCGAATGGGCTAGTGAGGGACACAAGATTCCCGGGGAGTCAGTGTATGACGATGTGCTGAGTGATGACCTGGACCCGAACAAGCCCCGCCATTAAGGCCATCCAATCCACTTGAACAGCTGCCTGCAAGCAGCTGTTCAAGATGAAGCTTAGGAGAAACTCCCTTTTACCGCTTCAATAATTGCTTGATTGGCATCGGGGAAGTGGAATTTATCCAGCTCCCCAGCAGACACCCACTTGATTTCCTGCTGCTCTCGCCCAAGAGCCTCACCCGTGAACTGCGTTACCTGCCAGGTATCCAGCAGCACTGTTTTTTCAGGGTAATCGTGACGAATTTCCACCAGCGGCTGCAACTCCTGTACTTCAATGGCCACTTCTTCAAGTAGCTCCCTATAGAGCGCCTCCTGCACAGACTCACCAGCTTCCACCTTGCCACCGGGAAATTCCCAGCGCCCTCCCATATGCAAATGGTCGGGACGGCGGGCAATCAGGATCTTGCCATCCCCTCGGGTTACTACACCGACAGCAACATGGACAACCTTACTCACTCTACTACCTCAAGTCCGATATTCTGCGTTGATGGTGACATACTCGTGAGAGAAGTCACAGGTCCAGATGTGCTCACTGCTGGCACCTCGACCCAGCTCTATACGGATTGTAAATTCAGGTTTTGAAAATACCTGCTCTCCAGCCTGCTCTTGATATCCAGATGCGCGTCCACCGGCACTTACCACCTGTACATCATCGAGGAAAATTTCCACCTTATCGGTGTCTAATTCACCTTGGATAGCATTGCCGATCGCCATAACCAGCCGACCCCAGTTGGGGTCTGAGGCATAAAGTGCAGTTTTCACCAGCGGAGAATCACCGACTTCAAAAGCTACCCTCAAGGCCTCTTCACTGCTGAGCGCGCCATCCACTTGTACGGTAACAAACTTGGTCGCCCCCTCACCGTCCCTGACAATGGCCTGGGCCAGCTCTATATGTATTTCCGAAATTGCTCTATACAGCTCCAGGTAGCCAGTGCTCTCAGAGCTGCTGATCATCTCCCCCCGCGCACCTGTGGCCATCAAAACACAAGCATCATTCGTCGAGGTATCTCCATCTACGCTAATTCGATTAAATGAGGCCCCGACAACTTCGCGCACCATTTGATCAAGCAGGGGCTGCGTTACACCGGCATCAGTGGCGACATAGGCGAGCATGGTAGCCATATTCGGCTGGATCATGCCGGAACCTTTGGCAATACCGACAACGGTGATCTCTTCACCATTAATCATTAACTTGCGGCTCGCAATCTTTGGCCGGGTGTCCGTAGTCATAATGGACTCGGCCGCCAACTCCCATCCGGCGGGATCAAGCTGTCCAGCAGACCCCGGAATAGCAGCGAGTAACCTCTCCATCGGTAAGTGCTCACCAATGACGCCAGTACTAAAAGGCAATACTTGCTCGGCAGAAATCTTCAGTGCATCTGCCACCGCCTCACATGTAGCCCGGGCATCCGCCAGCCCCCTTACCCCAGTAGCGGCATTGGCATTGCCGGCATTAACCACCAAGGCTCGCACTTCTCCTTTGGCGACATGCTCTTTAGCAACCATTACTGGAGCCGCACAAAAAGTATTCTGGGTAAAAGTGGCTGCAACTGAAGTTCCTTCAGCAAGCTCAACCAACAACAGGTCATTGCGTTCCCAGTCTTTGACCCTGGCAGGTACACTGGCGAGGCGAACTCCTTCGACAACGGGTATGGATAATTCAGGCATAAGAATAACGACTTTGGGCTATCACAGCGCAGGCAAACCTAGACCCCGGTCCACCCAAACGGATTAGCGGAAATAAATGAGCGGTCGACATTATCAAAGCCGAACCTCAGCAAGGCAAGCCAAAAATAGACTTATCTGCGGAATGGGAACCTTTTTCCGCAGATAATTCTTTTGCTAATTAAAAAAATACCCCGCTAAGCGGGGCACTTTCTTGAATTCAAGCAGTAAATAATTAGCTCTGGGTAGAGGAAGCCAGCTTGCCGTGACACTGCTTGTACTTTTTCCCGGAACCACAGGGGCAGGGATCATTGCGCCCGACTTTAGGACCGCGACGCTCCGGTGCCGGGGTAGCCGCCTGCTGCTCCTTGGGCTCACTTTCTGGAAGCGCCGAAGCTTGAGCGTGTTGCAGCTCAAGCTGCTGCCTGCGCTGCTCTTCCAGGCGACGCTGCTCCATCTCTTCCGCTTGCTCACGAGTCATCGGCTCTACGTGGGCAAGAATACGCACCACTTCATGCTTGAGGTTCTCCAGCATGCTCTGGAACAGGTGGAAAGACTCGCGCTTGAATTCCTGCTTAGGGTTTTTGTTGGCGTAAGCCCGCAAACCAATACCTGCACGCAAGTGGTCCATGCTGGAAAGGTGCTCCTTCCACAACTGATCCAATACTTGCAGCATAATCTGACGCTCGATAGTCGGCATCAGATTGGCATCACCGGAAGATTCACCAATGCGGGAAACTTTTGCAGCATAGGCTTCCTGCGCGGCGACAGTAATCTTTTTCCGCAGGCTCTCTTCGTGCAGAGTGCGATCTTCATCGAGCCACTGCTGAACCGGCAACTGGATACCTAATTCGCCAGAGAGCTGCTGCTCTAGAGCTGGAATATCCCACTGCTCTTCCACGCTCTGGGGGGGGATAGAACCGGAGACAATACCGTCAACCACATCTTCACGAATGGCAGAGATCGTGTCACTGATAACCTCAGCTTCCAGCAGCTCATTGCGCTGGCCGTAAATCACCTGACGCTGGTCATTAGCCACGTCATCGTATTCCAACAACTGTTTGCGAATATCGAAGTTGCGGCCTTCAACACGGCGTTGGGCTTTTTCGATAGCGTTGGAAACCATGCGGTGCTCAATCGCCTCACCGCGCTCCATACCCAGCATCTGCATAAAGTTCTTCACCCGGTCAGAGGCAAAGATGCGCATAAGGTTATCTTCCAGAGATAGATAAAAACGAGTAACACCCGGATCACCCTGACGACCTGCACGGCCTCGCAGCTGGTTATCAATACGGCGGGATTCATGGCGCTCAGTACCGATAATATGCAGACCGCCCGCAGCGATCACCTGCTCGTGACGCTTCTTCCAATCTTCCTTGACCTGTGCGAGCTCCGCTTCAGTCAGTTCGCGATCTTTTTCCTGACCCAAGGCCGCCGCTTCAGCTTCCCAGTTACCACCGAGAACAATGTCGGTACCGCGACCAGCCATATTAGTAGCGATAGTCACTGCACCCGGGCGACCCGCCTGGGCGATAATCTGCGCTTCGCGCTCGTGGTATTTCGCGTTGAGAACCTGGTGCTTAATTCCCGCCTTTTGCAACTTGCGGGACATTTCTTCAGAGGTTTCGATAGAAGCGGTACCTACAAGGATTGGAGCCTGCTTTTCGCGACAGTGCTTCACATCCTCAATAATCGCTTCCATCTTCTCTTCCTGGCTTAGGTAAACCAGGTCATTGAGATCTTCACGTTGAATTTGCTTATTGGTGGGGATCACCACCACGTCCAGGCCATAAATTTGCTGGAATTCAAACGCTTCTGTATCCGCTGTACCGGTCATTCCCGCAAGCTTGGGGTAGAAGCGGAATAGGTTCTGGAATGTTGTAGAAGCGAGGGTCTGGCTCTCACTCTGAATCTGCACACTCTCTTTTGCTTCCAGCGCCTGGTGCAGGCCTTCGGAGAGACGGCGACCCGGCATGGTCCGACCTGTGTGCTCATCAATTAACACCACCTGGCCGTTCTGCACGATGTAATCCACATCGCGGTTAAACAGCACATGCGCGCGCAGGGCGGCGTGCACGTGGTGCAACAGGCCCAGGTTCCCAGGGGCGTAAAGGGACTGATCTTCCTTCATCAACCCACTGCGTGACAGCAGGTCTTCGATCAACAAGTGGCCCTGCTCCGTCAGCTCAACCTGGCGAGTCTTTTCATCAACGGTGTAGTGCCCCTCCCCACCTTCTTCGGCACGCTCCAGCTGGGGAACCAACTTATTCATTGCCATATAAAGGTGAGAAGAGTCTTCAGCGGCTCCAGAAATAATCAACGGAGTACGCGCCTCATCGATCAGGATGGAATCCACCTCATCGACAATAGCGAAGTTCTGAGGGCGCTGAGTACGGTCCTCTTTGCGCAACACCATGTTGTCACGCAGGTAATCAAAACCGAATTCGTTATTAGTACCGTAAGTAATGTCAGCCTCATAGGCCGCTTTCTTTTCTTCCGGTGGCTGCTGGGAAACAATAACTCCCACTGTCATACCCAGGAATTCATACACTGGGCGCATCCAATTGGCATCCCGCGAAGCGAGGTAATCGTTCACCGTAACAATATGAACGCCCTTACCTTCAAGTGCATTCAGATAGGCCGGCAGGGTTGCAACCAGGGTTTTACCTTCACCGGTACGCATTTCTGCAATACGTCCTTCATGCAGGGTCATCCCGCCGATCAGCTGAACATCGAAGTGGCGCATGCCCATGGCCCGACGACCCGCTTCACGCACTGCAGCAAACGCCTCAGGCAGAATTTGATCGAGCTTTTCCCCGTCAGCGAGTCGCTGCCTAAACTCATCCGTTTTAGCCCGCAGGCCTGCATCGTCAAGCTTCTGGAAATCCTCTTCCAAAGCGTTGATCTTTCCCACGACGCGTCGCATGCGCTTCAGCTCGCGGTCATTTTTTGAACCAAAGACCGATTTAATCAGTTTGCCAATCATTATCTAGAAACCACTTATCTTATTTGCGCTGTCGGCGCTAATATCGGGCAGATCGATGCACCGACGCTCCTTTATGCGAGGGGTGCAAGTAAACAGGAAGGCGCAAGCGCTGGCAACTCTTATGCCAAGCTACCAACAATTACGCGTAAAGGAAGGATAGTTCTTATCTGCCTGTGCGGCGGATATAGCTAGCTGGATCAACCGTGCGGTTGTTCTTATATATCTCAAAGTGAACATGGGGCCCGGTAGAACGGCCACTGGAACCCATCAGGGCAATAGTCTGCCCCCTCTTGACCACGTCACCCAATCCCACTTTCAGCTCACTATTGTGCCCATAGCGGGTTGAATAACCATTGCCGTGATTAATTTCTACCAACTGACCATAACCATGGCGCTCATCAGCCCAAGTGACAACACCTGCGGCTACTGAAACAACATCGGAGCCCATCTTGCCAGCAAAATCCACCCCCTTGTGCCAGGTCCTACGGCCAGTGAATGGATCGGTGCGATAACCATAACGGGAAGACATCCACCCCTTGCTGATCGGACGGCCTGCCAAAAACTGCTCATCCTCAAGTTTGAGGTTCGCCATCAGGGATTCGAGAGTGTTCAGCTGCATTTGGCGATCTTCAATCTGATGAGAGAGATCTCCAATAACATCCAGGAATTCCGGTGGCTGATACGGCAACTCTGATGCACCTGCGATTCCGGGGTCTTCCGGCCCACCGATAGCAGGTGCACTGCCAAACTCAAACTCTCCTTCATCGAGATTGGCAACAGAGGTTAAACGCTCACCCAGTGCATCAAGGCGAGTTAAACGCGCCTGCAACTCTGCAAGCTTAACGGTAAGAGCTGCCAGCTGCTCCCGCGCCTCTCTATCTGCTTCAGCAATTTCTTCCTGCTGTTTGCGCAGTGCGCGGCTCCAGGCCTTGGCCGTTCGGGAATCAAATAGGTCAGTTTTAGTAACCGGTAAATTCGCCCCCAGCAGAAATGCACCCACAGGGAGGCTCAGCAAGCACAACCCCAACAGGGCTTTGCTCAAACTACCAAAATTAAAGCTGCGAGTCGCACCGCGCTCATTAACCAGGATTACTTTCATAGGAACTGTGAGGAGTTCGACATTTTTAATTTTCGTTAGTCCCCAGCTCACAAGCCGAGGTGCCAAACCGATAAGGATACCAAAAATCTATAGGCTTTCTCTGTGAAACAATCATACAAAAAAGCCGGCACTATAATGCCGGCTTCTTGCGAAAGTATCAAACTGCCAAAATAGGCTTAATATAGGAGATCGGTGCTTCTTCCTGCTCACCTTCAAAGGTGACCATTTCCCAAGCATCCTCCTGAGCCATCAGGTTGCGAAGGGATTTATTGTTCAGCGCATGGCCAGACTTAAAGGCCTTGAACTCCCCAATCAGGCTGGTCCCCAGAAGATAGAGATCGCCAATCGCATCCAGAATTTTATGTTTCACAAATTCGTCTTCGTAACGCAACCCGCCTTCATTCAGAATACGGTATTGGTCAATCACAATTGCGTTATCAACGGAACCGCCCTGAACTAGGCCCTTGGAGCGCAAGTACTCGATCTCGTGCATAAAGCCAAAGGTACGGGCGCGACTCACTTCCTTCACAAAGGAGGTGCTGGAGAAATCCACGGATGAACTCAGGTTACGCCCCTGGAAAACCGGGTGGTCAAAGTCGATTGTGAAAGATACTTTAAAGCCATTAAAAGGCAGGAAGCTGGCAACCTTATCGCCATCCTCTACAGTTACTGGCTTCTTGATTCGCAGGAACTTCTTCGGAGCTGCTTGCTCTTGGATGCCTGCAGATTGAATTAGAAATACAAATGGGCCGGCACTGCCATCCATAATGGGCACTTCTTGCGCGGATAACTCGACAACCGCGTTATCAATGCCAAGGCCCGCCATTGCCGAGAGCAGGTGCTCTACCGTAGCAATGCGAACATCACCCTTTTCCAGGGTGGTTGAAAGGAGAGTGTCGCCGACATTTTCCGCACGAGCCTCGATTTCAACTACCGGGTCCAAATCGGTTCTACGGAACACGATACCGGTGTCTACGGGCGCTGGTTTAAGGGTAAGTACAACTTTCTTGCCAGTGTGCAGACCTACGCCAGTGGCGCGAATAGCATTCTTAAGCGTGCGCTGTTTGATCATGAAACTATCTTTTCCCCGTCGGTGGACTACGCCCCTAAGGCGCAGCAAGCCATCGATACTAGCACAATTGCGACGCCAATACCAATTCTGGGCGAGTGGTCACCACAACTGTGCACCACCTACCTATATGAGGATAGATCAAGCAAAGATTGCAGCGCCAACGCATGTCGCTATGACAGCATTCTAAGATCCTAAGCTCCGCAAGCGCTGTTAATAATTGTTAATTATTTTAGATAGTTATTGCGACTCACCAGTTCTGATCAAAATCTACACAAACGGGGCAAGGGCCCACCCATTCGACAAGGTAGACCCGAGCAAAAGCCGCACCGCAGCGGCAATACCCAGCTGGAGCCGGGCAGACATGAGCGGTGTTCTGCCTCTGCGGTACCGTTTCCTAGTCTGCCTGACGGCGCAGGAAGGCTGGAATATCCAGGTACTCCATATCCGCATCAGCGGGATTCAGGGCAGAAGCCGGGCGCTTGGGGCGCTCCGCTTCAGCACGAGGGCGCGGATCAATGGCCTCGCGGCTTGCCAGTCCCGCAGAGCTGTGGCCAGCGTGAGCGCTGTGATTATCGCGAACCTCACGGGTTTCACGAACAGGCTCGCGAGGCTCTGGGCGGCGAGTATTATCCACCACCTTCGCCGGACGCGCTGCAGGAGTACCCTCGCCAAGACCTGCGGCCACAACGGTAACCCGCATCTCATCACCGAGCTTATCATCTACCGCTGTACCGATAACCACAGTAGCTTCATCGGAGGCGATTTCCTGGACAATCTCACCTACTTCAGAGTACTCACCCAGGGTCAGTTCCTGACAGCCCGCCTCTTCGCTACCTGTGATGATATTCACCAGGATACCGCGAGCACCTGCCAGGTTGACGTTATCCAGTAGCGGGCTTCGCACGGCTTTCTCAGCCGCTTCGCGCGCACGGTTTTCACCGACGGCAGAACCGGACCCCATCATCGCCATGCCCATTTCAGACATTACGGTGCGCACATCGGCGAAGTCCACGTTCATGATGCCCGGGCGAATCATCAGGTCGGCAATGCCTTGTACAGCACCCAGTAAAACGTTATCTGCCTCTTTGTAAGCAGATTTCATTGTGATCTTGCTACCGAGTACTTCCAGCAAACGATCGTTGGGGATAGTAATCAGAGAATCAACTTTATCGCGCAGCTCGAGGATACCCTCTTCAGCTACAACTGTGCGTTTGCGCCCTTCGATCTTAAATGGGCGAGTAACTACCGCAACGGTAAGGATGCCCAGTTCTTTTGCAATCTCAGCGACAATCGGCGCACCACCGGTACCGGTACCACCGCCCATACCGGCAGTGATGAATACCATATCCGCACCGGTTAATACCTCAGCAATGCGATCGCGATCTTCAAGTGCGGACTGTCGGCCAATATCCGGGTTTGCCCCTGCGCCCAAACCGCGTGTAATTGTGTTACCCAGTTGCAGGATAGTGCGGGCCTCAACATCTTTGAGGGCCTGTGCATCTGTATTTGCACAGATAAAATCTACACCCTCAACATCATTGGCGATCATATGCTTAACAGCATTACCACCACCGCCGCCGACACCAATCACCTTGATGACAGGCTTATCCTGTACGCTATCAACTAGCTCGAACATTGCTGTTCCCCTTTCTTGCTCATGTCGAATTTTACAGCCATGCCTAAAAAAAATCCTTCACCGGATGGCTAAATCTGGTTGCACTCTATTACAAATTTCCGCGAAACCAGTGCTTTACCTTGTCCCACCACTGATTATCGTTGCGGACAGGCTGTATTTTGCCCTCTCGAGCCTCTTCCTGCTGCATCGCATACATCAATAATCCAACTCCAGTGGAATAAATTGGGTTGCTGACGATATCCGTCAAACCTGCAATACCCTGAGGCACTGCTAGGCGAACCGGCATATGAAAAATTTCCTCAGCCAGTTCAACCGCGCCCTCCATTTTTGAAGAGCCGCCGGTAAGTACTACACCCGCCGCACACAAATCTTCGAAGCCGCTGCGACGTAACTCCGCCTGTACTAATGTAAACAATTCGTCGTAGCGCGGCTCAACGACCTCGGCCAATGCCTGTCGGGATAAATCCCTGGGCGCGCGATCACCAACGCTCGGTACCTTAATGGTCTCACCTTCGCGAGCGAGTTTTGCCAACGCGCACGCATATTTGATTTTCAAGTCTTCTGCGTGCGGTGTCGGTGTGCGCAAAGCCATGGCAATATCATTGGTAACCTGGTCTCCAGCAATCGGTATCACACCGGTATGCCGAATAGATCCACCAGTAAACACAGCAATATCGGTAGTTCCCCCACCAATATCTACCATGCATACTCCCAACTCTTTTTCATCTTCGGTCAGGACTGCGTAACTTGAAGCCAATTGTTCAAGAATGACATCTTCTACTTCCAGACCACATCGACGAATACACTTTTCAATATTCTGTGCAGCATTCACTGCACCGCTGACCAAATGGACCTTTGCTTCGAGGCGAACACCAGACATTCCGAGAGGTTCTTTTACCCCTTCCTGATTATCAATCAGGTATTCCTGCGGAAGCGTGTGCAAAATCTTCTGGTCCGCAGGAATAGCGACAGCCCTGGCAGCATCAATAACACGATCGAGATCCTGCTGGGTAACCTCTCGATCCTTAATCGCAACTATACCGTGAGAGTTCAAGCTGCGAATGTGACTTCCCGCAATCCCTGCGTACACAGAGTGAATTTCACAACCCGCCATCAACTCAGCTTCTTCCACAGCGCGCTGTATAGATTGCACGGTTGATTCAATATTAACCACTACGCCCTTTTTCATTCCAGTGGAACGATGAGAGCCGATACCGACAATATTAAGTTCCCCATCACCGGAAGCTTCACCAACAATAGCGACTACTTTAGAGGTGCCTATATCCAGTCCAACAATCATGCGCTGATCGGATACCTGTGTCATTTTCGTGCCAACCTCGCTGAGCTGCATTCTGTTTCAGGTTCTGCTATCGGACCAGAACACAGCATTCGCTTTTAAACTTTTATCTATAAAACAGCCACCCGGGCTGCCTCGATGTTTACTTTTCTTCGTCTTTCCACTGAACCGCTACCGCATTGCTGTAGCGCGTATCGACGCTGACAACTTTTTGCAAGTGCGGCGCCAGTACACCCCGACTCAAATACAGAAAACGGTGTACCCGCTCCAATAAAGCATCATGGCCAAGTTTTAATTCAATTCCCGACACTAACTCCAGATGCCAACCGCTTAGGTCGTCAAATGACAACCGTTTAACCTCCATATCCCGCGTGGTCAGTAACCCCGCAAGCGCGCGGTATTGCAGCATAATCCGCTCTACCAATTCTTCATCCCCGGCAAGCTCGGGCAGGGACTGAACCCCCATATGTGACGGACGCGGCAGCAGATCCCCACTCGCTACCAACAATTTATCTTTACCCCAGGTGGCGAGAGGTTGCGCTTCAGTGATATCAACCTCAACACCCTTCGGCCAACGCCTGCTCACCGAGGCGGAAGTAATCCAGGGGTTAGACAGTAATGTCTGCTGCATCGCCTGAATGTCCGCTGAAAAAAAGCCCGCTTTCAAGTGAGGAAGAAGCACCTCTCTTAACTCTTCTTCAGTTACCGCATTAAAAGCCCCGCGTACTTCAACTTGCTCTAGAGCATCAACATTACTCAACTCAACCGATGGCACCCATCGCCATAACCAAACTGCACCATAGAGCAAAGCACTAAAGCCTGCGAACATCACCAATAAAAAAAAACACCGCTTCCAGTTCAGACGAAGCTTCTCGGGATCATCGGTTCCAAGAGGGCTCGCTCCGCGAGCTGTCTTTTTTTTTCTCCCGGCTGATTTCGTTCCAGCTCCTTTCACTAGCTACTTAGTCCTCGCCGCTGCGCTCGCCCAAGCGCCAATCAGCCAACCTTTGCGAAAGTGCTCCGACGTTGCCAGCTCCCTGGGTCAGGACAATATCACCTGGCTCCAACAGATCAGCTAATACCGGTGGAACCTGATCGATAGTTTCCATAAAAATCGGATCTACCTGTCCCCTGTTGCGTAAACTTCGCGCAAGCGTTCTGCCATCGGCACCAGCAATTGGCGCTTCACCCGCACTGTATACATCCAGCAAAATTAACTTATCCACCTCAGAGAGGACCTGGACAAAGTCTTCAAACAAGTCCCGCGTACGGGTATAACGGTGGGGCTGATAAATCATTACCAAGCGACGATCCGGCCAGCCATCTCGAACTGTCTTTACAGTAGCGGCTACCTCACGTGGGTGGTGACCGTAGTCATCTACCAACATCACCTTATCGGCTTCGGTATCATCGCTAACGGCATAATCACCGTAGATCTGGAATCGACGACCAACGCCCTGGAAGCCTATTAGACCTTGGCTAATTGCTTCATCACTAACGCCTTCATCACTAGCTACAGCAATTGCTGCAGTCGCATTGAGAACATTGTGAATACCCGGTGTATTCACAGAAACCTGCAATAGATCACCCTTGGGTCTCTGTACCGTGAAATGACTGCGCAGTGGTTCCTGCTTTACTTCAACGATACGGTAGTCATTACCCTCATCAAATCCATAGGTCAGAACCGGGCGGGAAAACTTGGGAATAACTTCCTGAACATTGGCGTCATCCCCGCAAACTACCGCCAAACCGTAAAACGGCAGGTTGTGAACAAAATCAATAAAGATCTGCTTTACCTTTTCGAAGTCTCCACCATAAGTTTCCATATGGTCTGCATCGATATTGGTAATCACCGTCACCATCGGCTGTAAGTGAATAAAAGACGCATCGCTCTCATCAGCTTCAGCCACTAAATAACGACTTTCGCCCAAGGCAGCATTGGCACCTGCAGCGTTGACCAGACCACCGATAACAAAGGTCGGGTCTTTTTTATCTGCCGCAAAAATTGAGGCGATTAAGCTGGTCGTGGTGGTCTTTCCGTGGGTTCCTGCCACAGCAATGCCATAGCGATAGCGCATTAGTTCACCGAGCATTTCGGCACGGCGTACAATAGGGATTCTCTTTTCTCTCGCTTCAACCAGCTCCGGGTTATCACCATGTACGGCAGAGGAATTGACCACAACATCAACGCCGCGAACATTTTCCTCGCTGTGCCCGATTTGGACCTTAACGCCCAATTTGCGCAATCTATCAGTAACTGCAGATTCACGCAGGTCAGAACCTGAGACTTCGTAGCCCTGGTTCTGCAGTACCTCTGCAATGCCGCTCATACCGGCACCACCGATTCCAATAAAGTGGATACGGCGGATACGGCGCATGGCCGGTACCGCATAACTTTTATCTTCGTTTGTCCGCACTGAAGACATTACTTTAACCTTCGTCCACTTATTCTGTGTTACCTGGCCGAGGCCAGCTCTTCTCTGCAAGCGTTAACCACTTGCTCAGTCGCATCAGTTTTTGCCGCTCGCCGCGCGGAGGTCGCCATTTGTAATAGTTTCTGACGATCTTCTAACAGGCTTTGTAACAAGCCGGATAACTTCTGCTCGTCCATTTCCCGCTGCTGCATAACAATCGCTCCGCCAGCATTTTGCAACCACTCGCCATTACGCGTTTGATGATCATCAATTGCAAAGGGGAAAGGCACCATGATTGCACCGACTCCCGCAGCTGAAATTTCAGAAACAGTCAAAGCCCCGGAACGGCAAATAATCAGGTCCGCAGAGCGGTAGGCCTCAGCCATATCCGCAATAAAAGGGACCACCTCAGCTTCTACTGCCGCCTCTTTATAGGCGTCTTTGGCAGCCTGAAGGTGGCGCTCTCCAGCCTGGTGGACCACTACCGGGCGCAGGGAGGGTTTCAGCAATGCGATTGCCTTAGGAACCAGTTCATTAATTGCTACAGCACCGAGACTACCGCCCAATACCAAAAGGCGCAGAGACGACTGGCTGCCAATTCGTGTTTCTGGCTCAGGCAATTCTGCAATTTCTTTGCGCACTGGATTACCCACCTGCCTGGCACCGGGTAACCCACTGGGAAATGCTTCAAGCACCTGGCTGGAAATCCGCGCTAACAAGCGGTTTGTCGTTCCGGCAACAGCATTTTGCTCGTGAATAATCAACGGTATCCCCCCGAGACGGGCTGCAACGCCCCCTGGGCCGGTCGCAAAGCCGCCAAAGCCGAGTACTGCATCAGGTCGTACTTGCTTAACAACGGTCCTGGCCTGAGCAATTGCCCGCAAAATTTGCAACGGGGCTTTGAGTAAGGCCAACTTTCCCTTCCCCCGAATACCCTCCACTTTAATGCAGTGCAAAGGAATATTTGCTGCAGGTATTAATCGGGATTCAATCCCGCGGGCAGTGCCTAACCACTCGACAACAGCTCCCTGCTCTTGCAACGCTTTAGCCACAGCCAACGCTGGGAACACATGACCGCCGGTACCACCGGCCATCAGCAAAAACTTCTTTCCAGAAAAACGCTTATTTACTTCAGGCATCAAACCGTTTCTCCGTTGCTGCCCTTCACACTGGACTTGGGTGAATGGAATATTGGCAGCTGACGCAAAAGCTCTAGCCCCCCGCTTCCGTTTTCAGCAGGCTCTTTTAGTTCAGCCCGAATCCGCATCGCCAAGCCGAGTAATGCACAACATACAATCAGGCTGCTGCCACCAGAGCTGACAAATGGCAGCGTTAGCCCTTTAGTCGGCAACAAGCCTGAAGCAACGCCCATATTCACGAAAGCTTGTCCAGCCAATAGCACTGCCATACCAAAAGCTAGAAGTGCAGCGAAAAATTTCTCCTGCACCAGGGCCTCCTTTACCAGGCGGAGCAGTGAGTAAGTGAGAACAACAAAAAGCCCTACCAGCACTACGCCACCCAACATTCCCCATTCCTCTGCCAGAATGGCGAAAATAAAATCCGTATGGGCCTCAGGCAGGTAAAACAGCTTCTGCACACTATTGCCCAAACCAACTCCAAACCACTCTCCGCGACCAAATGCAATCAGGGACTGGGTAAGTTGGTAGCCACTGGCAAACTGATCCCCCCAAGGATCCAGAAACGTCAGCAATCGCTGTAAGCGATAGGGGCTCATCAGTGCCATTATCGCCAGTCCACTCGCAGCCGCAGCTACCAATAAAAAAGTATGGGGAAGACGCGCTCCCGCCAAAAAAACCATTGCCAATACGGTGCCTGAAATTACAACCACCGAACCGAAGTCCGGTTGTAAAAGCAATAACAGAGCAACCGATGCGAGAATCACCACTGGCACCATAAAGCTGGTCCAGTGGCGTAGTTGCTTATTTCGACGAGTTAAAAAACTGGCAAAAAAAACTAACAGACAGAACTTAGCCACTTCCGCGGGTTGCACAGTTATGCCTGCAAATACCAGCCAACGCCGGCTACCGTTCACCTCCCGTCCAATCCCCGGCACAAGCACTGCAATCAATAACAGACAGGCAAACAGTAATAATGGCCAGGACAGTCGCGACCAAATTGACAGGGGAATCTGACTAACGACAAATCCAGCTAATCCACCAACCATCAAAAAAGCCAAATGACGCCTGAGGAAATACCAGGGATCACCATAAATATCCGTAGCAAAAGCGATAGATGCTGAAGCGACCATCACCACACCAATGCTAGCCAGAACCAGAACACTGAGTAGCAGCAGCCCATCCTGCCATTCACTACCTTGAGCCTTGATTACCTGGGCACTCACTGGGAGCCTCCAGCGGTATAGCCTAATTCCAAAACGGCCTGGCGAAAATCATCACCGCGGGCTTCAAAATTCTTATACATATCAAAGCTGGCACATGCCGGTGATAACAATACATAGTCACCGCTATTAGCTAATTGTCTGGCCTCAGCAACGGCCTCTACCATTGTGCTAGCCCTGCGAATCTCGCACAGGCCATCAAAGACACCGGCTATTTTCTCTCCATCCACACCGATACACACCAGGGCCCGGAGTGCTCTTGCACTTTTTCGTAAGGGAGCAAAATCAGCACCCTTGCCATCCCCTCCAGCAATAAGCACTATTTTACTGGTTGCCGTAGCCAAGCCATCCAATGCCGCCTGGGTTGCTCCTACATTGGTGCCTTTTGAATCGTTAACATAAACAACGTCTTCAAAATCAGCCACGCGCTCACAGCGATGTTTCAGCCCGCGAAAGCTGCGTAAAATTTTTAGCATCGCCTCAGTGGGTAGGCCCAGTGCATAACCCATTGCCAGGGCTGCCAAACCATTGGCAATATTATGCTTACCCACCATAGCCAAATCGGCCACAGGTATTAAAACTTCTGTGCCTCGAGCCAACCAGTTCTGCCCCTCATGCAAGCGCAGGCCAAACTGATTGAGATCCGGCTGATCAAGCCCAAAACTCCACTCCCGTCTCTCTCGAGAAAGAGGCCCCTGGGATAAGGGGTCCGCGCGATTTATCACGAACTGATCCGCTCCGCGATAAATGCGCTGCTTGGCCCGGTGGTACTCCACCATACTGGGGTAGCGGTCCATATGGTCCGCACTCATATTTAAAATGGTGGCTACGGTAGGTGCCAGCGAGTAGGTGGTTTCCAATTGAAAACTGGAAAGCTCCAAAACAAAGATGTCCGGCAGAGGTTTCTCAAGTAAATCCAGCACCGGCACACCGATATTGCCGCCCACACCAACTGTCAGCCCTGCCTCTTCAACCATCTCCCCCAGGAGTGTGGTCACTGTACTCTTTCCGTTGGAGCCTGTGATCGCGGCGAGCTTCGCTGTCGATTGCATCCGAGTCAGGGCCTGGGCAAATAACTCAATATCCCCAACCACAGGAATCCCATCCGCAATCGCCTGCTGCAATACGGGTTCAGCAAGCGCAACTCCCGGGCTGGCAATAATCAAGCTCGCAGCGAGTATTGTCCCCGGGCGCAATGGACCTGTTTCCACCGCAACCTCTGGGAACTCCTGACGAAAAGCTTCGAGCCCCGGCGGGTTATCGCGACTGTCTGCAACGACCGGTGTATGGCCGTAACGCAGCAGGTAGCGCACCACCGACTTTCCGGTAGCGCCAAGACCTATTACCACTTTCTGCTGTGAAGAAGTCGCGATCAGGCTCATTTATCTATTTATCGAATTTTCAGTGTTGCCAAACCAGCCAAGACCAGAATGACGGTAATAATCCAAAAGCGCACAATGACCCGAGGCTCCGGCCACCCTTTTAACTCAAAGTGGTGGTGCAGAGGCGCCATGCGAAAAATTCTCTTCCCCGTTAATTTAAAGGATGCCACCTGCAAAATTACGGAAACCGTCTCCATCACAAACACACCGCCCATAATGAACAGAATAATTTCATGACGAGTAATTACTGCAATAATTCCCAGCGCCGCCCCCAGTGCCAGAGCACCCACATCTCCCATAAACACCTGGGCCGGATAAGTGTTAAACCATAAGAATCCGAGTCCGGCACCACCGAGGGCAGCGCAGAACACCGCCAACTCCCCGGCTCCTGGAATTGCGGGAATATGCAGGTAGTCAGCAAATTCCATATGGCCGGATAAATAAGCAATCACCCCAAGTGCTCCACCCACCATCACAGTAGGCATAATCGCCAAGCCATCGAGGCCATCAGTCAGGTTAACCGCATTACTGGAGCCAACAACGACAAAATAGGTCAACAATATAAAAGATACCGGTCCCAGGTTTATCGCAACATCTTTAAAAAACGGGACAAAAAACTGAGTCTCTGCCGGGCTTGAAGCACTCATATACAGATAAATAGCTGCACCCAACCCGGCAACGGATTGCCAAAAATATTTCCAGCGAGCAATAAGGCCACGGGGATTTTTATAAACGACTTTTTTATAGTCATCCACGAAGCCCACAGCACCGAAAACAAAGGTAACTAATAAAGTAACCCACACGTAACGATTACTGAGGTCAGACCAGAGTAGGGCTGAGGCAAAAATTGAGGCGAGAATCAAGGTGCCGCCCATAGTCGGGGTACCAGATTTACTCAAATGGCTTTGCGGACCATCATCGCGAACAGCCTGCCCCACCTGTAAATGATTCAACCAATGAATCATGCGCGGACCCACAAGTAGTGAAATACCCAGAGCCGTCAACGCAGCAAGAATTGCGCGCACTGTCAGGTAGTTAAATACCGAAAAACCGCTGACATGTTGTTGTAATAGCTCCGCTAGCCAAAGCAGCATTACTTCTCCCCTCTGCTATTGCCAAGCAGTGCCTGCGCTACCAATTCCATACGGGCGCTGCGTGATCCTTTAACCAAAACTGTGGTTTGTTCATCCAATTGTTGAGTGAGAGCAGTAACCAGGGGCTCTCTCTCGCGATAATTGCGCAGCGACTCTTGCCTCCCCGCAGAAAAGGCCATGCTGGCGGCAGTACCCAGCGGCCCCAATGTAAACAGCGCATCCAAGCCCCGCTCTCGTGCCAAAGCTCCAACGCTTCTATGCATTTCCTCCGCGTCCGGCCCCAACTCCGCCATATCCCCCAGCACCAGAATTTTTTTACCTGAACGCTGTGACAGCAATTCAATGGCCGCACCTACTGAACCCGGGTTCGCGTTGTAACTGTCATCAATAACGGTTGCACCGGCTATACCTGCCTGCTCCTGCAAGCGCCCAGCAACCCCGGTCACCGTGTTAAGTCCGCTGATAATTTCAACCGCAGGTATTCCCGCAGCAAAAGCACATCCAGCAGCAACCAGAGCGTTGTGAACGTTGTGCTCACCAAGCAATTTCAGGCTAACAGGGTGGGCAACGCCTTCAATTACCAAGTCAAATGAAGGGCAACCATTGGGATTCAATACAATATTATCCGCATGGATAGCACACTCATTGGATAAGCCAATACCCAGAGTCTTTACCCCCTCGGGCATATTCTCCAACCAGTAATTCGCATAGCCATCATCGGTATTGATCACCGCCGTCGCCGATACATCCAAACTGGTATAAATTTGGCCCTTGGCTTTTGCGATAGCATCAACTGAGCCAAAGCCCTCGACATGCGCTGGCATTACGTTATTTACCGCCGTCACCTGCGGCTTGCCGATACTACACAGGTAGCCAACATCGTCAGGGCCGTTAGCTCCCATTTCGAGAATCAACACATCGTGTTGCGCTGTCAGCCCAAACAAAGTCATGGGTAAACCGAACTGGTTGTTCAGGTTTCCCTCGGTTACACAGGGTGTATGACTCTGGGAAAAAATTGCAGACAGCATCTCCTTAACGGTAGTTTTACCGCAGGACCCTGTAATCGCCACAACCGGACCGTCAAACTGCTCACGGCACAGTAAGCCAATTTGTCCCAATGCGACCGTCGTATCTTCAACGCGCCACTGCGGTAAACTGCAACTAGGCACTTCACGATCAACGACCAACCCCAATACCTGACCATCCAGCTCACCGACAAAGTCGTGAGCATCAAAATTTTCGCCAACCAGAGCAACAAATAAAGATTTGGGGTCCAGCTTGCGGGTATCCGTGCAAACCAGTTCAAACTCCACAGAGCCATTGATTAACTCACCACCAAAACGGCTTTGCAGTTGCTGCAACGTAAGGGAATTAATCACCTTGGCTCTCCTTGCCTTCACTTGACTGGCCCGATTCATCCACGCGGGCTTTGAGAGCTGCAGCAGCTTGCTCACGATCGCAGAAGTGAATTTTTTCACTGCCGATAATTTGGTAATTTTCGTGCCCTTTACCGGCGATCAATACAATATCCCCCGGTTGTGCTGCAGATACCGCCTGAGATATTGCTGTCGCGCGATCAATTTCAACTTCGATATTACTGGCAGCCCCTTCGAGAATATCGTCGATAATTTTTTGTGGTTCTTCGCTGCGCGGATTATCGCTAGTCACAATGGCACGGTCCGCCATCTCTGAGGCAATACGCCCCATCGACGCGCGCTTACCCGTATCCCGGTCACCGCCACAACCAAAAACACACCACAAATTACCGCGACAGTAAGGGCGCGCTGCTGCTAAAGCCGCGCGAAGAGCATCTGGTGTATGGGCATAATCCACCAATACACCCACATCATCGGAACCCTCAACCAGGACACGCTCCATACGCCCCGGCACCGCTTTGATAGTGGGGAAAGCGGCAATAATATCTTCAAAAGGCATGCCCTCTGCCGCTGCAGCAGCTACCACAGCCAGAGCATTGTGAATATTGAAATCGCCAATTAAGGGTGCGTGCAGCTCACCGCTGCCCCAGGGGGAATTAAGTTTTACAGAAAAACCGCGCTCATGGCGACGCAGGTCAGCAACATATAAATCGCCCGCCTGCAGCCCATAAGTAATAACGCGCAGGCCACGCAATTTGCAGCGCTCTGCCAACTGGGCGCCAAACGGATCATCCAGGTTGATGATTCCTCGCTTCAATTTTGGCAGTCCGAAAAGTTTCTCTTTGGCTGCGCCGTAAGCGGCCATATTGCCGTGATAATCCAAATGATCGCGGCTCAAATTGGTAAAAATTGCCGTATCAAAAATCAGCCCATGCACACGTCCCTGAGAAAGGGAATGCGAAGAAACTTCCATTGCGGCAGCGGCAACGCCACTATCGCGATAATTTGCAAAGTCCGCTTGTAAACTCACCGGGTCAGGCGTTGTTAAACCCGTTTCCTGCAATTCGATTTGGTTATCTTTCCAAACACCATTACCGATGGTGCCTATCAGTGCTGCACTGCCAAAGTGGCGAGCCAGTAATTGGGAAGTCAAATAGGCGCAAGTGGTTTTACCGTTGGTGCCAGTCACTCCAACCAAGTGCATTTCACCACTGGGATTACCGTGGAAACGCGCTGCAATTTCCCCTACCCGCTTTGCCAGACCGGGAACACTGACCACCTGGATATCACCACGGCTTTTACATTCCAACTTGTCGCCGTCGGCAAGCACTACCACAGCACCTGCAGTAATTGCCGCATCGATATATTCCCGACCATCGACCACAGAACCGCGCAAGGCCATAAATGCATCGCCCGCTTTTATCTTGCGGCTATCCAGGGCAATACCAGTGACAAAAATATCGGGAATACCGGCGTAACCCGGCACTAATTCTTTGATAGAAACAGAATGTTTTTCGCGCTGACTCACGATTTTGAACCCCTCTCGCTTAACTGCGCGGCCAATTGCCCCTCCGCCGATTCAATTTTTTCCGGCGGAACCTGCAACAGGCGCATAGCACCAGTCATCACCGAACCGAATACCGGTGCAGCAACTTCACCACCGTAATATTTGGCATGACTGGGATCATCAATAACAACTACCGCGGCAAGGCGCGGATTATCAGCGGGGATAAAGCCCGCAAATACTGAGCGGTAGCGATTATCCGCATAACCACTACTGCCAACTTTGTGCACAGTACCGGTCTTGCCGGCGACACGATAACCTTCTACAGCGGCAAGGCGCCCAGTACCCCGGGAAATCACCGTCTCCAACATCGCTGTAACCTGCCCAGCCAAGGATTGCTCAATAACCTGCTCAGGCTCGCCCGGCACTTTGTCACCGGATAAAACCAGGGAAACAGGACGCTTAACCCCTTCATTCGCCAGTACGCTGTAGGCTTGTGCCAGTTGCACAGCGTTAACTGTTAAACCGTAGCCGAAGGCGAAATTAGCCCGCTCGATTGGGTGCCAGCGGCTGCGACTGGGCAAGATCCCCTGTGCTTCACCGGGGAAGCCACTGCCCACTGCCTCGCCCAGACCCAAGCGATAAAAGAGTCCCCGCAGAGAATTTGGTTCCAAATCGAGAGCAATTTTTGTAATTCCCACCTGGCTCGACTTGGTAATAATCTTGGTGAGGTCTATTTTTCCGTAATTAACCGGGTCCACCAGGGTTTTTCCCGGCACGCGAATATATCCAGGGCTGGTGTTTATTTCTGTTCTTGGGGTGTAGCGCCCGGTTTCCAAAGCCGCCAATACCGTTAAGGGTTTCACTGTAGAACCCGGCTCAAACTGGTCGATCAGCGCACGGTTGCGCATAGCCGCCGATTTAACCCCTTTACGATCATTGGGATTAAATGAAGGCTGGTTGGCCATGGCCAACACATCGCCACTGTGAGTATCGAGAATCACCATAAAGCCGGAAGCGGCGCCGTTTTCCGACACCGCCCGCTTTAATTCCCGGTAGGCCAAATATTGCAGGCGCATATCGATAGACAAACGCAGATCCCTGCCCGGTTGCGCTTCCTGACGAATTGCCAAATCCCTTACCGTGCGCCCTTTCAGATCTTTAATTACCTGACGTGATCCCGGCTGTCCGGACAGCCAATCGTCGTAGGCCAATTCCATTCCTTCCTGGCCGCGATCATCGATATTGGTAAAACCGAGAAGCTGGGCTACGACCTCCCCAGCAGGATAGAAGCGCCGATACTCTTTTTTACTGAAAACACCTGTAATACCCAGGTCCAGCACTTTCTCAGCCTCTTCTGGAGACAGGTGCCGGCGCAGGTACATAAATTCTTTGTTTCGGTATTTCTTCAGGCGAGAGCCCAGTTTGGAAGACGGTAAATCCAGCGCGCGAGCCAGGCGCACTAAATTCGCATCGCTTATTTCACTCAACAACTTGGGATTGGCCCACAGGCTGTGTACCGGTGTACTGACAGCGAGAAGCTCACCGTTTCGATCGACTATTGAGCCCCGATAGGCAGCAATCTCTTCGGTGCGCAAGGTGCGGGCCCGGCCCTGGTCTTGCAGGAAACGATATCCGCGCTCAGCAGCAGGCACTACCTGCAGTTTGGCCAAGTGGAACACAAGGGTAAGAGCGAGCAGGCACAGCAGGACCGCCACCAGCGCAAAGCGCCAGCGGGCTATACCCGGCTGAATATCCTTTTTTTTGACTGCGCCCATGTTTTCCCAGTTGGCGTTATCTATTTACTTTGCATCCCGGCTGAGCATGCCACTCTCCAGGGCCTGAACTCCAAAACTCAATTAACGCAAAATTCTTTATAATTATTTAAAGGCCAAAGCCCCCAAACGCAGAAACCCCACCGGGCAAGCAGTGGGGTACTTACGTCTTCATCCAAGGCGGTTAAAACTTAATCCGCCACTACCAAGACCTGTTCCGAAGGTGCTGGCATATGCATTTTTAATTTTTCTCGGGCGACCTGTTCGACCCGGCTATAGGCAGACCAGGCACTTTTCTCCAAAAGGAGACGCTCCTGCTCATAGCGCAATTCATCGTGGGCTTTTTGTGCCTTACCCAGCTCAGCAGTTAACTCTCGGCTTTGTTGGGTGGTATGAATAACAGATAGCGACGACAGTATTACCGCTATCCACATTACCCCCACTCCAAGTAGAGCCTTGCCAGACATAAACTCAGCTTCCCGCCAGCTTTTCTGCCACCCGCATTACTGCACTGCGGGACCGCTGATTTTCATCCACTTCAACCGTGTTGGCTTTCACTGCCTTACCCACCGAGCGCAGTGACTTGGCTATCTGACTATCCATAACCGGAAGGCCACGAGGCAACTGGGGACCGCGCTCTTTTTCCCGAATAAAACGCTTCACCATTCGGTCTTCAAGAGAGTGGAAACTGATAATCACCAGTCGCCCACCCGGTGCCAGCAACTGCAGGGATTTATCCAATGCACTCTGCAGGTCATCCAACTCGCCATTAATATGGATACGAATAGCCTGAAAGACTCGGGTAGCAGGATGTTTACCTTTTTCCCAAGCCGGATTCGCCTCTTTCACAACCTCGGCAAAATCGAGGGTGCGCTCAAATGGTTTTTCCAGCCGGCGCTTCACAATGGCAGCAGCCATTCGACGGGCAAAACGCTCCTCGCCGTACTCTTTAAACACCCGGGCCATTTCGGCCTCAGCTTCAGTGTTGACCCACTCCGCTGCACTGATACCCCGACTGGTATCCATACGCATATCCAGGGGGCCATCCTGCATAAAACTGAAACCGCGCTCGGCCTGATCCAGTTGCGGCGAAGACACTCCCAGATCGAGTAATATTCCACTGACCTTGCCGGCAGCTTGCCCGGCAGCCTTATCCATATCGGCAAAAGACCCATGCCAAATGGAAAAACGAGATTCACCGGAAAACCGCTGCTCTGCAAATTCAACAGCCTGGGGATCTTTATCCACCCCTACCAACTGGCCATTGGGCCCCAAGTGCTCAAGGATTGAGGCGCTGTGCCCACCCCGGCCAAAGGTGCCATCGATATAAAACCCATCCGGCTCAGTCACCAGAGCGTCTACGGCCTCGCGTAACAACACACTGCGATGCAATTCTTGAGACACCCGGTACTCCCCTTATAAAGAGAGGGATGCCATTTCCTCAGGCATACCCTCTTCGTCTTCACTATCATCGAGCCAGGACATCCAGCGCTCCTCACTCCAGAGCTCCAGCTTTTTCCCCTGGCCCACTAACATCAATTTCTTTTCCAGCCCCGCGTACTCACGCAGAGTTGGCGGAATCAATACCCTGCCATTGCCATCCACCTGCAGTTCACAGGCATACCCGATCAGCAGGCGCTGAGCGCGCCGAGCCACTTTGTTAAAGCTGGGCAATGCTTCAATCTTCGGGAGAATTTGCTGCCACTGGGGCGACGGATACACCAACAAGCAGCGTTCCTCTGTATGGGCAGTCACCACCAAGCACCCCGCACACTCATCCAACAGCCTATCGCGGACGCGTGCCGGTATTGCCAGACGCCCCTTGGCGTCCATATTGATTGCGTGGCTGCCCAAATACACGTTTAGTGGTTCTCGCTTTGGAGATCGCGCCTCTCGCGACTCACTCCCATATGGCAGGTCAATGGAGAAAGATGTTCGACTTTAACCTGGCGGTGTGAACACCCACTTACTTATCGCGAATAAACCACAAATTTCCACGATTTTCCACTTTTTCCCACTCTCGACACTATAAAACTGGTCGACACAAAGTCAAGGAATTCGACCCCAAAGTCCCCATAACCCCTTGTAAAATCGCGGCCTCCAGAGAAGTGGCGCATATTGGCACATTGAAACTAGTCGGAACAGCCCTATCTGGCACGATCGCCCCCTTAACAGTTAATCAATTTTTTTGCGCCAAAAAGAGGCTTTAGCCGAAATTAAACGAGAAGAAATAGGCGAACACAAAGAGGGCTACCGGAGCCGGGACCACCACATCAGGCAAACAAAAAAGCCCGGCGAATGCCGGGCTTTTGAAATTGTTGAGCTGGCCTGTAAGCCGGGTTCTGTCGAGGACAATCATTCATCTGGGATGCCTGTCACCAGACACCTCAAGCGACCTACCCGCCCTCAGTGCGGGTCACACCTATAGAGGGCCTATTTGGTCTTGCTCCGAACGGGGTTTACCATGCCGCGGACTGTTACCAGCCGCGCGGTGCGCTCTTACCGCACCCTTTCACCCTTACCTGTACTCCAAAAAAGGAGCCATCGGCGGTCTACTCTCTGCTGCACTTTCCGTAGGCTCGCACCCCCCAGGCGTTACCTGGCGTTCCACCCTATGGAGCCCGGACTTTCCTCCATCGCACAAGGCGACAGCGATTGCCCGGCCAGCTCGCGGCGAAGAGTAAAGAGGCGACAGACGGATTGCAACAGGCAATTGCAGCAATCAGTGCCTTATTTTTGCTCCAGGCTCCAGTTGTACAGGACTTTCTTTTTCACTCCAGTAATTTCGGCAGCGATCGCCGCCGCCTTTTTCGGCGGCAACTCCGCCAGCAACAGCGACATTACACGCTGTGCCTCCCCATCCAGCTCACTTTCACGAGAGCGCTCTGCACCACGCACCATCAAAACAATCTCACCGCGCTGCTGATTGCTGTCAGCTCGGACCCACTCAACCAACTCAGCCAGAGGCATCAACTGAAAAGTTTCAAAGGCCTTGCTTACCTCGCGGGCTATCACCGCCTCTCGATTACCGCCGAACACGACCGCCATTGCTTCCAGAGTATCGGCAACCCGATGCGGGGCCTCGTAGAACACCAAAGTACGGGTATCACTGGCCAACTCCTGCAGGGCTCGCTCACGGGCACCGGACTTGGCCGGCAGAAATCCCTCGAAACTAAACTTGTCACTGGGGAGTCCAGCGGCACTCAGTGCAGAGACAAAAGCACAAGCCCCCGGTATCGGAGAGACTTTGATTCCTCGCTCTCGGGCTTCACGCACCAGGCGATAACCGGGGTCTGAGATCAGTGGGGTGCCCGCATCGGAAATCAGGGCAATGGTCTGGCCCTGCTCCAAACGCTGCAAAATCTGCTCTGTGCGCTTGTCATCCGAGTGATCGTGATATGCCATCAATGGCGTATCGATATTAAAATGGGAAAATAATCGCTGACTGTGACGTGTGTCCTCCGCCGCAACCAGATCGGCACATTGTAGAACTTCGATCGCTCGCGGTACCATATCGGCCAAATTACCAATGGGCGTAGCGACAATATAAAGCAGCGCCTGATCCGGCCCCATAGCTGTTCACTCCAAATATAAATATTGCGGGAGAAGATTATGTCCGCCTCTTCCCGGCGCACCTCTACTGTAATCACCAGAATGGCAGCTGCCTCACTGGCAGTCGCACTGGCTGCTTGCCAGACACCGGCTTCCCGGCCAAACGTTTACCAGCCGGATTATTCGGCCGGCCACACCGCAAGCCGCAGTGAAGCTGTACGTATGCTGCGCAGTGCCGACACCCTGCCGGCACCGGCGCGGGATCAACAGCGCCTGCAAGCGGCCGCTATTCTATACGAGCTGGGAGATAAAGAGACGGCAAAAGAGGCGGTAATCAAAATTACGCCCGAACAACTGGACGACAATCTCTTCGCCAGTTATGCACAGGTCTATGGCAGCCTCCTTGCCGCAGACGACGACTTCTTTGAAGCCCTCGACCTGGCAGCCTCTCCACGACTGGACAATGTGTGGTCGGAGCTGCCGCAAAAGACTGCCTTACCTCTACGCAGCCTACGGGCTGATCTGTGGGGACTTCTGGGCAATCTGGACAGCGCGATTAGTGAGCGGCGCGAAATCTCCTATATCGCCCGATCCGACGAAGCGATCACAGAAAATAACAACGGCTTTTGGCATCTCTTGACCCAGCTGCCCTCCAGTGAATTGCAGGCTCGCGCCACCCAAAGCAATGACACCCAGATGCGCGCCTGGTATCAACTCGCCCTGCTGGGCCGCGACACCCAGACGGATATCAGCTCACAGCTGACCGCCCTCAGCCGCTGGCGCGAGCGCTGGCCTGCCCATAGTGCCAATTCCCATCCGCCACAGGCACTGCAGCTGTTGGAGCGCTTGGCCGCCCAGCGGGCAGACCGCGTAGCGCTGCTCCTGCCACTGTCCGGCCCCCTGGGCAACGCCGGCAGGGCAATCCGGGATGGCTTTATGGCCGCCCACTACACCGCTCTGAATGCTGGCGGCGCAACTCCGAAAGTGATGGTTTACGACACCGGTTCCGATCAGCCATTCGAGGAAATTTACCAGAG
This sequence comes from Microbulbifer maximicatervae (SeqCode), assembly GCF_052467615.1. NCBI lineage: Bacteria > Pseudomonadati > Pseudomonadota > Gammaproteobacteria > Cellvibrionales > Microbulbiferaceae > Microbulbifer > Microbulbifer maximicatervae (SeqCode). Next base: position 3,398,837 of record NZ_CP174319.1, read on the forward strand.
CGCCGTAGATGCCGGTGCGCAGATGATTGTTGGACCACTGGATAAGAGCAAGGTAGCCAACCTGCTTGCCACAGAAAAACTGCCAGTGCCTACTCTCGCCCTCAACTACGGCGATGAGGGGCGCCTGACCACAGACCTGGTCCAGTTTGGCCTGGCAATTGAAGATGAAGCGCGGCAAATTGCCCAGCACGCCTACCGACAGGGCAAGCGACAGGCAATGGTCCTCACCGCTGACAATAGCTGGGGGCAGCGCGGCGCTGAAGCATTTGAAGAAGAGTGGCTGCGCCTCGGTGGCTCAGTTAGCATTCGCCGGACGTTTAAGGACAACAGCAAGTTCTCAGCCCTGGTCAGCGATGCCCTGTTAATTCCCGCCAGCAACACGCGCAAGAAGGAATTGCAGAGTCGCCTGGCGGCAAAGCTGGAATTTACCCCCAGGCGCCGTGACGATGTCGATATGGTATTCCTGGCAGCACAACCCCAGCAGGCGCGCCAACTCAACCCCATGCTGACCTACTACTACGCCAGTGACCTGCCCGTATACGCTACCTCTCATGTCTTTGGTGGCAGCATCAACCGCAATCGCGACAGGGATATGAACGGTATTCGCTTTACCGCCCTGCCCTGGCTGTTTGAAAGCAATCAAACCAAGCAGGATATCGAGGAGCAGGCGTCGCCCGCACCGGCTTTTGCCAGACTGTATGCCCTAGGTGCCGATGCCTTCCGCCTCTACCCGCGCTTGCCGATGCTGCGCCAATTCCCGGAACAGAAAGTACACGGTCTCACCGGCGCATTGAGCCTGAGCGCCGATGGCCGCATAGTGCGCGAACAAATGTGGGCGCGAATCGACAAAGGGGTGCCGGTGCCCATCACTACCGTCGAGCCCCAATTGCCGCAGCGGGAGCCGATCGAATTAAGTGGGAATCGTGAGGCTTTTTAAGGGCTCAAGCGGCACTGTCGGCAGCCAAATGGAGGCTGCCGCGGCCCGCTATTTGCAGCGCGCGGGGCTCACCTTATTGGAGCGCAATTATCGCAGTTCACACGGAGAGATAGACCTTATCGCCCGTGAAAGCGATACTGTCGTGTTCGTGGAGGTGCGCTTCCGCCGCAAGAGCCAATTCGGCGGGGCCGCAGCCAGCGTGGATTCACGCAAGCAAGCTAAGCTACTGGCCACTGCCAGCCGCTATTTGCAGCAACATAAACTGGACTGTCCGTGCCGCTTCGATGTCCTTGCCATAGATGGCGATGCACAAAACATCCAGTGGATTAAAAGCGCCTTCGAAGCCTGAGGCAAAACCGAGATTTACCCCGTCAAGTTATGGTGAGTTCGAGCTCACCTGAATTAAGGACACAATGGAACAGCGAGTCGTAACCCTTTTTCACCACAGCCTTGAAGCCACAATGAACGCTGGCGAGATACTGGCCCCGCTGATTGCAGAAGCCAGCGAAATGGTGGTGCATACACTCTTGGCAGAGAGCAAAGTCCTGCTCTGTGGCAATGGTGTCAGTGGCGCATTGGCGCAAAGTTTTAGCTCGCAACTGACCGGCGGCTTCCAGCGCGAACGCCCCGGCCTACCGGCTATGGCCCTCAACAGCGACGGCGTCTCCATGGGCACCGTTGCCTCGAACCACGGCGGTGCAGACACCTTCGCACACCCGGTTCGCGCCCTGGGGCAGCCCGGTGACCTTCTCGTAATTATCAGCAGCGATGGGCGCGACTCAAACCTGGTTCAGGCCATGCGTGCGGCTCGGGACCGGGATATGGGCATACTCGCACTGACCGGCGGTGATGGCGGCGACTGCGCCGCCCTGCTCGATACCCATGATATTGAACTACGGGTGCCATCCGATGTCGCAGCAGAGGTACACCAAGTACATCTTCTGACAATTTTTTGCCTGTGCGACCTAATCGACAGTAGTTTGTTTGGTGGCTACGAGGAATAAACGATGAACAACAAAAAGTTGACCCTGGGGAAATATCTCCTGGCTGCCCTCGCGGCAACCACCTTGTTAGCGGGATGCAGCACTGTATTGGAGGCCACCCATGACGGTCCCATACAGCAGGACCCCGGCGAGCGATCTTTTGGCACCTATATTGATGACCAGCGCATCGAGACGGTGACCACAGTCAATATCAACAAAGCTCACCCGGACCTGAAAACCTCGAATATCAATATCAATTCTTTTAATGGTGTTGTACTGCTCACCGGCCAGGTGCCCAGCCAGGAACTGCGCCTACTCGCCGGGCGCACAGCGGAACAAGTACAGAATGTTCGCCAGGTCTACAACGAAATTCAGGTGCGCGGCAAAGTCACTTTACTGGCCAGCACCAGCGATACCTGGCTAACCACCAAGGTGAAGAGCAACTTGTTTGCCAATAAGGAAGTAGACAGTGGTCGCATCAAAATTGTGACCGAGAATGGAGTTGTTTATTTGATGGGACTGTTAACTCCTGCCGAAGCGGAACGGGCAGCCGAAGTGACCCGCTCGGTAGGCGGGGTACAGAAGGTTGTGAAAGCAGTGGAATACATCAACTAATATTTCCCGCACTACACAAACAAAACGGAGGCAACTGCCTCCGTTTTGTTTGTGCTCAAGCCTGTAATTTATACGCGCTCTATAGCAACCGCTGTAGCCTCACCGCCACCAATGCACAGGCTTGCCACACCCTTCTTGGCATCGCGCTTTTCCATCGCTGCCAACAGGGTAACCAGGATACGGGCACCACTAGCACCTAACGGGTGGCCAAGGGCACAGGCACCACCGTTAACATTGACCTTCTCCCAGGGCAAATCGAGCTCACGCATTGCAGCCATAGTCACTACCGCAAATGCCTCATTAATCTCGAATAGGTCCACATCCGCCGCAGACCAACCGGCATTTTCCAGCAGCTTGTGCATAGCGCCGACCGGAGCCGTAGTGAACCACTCGGGCTCACGGGCAAACTGGGATTGCCCTTTGAGAACAGCCAGAACTTTCAAGCCGCGCTTCTCAGCTTCACTTTTGCGCATCAACACCAGCGCCGCAGCACCGTCAGAAATAGAGCTGGAGTTCGCTGCGGTTACAGTACCGTCTTTACGGAACGCTGGCTTTAGTTGAGGGATTTTGTCTGGACGGGCATTACCTGGGGCCTCGTCGACACTCACCTCAATCTCGCCTTTGCGAGAGGCAATCGTGACGGGGGCGATTTCACGAGCAAAATCTCCACTCTCAATCGCAGCCTGGGCACGCGCCAGAGATTCCAGGGCAAATGCATCCTGCTCTTCGCGGGTGAAATCGTACTTATCCGCAGTAGATTCGGCGAAAGTACCCATCAGCTTGCCATCCGCAGCATTTTCCAGGCCATCCAGGAACATGGAATCTTTAACCTCTCCATGACCGAGGCGCATACCAGAGCGGGCCTTGGCCAGCAGGTAGGGGGCATTGCTCATGCTTTCCATACCACCAGCAACGATAACCTTACCCTCACCCATCAGCAGGGCATCGCGGGCCATCATCACAGTCTTCATTCCGGAGCCACACACCTTGTTAACAGTGGTGCAAGGAGTGCCGACCGGGATGCCGGCACCCAGTGATGCCTGACGTGCCGGAGCCTGACCAACACCTGCCGGGAGCACACAACCCATCAGCACTTCATCCACATCGGCAGGTGCCACACCCGCGTCCTCAAGGGCTGCGCGAATCGCCGCAGCACCCAACTGCGGGGCAGTGAGGGCTGAAAGGCTGCCCTGCATAGCGCCCATTGGCGTACGCGACATTCCGACAATCACTACAGGGTCCGAAGTTACATCACTCATTCTGGCTGCTCCAAGTTCTGTGCCGTCATCACTGTGGTGGCGGCAATTGTTTTAATGTCGCCGCATTATAGCCGAAGCCCCACCCCGCTCCGCCAGGGGTGCGGCCGGTGCGCATCAGTATCAGCCCATCGTGTTACTATTTACGCCACCAACAGGGATAAATAGGGGAGCGTTATGGGATCTACGGGACTTATTGTGCTGGCGGTAGTCATCGCACTGTTCTTTTTCATCATCAGTATCTTTAACAAACTGGTTTCACTGAAAAACCACAGCGAAAATGCTTTTGCGCAGATAGAGATACAGTTAAAGCGACGCCACGACCTGGTACCAAATCTGGTAGAGAGTGCTAGGGCATACCTGAATCACGAGAAGGAAACCCTGGAAGCGGTAATCAGTGCGCGCAATACCGCAATTTCAGACCTTAAATCTGCCGCTAAAAACCCTACCAATCCGGCCGCTATCGATAAGCTCGGCCGCGCAGAAGGCCTTCTCAACAGCGCTCTGGGTCGCCTGAATATGGTGATTGAGGCCTACCCGGAACTGAAAGCCGACCAGACCCTTCGCGAACTCAACGAGGAGTTAAACAGCACCGAAAACCGCGTGGCATTTGCACGCCAAGCTTTTAACGACTGCGTCACCAGCTACAACATCTACAAGCAGAGCTTCCCCCCAGTATTTCTGGCCGGCCTTTTTGGCCACAGAGCCAACGCCCAACTGCTTGAGTTCGCAGACTCAGAAACCTTTCAAGTCGCGCCACGTATCGAGTTTTAAATATGAACTTTTACGTTCACCAGGACAAAGCCAAGCACAGCAGTCGTTTGCTGGTTTTCCTGTTCAGCCTGGCCCTCATTACCCTAATCAGTTTGAGTACCCTGGCTACGGCAGCCATGGTGTCACTGTCTCGCGGCCAACCATTTACTCCCTTTGAAGTTGTGCAACTTCTGGGCTGGGAGACCCTTGGCTCAATAGCCTTTGTCATCGGTACCGTCGTTATTCTGGGCAGTCTGTACAAGTTCCATCAATTATCCCCTGGGGGAAAGGCTGTGGCGGAATCCCTGGGAGGGCACAAACTTAATACTTCCGCGCGGACTGAGCGGGAAAAGAGAGCACTCAATGTTGTGGAAGAGATTGCTATTGCAGCAGGTATTCCGGTACCCGATGTCTACATCATTGAGGACAGCACCATCAATGCCTTTGCCGCTGGCCAAAACCCTACCAACGCCATTATTGGCCTGACACGGGGCTCCTTGGAAAAGCTTACCAGGGAGGAACTACAGGGAGTTGTTGCCCACGAGTTCAGTCATATTCTCAATGGAGACATTCGTCTAAACACCCAAATCACTGGGCTGCTCCACGGAATCTTAATTATTGGACTTTTGGGGCAGCTCCTTGTCATAAGCCCGGCACCCCACAGGCGCATAACCCCCATAAGATATCCGCTACTAGGCCTGGGAATAACTCTGATTATCCTCGGCTACACCGGTACGCTGATCGGCAACCTGATCAAGGCCGCAGTCAGTCGGCAGCGGGAGTTTCTTGCCGATGCCTCCGCAGTACAATTTACTCGCAACAACCTCGGTATTGCCAACGCACTGAAGAAGATCGGTGGCCGCGATTTAGGCTCAGAACTCAGCAGCCCCAACGCAGCAGAGTTTAACCATATGTTGTTCGCGGTTGGAGTAAAACGCTCCCTGCTCAGCCTTTTTGCCACTCACCCTCCACTGCCAGTTCGCATCAAGAGGCTAGAACCCGCCTGGAATGGCCTATTCGCCAATACGGAAGAACAGGTAAAAAGTGAAGCCCAGACTTTAAAACCCAGTGAATTGCAAAATCCTCAGTTCGCCATGGCCGCTCCTACAGCGCCTTTCCAGGCTGCTCTGGATGCGGTGGACAACAGCATTGCCAAACCAGATACACATCAAGTCGAGCTTGGACATCAACTACTGAGCTCTATTCCACCCCTTATCCAGCAGGCTGCACACGAACCCTTTACCGCCCGGGCACTGGTTTACTACCTTCTTCTGCACAAGGATAAAACCGAGCGAGACAAACAGCTAAACCTCTTGGAGAAAATTGCCCATCCCGCTGTTATCCGCGAGATGAAAAAACTCACTCCACATATGCAATCACTGCCGAGCAACGCTCGCCTCGCATTGATAGACCTATGTATCCCGGCCTTGCGTGCCCTAGTCCCTCAGCAGTACCAGATCTTTAAACGAAATCTTATCAAGCTTCTACACAGCGATGGGAAAGTTGAAGTTTGGGAATGGGCCCTGTACCGGGTATTAATGCACGCGCTCGACGGCGCTCCAGATCGACAGCGCCTCTCCCACAGCAAACATGCCAACAAAGATGCTTCACGATTTATCATTGCAGCCATCGCCCATGCAGGAAACAGCCAATACCTTCCAGCAAAACGTGCTTATGAGAAGGGACTCAATGCTCTCAGCCTTGAAATAACCCCGCTACCCGGCATCGTTGATATCACCCTGCCACGACTGGACAAGGCCATTGCAATCGCCAGCCTTATCCCGCCCCTGGAGAAACCCGGCTTACTAAAAGCGATTGTGATCACCTTGAATCACAATGGGGTAATTAAAGCGGAGGAGATCGAATTGTTAAGGGCCATCGCTGACAGCCTGGACTGCCCTATGCCACCGATTATCCATAAGGCTAGATAGCCGCACAACGCCAGCAGAAATGCTGGCGTTGTGGACTTTTAATGGGCATGGTGCTGATAAACCGGCCCGATGCCCACACTCCACAAAATGACGGAGCCAATAAGCACCGTAACCATCATTACCAGGGCAACGGTTAATACTGCACAGGCATACAGAAATGCTCGATCCTTATTCATATTCATCAGGATCGGAATGCCGGCAAAGACCAGGTAAATAGAATACATCCCGGCAATGCCTACGGACGCCATCGTGAGCCAGGGGTGCGGATAAAGGACGACGATACTCGCCAGGAAGATTGGCGTAGTAATAAACACCGCAAGTGCCGTCCCTTCATAATGGCGCGTGGGCTCATCGCCCTCAACCCCGTAGGATCGCGCCATCCAGTTAATAAACTCTCCGAGGCAATAGACGCCAACCAGCAATGCAAAGTAAGTAACAACCGACAGAACAGCTGCACTTTCAGGTGTCAGCTTTGCTAGATGTCCCCCAACCTGAAAACCTACCCGGGTAACCCCAAAGTAACCGGCCACGGTAGGAATCAACGCCAGAAGCGGCACATGAGTTACAAACACCTCAAAAAAAGAATGGCGATCAGCGCGTATCGCTTTCCACTCTTTTTCCGGGTTGGTAAGAATACCTATTGTATGACTGAGTATCCGCACACCAAATCTCCCTTCCAATACCCTGCTTTGCAGTATCGGTGGCGCACAACAGATTGACCAATGCCAAAAGGGAATTAAGCGTCACTTTCAAATTTACTTGATTTATATCAGCTGTGGACAGACAGGCAATTTCGCCCGCTGCGCTTCGCTTTATAAAGCGCTTGATCAGCCGCTTTAAGGATACTCTCGGGTTTCTTTAGTTTTTTATTGCGGTGGGCAACGCCAATACTCACAGTAACTTTTACTGGCTTCCCTCCACCCTTCCCCCTGAGCGAGGCCCCTGCGGCAAGACGCCCCGATGACCTTAGGCGCAGTGGGTAGCTTGAGATTTTCTCCCTGATTTTTTCCAATAAAGCTTCTTTCGCCTCGCGACTGCGGCCCGGAAGATAAATAACAAACTCCTCGCCGCCATAGCGAAACACGGTACCGTGAGAGTGGCGCGCGAGTTGAGCCGCAACCATTTGCAAAGCTTGATCACCCACTTGGTGCCCATAGCGATCATTCAGCTTCTTAAAATGATCGATATCAACCATGGCAAGACTGTAATTCCATGCTGGCGTCAGCATCTGATAGCGGAAGGCCCGCCTGGAATGAAGCCCAGTCAGTTCATCGCGAAACGCCAATTCATAACTGGCCCCAAGCAGCGAAGCGACCAACAATATTCCCGCTACAGACCCGGTAAACTCGAGAGGAAGGCTCAACCAAACACTGCACAGCAGCAAAATAGAACAACTAAACAGACCCATAGCGGTGGGGCCAGGGTAGAGAAAAAGTAAGGCAAAAGCACCGAGAGCGGAGACACTGCCAATCAATTGTGGCAACGAAAATGCGTCGGGTAAAAACCCAGACAACCCCCTGGGCAAATTCTCGACCGGAAATGCCAGCTTCAGCGGCGCGCAGCAATCGTAGAGCAAGACAAAACCCATCCCCTCAGCCAGCAAAAACAGGCCCCACAGCAGCCCAAAAATACTGAAGACACTGCGATCACGACTGCAAGTAAACAGAACAAGATTTACCGCAACCAGTGAGAGATAAAGTGGGAGATCCCTGTGCAAGCTGGGGAGCAACTGGGAGTGAGCCGCGATGTATAGGGCCATGATAAGCAGCGCTGCAAGCGCAACCCGGCTTGAGCGAAAACCAAAACTGAGCAATGCCGCCATAGCCAATAGCAACACAGGCAGCTGCGGACTGTATAAGTGGGTCAGATCGATCCAGGGGAGATACTGCGCAACGAGAAGCACCAGAAGCATCCCTGGCAGCCAAATAAAGCGCAGCCATTGAAGGTACGGCGGCATGACATTCGCGGCAATAAAAGATAACGCGACATTATACGGACTTGGGACAAGCGTATACCCGGAACCGAGTCACAAAAGTGGAGGAAGGGAACTGGCAGGGCTTCAGAAATCTGCCCTACCAGCGAAAAGGAGCACTATTTAACGACACGCAGAGCCGGTTTTTTCACCGATTTTTTACCCAAACTGGTGGGTGGCGTCGGTTCGGGCGGCTCTGGAGTTTCCTCGGCCTCAAATACCATCCCCTGCCCGTTTTCCCGCGCGTAGATTCCGACCACAGACCCCACTGGAACCTGGATATCTGTCGGAACCCCGCCAAAACGGGCGTTAAACCTGATGGCGTAATTATCCATAGTCAGACTGGCAACCGCTGATTCCGAGATGTTCAGCACTATCTGACCATCGTCGTTCACATGTTGTTGCGGCACCAAAACACCGGGGAGGTGCGTATCAACCAGAATATAAGGAGTGCACCGGTTATCGGTTATCCACTCGTAAAACGCCCGCAGAATGTAGGGACGATTGGATGTCATGGCCGGCTTGCTCACCAGTATTCCCTCAACGCATTTCCCGTTCGTATTCGGTCAGACTCTGCTGGAATGCCTCGCGGGCAAACAGGCGGTCCATATAATCCAGCAACGGCTTAACCTGCTTGGTTTTCGGAAGGCTGATTTCAAACTGCTCGAGGCGCCACAACAGCGGGGCCATGCAGCAATCTACCAGAGAAAACTCTTCATTAAAGAAGTACGGCAGGTCGGTAAACATCGGAGCGATACCAACCAGGTTGTCGCGCAGTTCTTTGCGAGCGGAGGCCGCGTCCTTACCACCAGCAAGGATCTTGTCCACCAGAGGACACCAATCGCGCTCGATACGATGCATGATCTGGCGGCTCTGCGCGCGGGCAACCGGGTAAACCGGCAGCAGCGGCGGATGCGGGAAACGCTCGTCCAGGTACTCCATCATCACTTTGGTCTCGAACAGAACCAAGTCGCGATCTACCAGGGTTGGCAGGGAGTTGTAAGGATTGAGGTCAGCGAGTTCAGCTGGTTTATCATCGGCGTCCACATCGGTGATATCGACAGAAACCCCTTTCTCTGCAAGTACGATACGTACTCGGTGGCTATAGTGGCTGCGACCATCGGAGAAGAAGGTCATCGAGGAGCGCTTGTTGGTAGGCACACCCATGTTCAAACTACCTCAAACTTTAAGCCGGCTAGAACCGACCTTTTATTCAAAATATAAAAGGGCAGTGAGTAAACCCACCACCCATTAGAGACAAACTAGCGACGGCTTTAGTGGTGCACGTCTTTCCAGTATTCGCGGTTCAGCAACCAGGCGAAGATAAAGAACACAAAAATAAACGCCAGCACATAGAAGCCAACACGTTTGCGATCTTCAGCCATCGGCTCAGCAATGTACTCCATAAAGTTGACGAGGTCATACATTGCCCCATCAAACTCTTCCGGTGTCATAGAGCCTTTCACCTTACCGACCTCCAGGCTACCACAGGCGGCATCCATAATCGGGTTGCCGAGCTCATCGCGGACAACTTTACCGTGGTCGCGCTTGGGACCAGGGGCACACTCCTGCAAGCCTTGCAGCTCCATCAGAACGTGAGGCATGGCCACACTCGGGAAGACCTTGTTATTTACCCCGGTAGCACGACTGTCGTCTTTATAGAAGCTGCGGAGGTAAGTGTAGAGCCATTCCGGTGAGCGAGAACGAGCAACCAGCGTCAGGTCCGGCGGCGCGGCGCCGAACCATACTTTGGAATCATCTGGACGCATGGAGATCGTCATCAGGTTGCCGATTTTGTCGTCACCCAAAACCAGGTTCTCCATCATCAACTCAACCGGGATATCCAGGTCAGTGGCCACACGCTCCCAACGAGAGTAATTGGCACTGTGACAACCCATGCAGTAGTTAACGAAGTACTTGGCACCGCGCTGCAGGGACGGCTTGTCCCGCAGATCGATATTGATGTGATCCAGCTCCACTTCAGATTCTGCACCTACCGCTTTAATCGGGATAAAGGTCAGCAGGCCGACAACGATAATACCGATAAACAGGATGCCGAAAGTTTTACCACCAGACGGGCTGGTTACACGCTCGGGCTCTGGGTAGACCTCATCGCGATTGGTAATCCAGGGCAGCAAAGTAAAGAAGGCAGCGAGCAGCAGAGTTACAACCACCATGAAAGTATTCACGGAGTAATTAGCTACCGCCATCCACAGGAACAGCACGCCGAAGATGACACAAACAGCCCAGGAGCCAATGCCTTTCTTACTCTTCGGATTCGTCCAAACCGGCATGGTCAGGAAGAAGGCGAAGTAGAACAGGGTCGCTACCTGAGACAGGAAGTTACGATCCGGGGTCGGAGATTTAACACCCAGGTAGCCAAGGATAATAAATACTGCAGCAAACAGAAGCAGCAAGCCCTTCGGCAACCAACCCTTGTAGCGGATCGAGCGAACCGGGCTCTTGTCCAGCCAAGGCAGCACAAACAGCACAGCAATAGCGGCACCCATAGCTACCAAGCCAAGGAATTTCGCAGTAAGCGGACCGATATCCATGGTAACCGCACGGAGGATTGCGTAGAACGGCGTGAAGTACCAAACCGGAGCAATATGCGGTGGTGTCTTCAGCGGGTTCGCTTCTTCGAAGTTAGCGTACTCCAGGAAGAAGCCGCCCATTTCCGGGAAGAAGAACACAACAGTTGCGAAGATAAACAGGAATACCGCGATACCTACCAGGTCGTGAACAGAGTAGTAAGGGTGGAAAGCAATACCGTCTTTGGGGATGCCGTTCTCATCCTTGTTCTTCTTGATCTCGATGCCGTCTGGGTTGTTGGAACCCACTTCGTGCAACGCCAGGATATGCAGAACTACCAGCAATACCAATACCAGCGGCAGTGCAATAACGTGCAGGGAGAAGAAGCGGGTCAGGGTAATACCAGAGATCAGGTAGTCTCCGCGAATCCACTCAACCAGGCTATCGCCAATATAGGGAACTGCTCCAAACAGAGAAACAATTACCTGGGCCCCCCAGTAGGACATCTGGCCCCAGGGCAGTACGTAACCCATAAAGGCTTCTGCCATCAGCACCAGGTAGATACACATACCGAAGATCCACACCAGCTCGCGGGGCGGCTTATAAGAGCCGTACATCAAACCGCGGAACATATGCAGGTACACCACCACAAAGAAGGCAGACGCACCTGTGGAGTGAAGATATCGTATCAACCAACCCCACTCCACATCGCGCATGATGTACTCAACCGAGGCAAATGCCTCCTCGGCAGAGGGGTTGTAGCTCATAACGAGCCAAATACCGGTCAACAGCTGGTTGACCAGGACCAATAGGGAGAAAACGCCGAAGAAATACCACAGGTTAAAGTTTTTGGGCGCGTAGTATTTGCCCATGTGCTTATCCCAGGCCTGGTAAATGGGTAGTCTCTGATCTACCCAATCACCGAAATCTGCGAGCCATTTCATGCGGTGCCCTCCTGGTCTACGCCAATCACGATTACATCGTCGTTTTCATAGGAATAAGGCGGCACCTCCAGGTTGGTAGGCGCGGGAACACCGGTATAAACACGGCCAGCCATATCGTATTTGGAACCGTGACAGGGACAGAAGAAGCCACCCATCCACTCATCGCCACCCAGATCGGCAGCACCCACTTCCGGGCGGTACATAGGTGCGCAGCCAAGGTGCGTACACAGACCAACCAACACCAACAGCTTTGGCTTGATAGAGCGGTTTTCCGGATCTACATAAGCTGGCTGGATAGACTCCTCGGAGTTAGGGTCGCGCAGTAGAGGCTCCACTTTCTCCAGGTCTTGCAGTATTTCATCGGTACGGCGCACAACATAGACCGGCTTACCTCGCCACTCTACAGTGACCATCTGGCCCGGTTCAACTTTGCTAATGTTGTATTTAACCGGAGCGCCCGCAGCTTTCGCCTTGGCACTCGGTTTCCAGGAAGCGACGAAGGGAACGGCAACCCCCACCGCACCCGCGCCACCAACAACTGAGGTGGCAGCGGTTAGAAAACGGCGCCGTCCTACATTTACACCGTCATCACTCATGACGTAGTTCTCCCATCACAGCGACCCCGATAGCCCGGAGATTCGCTGGCCCAAACCCAAAAAGTCTTGAAAGAAGTCCCGCCCCGGCAGATTGCCCGCGCGAATAAACCCCACAAATCAAGCGGATACAAATCGGCGCAATGTTAAAGAAAATGCCAATTTGATACAAGGCAATGCTATGGGGAACGTCGGGAATCACGCGGCGAAACCGCGATAAATCCAGCAAAAGTCATAAGAGCGCTGGATAACCACAGATACGGGAATATAAAAAAGCCCGGCAAAAGCCGGGCCAAAAAGAAAGCTTAACGCTTGGAGAACTGCGGCTTCTTACGCGCTTTGCGCAGACCCACTTTCTTACGCTCAACCTCACGGGCGTCGCGGGTAACATAACCAGCGGCGCGCAGCGGTTGACGCAGCGCTTCGTCGTACTGCATCAGGGCACGGGTCAGGCCGTGACGGATAGCACCCGCCTGACCAAAGGAACCGCCACCTTTAACAGTAACAGTGATGTCGAATTTCTCGACCATTTCAACCTTTTCCAGCGGCTGACGCACGATCATGCGAGCCACTTCACGGCCGAAGTATTCGTCCAGGGTGCGACCGTTTACGGTGATCTTACCTTCACCCGCTGTGAGGAATACACGAGCAGTGGAGGTCTTGCGGCGGCCGGTACCGTAGTATTGAGTAGTTGCCATCAGATTTATTCCCGTTTAGATCGCCAGTTCAATCGGCTGTTGAGCCACATGAGGATGTTCACTGCCGCTGTATACTTTCAGCTTCTTGAACATGGCACGACCCAAAGGACCTTTCGGCAGCATGCCTTTAACGGCGCTTTGAACGGTGCGCTCGGGCGCTTTTTCAATCAGCTTTTCAAAGCTGATGGATTTAAGACCACCAGGGTAGCCGGAGTGGCTGTGGTAGATCTTGTCTTTGGCCTTGTTACCGGTCACGCGAACCTTTTCTGCGTTGATTACAATGATGTAATCGCCAGTGTCCACGTGGGGCGTGTATTCAGGCTTGTGCTTGCCGCGCAGGCGGGTTGCGATCTCGGCAGCAATACGGCCGAGGGTCTTGTCCGCAGCGTCAACAATGTACCAGTCGCGTTTTACCGCCTCTGGCTTGGCACTGTAAGTCTTCATGTTATAAACACCTGTAATATGACCCCCAGAATTAGGGGCCGTCCCACAAAAGAGCGCGGATAGTACAAAAGGAGTGTATGCTTTTCAAGCGGAATTTACCCCGACTCGACAGACTTATTCAGGGCGATGGGGCCGCTCCAGATATTCGCGGGACTGCATCTCCAAAAGCCGACTCACCGTGCGCTCAAACTCAAACTTAAGATTCCGGCCGACGTACAGTTCCTCAGCTGGAACTTCCGCAGAAATCACCAGCTTCACGCACCGGTCGTAAAATTCATCCACCAGATTAATGAAGCGACGCGCCTGGGCGTCCATACGCTCATCAAACTTGACCACCGACCCCAGAAGCACCGTATGGAACTCCCTGGCCAATTCGATATAGTCATTTTGCGATCGCGGCCCATCGCACAGATCCACAAAATCAAACCACGCAACATCATCCGCTACTTTCAAGGCTCGAATTGGGCGCCCCTCCACTTGCAGCTGAACCTCGCTACGAGCTTCGCAGCCACTGACACTCAGCTGTGAAAAACTTTGCTCCAGACTGCTATCCGCCTCAGGTCCCAGCGGAGAATGATATAGCTCCAATATCTCCAGGGTGCGCAGCCGGTAATCGGTACCGCTATCGACATTAACCACCTTGGTGTACTTCTCCAGCAGATCGATGGCCGGGAGAAACCGTACCCTCTGCAACCCATCTTTATATAAGCCCTTGGGCACAATATTCGAGGTCGCCACCAGGGCCACCCCCCGGCGGAACAGCGCATCCAACAGACCGGCCAATATCATGGCATCGGCAATATCTGAGACGAAAAACTCATCAAAGCAGAGCACCCGAGCGCGGCGGGCAATCTTATCCGCCACCTTCTCCAGCGGATTCTTCTCCCCTGCGTACTCCTTTAGATCCTGATGAACTCGACGCATAAAGCGATGGAAATGGGTGCGCTGTTTTTCCGCGAACGGCAGGGACTCAAAAAACGCATCCATTAGGTAGGTTTTTCCGCGGCCTACCCCACCCCAAAAGTAGAGACCCTTCTCGGGCTCATTAGCGCGACTGCGAATGCGGGACAAAAAACTGATGATCGCACCGCGCTCAGACCGGGCCACCAGGCGCCGATGAAGATCCTGCAGCTCCTCAACTGCCTGACGCTGGGATTGATCCTCAACAAAGTCCGGACGCTGAAGATCACTCTCATAACGCTCAAGAGGGGAAGAAAATAGTGGTTTGGCGGGCAACATAGAGGAAAATTTCTTCGACTACTGAATAACTGGCGCGCACTCTATCAAATTCAACCAATCTACGCATAGACCGCGGAGAGACATGGTTGGCACCCTTTACAACAGTGCAACTACCCGAAATAGCCAGCCCTCCCCGCAAACTGGAACCAGGCACTAACCATTCTGCCGCAATTGACCGACAACATTAATTGTCAGCGTAATAATCGCGTATACTAGCCTCTCTATTATGAGGGGCAATAGCCACGAACGCGGGCTACCCAAAGTGCAGAAACCGGCTGGGCCAAGATTGGCAGCCTCATCTCTCCACGAGGCGATCTGTACAATAAAAAAGCAAGTTGAGGAGGTAGTAAGTGCACTCTACATCGGTATTAATTCTAGTCGGCGTCCTCGGTATGACCCTGGGTGCATTCCTCGCATTCCTGGCTGTGCGCGGGCGTACCAGTGTGGAGCGCTCAGAGGAACTGGAGCAGAGACTCCGCGAAGCCAACAACAAACTCGAAGATTTCCAGTTGCAGGTCAACGATCACTTTGACCAAACGTCACAACTTGTTCACAACCTCACCGAGAGCTATAAAGAGGTTCACGAATACTTATCTAATAGTGCGCTGCGCTTATCCAGCCAGGATATCGGCCGCCAGATGCTAAAAGCCGGCAGTGGAAAACTAAAAGACAACGATGAGAAATTGCAGGATATAGAGCCACCTCGCGACTGGGCCCCCAAGGAACCTGGTGCCAAAGGCACGCTTGCTGAGGACTACGGGCTCGAAAAAGAGGCCCATGAGAGCAGCTAATAATTAATAAGCTGTACGAGATGATGAAACGCAGTTTTCCAAGCAATAAAAAAGGCGGGTAATCACCCGCCTTTTTTATTCGGCACTTACAGGCTCTGATAGTAATCCATCAAAATCTGCGCCACTTCAGGGCGAGAAAACTCTGGGGGCGGCGCAATACCATCACCCAACATTTCACGCACTTTAGTACCTGAAAGCAGAATAAAGTCTTCTTTCGTGTGATCAGGAACATCACGCATCATCACCACCTTATTCAGCTTTTTGGAATAAGCGGTGTGGTCGGCACGGAAAATCTCAATCTCAAGAGCGCCTTCGGGTACCTTTTCATCGAAGATTGTCTGAGCATCGAAAGCGCCGTAGTAATCGCCAACGCCGGCGTGATCACGACCGACAATCAGGTGGCTACAGCCACAGTTCTGGCGGAACACCGCATGCAATACCGCTTCGCGCGGGCCAGCATACAACATATCGAAGCCATAGCCGGTCACCATCACAGTATTCGCCGGGAAGTACAATTCTACCATCTTGCGAATGGAGGCATCGCGCACCGGAGCAGGGATATCACCTGGCTTCAGCTGGCCAAGCAGCATATGAATCAGCACACCATCGGCTTCCACCCCGTCGAGGGCCATTTTGCACAGCTCTTCGTGCGCGCGGTGCATCGGGTTGCGAGTCTGGAAGGCTACAACCTTATTCCAGCCACGCTCCTTGAATTCATTGCGAATCTCAACCGCGGTGCGGAAAGTATCCGGGAAGTCATTCTGGAAGTAGCTAAAGTTCAGCACTTCGATCGGGCCCGATACTAGAGTTCGACCCGCAGACTTAAAAGTTGCGACACCGGGGTGTTTCTCATCCAGAGTGCCAAACACCTGCTCAGCCATGGTGTCCATTTGCTCTTCTGAAATGGTTTCGATCGCCTCAACATCCATCACGGCGAGAACCGGATTACCCTCGACATTCGGGTCACGCAGGGCAATACGGGAGGCACCCTCAATTTCACTAGCGTCTTTAACAACATTAACAACCGGCACCGGCCAGAACAGGCCGTCTACTGTGCGCAAGGTTTCAGCAACACTCATGGCATCTGCCAGATTCATATAGCCGTGCAACGGATTGAAGTATCCCGCCCCGAGCATCACCGCGTTAGCGGCGGCTGCCGAACTGACCACGATTGACGGCAGGGACTCCGCTTCATGCATCAACTGGTGATGCCTTTCACTGTCATATACAAAGCGTGGCTGAAGCTCAACGCTGCCATGGGGGCGGACTAGGGACATTTAGGTCTCCAAAAACAGTAGTTACCGGTTAGTCTTAAAATTTCGATTGGCCATTATACGCATCTATCGCAAGTGACCAATGCCAATGGCATACAGGAGCCACATTATACCCTCCAAATACAACCCCTGAGTAACTCCAAGGCCTCCCCAGCTCAGTGAACACATTTAGATGCCGAATAATCGCTATACGGTAGGACTAGAATTATAAACGACCCCATAGCCGCTCAAAAACTGGCCCAACAACCAACCCAGGTTGCTAAGAAGTTATTACCGCGAAAAACTCACTCCATCAAACGCAACAATTTCCTCCCGCAAACGCCATGTGCAGCGATTCCGCTCAGAGACGTGTGTATAATCAGCGCAAAGAGGAGTCACGAGTGTCCCAAAACCGATTTTTACAAGATTGGATCCTACCAACCCTGGTAGGCCTTGCCATGGCTGCCCTGCTCTTGGTTATATTCCCACAACTGCGCGGTGTCGCCCCCGAGGCCGATGGAAATAATACCCAAGGTCCGGTTTCCTATGCCCACGCTGTCAATGTGGCAGGCCCAGCTGTAGTCAATATCTACACCCGAATGGCCATGCCGCAGCGCCAGCACCCCCTGTTTAATGACCCCCTTTTTAGGCGCTTATTCGACAACATGGATGTCCCACAAAGACAGAGGATGCAATCCAATCTTGGCTCAGGTGTCATTGCCAGTGACAACGGTTATATCCTGACTAATCATCATGTAGTCGACCAGGCAGATGCCATTGTTATTCTTTTAGCTGATGGGCGGGAAGCGCAAGCAAGACTCGTCGGAAGCGATACAGATTTTGACTTAGCCGTCCTCAAAATTGACCTCGACGGCCTGACCTCCATTTCTGTTGGCGAGCCCGACAGGGCACAAGTGGGCGACGTCGTCCTAGCAATCGGCAACCCTTTTGGAGTTGGGCAAACCGTGACTCAAGGTATTATCAGTGCGAAAGGCCGCCACCTTGAAAACTCAGGTACCGGCAGCTACTTACAGAACTTTTTGCAGACAGATGCTGCGGTCAACCCTGGAAACTCTGGTGGCGCACTGGTTGACTCACAAGGGCGCCTACTCGGCATCAACACCTCAATTCTCAACCAATCCGGCTATTCAGGCGGGATCAGCTTTGCCATTCCCGCCAATATTGCCTTCAAGGTAATGCAGGATATTATTGCTTATGGTCGCGTCGTACCCGGCTGGCTGGGCATTGAAGCTACTGGCATTAGCCCTCAAATGGCCAAGGAGTTCAATTTAAACTCTACTGGTGGCGTATTAGTAACAGCTATTTACAACGAGGGCCCCGCGCACATTGCAGGCCTTCAGCCAGGAGATGTCATCACACATATTGACGGTCTCCCTATCGGCGATGGCAAACAGGGCGAGGCCACTATGGCCACTCTGCGCCCCGGTGACACCATCTCAATAACCTTCATTAGAGAAGGCACTTCCCATACGGTTAATGCCACAGTTTCAGAAGAGCCACAGACAAAAACAGCAATAGAATAAACCCTCAAGGAGGAGTCTCCATGCGCTCAATGGTTTTAGCTCTGCTTTTTATAATGACCTCGATTCCCGCAGTAGCGGGAGATAAGGAAGACTTACAACAGTTGCTGATTGATTTTATCAGCAAAGCTGCCTCAGACTCTCTGGCCCACCAACGCTTTTGGGCCAAAGACCTGGTGTATACCAGTTCAAGTGGAAAACGCTTTGGCAAAAGCGAAATTATGCAAGGAATGCAAACACCTCCCACAGAACCAGTGACAACGAGCTATTCCGCCGAGGAAATTGACATTCGGTTGCTAGGGGATACCGCTGTTGTTGCATTTAAACTATCGGCTAATGACAGCAGCAAGGGGGAACCAAGCTATTACTTCAACACTGGTACGTTTGTTAAACGAGATGGTGAGTGGCGTGCCCTAGCTTGGCAGGCTACCCGTATACCCCCTACAGAATAAGCGCACTATATACACCCTACATAGAGGAATCTGCCAGAGTGTATTACTCAGAAACCCTTGACCCGAAAACCCGCAGAGCGGGCATGAGCTTCTAACCCCTCACCGAGCGCAAGAGTATGCGCTACACGCCCCAAGGTATCAGCACCTTTTTCAGAACAGTAGATCACCGAACTGCGCTTCTGGAAATCGTAAACTCCCAGCGGTGAGGAAAAACGGGCAGTGCCACTAGTAGGAAGGACATGATTGGGGCCAGCACAGTAGTCCCCCAATGCCTCTGCCGTATAGCGCCCAAGGAAAATGGCTCCGGCATTCCGGATCTCAGTAAGGTAAGCCTCAGGATTATCTACTGAAACCTCCAGGTGCTCCGGTGCAATCTGATTAGAGATTTCTATCGCCTGCTGTATAGACTCCACTTGGATCAACGCCCCACGATCAGCAAGGGAGCGGGAAGCGATTTCAGCTCGGGGTAACTCGGCCAAAAGCCTTTGCAGCGAACTCTCAACCCGATCTAAGTATTTGGAGTCAGGACACAATAGAATTGACTGCGCCTGCTCATCGTGTTCAGCCTGTGACAACAGATCCATGGCAATCCAGTCAGGATCTGTTTGCCCATCGCAAATAACCAGAATTTCAGAAGGGCCCGCAATCATGTCGATAGCAACATGACCAAAAACAGCACGCTTAGCACTGGCCACAAAGATATTCCCCGGACCAACAATTTTATCCACCGCGGGAATAGACTCAGTACCATAGGCTAGTGCCGCTACTGCCTGGGCACCACCAATCGTAAACACCCGGTCCACCCCTGCTATTGCCGCTGCCGCCAACACCAGGTCGTTCAGCGCCCCTTTCGGAGCCGGCACCACCATATTTACGGCATCAACCCCAGCAACTTTTGCAGGAATTGCATTCATAAGCACGGAAGAAGGGTAACTCGCCTTACCTCCAGGAACATAAATGCCGACACTTTGCATTGGGGTAATCTGCTGCCCCAGCACAGTCCCATCGGCCTCCGTATAGCGCCAGGACTCCTGTCTTTGATACTCGTGGTAACGCCTCACTCTATTAGCAGCTGCCTCCAGGGCCTCACGCTCCTCGGTACTTATACGGTCTAGAGCCGCGGTAAGCTCAGCAGCCGGCAAAGCAAAGTCTTTCGCGCTTTCCAGGTGCCGATGATCAAAGCGGTTGGTGAACTCGATAACAGCCTTATCACCATGAGCGCGAACACGCTGCAATATTTCTGCAACGATACTTTCAACCTCTTGATTTGCCACTGCCTCCCAAGCCAATAGCTGCTTCAATTGGCCATCGAAATCTCTATCGACCGTATTTAGCCGACGAATTACTTTGCTCGTCATAATGCTTCGGGTATCTATTTGGTTTGTGCTACAGCCGATGCCAACTTCTCAATCAAACTATTGATTGGCGCATATTTCATCTTCATGGCTGCCTTGTTGACGATCAATCGACTGCTGATTTGCGCAATAGTCTCTCGGGCTTCAAGACCATTGGCCTTTAGCGTATTGCCACTATCTACAATATCGACAATCTCGTCGGCCAAATTCATTAGCGGAGCAAGCTCCATAGCCCCATACAACTTAATAATGTCAACCTGACGGCCAATCGAGGCATAGTGCTTTTTGGCACTCTGTACAAACTTGGTAGCGACCTTAATTCGGCCACTGGGCAGTTGCCCCCCCTTAACACCAGCGGTCATCAGGCGGCAGCGGGCAATGCCCAAATCGAGAGGCTCGTATATACCATCAGAACTATGCTCGAGTAGAGTGTCTTTCCCCGCCACACCAATATCTGCGGCTCCATGCTGCACATAAGTGGGTACATCCACTCCCCTCAGGAGGAGGAGATGCACCCCTTCGCGATTCGTCGGAAATATCAACTTTCGACTTTTAGTTAGGTCTTCAGCAGGCTCCAACCCTGCTGCCTTAAGAAGCGGTAGGGTCTCCTGAAGAATCCGTCCTTTTGTCAGTGCGATTGTAATTTGTGCAGTCATTTCGATTTACGCCAGTCCGTCATTGGCTCTTGGGATTAACTTCGTAGCAATCAGCCGGGAACACGCCGAATATTCGCGCCCAGCTGTCGGAGCTTTTCTTCAATACACTCGTAGCCGCGGTCAATATGGTAAATTCGATCCACCATAGTAGTGCCCTCTGCCACCATACCAGCAATTACCAAGCTAGCTGACGCGCGCAGGTCTGAAGCCATTACTGGAGCACCCTTAAGCTTCTCCACCCCGGTAACAATTGCCGTATTGCCTTCCAGAGTGATATCCGCTCCCATTCGATTCAGCTCATGAACCTGGATTAAGCGGTTTTCAAAGATTGTCTCAACTACAGTCCCCTTTCCTTCGGCTACAGCATTCATTGCTGTGAACTGGGACTGCATATCTGTAGGGAAGGCTGGGTAAGGCGCTGTACGGAAGCTCACCGCTTTAGGGCGATTGCCTTTCATATCCAGCTCAATCCAATCATCACCACAACTGATATGAGCTCCAGCCTCTTCGAACTTAACCATAACCGCATCGAGGATATCGGCACGAGTATTGAGCAGGCGCACTTTGCCCCTCGCCGCTGCAGCTGCCGCAAGGAAGGTTCCGGTTTCAATACGGTCCGGCATAACAGTGAACTTGCAGGGAGTAAGCTTAGGTACACCGTGAACACGTAGGGTGTCAGTGCCAACCCCTTCAATCTGAGCCCCCATAGCAATAAGGAACTCTGCCAAATCGACGATTTCAGGCTCGCGAGCGGCATTGTGCAAAGTCGTAGTTCCCTCTGCCAGTACCGCTGCCATCAGCAGGTTTTCAGTGCCGCCAACTGTCACCTTCTCCATGACAATATTGGCTCCCTTAAGGCGACCGTTGGAGCGCGCTCGAATAAAACCACCATCGATGGTTATCTCAGCCCCCATTGCCTCAAGGCCCTTTAGGTGAATATCGACTGGGCGACTACCAATTGCACAACCACCGGGAAAGGAGACATTAGCAACTCCATGCCTAGCCAGCAGGGGCCCAAGAACCAGGATTGAGGCCCGCATAGTCTTAACCAGTTCATAGGGAGCTGTCAGGTCATTGACTGAGCGAGGGTCAATTTCAACACCCAGTTTTTCATCAATAGTGACATCACACCCCATACACCGGAGCAGGGTAATCATGGTGGTAATATCGTTGAGATGCGGCAAATTATCGATTTGCACGGGCCCGTCAGCCAACAAAGCAGCAGCCAATATCGGCAAGGCTGAATTCTTAGCTCCAGAAATCCGCAGAGTCCCGGAAATTGGGCTGCCGCCCTCTATTATCAACTTATCCATTCAATTTCTTTCTAGATAGCCAACACCTCAGCGGCAATGGCGAGTTAACGACTGGCTTCTTCTGGAGTCAGAGTCTGCATTTGCACGGCATGCAAGGTGCCATCGGCGATTTTTTCACCAAGAGCGGCATAGACAAGCTGTTGTTTTTTTAAACGACTCAGACCCTCAAAGGAACTGCTCACTACAGTGACCATCAGGTGACTACCTTCAAAAGCCACTTCAACAGTGCTGTCGGGAATGTGCCCTTCGATCAGGGCCTTGATTTCGTCTGGTTGCATAGGAGGGACTTGCGATTAGTTAAAAACAGCACGCAAGTGTACTTGAATCAAGCGGAGTGCGCAGCTACGCACTCCAAAGTTCGCAGATCAACTCACTTTATTTGCAGCATCGTCTGCCGCTGACCAATTAGAAATCACCTTGTCGATGTCCCCATAAGTCTGCATTGACTGCGAGAACTGACTGCGGAAAGTCTTACCCAGGTTAACCCCATTCAGAATCACATTGATCAACTTCCATTGGCCTGCACGATTGCGCACCAAGGTATACGAAACTTTTGTTATACCCTCTTTACTGCGAACTTCTTGCAGCACATTTACACGATTACCCTGAGGTGTAGTGCCGGGATTGACCACTTTTACATCCAGGTCGCCAAAATTTGCCACGCCGCGAGCAAATGTGGCTACAAGATCGCGCCGAAAAGCATCCGTAAAGCGAGAGCGCTGATCAGCAGTCGCCTGCTTGGCATAGCGCCCCATTACACCGCGAGCGATAAAGTCAAAATCAACAACCGGGGTCAGCACCCCTTCAACAGCACTGTAGTACCTTTGCGGGTCTGAATTTGCATACTGAGCGTTGGTACGAATTACCCCCAAAAGCTCATCGGAAACCCCTTTAATCATTACATATGGATTTTGAGCCGCATTGGCTGCAGGCACCACCGCAGAAGCAAAAACAACACAAAGCGCAAATCTAACCCACCGCGACAAACCGTTCCGGCCAATCCAAAATGATGCGTTCACAAATTATCTCCAGTTAGCAAATCATTCCTTGGACGCATATGGCAGAATTTAGTGCCATAGCAATACCACATATCAACCTTCCCGCAGCCCAACTGAGAGTGTGTCGATCATCCATTGAGTGACATAGCTGACAGCGGAGACGGCAAACTATACCATGGCCGCACCCGGTAATGTGGCGGTGTACGAGCGTGTCATTTGACACATCTAAAATGCACACTGGCTTTTTCCGACGCCAGCAGCCCGCTAATATAGATTAGCACGACAGCAAAAAGTCGAGTCACCTTTAAATACTGGACTCATATGACAAAAATTATCCACGCTGTCGCATAAGTAAATATCGAAACTGTCGCATAATAAGACAGTTTTACGAGAACTTGTTAGAGCACTAGTAAGCGATTGAGGCAGTTGATGACACAGGATTTGATTTTGGAAGCTGGGCGTCGCACCGTCCGCATGGAAACTGAAGCGGTGGCGGCACTGGAACACAGAGTTAATGGCGAATTCCAGCGAGCCTGTGAAATGATCATGCAATGTCGCGGCCGCACAATTGTTACCGGCATGGGGAAATCTGGGCATATTGGCCGGAAGATCGCCGCTACCCTTGCCAGCACTGGCACACCGAGCTTTTTTGTTCACCCCGGCGAAGCGAGCCACGGTGATCTCGGCATGATCACTCGGGATGATGTTGTCATAGCCATATCCAATTCTGGCTCATCCGCTGAAGTCCTCACCCTGCTGCCTCTGCTAAAACGCCTGGGCATTCCACTAATTAGCATGGCAGGAAAAACCGACTCCCCTCTGGCTCAAGCTGCGGAAGTCAATTTGGATATATCGGTAGCCACAGAGGCCTGCCCCCTCAACTTGGCCCCCACCTCATCAACAACAGTTACTCTGGTGATGGGAGATGCACTCGCAGTCGCCCTGCTCGAGGCCAGGGGTTTTACTGCCGAAGATTTTGCCTTCTCTCACCCCGGCGGTGCCCTCGGGCGCCGGCTTCTTCTAAAGGTTGAGGATGTGATGCATGCGGGCGACGAACTCCCCCAGGTAACTCCAGAGACGCTGCTATCAAAAGCCCTGCTAGAGATGACCAGCAAAGGGTTCGGCATGACAACAATTGTAAATAGCGACGGTGAATTACTGGGCGTCTTCACCGACGGTGACTTGCGCCGAGTAATAGATCAAAAAATCGAACTCGATAAAGCATTAATGGAAGAGGTCATGAGTCGCCGCCCTAAAACGGTTTCTACTGACACCCTCGCTGCAGAATCCCTGAGGATTATGGAGGACTATAAAATCACTGCATTAGTGGTAGAAGATGAAGCCCACCACCCTGTTGGCGTACTCCATATGCACGATATTCTGCGCGCCGGAGTTATCTGAGATAATACTGGACAATTAATACGCAGGTTTTGCCCTCACAATTAAAGGCGAAGAGAGATTACTCCGGTGATACCCGAACAAAAATTAAATGACTCCCTGAAAAATATCCGCTGGCTTGTTCTGGATGTGGACGGTGTCCTGACAGACGGCAAGCTTTATTTTGACAATAGCGGTAACGAACTCAAAACCTTTCACACTCTGGATGGGCACGGCATTAAAATGCTACAAAACTCTGGGGTGCGCGTAGCAATCATTACTGGCCGACGCAGTAATGTTGTAGAGCGCCGTGCGCACGACCTGGGGATCAATAAATTGATTCAGGGCCGGGAGGACAAGTTTGTCGCACTACAAGAATTACTTTCTGAAGAGTCATGCCGTCTGGAAGATATCGCTTATATAGGGGATGATTACCCCGATCTATTGGTAATGACCAAGATCGGGTGCCCCATTGCACCACCTAATGCAGCCCCACCCGTACGGGAGAGAGCCCTGTGGATCACAGAGGCCTGCGGCGGCGCGGGTGCTGTACGCGAGGTCTGCGACCGCATTATGATTGCACAAGGGACCTTTGATGCGGCGCTCGCCCCCTATATCGGAGAAAAGTGATGCGCTCGTGGTTGCCTCTCATACTGGTCATTCTACTTATAAGTGCCGGACTCTGGTTCTCTGAGAGTCCTCCAGAGCAATTCTTAAGCAAAAGACCAACCCCTCAACAACAAAATCGGGCAGCGGACCTTATTATCAAAGGGGCTGAAACCCGCCATTTTGACCAGGCAGGCAACCTAGCTTATCGAGTGGATGCAGAACAAATCACCTACTTTCAATTCAAGCGCCGTGACAGAGCCAATCTTCAAAAACCGCGCATGATGTTCTATACGGATGACCAGCCCAAGTGGGCCACCAGGTCCAGGCAAGGCATCGCTTTCAATCGCGGAGAACGCATCGTTCTCAGCGGTGCAGTTCAAATTGATGAACTCCCCACCCCTGATGGCATCCAACTGAAGACGTCACGTATTACGATCTTCCCTGACAGGGAATTCGCCGAAACCGACAAAGTTGTTACTATTAGCTCTGGCCCTAACCACACCAAAGGGAAGGGCATGCGCGCCTACCTGAAAGAAAACCGGATGGAAATTCTATCCGACGTGAAGAGCAGCTATGACACCCAATAACCGCTATCCCTCAATATTTAAGGCCGTTACTGCAATTGCGCTGGCAGCTATTGCCACTGCAGCACAGGCTTTACCCGACGACAGAACCCAGAGAATCTCTGTGGGCTCGGAATCTATGTCAGCCGACCGCGCCAATAACTTAGTGGTATATAGTGACAACGTGGTCATCACACAGGGCTCCCTCCAAATCAAGGCAGATCGCGTGGAAGTGTACTTCACGGCCAGCGATGAAATCAGCCGGGTGATTGCTGTGGGCCGCCCCGCGCACTTCCAACAAAAGATATTGGAGAGCGAAGAGCCTGTAAAAGCCCGTGCTGAGCGCATCGAGTATGTCATCAGCTCTGAAGAACTGCAGCTCACAGGGCAAGCTTATATCGATCGCGATGGCAACACCCTAACTGCGGAGAAAATCGACTACGATCTCGCAACTGAGCAAATGAGCGCTCGCAGTCAGCCTGGCCAAGGCAGAGTTGAGATGATCTGGAAACCTGAGAGCACCGAAACCAGCGAGCCTGCTGAAGCTAATACCGACACAGACCAGTAATTCATCCAAATTTCAGTGCCTGCAAAACAGCGCTACTTACAATGATGTAATCCGCTACCCCTCTCGGCCGCGGTTAGATTTCAGGACTCATTATGCCAACGCTACAAGCGTTACACCTCGCCAAACAATATAAAAAAAGAAAAGTTGTCCAAGATGTCTCTGTCAGCGTCTCAAGTGGGCAGGTCGTTGGCTTACTTGGCCCCAATGGAGCCGGGAAAACCACCTGCTTCTATATGATCGCAGGGCTGGTGCAGGCCGATGCCGGGCAAGTCCTAATCGACAACGAAGATATTACCCGCCTATCAATGCACGGGCGCGCCCGCAAGGGAATCGGTTACCTGCCCCAGGAAGCCTCTGTTTTTCGACGCCTGTCAGTGCGTGACAATATTCTCGCAATCCTCGAAACCCGAAAAGGACTCAATCGTGCAAAGCGCGAAGAGCAGGCCCAGGAGTTGCTCGAAGAGTTCAATATCACACACATTGAAAACAGCCTAGGAATGGCCCTATCCGGCGGAGAGCGGCGCAGGGTGGAGATTGCACGAGCCCTGGCTACAGACCCAAGCTTTGTCTTGCTCGATGAACCCTTTGCTGGTGTAGACCCTATTTCAGTGAACGACATCAAACACATTATTCGCCACTTGCGGGACAGGGATATCGGCGTTTTGATCACAGATCATAACGTGAGAGAAACCCTGGATATCTGTGAAACTGCTTATATCGTCAGCGAGGGGCATATTATTGCCTCAGGCACACCCGATGATGTTCTCGCTAACCAACAGGTACGCGAAGTCTATTTGGGACATGAATTCACGATTTAATGGCAAATGATGACAAGTGTAACAAAATAGGCAAAATCTCGAAAAACATATCATACCCCACATAGAAATTGACCTTCTGGCAGGCAATAGTCGGCACGCTTATTGCTTGTAATAGTTTGAGGGCCAAGGTAGTCTGCGCCATCTCGGGTTAATTTTGACGAACCCTTTGTCGCACTGGCCTGCAACTTTAAATTATGAAGCAGTCTCTCCAGCTCAAGCTCGGCGCACAGCTAACCATGACCCCCCAGTTGCAGCAGGCAATACGCCTCCTGCAGCTCTCCACACTAGATTTACAGCAAGAAGTCCAGGCAGCCCTCGACAACAATCCAATGCTGGAAGCTGAGGGTGAAGATCTGGCTCAACAAGTAACTGCCGATACTGAGAGCAACGCACAACAAGAGCCGCCAGCCGCTGCAGGGGAGGGTTTAACCCACACAGCCGCTGAGGAAAAAGAGCTTGGTGATTCTGAATGGAACCAGGATATTCCAACAGAGCTGCCGGTTGATTCTCACTGGGACGACATTTACAGCAGCTATAGTGGTCCCGCCGAGGGCGACGACCCCAATTTTGAGCGCAATTCTTCCACCGACACACTTCAAGACCACTTGCGCTGGCAATTAAACCTGACAGCACTTTCCAGTCACGATAAATGGATCGGCGAGCACCTTATTGACGCCATCGACCCAAACGGTCTCCTCAACACCACCGTTGATGATGTGGCCAACTCCCTTCAGCTCGAAGAAGATGAGGTAGTTGCAGTCCTTAAAGCTGTGCAACAATTCGAACCAGCTGGCTGTGGGGCCAGAAGCCTCCAAGAGTGCCTTCAACTCCAGCTCAAGCAGCTACCAGCGGAAACTCCGTGGCTAAACGAAGCGCAGACCATCATTGAGCGCCACTTGGAATTACTTGGAAAAAGGGATTTCAGGCAACTCACCCGACGCACACGTCTCAACGAAGCCCAGCTCGGCGAAGTAATCCGCCTTATCCAGACACTAACCCCCAATCCAGGTGAGGAGTTCAGCGGGGAACAGCCCGCATATGTCATTCCCGATATTATTGTGTCCCGCAAGGATCACCGCTGGCTGGTCGAACTCAATCCAGAAATCACTCCCAAGATCCGGATTAATGGCCACTACGCCTCCCTGGTAAAACGGGCAGACAACTCCCGAGAAAACAATTTCATGCGGGATCACTTGCAGGAGGCCCGTTGGTTCTTGAAGAGCCTGCAGAGCCGCCACGACACCCTGCTAAAGGTCGCTACGTCCATTGTGGATAAGCAGCAAGGCTTTTTTGAAGAAGGCCCAGAGGCAATGCGACCAATGGTTCTGGCAGATATTGCTGAAACCATTGGCATGCATGAATCCACCATATCCCGAGTGACCACTCAAAAATATATGCTGACTCCACGGGGAGTTTTCGAACTCAAATATTTCTTCTCAAGCCACGTCAGTACAGATTCCGGTGAGGATGCTTCATCCACCGCCATTCGAGCCCTGATTCGCAAGCTGATTGATACGGAAGTACCTCGAAAGCCGCTATCAGATAACAAGATCACTCAGGAGCTGGACAAGCAAGGCATCAAGGTTGCGCGCCGAACGGTAGCGAAATACCGTGAATCTATGGGCATCCCCTCCTCAAGTGAGAGAAAGAGGCTCATTTAAACCACAACCCAAACACAGCCAATTAACCTGACCCCTAACCCACCTCCAGTCATGCGCCACTGGCGCCTTCCGCCCCCAACCTGCAACCAAAATCCAAAATTTGAGTGTATCCTTCCATTCTGGCCCACTTCCTAGTAGGGTTGCGACCCGATAGGGGGTGAGCGCCGGCTTGTGATGCACCTTTAAGGAGAAATCCATGCAGATCAATATTAGTGGCCACCACGTCGACGTTACCTCACCTATGCGCAGCTACTGCGAAAGCAAAATGGAGAAGCTGTCCAGACATTACGACAACATCACCAACGCGCAAGTAATTTTATCTGTCGAAAAACTGATCCAAAAGGCTGAGGCGACGGTACATATAAACGGTCACGACCTCTGTGCTGGATCCGAAGACAGAGATATGTACGCGGCAATTGATGCGCTCACCGATAAGCTGGACCGCCAACTGAAAAAACACAAAGAGAAGTTGCAGAACCATCGCTGAACTATGACACTGGAAGCATTACTCTCTCCCCGCCTTAGCCTTTGCCATCTGGCGGGGAGCAGCAAAAAAAAGCTACTGCTCAATATTGCCCAGGCCATCGCCGAACAATATCCTCAACACGACTCCGATACAGTTTTTAATCAACTGATCGCCCGTGAGCGCCTTGGTTCCACCGGTATCGGCGATGGAGTTGCCATTCCCCATTGCAGGCTGCCCGGCTGTGATAGCCCCATTGGGGTTCTCTGTACCACCCAGCCCGCCATTGATTTTGACTCTGCCGACCGTCAGCCTGTCGATTTGCTATTTACTCTTCTGGTCCCCGAAGATGCTGAACAGGAACATCTGGATACACTAGCCGAAATCGCCGCTCTGTTTTCCAACAGCCTGGTTAGAGATAAGCTAAGGCAAGCACAAAGTAGTGATGAGCTATATGCCCTCGCTATTGATAGTACCGCAGCCGCCTAGAGGAGGTTTTGTTAGTAACTGAGTCTCAGAGCTGACATTCGCCTCATTGTTCAGGTAGTGCAACAAGCGAAATAATAAAAACTTGATCAAAGAAAAGGGCTCTCCATGCGCTTGGTGATAATTAGTGGACGCTCCGGCTCCGGAAAAAGTTCTGCACTGCAATTACTGGAAGATGTCGGCTTCAATTGTATCGACAACCTTCCCACCAGCCTGCTCCCGGAGCTGGTTAAGAGGGTCAAGGCACAACCGCCAAAAGAAAACACACCTCTGGCCCTGGGTGTCGATGCCCGCAATCTCTGGCAAGACATTAGACAGGCTCCCAGTGTTATTGAGTCCTTGCGCGAGGCAGGGGTTCAATGTGATGTTATCTATCTCGATGCCCGCGAACCGGTTTTAGTACAGCGATTCAGTGAGACCAGACGGAAACACCCTCTCAGCAATGATTGCACCCATTTGCTAGAAGCTCTCAACCAGGAAAAAGAGCTGCTCACCCCTATCTCAACCATCGCGGATATGGTTATTGATACCAGCACCTTGAGTTTGCACCAACTGCGCGAACTTATTAAAAATCGTGTTGTTGGTGAACAATCAAACAGCATGGCGATTCTTTTCCAGTCCTTCGGGTTCAAGTATGGGGTACCTGTGGATTCAGACTTGATTTTTGACTTGCGCTGTCTACCCAATCCCTACTGGGAACCAGCTCTAAGAGAAAAAACCGGTAAGGATATCGAGGTCGCTGAATTCTTGCGCTCTCACCCAGAGACCGCAAAGATGGAGAGTGACATCACCAACTTTTTGGAAAACTGGCTGCCCTCCTACCAGAAAAGTAATCGCAGCTACACCTGTGTCTCTATCGGCTGCACTGGGGGCCGACATCGATCAGTTTATATGGTTGAACAGCTGGTAAAGAAATTTTCCAAAGAGTTTGATAACGTCCAGATACGCCACAGGGAGCAACAAAAATAGATTTTTGTCGAGCAGCGCAATGCAGAAACACCAACTGACCATCATCAATAAACTCGGCTTGCACGCCCGCGCTGCAAGCAAGTTCGCGCAGACTTCCTCCAAATTCTGCTCCAATATTAAAGTGCATTGCCAGGGTAAAGCCGTAGATGGAAAAAGCGTGATGGCCCTAATGTTGCTAGCTGCAGGCAAAGGCACGGAGCTGGAACTGGAAATAGAGGGGACAGATGAAAATGCCGCCCTGGAAGCTATCAGCACACTGATCTCCGATCGATTCGGCGAAGCTGAATAGAGGCCAGTATACTATTGCCACGAAAAGCTCACTCTTAACATTAAATCGCTAAGCTTTTACATCGCCTCCCAAATCCACCACTAGCAGTAAGGACTTGTTGTGCCCAGCTCTCCCCAAGCCGAAATCAAATTCCGCGCACAGAATCAGCTGGGTGAGCTGTATGCCGCGCTGGATAGCGGTACGGGACAAGAAGTCCGGCGCATGCTCAAGACCCTGACTCCCCAGAGTGTTGCGCAATTGCTGGAGAGCTCTCCACCCCGTATCCGCCAGGTACTTTGGAATTTGGTGGACAGGGAAATAGAGGGTGAGGTCCTGCAGGAACTCACCGACGATGTGCGCAGCCAGATCCTCGCGACTATGGATACCGAGGAGATGGTGGAGGTGATGGAAGGCCTGGATGCCGACGATATCGCCGATATACTTCAGCAGCTGCCGGAGCGAGTTGTTGCCGAAGTGCTCTCATCAATGACGGAAACCGACCGCCTCCGGGTTGAAAGTGTTCTCGCTTATGATGAGAACACGGCCGGCGGTTTAATGGATACGGACACCATCTCTGTCCGCCCCAACCTGACTCTCGATGTGGTACTTCGCTACCTTAGGCGCCATGAACAACTACCGGAATCTACCGACAGCCTTTTTGTGATTAACCGGAGGGGCCAATATATCGGTCTCTTGCCACTATCCAAACTTCTCACCACAGACCCATCGGTGACAGTTCGCGAAGTGGTCAATACCGATGTGGAACCAATACCCGCAGATATGCCCGACACAGAAGTCGCGCGCTTATTTGAGAAATATGACTGGATTACCGCACCGGTAGTCGATGAAGATAACCGCCTGCTGGGGCGAATCACTATTGACGATGTAGTAGATGTTATCCGAGAGGATGCAGATCACTCCCTGATGAGCCTTGCCGGCCTCGATGAGGAGGAAGACACCTTTGCCCCAGTAGGGCGCACTGCTCGGCGCCGGGCCGTTTGGCTGGGTATTAATCTGCTCACAGCTCTGCTTGCCTCCTGGGTGATCAGTTTGTTCCAAAATACCCTGGACAAGGTGGTAGCCCTAGCAGTCCTAATGCCCATCGTCGCCAGCATGGGGGGCGTGGCCGGTAGCCAAACGCTGACAGTGGTCATTCGCGGTATGGCCTTAGGCCAGATAGGACGCAGTAATTTAAGCTGGCTACTTTCCCGTGAGCTGGGTTCGGCGGCACTCAATGCTCTTTTGTGGGCGCTTGTGATGGGCTTGATAACCGCCATGTGGTTTGGCGATATATGGATTGCGGTAATTATCCTTGCCGCCATGATAATCAACCTATTAACCGCCGCACTCGCCGGAGCGATATTACCAGTAGCATTGCGTGCCATGAATATAGACCCAGCACTGGCCGGCGGGGTAGCCCTTACTACAGTCACCGATGTAGTAGGCTTTATGTCTTTTCTGGGCTTGGCCACTTGGTACTTTAGCTAAACCACCTCTGAACCAAGCCCCCTTATTTACCGAAAGCGAATCAAAGATGTACGAATACGACGACTACGATGACGACCTGCCGAAAAGTAAAACTCAGGTCAAAAAAGAAATGCACGAGCTGCAGGATCTCGGCAAACAACTAACCGAGCTCTCCAAGGCCCAACTGGCTGAAGTCCCCATAGATGAGGACTTGCAGGAGGCTATTGCTACGCTACATCGGATCAAATCCAATGAAGCCCGCCGGCGCCAGATGCAGTACATCGGCAAGTTGATGCGCAGTGCCGACCAAGAGGCGATAGAAGCTGTGCTGAGCCGCTTTAAAGAGCGAGACCAACAACACCTGCGTTTCGATAAAATGGCTGAAGACTGGCGCAAACGA
This sequence comes from Microbulbifer maximicatervae (SeqCode), assembly GCF_052467615.1. Lineage (NCBI taxonomy): Bacteria > Pseudomonadati > Pseudomonadota > Gammaproteobacteria > Cellvibrionales > Microbulbiferaceae > Microbulbifer > Microbulbifer maximicatervae (SeqCode). The sequence goes on from NZ_CP174319.1 coordinate 3,431,742, forward strand.
CTACTGGAGGAAGGCAATAGTGCCCAGGGTGAGTTTTTTGACCAATATCCCGGTGTCGACCACCAACAGCTGCGCCAACTGATTAGGGATTCCCATCGAGAAATCAAAAACAATAAGCCACCAACAAATCAACGAAAATTATTCCGCTATCTTCGCGACTTCTTTATCCAGGAAGCGGAATAAGGGCTCCGGGCGCTCCAGAGTGAACTTGCTGGCAGCGCCCGCAATCTAGACACCAGAAGTTATTGCGCTTTCTTATCCCCAGAAGCCGGCACAAAGTCCAGGGCGAGAGAATTTAGACAGTAGCGCAAACCAGTGGGCTCCGGGCCATCTTTAAAAACATGCCCCAAGTGTTCCCCGCACTTTGATAACACCTCAGTCCGCTTCAAGCCCCAGCTGTAATCGTCCTTTAAGACAATATTTTGTGGGTAGGCAACATCCCAAAAGCTGGGCCAACCAGTACCCGATTCAAACTTCTGCTCAGAGCTGAAAACCGGTAAACGGCAACCCGCAGTGACATAAACACCTTTCTCTTTGTTATTCAGAAGCTTGCCACTAAAAGCGGGCTCGGTACCTTTTTTCCAGAGAACCTTATAGCGATCCTCTGGCAGGATCTGCTTCCAGACAGACTTAGGGATCTGATCGAGATCAGTCCCCTCTGCAATATGCTTTTCAGCTTGAGCGACCGTCATATTCTGGTCGCGCTGGTGGTCATCTGCCTCAGAACATGCCGAAAGGGTGACAGCTGTAAAAAGAAGGAGGGGCAATAATGAATGCAACGCCATCTACAGTGCTCCTTTTACAGGGGATCATCACTAAGATTAGATGGCTATTGCACACTGCCTCTGGATTTTAAAACTCAAGCTGCAGGTGGGGACTTCTCTTCAGAGCCGACCCCAACTTGTGTCTTGTTCCCCTCATGGTCCAGAACCGCGCCCTCACGTTTGGCGCCATCTCCATCAAACAATTTCTCAAATCGCATTTGCGGGTCTGACCAACCGCCACTAATTCGGTAACTGACACTAGCGACCTTTTTAACCTGCTTTTTAAATGCCTTACTGATCAGGTAGACACCCGCAGCTGCAGGCAAACCACCGGCTAGGGCTGCAACCAAAGCCAGGTTATTCCCAACTGGCAAAGTAGCCACCAACGTTAAATCCAGATCTTCGCGGACTAAATTAACCCGCCCCGCCATCTGCAGTTCACTGGTGGGTCCCTCTACCTGGATGGGTACAGCGATTAAAAGCTGACCATCTCCTTCAAAGACCACTTCACCACGCACCCTATCAAAAGCCATACCACTCTTGTAAAGGTCGGTGAAATCAAGACGCAAGCGTCGCGCCCAGGTATCAAAATTAAACAGTGACAATAGACGCAACACGGTAGAGCCTGTCGCACCGGTTGATCGCAGGAATCGGCCATCGCGAATATCAACCTTAAGCTCTCCGGAGAGAAGGCTTCCTTTCACCTGAGTCGGAGCCCCCTCCCACTTCAAAGCAGTTTCAAAGATCGCCGACTTACTCTCAATCAATGGCTCATGGCCCATCTTGCGCTGGATATCTGCAAGATCATCAGCCACCAATCGGCCGATAAATTGTGATGACTGCTGCCCCTCGGCATCCCTCATCCACACTAATTCTGCACCTAGCTCACCACTGTGTTTGCCCTGCCCCTCGATGCGGAACCCTCTCACCGTGCCGTGGATATCACTCACCACCAAACGATCCGCAGCTGTCCTCAACTTAAATGACCAGGGACCCAAGGCCTCTTCACCTATTTGAAGGTTATCAGTACTAAAATCGATTTGTGGCAAACTAGTAAAATCAAACTGCGCCAAAGGATCCGCTACTACCTCCTCCGCAAAGGGGTCTAAGGGAAAAGCTTCATCACTGACTTCCGCCGGTTTCTCTGGCTGAGGCAGACGCAAATGAGCCAGCTTGAGGCGTAACGGTGCACTGCCATCCAATAAGCCTGTTAGATTTCCTGCAATCATTTCACTGTCAAATTTGAGCTTCCAATCTGTCCCCACTCCCTCACCGGTAACATGTATATGCTCAATTTCTGCAGAGCCCAACCGAAGCAGGTCTGTACTGAGATCCAGGCGCATCGGAAGTGGCTCATTGGCACTATCCTCAGCCTCTCCTGGGTTTTCTGTGGTACTTGCAACAGAACTGGCAGCGCTTGGCTTCGCTGGTTCAGGCAACTGATAAATATCCAACAGAGACTGCCAGCGAGACAAGTCAACAGTGGAAATATCCCCAGTGACCGTCAACTCCCGTTTGGAGGGCAAATTTGCCTCAGCATTCAAGGCGATTGCAGCCCGATCTAACTCTCCATCAATCAGCCAGAATTGACCCTGTAAATGTTCTCCATAGTCCAAGTGGAACAAGCTGCCCTGCTCTCCAATCGGCACTCGCAATACAAAATTAGTTTCTGTTTCCGCCGTCTTACCAAGTGGGTCAGGCAGGTTTACAGCCACACCGGCCAGGTTGGAAGTGAGCTCAAATACTGCGGCGTAAGGGGTTTTCGCTGATTTTGCAGGAATGGTCACCAAGGCTTGATAATCCATTTCTCCTTCCAGCCACTGCAGTTCTGGCCGCGAACTCCAAGCGTGTACCGACTCAACCAATGCATTGCCGTCGATAACCACCTGGGTATTCCGTGCATCCCCCTCACCAATATGTTGGATACGAGCAGTCAGCGGGCGGCCCCACAATTTGCCGTTCAGTTGGGTTCCTTCAAGGCCTGTCGCACTATCGTATTTCACCAAACCATTCAACGCAGTCGCATCGAGGCGGAGCCCTTTCAGCTGAAGGTCACCGTGCTGCAAGTTGACTTCAACCTGTTGCTCGGGAACTACTGATGACTGTCCCAAGGGAAGAGTTAAGGATACAGCGCCATCCAAATTCCCTGTCAGACTCCAATCATCAAAGGCACTTCCAAGGTGATCCCTGAGTGGTGATTCACGCAATAGTCGCAACCCATCAGCAGCGGGTCCAACCACCTCAGTTTGTACATCAAGGCGTGAGCCTCCACCCTTCTGAGGGGTTACCGCAACCAGAATATTTCCAGCATCCATATTCCAGAGCTTGGCTTTATCAGCATTGACTCGCACAGTTTCATCATCAAGCAACAAGCGACCATCCACATCCCTGACCTCAGGCCACTCACTGGCGTAGTCCAGGCTCGCATTTGAAAAGTCGAGCGCCAGCTGAATCGTTCTGCGCTTCTGGTGAGTCGCGAATGCTCTAAGGGATTCTTCTTTACCCTCTTTGCTATAACTGCTACCGCGATAGATAAAGGCCGCACTCTCAACGCGCCCTTGATTGTTCTTACCCAGGCCAGTTTTCAACCAGCTGCGCAAATCATCGCTAACCACAAATGGCACCAGCTCTTCCTGGGTAATAACCCCCGCATCTTTTATCGATAGGGAAAGCACCAGATCCACAGGTCGTGTTTGGGCGTGGAAGGGTAGTGACAGCATAAACTGACCACCGACCTGACCAAGTTCACCGCCAAGCATCAGCGGGCCCGACAATACGTAGACTTCGTTCAACGCCTTATCGACATCCCAGGCTATGGTGCCGCTGGCTTGCTCGAACCCAAAAGCATTCTTATACAGACTGGGAAAGTGCGCTCCGAGGGGGGTACCGTCGAGTTCAACCCGGCCACTGGCGCCCTCAACCTGTAGATATCCACTCAACTGGGTAATTGCCGGGGCTCCTCGAAACGCCTCGACCGCAATATCTTCCAAGTTTGCGCTGATCTCTAACTGCCGATCTGCGCCAGCTCGCAGACGCAGGCTGCGCAACTGACCTTGGGGTTTTAGTGCACGCAACCATTCATCTGCAGCTCCTTCTAGTAACGACAAGCGATTTAAGATACTGCTCCAACCAGCGAGATCGACCAGATCGGCCATCAGGGCTATACCCTCTTGGTCACTGTTAACCTGCAGGTTCAGCGATGGCATTTTCAAGCCCTGCCAATCGATTTCAATATCCTGCAGCGCTAATCGCCAATGCTCTCCCGGCAACCAGCGGCCCGACAAGTTGCCAGAAAAAGCGCGCAACGGAGCCAGTGTATGCTCTTCTATATCATCTCCTGCCCTTTGCATATCGGTCAGGCTTTCTACTTGGGCCAAGTCCACCTGGCCCACTATGCGATACCCACTTACGGCATCACTATGCAACCACAAGCGGCCGTCTGCCCACTTCTTCCCCTGCCAGTGAAACCGGTCAGGTAACGGGGTGAGTTCGTGAAGCAAGCTGACAATGTCTTCATCCAGTAGCAACTCATTAAGCTGCATATAGCCGCGCAGTGAGAAGTGCTCTTTATCTTTGGGATTGCCCCGCCCCTCTAACACAACCCGTAGGGTCTCTTCATCAACCTGGCTGCTCTCCCCTTCACGGGAAATAAAAGCCCGTGCAGTCAGTCGGTGAAAATCTCCGCTATTTTCCAGCTGGATTTCAGGCAAATTGATTTCTGCCAGCTGCTCATCGGGAAGGCGCACAGTGATCGCTGCATCACTGATTTGGATTTTGGGGCTCAACTGGAATAGGCGGGCCGGATCTGCCGCTTCGGGATTGGGTGCAGTGCTGCCTTCAAGCTTAAGCGGGGCATCGGGAAACCCCTGCAGATACCAGAGGCCATTTTCATCGCGGTTGAGCCCGGCCGAAAACTGATTCATTTGCAGGTCTTTCCAGACCAATTCCCGGTTCCAGAGACTGGAAAGTAGATCCAGCTGGAACAGGCCGTGCCCCATTCTCAGCTCACCGTGCTCCCCCAGGCGCAACCCATCCAGCTGCAATGCAACTTCAAGGGCCTCCCAACGCAGGGAAATACGATCCATCTGTACAGGAACGCCTAGCTGCTCACTAAGCCAATGACTAATCTGCGGGCGATAGTTCTCTACCTGCGGGGACAGCAGTCGGCCTGTTTGCACGATGATTGCCAGTGCAATCACCAAACTTACCGACAGTAACCAGAACTTTCTTGCAATCCAGCGTATTACAACCATCGCTATACCCTCACCACCAAACAGGCACGGACCGAGCGCTGACAATAAGCTCTCTTAGCTTGCTGGCGAGTGAATAATGGATTACACAAGAACAATGTCATATTGCTCCTGGTTGTAAATGGGCTCTACCTGGAACTGAATCGGCCGACCAATAAATTCTTCAAGATCGGCGACATTAGCCGACTCTTCATCCAGCAAAAGATCTATTACCACCTGACTGGCCAGTACCATAATTTTTTCACTATCGTAAGAGCGCGCCTCTCGAATAATCTCGCGGAAAATCTCGAAGCAAACTGTCTCCGCACTCTTTAAGGTGCCCCTCCCACTACAAACAGAGCAAGGCTCACATAAAATCTGCCCCAGTGACTCACGGGTGCGTTTGCGAGTCATTTCCACCAACCCCAATTCGGAGACCCCGGTGATACTGGACTTGGCATGATCGCGCTCCAGGGTCTTTTCCAGGGTGCGCAAGACTTGTCGCTGGTGCTCGGGGTCTTTCATATCGATAAAATCAATAATGATAATCCCACCCAGATTCCTCAAACGCAGCTGGCGGGCAATCGCTGTAGCGGCCTCCAGGTTGGTCTTGAAGATAGTCTCTTCAAGGTTTCGATGCCCAACAAAAGCACCCGTATTGACATCAATTGTACTCATCGCCTCTGTCTGCTCTACGATCAAGTAGCCGCCAGACTTCAAGGTGACTTTGTTGTGTAGTGCCCTTCTTATTTCCTCTTCAACGCCGTATAAGTCAAACAGTGGGCGCTCACCGGGATAGTGTTCCAGGCGACCGGCAATTTCCGGCGCATATTTACCGGCAAATTCTGCCGCACGGCCGTGGGCCTCTCGGGAGTCTATACGAATCTTTTCGGTATAAGGGCGCGCAAGGTCACGCAATGCGCGCATAAATAGTGGAAGGTCCTCATAGATAACCGAAGGCACTGGACGCTCCTTAATGCGCTCATCCAGCTCCCCCCATAATTTGTACAGAAAGGGGATATCTCTCAGCAGCTCTTCCTCACTCACTCCCTCGGCAACGGTACGCAAAATAAAGCCCCCATCGGCCGACAAACCATCTTCCGCGAGGCGTAGAGAAGCTGCTTCAACCAACTGGCGCAATCGCTCGCGTTCGTTCTCGTCTTCAATTCGATTAGAGATACCGATATGGCGCGTCTGCGGCATATACACCAGGTAACGTGCAGAAACCGACAGATGGGTAGTCAGCCGGGCACCTTTACTGCTGATAGGGTCCTTCACTACTTGCACGATCAGTGACTGCCCCTCTCTGACTAGCGCGCGGATATCCGCCACCTCGGCATCCCGCGCCTCCATACCTTCTTCGTCGAGAGGCGCGATATCCGAGGCATGGATAAAGCCCGCGCGCTCGAGGCCTATATCGACAAAAGCGGCCTGCATTCCGGGCAGTACGCGAATCACCTTTCCCTTATAGATATTTCCTACAATCCCTCGCCGCGCACTCCGCTCCAGGTAGACCTCCTGGAGCACACCATTTTCTACCAGCGCAACCCGGGTCTCAGTCGGCGCAACATTAATTAACAGCTCTTCGCTCAAGATTGGCCCTCCTGCCAATAGGGAATGCCCGCATGATCCAGCATGGGGACTACAGCTTCCAATGGGAGCCCTACAACATTGCTGTAACTGCCACTAAAAGCTTCTACTAAGGCGGCACCAAAACCCTGAATACCGTAACCGCCAGCTTTATCGACAGGCTCTCCGGTACTCCAGTAATCCGCTATTTGAACTTTGGACAAGTGGCGGAACCTGACTCGAGTTTCAACTACTCGGCTAAACTGTCGATCCTGTGAACGCAAGCACACTGCCGTGAAAACAGAGTGCTCTCCTCCCGATAACGCCAGCATCATGGACTCAAAGTCAGCAAAATCTTGGGGTTTTTCCAGCAGCCTCTCACCTGCCATAACCACCGTATCCGCTCCCAAAGACCAGAGTCCCTGCGGGCTGTCAGCGACTTGAAACCCGGCGACAGCCTTGTCGTGGGCCAAGCGTTCTATGTACTCAAGAGGGCTTTCAGCAGGTTGGCGCTGTTCTACAACAGCGGGGGACAATTGGGAGAAAGGCACCCCAATCTGGGCCAACAGTTCGGCGCGGCGCGGCGAACCAGAGGCCAAAAGAAGTCGATTTTCTGAAGCGCTTGTTGTCACTCTATTACATATTCCCTGTGGGTCAGCGGCTGATTATAGCGGCACTGTTCGAAAAATGATCGATTTTTTACACTGATTTACAGTGCCGACGAGACGGTCAACGAACGTGTAAACGCCCGGAAAGCCCCCTGAGCCACGGGGTCACCCAGGGCCAGAGCAGGGCTGTAGTCAGGGCGGGCCAAAGGAACGTCAGCCCGGGTACCGATTTACCTTCAAGGCCGTGCACCCAGTTACCCACCACTTGATGAATGCCCACCAGAACAAATACCCACAACAATTGCTGGGCCGGATTAAATGCCCGAGTGCGCTGGTAAGTCAGTAAGCTGAAATAGGCGAGTACCGATAGGGCCAGGGCATGGGTTCCCAAGCTCGCCCCCGTAGCCAAATCCTGGGCAATACCGATCATCCAAGCGAACCCCACCCCAAAGGTCTGGGGCATTCGGGTAATCCAGAATATCACCAGCAAAGCCGGAAATGCCGGCCGAAACCAGAGCCACTGCTGTGGCAGGGGCATAACCGAGAGAAGCAGTGACAGCAGAATAGTGACCGCGATAAACCAGCGGTTATTCGCTTGCAACAGAATGTCCTCCGCTGCCAATGACCGCCAATACAAAGCGGCTGCGATTCATCCGTCCCCTCGGCAACACTTCAGCCTCCGCAAAAGGTTTACCCGGGTCTCTCTGTACCGAAATGACCTCCCCGACCGGATAACCTGCGGGAAAGCGGCTACCCAAGCCGGAGCTGAGCAGTAGATCCCCCTCGCGAATATCACTGGTATTAGCAAGATGGCGTAACTTCAAGCGGTACAGATCACCTGTACCCTCGGCGACGGTGCGCATACTGTTGCGTAGAACCTGGACGGGAATGGCATGACTGGAATCAGTTATCAGCAGGATACGACTGTAGGAGTCACCAGCTTCAATCACCTGCCCCAGCAATCCACTGGCATCCATTACCGGGGTACCGATATCAATGCCGTCATCGCGGCCTTTGTCAATCAGCAGCACATGCTCCAAAGGGTCCGGGGTAACACCAATTACCTGAGCCACCAGTACTCGGTCATCGACCATTTCTGCTGAGTTCATCAGTTCTTTGAGCTGAGTGTTTTCCGCTTTTACGGCCGCCAATAGTTGGCTGCGCTGTTCCAGCAGTAAAACCTGGCGCTTGAGGCGGCTATTTTCCTCTTGCAGTTCTTCGCGCGAGCGAAACTGCTCATCGGCCCAATCGCCCACACGCTCGGGGGCTCCTGTAACCCAGTACAGTGGAGCAATAACTCCTGACAAGCGTTCTCTGACAGGCTGAAACCAATTGGTGTAATGATCGGAAACGATCAGCGAGATCGCGAGTATGATGAGAAAGCCCAGGCGGTATTCGGCAGAGGGACCGCGGGTAAATAGCGGTTTCACAGGCAATCCCCTCTTAACAGGTCAATCAAAGATGGTGAGAACAGTACAAGCCACAAAAGATAACTTGCATTTTTTTATTACAAGGAGCTTGCGGATATAGCCACAAGCTCCCTCGCAGGTCACATAATAGCGATGTCTACTAGTTAGACATCAGGTAGAGGCGGCTGCGATCCAACATATCCAGCGCTTTGCCGCCACCCCGCGCCACACAGGTCAGCGGGTCATCGGCAACAATCACAGGTAAGCCCGATTCTTCCATCAACAGGCGGTCCAGATCGCGTAACAGAGCACCACCACCAGTCAGCACCATACCGCGCTCAGCGATATCAGAAGCCAATTCAGGAGGGGATTGTTCCAGCGCACTTTTAACAGCCTGCACAATACCAGTCAGAGGCTCTTGCAGGGCTTCGAGAATTTCGTCGGAGTTCAAGGTAAAGCTGCGAGGCACGCCCTCGGCCAGATTACGTCCGCGCACATCGATTTCGCGAACTTCACTGCCTGCATAAGCACAGCCAATTTCCTCTTTGATCCGTTCAGCAGTTGCATCACCAATCACACTGCCGTAGTTGCGACGCACGTAGTTGACGATAGCTTCATCAAAACGGTCACCGCCGATACGCACCGAATCGGAATAAACCACACCATTCAGGGAGATAATGGCGATCTCAGTGGTGCCCCCACCGATATCCACCACCATGGAGCCGCTCGCTTCCTCGACATTCAAGCCTGCGCCTATGGCAGCGGCCATGGGCTCTTCGATCAGTGACACTTCGCGAGCACCTGCACCCAGGGCCGACTCGCGAATCGCGCGGCGCTCCACTTCTGTGGACTGGCAGGGAACACACACCAGCACTCTCGGACTCGGGCGCATCCAGCTATTTTCATGCACTTTCTTGATAAAGTGCTGCAACATTTTCTCGGTCACTTGGAAGTCGGCGATAACACCGTCCTTCAGCGGGCGAATAGCGGTAATATTGCCAGGAGTCCGGCCGAGCATGCGTTTGGCTTCTACTCCGACAGCCTCAACGATTTTCTGGCCATTGTAGTGACGGATTGCGACGACAGAGGGTTCGTCGAGTACTACGCCGCGATCGCGAACGTAAATCAGCGTGTTGGCAGTTCCCAGGTCGATGGAGAGATCACTGGAAAACATACCCCGCAAACGTTTAAACATGGAATTCGATTACCTTGTACTAATTATCAGCCCCCAGGTCGGGCACTGCGGGCGCGGCTTCTTTTATGGATACAAATCCTAATTAGTCCGCAAAAATAATTCTGAGTTCCGAGCCGCATTTCGAATCGGATTCTACGCAAAACACCGGAGTCTCTCATCACTCGGCAGGATTCGGCAAACTCTAACAACCGCTAGGCATCAGGGCAAGGCTGAAGGGAGTTCATTTGAGGCCCACTATCCATTACTGCCGGAGCCGGTGAGAATATAACCCCAATGTGCTAAATTTGCCGGTTCTGCCCGCCGCAAATAATCCGGGCAGTTTTCGACTCGCAACTCAAGCTGGAGGAGTCCATCACCATGGCAGTGGATACGCAAACTGTAGAAAAACTCGCGGAACTGGCCCGTATCGCCATATCCAAAGAAACCATCGAAGAAGTCAGCAACCGCCTCGGCGATGTATTGCAACTGGTCGACCAGCTGCAATCCACCAATACCGATGGCATCGCCCCGATGGCGCACCCATTGGACGAGGTCCAGGAGCTGCGTACCGACGCAGTGACAGAGGCTGACAAGCGCAAAGACTTCCTAGAACTGGCTCCCCAAACCGAAGAAGGCCTCTACCTGGTTCCCAAAGTAATTGATTAGCCGGCCCAACACTGACTAAGTTCACCTAAATACCCAAGCCCTCAGCCCGTCTAGAGCCTTTAAGGGAATAACATGCATCAGCTTACTATCGCCGAGATCATCCGTGGACTGCGGAGCAAAGAGTTCTCAAGTACAGAGCTAACCCGCCATTTACTCGGCCGCATCCAGCAACTGGACAGCAACTACAACAGTTTTATTACCGTCACCGAAGAGAGCGCCCTAGCACAAGCCGCGGTCGCTGACCAACGCCTGGCCAACGGGGAGGCACCAGCACTGTGCGGTGTGCCCATCGCCCACAAAGATATTATTTGCACTAACGGCGTGCGCACCAGCTGCGCCTCAAAAATGCTGGATAATTTTATCCCTCCCTACGATGCCACGGTGGTAGATAACCTCAACGCTGCCGGAACCGTCTCCCTGGGCAAGACCAATATGGATGAATTCGCCATGGGCTCATCCAACGAAAGCAGCTTTTACGGCCCAGTAAAAAACCCTTGGAATACCCGCTGTGTGCCCGGCGGTTCCTCCGGTGGCTCAGCTGCGGCAGTTGCTGCACAACTGATACCCGGCGCCACAGCTACCGATACCGGCGGCTCTATTCGCCAGCCGGCAGCGTTGACAAACACCACCGGGCTGAAGCCCACCTACGGGCGTATTTCCCGCTATGGCATCGTGGCCTACGCCTCCAGCCTGGACCAGGCTGGCCCCATCGCCCGCAACGCCGAAGATGCGGCTTACCTGCTGTCCGCGATGGCCAGCCACGACCCGAAAGATTCCACCAACCTGAAGCAACAGCCCACAGACTTTACCGCCGAACTGAATAACCCGATCACCGGGCTGCGGATCGGAGTACCCCGAGAGTACTTTGGGGAGGGGCTTAACCCAGACACCGCAAGCCGGGTTCAGGAGGCTTTGAGAGCGTTTGAAAAGCTGGGTGCACAACTGGTCGATATCAGCCTGCCACATACCGAGTTAGCGATACCTGCTTACTATGTGATCGCCCCCGCTGAAGCCTCTGCCAACCTATCTCGATTCGATGGGGTGCGCTACGGCTACCGCTGTGAAGAGCCCAAAGACCTGCGCGATCTCTATATGCGCTCCCGTGGTGAAGGCTTCGGCGAAGAAGTACAGCGTCGCATCCTGGTAGGCACCTACGCCCTATCCGCCGGTTATTACGATGCTTATTACAACAAAGCCCAACAGGCCAGACGCCTGATCAAGCAGGACTTTGTCGAAGCATTCGAAAAAGTGGATGTGATTATGGGCCCCACTACCCCCTCCCCTGCTTTCGAGCTTGGCGCAAAGAGCGCTGACCCGGTAGCTATGTACCTGGAGGATATCTACACCATCGCCACCAACCTCGCCGGACTACCTGGCATGTCTGTACCCTGTGGCCTGGTGGGCAATATGCCAGTGGGCCTGCAAATAACCGGTAATTACCTGGAAGAGGCGCGCATGCTCAATATCGCCCACCAATACCAACAGGTAACCGACTGGCACAAAGCCAGCGCCGTATAAGGAGATAAATTGTGGAATGGGAAATCGTTATCGGGTTGGAAATTCACGTCCAGCTCTCCACCCAGTCAAAACTCTTTTCCGGCGCCAGCATCCGCTTTGGCGCCGAGCCGAATACCCAGGCATGCGCTGTGGACCTGGCCATGCCAGGCACACTGCCGGTACCGAATGAGGAAGCATTTCGCTTTGCAGTAATGTTCGGCCTGGCGATGAACGCAGAGATCGGCAAGCACTCTGTTTTTGAACGCAAGAATTACTTCTATCCCGACTTGCCCAAGGGCTATCAAACCACTCAATTGGAACAGCCGATTGTCGGCCCAGGTGAAGTGGAAATTCACCTGGAAGATGGCAGCAGTAAGAAGGTGCGTTTGCATCACGCTCACCTGGAGGAAGATGCCGGTAAATCCCTGCACGAAGACTTCCACGGAATGTCCGGTATCGACCTGAACCGCGCAGGTACGCCACTGATTGAGATTGTCTCTGAACCGGATATGCGCAGTGCCGCCGAGGCTGTGGCCTACCTGAAAAAAATTCACAGCATCGTAACCTACCTGGGCATTTCCGATGGTGATATGTCCCAGGGCTCACTGCGCTGTGATGCCAATGTATCCGTGCGCTTGAAAGGCGAAGAAAAACTCGGCACCCGTACAGAATTAAAAAACATCAATTCTTTCCGTTTTGTCGAGCGCGCAATTAAAGTCGAAGCTGAACGTCAGATCGATATCTTGGAAGACGGCGGCACCATTACCCAGGAAACCCGCCTCTACGACGCGGACAAAAATGAAACCCGCTCTATGCGCAGTAAAGAAGTGGCCAATGATTACCGCTACTTCCCCTGCCCTGACCTTCTGCCAGTTGTACTCACTGATGAATATGTCGAGCAACTGCGCAGCATCCTGCCAGAACTGCCTGATGCAAAAGCAGCCCGCTTCCAAGCGGAATACCAGCTATCTGCTTATGATGCAGACCAGCTGACACAGGAGCGTGCCAGTGCAGACTATTTTGAAACTGTGAGTAAATCCTGTGGCGAATCCAAGCTTGCCGCCAACTGGATTAACGGTGAACTGGCAGCGCTGCTCAACCGTCGTGAACTAACTATTTCACAATCGCCGGTTTCTGCCGACCAACTAGCTGGACTAATCTCGCGCATCAAAGACAACACCATTTCCAGCAAAATCGCCAAACAGGTATTCGAGGCTATTGCCGACGGAGAGGGCAGTGCCGACGAAGTCATCGAAAAGCGTGGGCTGAAACAGGTTTCGGATACCGGCGCTATCGAAAAAATGGTGGATGAGGTGATCGCTGCAAGCGATGCCCAGGTAGAAAACTACCGCAAGGCCGATGAATCAAAGCGCCCCAAAATGATGGGGTATTTCGTCGGGCAAATCATGAAAGCGTCCAAAGGGCAGGCAAACCCACAGATGATTAATAAAATCCTCAAACAAAAATTGGACGCACTGCTTTAACCCTCAACATTTCAAGACCTGGGCCGGGCTTCGCCCGCCCCCTATTTATGTAGCAAGGATATAGTTTTGAGCCTGAAAAAAGACAAACAGAAAGTACTCGGAGAAGTTTTTGACGAGGAGCGTATTGCTGGATTCTTGATTGGCGAAGCTCCCGCAGGCGTAAACCGGGATTTTCATCTTCTCGAGCGCGCCTACCGAAGTATGAAAGCAGAGAGCTTTGCCACATTTATAAAATTATTTCTCGCTGAAGGCCTGGATCTGAACAGTCCTGGTCCCGATGGAAAAACTCTGCTGGCACGTATTGCTGAACACCGCCAGGGCGCAGAATATAGCGAGATTTTAAAAGCCGCTGGCGCCAACTGAGAACTCTGGAAATTTAGGCATCGTACCAGCGAAAGGTGAGAGTATGACTTCAAATCCCGTTCACGGTATCGACGCATTGGTGCGCGGTATCCACTTGATTACCCGGCGTGAGTTACGCCCATTTATCCTGGTGCCATTACTAATAAATCTGGTGCTGTTTATTATTATCAGTAGCATAATGATTTCACAGCTCGGAGGGCTTACCGATTATATAAGTAGCCTGCTTTCCCACACGCCAGTAAATACGGAGAATATGTCCTGGTGGGAAGCCATTATGGCCAAGGGTGCAGCATGGACCGCCAGTGTTTTTCGCTGGCTGGCCTGGATTATTGCACTAATAGTGCTTTTCCTATTTTTCCTTGCTTACGGCTATTTATTTAGCGTCATCACCAACATTATTGCCGCCCCCTTTAACGGTTTGCTCGCTGAGAAAGTAGAGGAACTGCTAACCGGTAAAGCTCCTCCTGCCGAGCCGATAATGCAAATGGTATGGCGTACCCTGGGCCGGGAATTGCGTAAGCTGGGTTACTTTATATTTTGGGGTTTGATCGTATTTATAATTGCCACCATCACCAGCTGGACCATTATTATCCCCGCAGTGCTCACCGCAGTTTGGGGCGCTTGGTGTATGGCTATTCAATACGTTGACTACCCACTGGATAACCACCAGCGGCCATTCGATGAATTAAAAACGGTACTGCGCCGCCGTAAACTCACTAGCCTTACCTTTGGCGGGACCGTGATGCTTGCCAAAATGGTGCCGATTTTAAATATCTTTATTATGCCTGCGGCAGTTGCTGGCGGTACGGCTCTGTGGATTGAAAGATTGCGTATTGAAGGGGATCTGGGAACTGAAACTCCTATTCTTCAGTAATCTAACTTCAAATACTCCCCCAAAAAAGCCCTCAGGAATAGAGGGCTTTTTATATTAGCGGCCTGTAGCTTTTTTCTTTTTCAGCCAGCGATACCAAGGTTGCCTACCCTTAGAAACACAAGCTGTAGCCGACAAGCATTTTTCCAAGTACTCCAGCTCACTGTTAAGCACCTCGCCCGAGAGACTCTTGCTCCGTATTTGTCGAATCCTGTCAGCCAGTAATGCATCGCGTAAACCCTCTGGTTTTTGAATTCCAGACGCCAAGATTTGCGGGCTCCAACTGAATAAATCCTGCGCTGTAATCCGGTCATTTCCCCACTCAGGATATCCTGAAAAATCACTATCAAATGCCAAGCCAGATTGATTCTTCAAAAAGTGATCATTCAATTGGCGATTTGAATCGCTAAAGTGCATAAAGAAACTTTGGGCATCCTTTTCAGAAGGTACCAACCGAGTATTTTCTTCCAGCATCATTGGTTTCAGCTTCAGCAGCTCCGACTCAGCCACTCCCAATTCCAATAACTTGTGAGTCAATAGGAATTCCCTTCTTCCCACCCCCTCATTGACCCGCCTTCCTGAAATGTCTATGTTACCTCCCAGCAATGCGAGAAAGTCACTGACAATATCTCCCCCCTGAAGGGCCTCACGGGTAAAAGAGCGAACGCTTAAAGCAGCCTTGCCGAACACAGACTCCCACAGAATTAACTTGGAGAAATAATCATAGTAAGTCTCGATATCCTTAGTGAAAGCTGGGAAAGCACCTTCACTATGTCCAAACAATTTACTGGAAGAGCTGCGGTAAGCAACAGCTCCTCTGGCTCCTTGCTTTTTAAAGGATATCGCCTGCAAGTCCTGTCTGCGTAAATACACAATCACATTAACTTTATCGAAATACTTGGCACAGGTACGCCGAACCAATTCGACACTTTCACGTTGATGCAAAAAACAGAGGTGCTCTGCCGATATTATCGCTTTCTCACCGCTACTTGATGCGAGCAATTCATCCAGTCTTGTATTCAACTGAAATCTGAGCTGACCAGTACAGCTAGAGACTTCCACACATCCCGAAGAGTTACCCTTTTTTCCCAAGGACAAAAACTCATACCCGGCTTCACTCAGAGCTTGTTCCTGCTCTTTCATCGCTAACTGAAGAGAACTTGAGCCGGTTTTATGGAAACCTATATGTAGATAGAGGGTACGCATTATTCGAGTATTTACTAACTTTTTATTGTAAGCCCAACACTACAGAGTTAGCCTCCAACTGCTGAGCTTTGATTCTAATCAACTATATCTTTTTTAATTTAGGGGGAAATAAAATCACTAACGTAATTATTATATATATTCCAAATCCCACAATAAGTTAAGGCATTGAAAAGTAAGAATTAACAATGACTTTCTCTGGTAAATTGGGGGGCTGCAAGGGACACAAACTCCCTCGCAGCATAAGAAAAAAAATCAGTGCCGACGTGGACGACGGTGGCCTCCAGAGCCACCGCGACGCCCATCGCGATCGCCGTGACTGCGCTGAACTTTCACCTTGGGCGGTTCAACCAAAAGCTCTTCTGGCGGCACTTCGCACTTGAGCTTACCACCGAGCAACTGCTCAATAGGTTCCAGGCGCATGGCATCATCTTCACAGGCGAAACTGATAGAAGTGCCCGTTTTACCCGCCCGGCCAGTTCGGCCAATGCGGTGAACATAATCCTCCGGCTCTTCAGGCAAAGTGAAATTCACCACATGGCTGATACCGTCGATATGAATACCACGCCCGGCGACATCGGTAGCTACCAGCACCTTGGTTTTACCAGACTTAAAGTCATCAAGGGTGCGAACCCGCTTGTTTTGCGCCACTTCACCAGACAACAGGCCCGCAGAAATGCCGTGAGCGAGAAGCTGCTCGTGCAAGCGGCGGCATTGGTCGCGGCGGTTGGCAAAAACAATCAGGCTATCCACCTCGTCCCGCTGCACAATGTTGTAAAGCAAGGTGTACTTTTCTTCGCTGGCGGACAGGTAGACATGCTGCTCTACGGTATCCGTGGCAACCCTCTCCGGCTCAATCTCCACAACTACCGGATCATCCGTCCACTGCTCCACCAGATCATCCACTTCGGGAGTAAATGTGGCGGAGAAGAACATAGTTTGGCGATGAGTTTTACGCGGCGTCTGACGAACAATGCGGCGCACTTGGGGGATAAAGCCCATGTCCAACATGCGATCCGCCTCATCGATCACCAGGACTTCTACCTGATCCAGGAAGCAATCCCGATTGCTGACAAAGTCCAGCAGGCGACCCGGCGTCGCCACCAGGATATCCACCAGCCGCTCATTTAGGTTTCTCTGCTGCTTGTCATAATCCATACCGCCCACCAGGGTATGAATTTCCAGCTCGGTGTGTTTACACAGTGCCTTGGCATCATCGGCAATCTGCATTACTAGCTCACGGGTCGGAGCGATAATCAGGGAGCGGGCTTCGCCGGCATAGCGCTCACCTTCAAACGGGTGCTTGAGCAGATCGTCAATCACTGTGATCAGGAAGGCCGCTGTCTTACCGGTACCGGTTTGTGCCTTACCCACCAGGTCGTGGCCATTGAGGGTGTGGGGAAGGGAGCGACCCTGAATTGGCGAGCAATACTGAAAACCCAGGTCGTGAATAGCGTGCATCAGCTCGTTGGGCAGTCCCAGGTCGTGGAAGCGGACCTTGCCCTCCTGTTCTGGAACCTGGAATTCATCCAGGGACCAGGGCGCTGCGGGTGCCGCTGGCTTTCTGCTACGCTGGCGCCCTTTTTGAGCGTTTCTGCTACCGCCCCGGCGCGACTTCCCCTCCGCCTGTGCGGATTTTGTACGCCCCTTGGCAGCCTTATCAGACGGCTTTTGCCCTTCTTTTCGGCGTCCGGAGCTGTCTTCTCCCCGGCGGGAGCCCTTATCCTCTTTGGAGGAGGATCGGCGGAACAACTTTCCTATCAAGTGAAATACTCGCTCAAATGTTCAAATAATCGGCGAGTATAACATCTCTACGGGGATCCCTGCCCGCTATAGTGACGGCACAGCCAGTAATCCACACTGAAAAACCGCCCCGCCCCACTACAAAATAGCGCCAGCAGCATAATGAAGTAGGTAGCTGCAAACTCAATACCATTTTTCAGGATGGTCACTCCTCCAGTTTCCACAAGCCATTCATAATTGCCGTGCTCCTTGAGTAAACCAACAATCTTCTCTTTACGCACCGAAGCTTCATCGATAAGGTCCTTGCGCCACTCCCAGGGCACACTCAAGGTTTTATCCGGCAACGCAGACCAACCGTTCTCCCAGTGGGCCGTATAGGCTGCCACTGCCATCACAAACATCAGGGGAATCGCCACCAGCCGAGTCGCTACGCCCAGCAAGATAGCGATACCACCAAAGAATTCCACCAATGCAGCTATCCACGCCATCAACATCGGCGCTGGAAGCCCCAACCCCCAATCGGGATTGCCAAACCAGGCAGCAACATCTTCGATATTATTCATCTTATTCATGCCGGCCAGGATAAAAATTGGCGCCAAATAAATCCGTAGTAATAATGGCCCCAGCCAGTCTATTTTGCGTACATAATGTACAAAGCAGTTGTACCAACCGCTCAGACTATTCATAGCTCCACTCATTTAGCTCACTCTCTTATCAGTGTCTTTGTTCACTTTAGTCGAGTGATATCGCCAACTCTTACACTGCACTATCTCAGCGCCCCAGAAAGCACATCTATGCTTGCAGAACCCAAGTAACTTGAGGGCAACCTAGTGGGGAAAACTTACGTGCTGGTCCACGGGCTATTTCATGGAGGCTGGTGCTGGAGCAGAGTCGCCCACCTCTTGCAGCGTAATGGGCATCGAGTACTCACCCCCACCCATACTGGCCTGGGGGAACGCAAACACCTACTCTCCCCCTCCGTTGGCCTGGATACCTTTATCCAGGACCTAGTCAATACAATCCTCTGGGAGGAGTTGCAGCAAGTCACCCTTGTGGGCCACAGCTTTGGGGGAATGGCTGCAACCGGTGCCGCCGACGCTCTACCCGAGCGGGTGCACCGCTTGATCTACCTGGATGGCGCTGTTCCAGAGCCCGGGCGCCCATTCAGCAGCCAACTCCCCAGCGGTATTGAAGAGCAGCGGCTCAAGCAGGCACAGGATATCGACGGTACTCTCTGTATTATGCCTCCATCTCCAGAAGCCTTGGGGATAACCCAGCCAGATGATATCAACTGGCTAAAACGCCGTATGACCCCGCACCCTATCAAAACGCTACTGGACCCCATCCACTTAAAACGCTCTCCTGAACAGGGCCCGCCGTGTACTTTCATTCACTGTACCCAACCCGAATACCCACCAGCCGTCTACAGTAGCCGCAAAGCAAAGCGGATAAGCGGGTGGCTTTATCGGGAGGTAGCAATAAACCACGACTGCATCATTAATAAGGCAGAAATTGTGGCCAAACTACTTGAGGAAAGTCCGTAATCAGCACTGGGCGCAGGCGCCGTTTGTACCGTAGAATGTCGAACCTTTTTGCAGTACTACCCCGCCTTCTCCCGGCAGACTGAAAGCCTCTCAGAACTTTGGCTCGCCGCCCGTTTTCAGCTGTATTTGCGAAGGCCAGGGCCTGTTAACAACCCCCCGCAGGATTAATTTTTTGTCAAAATTAGCCCAGACCCCAGAACCCTCTATCGAGACCAGTAACAAGAGCTCAGGTTTTTCTTTGTTCAAGCTTTACCGAAATGCCACTAAAACCGAACTGTCGCACCTAACCACCTTGGGAGGCCCTCTGGTGGTCAGTAACCTGGCTGTGGTGAGCATGGGAGTTGTCGATACTCTGGTAGCAGGACGCGCTGGAGAAGTAAGTCTCGCTGGGCTCGCCCTGGGGGCCAGTATTTGGGCTGTTTGCGCAGTGACACTAATCGGCCTGCTCGCTGCTATCTCCCCGGTTGTTGCACACTTGCGCGGTGGCCGCGATGAAGCTGGCTGCGCCAGGCAACTGCACCAGGCGCTGTGGATCGCACTGATCGGTGGCATCCTGGTGTTTTCCGCCCTGCTTGCGGTTCCTATCTGGAGCCACTGGATAGACACGGAAGAGCCTGTCCGCAAGGTGATGGAGGGCTATGTACTGGCCCTGACTGTCGGCACCCTGCCTTTTGCACTCGGCACGGCGTTGCGCGGTTACTGTGAGGGTATGGGACAAGTGCGCCCGGTAATGCGCATCTATATCACTGCCGCAATTTTAAATATTCCCCTGGATATTCTTTTGGTGTTTGGTGCCGGCCCCATACCGGCAATGGGAGGGGCAGGATGTGGGTGGGCGACCGCAGCGGTCAGCTGCCTGATCGCACTGGCACTCTTCTGGCACGCGAACACTGATCCGGTCTACCACAAGCTAAAACTTAGGCTGTTACCGCCTCGCCCCCACTGGCCAACCCTCCGCCACTTGCTCGCAGTTGGCCTGCCAATTTGTGTGGGTGCAGCCAGTGAAGTTACTTTTTTTGCCAGCCTTACTATTTTGCTTGCCCCTTATGGCGCAGCCATTGTCGCCGCCCATCAGATCAGCATGAATGTGGGCTCGATTTTTTACTTGGTCGCACTAGCACTGGCCCAGGCCCTGAGTATCCGCACCGCCCAACTACTCGGTCAGGGACGGCCAAAGCGCGCGCGCTTCTGTGGCAAAGTGGGCATCAGTAGCGGGCTAATCTACGCACTGGGCACCGGTGTACTTTTGATTACCCTGCGCACCCTGTTTGTTCAGGCCTACACCAGCAATGAAGAAATTATCGCGGTGGCCACCAACCTGCTATTGCTGTGTGCCGCATTCCAGCTGGTGGATGTCACCCAGGCAATGACCTGGGGCGCACTGCGCGGATATAAGGACACCAGTGCGCCCATGTTTATACAGCTATTTTCCTACTGGCTGGTGGGGCTTTCTACCGCCTACTGGCTGGGAGAGAGCTTCTGGGGGGTATACGGTTATTGGACCGGTGTCTGTATCGGCTTGGGAACGGCTTCAATCCTGCTGGGAATTCGCTTTTGGCGAACCAGCCGCAAAGCCATCGAGCGAACCTACGGATACGCGTAATTCGGCGCGTATCACATTCCTCGGGAACGTATTGACTATACTGGCGCTCCAAAGTCCCAATCTGTGCCGGACACAAGGCTCTCCGGCACACCCAGATATACGAAGTTGACCGGAGTGCCGAATGATCCCGCGCCAATCCTCCCGAAGGACCCGACACCTATTAAGCCTGGCTTTACTGCTTTCATCCACCCAGGCCCTGAGCGCCGACGACAGCACAGGCGAAGAGACAGAAGCGGTCCCCCAGGCTGCCAATATGCAGCTGGACCAACCGGTGATCACAGAGCTGGGGCCACCCACCAACGTTGCCCCTACTGAAGATCAATCCCAGTCGACAGATGCTGGTTCTGAAGAAGTTTCCCTGCCCCAAGCGGAAAATCTGGAGCTGGACCAACCTATCCAGGAACTGGATAAACCGACATCTCCCACCGAGACTGCTCCCACTGCCGATAAAGAAACTGAAACAGTTAAACCTCAACCCGAATTACCGGAGCCCGGCACCATCTCCCTGGTTCCGGGAGAGACTGCCAAGCCGCTGCGATTGTTAGGCTCAGAGGTTCCCCCTGCGACCTCCACGCGCCTGGCCTGGTCTCCCAGCCAACACTTCGAAGGCGTCTATAGCCCCACCGCTGTATTGGTGGTTAACGGCGCCAAACCAGGGCCGGTTCTCTGCCTTACAGCTGCAGTGCACGGTGATGAGTTGAACGGTGTGGAAACTGTGCGACGGGTTATGTACGACCTCGACGCAGACCATTTGAGCGGTGCGGTAATTGGCGTACCCATCGTCAACCTGCAAGGCTTCCATCGAGGCTCCCGCTACCTGACTGATCGACGCGACCTGAACCGGCACTTCCCCGGCGATCCCAATGGCTCTTCGGCCTCGCGAATTGCCAATTCATTTTTCCACGAAGTGATCAGCCACTGTAACGCCGTGGTGGACTTGCATACGGGTTCTTTTTATCGCACCAACTTGCCACAGTTGCGCGGCGACTTAACCAATCCCAAGGTAGTGAAAATGACCCAGGGTTTTGGCTCCACGGTGGTGCTGCACAGCGCCGGAGCCAAAGGTACCCTGCGCCGCGCCGCTGTGGAGGCTGGTATCCCCACCGTCACTCTGGAAGCCGGAGCACCCATGGTGTTGGATGAGCTATCGGTAAGTCACAGCGTGAAAGGTATACGCACTCTGCTCAACCAGCTGGGTATGGTGAGTAAATTCCGCCTCTGGGGCGATCCCGAACCGGTTTACTACACCTCCACCTGGCAGCGGACATCTACCGGCGGGGTTATCTTTAGTGAGGTACAGCTCGGTGAGTTTGTGCGTAAAGGCGACTTACTGGGAACGGTAACCAACCCTATTACCAATGTGCGCACAGAAATTCGCTCTGAGCACAACGGCCGCATTCTCGGCATGGCATTAAACCAGGTCGTGCAACCGGGGTTTGCCGCCTACCATATCGGCATCCAGGCTCCCCAGGAACAAATCAGCCAGCCCCAGGAAGTAGTAGCGGAAGAGTCAGTCGCTGACAAATCAGAGAGCAAAGTACCGGCCACTCCAGAAAACCGCCAACCGCCGACAGAAGGTGAGGAGTAAATCCCCACCTATTAATCACTGACTTTATCGATCACCGTCACTTCGGGCATTGCCAAAGGTTCCGGTTGAAGGGTGATATGATCGATATCGAAGCGCTTGACCAGGGTTTCCCGCAAGCGCTCCAGTACGCTGGGCCAAGCCTGCAAGTCATCCACCACAATATGGGCCGACAGTGAAATAGTGCTGGAATCCAAGCGCCAAATATGGAGATCGTGCACAGAGCGTACCCCGGTTACCGCCGCCAGTGTCTCGCCCACAACCGGAAGGCTCAACTCCCTGGGTACCCGCTCCATCAATACATCGATCGCATCCCTGAGCAGTCGCACGCAGGAAACCAGGATTAACAGACAAATAAGCAGTGAAAGCAGGGGGTCGATGGGTACCCAACCGGTAAAATAAATCACAGCTCCGGAAGCCAGTGCCGCAACAGAGCCCAGCATATCGCCCATCACATGCAAAAGCGCACCGCGAATATTGAGTGTGCGCTCGCCTTTTAATAAAACCCAGGCCGCCAGAATATTAATCAGCAACCCCATGGCCGCAATCAACATCACCGTACTGCCGTGCACCGGCTGTGGGTTGCGCAACCTATCAATGGCCATAAAAGAAATACCGACCACGATCAGTAGCATAATCAGGCCGTTGGTTACCGCAGCTAAAACCTCCGCTCGCCCCCAGCCAAACGACAATTCCCGATCAGCGGGCTTTTTCGCCAGTACTGCGGCAATAGCCCCCAGTGCCAAGGCAAAAGTATCGGTCAGCATATGGGCGGCATCGCCGAGCAATGCCAGGGAACCAGATAGCCAGCCACCTATGGCTTCAACTATGGAAAAACTGAGAGTGAGAACCAGTGCAACAATTAATGGGCGCAAAGCCCCATTGCCGGTTCGGTGGTGGACATGATCATGCATAGGCTCCCTCCTCAAATCCCTGTGGCAGCTCCGCAGGTATCACTATTTTTGCCCTAAGGTAATTCGCTCCCAACCGGAATAATCCCTGCGACTTGAAACTTTATTCAATCCCGCCGCAGAAAAAATATCCCGCACGCTCTCAGCTTGCTGCCAACCGTGCTCCACCATTAGCCAGCCATCGTTTTCCAGGTAATCGCTAGCGGTTGTGGCGATATGCTCAATATCTGCCAAACCCTGTCGCTCTGCCACCAACGCAGTGCGGGGCTCAAAGCGCACATCGCCCTGCACCAAGTGCGGGTCAGATGCATCGATATAGGGAGGGTTGCTAACGATCAGGGAAAACGGCTGTGGCTCTAAACTGGAAAACCAATCGCTCTGGATAACTTGCACATTTTGCAACTTGAGGGAGCGCCGGTTTTCCTCTGCCAGTGCTACCGCAGCGGATGATTTCTCCGCTGCAATAATTTCCCATCCCGGTCGCTCCGACGCCAGAGCCAGTGCAATAGCACCAGTGCCAGTGCCCAGGTCCAGTGCTCGCAACCTGCCCTGGGGGAAAAACTCCAGCGCGGTCTCCACCAACAATTCAGTGTCCGGGCGGGGGATCAGGGTGGAGGAATCCACCTTTAGCGATAGGGACCAAAATTCGCGCTCACCGATAAGGTGTGCCACCGGCTCTCCCGCTTGCCGGCGCTGGAGCAACTGCTCATAGCGCACTTGCTCAGCTTCATTCAATTCGTATTCCGGCCAGGTATAGAGCCAGGTGCGCTCGCGCCCCAACACACTGCCGAGCAGAAGCTCTGCATCCAGGCGCGCGCTGTCGCTATCGGTTAATTGGGCGCAGCGTGCGATATTTTCCTTGACGCTGGTCATGGAGAAAAACCTATAAAAACGCCGCTCGAGGCGGCGTAAAAAATCTGGATTTATTGGGCCAGTGCCGCCAACTGGTCGGCCTGGTATTCCGTACGCAATGGCCCGATCACCTCCCCCAGAGACCCCTGCATAATCTCATCGAGTTTATAGAGAGTGAGGCCGATACGGTGATCGGTAACCCGGCCCTGGGGATAGTTGTAGGTACGGATTCGCTCAGAGCGATCACCGCTGCCCACCAGGCTGCGGCGGGCATCGGAAATTTCCTGGGCCGCCGCCGTTTCCTGCGCAGTATTGAGCTTCGCTTGCAACAGTGCCATCGCCTTGGCTTTGTTTTTGTGCTGGGAGCGCTCGTCCTGACACTCCACCACAATCCCCGTGGGAATATGGGTTAAGCGCACAGCGGAATCGGTTTTGTTAACGTGCTGACCACCGGCACCGGATGCACGGTAGGTATCCACACGCAAATCCGCTTTATTAATTTCAATCGCATCGCGCTCATCCGGCTCCGGCATCACCGCGACCGTACAAGCCGAAGTGTGAATACGACCCTGGGATTCTGTTTCAGGAACCCTTTGTACCCGGTGCGCACCGGACTCAAATTTTAATTTTGCGTAGACATCTTCACCGGCGACGCGAGTGATAATTTCCTTGTAACCGCCGTGCTCACCGAGATTTTCGCTGACAATTTCTATTCGCCATCCCTGCTTCTCCGCATAGCGAGAGTACATGCGGAACAGATCACCGGAGAAAATAGCTGCTTCATCACCACCGGTTCCTGCGCGAATTTCCAGAAAGACATTTTTTCTGTCGTTAGGATCGCGCGGCAACAGCAAAGTCTGTAGCTCTCGCTCCAGCGGCTCCACTTGACCTTCAGCCTCGCGCAGCTCTTCCTGAGCCATTTCGCGCATTTCCGGGTCATCTTCCCCCAGCATCTCCCGAGCCGCGACCATATCTTCCTGCAACTGTTTGTAAGCGCCGTAGCATTTCACCACTTCTTCCAGCTCAGAATACTCGCGGGAAAGATCGCGGAATTGATCCTGATCAGCAATTACGTCGGCGTCGCCCAACAGCGCAGATACTTCCTCGTGGCGCTCAAGCAAGGTTTCCAGTTTATTCAGTAACGATTCTTTCATTGATGCTTTTTCTCTAAATCGATATCGGTGAGATCATCCAACCCAACGACCTCGCGAGCGATACGCAAACGCTCAATATCACCCTCCGCCGTGGCTTTTTTCAGACTGACGGTGGGTGCATGAATTAATTTATTAGTGAGAGAGCGAGCGAGCTGCTCCATCAGTCGACGAGGGTCCTCGCCTTTTTCCAGCTGCAAAAGTACCCGTTCAAGTTCGGAAGTGCTCACTTCCTGGGCTCGCTGCCGGTAGCTCCGAATACTATCCACAGCCTCCAAAGAGCGGCTCTCTTTGGTAAATTCAGCCGCTGCAGCATTTACGATTTCCTGAGCGGCCTCCGCTGCTTTCTCTCGGGAGCGCTTGCCCTCATCAATAACCCCGCGCAGATCGTCCACTGTATACAGATAAACATCATCCAGCTCGCCAACTTCTGATTCGATATCACGGGGTACCGCAATATCCACCATAAACATGGGGCTGTGCCGACGCTTGCGCAGCGCCGATTCGACCGCTCCCTTACCCAGGATCGGCAGCTGGCTCGCGGTGGAGCTGATAACGATATCCGCGCGCGCCAGATGCTCGGGGATATCCGCAAGCAGGATTGCCTCGGCCCCAAAGCTCTCTGCGAGCAACTGGGCCCGGCTCAATGTGCGGTTGGCAACAATGACCTGCTTGATTCCCTGATCGAGCAAATGGCGGGCAACCAGCTCCACGGTCTCTCCCGCACCGATCAACAGGGCAGTCTGCTTTTTCAGGTCGGTGAAGATACGCGAAGCCAGAGAAACAGCAGCGTAGGCAACAGAAACCGGGTTTTCACCGATTGCAGTTTCGGTGCGAACCTTCTTGGCGACGGTAAACACCCGCTGGAATACCCGGTGCAGTTCACTGCCAACACTGCCGGATTCCCGCGCCACCGCATAGGCGGACTTGATCTGGCCGAGGATCTGCGGCTCACCCAACACCAAGGAATCGAGACCACAGGCAACGCGCATCATATGGCGTACCGCTTCTTCATCGCTGTACACATAGGCACAGCCCTTGAGCTGCTCCAGGGGCACCTGGTGGTATTCAGATAGCCATTGCAACAAGGCTTCTGGCTCCACATTTCCGTATATTTCGGTGCGATTGCAGGTAGACAGGATGGCCAGCTCGCGGCACCCCAGTGCTTTTCGCGCATCTCCCAGTGCGCCGGGCATCACCTCGGGGGCAAAGGCCACCCGCTCGCGCACTTCGACCGACGCGCTATCGTGGTTGATACCCAGGGTAAGAATTGGCATAGACTTCCGTTAGTATTAAATCTTAAAAGGCGGAAACCGCACTGGGAGCGCATTTTCATAGGCAGCCGTCTCCCTTGCAAGCGTAAGAGGCAGTAAAATTGCCCGCCGATTTGGCAAGAGCCCCTGCCCACTACCGTTCCAAACCCGATTCACGACTAGAATTATATGGCGATAATCGTTTAAAACACGCCAGTAATACCCAGCTTTCAGCGACAACGTAACGTATGGACACGATCTATGCTCCCACCTCGCGCACATCAGCTTCCGGCCCGAATTTCCAGCCACTTGCTCAAGCTTGCCGCATTCCTTGTAGTATCCGTAATGCTTGCTTCTTGTACCCAGCACCAGACGTCGGCGGCCCCCTCTACAGAAACCGTGAACACAGCACTGGAGCCGAGCAACCTTAAGGGAAAGGAAACCACTGAGTCAGAAGGGCCGGAAGCTAAAACTTTCCCTATTGATACCTTCTACACCCTTCTGGTGGCCGAAGTCGCCGGTATCCGCGAGCAGTACGACGTTGCACTAGCCAATTACTACCACCAGGCGGAGGTCACCAAAGATCCCGGGGTTGCCGCCCGCGCTACACGCATTGCCCGCTTTTTAAATGCCCGCCAGGCCGCCTTGGATTCAGCCAGGCTATGGGTAGAGCTTGAGCCACAAAACGCCGATGCACAGCTAGCCCTCACAGCCGAGCTGACTTTGTCCGGCGACTTACACACAGCCCTGATTCACGCCAGTAAAACCCTGGAACTCGGCGGCAACCCACCCATGCAATCTCTCGCAGCAACCGCTATTGGGCACGAGCAACTCACGGAACAAGCCAAGCGGGAGTTTGCCCGACTGGCAAAAGTCTATCCCCTCGATGACGAGGTTGTGCTCGCCTATGCCATGGTACTGCGCACCGAAAGGGAATTCGCCCGCGCCCTGTCCCTGGTGCGCCGCGTCCAAGAGCACCATCCAGACCAACTGGATGCACCACTGCTGGAAAGTCATCTATTGGTTGATCAGGGCAAGCGCAAGGAAGCCATTTCCCTTCTCGAGCGACTCGTCGGCATCCATCCTTCCGAGAGCCGCCTGCGCCTTCAGTATGCCCGCCTGTTGATTCGGGAGGACCTGGCCCTAGCACGCAAGCAGTTTGCCGAACTGGTTAAGCAGCGCCCTGAAGATGGCAACCTGATTTTGTCGTTGGCCCTAATTCAGTACGAGACCGAGCAAACTGACGAGGCCAAAGTCCTCTTTACCCAACTACTTGAATTACAGCAGCACGAATCCGCTGCTTATTTTTACCTGGGCAGCATTGCAGAAAAATCTGGAGATTTTTCCCATGCAATTAAATATTTCCGCGAAGTGGGGCCTGGTAGTGATTACGTAGAAGCCATTACTCGCGGTACGGAATTACTGGCGAGCCTCGGACAGTACAACACTAACCGGGAGTGGTTTGCTGAACTGAGAAAAAAACACCCCACTCAGGAAGAACATTTTTACCTGATGGAGGTCGAATTACTTCGCAAAAGTGGTGAAGCCAGTATGGCTTTACAGCGAGTAGACGAGGCATTACAAACCAACAGCACCAGCGGTCGCTTGATGTACACCCGCGCGCTGTTGCATGACCAACTCGGCAACGCACAACAATTCGAAAAGGACTTGAGAGACCTGCTGGAAAGAAATCCCGATAACGCCACAGTTCTCAACGCACTCGGCTATAAACTGATTGAAGATAAATCCCGGCACGCAGAAGCCTACCAGTTGATCAGCCGCGCTTTGGAACTCGAGCCTGAGGACCCGGCAATAATCGACAGCATGGGGTGGATAGAGTACCGTCTCGGCAATCACGAAGCTGCGGAAAAGTATCTGCGGCAGGCGATGGAAAAGTTGCCCGACCACGAAATTGCCGCACACCTCGGTGAAGTACTCTGGGTTCAGGGAAACAGAGAAGCCGCCATGAAAATGTGGAGAAAAGGTCTTCTGCTGAATCCCCACAGCAAAATTATTCCGGCTGCCATGAAGCGCCTACAAATCGAAGAGTCACTGGAACAACATGCATCAGATAGCTGACAAGACAACCGCGCGAAGATTCTATCTGTTATTGCTGGCATGTCTGGCAATAATGATTTCCGCCTGTGCCGGACAAAAAACCAAACAAGAACCGGAGCCAGGTTCCCCCACTGAAAATCAAAATCCGGCACCGCAAACAGTAGCTGAATTTACCCAGTGGAATCTCAAGGGCAAGCTGGGTGTTCGCTCCCCCAAAGAAAACGGCAGCGCTAACCTGGCCTGGCTTCAGGGCGGTGCAGAGAATTTTCGCCTGCATCTCAGCGGTCCGCTCGGAGCGGGCACTACCGTCATCACCGGCTCAGCCGGTGGAGTCAGTTTGGTGCGCGGTAGCGAGCCGCCAATTTATGCGCGCAACCCGGCACAGCTAACCCAGGAAGCACTGGGCTGGCCCCTGCCCGCTCGGGAGATGTTCTACTGGGTGCGCGGTCTTCCCGCGCCCGGCGCCAAAAGTGGTGAGCAGCGCAACGCCCAGGGCCAGCTGCAAAGCCTACAACAATCCGGCTGGGCCTTGAGTTTTAGTGAGTATCGCAGCGAAGGCTCCTTTATGCTGCCAACCCGGATCAAAGCACAAACCAACAGTCCCACTGGCCCGGTATCCGTCACCCTGGTGATTAAAGACTGGGGTTTGTAGAGAGTTTCACATAACTCTGCCAATGCCCAAATCACAGCATGCAGGTATTATGGCGATCCTGTAATTGATTGACTCCTTTTTGCCTCATGCTGCTAACCCTGCCCGCTCCAGCAAAACTCAACCTGATTCTGCGCATTCTCGGCCGTCGCCCGGATGGCTATCACGAGTTACAAACCCTGTTCCAACTTCTCGATTTCGGCGACTTATTGGAATTCAGTGAGCGCAGCGATGGCATTGTCAGTGTCGATGCCGGCCAGCTGGATGTAGCTGAAGAAGACAACCTGGTTTATCGCGCAGCCCAATTGCTGCGCAAACAAGCTGAGCCGGACCGACAAAATTCTCTCGGCGCCTCTATTCGGTTGATAAAGAAGTTGCCTCACGGCGGCGGCATCGGTGGAGGCAGTAGCGATGCCGCCACCACTTTGCTCGGGCTCAACCACTTATGGCAGTGTAATTTATCGATCGATAAACTGGCGGAGCTGGGGCGGCAATTGGGCGCGGATGTTCCAGTTTTTGTGCGCGGGCGCACCGCTTGGGCGGAAGGGGTTGGTGAAAAATTAACCCCAATAACCACCGAGCAACGCCACTACCTGGTTGTCTCAACTGGTTGCGAAGTGAGCACTGCAAAAATTTTTCGCGATTCACGTTTGACAAGAGATTCAGTCGCAATTACATTAGCGGCCCTTCGCGAGGAGCAGGCCAACGAGATGCGACTCGGCAGCGAAAAACTGGAAACATTTTCCGGCAATGACTGCCAGCCATTAGTTGAAAAGCTCTACCCTGAAATACGCGATGCCAGAGAATGGCTCGAGCAATTTGCTCCAGCACAACTCACCGGCACCGGGGGCTGCATTTTTGCGGCATTCCCTACGGCAGAGGCAGCCATTGAGGCACACGCCAAACTGCCTGAAGTGTGGCAGGGTTTTACAGCAGCGGGTGTATTGGTTTCACCGACACATCAAGCGCTAGCGAAAATCTCCTCAGATTTTTGAGGAAACATTACTGGGGCGTAGCCAAGCGGTAAGGCAGCGGGTTTTGATCCCGTCATGCGAAGGTTCGAATCCTTCCGCCCCAGCCACTTTCTTTATATGCAATGGCACAGTCAAAAACCGGTTCCGACATGATTCAGTCTACGCTGATCCAGCCGGCCCAGGCCATTCGCACAGGGCTTTACAGAGCCACTCCCCAATTTTTAAAGAATCCTGAAGGCAGGCTTGAATGCAAGCGCCCGATGGTTGTGCGAGCACGCACCCAGAGCAACCCGTTGAGCAAGGAAAAAAACTGTGGCCAAAACCCTGTTTTTATCCGCGCAACAGTGCGCCGCTCAACACAAAAGTGTTGCAGCAAAAACCCTGACTGCTAGCAAATATGCAGGCATCTACACTTCAATTCACTTCAAGACAGAATTAAAGGAACTCGCAGTGGCTGACTTAATGGTCTTTACCGGCAACGCAAACCCGGAACTGGCACAGAAGGTTGTCGACCATATGGCGATCCCCCTGGGTGAAGCCACGGTCAAGCGCTTCTCCGACGGCGAGATTGCAGTAGAAATTACCGATAACGTACGCGGCCGCGACGTTTTCGTGGTGCAATCCACCTGCCAACCCACCAACCGCAACCTGATGGAACTGATCCTGCTGGTAGACGCCCTGCGCCGCGCCTCCGCCGGCCGCGTTACCGCTGTAGTCCCCTACTTTGGCTACGCCCGCCAGGATCGCCGCGTAAGATCCCAGCGCGTGCCGATTTCCGCAAAAGTGGTTGCCGATATGATGGTAAGCGTAGGTATCGACCGCGTATTAACCGTCGACCTGCACGCGGAACAGATCCAGGGCTTCTTCGACGTTCCTGTGGATAACGTTTACGGCTCCTCTGTCCTGCTCGACGATATCGAGCGCCAAAAGTACCAGAACTTGGTGGTGGTATCCCCGGATATCGGCGGTGTTGTGCGCGCCCGCGCCGTGGCCAAGAGCCTCGACTGCGACCTGGCCATTATCGACAAGCGCCGCCCAGCCGCCAATGTTGCTGAAGTCATGAACATTATCGGTGAAGTCAGCGGCCGCACCTGCCTGCTGGTAGACGACATGGTCGACACGGCCGGCACCCTGTGTAACGCCGCCAACGCACTAAAAGAGCACGGCGCCGAGAAAGTTGTCGCCTACTGTACCCACCCGGTACTGTCCGGCAACGCCATCACCAACCTGAACAACTCCGTTCTGGATGAGCTGGTGGTTACCGACTCCATCCCCCTGGGTGACAAAATGGAGAAGGCACCAAAAATTCGCCAGCTGACCCTGTCTGCAATGCTGGCCGAGTCCATGCGCCGTATCAGCAATGAGGAATCCCTGTCCGCAATGTTCCGCTAGGAACTTGCCGATCAAGGTATCCCTGCGCCCCGCATGCCGGGGCACTTTGCCTTTAGCGCTGATTCCCGTAGAATACGCGCCCGCCCGGCACTGCCGGGCGATTACTTTGGGCCCAGTGCCCATTTAACATCCATGCCAGAGCGGTCCGGTCGCAGGTCACTCTGGACAGACAACCCGAGGTTTATCCCATGTCTGATATTAAATTGAACGCCATTGCCCGCAGCGATGAAGGGAAAGGTGCGAGCCGCCGCCTGCGTCGCCTGGAAGGCCGTGTACCCGGCATCATCTACGGCGGTGAAGCAGAGCCTGCTTCTATCTCCGTGCTGCACAAAGACCTGACCAAAGCTCTGGAAAACGAAGCTTTCTTCTCCTCCATGCTGACTGTTGACGTAGACGGCAAAGAAGAAAAAGTTATCCTGCGCGACCTGCAGCGTCACCCGGCTAAAGCCCTGCTGCTGCACATCGACTTCCAGCGCGTATCTGCCAACACCAAAGTACACGTTAAAGTACCTCTGCACTTCCTGAACGAAGAGAGCAGCAAAGGTGTTAAGGCTGGCGGTATCGTTTCCCACACCCTGACCGAGCTGGAAGTTAACGCTCCTGCCGGCAAGCTGCCTGAGTTCATCGAAGTGGACCTGGCCGACCTGGAGATGGACGGCGTACTGCACATCTCCGACCTGAAACTGCCGGAAGGTGTTGAGTCTGTGGCGCTGAGCCACGGTGCAGACCACGACCTGGTTGTAGCTTCTATCCACAAGCCTCGCGGCGCTGTGGAAGCTGAAGCCGAAGCTGGCGAAGGCGAAGAGTAATCGCCTTGGCTGCGGCACCGGATACTCCGATCCAGTTGATTGTCGGCCTGGGAAACCCCGGACCGGAATACGATCGGACGCGACACAACGCCGGTGCCGACTTTGTTGTCGAGCTGGCCCGCCAACAAGGCACCCAGCTCAGCCTCGACAGCAAGTATCACGGCCTCACTGGCCGTGTGCGGGTCGGCAGCCAGGATATCCGGCTGCTGATTCCCACCACCTATATGAATCGCAGTGGCCAATCTGTCGGCCCGCTGGCGAACTTCTTCAAGATTCCCCCGGAAGCCATTCTGGTCGCTCACGATGAGCTGGACCTGGCCCCCGGTATCGCGCGCCTGAAAGCCGGCGGCGGTCACGGTGGACACAACGGCCTGCGGGATATCATTGCCGCACTGGGCAACAACCGAAACTTTATGCGCCTGCGACTCGGCATTGGCCACCCCGGCAGCTCGAGCGAAGTGGCCCGGTTTGTACTCCAGCGAGCCCCCAGGGCGGAACAGGAAACACTGGCTGATGCGATCGATCGCTCGATCGACGTTCTGCCCACCGCCGCTTCCGGCGACTGGGGCGCAGCCATGAAAACGCTGCACACCAACAAATAGATCCCACCCGCCGGCTTGCCTTTTGCCGCGGAAATCTCGATAGTGTGCTGCGCTAAATTGCCGGTATTTTCCCGGCTGGCCCGGACCCTGTGGTGGCCGAGACATCCCGCCCATCCAAAATCCCGCCAGCGCAACCACTACCGGACCTCAAACGCAATTAGCAGAGCGCGCTGTATGCGCCTCGGGCAAACGGAAAAAATATCACCATGGGTTTTACTTGCGGTATTGTCGGCCTACCTAATGTGGGCAAATCCACCCTATTCAACGCATTGACCAAAGCGGGTATCGATGCGGAAAACTTCCCCTTCTGCACCATCGAGCCCAATGCAGGGGTCGTGCCGGTACCAGATCCCCGCATCGACAAGCTGGCTGAGATCGTCAAGCCGGAAAAGGTAATTCCCACCACCATGGAATTTACCGATATTGCCGGTCTGGTTGCGGGCGCCTCCAAAGGTGAAGGTCTGGGTAACAAGTTCCTCGCCAATATCCGCGAGACCGACGCTATCGCCCACGTTGTGCGCTGCTTCGAAGACGATAACGTTATCCACGTCGCCAACCAGGTACACCCGGTAGCGGATATCGAGGTGATCAACACCGAGCTGGCCCTGGCCGACCTGGACACTGTGGAAAAGGCCCTACAGCGCTTTACCCGCGCCGCCAAGGGGCAGGACAAGCACGCGATCAAGATGAAAGCGTTGCTGGAAAAAATCCAGCCACACCTGGATGAAGCCAAGCCGCTGCGCTCTTTCGAGCTTTCAGAAGACGAACTGGCGGACCTGCGCGAACTGAGCCTGCTCACTATCAAGCCCACCATGTATATCGCC
The DNA here is from genome assembly GCF_052467615.1 of Microbulbifer maximicatervae (SeqCode). Lineage (NCBI taxonomy): Bacteria > Pseudomonadati > Pseudomonadota > Gammaproteobacteria > Cellvibrionales > Microbulbiferaceae > Microbulbifer > Microbulbifer maximicatervae (SeqCode). Next base: position 3,465,529 of record NZ_CP174319.1, read on the forward strand.
AACGTGGACGAAGATGGTTTCGAGAACAATCCGCACCTGGATGCTGTAGCTGCCATCGCTGCTGAAGAGAACGCGGTACTGGTACCTATCTGCAACAAGCTCGAAGCGGAAATTGCCGAGCTGGACGACGAAGAGAAGCAGGAGTTCCTGGAAGAACTGGGTATGGAAGAGCCGGGGCTGAATCGCGTGATCCGCGCCGGCTACCAACTGCTGGGCCTGCACACCTACTTCACCGCTGGCGTGAAGGAAGTTCGTGCCTGGACCATCCCACTGGGCGCCACCGCTCCCAACGCCGCCGGTAAAATCCACACCGATTTTGAAAAGGGTTTTATTCGCGCAGAAGTGATCAGCTACAGCGATTACATTGACAACAACGGTGAGGCCGGCGCTAAAGACGCGGGTAAATGGCGCCTGGAAGGCAAGGACTACATTGTCGCCGACGGCGACGTAATCCACTTCCGTTTTAACGTCTAACCGCCTCTCCTTTTTTTGCCTCCCCACCTCGGGGAGGCGCGCCACCCGTGTAAATTCCATGGCTCAATCAAACTGGAAAGTCGGCCTGCCCCTGGCGCTGATTACCGTATTTATGTGGGCAACCCTGCCCATCGCTCTCAAAGGACTTCTCGAATACATCAGTCCCGGTACCGCCACCTGGTATCGCTTTGCCGGTGCAGCACTGTTAGCGGGCGCCTACTACGGACAAGCGCGCAAATTACAGCTCAAGCCACTATTCAGTCGCGGCTTACTGCTTTTCACCTTCCTAGCCGTTGCCGGCCTTCTTGTGAACTACCTCGCCTACGCCAGTGGACTCAATTACATCACCCCTGGTGCCGCTCAGGTTGTAATCCAGCTGGCCCCCCTGCTTCTACTGATATCCAGCGTGCTTTGGCTGGGAGAGCGCTTCTCTCTGCGTCAGTGGAGCGGCGTGGTACTGGTAGTAATCGGGCTACTGCTATTTTTTAACCAGCGCCTGGAAGAGCTGACCAGTGGCGCCGGCGGCGAATACCTGCTAGGGCTCGGCTATATCCTGATCGCCGCTGTCACCTGGGCTATTTACGGTTTTTTCCAGAAGAAAATATTGAGCCGCGCAACACCCCAGGATTTACTGGTAGTGATTTATATCGCAGGGACCCTGTTCTTCCTGCCCATGGCGGAGCCAATGAAGGTTTCCCACCTGGGCTGGCTCGAGTGGGCGCTTTTAGCGTTTCTCACCGCCAATACGCTGATCGCCTATGGGGCTTTTAGCAAGGCACTAGCGCACTGGGAGGCATCCAGTGTCAGCGCAACCCTGTCATTAGTGCCAGTCATCACCCTATTGTTCAGTACGCTGATTAGCTCTATCTGGCCCAACTATATTACAGTTGAGCCGCTCAACTGGATTAGCTGGGCCGGCGCCGGCGCCGTAGTACTCGGTTCTGCCCTCGCCGCAATCAGTTCCAAGCGTGGTTCTGAGCAGTCCCGGGCATCAGATGAAAAAAATCGCTAACTATCTGAAAAGAATACAAAAAAAGTGTTGACACCCCCGGCCCATCGTTTAATAATGCGCGCCCTCGGGACAGCCGAGACAACAAAAGAAATGGCAAGGTAGCTCAGCCGGTTAGAGCGCAGCACTCATAATGCTGAGGTCGGGAGTTCGAGTCTCCCCCTTGCTACCATTTCAAATCACAGAGACTATTCTTTGTGAACCTTGAAACTGGGGCGTAGCCAAGCGGTAAGGCAGCGGGTTTTGATCCCGTCATGCGAAGGTTCGAATCCTTCCGCCCCAGCCATATTCCCAAATTATCTAGCAGGCCCAAGTCTGGGCAGCAATCAAAAGCTCAACAGTTTTTATCTGATTCTGAGAATAGTTCGCCAGAATTCGCCCGGCGAACGCAATCCAAAAATCAACTACTCGGGCAGCACCACACCATTCGCTTCCATAACGGTTGCTCCGGCACTATCAGACTCAAGGGCAGTAGTACCTGAAGTTGCTGCAGGCGTTCGCACTTGTTCCCTGCGCAAACCAAGGGCCCGCAACCACTCAAACCCCGCCAGGCAGCACAGCAATGCCAGTATTACTAGCGGACCGCCATATCCCTTCATAGCCTCACTCTCGGACATACAAGTCCACACAAGCTGCACAACGCACAGGAAGGCCACAATCAACAGGGTCGGTTTGCGTCCCAGCAAGCTAACAACAAATACGCCCAGAGGCGCCCCCAGGGCCACTACGGGTGCCGCCGCCAGCCAATTCCCAAACACCCCAGGCTGCCAATCTCCCGCCAGCGACTTCACTATTACTCCGAGTACCGAGCAAAATGCCATGATCACCACGGATGTAGGGATCGCCACCTTGAGATCCACCCTGCTCAACAACACAAGAGCCGCATACACCAGCATGTCCACACCCACACCGGTAACTGCCACCACGCAAAAGCCGGCAAAAGCACCCAATAGCAAGCCGACACGAAAATCTGTTGGGCACTGAGGGTCCCCCGCGTGCTCACAATCAGTAATTTCGCTGAGGCGATACAAATGAAAAATGCCAAAACTGCCCCAGAGGACGGCAAAGGAAAGCTTCACCCAGAGTTCGGGTATCAGAGGGGCAAACAGTAGGATACCGGCGGGAGTCGCCAGAAGAGAGCCCAGCAGTGCCCCCCGCAACATCGACCAGGCCAACTGCTGGCGCCGACAGAGAATAAACAAGCTGGCACTGACCATCCCTATCGACTGAACCGCAAAACTAAAGTCGCGACCCAGGCTTGCCGGCATATCAAAAAACAGCACCAACACGGGAAACCCAACTGTCCCGCCTCCCATCGGCGTAGAACCTGCGGCATAGCTACCCAGCGCCATCGCCAGGGCCATGGACCAATGCTCGAGCGCCAGGGCCAGGTTCTCGCCCTGTAAAATCAGGAACAACCAAACACCGTAAAACAGAACCAACCAAGCGAACCAATAGCGAAGAGAGAATCGCGCCACGTTTTTCATCTTATTATTTGTGAGCTAAAGCGTCAGAGGGAGACAATAGTGGTACGAGTGTGAGATGGGATCAAGACAAGATTTGGCGAGTTCGCCTGTCACGGCTAGAAGGGTCGCCCGGCAGACTCAGCTGCCGGGCAAAGCGCAATTAGTTCAAGCGCTTCTTGCGGATCAGGTTTTGAACCTGCATAGAGGACATCATAGAGGCGTAGATTGCCGGCAGCGCGCCACGCTTACGCAGCTCCAAGAAGTCTTCATCAGACAGCTTGTTAAGCTTTTCTTCATCGATAACAAAGAAACCTGTCAGATCGTAAGGCTTGTCATCTTCGCTAACACGGAGAGTCAGTTTCTTCTGGGTCAGCAAGTCCTTGGAAACCAGGAACTCGATAAAAGAGTCAGTCACTGCAACACGCTGTGCAGTTTCAACCACCGCCTGGGCGCGATTCTTCAGGAAGTCAGTTTGCTCGCCTTCCCCATCGAACAGCGCTTCACCTTCAGAGTCGCTCAACATCTTGGAGTCTTCGTCGATACACAGTATGGCCTGATCAGCGTTGTCTGGGTTCTTCACCAAAACAAACGGATAAGTACGCACTTGCAACGGAATGTAGCTGCCATTCCAGCCATCAGCGCCCGAGAAAAGGTTTTCACCAGGGCGCAAGCCCGTGAGCGCCACAACTTTAAACTGATCAGCATTCTGGTCTTTAACGAACAGGATCGGGTAGCTCTGGGCTGCCTGTACTATCTCCTGAACTACCAGCGGCAGGACGTGATTACTGCTTACATGGTCAAAAGTAATGTCTTGGGTGAGTTTCAGGTTGCCATGTGCCTTTTTATCCAAAGCTTTGATCTGTGCCATAAGTACAACTCCTAGCTACTTTTATAGTTACTAAATTTTCAGAGATACCCTAACGTACCACTTTTCTACGCATCTACGATGACAAGTGCTTCCCGACAGTCGCCGGAAACCAAAGCCAGCATTAAACAGGGAAGAAGCCCAGCTGGCAAACAAAGTCCGCCAACATTAACCTAAAGACAAATTTATTTGGTTAAGTTCGCACTATTCAAGACTGTCGAACCAACTAAATTCACTGCTCCTCCCTTCAAACGACTCAGCAATGTTCAAAATCGACGAATCGAGTATCAGTTAGCCAACCCTGACAGGTAGGTCATCACCTGTATCGCCCCACCCTCACCTCTACAACTATCGTAAGAAGTGGTGTTTTTTTATACGATTGAAGAAGTGGTTGGAGTGAGTTCGATGCAAAAACCGAGGGGCGCCTCATTATGATGAGCCTACTATTTCTCTTCCATCTCCTTGCAATGGCTCTAGCCGTGAAGAATTACCACACCCTAGCAACCGCAACATTCATTTTTGCCTTGATATCAAGCATCGCCTGGCTGGGCTATCACACCGGCGACAATCTCAACTTAGCCTTGTAGAGGATGGTGAATGGGGCAAACATTTCGAGAGCTTAATGCACTGGGCATACTCGCCGTATGTGCCGTACTCGTCGCCGCAGAGTACTTTCAATTAGTGAATGGAGAAATGCCCTGCCCTCTCTGTTTGCTTCAACGAATTGGGCTCACAGGAGTCTTATTTGGCCTGATGCTAAATGTACTCTATGGCAATCGCCCACTACATTACAGCCTGGCTACACTGTCAGCGCTATTTGGTGCCGCTACCGCACTGCGCCAAGTCAGCCTACATGTTATTCCCGGAACACCAGGTTATGGCGATCCATTAATGGGATATCACTATTACACCTGGGCACTGATTATCTTCTACATGACAATTATTGGCATCGCAATTATCAGTGCATTTAATAAGCAATATGGGAAACCCATATTTATTAGCTTTCGAGATCAGAGAGCACTCGGAAAAACGGCCATAGTGACTGCATTTTCAATTACCACACTTAATATATTCATAACCTTCGCAGAGTGTGGACCTACTGCCTGCCCGGATAATCCAGACAACTATTGGCTCTTTGGCGGGATCATCGGAATTTAACAGCAAGCCGAGAAAAGAAAAGGGGCGGGGCTATACAAAAGACAGCTTGCCAAGCATATATCCATAGATCAACAGAATAAATGGAGGCCAGGACCGGATTCGAACCGGTGAAAAACGGTGTTGCAGACCGTCGCATTTCCTCTCTGCCACCTGGCCACAAAAAAACCCGGCGCTTTCGCTCCGGGTTCTTTGACTCTACGGAAGCAAAAACGCTTCCGAATAAATTTACAGAAGCACGCAGGCTGCCTGACAGCAACATATAGACAGAAGTTCTTGCGCGTATTTCATAGTAAATTGTCTTGTTTAAGTTGCCGCCAAGAATAATGGAACAAAAACTCCATTTCAACTCTTTCTAGGTAGCCCCAGAATACTGCCCAACCCTAACCTCATTACCGGGCAACGGCTGCTCTGGAACCAGCTGTGCCAGCCCAAGAGAAATTAAGGCCATTAAAGACCCCGCAAAGAATACCATTGGCGGAGAGACAAGCCACAGCAGGCCGAATACTATAGGGATAACCACTGCGGCAATATGATTGATAGTGAAGCTGACTCCAGCTGAAGCTGCGATATCTCGCTCATCGACTATCTTCTGGAAGTAGGTTTTAATCGCAATTGCCATAGAAAAAAACAAATGGTCAATAATATATAATGCCGCTGCCAGCGCAGCACTTTCTACCAGCGCATAACCCGCAAATACCAGTATCAGGCCAATATATTCCAAAGTGAGGATACGGCGCTCGCCAAACCGAACGATAAACTGTCCGATCTTCGGTGCGATATACAAATTAAGTAAATGATTTACCGTATAGAGAGCAGCAACCTCCCCCACACTGTATCCAAATTTTTCCACCATCAAAAAACCAGCGAATACTATAAAGATCTGCCTGCGAGCCCCACTCATCATCGTGAGCGCATAATAGAGCCAATAGCGTTTCCGCAGAATAAGCTTCTTATGCTGGCTGTGGGGCTGAGCAAACTGAGGGAAAAGGACCCAGGCACCTAAAGCAATGACAATGGTCGCGCCACCACCAATTAAATAAACCCAGGAATAATCCAAACCTGCGAAGTTCATTAATCCCCATACCAAACCATAAGCCAGAAGCGCGGCAAAGGAACCTGCGGCAGCCATACGCCCCATCCAAACTGCTGCTGTTTGTTTGGGAAACCACTGGAGTGCCAGGGAAGTCTGCAAGGTCTCATAAAAATGAAATCCCGTAGACATTAAAAGTGTAGTGAGTAACAACCCGGTCAATGAAGGATACAGCCCCGTTAGCATCACCCCAAGGCCAGTTGCTACCAAGGAGATTATCGCCAGTCTCTGCTCCCTGACAAAAAGTAATACAAAGACCACTAGGAAGGCCAAAAAGCCAGGTATCTCACGCACACTTTGCAACAAACCAATATCTGCACCGGTAAATGCTGCCTTTTCAATAACAAAGTTATTAAGTAACGTATTCCAAACAGCAAATGAGAGCGGCATCGAAGCTGCCAGAATAAGCAAAAGAATTTCAGGCCGGCGAAGACGTTGTAGCATAAATGACCTCCTATAGCTAAGGCCCGCAATATACGCCCTCAATATCCAACTGTAAAATTATAAAAATAGTACTGAAGAATGAGTTTTCATCGAGAATATTGCAGCTCATAAAATTAAATACTAATTAAGCCATTAAATAGTGGTAACACCGACCAACAACTTGCTCAACTGCCCGAAAAACGGTGAACAAGACGTACCAATTGGAAAAGTAGCAAGCCATCTAATTATGTATAAATTCCCGCTAATCATGTATTTTTAATGAGATGAGGAAGCTTAGCTCACTACATATAATGACTAGAATCAGACAACTCCAACCTAAATTCACCTATCCTTTAACTGCTATATGTCTAGGCGCCTTACACCACAGCATGACTGATTACCAACATAGATAACTCTTGGAGAGAAAAATGCGCATTCATTCCTGGCGAATTTATCATCTCACCTTAGTCATGCTACTTACCACACTCCCTTTTCTACTGACGAACGCCGCTGCTCAAGAAGATAACTTACCTGACAAACTTAAATTAAACGAATGGAAGGTGCCCTGGGAGGGACTCCCCAGAGACCCGCATGTAGACAGTAAAGGTAATGTCTGGTTCTGTGGACAAGCGGGTAACTACATCGGAAAGTTTACACCGACCTCTGAAGAGTTTAAGCAGTATGAAATACCTGAAGGCACTCACCCTCATAACCTGATTGTGGATTCAAACGATATTGTTTGGTATGCAGGTAATCGCAATGCGCATATTGGGCGATTAGACACCAAGAATGGGCAAATTAAACAGTATCCAATGCCTGAAGGTATCAAAGACCCACATACGTTAATCTTCAATCGAGAGGGAAATATCTGGTTCACGGCCCAGCAAAGTAACCGCATAGGCCTGCTAAATATACAGAGTGGCAAAGTTCTAAGTGCCACCCCAACAACCGCTAATGCTCGCCCCTATGGTATTAAGATTGATGCTCAGGGAAACCCCTGGGTAGCTCTATTTGGCACCAACAAGTTAGCGCGAGTAGACGCAAAAACCATGGCCATAAGTGAGGTTAACCTGCCACGCCCAAATGCTCGCCCTCGCAGACTGGAAATCGATCCTACCGGCAATATTTGGTACGTTGATTATCCAGAAGGCTATTTGGGGCGTTATACTCCGACGACCAAGGAGTTTAAAGAGTGGAAGCTACCCAGTAAGAATCCACGCCCCTACGGAACAGCACTGGACAACAATAACCAACTTTGGCTCGCTGATACTGGAGAGATTCCAAACATCATTTTTGCCTTTAACACAGAAAAAGAGAAATTTACAAGCAAGACCCCAGTTCCAAGTGGTGGAAATATAAGATATATGTATTTTAACAATATGGATGGAAGCTTTTGGTTTGGTGTTGATTCTGGATTTATCGACCAGGGAATACCAAAATAGAAGTATATATAGCTCTATTGATATCAATCGATGTATGGCGTCACTGCAATAGTTCTATATATCCTGATACAGGACAAACTATTCAAATGCAGACTTCCATTTAGAATTCTAATTTTTTCAGCTCTACTAACAGCCATTCACGGCGCCCTATGAGGCAACCATTGATGGATTACCTTATTGGCAACCCACTACAAGTTACACTAGCTTAAAATGGCATGAAGTAGCTCGTGTGGATACTCATGGCGACCGTTATAATTATAGGTGTTGAAGTATTCGCCTCAAATAAATCAAACTCTAACGAATCTACAAAACAAAAAGCGTGCAGCAATCATTAAATAAAACTCGTAAACAGAATTTACAATTATGGAACCGAAACAAACCGGGATAGCATACGATACCATCACACATCTATGGGAACGTAAAGAGTTCAACAGGAACAACGGTATTAGCCAGTATAAGCGGGCACTTGGCTTTGTAAAAAATAGAGGCTCCGCACTAGATGTAGGGTGTGGCTGCACAGGAAGGCATATCGAGCTTCTGCTAACTGAAGGATTTTCTCCCGAGGGAATTGATGTTTCTGAGAAAATGATAGAGATCGCCAGGGATAAGTACCCTAATGTCAACTTCTATCTAGAGGATATATGTAAGTGGAAAGCCACAAGAAAATATGACTTTATAAGTGCGTGGGATAGCATCTGGCATATACCAATTGAAAAACAAGAGGAAACAATAAGGAATCTAGCGTCTTACTTAAACAAGGAAGGCGTTCTAATATTTTCCTTTGGTGGAACAGATAAAGAGGACTATCATACGAATGATGCGATGGGACCGGAATTATATTACTCCACCTTAGGCACAAATAAATTTGTACAACTCCTTATTTCATCTGGTTGTATTTGTAGACATCTGGAGTACGATCAACAGTCAGAATTACACGCCTACTTGATTGCTCAGAAGATATAATTATTTTATATACACGGGCCCCGTCCCCTCAATCATGGGTAGCCTATATGTTAACCGGAGCAATGCTTGTTTGGTTTATTCTTACGGGTCTCAGCCTAGTTTTTGTTATTTGGGACTCAATCACTAATGCGCCAACCAGCTTGGTTCAGCGCCTGGCTTGGGTATTAGTAATTCTTTATACCGGTGTTATCGGCTTAATCTTCTACCTACTCACCTGTCGCCGTCCTTTTCCTGGCGGCCACGATCAATTCACTAGGGCCACATGGAAGCAAAGTGTAAATAGCGAAATGCATTGTCTTGCAGGTGATGCAACTGGAATCCTTATCGCAGCATCTATTGTACCCACACTGGGCCTCACCAATGGATGGGACTCCATAATTGAGTACTTGGCTGGCTTTGTTTGTGGTCTGTTTATTTTTCAGGCATTGATGATGCGAAATATGTATCAGGGAAACTACTTAAAAGCAGTGGGTAAAACTTTCTTTGCTGAAACTGTATCGATGAATATGGTTATGGCTGGAATGATACCCGCTATGGTTATACTGACTTCTCTATGGCCAAACTCTGAAGACCCATCAAATGCTACCTTTTGGTTTCGTATGAGCTTGGCAAGTATTGTTGGAGGTATCACTGCTTACCCTATTAACTATTGGCTGGTAAAAAATCACTTAAAACATGGATGTATGACCCTTCCGGGAAAAGATGGAGCCGCGCCTAATCTTGGTCATTGCTCTCATGAATGTGCCCCAAATTCAGCACCGCACACCTATGGTACCTCACAAGCAGAAACCCATAAAATGGAAATGCATTCTCTATCTATAATGGAATCAAGTATATGGATAACGGGCACTTTTATAGTTCTTTTTCTTGCAATTTATGTCACGGATAAAATCACACCAATATACTTTTGATCTAAGAACCTTATGCACTCAAAATAATCGCTTAAGCATAAGATTCAAAAATTTTCTTTCTCCGCCTATAGTAAGATTTCACTCTGAGGCTGGTTGCCAATTGATTACCGGGCTTATACCTTCAGTATTACATAACCAAACAATCGCTTTTATGCCAACCTTAAGCTTCCCCTTATTATCAATGAATTTCTCCCAATCGCTGGAATGAAAAGAGCGGCCATGGATACGGAACTGCGCTAGAACCTCTTGCCAATTTGGCATATTCAAATTTAGAACCTCATTTGTTCCATGGTCAGTAGCAATCCAAAGCTTGACTCCATCTTTCACTCGCACAAGTTTTGTGATGTCTCCCTGCCATGAAGTTAATTGGTTTCGATCACAAGTCACGTACTCTGGAACAGCTAGCCTTTGAGCCAAAAGATCCGGGCTAGCAAAAACAAATAAGCTCAGCACTAAAAATAAATAATGTTCTTTATTCATAATTAAAGAAGGGGGAACAAGCCCCCCTTAACTGTTAAAGACCACGATAAGTCGCGCTTTGCTCATCCGCGCGAGTGGCCTGACCTTCAGTGAACTCATACATACAGCTATCGTCAGTGTAATCCATAAAGTTAGTTACCGGATCTTCCCCTTCAGCATTTCTTCCCCTGGTACAGGTATCCCGACCAACAGGGCAGCCATAAGCAGCCGATCTCTCCGCAGGAGTATCTGAGACGTAGTCTCCCCGGCCAAAACATCCACCTTGGAACGTATGATAAAGACCCAACCAGTGGCCAACCTCATGAGTTAAGGTGTCCCCCTCATTGTAGGGCGCAGCATCACCTCCAGGCACAGAACCAGTTAAAATTACTACGCCGTCATCAAGTGGATCAGAGGAGTAACTACTTGGGAATGTAGCCCACCCAAGTAGGCCATCACTAATTTCAGCTACATAGATATTCAAATCCCCGGCATCGCCAACTCGTAAGGAAGATTTCATTGACTGCTCAGCCGAAGAATTGTAACCAACGTTATACCAAGAATTATTTGCTGTAACAGTGGTTGAAACTAAATTAAAACTAAATGGAGTATTTGCGTAAGCATCATTCAACACATCCATTTGCGCATTAATCTCACTATTAGAAAGCGCTCCATTATTAGCTGTGTCAGTAATTACATGAAAGTAAACATCAACTTCTACAGAACCTGCAGGGCGCAATGCGTGCGCCACACTTCTATCACTTGATACACTACGCAGAGTAGAAAAATGCTGCTCTTTTAATGCAGCTTCCTGAATTGATGGGTGGTCTGTACCGCAGCGCTTTAGCCCAACGCCATTGTTGGCAGCCTCAACCGAAGAAACACTTTGAGCAAAACCTATAGTTGATGACGCAAGTACGCACAATGATAGAGCAGTTTTTATCGAGATATTGGAAACAGCCTTTCTCATAACCTAAGCCTTAATTTTATTATTTATTTACACTCCCATAAGAGCCCGCCAACTTTCCACGCTTCCATAAACTTTTGTCAATAGCACCAATTCTTAAATTGATAATAATGACATCAAACTCTTTAATAAGGCGTAACGTTCAACAAGAAAAATGTAAATCCAAAAAAATATAAACTCAAAAAAATAAAATGCAGATACATTTTCCGCTGAAATTAGTTACACATGAAATTTTTTCATGGAAAAACAAGGTGCAACTCACTTAAAAATACGAATGAAAATTCGCGGAACCTGAAATTACTGACAGGTAAAATCCCAATAAAAAAATACCGAATTTTATTTCAACAAAGCGGACAATTATATTTTTTATGATACATCATCGCAAAAATAGCTCGCACCAACTGGGGTTAATAATAAAAAGATATTCCAATCACTAAAGTATCTAATTCAAAAGACCAATCACAAATAACAAAGACCACCTACCTCCTGTGGTCATGGAGATAAGTGGCCTTTATAAATTTTGCAGCTTTTAAACTAGAGTGAACACTCTACTCTAAATTAGCCCCACTGTTTTTGAGAGCTAAGATCATTTCCGCTGCTCGGCGAGCGGCAGGCAGTAAAGTGAAGCTTGTTATAACCTAGCTTATTTTCAGTAATGGCTTTTAGGACATCATCCAAATGAATATGGGCTCCTTCTTCAACCAAAATCAAATCATGATTATGAAGACCGCTCTCCCATGCCTTTTTTATATTATCCATATGACCTGGACTTTTTTCATTATATGAAAGATTATAATTGTAAACCTCAGAACCACCACCAGCTATAGAGTGCACTTTTCCTGATCCCATATTGAGAAACTGTTTAGCTCCAAAATCTGCTACACTATTTTTTCCGTCCGCAGGCTCGCCTGTTTTTGTCAAGCTTCTGACTGCATGATCAGAGGATGCAGAGCCATGAAAAGAGTAGAAGTATAGAGCTAATGTCTCTGGCACTTTGGCCTCACCAAAAGATCCCTTATCATATGAACCATGTGCGTAAAGAATCGCCTCTTTACCATTGGCTTGTTCTTTTTTATGAATTATTACTTTTCCAAACTGAATGGTTTTCATCACAATCCCTATCGTTCAAAGGTTACAGAATCTATTTTTTGACTACAACACCAAGGCACGGTCATAAATTTTAGATTCTTCATTTTAAGCTAAGCTTAATTGTTTTTAATAGTTGCAGATAAACAAAGTTAGATCAATGGAAATAAAATCTACGTAAGCGACTGAAATCCAACCTTCATTGCCACCCTCCCATTAAAGCAAAACCATAATCAGAAAAAGTAGAAAAACCACCAGCTGCGAAACAAACATCATACAAAAACCCAAAATAATTACAAAACCTCAATTAAGGAATTTTTCATCCACATTTCAAACTAGGAGTAAAAGGATTTAAGCTAAATGAAAAACCTCACAAAAAAATGGTTATGTAACCTTCGAAACTGAGACTAAATTTTGCACGACAAAAAGTTCTATCACACATAAAAGACAACATTTTTACCTGTTACAACCATCATATAGTCAAGCACACCTAGCAAACTCTTTGTTCAATTTTTTTGACTAAAGTGAGAGGTGTAGGGCATGCCACCCCTCATCATTGCTCTAGGAAGAAAGGTCAATAAGCTACAAAAATCTAGATTGACAACATAAGCAACACTATATGAAATGCAGAGTTATTTTTTTACAAACATACTAGAGAGAAATCTCTCACAGACGGCTAAGACTTAAACAGCTTTACGGCCTACCCTTTCAGTTGGATTACTATTTTAAGCTGATAAGAAAGAATTGATGAGCTGTGGACGAATGTCTAAGCTGAAAAAGAGTGGCATATGGTATGGATAAAACAAGATAAAAACTCCTCACCAAATCAACCTCCAAATATGAAAGATATAAATCGTATGTTACCAGGCATTGGAGGCTTTCTGGAGCGAAACAGCGATGGTGAGCCTGATGTCAAAACTGTTTGGCAGGGACAAACTAAACTGCCTCACTATTTGAAGGCAGCGGAGACTTTAAATCGGCTTAAAGGGTATGTATTAAATGTAGTAGTTCAGACTCGGTCTGACAGTTACCAGTTTTTAAAAAGGTGCTCCGTCAGGTCAAATTCAGTTTACAAGTTTTTCCTTCCTGATACTTTTCTATCTTTAAATGTTGCCATCTGTGTGCGGCGTGCATTTCTTTGTGCCAGAGATACTGAATCCGGAAAAGAATACGAGCATCGGCACGAATTGATTTAAAGCCGTATGCATAAATTGGCCGAGGTGTTTGCGCTAGATATTGCTGCCTATGCGGTAATAAGTAATCACTACCACATAATGCTATACATCGACACAGATTCTGATGATAAGGTAATTACTCGTTGGCAAAAGCTCTTCAAAGCCTCTAGCTTAGTCCAGCGCTATATTCAAGGCGATACCCTCGATCACGCTGAAGTAAACAGACTAAAAGAAGTCGCCTTTCTATGGCGGGAACTCCTAATGAATATCAGCTGATTTATGCGCTGCCTGAACGAGTCCATCGCCCGCCAGGCCAATGCCGAGGACAACTGCACCGGTTGTTTCTGGGAAGGGCGTTTCAAGTCTCAGGCCTCGCTGGATGAAAGAGCCCTTGCCGCCTGCCTCGCTTACGTGGACCTCAACCCTATCCGTGCCGGTATCGCTAAAACGTCAGAAGAATCCGATTACACTTCGATCCAGCAACGCATTCACACAGCCATCTCAGGCGAGCAGCCCAAAAGCCTAATGCCACTGGTGGGCGGGGAGCACCGGGATATGCTTAAAGGCTTGCCTTTTCAGCTGGATCACTATTTAGAGCTAGTAGACTGGAGTGGCCGGCAGCTGCACCCTAAAAAGCGCGGCGCTATTTCCGAAAACATCCCACCTATTTTAAATCGGCTGGGTATTTCGCCAAAACACTGACTCTATCTAAACCATAATTTTGAAAGCCGCTTTAAACGCTTGGTGGACTCAGCGGAAGCGGTACACCAGGTCTGTGCGCGGCAAAATAAACGCTAGGTACACGGGCTGCGGATTGCCAGCGCTTTCTTAGCCCCACCCCCTGCTAAATTACAGAAACCCGCTTATCAGCTGCCCTAGATTATATCGCCCTAACTCTACTCTCCCCTAATTCCCTACGGGCTCCCCATAAGATCTTTTAACGCCAAATTGCCATCTATTTTGAGAAAGATATACCAGCTACCAAGTAGTGGCACAAAAATTCTTGTCTAGTTTCCGACTCTCCATTCTTTGGATGTCCAGGATTGCTTATTTTGACTTATACTGCTCTTTGGATAACTCATTAACCAATCTATTTTCTAATTGCGCTGCAGTCCATAGTTTATGCGACTCTATTGATTTTGCATTTTTAATTTTGTCAAAAGGAAACTCTTTTCCATCACACCAAACACGCCGATCATCACCTCGACCAAGAACAAATTTAATTTTGCTATAACCAGAATCTTTCTCTCTATTATAACTTTTTGATGATCCAACTTTCCGCCATCTTTTTTTAGATATCCCGTCCCCGACTATATAGACCGGATCAATTAGACGAGGCCTATTAATAATTGACTCAATATCTGAGCCGGCAGGTCCAACAAAATCAAAAATCTCGATGAGGATACCCGCCCCACCCTCACTAGCTACTATTCTACAAAAGCAAAACTCTTGATCGCCCTCACCAAACTTAAACCTAGAATAGCTTTTAAGACTATAATCTTCTGTCAAAAATAATGGAATGAAATATACATCTCCATCTTCAAGTTTTAAACTTTTCATTTTTCTTTACATCCTCGACCTATCGATTTAGCAGGGGTGATTTCAATAACCGCACTCTCATACTCTTGATTAAACATAACCCCCCTTTCATCCGTTCTATTTTTATCAAAAGAATTAACTTTGTTGCCTCTATTCGTCTCAGAAATTGGCTCCCCTATAACTCCTGTTAAAGTACTGTGCTTTTCTATGTATGCCTGCTCATATCCCCGGGCTTGTGCAAAAGTTAAATCCCTCTTTAAAACTACTTGCTCACCTGTTCTCGGATCATAACGACCTGAACGTGTATGTTCATCAAGCCTACGAATAGGATCATTAGAGATCCCTATATAATAGGGTTCATCTGCTCCAGGCTCGTACAAGCCATAAACGGAAAACCCCGTTTCATCAAGCGCTGTTAGCCCGAATGGGTCAATCCAAACTAATGGGTTAGTCACATACCGATAATTATTTATCCCCCCCAACAAGCCAACTGGATCCTGCTGAGTAAACTCCCCAACTTCTGGGTCATAGTACCTAAACCGATTGTAGTGCAGTCCAGTTTCTTCATCGAAGTACTGCCCCTGGAAGCGAATAGGCTGCTCTATTTGGTTTTCATGAGCCAGTGCAATATTGCCATAGCTCTGATAAGCAACACTCCAAACCACCTCACCTTCCTGATTGGTAAGGGTATCAGGCGTTCCCAGATGATCCAGGTGGTAGTGATAAACCTGCTCATCTTCTTTTAGAGCAACCGGCTTAAAGGTACCCGGCTCGAAGTAGTAGGTGCGGGTATTCAGGTCCTGCCGCGTATGGATATCGGCTTTATTTTCACGAAGCAGAACATCGCCATCCCAGAGGAAGCTGGTTTGTTCACTGTTGGTGTTCTTACCAACACGACGACCCAGTGGATCGTACTGGTAGTGAATTTCTTGTTGAAGCTTTTCGCCGCCCTTTTCTACCTCGAGTTTTTCAACCCGCACCAACTGCTGGCGACTGTTGTACTGATAGCGGGTTTGAAGCTTCTGCCCTTTACCGCGCAGCTCGGCGATACGGTTGCCGTGGATATCGTAGCGATAGTGAGTATCGCCACGGAAGGCTAAACGGTTACCTTTGACCTGGGTGGCGCTGGCCTGTTGCTTGGCTTCATCCTTTGAATTAGCGGCGGCCAGAATATTGTGTGCGGGATCGTGCACAAAATGCTCTGGGTTAGGGCCATCAACCTGGGTGAGGCGATCCAGGGCGTCGTAGTGGTAGCTGCGGGTGCCACGTAGACTGTCCTCGATTTTGGCAATCTGGCCAGCTTTATTGTAGTGGTAGCTTCGCTCCAGGATTGAGTGAGAGTTTTGAGTTGGGTCGGAGACTGGGCCACTAGCTTTGTTTAGACATAGCCTTTGCAGCCGCCCTTGAGGGTCATAATCTCGCTGGCTCTCCAGCCCATTGCCGTGCTGGCGCTGACTCTCCCTGCCCTGCTCATCATGATTGATATTGGTAATCAGCTGATCGGAGTTGCTGCCTACCGGGCGGCGGTGCAGGCTCTCGAATTGGCCGGCGGGGTTAAAGGCGAAGTTGAGCACTTCACCATCGGGCAAGGTCGTGGCGATGCGATTGCCGGCAGCATCATAGTTATGGCTGAGTTTATCTTTGCCCTGCCAATCCGCAGTTACGCGTCCGTTAGCATCATATTCCCAGCGCAGCTTGCGGTGGGCATTTTCCGCTTCGATCAGCTGGCCGCTGCGGCTATAGCGGAAATTGGTTGCACCATCCGGGGTGACTTCTTCCAATAGGCGGCCAAAGGGGTCGCGCTCAAAGATGGTATCCACACCTTTGCCGGTATCAGCATCAGTCACTGCCCTGGAACTAATCAGGTGCCCGGCGCGGTTATAGGCGTAGCGAGTCACGCGTCCATCGAAGCCCACTTCTTCAATCAGGCGTTCGTTCAGGTCGTATTTGAGCTGGTACCGCTCACCATTTTCATTGGTGAGGCCCACAAGGTTGCGCTCGCCGTCGTAGTGGTACTCCAGGCGGCTGCCGTCCGGGTTAGTGCGCATCTTAACCTGGCTGAGGCCGTCGTAGGCGTAGCAGGTGCTGCGGCCTTCGGAGTCCATAACTTCCGCAAGCAGCCCCTGGGGGTTGTAACTGTACTGAGTCCTGGCTCCATCCGGGGTAATAACTGCATGGATTCGATCCTGGGCGTCGTATTCATAGCGGGTTATCTGGCCGGGGGCATGCTGAACTTCTTCCAGGCGGCGTGCACCGTCATAACGATAGTGCTGGGTGCGGCCCATGGGGTCTTTGACCGCTGCCAGCTTACCTTCCGGGTTCCATAGATAGCGAGTGGCGTTGCCCAAGGGATCGGTAACACTGCCGATCAATCCTACCGGGTTATAGCTATATCGGGTGCTACTGCCAAGAGGGTCTTTGGTGGTGACGATCTGGCCTTTCTTGTTGTATTCACGTTGCCAGGAGTTACCGGCGGGATCAGTCACTTTGGCAGGCAGACCTTCACCGTTGTACTCGATGCGGTGGCTGTTGCCAGCGGCATCGGTCTTTTGTATCAAGCGACCCTGGTCATCATACTTATAGAGTTCTTCTCGCCGACTGCCATCATCGCTAGGCAATTGTACTTTGGTAACTTGGCCCAGATCGTTGTAGCTGTAGAGGGTCTCTGCACCTTCAGGGTCGCGGTGATAAATCGGTAGGGCGCGATCATTAAAGCGGTAACGTTCCTGTCCCCCACGAGTATCCGTTACGGTAACGCCGTGGCCATCCTCATCCCAGGCAAATTTGTAGTTGTAGGTAGCCTGCCCGTCGATAGCATCACCCCATTGGCGTACGCAACGGGCAGATGGGCCTTCTTTATCCCACTCAAAGTAAAAGCGGTAACCGGTTTTTAGGATGCGCTTGGAAATAACATGCTGGTGATATTCATATTGCTCACTGTAGCCATCCGCATCGGTGGCTTTTATCAGATCACCTTCATCACTGTATTCGTACTGAGCCAGTATTTTAATGCGACCATCGCGAGTTTCTTTCTTTAACTCGCCAATACGCAGGCTATTGGGCTGCCCTTCGGGCGGGCTGATATGCAGAGCTTCACCGAGGCTGCTCTCGATACAAATCAGGCGCTCATCAATATAGTGGAAGAGGTAATAGTTACCGTAGCCGTCGCGGATTTCAGAGAGTTTTAGAGCCCCTTTAGTACCTGTCGCCTTGAAGTGTTTTTGCACACCATTTTGGGCTCCATAGGGAGTTACAACCCAGTGCTCATCGTTCACGCGAGTTAACGATAAATTTTCCACCACATTGTGGCTGCGGCCGCTATTACCCGGTGCAGGTAAGCTGATTACCCGGCCCTCGGCATCATGAAACTGTACCGCTTTGCCTGGACGCCATACCAGGCGCTCATTCAACGTGTGGGTCCAGCCGTGGCCCAAACCGAAATCCCTGGCGTTACTGCTGCGGTAAGTTCGCGCCAGAGCTAGTGGCAGTGGGCCATCCAGCACCGTATCCACCAAAGTCAGACGCTCTTCACCTGTTTTTAAGTTGATCGGTTCACCACCTTCACAGGCATTGGCATTGCACTGGGAGGTGTCACCGTTCTGGTTTTCCCCGGTATCGCTATTGGTATTGTCCGGCTCGTTGCTATTATTCGCTTGGCTACCTTGCGACTCACTTGAATTATTATTGGAACCACTATTGCTTTGATTGGAATTTGAGGTAGTGCTGCTGGCCCCTGAGCCACCAGAACTGCCAGAGCTGGCTGGCGGAGCCGCCGCTTCTGAGGAACTCAAATCGGAGAAATTAGCGCCTTCCCCTCCTTTAGCGTTGCCACCCTTTTTCTTGGAAACTAGCTGTTGCTGCTTCTTCAGTTTGGCCAAGTCCAACATCAGCTCGCCGACATTTTTAAAGGACTTCAGCAGGCGCGCATTTTTGGCCATAGCTACAGCGGCGCCGACGCCTCCAGTAATCGCCGCTAGGACGATAGTGAGGATAATTTCAAAGGCACCACCGCCGGCTATTTCTGTAATTTCCAGGCTGTGTTGTGCTTTTACATAATCCTCGGCAAAACGGAAGATAACCCCGCGCAGGGCCGGATCATCGTAAATAATTTGAGCAACGTCGAATGCCAAATCCAATTGCTGCCGAGTAACCTTTGAAGGGTCAAAACCGAGTACATCCACCACTTCTTTTTGCAGATCCGTAACGTACTCCTGGCCAGATTCTGCGAAGCTCTTGTCATTCCAGAAGTAATTTGCTGTGGCAACACCCAACCTATGCGACTGACGCAGAGGATTCAGCATTTGCGCCACTTCAAGCACATCTTTTGTCCATACCGCCAAGCCCCAGGCGGCATTGCCAAAACCGGTCGCGCCACTTTCAATATAGGCACCCACTTTTTCCAGCATTGAGCGCTTCTCATGCTGCTGCTGGATTTGAGCCGCCTCTGCCCTCTCCTGGGCAATAATTTGCTGTAGGCCGATACGAATCTTGGCAATCAACTCAGCCTGTTTCTCAGCAATTACGGTAGCTGCCGTTGGCGCTTCTTCAATAATCAGTCGATTCTGAATTAAAGCGCGATAAATCTCTCGTTCAGAAGAGGACAAGTGGCCAGGCGGCTCAGATAGGGGCCCCAGGAAGATTGTGCCCGAAGTACCCGCTTGAATACTGGTACTGAGCAAATTGCAGGAGCTACCTCCCAGGCTGAAAAAGTGTTGGTAAATTTTCTCAATAACCGCATCGTCGAACATCGAAAGCAAGTGGCCGACATCGACCTGCATAGGAATTCCCAGCGGGTACGTCCACCCTACTCTCACTTCGTACTGGATGCCTTGCTTATTTTCAACACGTAGCTGCATGATAATCCTTTAAACACTTACGCCTATCTGGACCTAGTGGGGACCTAATTCAGTTAACTCTCACCCGCGAACATCAGGGAACCCCCAAAGAACTCCGGTAAGCTTTCGATTCCGTCTATTTTTCGAACAAAATACCCTTAAGCTGAAACCAGCGTGACTTCAACTGATAATTCCTCCGGGCTTTGTCGGCGTCGATTAAAATCGAAATTGAAAGACCAGCCAATACCACGCCATTACACAACGAAGCCGCTGAGAAGAACATTCTCTATCCAAAAAAGGGAGCTTAAGGGCTACTGTGCTAGAAGAATACTAACGATTAGATTCTTATCTTCCTTTTCAATCTAAATAGGTCAAGAATCCAAGTGGCGCCGAATAAAACATAGGGCTGAGATCTACTTCGCGAGGTTACCGCAAATTAGGAAAATACGGTAGATAGCAAGTGTTAAGCTGAGTAGCGAAGCTTTCGGGAACAGTGATCAAAACTTCAGTAATGAAGAATTAGACTAAAACCATCATCGATTAATTTTTAATAATCAAATAAATATAGTACCTGCGTATTAGAAAAATATCCCGCAATACAACTTCTATGAACAATTATTGTTCAGTTGATTAAAGTAATTGGATAATTTCTCAACAGCGAGTATCAATATTCCATTATTGATAAAAGTATCTAATTAGATAGCGTTTGGCGGACCGCGAAATTGAATTTTTAGATTTGTGACACTCATCACAAAATAATTCAATTACAGGCTGAGGGAAAGGGGAAAATCAGCAAACATGAATGGCTGGAAAATAGCGTTAACTGCAAATAAAGCGCTTATGGGTTGAAGTAGGCCCAGTAACCTCATTATCAGGTGCCTGGGCCTTTTTTCAGAAAGCCTATTCGATCTCTTTGATCCGCATGGAGTTGGTGTGCCCACCCATATTGAGGCGTTCCCCCTGGGTAATCAGTACCCGCTGCCCTTTCTGCAAATCGATTCTAGAGCTTAATACCTCGATAACCGCTTCGGTTAAATGTCCCAGGGGAACTGAAGCCGGATCAAAGCTCACTGTCTCTACTCCCCGTAACAGCATCAGCTGGCGAGCGATCTTAGGGTGCCGGGTTAGTGCATAGATCGGCAAGCGAGTATTTGCACGGGACATCATTCTCGGTGTGCGGCCAGACTCGGTCAATGCGGCTACAGCACAGAGGTTCTCCACTCGCGTTGCAACATCAATCGCCGCCTGGGCAATCACAGTATCGATTAAAGCTGAAGAACCGTGGTCCTCTGCAGTATAGGGAACACTACCCAAATACTGTTCAGCGCCGATAATCACTTCACTCATAGATTCCACAGCGGCAACCGGGTAATCGCCCGCTGCTGTTTCCGCCGATAGCATAACTGCATCGGTACCGTCCAGCACCGCATTGGCAACATCCATCACCTCGGCACGGGTGGGAGTCGGGCTGGTAATCATCGACTCCATCATTTGTGTTGCAGTGATTACGCCGCGATTGAGAGCATTTGCGCGGTTGATCAGTTTTTTCTGCACCCCGACCAAAGCAGGATCTCCGATCTCTACCCCCAAATCACCGCGAGCTACCATAATCGCATCGGAAGCCAGGATTAGGCTGTCCATTTGCTCATCATCGGCAACAGCTTCGGCCCTTTCAACTTTGGCGACGATCGCCGCTTGGCTACCAGCCTCTGCCATGGCTTTGCGAGCAGTATCCAAATCTTCTGCACAGCGCGGAAAACTGACCGCGAGGAAATCCACTTCGAGATCTGCTGCCAGCTTGATATCCCGGTAGTCTTTTTCTGTCAGAGCCGGTGCAGACAGGCCGCCGCCCAACAAGTTGATGCCCTTGTTATTCGACAGCTTACCGCCCTGTAAAACCCGGCAATAGAGCTTGCTTGGGGTAGTGCCGGTTACTTCGAGACGAATCTTGCCGTCATCTAACAGCAGGATATTGCCGGACTGGCAGTCGCTAATCAGGCTTGGATAATCCACTCCAACGCGGTGCTCATCTCCCCCTTCAACCGGGCAATCCAGGTCGAGGGTAAATTCGTCATTGTTTTCAAGCTGTACACTGCCCTTGGCAAAACGGGCAATGCGGATTTTGGGACCCTGCAAGTCCCCCAAAACCGCAACAATTTTTCCCTGCGCTTCGGCGGCGTTGCGCACCTCTGTAACGCGGCGTCGGTGATCCTCTGCCGATCCGTGAGAAAAGTTCAGACGTACAACGTTCACCCCTGCGCGAATCATTTCATCAATTACGCGAGGCTTGTCCGTACCCGGGCCTAAGGTTGCTACGATTTTTGTATGGCGAATCATAAGATCCCGTCATCTAATAAATTGAGAAGGAGGTTCAGAGGGCTATCAAACAGGAATTCTATGTCCATTTAATGGCCCTCAGTAATTGAATTACCAAAATATGGTAAATGAGGGGGATCAGGCGGATTCAGCAACAGGCTGCTTCAACTGAAGTGACTCAGCCATTGCCAGACTGGTATCCAACATGCGGTGGGAGAAGCCCCACTCATTATCGTACCAGGCCATGACCTTCACCAAGTTACCATTCACACGGGTGTGGTTCGCATCAAAGTGACTGGAGGCACTGGTGTGATTGAAGTCCACGGATACCAAGGGCTGATCGCAGTAGGTCAGTACACCGCCACTGGCCTTAGCAGCTTCCTGCATAATGCGGTTAACTTCTTCGGCGGTGGTGTCACGGCCGGAAATAAACTGACAGTCCACCAGAGACACATTACTTACCGGTACACGGACGGCCATACCATCGAGGCGACCTTTTAACTCAGGCAATACCAAACCTACCGCTGCAGCCGCACCTGTTTTGGTAGGGATCATATTATCCGCCGCCGCACGGGCACGATAAATATCTGCGTGCACTGCATCTTGGGTATTCTGGTCATTGGTATAGGCATGCACGGTGGTCATAAAGCCGCGCTCAATACCCAATTCACGATGCAGTGCCTGAGCTACAGGTGCCAGACAGTTGGTAGTGCAAGATGCATTGGATACCACACGGTGATCCGCAGTGAGATTGCTGTCGTTTACACCGTAAACAACTGTGAGGTCCGCATCTTTTGAGGGTGCAGAAATCAGCACTGCAGCGGCACCGGCTTCTATATGGGCAGAAGCGGAAGCGCGATCGGTAAAGCGGCCAGTACACTCCAGGACTAAATCCACACCCAGTTGCTTCCAAGGCAATTTGGAAGGGTCGCGCTCCTGGCAAACCTGAACTCGATCACCACCAATAACCAGAGCATCACCATCGACTTTGACGTCTGTACCAAAGCGACCGTGAATAGTATCGAAGCGAGTCAGGTGAGCATTAGAAGCTACCGGAGCGAGATCATTAATCGCGACCAATTGAACACGATCGCTGTAGCCTGATTCATAGATAGCTCGGGTGACATTTCTACCGATACGACCGTAACCATTAATGGCAATTTTAATTTTCATCTCGCTTTACCCTCTTTATATGCTTCTGGTTTTTCAAGTGGCACCCGCTTGCGAGTGCACCATACCGAGTGTGTGTTATTTCAATTCCGCAGCTTGTTTTGCCAGACGAGTAATCTCTGCCCAGTTCTTTTCACGAACCAGAGTGCTGCTCGCCATCCAGGAACCACCGACACAAACCACATTGTTCAGAGCCAGAAAGTCCGGGGCATTTTGAGGCCCTATACCACCGGTGGGACAAAAGCGAACGTCTTGTATCGGACCGCCAATGGATTTCAGCATTGGCACTCCCCCTGCCGCCTGGGCTGGGAAAAATTTCTGGTAGCGATAACCACGCTCGTAGAGGCGCATCACTTCTGAAACACTGGCAGCACCGGGCAGCAGCGGTACTTCACTGCCTTCAGCAGCATTCAGTAGGCGGTCGGTTGCGCCGGGGCTCACCATAAAGCTGGCGCCGGCTTCGATAGAGCGACGCAGATCATCACCATTTAGCACCGTGCCAGTTCCCACATGGGCTTCCGGCAGGTGTTTTGCAATTTGTTCAACAACTTCCAGGGCTGCCTCAGTGCGCAGGGTTACCTCAAGTACTTTCAGGCCACCTTCAATCAAAGCCCCGGCAAGAGGGAGGGCATCTTCAACTTTATCTACAACCAGTACTGGGACAACGCCAGCTACCTGCAAAATCTCGGCGATATTTTTCTGCATCAGATAATTCCAAATCTTTCGTTAAGGCGCCCAGTAAACAGTGACTGGTTTCAGCCCCTGCTTAAGAATACTGCGCACCGGCATTTCTAACTCATCACTGCCGAGCAACGCCTCGCGATAAACTTTTAGCTTCTCTTCGCCAGTGATCAATAACTTGATATTGCGCGCTTGCAAAATTGCACTCAGGGTCAAAGTCATACGCTCGGTATTGGAGCCGGTAACTTCACTTTGATTAGCAGTAATTGCCTTGCACAACTTTTGTGATTCAGGATTTAGTGCATCCTGTAAGCCCTGTGCATGGGGGAATAGTGATGCGGTGTGGCCGTCACTGCCCATACCCAGCAAACAAACATCAAACGGTTTCTGCAACTCGCCATATGCGCGCTCACAGGCCTCTTCACCTTCAGCGGCTGATGCATGTGAATTTTTCATACCCAGAAAATTGGCTTCGGCGCCAAAATTCTGTAAAAGCGACTTTTCAATAAAAGCTGCGTTACTACCGCTTTCGGTTTTTTCTACCCAGCGCTCATCAACGAGAGCCGCTGTAATTTGCGACCACGGAAGCGGGCGTTTGGATAGCTCGCGATATACTGGTTCCGGCGTACTGCCGCCAGATACCAGGAAACTTGCGTGATTATTTTCTTTAATACCTTTTTGCAGTTCGCAAGCACAATCGTGGGCTAGAGCCTGCACCAGGCGCTCGCGATCTTGGAAAAATTTTTCTTCAGCCATGGATTCTTCCATTTCTCTTAGTGGAAACCGGCGCGGTAAAATTAATAGCTGCGCCGGCTTTCCAGATTATTACTGCGCGTTAAACCAATGACGATCACTGCGTGACAGCAGTTTTTCTGCCTCTTCTGGCCCCCAGCTACCTGCAGGATAGGGCTGCGGCTGATTAGCCGTTTCGCGCCAATGCTCAATAATTGGATCAACCCACGCCCAGGCAGCGGCAACTTCGTCGCGGTGGATAAAGAGCGCGGGATTATTTGCTGCAGCATCCAACATCAGGCGCTTATAAGCGTCGCTGCGGAAACTGTCGTAAGTATCAGAAAGGGTTAAATTCAATTCGGCCGGTTGCAACTCAGTGGTGAGACTGTCCATTTTTTTCGCCATCAAAACCAGCTTGATACTTTCTTCCGGCTGTAAGCGAATAACCAAGCGATTGGGGACAACCTTTCCGGCTGACTCATCGTATACATGATGAGAAACATTTTTGTACTGCACTACAATTTCGGCACAACGCTTTTCCATGCGCTTGCCGGTACGCAAGTAAAACGGCACCCCTGCCCAACGCCAACTATCGATATGCGCTCGAATTGCAACGAAGGTTTCGGTTGAACTGGTTCCACCGTCGAGTTCATCGAGGTAACCAGGAACATCATTGCCATTGATTTGCCCAGCTATATACTGGCCACGCACAACGTTCTTATCGACCAAATTACCGGTAAGCGGGCGCAAAGCCTCAAGCACCTTAATTTTTTCTGCACGGATATTCTTCGCCGACATGCTGTTGGGAGATTCCATGGCGATAAGGCACAGCAGTTGCAGCAGATGGTTTTGCACCATATCCCGCATAGCACCAGTTTCATCATAAAAGCCCGCACGCCCTTCCAGGCCTACGGTTTCTGAAATACTGATCTGGATATGATCAATGGTTTTTGCATCCCAAAGATGCTCAAACAATACATTGCTAAAACGCAGTGCAAGAAGGTTTTGAACAGTTTCTTTACCTAGATAGTGATCGATACGGAAGATACTATCTTCTGGGAAGTAACTGGCAATTTTACTGTTAATTTCATCAGAAGTTTGGGCGTTATAGCCCAGCGGTTTTTCTACCACGACCCTGGAATTTCCAGTGATAAGGCCTTTTACGGAGAGGTTTTCGCAGCAGGGGCCAAATACCGCGGGCGGTATTGCCAAATAGAAAATACGAACCCGCTCTGAGTCGGAACCGAGAATTTCTGCCAGGTGATCCCACTGGCTATCCGGTACGGCAATATCCAGTGCGATCGGACAAAGTAATTGGCTAAATTGGTCCCAGCTCGAAGCACTGTACTCACCCTCACGGAGATATTTTTGCAGTGCCTGGTGGGCTGTATCGATATATTGATCAACATCTGATTGGCGGCGACACACCGGAAGGATGCGACAGCCCTCAACCAAGCTGCCCTCTCTAAATGCTCGGTAAAGTGCCGGTAGTAACTTGCGCAGTGCAAGGTCTCCGCCTCCACCAAATAACACCATATCAAAAGGGTTAATCATAAATTTTGCTCTGAGATCGTTCTTTTCTCGGAGCCTGTTTGGCTCCGTAATAATCAATAAAGAATACTTGCACCGGTCTCTGCACCACTGGCAAGCCCGCGCATATTAGCGAAAAGTTCACGGCCCGTACCACGGGCACTTTTAGACAGGTCACACTGGGCCGGTTGGCGGGCATTAAATTCAGCTTCATCTACCAGCACGCGTAAAATACCGGCCTCTGAGTCGAGTTCAATCATGTCGCCCTCTTGCACCTTGGCAATCGCACCGCCTTCTACGGCTTCCGGTGACATATGAATGGCAGCAGGGACTTTCCCGGAAGCGCCGGACATACGCCCATCAGTGACTAATGCCACTTTAAAGCCACGATCCTGCAGCACCCCCAACGTCGGTGTTAACTTGTGCAGTTCCGGCATACCGTTGGCACGAGGTCCCTGGAATCTCACTACAGCTACAAAGTCACGCTCTAGCTCACCGGCTTTGAATCGCTTGAGCAGGTCGTCCTGGTTATCCAGAACAATGGCCGGAGCCTTCACTTTGAGGTGCTCAGATTTAACCGCAGAGACTTTGATTACACTGCGCCCAAGATTTCCTTCGAGCAACTGCAAACCACCATGCTGGGAGAAAGGGTCTGTGGCTGGACGAATGACCGTCGTATCACCGCTCTCTTCTGGAGTGGGTTTCCAAACCACACCGCCAACATCACTGTTGAGGAAGGGGTCTTCACAGTAGGGTTCGAGACCGGAATTACCGAGTACCGTGTGCACATCATCGTGTAAAAGGCCAGCGGAGCGGAGTTCGCGAATCAGGAACTGCATACCGCCAGCTGCGGCAAAGTGGTTGATATCCGCAGTGCCGTTCGGGTACACATGACAAAGCAGCGGCACCACTTCAGAGAGGTCGGCCATATCCTGCCAAGTCAACTGAATACCTGCTGCACGCGCCATCGCAATAAGGTGCAATGTGTGGTTTGTGGATCCACCGGTAGCGAGCAGTCCCACCACTCCGTTGACAAATGCTTTTTCGGTGAGAATTTTAGCTACCGAAGTGTGCCGGCTCGGTTCAGTAATTTTTACCAATTGCGCCACGGCAGCTTCATTTAATGCCGAGCGCAATTCGGTACCGGGGTTTACGAAGGAACTGCCGGGCAGTTGCAGTCCCATAATTTCTACCAACATCTGGTTACTGTTGGCAGTGCCGTAAAAGGTGCAGGTGCCGGCACTGTGGTAGGAAGCACTCTCGGCTTCCAATAGTTCAGAGCGCCCTACTTTGCCTTCAGCATAGAGCTGGCGAACCCGGACTTTTTCCGCATTGGACAGGCCAGTGGGCATTGGACCCGCAGGTACAAAAATTGAAGGCAAGTGGCCAAAAGAAAGAGCACCAATAACCAGGCCGGGGACAATTTTGTCGCAGATACCCAGGAATATGGCTCCTTCGAAAACATCATGCGAAAGCGCGATTGCTGTGGACATGGCAATCACATCTCGCGAAAACAGGCTGAGTTCCATCCCTGCACGCCCTTGAGTCACCCCATCGCACATTGCCGGTACGCCACCGGCAACCTGGGCCGTTGCGCCATTGCGCGCAGCTGCCTCTTTCAATTGAGCAGGGTAGGCACCATAAGGCTGATGAGCGGACAACATATCGTTGTATGCGTTGACGATACCCAGGTTCGGCCCCCGCCCCGAGGCGATCAACTGCTTATCACCTTCCGGAGATGCAGCTATTGCGTGGGCCAAGTTTCCGCAAGACACATGTGCCGCTGCCCGCCCTTCAATATGCGCTTTCTCAACCTGCGCCAGATACTCTGCACGAGTTTCTTCGCTGCGCTTAATGATGCGTTCGGTAACGGTCTGAAGCTTGCTGTGAACCATGACTATTCCGTAATAACTCTGTTGAGGTGGTCTCTAGTTACAAAAACCACCAGGGTCACATTTCAGTGGCATCAGCCACCTGTGATTATCTTTCCGTGGAGCGCCTTTCGGCGGAATGGCTCCCACTGCAACCCTTTGGTTGTAGTGCCATCAATGTCCTATTGCCCAATCGTAAATCTGAAGCAGGAGGGACAAAGTTGCTTTTATCAGATCGCTGGAAACCCAATCATTCCAGCGGACAACCTTTCAGCCCACGGCAAGACTGCTTATGGAGACTCATGGGAAATCCTGTTATCGGGTAGAAATCTCACTTCCGAACCTCTTCCCGCTCTTAGAGCTGAATGTTAGTGATCCAACAATGCCGGAACCTCCTCCCCGCTGAGGTGGTAGAGACTTTGGACGCCCGGCTTGAGTAATTCACCCAATCTGTAGCCACTCAATCTTATTGATGCGCATTATGTAGTAAAACTACAAAAATTTTCAAGAGGCTTCAAATAGTGATTGAAGATGTTGACCAGAGGAGACAGGCATATAGGAAGTATTTGGCGTAAAAGCCATCATTTTCTTTAATACTGGGAAACTTAATGCCTTCATTCAGTCACAAAGAGAAAGATTGGCCTTACTTAGGTGTAGGATTTTTACAGACAAATGATAAGGTCTGGGAATCTCAAAGAATTGGGATAAAAAACTACAAATTACCCACAAATTAAGAAAGGAGGCGCACCCCATAAGCTAATTGCAGACTCATAACTGTTAAAATCCCACCTTCCAGCAATACTTACTTGTCGATGCCAGCAAGGCCAAGGCTCAGATAGAACTAGTTGATGCATGAAAGTCACAATTAACGATGTTGCCGAGCGCGCCGGCGTATCTATCAAAACAGTGTCCAGGGTGATCAATAATGAGCCCTCTGTACGCGCAGCCACTCGGCAAAAAGTACTCGACGCAGTCAAAAGCCTGAACTACACACCCAGTCTGGCAGCGCGGAATCTGGCGGGGACACACTCCTATTCCATCGCATTTATTTATGACAACCCTAATGCCCACTACGTTATCGATATGCAAAACGGCATATTGGAAGCCTGCAGAGCAAAAGGGTATGAGCTACTTATCCATCCTTGTAATTCAAAATCTCCAGTTATCCACAGCGACCTAAATAAACTTGTCGAGCACGGCAAAGTAGCCGGATTGGTCCTGACCCCCCCTTTTTCAGAGTCACCTTCTTTTATCGATACGCTCCAATCCATGAATGTGGAATTTGTGCGAATTATTTCTTCCACCAATACAGAGAAAGCAAAGGGAAAATCTATACAGATTGACGACCGCCAGGCCGCCTACAATATTACCCAGCACCTACTTTCACTCGGGCACAAACGTATCGCTTACTTAAGCGGAGGCGAGGAGCACCTTTCCACATTGGGGCGTCAAAATGGATACAGCCAGGCACTCGAAGATGCAGGAATAGCAGTAGACCGACATTTGATTGTTGAAGGGAAATATTCATTTGAATCGGGCGAGATCAATGCGAGAAAGATCCTCGACAGCGACAAACCTCCCTCAGCAATATTTGCCGCTAATGACGAAATCGCAGCGGGCGCTCTATTTGCCGCCCGTATGTTAAAGATTGATGTTCCCGGGCAAGTCTCTATCGCAGGATTTGAAGACAGCCCATTTTCTCGACAAACCTGGCCTAAACTTACAACCGCACACCAACCCAACCAGGAAATCGCCCGTTCGGCAGCAGAATTACTGCTTGAGAAAATTCAGTGTAAAAGTTCAAAAGAACTCAATGGTTCCGGGAAAGAGGGTGAAACATACCGTAGCTTCACCCCCGAGTTAATTATTCGACAATCCACAGGCCCCGCGCCCACATAACCCCTTCAGCTTAAGAGAGATCTGGAAAGTTAATTTCGTCGATAAATTTCACGCCCCAGGCTCCAGGTCCTATTCACTTGCAGATCCTCACCTAATAAAACCATATCCGCTCGGGCCCCTTCAGTGATTACACCTGCTCCCAGATCAAGGAACTGCGCCGGATACAAACTTGCCATGCGCAGTGCTTCCGGCAATTCAATCCCACACCAGTCGCGGATATTTTTAACCGCGCCGATCATATCCAAGTGAGAACCCGCTAATTCTCCGGTACTGGAGGTCAGTTTATCCCCTTCTCGTGTAACCACTCGATCAAATAGGGGAAAACTGGTGGCATCACTGCCCACTAGCGACATTGCATCGGTTACCAGTAACAACTTACCGCGAGGTTTTGCTTTCAAAGCTAACGCCATAGCGCCGGTACTGACATGGTGGCCATCGGCAATTAATCCACACCAGGCATCATCCCGGATCAGGGCTGTCCCCACCATACCCGGCTCACGCGAATGAAGCGGGGACATTGCATTATATAAGTGGGTAAATCCTGTCGCTCCAGCATCCAACGCAGCTTCAACAACTTCAGCACTCGCATTCGAATGGCCGAGGCAAACATGAACCCCCAGGGAAACCAACTTTCGGATATCGGATAGCAATACACACTCTGGCGCCAGAGTGACCAAGCGGATTCCAAGATCTTCCCGAGCGTAGATGGAAAGCTCCTCATGACTCAAAGAGCGGATAAACCCTCCTTCATGGGTACCCTTTTTGGCCTCACTTAAATGCGGCCCCTCAAAATGTACTCCAATCACACCCGGAACACCGCTGGACAAGGCCCCACTTACCGCATCGGCTGCCCGCTGCATCACTGGAAAGCTATCCGTAATCAAGGTGGGCAGGAAAGCACTGGTACCAAACTGACAATGGGCTTCACTTATTTGCTGAAGCGCATTAACTGAGGGCTCCTGATTAAACAGTACACCACCGCCACCATTGACCTGGATATCAATAAAGCCCGGCACCAACAAACCCGGTAAGCGCTCAGCATCGGAATTCACACCCCCACCCACTGCGGAAATCAGTCCGCTATCTCCAATGGTGATAGCAACATCTGCAAGTATGCGCTCGCCATCAAATAGCTTTTCAGCAATCAGGATAACCCCCACTTCCCCCTCCAAATACTATTTTCTGTTTTATTCAGACTGTCTGAGTAACTTTCTTTAAACCCGCCGGCTCATCGGGATTAATCCCCCGACTTACCGCCACGTGGGCCACATCGATATAAAAACGCTGCAACAGCGCCAGTGGAGCCACCCTCGGGTGAACCCCCTTACTCGGCACATGCAAATTAATCAGAGCCGCCCCACGCCGTCGAATTTCATCGATCTGCTGGCTGTGTGTGGGGAATGACTCATCCTCGATTGGAACATTCACCACTGTCAATTTCCCTTCCACCAGCGTAACGGGGCCATGCAAGAATTCCGCACTGGAATAGGACTCCGCATGGATATTGCAAACTTCTTTTAACTTCAGCGCCAGTTCCCGGGTAATCCCATAACCGGGACCCCGCCCCAAAACTACCAAGTTTTGTACCGAGGCCAGGTTTTCCGGACGCAATTGAATTTCTGCCCGCACCGCAGATCTCAAAGTTTCCGGCAACTTTTCCAGAGCATTACAAAGAGCGGGATCCTGCGTCCAATTGGCGACCATCTGCAGTATCGCAGATAGGGTCGCCAGATAACTTTTCGTAGCTGCAACCGCTTTTTCCGGGCCAGCCTTTAAGGGAATTACCAGGTCAACCACATCTTTAATCGGCGCATCTTCATCGTTAAGCAAAGCGACTGTATAAGCCCCCTGCTCTCTCGCCATGCGGGCCTGAGTCAGAATATCTGGGCTTCTCCCAGACTGGGAAATGACGATAACCAGGGCCTCATCGAGCTTTAATTTGCGACCATAAACACTGGAGACCGACGGTGCGGCAGCAAAAGTAGGGGTACCAGTTTCAATCTCTATCAGATACTTGGCAAAGACGCCCGCATGATCAGAAGAACCCCTCCCCACAATCATCACAAAACGAGGAGGCTTCTGGCGCAGCCGCTCTCCCAGATGAGACATTATATTGGCATTGGAATGCAGCTGTTCAGCAATCCTATCCGGCGCCTCACGAGCCTCAGCCTCCATGACCGTGGTAACCATAATACTTCCTACCTGACTCACTCAAAATATGAACCCAGTTCTCACATTAATACCGAGCTCCATCAATCAGTCTATGCCCAGCAGTACTTCACCTCGGTTAATTGACGCCATTAATCGTCCTGCTTTGTTTTCAAACGTCCACTAGCTCGCCAACCCGAAACCCCATTACTGTCACAACAAAACTGGAATTGGGTATACCTTTTTAATCTATGCTTAAGGCACCCCTATCAGTCGCTGCCGATCATATCTACAGGAAGGATCAATGCCCCAAACCCCGGGCAGTTGCACCACACAAAAATGGCGTTTAATCATTCTCCTTGTAGTTGCGAGCTTACTTAGCAGCTGCTCTAGCATACAATTCGCCTATAACAACATTGATTACTGGATACGCTGGAAGCTTCGTGACTATGTCGACTTAAATTCCCAGCAAGAGCTGGAGTTTCAAGGGGCTCTAAACAGCTTCTTTCACTGGCACCGCCAAACACAGCTACCAAAATATGCCGATTTCCTGAGCCAACTGGCAGATAAAGTAGATCAAGGTCAACTTGAGAATCCTCAGCTGGCTCCGGTTGAAAAAGAGGTGTACCACTTCATCGAAAGCGCCAGTAACAACGCCTTCAACTTAATGCTTCCTATTGTGGCGCAGTTAACGCCACAACAGATTGATCGCCTGCAACACAACTTGGCCAAAAAGCAGCAGAAAACACTGGAAAAATGGCAGCGCTCGCCGTGGAAAATACAACGACACCGCGATCGGCAAATTCGCCGGGAGAGCAGGCGATGGCTGGGAAGTTTAACCGAGCAACAAAAGCAGCTGATCGCAGCCTGGGTAAAGCAGGTAGAGTACAACCCTGTATTACGTAACGAACAACATATGATTTGGCAGCAACATGCCATTGAGCTTCTCCGACAGAAGCCTGATGGATACCAACAACAGTTGCGCGGTCTGCTGGAAAACCCAGACCAACTTTGGTCCGACGAATATCGCAAGGCGCAAGAGCAGCGCAAAACCCAAGCTCGCGAACTGGGAGAACAAATTCTATCCAGTACCAGCCCCACACAACGTCGTCATCTAAGCAAAACTCTGCGCGACTATGCCCAGGACTTCCGCTCTCTAGCCAGCCAATAATCAGACGCCCAGATCCCAACACCACCCCAAGCTAATGAACGACATGAGAGCTCAAAAAGCTAGCATATCCAGGATAAATTCCACGCAATAGATTCAAGAGAAACTAATAATCATGTGTGATTTCCTGCTGACGAAAGCGACCTAAGGCTGATAAGCTCGCCAACTCACATTACCAGCCAGGGGAATTCAAGTGCATATCGAATCCGCCACACAGGAACAATTGATCGAGTGGGAAAAAGAATTAAGCACTCACTACAACAAGATCTGTCAACACGAGTTAAGCCTGGATATCACACGTGGAAAGCCCTCGGCGGAGCAATTAAAACTTTCCGATAAACTTGATGGAATCCTCTCCGGTGACTATCGAGCGGCAGACGGTACCGACACTCGCAACTACGGTGGTTTAATCGGCCTGACCTGCGCAAGGGAGCTGGGAGCCGAAATGCTTCAAGTGCCGGTCAACGAAGTGATTGCCGGAGGCAACAGCTCTCTCACACTGATGTATCACGCCCTAGTCAGCGGTTACCTGTTCGGCTTTGCGGGCACTACCCCCTGGCGCGAATTAAAAGCTCCCAAATTTCTCTGTCCTGTTCCCGGCTATGACCGCCATTTTACGATCTGTGAGCAGCTGGGTATCGAGATGATTAACGTGCCCATGGGAGAGCAGGGGCCCGACATGGAGCTTGTGGAAAAGCTCGTGCGCGAAGATGCAGAGATTGTTGGTATCTGGTGTGTGCCCAAGTTTTCAAATCCAACAGGAGCCACTTACAGCAAGGAAACTGTAGAAAGATTGGCGCAGCTGGGACAATTTGCCGGCGCTAGCTTCCGGATATTTTGGGACAATGCCTATTCAGTGCACGACATTGGCAACTTTGTAAATCTGCCAAATATTCGCACAGCAACTCTGGAAAATGATACTGCAGACTCCGTAATACAGTTTGCCTCAACTTCAAAAGTCACCCACGCTGGCGCAGGCATTGCGTTTGTGAGCGCCAGCCAGGCAAATCTCGATTCCCTCAAAGGCCAAATGCAGGCAATGACCATTGGTCCTGACAAAGTCAACCAGTTGCGTCACTCGAGATTTTTTACCGAATACACCAGCCTGATAGAACACATGCATAAACATGCAGATATTCTTCGCCCGAAGTTCGAGTGTGTTCTGGAGCATTTACATAATGCCCTCACCGATGCAGATATGGGTACTTGGGAAAAACCTGAAGGGGGTTATTTTGTTTCCTTTAATACCCTTCCCGGTTGCGCAAAAGCAGTGGTTAAAATGGCTGCGGATGCCGGAGTAAAATTAACACCTGCCGGCGCTACCTTCCCTTATGGTAAGGACCCTGAGGACAGCAATATTCGTATTGCACCCAGTTTCCCACCGCTGGAAGAACTGGATACCGCAATGTCTGTTTTCGTCCTCTGTGTCAAACTGGTGAGTCTACGTAAAAAGCTTGGCAAACTTTAACCATCCAAAATGTCAGGTGAGATTTCCTGAATCATCAAAAAAGGCAGCTTTACGCTGCCTTTTTCATAAAGAGCCGCTTCTAAGTCAGCTGGATAAATAACGTTTAGCAAACTTCTCGTCCACTTTTGATAAATCAACAACGACCAGCCCATCCACAGCATCGCAAAAATCCGGGTCAATATTAAAGGCGTGGAAACTGGTCCCTCCCGTTTTAGTAACAGAGGCATACTTTTTAAATAGGGGAGGTAGCATAACGCCCTCCTCACGCAAAATATGCTTCAATTGACGCATATCTGACACCGAATCCCCAAGTAATTCAGGCAGTTCAGATTGTGCTTCCGGAAATGGCAGTCGAGCATCCCCCAAGGAGTTTTCAGGAGCAAAATAATGGGAAAAATAGCGCACAATAACGGACTTCGCTCTCACGGAAAATGTACCGGGCATAGACACTGGGCCAAATAGGTAGCGTACCTTATTGCGCAATACCCACTGTCCAATAGCACACCAGAGCAGGTCCAACCCGCGCCCTCTCCAATATTCCGGCAGTAGGAAGCTACGCCCTAGCTCAGCAGAATCTGGCAGGCACTGCCGAGGAGGCTGCGGGTAATTAAATAGCGTACTGCTGTATATCTGATCATCCGAGAGCGCCTCGGTCGCTGCTATGCGGTAAGCTCCTGCAATCTGTCGATTTTCTGCATCCCACAACAATAGATGGTCGTAATGAGCATCAAACGCATCCCAATCCCGACTCTGGCCGGTCCCCTCCCCCACTGAGCGAAAGGCAATCTCCCTCACTCTGGCCAATTCCCGCATGACGGGGCAATCTGCTTTCTGCCGATATAAACGCACAGAAAAATTACCCAGTTCAGAGAGTGATACACAGGACTCAACCACTCGCGCTACATCGACTTTTGGCTCAGCTTCAACAATTAATTCCGGCCCCAGAGGGGCGGGCGAACGATGTAACTGGTAGACATGTTTACGCCACAGAGCAGCCTTGGCGCGGGGTGTTAGCGGCCAGCTACGAAAGTGTTCCGCTTCCAAGGGACGTCCTATACGAATATCGATACTGCGGCTGGCCTGTTTAAACATCTCCCTGATCAACCATAAAGTCGAGAGGGGCTTGTTCAACATGGAGAGGCCATAGAACCACCAGGAATTCCTCCCTAAAACCTGCACCGGCAATATCGGCGCATTGGTTTTTTCCGCAAAACGGGCAAAGCCTGAATTCCAGCGTCCATCCCGAACCCCATGGGGGGTGAGCCTGGATACTTCGCCCGCCGGGAAAATGATAATCGCTCCCCCATCACCTAAATGGCTATAAATACCTTCAATATCGGCTCGACTGGTACGCCCATTAAAGTTATCTACGGGCAATAAACAGGGGCGCAGGGATTTTATGTTCCATAATAATTGGCTTGCGACAGCTCGAACATCTTTCCGTACCCGCGCCACCATATCGATCAGAGCGAGACCATCCAGGCTTCCTAAGGGGTGATTAGACACAATCACCAGCGGCCCACTAGTGGGAACCCGAGCCAACTCTGATGGATTTAATTCGTAGCGAAAATTCAAGTCATCGAATACCTGGCGAATAAAATCCAGGCCGCCAAGGTGGGGGTAACTGCTGGTAAATTCCTGTAACTGTTCCTCACAACAGATTTTTTTTACTGTGGCAGAAACTAATTTTCGCGTGGTTTTTTGTGGTGCCGCGCTGTACCAGGCGTTTTTCTGCAAAAGAGTCTCAAGATGAATCATGCCGCAACCACCTCTGTCATTATGCTGGCAATTTTTGGAGTCCGATACCAATGTAAAAGATCTAAATTGCCATCCTGTTGTTCTACAACCGCACTCATAGAGTCGACCCAATCACCACAATTCGCATAGGTCACAGCATCCCCACACACTGTTTTATTTCTAAGGGCAGGCCTATGGATATGGCCACAAATAACACCATCGAATCCCCGCGATATCGCTTCACGGGTGGCGACATCCTCAAAATCACTCATCATTTGTCGAGCGGCACCCACACGATTTTTTATTTGGCTGGCCAGCGACCACCAAGGCTTGTTAAACCGATTGCGCCAATAATTGATCCAGCGATTAAAGCGCAGCATCAGGTAATAACTGCGATCGCCGATATGGTAACTGATTGGATTTATTTTAATTCGGTGTTCAAACTGATCGCCGTGGGTTACCCAAAAGCGGCGTCCATTGGAAGCGGTGTGGATATAGTCTTTTTCAATTCGGATATTGCCGAGCCGCTTTCCGGCCCAGCTGCGCATTGGAGCGTCGTGATTTCCAGGAATATAAATGACTTCAGGCGTCAGGCTACTTAATTCGGAAAGCATTTCCAGTAGCAGCGAAGAGGCCTGGCACCATGTACCCCGTCCTTGAGCGAGTGCCTGCATATCAAAAATATCCCCAACCAGATAGACCGTATCGGCGCGATTCTGAGCCAGAAAATCTGCAAGTCGATGGGGCTCACTGTCTCTGCTGCCCAAATGGACATCGGAAATCCACAGTGCGCGATAGCGATTGCTCATAGCAAAGTTCCAGTCTGTACCAGTTATCAGCCCATAAAAATCAGGGCAGATACGCGGCAAAAATATAGGTCGTCGCTTGAGCTAACTTGAGAAAAATCGATAAATCCGTATTTGCTCTCTTGCTAGCAAATTGAGATCAACTAAATACAGAACGGCGTTGATCGTCAGCGCAACCACTTTGCAGCGATTTGATGACAGTCAGGAGGATTTTTATTGAAGCTTATATTGCAGAGGAAAAAAAGGTGCAGCGGATGATTTTGGCGCTAAAAACCGGGCATAGAGCCCGGCCTGATTCAGAGTAAAAATAAAGCTTACTCTGTGTCCTGGGGATGACGGATAGGCGGGGCAAAAGGAAACTTGGCAACTTTGTCACCCTTTACTTCAACAATCTTGCCGGTGCCCTCTTTTTCCACTTCATCAATACGCACGATGCTGTGCATCGGAATATAGGAACGGGTTACCGAAGCAAATTCGGTTTTCAGCTTTTCCTCACTGGGATCGACCACAAGCTGAGCCTTTTCCCCAAATACAAACTCCTCCACCTCGATAAAGCCGTACATATCACTTTGATAGATGGCCCGAGCGTAGAGTTCGTACACTTGGTTTTGATTGTGGAAAATAACTTTATAAATCGGGTTGGCCATAAGTCTCTCAGGATGGGGATGACCCCGAAGCTCAAATTGATCAAAGAACGGGCAAAGCCCGAAAAAGCGCGCAAGAATAGCACAGGTTCGCAACAGCTAATATAGCCATCTATGCAGTGCCGGGTCGTATCGCTATAATGCCCCACCCTAATTGTTGACCAGTTTTTAACCAGGCGCGATATGTCCGAAACATCGGTGAAAAAGCTATATATTAAGACCCACGGCTGCCAAATGAATGAGTACGATTCCGCGAGGATGCGCGATCTGCTCGGCGAGTCCCACGACATGGTACCTACCGACGATCCCGACGAGGCGGATGTACTATTGGTCAACACCTGTTCTATCCGCGAGAAAGCCCAGGAAAAGCTGTTCCACCAGCTGGGCCGTTGGAAGCACCTGAAGGAAAAAAATCCCGACCTGGTGATTGGTGTTGGCGGCTGTGTAGCCAGTCAGGAAGGCGAGGCGATTGCCAAGCGCGCGCCCCATGTAGACTTGATCTTTGGCCCCCAGACCCTGCATCGCCTGCCGGAGATGATGGAGACCAAGGAGCAAAAAAGCGGCGCAGTTATCGTCGATGTGAGCTTCCCGGAGATCGAGAAGTTTGATCGCCTGCCCCAGCCAGAGGCCGACGGCGCCACCGCATTTGTCTCTATTATGGAAGGCTGCTCCAAGTACTGCACTTTCTGCGTGGTTCCCTACACCCGTGGCGAAGAAGTCAGCCGCCCTGTGGCCGATGTACTCGAAGAGATCGCCCACCTTGCAGACCAGGGTGTCCGCGAAGTGAACCTGCTTGGGCAAAACGTGAACGCCTACCGCGCTACAGGAGAAGATGGCCACGAAGTGGATTTCGCCGAGCTGATCACTTATGTGGCAGCGATTGATGGCATCGACCGTATCCGCTATACCACCTCTCACCCGGTAGAGTTCTCCGATGCGCTGATCGATGTCTACGGACAGGTACCAGAACTGGTTAGTCATCTTCATCTGCCCGTACAGAGTGGCTCCGACCGCATTCTGATGGCAATGAAACGCGGCCACACCGCCCTGGAGTACAAATCCAAGATCCGCCGCCTGAAGAAAATTCGCCCGGATATCTGCCTGTCTTCAGACTTTATTATCGGCTTCCCCGGCGAAACTGACAGGGACTTTGAAGCGACCATGAACCTGATCCAGGACGTGGGCTTCGATATCTCCTTCAGCTTTATATATTCCCCTCGCCCGGGCACCCCAGCTGCCGACCTGGCCGATGACACCCCGGAAGAAGTGAAAAAGCAGCGCCTACAGCTGCTTCAAGCGCGGATTAACCAGCAGGCGGCAGCTATTGCACGCCGCATGGTTGGCAACACCGAGCGTGTACTGGTAACCGGTGTTTCCAAAAAGGACCCCGGACAGCTGCAAGGCCGCACCGAGAACAACCGGGTAGTCAACTTCCGTGCGGACGATCTCGCCCTGATCGGCAAATTTGCCGATGTTGTGATTGAAGAGGCCCTGCCAAACTCCCTGCGCGGTACTTTAGTCACATCTGAGCTGGAAGAAGACCTGTTCTAAGACTTTGTGATTACCTCAAATAGCGGCAAGATGTACTTCGAAAGCACATCCTGCCGCCAAATTAGGCTCAACTTACCCCCCAAATTACGCCCCGTAATTAAAATCAGGTAAAGTTAGAACCTATTTGTAGGAATCACCTCTTTCCCCTTTAGGGAAAATGGGTATACCCTAGCAATATAACCCCTGGATTAAAGGTGCCGGAAACCAATTTGGAAACACAAACCCTCGCTCACAGCATCACTCTCGAGCCCAACGACGCACGCCGTCTCGCCAATCTCTGCGGTCAGTTCGACCAACACCTACGCCAAATAGAACAGCGCCTGGATATCGAAATTCGAAATCGCGGCAACCAGTTTTCATTTTTCGGCGATGCCAAATCGGCGCGTGCCGCTGGCGAACTACTCAGTAGGCTCTACAAGGAAACCGGTACCAAGGACTATCTCACTCCAGATGAGATTCACCTGGCTCTGCAGCAAGCGGGGGTCGAAGAACTCACCGGCCAAGATGGTAGCGGTGACTCCAGCGAAGCTGACCAAGTAGTACTGATTCGCACTAAGAAGTGCTCGGTACGCCCCAGAGGTCTCAATCAGCGTAAATACGTTCGCGCTGTGCAGACCAATGATATCAATTTCGGTATCGGACCCGCCGGTACCGGTAAAACTTATCTGGCGGTAGCCTGTGCTGTGGAGTCTCTGCTCAAGGATGAAGTTGAGCGAATCCTCCTGGTCCGCCCCGCCGTTGAAGCCGGCGAGAAATTGGGCTTCCTGCCCGGTGACTTGAGCCAAAAGGTAGACCCTTACCTCCGCCCACTCTACGACGCCCTCTACGAAATGCTCGGTTTTGAAACTGTTGGCAAGCTGATCGAGCGCAACGTTATCGAAGTGGCTCCCCTTGCCTATATGCGCGGGCGCACCCTGAACAATGCCTTTGTTATTCTCGATGAGAGCCAAAATACCACCCGCGAGCAGATGAAAATGTTCCTCACGCGGATTGGCTTTGGCTCCACCGCCGTAATTACCGGTGACCCCAGCCAGGTCGACCTGCCCCGTGGCCAAGCTTCCGGTTTGCGCCATGCTGTTGGAGTACTGGGGCGAGTTAATGGAATCAGCTTTACCCACTTTGGAGCCAAGGATGTGGTTCGCCACCCCCTCGTGCAGCGCATTGTGGAGGCCTACGATATTCATGAAGCTGAGCTGGAAATGGCCTCAGCAGATCGAATTTCCAATAAAGCCGATGAGAATGCCGCTTAGAGTCCGCACCTGAGTTATGACTGATTTAACAATCGATGTGCAGCGGGTCAGCCGCTGCCACGACATCCCTTCCGATGAGGCTATCAGCAACTGGGTATCCAAGGCTTTGACCGGCCACCGCAACGAAGCGGAACTGTCGGTGCGAATCGTGGACGAAAGTGAGAGCCAGGAACTTAATCACCAGTACCGAGGCAAGGATAAACCCACTAATGTTTTATCCTTCCCTACCGATTTCCCTGCGGAGCTGGATCTCCCAATGCTTGGAGATCTTGTGATCTGTGCCCCAGTAGTTGAACTGGAAGCGGAGCAACAGAGCAAATCACTATCGGCGCACTGGGCACATATGGTGGTCCATGGCACACTGCACCTTCTAGGTTATGACCATATCGAAGATGCAGACGCTCAGGTTATGGAAAGCCTGGAAACGAAGTTGCTCGCCAACCTCGGCATTGCAGACCCCTACGCCCCACTGGATGAAGTGGGATGATAGCCGCTGTACCACCGAAGTAATGGCAAACTGCTACTGAATTTTATCTACAAACGAGAGAACCCCGGAGCATGGCCACTTCCATGACCACAGACGAGCCCCCAAGTAGTCACTCAGCGAGCAAATCCCGCGCGAGTGAAAAAAGTTGGCTGGAAAAGCTGTTCAGCGCCTTTTCAGCTGAACCCAAGTCTCGCGACGAATTATTGGACATCATTAAGGACGCCGCTGAAAATCAGCTGGTAGATGCTGAAGCGCTCTCTATTATCGAAGGCGCACTGGACGTTTCCAGCCAGCAAGTCCGCGAGATTATGATTCCACGCTCGCAAATGGTTGTGGTAGGCCTTCACGATAAGCCGGAAGAGTTCCTCCCCAAAATTATTGATTCGGGGCACTCCCGATTCCCTGTCGTCGGCGAAAGTGTTGATGATATACGCGGGATATTGCTCGCCAAAGACCTGCTCCCTCTCCTGTTGAAAGGTTTCGACGGATTTCAGCTCGAAGACCTGATCCGCCCAGCCAATATTATTCCCGAGAGCAAGCGCCTCAATATCCTGCTGCGCGAGTTCCGTGAGAACCGCTACCATATGGCGGTCGTGATAGACGAATACGGCGGTGTATCCGGTGTTGTGACTATCGAAGATATTCTCGAGGAAATTGTCGGTGAAATCGAAGACGAGACCGACGAGGAAGAAGCGGATAGTTATATCCGTAAAGTTGGGGAAAACGATTTTATCGTTAAAGCTCTGACTCCCATTGAAGAGTTCAATGAATTTTTCGAGAGCGCCTTTAGTGATGAAGAATTCGACACTGTCGGCGGTCTTATTATGCAGTCATTCGGCCATTTGCCGGGCCGTGACGAAGTCACCCGACTCGGTGATTTTATGTTCCGGGTACTCTATGCAGACAGCCGCCAGATACACCTTTTGCGGGTTGCCCATATGCGCAAACCGCCAGAAGAAGACAGCTGAGTACCGCTCATTACTGCAAGCCTTAACACACTGATACCCTGAGCGAACGGGGTATCCTGACAACAACTTTATGCGCAGATTATTTTCTCCTCTCGCCAGCGTTGTAGCTGGCGGGTTGATGACACTTTCATTTGCCCCATTTAACTATTGGGTATGCGGCCTGCTGTCCCTGACACTATTCGCCTGGATTCTGCTCTCTGCAGCCAAAGGGCAGGTGCTACCGGGTCGCAAAAGCTTCTGGCTCGCCCTCTGCTATGGATTGGGCCTCTTCGCCAGCGGGGCTTCCTGGGTCTACGTTTCGATTACAA
Organism: Microbulbifer maximicatervae (SeqCode); assembly: GCF_052467615.1. Taxonomy (NCBI): domain Bacteria; kingdom Pseudomonadati; phylum Pseudomonadota; class Gammaproteobacteria; order Cellvibrionales; family Microbulbiferaceae; genus Microbulbifer; species Microbulbifer maximicatervae (SeqCode). Next base: position 3,508,125 of record NZ_CP174319.1, read on the forward strand.
ATTTTGGCAACTCATCGGTGCCATTAGGACTGGCCCTCACCGGAAGCTTCGTCGCTATTATGGCGCTGCTGTTAGCCGCGCCCTTCTTCATTCTGGGCCGCTTCACAGATAATAAATTCAGCTTCGCTCTGGCTTTTGCCGCATTGTGGTTTATCAGTGAATGGCTGCGCAGCTGGGCCTTTACCGGTTTCCCCTGGCTCTTCGCCGGCTATGGCCATACAGAAACCTGGCTAGCGGGCTGGGCGCCGATTTTGAGTGTCTACGGCATAGGCCTGCTATTGGCATTTACCGGCGCAGTGCTGGCCCTGGTTGTCAGTGGCCGCCTATCCCCGCTCAAGCGACACAGCCATATCATTCTACTCACTGCGGCACTGGCCCCCTGGCCAATAGGAGCTGCCCTCTCCCAAGTCGAGTGGACCTCCGCAAAAGGTCCTCTTATCAGCGTTGGGCTGGTGCAGGCTAATATTCCTCAAGAAAAGAAGTGGTTGCCAGAGTTTCGCGGGGAAACTATCAGTCGCTACCAGGAGGGTACTCGCGCCCTTAGCGACCAGGATGTAGACGTTATTATCTGGCCTGAAGCCGCCCTGCCCATGCTCTACGGGCAAGCCCCCAACCTTATGCAGGCGCTGCAACGCAATGCTGAAACTACCAACATCGATTTGATCACCGGTATTCTCTATGACACCCGGGGTTCGGCACAGGAGGAGCGGAGTATTCACAACTCCGCCGCAGTTTTTGGCCAGAGCCCCAGCGTGTATCACAAGCGCCACCTGGTCCCCTTTGGTGAATATGTACCTCTGGAGGATTTTATTCGGGGCACTATCGAGTTTTTTAATCTCCCCACTTCCTTTATCCGCTCAGGCCCGGACGAACAATCACCACTCAATGCTGCTGGTGCAAGCTGGGCGCCGCTTATCTGCTATGAGGTTGTCTATCCCAGGCTGGTTGCCGACTCAGCACTGTCTTCCCAGGTTTTGCTGACCATTAGCAATGATGCATGGTTCGGGACCTCTATTGGCCCCTTACAACATATGCAAATGGCGCAGATGCGCGCTTTGGAAACTGGTCGCTACCTGGTGAGAGGGACAAATACTGGTGTGACGGCAATTGTGGACCCCAAGGGGAAGGTTATTAAAAAACTCCCCCAATTCGAGCGCGCGAATATGACCGGGGATATCAGAGCGATGAGTGGCGCCACTCCGTTTATGCTAGCCGGCATCTCATTGATATTTGCCTTGGCGCTCCCAATGCTGGCCCTGGCCCTGTTTTTACGCCGTAGGGTGGAACCCCAATCCAACTCCCCTCTCAGTGGCGAGCTACCCGATTAAAACAAGCCCTGCAGCCACTCCCTGCCGGGGTGGCCATCGGTAAGCTACCGCCACTGAATATCATTGCTATGCTTCATTCAATTTTCTAGCGAATATAAGGCAAGGTGATTCCCCATGCATTGCTTGATTAGCGGTGGCACCGGGCTTATAGGCAGACTCTTTTGTCGGCGCTGGCTGGAGCGAGGCAATACTATTACGGTATTAAGCCGACATCCGGACAGGGTTCGAAACTTATGTGGCGAATCAGCCAACGCCTGCCGCGATCCCGCAGAGGTAAACCAGCCCGTAGATGTTATTGTGAACCTTGCCGGGGCCCCCATCTCCCGTCGCTGGACAGAAAAATATCGCACTGAAATTCGCAGTTCACGCCTGGACACAACAGAGAAGCTGGTTCGCTGGACACTGGGCCAAAGAGACAAGCCATCCTACTTCTTATCCGGCTCCGCAATCGGCTATTACGGCAATCGCGGAGGGGAGTTACTGAAAGAAGACAGCGCTCCAGGAGGGGGCTTTGCCGCACAGCTGTGTCGGGACTGGGAGGCCGCCACGCTCCCGCTGCAGCACTCTGGCGTTAAGGTAGGCATTATCCGCACAGCTATCGTTCTCTCCATGCGCGGTGGCGCCCTTCCCCAAATGCTGCCACCATTTCGTCTCGGGCTTGGCGGCCCCATGGGCTCGGGCGAGCACTGGATGAGCTGGATTCACGAAGAAGACGAAGTCGGGCTGATATTACACTCCATCGACAATCAACTTTGCCGTCCATTTAACGGAAGTGCACCGGAACCTGTAACCAACAACAGCTTTGCCCGAATCCTGGCCAAAGAGTTGCACCGCCCGGCGTTTTTACGCTTACCGGCCTGGGCTTTAAAGATAGCTTTTGGAGAGATGGCTGATGAATTACTGCTAGCCAGTGATAGGGTCGAGCCCTGTACAGCACTGGAAACCGGTTATACCTTCCAATTTCCAACTCTGGAGCAGGCCCTCTCAGACCTGCTCAAGGGTGACGGCGCTACCACTAAAGCCAGCGCCTGAACAAATGAATTTAAGCGGCGGCCATATCGCTTTCGAGTGCCTGGGCTAAGTAGCGTCGGCTAGATTCACTGGTCACCAGGTCGCCATGGCACTCCATTGGCGCAGATCCCACCCATTGGGCATGCCAGCGATACCAATGGGACTCCTCGGCTTTTGAACGCAGCTCGATAAACTCCACTTCGGCGGGAGCAAAACCGAACTCCCGAACTATCTGCCCGGCAAAGGTCTCAAAATTTTTACTGAGTTGGGCGCCGCTATCGCCACCGGCACACAGAAAAACCAGTGTGCGGCCATCTTGCTCAACCCGCTTGAAGCCAATCCAAACAGCCCGGTTCAACCGGTTATGTAACTGTATCGGAGAGAAAGAAAGTGGGATGCCCTTCATCATAAGGTTATCTCGATTATTGTTATGTTTCTTATCCACAGCCGCTACTCCATATTAAAAGGTAATCAATGGGTATGTCCTGTGGCGCCAGTCATCCTAAGCCCGGTACAACTAGCAATCAAGAGCTCTCAAACATTTGGGCTCGACGCCTGATCCCTCAAATCCTGTAGCCCTCTGAGATTACATTTATCAAAAAGTTCCTTATGGAACCTCAACATTTCCTGATGGACGGTAGCGAACTCCACCGATACCAGATCCGTGCCAGTATTTCCCGCCAGTAGACCTGGGTCCTTAGCAGGGAGACAGCATTGGGCAGCCAGCGCCCCACACCTGTTTGAGCGCGGGGCATCAATTCTCCGGCACTCCCAACCGGCAGGGGCTGTACCTCTAAGCCAGCGCGGGAAAAAATTTCCGCTGCGCGAGGCATATGCCACCAGTGAGTGGCCAAAAAAACCGACCTCACATTAGCACTGTGCAAAATATCAGCACTATTTACTGCATTCTCTGCAGTAGTACGACTGCAATCTTCACGCCAAGTGACCGGAGTGGAAAACTCTTCCTCCAACAACGCAGCCATTAAATCAGACTCTGCCAGCCGCTCTCCGCTGTGAACCCGACCGCCAGATACCAGAATCGGTAACTCTTTTGGTGCTTGCTCGACAGCACCGGCAACTCTTTCAAGACTCGCCGCAGAGAGTCTCTCCCTATTCGAATACCTGTCGCGATAACGCCCTGCACCAAGGATCACAACAGCCTCAGGCCTTATATGGGGTTGATAAGGTACTTTGCCCAATCGATCCCCAAGCCAGGATGAGAATGCCGGGGTCGCCCCTAACCAAAGCACACAAAAGGAAATCACAGCCAAGGGTAGAGAGCATCTCTCAAGCAAGGACCCGGATGAAGAGAATCGCAAAAGGAATGCAACCAGCAGCCCCAACAATGGGGCTGCTGGAGGCATCAGAAGCGTGGCCGCCGCCGTATAGAGCCCATTCAATACTCGAGACCACCCTCAATCTGGCGAAAGCATCCATAACCACACCGGTGGCAGGGAGTGATCTGGGTATTTGCCGGCGGCATAGCTCGGTATCCACAGCCCAAACACTGCAACTCCTCATCCGGCCCTACAAACTCGCCGGCCAAAGCCCAGGGCTTGCCCTCTTTAATGCATCGCATTAAGTTTGGCCATGCGGTTTCTGTGGGGTCCGCCGCATCCAGCAGCCAATCACCGCTGCGCTCCTCCAGGGTCTTCAATTCCCCACCTAGTCCCCGGATATAGTCAGCAGCACGATGCAGGTCATCTTTCAGCCAAGCGCGCAAAAATGCCATCTTATTGGCGGTGAGATTCTCAACAGCCAGCTCACCTTCGACCAAATCTTCAAAGTCTTCGCGAAACTCATTAATCAGATCGTCCTTCGGCGGCAACTTTGGTTCCTTCGTCACGGTATCCCTCCTATAATCCCGCGTTTACGCATCGTAAAAGATGCACTGGGAGCGAAACTTGATCGCGATCAATCTTTACCGATTGACAAGCGTTCACATCCCCCAATAAACACTGAACAGTTTCCCGCAAATTTTGATCACAGAGTATAGGTCCCGAATCGATGGAAGAGCAGTACAACCCCTCCGCAGTCGAAGCTTCCGCCCAGGAATTCTGGGAGGCCGAGAAGAGCTTTGAAGTAAAGGAAGACGCCGGCAGGGAAAAGTTCTACTGCCTATCCATGTTCCCCTACCCCAGCGGCAAGCTACACATGGGGCATGTGCGCAATTACACCATTACCGATGTAATTACTCGCTATCAGCGCATGCAGGGCAAAAACGTGTTGCACCCGATGGGCTGGGATGCTTTCGGTCTGCCGGCAGAGAATGCGGCCATCCAGAACAAGACCGCTCCAGCCAAATGGACCTATGCCAATATCGAGTACATGAAAGGCCAGCTCAAGGCCCTGGGTTTTGGCTTTGACTGGTCCCGCGAACTGGCCACCTGCCAACCCTCCTACTATCGCTGGGAGCAGTGGTTCTTCACCCGCCTCTACGAAAAAGGCCTGGTCTACAAGAAAAACTCTGCAGTGAACTGGTGCCCCCACGACCAGACCGTACTGGCCAATGAGCAAGTCGAAGATGGCGCCTGCTGGCGCTGTGGTACCACCGTTGAGCGTCGCGAGCTGGCCCAGTGGTTTATCAAGATCACCGACTATGCGGAAGAGCTGCTCGAAGACCTGGACAAACTGCCCGAGTGGCCCGAGCAAGTGCGCACCATGCAGCGCAACTGGATCGGCAAGAGCCGGGGTGTAGAGTTGAGCTTTGCTCTGCCCAAGTCTATTGCGGGCATGGACCACTTCGATGTGTATACCACCCGTCCGGATACACTGATGGGCGTTACCTATGTCTCCCTCGCCGCCGAGCACCCCATCGCTCTGGAGCTTGCCGAGTCCAACCCCGAACTCAAAACTTTTATCGCTGAGTGCAAAAAGCAGTCCCTATCCGAAGCCGATATGGCCACGATGGACAAGAAAGGCATGGATACCGGGCTCAAGGCGATTCACCCCATCAGTGGTGAAGAAGTCTCCGTATGGGTGGCCAACTATGTTCTGATGGATTACGGCTCAGGCGCAGTGATGGCAGTACCGGCACACGACCAGCGCGATTGGGAATTTGCACAAAAATACCAGCTGCCCGTTATCCAGGTTATCGAGGCTGACGACGGCGAGTCTATCGATTTGGAGAAAGAGGCCTATACAGAGAAAGGCAAATTGGTGAATTCCCGCAGTTTTGACAGCCTGGATTTTGATAGCGCCTTTACTGCGATCTCCGAAGCGCTGATTGCTGCAGGTAAGGGTCGGGTTAAAACCAACTACCGCCTGCGCGACTGGGGTGTATCCCGCCAACGCTACTGGGGTGCGCCCATCCCCATGTTCAACCTGGCCGACGGTGGAGAAATACCAGTACCCGCAGACAAGCTGCCGATCCTGTTGCCGGAAGATGTCGAGCTCGACGGCGTTCAATCACCTATTAAAGCCGATCCCGAATGGCGTAAAGACGAACTCAACGGCACTCCCGTAGAGCGTGAAACCGATACCTTCGACACCTTTATGGAGTCTAGCTGGTACTACGCCCGTTATACCTGTCCCGATTTTGAAGAGGGCATGCTGGACCCTGACCGCGCCAACTACTGGCTGCCAGTGGACCAGTATGTCGGCGGTATTGAACATGCCATCTTGCACCTTCTCTACGCACGCTTCTTCCACAAGCTGATGCGGGATGAGGGCCTGGTCAATAGCGATGAACCCTTCAAGCAGCTGCTGTGTCAGGGCATGGTGTTAGCCGAATCCTTCTACAAGGAAGAACACGGCCACAAGACCTGGATCAACCCCGCCGATGTGGACGTTGAGCGCGATGACAAGGGCAAGCCGATCAAAGCGATTGAGCGAGCCACCGGCGAAGAGATTATTGCCGGCGGCGTGGTAAAGATGTCCAAGTCCAAGAACAATGGCATAGACCCTCACGCTGCGGTTGAGGAGTACGGTGCCGATACCGTTCGCCTGTTCACCATGTTTGCCGCCCCCCCGGAGCAGACTCTGGAGTGGCATGATGCCGGTGTGGAAGGTGCCAGCCGCTTCCTGCGCAAACTCTGGAAGACCGTTCACGCCCATATTGCAGCGGGCTCCAGTGAAGCACAGATTGACCAGCAGTCCCTCAATGACAAGCAACAGCAGCTGCGCCGCAAAACCCACGAGACCATCCAAAAAGTGGGGGATGACTATGGCCGCCGCCAAACCTTTAATACCGCTATCGCAGCAGTAATGGAATTGCTCAATGAAGTTGGCAAGCTGGCAGATCGCAATAGTGATCAAGGACTGGCTGTAGAGAGAGAAGCCCTACAGACCGCCGTCTTGCTGTTGGCTCCGGTTACTCCTCATATCTGTCACCAATTGTGGCAAATTCTCGGGAATACCAGTGCCCTAATCGATTCTCCTTGGCCAATGGCAGATGAAAAAGCACTGGTGCGCACCTCGATTACTTTGGTCGTCCAGGTCAATGGCAAAGTACGCGCAAAACTGGATGCGCCTGCTGATGCAGACAAAGAGAGCCTGGAAAAACTCGCCCTCGCCGATGAGAACGTTCAGAAATTTATCGGTGAAGCTACGGTGCGCAAAGTAATCGTCGTACCTGGCAAGCTGGTTAATATTGTCGCCAAGTAAAGACCCGCTATATGATGCCGGGAGTTTCGCTCCCGGCTCACTTAAGTCAGCTCGCTGTAGCCGACAAGACCAAGGCAAGTAGTTTATGAAAACAATCGCAAATCGAGCCTTTATTTTTCTTCTCGCTATCACTATTGCCGGTTGCGGCTGGCATCTAAGAGGCGCACCTAAGAATTTTCCTCCAGGCAGTACACTCTATATATCCACAGTAGATCCTCGAAGTGATATTGCAGATCAATTAACGCGATTGCTAAATAACGCAGGGGTGCCTATGGCGGAATCTCCTGCAGAGGCGGACTATACGCTCATCATTCACCAGGAAACCGAGAGAAAACTAACCGTAGCTGTAGACTCTGAAGGGCGAGCATCTGAATACGAATTAATCACCAGTGCAATCTATAGCGTACGCACAGCTTCAGGCCAAGTCCTCCTAAATAAGGCACAGGCGGACGTTTACCGCACCTTGCAGTGGGATGTCGATGAAATTGTCAGTAAAGGTGAAGAGGAAAATACCTTACGCGCGGAGATGCAGCGGGAGCTTATTGGGCGTATTATCGACCGCTTACGGCGTATCGATGTGAATGCTTCATTAGAAGAGAAGAGCTACTAGGTTAGTTTTATTAATGCGCGTTAACCCCCATCAATTATCGCAAAATCTAAAAAAGGGCCTATCGCCAATCTTTATTATCACTGGTGATGAGCCCTTAATAGTGCAAGAGTGCTGCGATTTAGTTCGCTCAACAGCGAAAAAGCACGGTTTCACCGAGCGAGAACTTATTCACGCAGAACATAATTTTGACTGGAGCACGCTGGTTGCTTCAGCTGGAAACATGTCTCTGTTCGCAGAAAAAAAACTCGTCGAGCTGCGTTTGCCTGGAGGTAAACCGGGGGATAAGGGCAGTAAAGCCCTGCAAGAGTTTGCTTCACTGGCGAGTGAAGATCTTTTGCTTTTATTGGTATTACCGAAACTTGATAAATCGCAACTCAACAGCAAATGGGTCAAAGTCCTAGAACAATCGGGAGTACTGGTTCAGGTATGGCCTGTGACGATTCAGGAAATGCCCCGCTGGATCAACCAGCGCCTTGCATCTGCAGGCCTCTCAGCCGAGCCAGAAGCAGTACAAATCCTGGCAGAAAGAGTAGAGGGCAACCTGCTTGCCGCAAGCCAGGAGATAGAAAAACTTAAGCTTTCCAGCCCCGGGCAAGAAATCACCCGGGAAATGATGGAGCATAGTGTTACCAGCTCCGCCCGTTACAGTGTTTTTGACCTAATTGACACAGCACTCTCTGGCAACTCAGCCAAAGCCATCAAAACACTCGACGGATTGAGGGTCGAAGGTATTGAACCACCCATTGTACTTTGGGCAATAGCAAGAGAAATTCGCACTCTTCTCGACATCATGGAAAAACTGGATCAAGGCCAACCTCTAGCAAGATTGGTTCGGCTGCAAAAGCGACAGCCATTGGTCCAAGGAGCCCTACACAGACTTAATAAGAAGCAACTGGAAAGCTTATTAATTCGCGCTCGAGCTATAGATGTCTCTATCAAAGGTGGTAGTGGGCAGCAATCTCCATGGACAGGGCTATTAGAGCTGACTCTCAATTTTTGCGGGCAGAGAACCATTTAATCAATCTAATCTTAGAGAAGTCTCTGCAGCTATTTTATACACAAAAAAACCGCCCAATAGGGCGGTTTTTTCATACCTGAGTCTTTTCAGAATCAGTTCTGAGTGATGGTGGCAACGTTGCTCGCACCAACCTGCTCAATGCTCGCCATATTGTATGCACTGCTCTGGCTAACAGTGGCAACATTCTCATAGCCGCCCTGTCCAACATGAGCGGAATGCTCGTAGCCAGTTTGAGCCACAGTAATCAGGTTATCGCCACCAAAGTCTTGGTGAACATCTGCCAGGTTCAACTCACCCGCTTGATCAATATCTACAATATTTGCAACACCAGCACTATAACCATAGGCGGAGTTGCTGTTGCCAGTCTGATCAATATTTGCCAGGTTAGCATCGCCATACTGACCAAAATCAGCACTATTCATGTCACCGGTTTGTACAAGGTTAGCGGTGTTGTCATTGCCAAATTGAGCCATAGCACCAAAGTTATTGGTCTCATTCTGGGTAATATTGGCAACGTTGTTAACACCTGATTGGTAGCCAAAAGCAGCGTTAGCATCACCTTGCTGCAAGATAGTTGCAGTGTTGCTAATGCCGGACTGAGACAGGTCGAGCAGGTTAATATCACCGCTCTGCATCAGGTTTGCATTGTTCTCAGCACCTGACTGATAAACAGTCCCCACGTTGAAGTCACCTACCTGACCACCAACAAAACCGTCAAAAGAGGGGTACCAGGTGCTGTTCCAAACACCGTTATTGTCTCCAACCTGGGTGCTGACGAAGTAGTTGCCATCACCTTCCTGTTGCAGAACGCCCATGTTGTCGTTGCCGTCCTGATACATATCGGCATAGTTAAAGTTAGAGTCAGTATACTGATCCAAATGGATCATATTCTCACTACCAAACTGAGTAGCATAGGCACTATTATAGGAACCGGTCCACTGGTGGATAGTTCCAGAATTACCCTCCCCATCCTGGTAGGTCAAAGCTTCACTGCCCATTTGGCTTGATTGGCTGGTGAAAGCAGCATTGCGATCGCCGAGCTGGGTCTGATCGATGTAGTTGTCATCAGCATAATCCTGAGTTGCATCAGCTACGTTATTATTGCCCTCTTGCCACTGATAGGCAGCATTATTGTTAGCTCCATATACTTGGGTAACATTTGCAGAGTTATTGTCACCGACCTGTACCTGATCACCGTAGTTATTGTCGGCTACAGCCTGGCCTGCGCTAGCAATCAAAGCAATAGCAGCAGCAAGTGTAATTTTTTTCATTTATCAATCTCCCTCGGAATAAAATTATAAATACAAGTAAAATAGTGCAATGCCTTAATCGTACTGCACCAGTTGCACCGCATGGTCGTCACCGAACTGCGCGACATAACCAAACAATCCATCACCATTTTGAATAATGTTTGCAGAATTTCCGTAACCAACCTGGCTAATTAAAGCCACATTATCTACGCCATTCTGTATCGCTGTAGCTTGGTTGTAGGCTCCTGACTGCGATATCGCAGCATAATTAGAATCGCCTGTTTGTTGCACCAAGGCTGCATTTGAGCCACCCTCCTGGATCAGGACAGCCTGGTTGTAAAGACCAGACTGGGTAACTTCAGCAAGGTTGTAATCACCTACTTGTGAAACCTGGGCCAAGTTACCCGTAATTGAATCTTTTCTTAACAAAAGAAGATCCAGAGCACCCTGCCCAGCAGACAATTCATTGTGGTCATCTAAATCAGAAGCCCAGCACAGCGAAAGCGGTAAAACCAGAAACAGAAATAAAATTGCCGTTACTCGTTTAGCTGTAGCAATCACCAACCACCTCTCCAATAAGAACGGTTAACAACTATAAGAAACAACATGAACACTATAGGTAAAAAAAAATATATCTTAAATCAGAAGAAAGATTACATTTAACCGGAAAGAATAAGAAGAACGTAAAACTTTTGTATTAAGGTGGTGATTCAAATCAAAACACACAAAAAATAAAACAGTTCAATTCCACCAAATTACACACACAAACATGAAAATACATAGATATAATTTAATAAAATTCCATTTCGCTAAATTACATATACCTATAAATGAACATACCAATAAAATTTAATATCCGCTAAAGATTTATAATATTTTTACTGGTGTCGCAGAATATTCACTGAGGACAGACATAGGGTATTGGCTATTATCTTCCAACGCCCACAAATTAGCATTAACCCCCTGGGATATAAGATGAATTACCGCCGACTCTATCGCAGAAAGAACACATAATTGAGCTGGATCGTTCGTGGTCATCCCAGCCTCTATTTCAAGTAAGCGTTTGTATTCCACAAAAGTATAAACATCGCCTTGAACTTGCCTCGACAAGATTTTCTTGCTCGTTAAAACACTACTTAGAACTCGTCCACTTCGGACATCTACCGCACGCAGGTTTACAGTAACCTCATCTACACGATATTGTTCAGAAATACCGATACCGAAGTAACGAGCCCCCGCACCCCCTGTTTTAATGTTTGTATCGTAACCGACTATTCCACCCTCTAACATAATATTGGCTGACATAAGAGAAGGCAGATCGAATACAGGACTGGCAGGATTGTCCTGTTCTTTCAGTGCAGCTCTAATTATTTTCCTTTCGGTTAAGAGGTTTTGTAAACCCTCCCGCTCAAGAGTCACAAACCACCCAGATTCATTCAGAACCTGAACCAGCATAGCTGCAGCCCCTTGAGTCACTGCGGTCGAGAATGAGCTGGAGGGCGCTGGCCGATATTGTCCAGTTTGATCACTAAAACCGTACACTGCTGCAACTATTTTCCCTCTAGGAGCAGGCAAACTGACTAAGTCAGAATAGGTGCTCATTCTATCCGTCAAAGTTGCCTTTTGTTGTCCAGGGCCGAACAACGCTTCCTTAACAGAACTGCACCCACTAATACTAAAAACAATAATTAGAATAAATATTCTCGATAACATCGCACCACCCCACAAAACCTAAGCTTACAAATATAATTTTATTAGTTACTTGGATTGAGACCTACAACTACAATTTCAGATATCTCACCCGTAACAGCGTCGGTAATGGTGATCGTCAATTCACCATCAATATCAACAATATTTACGATATAGTCATCAGTTACCAAAGTACCGTCATTACCATTTCCCACATCTGTTAGCAGCTGTGAGAGAAGACGAGATTCTAACGTGTCAGTAAATCTATCCAGGGAAGAAGAATCAGAGTACGGTGAATCCTTAGCATCAGGATCTTTTTTACTGTTCTGTGCGCTAGCATTATTCAGTAAATAATTACCATTAAGAGGATTGCCCCCAAACGATGGATTCACAGGCGTGTACACCAGCTCTGTTGCAAACACCGAGCCAGAAAACAATAAAAAAGCCGTTGTGAATAAAAATTTCATTATATTTCATCCCCCGCCAAATCAACATTTTGAGATAAAAGATCCTGCAACCGTTGCTGCCTCACATTATTATTTATTTGCGAAGCAGCCTGCTCGACAATTGCACCGAACTTTCTCCGCCCAGGATAAATGACAGTTTTAAAGACTTGCTTGCTCTCAAAGGTTACCCAAACAACACTGCCCCACCTTGCCGAAGGCCTTTCATGCACGGTCAGGTTGTAGTCGAATCCTGTCAAATTAGTTGTTATATAAATTGATAGCGATCTAGCGAACTCATGACCTATACCGCTTACCGTATTATCAATTACCAATCCAGTAAGCAGGGATTCCTCAGAGCTTTGATCACTTGTTTCTTGAGCGTAACTTTTGTGAACGATACACGAAAGCGCAACTGTTAACACAGTTGCGTACAAAAATAGTGATTTCATAGTATTACAAGTTTTGACTGGCCCAACTACTTGCTTCTAACCGATTCTTACAGCCTATTTTTCTATAGATTTTATACAAATGACTTTTAACGGTATGCTCACTTACACATAATGTTTCGGCTATATTGGCATTGGTATTACAGTCACAGATCAACTGTAAAATTTGCCGTTCTCGCTGCGTGAGGTTTGAAGCCTTATCGCACCACTTTTTCGGCTTTCTGTGTTGCCTGAGAAAATTATGGAGAACATCTCTTGGAAACCAGTATTCTCCCGAGAATATCCTACCCAACCTCTCCATAATGACTTTTGCTTCGCATTCGGAGGGTATTAATCCCAGAACTTTTTCCCAATGCAGAACAAAATCAATATCGGCCTTCTGATCGACATTGATCAATACTATGTTAGGAGGTGTGGGCAGGGAGTGTATCTCCCTCAAAAGATTCTCGAGATCTGAAGAGGATACATCGGCACAATCAAGAAGAAGGTATTCGGCCTTAATACCACTTAGGGATGAAAGTGTCGAGCGCTGAAGGATAGCGCAGGTAGTCTTAAATTCATCTTCAATTCGCCCGGCAAATATTGAGGATTGAAGATTGACGCATGCGGTTAAAAAGGCAACTGTAATCCCTGTTTTTTCTGACTTAGGGCTAACAACCTTTAGTGGTGCATAATCCTTATGCAAATTCATCTGGGTTCCCCCAATGTGCAGTCCTTTTATGTTTCAGCCTGTTACCAGCCTAACTATTTTTTATCAATTTTCCGCGCTCATCTTACGCTGTGAGCTAAATCTATTCGATCAACTCATTAACTGCAACCGGTAGTGATCTAGATATCAAAAATTCAATCTTAAGTGTGCCAACTTGGTTCTCTAATACCATTTTGTAATACAAAGGTATCATGGATCAGTAAACTAAAAAGAAAAATCAACATGCTTTGGTATAGATTTTCTATCGGCAATAGAACCCTATAAATATCAATTTTTTTGTACTGGTCCACATTATTAATAAATTTATTTTGACTAATTTAAGATAAAAAAAATTGCTACCAACAATAAGACGACAAACACAAGATGATTCGAGCCTCATCAGAGACAGACTGACAAAACGGTATTCGATAGCAATAAAATATAAATTTCACCTCATTACTTTTAAGCCATATTTGATCGAGTAAAATCACCTGAGAATTCATAGGATCAGACCCTGCAAATAAAAACGGCAAAATCACGACTTAAAATTAAACAGCTTAAATAGTAATCAGGAAAAGCTTGTTTTATGCTCATATTCGGCTATGCCTGAACTATTCCCCTAGGGGAATTGGCAAAACCGTACAAGTTAAATTGCAGCATCAAATAGAAATCTACATCCTCCAGGGTGAAGTTATGAACAGTGAGATCCACACATCAGATTGCAAAACCAACTATCAGGTTGCCAACCAGCCCAGCCCGCTTTCTGGTCATAACCTCTATATTGCTGATCAAGCGTTAAAGGAAGCCGTACATATTAATGGGGCCCATTGGGCTGAAGATGACCTGGAGCGGTATGGGGAGGTATGTGGCAGGCCAGAAATGATTGAGCGGGGTTATGCCGCTAATGAATTTAAACCTATCTTCGAAAGTCACGATCGTTCTGGCCACCGCATTGATTTGGTTCGATACCACCCCTCTTATCACCAGCTAATGCAGCTGGCACTTTCAGAAGGTTTACACAGCTCTCCCTGGACCGACCCACGCGCGGGTGCCCACGTGGCCAGAGCTGCAAAAAATTACTTGCACACTCAGCTTGAAGCCGGTCACGGGTGTCCTATCACTATGACCTTCGCCTCAGTGCCCACTATCGAGCTAAACTCTGAAATCGCCATCGAATGGATACCCAAAATAACCAGCCGCACTTACGATGGAAGTAATCGCCCATATTTTGAGAAAAATTCATTGACGATCGGTATGGGCATGACCGAAAAACAAGGGGGCTCAGATGTCAGGGCAAATACCACCGCTGCAATTCCCCTCGCCGATGGAACCTATGAATTATTAGGGCACAAATGGTTTATGTCCGCCCCTATGTGCGATGCCTTTTTAATTCTTGCCCAGACGCCCGGCGGCTTATCCTGCTTCTTGGTTCCAAGATGGAGGCCGGATGGATCGAAGAACCAGCTGGAGATTCAACGCCTGAAGACAAAGTGTGGCAATGTTTCCAATGCATCTTCAGAAGTTGAGATACGCGGCGCATTGGGCTGGCTAATCGGCGAGGAAGGGCGTGGAGTCAGCGCCATCATCAAGATGGTAGCGATTACACGGTTTGATTGCATGATGGGTTCATCTGCAGGGCAGCGGCAAGCTGTTATCCAGGCAATATACAACGCTAGTGAGCGTAAAGCATTTGGCAAAAAGCTGATTGATCAGCCACTGATGCAAAATGTGCTTGCCGACCTGCAATTGGAGGTGGAAGGCTCAATTGCCTTTACCATGCGCATAGCCAGAGCAATGGATCAAGAGGGCAGCGAACACGAAAAGATGCTACTCAGACTCGGGGCCGCGGTGGGAAAATACTGGATATGCAAACGCAGTCCCCATCACGCCTATGAGGCTATGGAGTGCCTGGGAGGCAATGGAGCTATTGAAAACTTTATTACGGCACGGCTGTACCGAGATGCTCCGATAAATGCAATCTGGGAAGGCTCAGGGAATATTCAAGCGATGGACGTGTTACGTGCCATCACTAAAACCCCTGCAGTAATTAGCCACTGGTTTGATGAGTTAAACATTAGCCGAGGCATAAACACACAATTTGATACGGCAGTCGACAAGTTAAGAAACGATCTTTCCGACCTAAATCAATTTGAATACCGTGCCCGTCATATTATTGACCAAATGGCCCTGACCATGCAGGCGCACCTTCTGCTACAGGGGAGTAACCCTTGTGTAACTGACGCCTTTATCAAATCAAGAATAGGGATTAACGGCACACACAATACTGGAAGCCTACCCACTGGGATTGATATCGCCACTATTCTGGAGCGGGGAAACCCTCTTATAACTTAAGATACGATAACAGCTACTATCGCGCCTATTTCACGCTGATCGCTACCAGGGTATAAAACTTCCATCCCATGACAGTAATTTTCCGGTGTCTGCCGATGCCAGTTGACTCAAGACATCTACAATACGATTCGCGCTTAATTCAGGGGTGTAGAGTTTATCTGGGGGCAAATTAGACTGAAAAGGTTTGGATAGTGAAGTATCTGTTGTACCTGGGTGAATCGCTACCACACAACTTTCCTCCAGTTTCCGCGCCCACTCAATAGACAGATTCTTAACCAGCATATTTAATGCGGCCTTACTACACCGGTAGCTGTACCAGCCACCGAGCTGGTTATCCGTGATACTTCCCACCTTTGCCGAAAGCGATGCCCACAACAAAGGGCGTCTACGCTTCAAGAATCCATCCAGTGCGCGCGCTAAATGTAAATGGGAAAGTACGTTGACCTGAATCGACTGCAATAACCAGTGATCATCACATTGCGATAGGGACTTCTCCGGTCCGTGGAACTCATCATGTAAAATGCCACAACAGTTGATTACCCAACTTGGTGGCTCAGAGTGTTCGGCCAAAAAATTTTCAACAATATCGATGGACTCGGCTTGCTCTAAACAAACGGATAAATGGTGTCGCTCACCGACATGGCCAGGAATCATATCAACTGTGATTCGACTCAAGGTCAATAATGTAACTTGAGGATAGCGCCGAATAATTTCGGCGCCAATAGCCTGCGCTATGCCACCGGAAGCACCGGCTATCAACACAGATTGTGGACTTTCGAGCATACCGGCCTCCATGCCGGATTATGGAGTTTTACTATTTTCCTTTCTTTTTCTCTCCAGAAGACTGCACTTTCTCAGCTTTGCCCTTGGAGGCTTCCTTAACGACCCTTAGCATCGGCTCATCAGAGCGGAAAATAAGACCGTGAATTTCTGTCGTATTCTGCCCCTGAAGTAGCTGCTGTAAAAACTGCACTATCTGGGCTGAAATTTCCTGTCCCGGCACAAGGACCGGAATACCTGGCGGATAGGGAACAATTTCATCTGCACTGGTCCGACCAACCAGGTTCTCAATAGCTTCTGTGCCATTATCCATCAGCGGCAATTCTTCTGCTTCCGAAAAATAAGCATCTGCCGGTAGACATGTAAAACGGGTAAATTCTGGCAAACGCCTCGGCGACCCGATATGAATACGCTTGTGAGTATTTCCTGCCAATTGCTTAAGAGCATGAATCAAGCGAAGTAATTTGCTCTCTGTACTACCGAGGGTTACAAGTACAGTAATGGTATTGTAGGTGGTCTTTTCCACCTGGATGCCATACTGATCAAACAATTTAATCTGCATTTCATTGCCAGAGTAACCACTCTTGGAAATATCAATAGTCACCTTGGTGGGATCAAGGCGAATGTTATCACTGGCAAGTGGGTCAGCAATTAAGTCATCACGTGTTAGCGCGCGGAACACACCTGTCTCATTGACGGCATTACGTAAAACTTCCACCATCTTTAGACATTGCTTCAAACGACTATACCCCTCCATCGCCATTTGTTTACGCGCCACATCTAGGCTCGCAATCATTGCGTACTGAGGACTGGTAGAGGCGTGCATATTCAGGTTTTCGCGAAAACGGAATTCATCAAAGTCCGGGTCTTGCACGTGGATCATACTGGCCTGGGAAAAGGCCGACAGCATTTTGTGGGTGCTTTGGGTCACATAATCTGCCCCACACTCCAGTGCTGTGGGCCGTAACTCGGGATGGAAGAAACCATGGGCAAACCAGGCTTCATCCACCAGCACTTTCACTCCACGCTCATGGGCGTAGTCGATAATTGGCTTAAGGTCGTAACGCAACCCATCATAGGTGCAGGAGGTAATTACCAATAGGCGCGCATCACTGTGCTCATCCAGGGCAGCTTCAATATCCGAAAGCTTTACCGGCCCGTAAATTCCAAATTCTGGATGCAGTACAGACTTCAGGTAAACCGGCTCACAGCGATTCATCACAATCGCATGGTGAACTGATTTGTGACACGCTTGGTCAACGATAATTTTTCCGCCACCGCCAAGAATTTGCTGAATAACCACTTTATTCGCGGTAGAAGTGCCGTTGGTCAGGAAAAAGGTATGGCGAGCTCCAAAAGCCTGAGCCGCTAGATCCTGCGCCTCCTGAATAACCGAGTGGGGCTCGAGTAAACTATCTAAAACTTGAACAGATACAGACAAATCTGTATTGAAGATATGTTCACCCATAAAGCGATAAAAATCCCCCACCCAGGGACTATTGCGCAAACTGTCACCACCAGAATGGCCAGGTGTATGCCACGCATCCCGAGCTGAGAATACGTATTCTTTCAGGGTGTCGGCAAAAGGAGTCGAAGCTCTTCGAGCAATAAACGCCTGCACCAGGCGGAACATATGGTTGAAATTGCCCTCACGGCGGTCGAACAACTCATCGAAGCGGCGACGCAAATTTGCCAGGGATTTTGAACCGGATTTGCCCGGCTTGGAGGTTGTTCCAGCAAAACCACTGTGGGCTACGAGGAAGATATTAAGCTGGGAACGCAAAGCGTGAATTCGGTCAGCGAGGTCATCTGCAGCATCCAGCCCCTGCCCGTCACTGCCACCATCGACAATGACCGCTTGCAGGGAATCCTCTTCTTTTGCCAACCTTTCAGCATCTGCAGGCGTTACGGCTTCAAAATGAAGGCCAAAAGGATTGTCGTGTACTGCTGCCGTATTATTGAGAGCGGTAATCCACTCATTGGCCAATTTGCTATCAGAACTGACCAGAGCGACCCGGCACTCTAATTCAAGGCTGTTTTCGTTTAGGTTGCCCAACTCAGGCATCTTCAATTCCAAACCCATAATTCTTATCCATCAGCATAGCTTGCAGGTGAGTACAACTTGCTGTATCAATTATTCAACTATTTGATTTTATTAACTTTTATAAGGCCCCCGCGAGTTGCGGTGGCTCTGGAATTCCAGGGCAATAAACACCAGGGGGCAAATACTAATGTAGGAGGGAGGGGAATTCTGCGACTACATTGCATTTGGCGATTTTCGCCAAATGTACCCAGGCATACCAGATCTATTGCCAAGGAAGATAATAAAGTTAGAACTTTGCGCTACGCACAATACCATTAAACGTGAGGCAATCCTCGACCCTGTGACGCTGTACCTGGGATAATTGGTGAAGCGGAAAGTAAGCCCATTGGGAATGTTCATCAGAGAGAATATAGTCACCCTCTTTAATGAAATGGGCTCGAAAAATAAAAACATGTGAATTGAAAGCGTTGTGGTAGTAGATGCCACTGAGATACTCTATTCGAACTTCTCGTCCAAGTTCCTCATGGCACTCCCGCACCAATGCCTCATGGGCAGTTTCACCCGGGTCTAATGCTCCGCCAGGCAAGCCCCAGCTACGCTCAGCATAAGTCGCTTTCAGCTGTAGTACTTCTCCGCCAGTATTCGTGATTACCGCATGGGCACTCAAGCGGTAACTATCATCAAAGGCCATGAACAAACCCTGATAACAAGTCAGGTTAAGAAGGGAAAAACGAGAGCCTATTCATTGAGAGTACGCCCTCGTCGTTAAGGTTAAAACCCCTGGGCTAATACAAATCCAAATCCTAAAGTTTGCACTGATTCATCATAATCAAGGAGGCTCTCGCCGTAACCATTGAAATAGCGGATATATCCATCGACGCGTTTCCCGAGAGGGAAGCCCCAAGTCAGCTCCACTGCACCACGATTATCTGAGCGCAAATTGTTACGTAACATCAGTGAAACCGTGTGATCTCCATCGCGGTATCGCCCACCTAGTTCAAAATGCCCCAGGTAGTGCTCGATATCCGGATTATCATCATCATCCTTATCTTCAGGAACCCTGTACCAGGGCTTTAGGCTGATTGAATAATTATCCCGCTCAAAAATGAAATTCGCATATATTCTATTCCAGCTACGGGAATAGGGTTCACTGCGCCCATTTGACTGGTGGTTAATCGCTACCTGGTTAGCCACATTATTCCAACCAAATAGGCTCCAGTCATTGAGCCAACTCAGAATCAATTCCGGCTCGTGGTTTGTCTCACGGAAGGGAGCGGAGTCATCGGAGTTGTACGCCTGCCAAAAGCTGCGATTTGTATAGGCGACACTCAGTACAGAAGCCTGCCCCAAAAAACCCCGCCAAATAGGCACCTGCACAGAAAGCTGGAATTGAACTTCGACGTTATCCAACTCTTCTGCCTCAGCTAGGCCTTCAATGTCTGCCAGCCCTCCCTCTTCAGGGGCTGGATTGTAGACCATTGGCAGCACGTAGTTAGTTTTATGGGAAGCTAAAGTAAAAGGGTTATTGGCAGCATCCCTGATAGCCTGAGCCCTCCCCCCTAACAATACTTCATCTGTAGGAAGGTCTTCCTCATACTCGTCGACAATAAAGTCCGCTATCACCGGATCCTCTTCAAGAGTCAGTTCAGCTCTAACTCTTTCAGCGCAGATACGTCGGATTTCCCTTATCG
Organism: Microbulbifer maximicatervae (SeqCode); assembly: GCF_052467615.1. NCBI lineage: Bacteria > Pseudomonadati > Pseudomonadota > Gammaproteobacteria > Cellvibrionales > Microbulbiferaceae > Microbulbifer > Microbulbifer maximicatervae (SeqCode). The sequence continues at coordinate 3,528,083 of NZ_CP174319.1, forward strand.
TGACATCGGCATCCGAAACAAGAATTTGCTCGTTCAAGCAGCGCTTATGGTGGGTCTGCAGGTTTTCTCCCGCATCCATAGAAAAAGTTGATTCTGGCGCCTCTTCAGCTAAAGCTGTTGGCAACTGTGCAACTAACCCAACAGAAGAAAGTAATGTGAGCCCGGCAAAAACCCTTCTTCGATAGTAGGACAAAACGCTTTCCCCCAGTCATTTATTGCAATCGTGATGCAAGCTTACACTGGAGAGGATTACAAGTCCCACTACATAATTTTGCGATTATCGTGACAAGACAGCCAATCAGGCTAGAGAAGCCCTTATTTCAGCTTAGATAGAACAAAAAACTAAATAATGACAGGTATAGAAACAGCAATCTTCATTTAAGACTATTTGTGTGACCAATAATCGTTATAAAGTTTCCTCAAGCTGGACTAAAGTAGTCCTTTTAAGCTCGACGACCACTCCAAGTCCCTCAGCCGAACCTGCCACAGGCGACCAGTACTAGATGGCCAATCGTACCCCACTAACAGGCTCCGACTATCAACATAGCAATGGGCATCTCTTTCAGCTTCATCACCCTGGTAAATGTAAGCAATTATATCGGAACCCAGTTCCTGAGCCTTCTGGCTCGAAACATCCCCCGCCATTGATCTTGCCGTGCGATGACTCACCCTAGGAGAGAGCAACTTACCCCGCTGAGATGGATCGACGATATCAGGGGATACAACTTCCAGGCCATTTTCATGTTGTACCAACCTCGACAGGACAGGCCCCATAAAAACCCGCATCAGTGGAAACAATAGCCGCTCTTCCCCTTCGATATTGAGTTGCTGAGGGCCATTGGGGCCTGTCCAGCTGGCTTGAATATCATCACCTATCGCAGGACTCTTTCCCTCTTCTGGAATTAACTTGTAGTGGGCGCTCACCTCATCAACTTCATCTCGCCAATGCACAACACACTCACTCACTAGCCCCCCTTCCAAAAGAGCAAATACTTCGATACCAAACCCCTGGTCCCCGACTAAGCGCCGACTGACAAGCGAGCGTCGCCCCTGCTCATCATTCCCTAACTGCCAACTATCTTGCACAGGCATTTCCCTGCCATCACAACTGTAGTGATAGCGACCCTGAGCCAAAGTTGAATTTAAACGCATCGCAGGTTCCCTCCTTGCTCGCTGTACATCAGACCGGCGGTCCAGTACCCAAAAAGTATTGCACATGGAGGGAGGCTAACCTCGTTTTTTACGCCTCCTTTAGCCAAACACTATGGAGACAGTGACTAACACAAGGATTTAAAAATAGGAGAAAACTATGAAACAGCTGAAACACCCCCAAAGTGAATGACTTAACCTGAAGTAGTTGAAGAATTTTCCAGCCGGATGCACCAATAGAGTGAACGTTTTATATAAAGCATTGGTGAGGTTCATTTAAGGTATCCAGAAATTAGGCTCGTCAAAATTCCAGGTAACTCCTGACCTAGAACCAACTATCAATTATCGGAAAACCTATATCTACAAAAGTACTTACAGCCTCTTCTTTTATTCTCATTCACCTAAAAGAAACTTAAGCTATTTAAGCGGAATAACGTCAAGCTGGCGCAATAAACATCAAATAATTTTTCCCACGTAACATAAACACAAAATTCCAACTGGCAGCACAGGATTTCCGGGGGAATGAGCCAAATATATTTGGTAGCCTTTAATTCTTGAGCATGACCAAAGAGAAAACCCTCTAATTTTATCATTAGCCATATCACTCATCGAAACCAGTAACTTGCAGGTACAGCAAAGTGAATGGCTTTCATAGCGAGTAAAAGTCGGCGCAACGGCATGTCAGAAATTTGTTTGAATAGAGGATCGCTAATTTAACTACTAATTCTCTTAGAAGAGATACGGAGACAATATCTTTAGGTATCCATGATGTTACTGGAATACAACCATTAGATCCCTATAAATGTCGCTTTCTCCTACCAGCTTTCACGCACTAGCGTCACCGAAGTCAAGAAATATGATATTGGCATTTAGGACTCTTAAAACACCCAAAACCTCAAGAAACATTCCCTTCCATAAAGCTTCTGTGTATCTACTGCTACCACCGTTTGTATGGACATTATTTTTAATATTATCAATCAGTAAAATCTTAGGGCTACAGACCCAAACTATGGAACTAATAATTGGGGTACATCGCACTTCAGCAGCTACCAATAAAATATCTAACAGTATTGGTCAGCCGTAGCTGTCAGATCACAGCCACGGCTTATCGGAAGATAGCTCCATACAATGACTACAAATTTGAAAAGGTGAACATTAAAGATATCGCTGCCAAAATTCGGCTTGACCGAACTCCTCATCCATGGCGTACGGTTTAAAACCAGTCTTACGGTAAGCAGCCTGCGCAGTGTAATTTTTTTGTAGAACTTCCAAGGTCAACTTACAACATCCCCTATCTTTTGCTTCTTTCTCAAGAAAACCCAGCATAGCCGTACAAACGCCCAAACCTCGTGCAGATTCACTAACAACAACATCGTGAATATTAATAAGAGGCTTACATAAAAAAGTGGAAAAACCAGTAAAGCAATTAATAAGACCAACAGCTCTATTATCTCGGTATGCTAAAATACTAAAAGCTCCAGGAAATTCACTTAGTGCCGACACCAACCCTGTTCGACAATGATCAGAAAGAGCTTCACCACCACCAAATGGATGAAGTGCATACTCTTCCATTAAAGCAATTATGCTTTTTGCATCATGCAAGTCATCATAATTCGCCAAACTAATTTTTAAATCAATATCTACATTACAACCTGACAACACCATATGATTCTCTTTTTACTTTTCCATTAGCTCAACGGTTTTATTGAATGTAATTTATTAACCACTTATACAGCCAACTTATCCACCACACTTATAGATCTCTGATACAGCGTGGACAACAGAGGGTACAATATCGGATTTACTCCGTAACTTCAGCACCCTTCTTTTCCGGTACCGCCTCGATATTGGCTTTTTCATCCATTGGGAAATGCTGTAAATAGCTACGCAAACGCGTCCGTCTTGCAAGCAATTGACGCACTCTCAAGCGATGCCGCCCCACTGAATTCGAGTGCCTGGAAACCCTCTGCCGCCTTCTGGGAATGGCGCTTTTCTTTCTTCCCATGATCTTAGATTCCTTTTTAGACCAGGTTTTAGGCAATAGTCATCTTTTTAGATTAGACCAGATACACTTGGCGCGCACGAACAAAGTCGCTATCCTGCTGACTAATTGTCCAAACGGTCACATCAGGATAGATTCATTGCACCCGCTTAATCATTTAATAGAGAACAACCAACATTGGTCAGAGGCAACTCGCGAAGATAAGCCTGACTTTTTCCTTAAACTGTCTGAGCAGCAGAGCCCTGAATACCTCTGGATTGGCTGCGCTGATAGTCGCGTTCCCGCGAATGAAATTGTCGGCCTATTACCCGGGGAGCTTTTTGTCCACAGAAATGTTGCCAATGTAGTAGTCCACTCAGACCTGAACTGCCTTTCAGTACTGCAGTACGCTGTAGAAATCCTAAAAGTAAAACATATTATTGTCTGTGGTCATTACGGCTGCGGCGGTGTCCAGGCTGCACTTAATAACGAGCAGCTTGGCCTGATCGATAACTGGCTGAGACACATTCAGGATGTCAGGGATAAGCATCACACCTTGATAGATCTTTTCCAGCAACAGCAACGCACAGACTTACTGTGCGAACTCAATGTTCTGGAACAGGTAATACACGTTTGCCAGACCACCATTGTCCGCGATGCCTGGCGTAGGGGCCAGGAACTGACCGTCAATGGGTGGGTATATGGACTCAAGGATGGCCTGGTGCACGATTTGGGTATTTCAATCAAGCACCCGGGGGAAATTGCTGATATTTATCAAAGTGCTCTCAGCAAAATCGCCCAGCGCAGCACGGAATAATACCGCCCAACCACAACTCCTTTCGTTTTTACCGCTATAAATGGGAAAGCCCCGGTATTTATTTATCGGGCTCGACCCTGCTTGGTGGAGAAACATGTCGGCATACAGAAAGTGGCAGTGCCAGAACTGCGGCTGGATATACGATGAGTCCAAAGGTTGGCCCGAGGATGGAATTCTTCCCGGTACTCGCTGGGAAGATATACCTGAAGACTGGTACTGCCCGGAGTGTGGTGCAGCCAAACAAGATTTCTCCATGCTGGAGATTGGCGCCGATACCACTCAAGCCAGCTTAGCTAGCAATGATGGCTTCCGGATCTGGGAGTGTATGGTATGTGGCTGGACATACAATGAGGCCGAGGGATGTCCACAAGATGGCATTGCTCCTGGTACTCGGTGGGAGGATATTCCCGACGAATGGAATTGCCCTCAATGCGGCGTTAGTAAACAAGAATTTGATATGGTCCTCGTGGGCCAAGCCCCCATAGCCCCGTCCCCTTCAGCCAACCAAAACGCATCCACTACAACCTCAGCACCTTTAATTATTATTGGCACAGGGCTGGCCGGGTATAATCTGGCGCGAGAATTTCGCAAGCTTACCCCCCGGTCTCCTCTCCTGTTAATCACCGCCGATGATGGGGCTTTTTACTCCAAGCCTTTGCTGTCAGCCTCTTTCTCTCACGGCAAGACTGCACAGCAACTCAGCACTTCCAGTGCTGAAGATATGGCTCGCGAACTCAATGCACAAATTCTGGTTCACACGCGGGTAATACATATAGATCGCCAAAACAGAACTCTGACGATTCAGCAGGATGGTGCAGAGCATGTATCCAAGATTCCCTATGGAAAGCTAGTTCTGGCAACCGGGGCCAAGTGCCGCAAACTTCCTCACTATGAGGGGGATGCCCAATCACATATCTTTCGCATAAATAATCTCAGAGACTACCACCGTTTTCGAACTGCCGTGGTGGGGCGCAAGCGCATACTACTCCTGGGCGCTGGTTTGATTGGCTGTGAATTTGCCAACGATCTGGTACAGACCGGCTTCGCAGTGGATCTGGTTGATATGGAGCAATGGCCACTGGCGACACTGCTGCCGGAAGTCGCCGGACGCGATCTGCAGAGAGCCCTGGAAGACTATGGCGTTCGCTTCCATGGGGGCTCATCATTAAAGCGTATTGAGAAATTGAGCACCGGTTTCCGGGCCCAGCTGAGTAATGGAGAGCAAATAGAAGCGGATGTCGTTCTCGCCGCACTTGGACTTGAGGCTAACACCGGCTTAGCCTCCATGGCCGGTATAGCCGTGCAAAGAGGTATTGCTGTAGATCGATATCTGCAAACAAGCGATCTCGATATCTACGCCCTGGGGGATTGCGCAGAAATAGATGGCCATCAGTTACTCTTTGTCGCCCCCCTAATCAGCTGTGCGAAGAGTCTCGCACAAACTCTGTCAGGAAATCTGACTCCCGTTTGCTTTGGCGTTATTCCTGTGGCCGTAAAGACAACCCTGCACCCAACTACCGTTTGCCCACCAAGCCCTGATACCAAGGGGACTTGGCAAATCAACAAAGAAGATTCAGGGGTTTGCGCCGCATTTCGCGACAAAAAGGGCAATCTACTAGGTTTTGCCCTTACCGGTAGTGCGATCGCCCTCCGGGAAAGGCTCAGCCAAGAGTGCCAGCCAATTATGAACGATCAGTCAAAAAATGACTGATAATCATACTTATTTTAATAGCTATTCGAGGTAAAGCGCGCAAACCGTTAACTTTTGCCTTAAAATGGCGGCCCTTCAAAGTTTTGGTACAAGTAGCCCTAGTATGACGACAGAGAAAAGCCGTACGATTTCCCCGTCACCCGAGCAAAGCCGGCTACTGCGGGACACCCTCGGCCACTTTGCTACCGGTGTAACTGTCATTACCACTCAGGATACCAATGGCCAACCTGCCGGCATGACGGCTAACAGCTTTAATTCCGTTTCCCTCGACCCCGCCCTGGTTCTATGGAGTATCGATAAGCAGTCCATGGGCTATAAAGCATTTACCACCCGGGAGCACTTTGCCGTGCATATCCTGCGAGCAGACCAACAACATGTCTCAAACCTATTTGCTGGTCGAGGGGCAGACAAGTTTGGACAGGTCAACTGGTATGAAGGCCCCAATGGTATACCTCGCCTAGAGGAGTGTGCAGCCTATTTCCATTGCCGCCGCGCGCAGTGCATTGATGGTGGAGATCACACAATATTGCTTGGAGAGGTGCTGGAATTTGCCGCTTTTGGTGGTGAACCCTTGGTCTTTCATCAAGGCTGTTATCGTGCATTGGCTGGAGAGTAGCAGCTCACTTTTTGGAGCCTAATCACTACCCAAAGGCTATAAAAATAATTTTTTAATGCCAATTAACCAGTATTTGGCAGAAACTTTGGTGTTGCATTAGTGACCTCGTAATAATTCAAGGGCAGTCTGAAGCAAACCATGAAAATGGACTGATAAGCCATGACTTCAACTACGCTCTTCTGTTTCGCCCACCGGGGCTATCAACAGCGAGCCAGTGAAAACACTCTCCAAGCAATCGGGCATGCGTTGGAACTCAACGTCGGGGGTATCGAAATTGATGTGTGGAATATTGGTGGGCAGCTTCTGGTCAAGCATGACCGGCGACTCGGACGCCTAATCGCGGGCTCTGAACTCATCACTGAAATGCATCCCGATGCCCTGAAAGAGAGACCTCTCCCTTGCGGGAATAAGGTCCCTACATTAAGGGAAGTTCTGGAACTTGTGGGAAATAGTGCCCAACTCAATATCGAGCTGAAAGGGCCTAACTGTGCAGCCCTTTTCGCGGATGAAATCCACACCTTTACGCAGGATACTGGTGCAAGCTACGAGCAATACATCGTTTCCTCTTTCGATCACCGCCAGTTGTACCAGTGCCTGCAATTAGCTCCTGAGGTTCGGCGGGGAGTGCTGGTTTCCGGTGTTCCCCTCGATCTTGCAGCCTGCTCTGCTCCATTAAAGGCCTATTCATTACATACGAACGTAGATTTTATAAATGCAGATTTAATAGCCGATGCAAAACAGCGCGGGCTTAAGAACTACGTATTTACCGTCAACGACCCCAACGATTTGATACTGTTGGCAGCTCAAGGTATCGATGGGGTTTTCACTGATGAACCTCAAATCGTATCCGATTTTAATGCCCGTGTTGAATTCACAAAAACTGGCACTTAGACGTTGGAGAAGATCCCCTTCACCAATTAAGAGAACAGACAGTAACCCGGGACAATTACCGGGCTACTGCTGTGAGTTAAAGCAGGAAAAGACTCGAGGCTAAATAGTCTCCCCTATTTATACAGCTTAAAACTCTGCGCTAGCACGTAAATACCAATAACCACCATTAAAGCCAAATGGTGATGTGAGGGCATGGCGTACCCCGAGATATCGCAATGTGGGCTCCTGCTCATCATCAGGCATTACGTCAAAGATATTCTCGCCCCCCAACGACAATTTATAATTTTCATACAGCGTAAACGTCGCTTCGATATCAACGAGAATTTCACTGCCATAACTATAGGTATCACTGGCATCCCCAGCACCAAACAACCCGCCTGTTGATTCCCAACTGCCATAGCGATTAAAACGCAGGTACCCTGCAAATAAATCACCCGTATCGAGATCAAAAGTTAAAGTCGTTCGATCACTGGGAACTTGGTTTTCCAGGTCAAATACCCGTGAGGCATTGATGGTATTTGGCGTAACACTGGTAACTTCCTGGCGATTGTGATTATGGCGTAAATCCACCACCAATAAACTTTCAAAAATCTCGAAATCACTGGTAACTGCCAGATCTATACCAGACACTTCCGAGTCATAAGCATTGACGAAATAGTTTGCATTGCTGCCGTTGAGTAGTGCTGCATTTTCTATACCGGCATTTTGCAACAGAATCACTTCGTCATCTCCGATGGCATTGTTGCGCAGAGCCAGGCGATCCTCGATGTCGATGTTGTAGTAATCTATTGTCACACTGGTATTGTCCAGTGGGGCAAAAACCGCACCCAAGGTGAAACTGGTGGATTCCTCCGGCTCCAGCTCAACGGCTCCGAGCGCTGACGCTACCGGATGAGCCACAGGATAGGTTCCATTGGGTATCAGGTTGCCACTGGAGTCTGTCGTAGTAGTAACATTTAAGGTATTCACCTGTCCGGGTGTTGGCGCCCTGAAACCAGTATTTACCGTCGCTCGAAATGCCAGTTGTTCATTCACATCATACCGTGCTGACAATTTCCAATCCGATGTCGAGCCAAACTCATCATATTCCTCTAACCGTAAAGCCGCTCCCAAAGTCAGAGCCTCAGTCACATCGGCTTCAAGGTCAATATAAGCTGCAATACTCTCACTACTGAAACTGCCCAGCGCTTCAATCGGGAACCCCTGAAAACCATCTGAACCCACACCAAAATACGCAGCAGTTGGACCTACCTCAGTGGACGCTGCATCCCCCCTACCAATTGAGTAAGTCTCTTCACGCCACTCAGCGCCGAATGCAAGGTTCAATGGCGAAGCAAAAGCCATGACATCAATGGGGTAGACAAAATCCGCATTGAGGCTGGACTCTTCCTGCGTGAGGGTTCCCGGCTTGAAGGAAGTAGGAGACAAAATACCCAAACTTGGATTGATTGAATTTTTCAGGACATAGTCCACTTCATTTTCAGCCAAACGTCCGCGTAGATCCCAGGAGAGGCCATTGGCAAGCTCTCCACGCGCCCCGAATACAGCCGCGATATCATAAATATCTGCACCGAATTCAGGGTTGTAGCCGCCGGGGAACTGAGTATAAATTGGGTTCCGCAACACGTACCCACTGTCGCTGGAAGTATCTGCTACCAGGTAATCCGAGGGGTTTAGGCCTTGCGCCAAAATAGAATCCACTAAAGACTGGGGAGCTGGATCGGGCATGTAGTCGATACTATTCGGATCAAGGGGGTCATTGGGGCTGTCTACTTGCAGGGTACCTCTCGCAGTAAACTGGTGTTCTGGATCGAGCACCGGTCCACGATAGAAAAAGTCAGAAATTGTTTCATTTTGTGAATAACCGAAGTTTCCATAGAGCTCTACCGAATCAGAGATCTCCAGGCCGCTGTTAATAAAAAACTTCAGGGACTCAACATCGGGATCACCCCATCTCTGACCCAAGCCATCCAGTGGTACTAAATTACTTCCCACAACTGATCCTACCTGCTGCGCATCTGGCCGCGCTTCGCTACGCCAGGTTTTATCTGCGCGGGAAAATTCAACGGTGCCATTAATAAATCCTGCATTACCCAGCGCAAATCCCGTATTAGCGGCAATACTCATCCGGGTTCCATCCCCTTCAAAATACTCCCCTGTCTGAGCTGATAAGCTAAATCCCTCTGCATCATCCTTCAGGATAATGTTAACGACACCGGCAATCGCATCGGAGCCATATTGTGCTGAAGCTCCATCACGCAAAACCTCAACTCGCTCTATAGCCATAGAGGGTAGCGCTGAAAAGTCGACGGCTTGGGCACCCTGGTTAACTGTGCCCAGGGGGGCAAGCTGCAAGTTAACCAGCGCAGAGCGATGGCGGCGAGTTCCATTGACCAGTACCAAAGTTTGATCTGGGGATAAATTACGTAAAGTTACCGGGCGGATAAAAGCGGTGCCATCAGCAATTGGAAATCTCTGCGTATTAAATGAAGGGGCAATTTTTGCCAGGGACTCAGTAAGATCAAAGCTCGCTTGATCCGCAATGTCCTCTCCGCCAACCACATCTACCGGAGAAAGAGTCTCGGTGGGAGATACACCCTCTTTGCGCGTACCTGTGGTTATCACTTCCTCCATTGCCCGATCAGCAGTATTAGAGGCACCCTCTTCCTTTTCCTCAGCAATCGCATACCCACCAGAGTTAAAAATCGCAACTGCCACCGCCAATGACAAAGGTCTCAACAAGTAACGCTTCATATCCACCACCCTCTCTTCTCATTATTAACATCAAACAGAACATCACCGGATAATTCATCAAAGCAATGCACATCAAATTAGATCCGTGCAGGGGTTAAACAAAAAAAGCGGCATACTGACGTTCCGTTAAGTTGCATCCATGCCAGAAATTAGTGCACGCCTAGGGTAGATCTTTTACGCGATTAAATGTCAACTTCCAACAAATCAAAAAATTAATGTCGCGATATTTATTTTAAAAGGAGGGGGTACACGTTTAGCAAATGCCAAAAACTGCCAAACGTGACTTTTAGAAAGGCTGAAGCAAAAGTGACAGCAATGAATTCACTTAAAAAAATAAATAGGTGAAATCAGCACCGTCTATTGAGGTGTATAAGTAACGTCAACCTCATAATCCGATCCCAGGCGACTGTAGCCCCGCACCATAAAATAGGCTTCACTCTCACCACTTGGCACGGTTAAGGAACAGTTCTCAGAGCTATCTCCCTCATAGGGACGGCAATCGTAATAGCGCCAAGTAGGTGCCGCACCAAAACGGACATATAGATCGGCATCATTAGTACCGGTCATATCCGCGATAAAATCTGTACCGGGCGTTACACTGAGAGGTCCATAGTGATCCTCCGAACCTCGACCCACATCACCACTAAAGGTTTCTGTTTGTTCCTCACCGGGGTCGGGATCGGGGTCCGGATCGGGGTCTGGGCCCGGATCATCCCCTATATAACCCTTGGCCAATTCAGCGACATAGGCAGCAGCAAGCTTTCCAAACTTCACCGCATGACTGGCATCTCCACCACTATTAGCGAGGGTATCACTTGAAGTGTGGATATAAGGGTTTGAGCCATTAAAAGTCGCCTCAAAAGGAAAGGAAACCGGATAACCCTGGTTATACCAAGATGCGTGATCAGAACACGCATAACCACAATAAGTTGTTCCAACAGTAAGGCCGCTCAGGTAGGTCTGGGCCAGATCCTCAAGAAAGCTATTCTGGGCACTATTGGTGTAATCTCCAATAATATAGATATCACTATTTGAGCCATAGTAATTGGTCATATCCAACTGCAAGGCACCTATCACATTTTTATTCTGTGACTTGTAATCGCTGGCAATATCATCTGAGCCCCGCAGCCCCACTTCCTCAGCAGCGTACCCCATAAAAGCCAGCGTTTTATCCGGCTTATAATCTGTAGCGACAATTGCATTAATGACATCAGTCAATGTTGCTATGCCAGACGCATCATCGTCAGCCCCCGGCGCTCTCGTACCTTCACCAGTGCCAAAACCGACCGTAGAATCCAGGTGCGCCCCCAGCACGATAATTTCATCCGGATCAGTTTGCCCCTGAATAGTCAAAATTACAGAGGGTTGCGCCCAACTATGGCTATAAAGTTCGACTGAGGCATCACTTCGTGAACTCGTTAATGCCTGCCACTCATCCCTTATCCACTCAGCACCATCCACGCCGGTTGAAGTGGTGTAATAGCGATTAGTAAAATTCGACAAACTTTGAATAGTTGACCGTATATTAGACTCTGAGATCTCTGCTTGCAGGGCGTTAACCACATCTGCATTATCAATAGAGTAAGCGATCACGTTATTCACTATTGTCGTCAGCGATGAAACCTGGGCAGCTTCTGCTTCCTCCAATGAGTCATGTACCATAAAGCCGCCACAACGGTTATGGTTGATATGCATCAGAGTCGATATTTCGGAAAGATTCTTTTCATTAACTTTTAGAATAGTGACTCCGTTACGTTCCTCACCTTGAATCGCGAGTGGTTGCTTGGCAACCAGGCTACTGTTTTGCTTTAAGGTTTTATAACCATCACTACCTATAGTTATCCACAGCTCTTCTGCCATAACAGCGCCGGGGAGTGCAAGAACCCCAACTAAAGACCTACTAATAATTTTTTTCATTATCTTCTCCACATTAAGTTAGCCCCCTGCGAATCCCTGATATTTCAAAAACACAGGCAGGCAATAAACACACATGCAAGAAGCCTGCACAAACAGCAGTTTTGAATCTCAATAATATTCAAATAATACAAAAATCAATGAGGATGGAACTACAGGCCATACCTATAAACAATCGCGGACAATCCAGAAATATTTTTATTATTCGAATTTCGAAAAGCGCAGAGAGAACAAACAAAACCGGATTGACCAATCCGGCAAGGAAAAGCTAGCACATTCAAATAAATACTAAAACAATTTGGCATCTTTCAGCGTAAGAGCCGCAATAAACTTTAAGTGGATCACAAATACACAAAAAACATAGAATATAAAAACACTATTAATAGCAAATAGAACTAGGAATAATTTCTGAACTAAAGGGTTTTTCAGCCCTTTATTTTAATTAGATCTACAAGAAGAATTTTAAGATTGCAACTCACACAGAATCTACCCAACCAGGAAGCCTCCTTTTTAACCCCTGCTGGTTTTGTAAAGCAGCGGCTGCACATAAAACGGTCTCATCAGCATATTTTCTGCCTACTATTTGCAGACCTACTGGCAGACCACTCGCTGAAAAACCGCAATTGATTGATATTGCCGGATGGCCTGATAAATTGAAGGGGTAGGTATAAGGTGTCCAGGAATACCATAGAGAGCCTGAATTACTATCCGGCACATTGACCCCAGCACTAAATGCGGTAATAGGTAAAGTTGGGGTCACTAACAGATCATATTTCAGAAAAAATTCCTGTAATCGCTCGACAAAGTTATCTCGCCACTTCAGCGCGTCGAGATAATCAGGTAAGGATAATTTGTCCGCTTGTTCTGCGACCTCTAACAATTGGGGCTCCACCAGTTGGCGCCTGGTACTATCCATCGCCCTAAAGATACTCGCTATTCCCGCACAAAATAGACAGCCAAAAGCTGCACTAGCATCATCAATACCCGGGTCAACCTCTACAACTTCAGCACCCAATTCCTGGAAGTGCATTACACTAGCAGAAACGTTGCTCACCACCATGGGATCAGGTGCTACGTAACCAAGACTGGGGCTGTAAGCAATACGCAACTTTCCTGTTCTTTCAATCAACCTTCCCTCTGTAGCTGCAAGGAAATCAATGTTCCGGCGAGGTATTGCGCGGATATCCCGATGATCCGGTTCACTGATTACATTCATCATCAGTGCACAGTCTTCCACCGTCGATGCTAAGGGCCCCACATGCACCAGGGAGGAGAAGGTACCTAATGGCCAATGGGGAACCTGTCCAAAACTCGGTTTGAACCCAATTGTGCCGCAAAAGCTGGCCGGAATCCGGATAGATCCACCACCATCAGCCCCCACAGCCAGAGGGCTCAATCCCAGTGATACTGCAACCGCAGCCCCGCCACTCGAACCACCCGATGTCTTATCCCTATCCCAGGGGTTTCTCGTAATACCGTCTATGGCGTTATCCGTCACCGCCTTCCAACCAAACTCCGGTGTCGTGGTTTTCCCTATTGGCGTGTACCCGTTGCGCTGTAATGCCGCAATGCAAGGGGCCGCACATCCCAGCGTCGTCTCTGGATCAATTATTTGGGAGCCGAAAACCGTTGGCCACATCGGTGTATAGAAGACATCCTTTATTGCCACTGGCACCCCATCAAGTAATCCCCGCACATTGCCAGACATATAGCGGTGTTCAGCTTCCCGCGCATAGGCGAGGCTTGTCTTTCTGTCAATCAAACAAAAAGCCTTAACATGCCTATTAAGTCGCTCAATTTGGTTGAGTAACTCCTCGGTAACCTCAACCGGTGAGAAAGACTTCTTCCTGTATCCATGCAACAGCTCAAGAGCTGTCATCCCAACGAAATCACCCATCGAGTAAGCCTTCCAATTACTGATCCGCTAACTTCATCAGACTAGTCGTCGGTAGCTAACTACTTGCTCCACCTTCTCTTAAAAAGATCCGATGGAATAATTTCACGCAATACAGAAAGTTCAGCTTCCAGTCAGGAAATTCACAGTAAGCTTTGGTGAAATCACCGACACGGATAACCGCTGTGAAATTTCCCTCTCAAATTGCACTCCTCTTTCTTTTAGTTTCATTGATCTCGGGATGTGCCACCATGAGCGAAGATGAATGCTATGTCGCAGACTGGCAGGCAATCGGGTATGAAGACGGTGCAGCAGGTCGAGACATTTCTTATTTAGGGGGGCGTCGTGAGGCTTGTGCAAAGTACGGTGTGTCAGTCAATACAATGGCTTATCGCAATGGGCGAACTGAAGGGCTGGAGCTTTTTTGCACCGAGCTGCGCGGCTTTGATCAGGGGCGCTCTGGCAACAGCTATAACGGGGTCTGCCCCGCAGACCTCGAAGGGTTATTCTTGCGGGGATACAATTCAGGCCAGAATATTTTTCTTGCCAAATCTGCTGTCGAGGAACTGGTATCGGCAATTCATGACCTGGAACTGGCAAGAGAGCATATTCTCGATGATATGACAGAGATCGGTGCTTTATTGGTAGATGAGACAGTCGACAACTCTGAGCGGGTGACCTTGCTCGCTGATATTGCTCGCCTAAAGGTCAGGCATTCAGAACTGGGGATGGAAATTACTGGCTTGCAGTTCGAACTAATGCAACGAGAAGCCGAGTATCAGGAAGTATTGGCCCGTTCCCCCTACCTGTAACTCTGCTCTAAAATCCCATAAGAGCCAAGATTACCTCTGCGGGCCCTAATCTGCAGAGGTTAATTCCTGTCTCTATCTATTGTCGTGAATCAACCATTTCTAATCCCGGTCTCCATCACTACCAAACTGGCACCATATGATAAATGGAAAAAGTAGGCCTCCTACAAAAGGCAGGCTTGCAGCGGTTGCCCCCTATTCGACTTATAGACCACCAGGAAATTTGCACCAAAGAACCAAGTAAAAAGACAGTTTCAAGAAAAATTATTCTCTATATTTCGGGCAATTGGATCAGTGCTGGTCTTTTATCCTACCCCGCATTGACTTCACCTGAGAGCGACGACTTTTTGCTTGCAGGCGACGCTCCTTGGCACCACGACTGGGTTTTGTGGCCACGCGGAATTTTGGCTTAAATGCAGCTTTATCCACCAGTTCCTGCAGTCGCTCCAGGGCATCCAGGCGGTTTTTCTCCTGGGTTCGGAACCTCTGAGCCTTGATAACCACCACGCCATCAGAGGAGATTCGACGATCTTTTAACTTTAAAAGACCATCCTTAATCAACTGTGGAAGTGAAGAAGCCCGAATATCAAACCGCAGATGAATTGCACTGGAAACTTTATTTACATTTTGGCCACCGGCGCCTTGTGCGCGTATCGCACTCATTTCGATTTCTTCTTGAGGGACAGACACCTTCCCTTTTCCATAAACCATAAACACCCAATGCCCGAGTTACATCATTTTACTAAAAATACAAAATCTAATGACCATTCTGCCCAAATAGTGCAGCTATTAACCAGCCCCACAACACAGATACAATTCGCCATTGACAGAAATCAAATTATAAAAAAATGCTTCCTATAAAATGAGCGTATCTAGGGGTAAACCTCATTTACCGGGAAACCCTCATTAAGTAATATTGCGCCAGCCGAATAAAAGCTATTTAAGGGGCCTTAAAGGCCAACCAGGATTTGCGGAATGATTTGTGACTTATTTTCAAGTCATAGTCAAATCCGCTAAGATTGCCCGGCTTCCTAGAAGTACTGGAGCAAAGAACAATAAAGACTCGCGCCCTGTAGTTTCCTCTGGACTGCTCCCGATGTCTCCGCGGGTGTGAGATTACCGCGACAAGGAGAAAACCATGCATAACGCCAAGCGTAGCCTCGCAGCGGCCATAGCACTCGCAACAATGACAAGCTCTGCGGCTTTTGCCAAAGAGGCAGCCTTTTCCCAGGTTATCGCCTTCGGTGACAGCCTAACCGATGTCGGCAACTACGATGTATTCACTAATGGGGGCGACGATCGCGAAGTAGCCATTAGTCTTTTATCCCAGAATCTGGGCCTGGGTGCCGTAACTCCGTCTTGTGCAGGTATGGAATCTTCCTTTTGCCTACCCACCGTAGACCCCTCACTGAGTGCAGAGGAACTTGAAGCTTCCGTTACTGCTCAGATTGCTGCTGGCTTGAGCAATGCCGGTACAGGCTGGGCCGTAGGCGGGCACAAAGCAGCTGATGTTCTGATGAATATCATCGGTCCCGACAACTATGCAGCCTACCTGCAGGCATATGGCCTGGAGGCTGACCCGAGCCGTCATAACCTGTTAAGCGCCCTGATGCCAACCACTGGTGACGAAGGCTTAACTCCCAGCTACCCGGACTCCGAACTCCTGACCCAATTGCTGGTACAACAGGCCACTGCAGCCCAATTAGTAGCCCAAGCCGAAGCTGCCCTGGCAGAAGGTGATACCGCAACTTATGCTGACCTGATGACCCAAGCTTCTGCTATGGGCGACGCCATTGAGGGCACCTTTGCTGATCTTATAGCCACTACTGGAACTTCCGGTAACCCACACCCACTGGGAATGGGCTACCTGGAAAGTACTCTGGGAAGTGCTGATCACAACGCTCTCTATTGGGTAAACGGCGGTGGTAACGACTTACTCAGCGGTTTCGAAGATGTCGTCGCTGGCACCTCAACCATCGAAGAAGTCACTGCGGATCTGGACGTTGCATCAACAATGCTGGCAAGCGCAGCTGGCGCTCTATCCGATGCAGGTGCCAATTACATCCTCGTATCCAATGTACCGGATGTCAGCAAAACTCCTGGCGTTTACGCTGCTGCATATGAAGCCGTTTACTCCAGCGACAATGCAGAGGCTCTGCAAGCTGCAGTTGATGCTGGACTAGTGAGCCAGGAAGATGCTGATGCCCAGCTGGCCACCGCCTTCGAAGAGATACTTTTCGAAGCAAGTAGCACTTCTGAAACCTTCAACTCAGCACTGTTAGCTAAGGCCAAGGATATCGACGGCGTTCTGATGGTTGACCAGGCAGGTATCCTGAAAGTCGCCCTCAATAACCCGACCATCTTTGGTTTATCCTCCTCAGAGAACCAACTGTTTTGTTACGACGGCAGTGGCAACGACTGTATTGAGCATTCCGTTTATGGCATTAACGGCACCGACCCCGATGCAGACAAGCTGATCTTCAACGACAGTGTTCACCCCACTCAAATTGGTCAGGAAATCCTCGGTGACTACTACACCGCAATCGTGAATGCTGCTCAGGTTGCCGGTCAGCTGCCAGATATCGCAATCCAGGCTACTCGCACCCACACCAACAGCCTTGACGAGAGCCTGGCCAGTGTTCGTTACCGCTCCGCTCAGACTGGCGTTTTCGCCGGTAGCTCCCTGGGTAACGTCGACTACGATACAGATTACACCGCCAATGTCAGGGGAGATGGCTACTCCAATATTCTCGGCATGACTTTCGCCGTGCGCGACAATGCGGAAATCGGTTTTGCAGTAAGCCGCTCCAATATTGATGTGGATAATTCACAGCTTGCTATTGATTCCACCTCAACCAACTACAGCGTTTTTGGCCGCATGCACTACGACATTTTCTTTGTCGAAAGTAACGCGACCCTGACCGATGTAGATTACGATGACGTCAGCCGTTCTGTCTCTCTGGGCGACACTTATAACGGTAACCTGACCGGGAATACCTCTGGCGAGAACTTGTCCTTGGGTATCACTGCCGGTGCCAACCTGCTCAACAGCGAAACCTTCCAGTTCGGTCCATTTGTAAGCTTCACCAAGGTAACTACGGATGTAGATGGCTACACCGAAGATGCCATCGAAGGCTTTACCTATACCGACCTGAGTGGCAATGAGCTCGACCCGCTGGGTATGCACTACGGTGATCAAGAGCGCCGCCTGAGAAATATGCGTTTTGGTGCTTTCGCCAATAAAAGCTGGGATACCATTAATGCCTATGCAGAAATTTGGTATGAAGACACCAACGGTACTGAAGAAGACACTATTGAAGTGGGTGTAAAATCCATGGAAGGCAATATGAATGCCATGCCTAGCTATGCCAGTGTCGACGAAGGTATCTTCAACGGTGGTATGGGTATGATTGCCGGTATTCGCTGGCAAGCAGCTGACGCTATCGCAGTCAGCGCAACTGTCGCTTCCCGCCCAACGACTGAATCTGCTTCCGTCAATTTAACTTACCGCTTCTAAGTGGTAACTGTGCCCCCCTACCAGGGGGCACAGCCTCCCCTTTTATTTAACTACGATTCTTCTCGCCTCAGAGCCTTCCCTCATCAGTGAAACTGAAAAAACAGGGTCCGTCCAAATGCTCCGATTGGAAACTGACAACCTGGTTATTCAAGAGCTTAATGAAGACAGGGATAACGGTTTAATGCTGGCACTACTCAATGATGCCGATTTTCTAAAGAATATTGGCGATCGCGGGGTTCGCACAAAAAGTGAGGCTCGCAACTATATCCTAAATGGTCCCATTGCCATGTATCGTGAGCACGGCTTTGGTATGTACAAAGTGTCCTTGAACAATGGCACTGCAATAGGCATCTGCGGACTGGTTAAGCGAGAGGGGCTCAATGGAGCCGATATTGGCTTTGCCTTTTTACCCGATTATCGTGGCCAGGGATTTGCTTTAGAAGCTGCCAAAGCTGTAATGACGTACGCCAAGGATACACTGGGAATAACGCGAATCCTTGCGATTGTACAACCAAAAAATAAACCCTCTATACGATTACTGAAAAAACTCGGCCTAGCCCATGAGAAGCAAATTGTATTGCCAGGCGAGACTGAGAAACTGATTTTAATGGCCTGGCACAAAGACGCAGCTGAAATAACAAACTAGAATAAAAACTATTTCTTAATAAAATTATTCTGATATACAACGTCGCTGCACCTTATAATAAAAATACCACACAGACCCTGTGGTTTTTCATTGACATGCAACCATGCTGGTCTAGTCTCCAACTTACTATTAAGGAGAGGACTGCCATGATTATCGCAACCGATATGCCAGAAGTCAGTCGATGTGCCGCCAGCCAGTGTGCTTATAACGCCAATGATGCTTGCCACGCCAGAGCAATTACCATTGGTGACGGTGCCGATCCCGACTGTGATACTTTCTTCACCAACTCCCGTCATACAAGCAGCTCCCGTACCGCCGGCGTTGGTGCCTGCAAAATGGAAGACTGTAAATTTAATGATGACTTCGAGTGCTCAGCAGAAAGTATTCAAATTGGGCTGACAGGAAAATCCCAGCACTGTCAGAGCTACACTCACTGACTAGGCAACCAACAACCCAATAAAAAAGCCCGGATCAATACTCACCGGGCTTTTCTATTAATCGGGGGCGATTAACTCACAGGTTCAAGTGAAGCCTCTTTTGAGCCCTCACTCACCGCAGTGCGAGGCTCCCATACAATCCCCTTGGTATCCACGTGTTGTTTAAATAAAGGCTGATAATGAGCTTCAAGTACCTTTCGCTTAATCTTTAGTGTCGGCGTTAGGAATTCATTGAGGGGAGTCCACTCTTCCTTGGTAATAAAGATGGTCTTAATCCGCTCATGTTGCGGTAACTTATCATTTACCGAAGTCAGTAGCTTCTGCAAATGCTCATTAACTTCTCCCCGTGGTAATTTCTCAGCGGACTCGGAGATAGTCACCAGCATTACCGGCTGATCCATACCGTGCCCCAGAACACAGAGCTGGGCCAGCATTGTCTCATTACCAAAAAATCCTTCGAGTCGGCTGGGCTGAATAAACTTGCCTTTACTGGTTTTGAAGGTTTCTGAAATACGCCCAGTGATATGTACCAGACCGTCCTTATCAATAAATCCAGAATCACCCGTGTGGTAATAACCGTCCCGTATTACCTCCGCAGTTTTTTCCGGTTCAAGATAGTATCCCTTCATCAAGGAACCGCTCTTAAAGAGTATCTCCCCTTCCTCAGAAATCTTAACTTCACAGCCGTGATAAGGCTTACCAACCGTCCCCGGCACAGGATCTTCCCCCGGCGGAGCAAAGCAACCATAAATAAAATTCTCGGTCATACCGTAGCCATCGGCCACCTTCATTCCCATGCGGTGGTACCACCGCAGTAGTTCAATGGAAATAGGGGATGCGCCGCTAACCAATATTTCTGCATCATCCAACCCCAGACCATTGCGAACTTTCTTTCTCAACCAGGTATTGATTCCAGGAATACGTAGCAGTACTTCTTGCAGTGACGGCGGGATTTTTTCATCAATTCCCTCTTTAAACTTGGTCCAAAGACGAGGAACCGAGAAGAACATCGTCGGGCGCGTACGCTTTAAATCTTCCAGGAAAGTATCCAGAGACTCGGGGAAATGAATTGGGGTACCAGAATACAAACAATGGAATTCAACCAATATCCGCTCTGCAGCATGGGCTAAGGGCAAATAGGAAAGAACACGGTCATTCTCATCCATTCCATAACCGCGAATCATATTTGGGGAGACAAAAACCACCGAAGACCAGCTATGCATAACCCCTTTTGGATTACCTGTAGTTCCAGAGGTGTACATGATCGTAAAGATATCATCCAGATCAAAAGTCGGCTTCTCCTCAAAGCGCTCACTCTCTTTGATTAGGGTTTCCAGATCCTGGTCACAACGGATCTCACAGCGCTGGATAGCGACCGAGGGCAGCATGTCAGCAACTTCCTGTAGAGCCGCATTATTGTCGGTGGCCCCACAGAAAAGCATCTTCGATTCAGAGTGCTGTAAAACATAAGTCATCGAGGAGACAGATTGACCTGGGTAAAGCGGCACGCTGATCATTCCCGCCAGCATGATACCCACATCCACAATAATCCAGTCCGCACAATTTTTGCCGTGAATAGCGATGCGATCACCGGGCTCGTACTGAGCGCGCAGGTAGCCAGCAATCCTGCGAGCCCGATCCATTACCTCACCCCAGGTATAGTCTCTCCATTGCCGCTGCTGCATTTGGCGAAGAAAGACCGTATCAGCCTGCTGCGCCTCCCTCTGATAAAGAAGCTCTAAAGGTTGCAGGCCCTTCACCTTCTCGTACTTTTCTTCCGGGGTCATCGCTAGTCCTCTCTGATTATTGTGTTTTTTTTAATTATGAGCAGTATCATTTGTCCGGGCAGATTGCACCAATATGCAGCACACCCTGAGCGGAGTTACCAAGATAACTAAGCAGTAAAGCCACTAAATAACGACTTTTACCCGGCTTGGCTAGATCCGCCGAATGAATATGGCAGATGAAACACCTAAAAAGGCAGAATCTCTGACAGTTATTGTTTTACCTTAAGTTACTGAAGATCAGCTATTAGTGCAATTATTGTTATCAACCATAAAATGCGAATGGCTGGTCACAAAGGAGCAGGCTCTTTGCTGCTGAATTGGGACATCAGGTCTAACAAAAGTATCCCTTTTATCAGGACGCTACTTACTAATAGAACTAAAAACTAGTGCATTGTGGTACACAGTATCACATGAATGTAATTCGAAATGACTTTTGATTTCTTAAAAATTTAATCCGCACTAATTTCTAATTTGATATCAGGCTTACAGAAAAACAACCTGAGACAACAAGCAAAAACAAATAGCAACACCCAACTTAAAAGCCCGAAAACTACAAAAGCTTTCTTTTAGTAAGTGCAAGCACTCAGGTAAACAAAAAAACGACAAAAATCCACGGAGACTTAAAATCTATTTAAGGCAATTAATACATTAACCTTAATTTAATTAAGAGCATTAACAGCTCTTAAATATTGAAAATAGCCGCCTCAATACTTCAGAGAAAATAACTTTAATTTCTCAATCAAGAATATACTTTCAGAGCTCGCAACAGCGAAAGCATTGTCAGTTTTGTTTAAAAATAGATGTGTTTAACTGGGCGTTAAAAGCGAGATTGAGGAGGGAGAAATGGGGAGAGGGATGTGAAAAACACCCCCCTCTCCTACAAATTGTATTAACCTACCTTTTCTCCGTGAGCCTGCTTATCAGCATGGTAAGAAGAACGTACCAAGGGACCACAGGCCGCGTGCTTAAAGCCGATTTGCTCGGCGTAGCGGCGATACTCTTCAAACTCATCCGGATGGACGTAGCGTTGTACCGGCAAGTGTTCTTTACTCGGTTGCAGATACTGGCCGATCGTAAGCATATCGATATCATGTTCGCGCATATCGTCCATTACCTGGAAAATTTCCTCTTTCTCCTCACCCAGGCCAACCATCAACCCGGACTTGGTCAGTACGTCAGGGCGGCGCTTTTTGTATTCCTGCAGCAGCTTTAAAGACCACTTGTAATTGGCACCGGGGCGAGACTCTTTATACAGGCGTGGCACAGTTTCCAAGTTGTGGTTAAACACATCCGGAGCTTCTTTCTCCAGAATGTCCAGCGCTACATCCATACGGCCGCGGAAATCCGGAGTGAGAATTTCCACTTGCAGGTTCGGGGATTGCGCTCTCGATTCACGAATACAATTGGCAAAATGCTCGGCGCCACCATCGCGCAAGTCATCCCGGTCAACAGAGGTGATTACCACATAGCGCAAACTCATTGCAGCAATGGCATCCGCCAGGTTCTTAGGCTCTTCCGGGTCCAGTGGATTGGGCTTACCGTGGCCCACGTCGCAGAAAGGACAGCGACGGGTACAGATTTCACCCATGATCATAAATGTCGCGGTACCGCCACTAAAGCACTCTCCCAAATTAGGGCAGCTCGCCTCTTCACAAACCGTTGACAGTTTTTGTGAGCGGAGAATACTTTTGATGCGATCCACTTCTTTTGAAGCGGGAACCTTTACGCGAATCCAGTCAGGCTTACGCAGCAGGTTATCGCTGGCAATTACCTTCACCGGGATACGCTCTACCTTATCGCCATCGCGAAGTTTCTCCCCCTGCTGGAGGCGGCGAGTGCGCTTAACGGGCACCAGGTCGGGTTTATCAGCCATTACTTAATTCCTGCTGTTCTGCGCTCAGCTGCGCAAATACTTTTTCATCAATGGGTTGCCACTGGGCGTAGGGCAACTGAAGAGTGTGGAGCAGCTCGCGCACAAAAATCTCGGCGACCTGGCTCCAGCTCGGGGTTGGTTCCAATATTTCTGCCATCTGCACCATCTGCATCCCCGCATAGCCACAGGGGTTGATCCGCAGGAATGGAGCCAGATCCATATCGATATTGATGGCGATACCGTGGAAACTGCACCCTCGCCGAACTCGCAATCCGATAGAGGCAATCTTACTTCCCGCACGTGGGCCTTCAGTGAGGTAGACCCCAGGCGCATCGGCCCTGGGTGCCGCTGCAACACCAAAAGTTTCCAGCATTGCCACCGTGGCAGTCTCCAGGGCAGTGACCAGATCACGCACGCCGATTTTTGCTCTGCGTAGGTCCAACAAAGGGTACACCACCAACTGGCCGGGGCCGTGATAAGTCACCTGTCCCCCACGATCCACCTGAACCACGGGTATATCACCGGTATTCAGCAGGTGCTCGGCTTTGCCTGCCTGCCCCTGGGTGAAAACCGGCTCGTGCTCTACACACCAGATCTCGTCGACACTTTCGCCATCGCGACTATCGGTATAGCGCGACATGGCCTGCCAGACACTCTTATAATCTCGCCGCGCAAGATCGCGAACAATGGTCATCAGAGCACCATATGTACAGCGGGGTGCTGTTTCAGTTCTTCAAATAATGCTTTGAGCTGCTCCTCACCAGTGGCAAGGATAAAGAAAGTCATTGAGGTGAATTTACCAGTACTACTGTCACGCAAGGTAACGCGCTCTTCATCCAGGCCGGGGGCATGGCGACGCATCACATCCAGTACAAATTCGTGCGCCTCATCATTGGCATCACGCACGACCTTGACCATGTAGTCTTCGCAGGGAAATTCAATTTTCGGGGCTTTTTGATTGGGATCTTGACTCATACCACTCTCCGGGGCCGGGCTGTTAGATATTGAGAAAAGCTTAGGCACAGCCGGGCGGCGATTATACAGCGGCTAAACAGCAGTGGACAGTGAGCAAAAGGGGAAGTGGACAGAGAGTGGGGAGGGATGGACAGGGATGGGAATCATTCCCATCCCTAAATCAGCAATTAGCTAAAAAAGCCCATTACAAAGCGCTTGATGGAGTCCCACATGCGCTTGAAGAAACCGGCACGCTCCACATCTTCGGCAGCAACTGCTTTAACATCGGCGACAGTCTCACCATCCAGGGTCACGACAACTTTACCCACTGGCTGGCCCTTCTGCACAGGCGCTTCCAGCTCACCATCCACAATCAGGTCGGCCTTAATGCCTTCCTCACCGCCTCGGGGGATGGTAACGAATACATCTTTAGCTACGGCAATACCCACGCTGGGCTCTTTACCGCCCCAGACACGCTCCGTCTGCAACTCTTCACCCTGACCATAGACCTTATGGGTTTGGTAGTAGCGGAAGCCGTAGGCGAGCAGTTTTTGGGTTTCAGAGGCGCGCTTCTCATCACTGTCGGTGCCGACAACAATAGCAACCAGGCGCATGCCGCGCTTCATTGCAGAAGCTACCAGGCAGTACCCTGCTTCTTCCGTATGGCCGGTCTTAATTCCATCTACAGAGGAATCGCGCCACAGCAAACGGTTGCGGTTGGGCTGGTTAATGCCGGAGTAGCTGAAATACTTCTCGGAATAAATATCGTAATGCTCTGGGTGGTCCATTATCAGCGCACGCGCCAGTACACCCAGGTCATGGGCAGTCGTTACGTGCCCCTCTGCAGGCCAGCCAGTGGCGTTGACGAAGTTAGTATCTTCCATGCCCAGCAGCTCTGCCTGCTGGTTCATAACTTCGGCAAAGACCTCTTCACTACCCGAGACGTGTTCTGCCAGGGCAATACTCGCATCGTTACCGGATTGAATAATCACACCGCGCATCAAGTCGATAACCGGCACCTGGTCACCCACTTTAACAAACATCTTGGAGCCACCCTTGCGCCAGGCCTTTTCAGAGATACGAACCATATCGTTTTCTTTGATGCTCCCCTTAAGGATCTCCTCAGAAACGATATAGGCCGTCATCATCTTGGTTAGGCTTGCCGGCGGTACCGGAGTATCCGCCTCGTGCTCAACCAGGACCTGACCGGTATTGGCATCTAAGAGCAGGTAAGACTTCGCCGCCAATTGAGGCGGTGCAGGGATAAGAGATTGCGCCTGGGCCAGGCCCGCACATAACAACAGGAAAGAACAGGCGATAATCCGTGTGATCATAGGTATATGTCTCGTCATTCCTCGTTTTCGTTGGCTTAACCTGCAACGAAATCTACAAGGTTAATCAGCGGCACTAGAGCTTGTCACCAAACGCCGCCTATCATTACAAAAATACAAAATACAAGAAAAAACGCGTCAATGCGCACTATTTTGTGAACGGGTATTCAAATGACTGCCGCCGATAGCATCAGTCACAATCATTTAAGGCAGATATCACCCTTACCTATTGATACCCAAAAGCCCACAACACTATTCGTAAACTACTTGTGGCTGTCCAAATTGCTTCTGCTCAACAGTTTCCCGCGCTGTTGCCAAAGCTCTCTGCTGGGTGAGTGGACCAATTCGAACTCGATAATAAGTCTTGCCGCCACTCTGAACAGAACTAACAGCAACAGGATAGTCAATGGCCGCTGCCAATTGGGTGCGAATTTCCTGGGCCTGCGCGGAACTGCTATAAGCACCAACTTGCAGATAGGTATTGTCGGGCAACTTGATAGTCGTATCTTCCGCCAAACCAGCGGTGCCATCACTATTGGCCAGCACTTCATTGGCCGCCGGCAACGCGGCCGGGTCCAGAGCCTCTACCTCAACCCGAGCAATGCCTTTATCAATGTATCCAAGCTTTTGCGCAGCAGTATAACTGAGGTCGATGATGCGCCCGTGCACAAAGGGCCCCCGATCGTTTACCCGCACGATAATACTGCGGCCATTGTCGAGATTGGTGACCTTGGCATAGCTGGGCAGTGGTAGCGTTTTATGGGCAGCAGACATGGCATACATATTGTAGACCTCGCCATTTGCAGTGCGTCGGCCGTGGAATTTTGTTCCATACCAGGAAGCCTGCCCCACCTCTTTATAGCCCTTGACGTCATTGCGTACACGATACGTGACACCGTTGACCTTATAAGGGGATTTATTGCCGGCGTCGCCGATCGGCTCGCGGACAGGGATCGGCTCAGGGGCTGCTTGCATATTTACCGGAGCAGCAGGGCCACTATCCTTGATGCTATTAAAGTCCGGTTGCTTGGTGTTTTCGGTTTTCTGTGGTTTTGGCTGCGGGCCACTACAGGCCGCTAATATCAGGACCGCCAGGGCCACTCCCCAACGCGCTTTGCACTGAAACATAATCCCCCCGGCGCGCGACAACTTATTGCTGCCGTCTCCAAGCCGCTATTATCTGGAACTGCTAAATAAAATAGAAAAATATGAACACTAAAAACCCAAATGGTTCCCTCCATTTGGGTTAAATTTAGCTGCGGGACTGAAGCCGCCTTAAGACTTGCCGCCTCTCGCTTTAACAATCTCTTGGGCCAGATCATTGACGGCCATAGCGTAAAGGCGACTGCGGTTATAGCGGGTGATAGTCGCGAAATTATTCAAACCGAGCCAATACTGTTTTCCCTGCTCAGTTTGCAGGGAGAATACGTTGGCCGGCATTTCCGGAGCCACCTGGCTAGTAGCGTTAAAGCCTTTGTCCGCCAATTCTCCAACGGTCCACTGCGGCTGCAGAGTATCGTTGACGATTGTCATGTCCGCATTCGGGCGGGGGCTGGCCAGTACCGCGACCGGTTCACCGGGCTTCCATCCATGTTTAACGAAATAGTTAGCCACACTGCCGATCGCATCGGTAGGGTTGTTCCATATATCCGCCTTGCCATCGTCGCTGAAGTCCACCGCATAAGAGCGGTAGCTTGAAGGCATGAATTGGCCGTAGCCCATAGCCCCAGCATAAGAGCCCTTGAGAGCCAAGGGGTCCATATCCTGCTCACGAGTCAGCAGAAGGTAGTTTTCTAACTCTTTGGTAAAAAACGCAGAGCGACGGGGGTAGTTAAATGCCAGCGTGGAAAGTGCATCCAAAACCCGGTAGCCGCCCATATTACCGCCGTATCGGGTTTCAATTCCGATGATGGCAACAATCATCTCTGCCGGTACACCGTATTTCTTTTCAGCCTCAGCCAGGGCCTCGGCATTTTGATCCCAAAAGTCTACCCCACCGGCAATGCTCTGCGGGGTGAGAAACATTTTGCGATATTCGTGCCAGGGCTTGGCTTTCTCAGCTGGCCGTTTGATCGCCTTTAGGATGGAATCTTTGCGCTTGGCCTCACGCATCAGAGTCTGCATTTCTTCGCGATTAAAATCGTGCTCTTCCACCATATAATCTACGAATTCTTGCGCTTGTTTATTATTTCCGTGACCCGGTTCCTGCGCACAGGCGGCGAGGGCCAGTCCCATCCCGATTAATAATCCCGAGGTCCACTTCAAAACGACCGCTCCTGTCTTCATCTCGCGTCTCTAAATCCGGTTATTGTCCCTATGCAGTGTTCCTCAAAAGTGAACTCTGCGCCGCTCAGTGCCAACAGCCATCAACAAGCCAAATCCGGCCATCAATGTAATCAAGGATGTCCCGCCGTAACTAATCACAGGCAAAGGCACCCCAACTACCGGCAACAATCCTGTAACCATACCAATGTTTACAAATACATAGACAAAAAAAGTGAGGGTAATACTCCCCGCCAACAATCGGCCAAATACGTGCTGGGCCATAAAGCTGATGTAAATGCCACGGGCGATAATCAGTACATATAGCAAAAGCAGCAACAGGGCGCCGCGCATGCCCCACTCCTCCGACAGTACCGCGATAATAAAATCGGTATGGCTCTCCGGCAGGAAATCGAGCTGTGACTGGGTTCCCTGCAGGTAGCCTTTGCCGTAAACACCACCGGAGCCGATAGCCGCTTTGGAGTTAAATATATTCCAACCAGCACCAAAACGGTCATCATCTGGGTTGAGCAGGGTCAAAATTCGCTGCCGCTGGTAATCGTGGAGCCCCCAGTGCCAAATTGGATAGGCAGCAACCAACAGCGCCATTGCCGCGGCACTGATCATCTTCCAACTCAACCCCGCTAGATACAGGGCAAAAAGACCGGACGCCGCAATCAGGATCGAAGTCCCCAAATCCGGTTGCCGTACGATAAGAGCTGCGGGAATCGCCACAATTGCCAAAGCTCCAATCACTGTGGTCAGTGATGGCGGCAAACGGCGTTGATGCAGGTAAGCTGCCACTGCCATGGGGACACCGAGCTTCATCACTTCCGATGGCTGGAAGCGAAACCCGCCTATCTCCAGCCAGCGCTGTGCCCCCATCGCCTTGGTGCCAAAGAACAATACCCCAACCAATAGCGCACAACCGGCCAAATAGGCCCAGGGGGACCAGCGCCGATAAAAATCCAGGGGGATTTGCGCAACGATAAACATGCCCACAAAGGCCACGCACATAAAAATTGACTGGCGCCGCACATAGTTCATATCACCGCCAGAAGCGCTGTACAGCACTCCAAGTCCTACAGCGGCCAACACCAACAACAGTACCAGTAGCGGTATATCAATATGCAGGCGGCGTGAGAGACTGACCGGCTTGCGCAGACTGCCGTGGGCATCTGACAAACGGTGGGAGAAATCGCGACTAGCCATTGCCAGCCCCCTCGCTCAAATAAGTGGTATCCGCCGTCTTCTGCGGTTCCAACTGCGGGCGTGACATCCACTCCGCAAATAGCTCTCTTGCCACCGGAGCAGCGACCTTGCCGCCGCCCTCACCATTTTCGACTAATACCGAAACAGCGATACGGGGGTTATCCACAGGCGCGAAGGCCACAAACAGGGCGTGGTCTCGGTGGCGCTCTTGCAGGGCCTCTGAGTCATAGCGCTCCCCCTGGGCAATACCGACCACCTGAGCGGTACCGGACTTACCCGCCACGCGGAAGTCCAGATCTTTACCTGCCCGTTTCCCGGTACCGGTACGGTGGTTGACTACAGCCTCCATTCCCTCGAATACCAAATCCCAGTGATCAGGGCGGGCCTCGAGGTTGTGCAGTATCTCGGGAGGTTGTTCCACCCCGTTGATCGACTTGACCATCTGCGGGCGGTAGTGGGTACCGCGATTGGCAATCGTGGCAGTCATTACTGCAAGCTGCAGTGGCGTCGCCAACACAAAGCCCTGCCCCAGCACCGCATTCAAACTGTCACCGGGGAACCAGGGCATTCCGCGGGCGCCGCGCTTCCAGTCTCGGGAAGGAAATAGTCCAGAGCGCTCCATGGGCAGATCAATCCCTGTCTTGCTGCCCAAGCCAAAATGAGAGGCGATGCTGTGCATATCATCGATATCCCAGCGGTGCGCCATATCCCAAAAGTAGACGTCACAGCTCTGCGCCATGGCCTGTATCAGATCCACTTTCTCACCGTGCCCCCAGCGCACGTGGTCGCGGTAGATGCGCGGATCGTTGGGCAGCTTGTAAAAGCCGGGGTCCTTGACTGTACTCTCTCGGGTAATAATGCCCGCCTGGAGTCCACCCAGCCCCATCAACGGCTTTAGAGTCGAGCCCGGTGGATACTGCCCCTGCACCGCCCGATTAAACAGGGGCACATCGAGAGAATCGCTGAGGGCGCGATAGTCGGCAAAGCTGATGCCGGTCACAAACAAGTTGGGGTCGAAGGACGGCTTGCTGACAAACGCCAACACACCACCGCTATTTACATCGATCGCAACTACTGCACCGCGGCGATCTCCCAGGGCATCAGAGGCGACTTGTTGCAGCTGAGCATCCAGGTTGAGCACCAGATCCGAGCCCGGTTTGGGGTCCCGGCGCTCCAGTACTCGTAAAACCCGGCCACGAGCATTAATTTCGACATTTTCATAACCGACCTCTCCGAGCAGGAGATCCTCGTAGGAGCGTTCCAACCCGACCTTACCGATGCTGCGGGTACCGCGATAGCGGCGCACATCATCCTCGGTAAAGTTACTCAGGTCGCGGTCACTGATTCGCCCCACATAGCCCACACTGTGGGCAAATAGATCCCCGAGGGAGTAGTAACGCACTAACTCCGCCTCCACTGACACCCCAGGCATACGGAATTGATTAACACTGATCCGTGCGATTTCATCTTCGTTCAATCGAAATCGGAGAGGCACTGGCTCATAGGGGCGCCGGCGCTTGAGGCGTTTCTGGAATTTGGTGACATCATTTTCATCGAGTCGCACCAGGTTACCGATCAGCTCTAACGTGGCATCCATATCGCGAACGCGCTCGCGAACAATCGACAAGTTATAACTGGCGCGGTTATCGGCTAGCAAAATGCCGTTGCGGTCATAGATCAATCCGCGGGTCGGCGCGACCGGGCGCACCTGGATACGGTTCTCATCAGATTGAGTGCGGTAGTCTTCGTAATTAACCACCTGGAGGTTGTAGAAACGCGCTACGAGAACACCCAGTAAAAAGATAACCCCCACAAGCGCCACCAACATACGATTGCGAAACAATCGCTGCTCGGTATGGGGGTCCTTGAGATGGTAATCGTGCGGCATCAGAATTTATTCGATGGTTTTTGACTGGCGTGCAAAAAATCTAATTCCCTACATTAACACAGGGCGAGTCAGGAGAGAGAACCGAGTCGGCAAATCTCTCCGCGACTTATCGCAAATATTTTATTTGTGGTAGGGATGGCCGGCCAATAATGTCCAGGCGCGATAAATTTGTTCAGCCAGAACCACTCTCACCAGCGGGTGCGGCAAGGTCAGTGGGGACAGAGACCAGCGCTGGCGCGCACGGGCGAGGCAGTCTTCGGATAAACCGTCGGGCCCGCCAATTAACAGGCTGATATTTTCCCCAAGCATTTGCCAATCACTTAATTGCGCCGACAACTGCTCGGTACTCCAGGGCTTGCCTTTCACATCGAGCGCTACCACGTGGTCCCGCGGTCCCAAAGCGGCGAGCATCGCCTCGCCCTCTTTTTTTCGCGCTTTTTCAATCAGGGCTGCAGAGCTCTTTTGGCCTCGTTGGCCGAGTGGGATTTCCACCATTTCCAGAGCAATTTCCCGGGGCAGGCGCTTAGCGTACTCAGCGTAGCCCTCCTGCACCCAAGCCGGCATTTTTCCACCGGCGGCAAGAATGCGGATTTTCACAGCAATTAACCCTGGTGCGGATCACTGCCATCGGCATCGTCACGGGTATTCGGAGTCATAGACCAGAGTTTCTCCAGGTCGTAGAAACCGCGAACATCTGCGAGCATCACGTGAACAACCAAGTCACCGTAGTCGACTAATACCCACTCACCCTGTTCGACACCTTCAACACCAATGGGGCGAATGCCTTCTTTTTTCAGCTCGTCTACAACGTTCTCTGCCAGGGACTTAACCTGGCGGCTGGAAGTACCAGTACAGATCAGCAGATTGTCCATTACATCTGAAAGCCCGGAAACATCCAGGGAAACAATATCCTTACCTTTCAAATCTTCCAGCGCATTGAGAGCGATATCTTTAATATTTGTCATAACACCTTGATTCATTGCGGGTCGCCTGACGCAACCTCTATATAAAGTCGATGATCTTCTATGTACTGCAACACAGTTGCGGGCAGTAAATAGCGTGGCGACTGGCCACTTTTAATTAATTCGCGAATTTGCGTCGCGGAAATTGGCAACATGGTCTGCTCCCGCAACAGCAGGCAACCACATGCTCGTGTATGCAAGTCTGCAGCCGTGCCCCGATGATTCTCCAGCAGTTCTGCCAGAGGGCCATGCTCTTCGCTATCGCGATCTGGCAGGTGCCAGCCCGGCCTTGTTACCACCACCAGATGTGCCAGCTCCAAGAGGCGCTCCCAGCGGTGCCAGCGGTGCAGACTCAATAGGGAGTCCAATCCCATGCAAAAACTGATGGAGGTTTCACCTCCCAGTTCACTGCGCAGCTCCTCCAGGGTATCTACCGTATAAGTAGCTCCACCACGATGGAGTTCTCGCTCATCCAGAGTGAGCTCATCACACCCCTCCAGCGCCAGAGCCAGCATTTCGCTACGCTGGCGGGACGATACACCTGGCGTCTGCCGGTGGGCAGGCTGGTGGCTGGGTAGCAGGCGCATTTCATCAAATTCGAGCACCTGGCGCAGCTCCAGCGCCATGCGCAAATGACCGAGATGAATCGGATCAAAGGTTCCGCCAAACAGGGCCAACGTATGCCTTTTGCTCGCCACAATTATTTCTCGTACCCCTCGCACTCGCTACCCCAAAGGGAAAAGTGCTTATTGCCGGATATGGCCATCTCCGAACACAATCCATTTTTGCGAAGTGAGCCCTTCCAGGCCAACCGGGCCGCGGGCGTGGATTTTATCAGTACTGATACCAATTTCCGCCCCCAAGCCGTACTCGAAACCGTCAGCAAAGCGGGTTGAGGCATTAATCATCACTGAGCTGGCATCCACAGCACTCATAAAGCGGCGGCTGCGACTGTAATCCTGGGTGACAATTGCCTCGGTGTGGCCGGATCCGTAACAGGCAATATGGTCCATAGCCGCTTCCATATCCGCAACAACACGCACAGCGAGAACCGGGGCAAGGTATTCCTCACTCCAGTCATCTTCTGTCGCCGCTACACAGTGAGGAATGATTTCACGGGTCCGGGCACAACCGCGCAATTCAACCCCTTTTTCTTCGTAGGCACCAGCCAAGCGCGGCAGTATATCCGCCGCAACCATCTCGGCAACTAAAAGTGTCTCCATGGCGTTACAAACACCATAGCGATGAGTCTTGGCATTGAGGGCGATATCGAAAGCTTTGTCCAGGTCAGCCCGATCATCGATATACACATGACAAACACCGTGTAGGTGTTTGATCACCGGCACTCGGGCTTCGCGACTGACCCTTTCAATCAGGCCGGTTCCGCCCCTGGGTACAATTACATCCACATACTCCGGCATGGTGATCAGGGCACCCACCGCCGCTCGATCGGTGGTATCGACAACCTGCACCGCCGTTTCCGGCAAACCCACTTCTCGCAAGCCGGCGATAATGCAGGAGGCAATTGCCTTGTTCGAGTGCAGCGCTTCACTGCCTCCACGCAAAATTGTGGCATTGCCGGATTTCAAACACAGGCTTGCTGCATCAATGGTCACATTGGGCCTGGACTCATAAATAATGCCCACCACCCCTAGGGGCACACGCATTTTGCCCACTTGAATGCCGCTGGGGCGGTAGCGTAAATCTTCAACTTCTCCCACCGGGTCGGGCAGCTCTGCCACCTGTACCAGGCCCTCGATCATGCCATCGATGCGGGCATCATTAAGCTCCAGGCGATCCAGAAGAGCCGCATCCAGGCCGCGCTCGCGACCCGCCTTCATATCCAATGCATTAGCCTTCAGTAGAGACACCCGCTGTGTCTCCAGTTGGGCAGCGATGGCTTTGAGAGCATTATTCTTGGTGGAGGTATCCGCGGCAGCTATCTGTTTGGCGGCGGTACGGGCAGCGCGCCCCATCTGTTCGAGCTTGGCGCGAGTGGATTGCTGATCAGCGGTGTCTGTGGCGGTCACTTGGCTCTCCGTGCAAAATCCGGTCGGCCGCGCAGTATAACCCAGCGAGACCCGGTTGAAAGTGCCGATTACCGGGCCACACAGCTTTGTATCTAGCTATTCCCGCGTCCAACGATCCAGGTTCTCGGCAATAGTTGCAAGCCGCATAAGAGGATCTTCTACCGCTAGCAAGTCGGTGCGAACCTTATCCTCCAATGGCAGAAGCTGAGCCAATTGCCAGGATAGTGAGTCCGCAGACTCCACCGGCTCAAATTTAAGTGATAGCGTCTGTGCCCGCTCCTTCAACTCCTCCAACACCGACAGAAGACCATCGCAATCCGCCGGAATCGGCTTTTCATCTTCATCTGGTATCCACTCCACGTCCCCCAGAAGCAGGTCATCTTCTGCGCGACGGGTGTGGACAATGCGAAAGCGACGCCGACCTTTCACCTCCACGTTTAGCAGCCCTCCCTCGCCCTGTCCCCAATCCACGATGTCGACATAAACACCGAGAGGCCATACTGAAGCGCGCCCCACTTCACCCCCGGAGCGAATCAATACAATGCCGAAGCCACTATTGGTTTTCATGGACTCACTGACAAGGTGAATATAGCGCTGCTCAAAAATCCGCAGGGGCAAAGTCACGCCGGGGTATAGAGGGACACTCAGGGGAAAAAGGGGTATCTGTTGCAAAGTCATCACTCATTATTTTTTGTGTGCCCTAAAGATAACATCGCCCTAGGGAACTCTGCGGCAGGTTAAGAGACTTTTTACCGCCAACCGGTTGGATTGCGAGCAAGTTTTTCCACTTTGCGGTAATTGTCGCTGGCAAGCCCAACACCCAGCCTTTAAGCTGCTGCGGTAAATTGACCAAACGGAGATTTTTCATGCCTACAGCAACCGCTCGCCATATCCTGGTTGAAAATGAACAGCAGTGCCAGGACCTGAAACAGCAAATCGAGAACGGCGCTGACTTCGGTAAAATTGCCGAGCAGTACTCCCAGTGCCCCTCTAGCCGTTCCGGCGGTGACCTGGGCTCTTTCAGCAAGGGAATGATGGTTCCCGAATTTGACAAGGTCGTATTTTCCGAAGAGCTGCACAAGGTGCATGGCCCAGTCAAAACCCAGTTTGGCTACCACTTGCTGGAAATTACCAGCCGCCAGGACTGAGTCCCGACTGTTAAGCAGACATAAAAAAAGCCGGGGTTATCCCGGCTTTTTTTATATTTCAAATTCCTTCGATTCAGGCGCTGGGCGCCTCCTGCATCGGTGCCTCGGGCTCAACTTTATCAGCTTGCCTCTGACGGCCGAGCGGCTTGAACATCACCAGCAACAGGGGCAGAAGTGTCAGGGAACCCAACAGTGCGGCGGACATCGCCAGCGCGGTGAGGAGACCGAAATAGATCGACGGAACAAACTTCGACAGCGCCAAAATTGAGAAACCGACAATAATCGTGATCGCAGTGTAGAACATGGCACGACCAATCGTCGCATGGCTGCGATGCATGGTCGCCAGGTAATTGCCATCTTTGGCAAACTCAGCGCGGAAGCGATACAGGTAGTGAATCGCATGGTCCACTCCGATACCCACGGTAATCGCGGCGATAGTGATGGTCATCATATCCAGCGGAATGCCCGCAAGCCCCATACCACCGAGTACCACACAGGCCGCCAGCATATTTGGCACCAGTGCAATCAGAGCAATCCACAGAGAGCGGAATAGCACCAGGAACATCAGCAGGATTCCGACAAAAACAGCACCCAGGGTCAGGATCTGGGACTTAAACAGGCTCTGTAACATATTGTTGTACAGCACCAACAGGCCGGTCTGATGGACATTCTCTGGAGCAATACCCATCTCATTGTGAGCGTAGTTGTAGATGCGCTGGATCAGCTCATCGCGACGCAGGGTGGGATCTGTCTCCATCACCCGCAGGGTGATACGAGCCTGGTTGTTCTCCACAGATAAATAGGGGTCTACCAGAACGGAGCGAATTTCGGCCGGCAGGCTGGTATTGGCCACCGCCAGCTCAAAGTCATTGAGGGGACCGCCATTCAGATCCACGGCAACTTTATACAGGGTCGCCAGAGATTGAACCTTGCCTATCTCCGGCTGCTCCTCCAGGTAATCATGCAGCTGCTCCAGCTTTGCCAAACCGGCAACCGTAAACCAGTAGCTCTGCTCCACTGACTCCTCTTCACCGCCAAATGGATCATCGGAGGCAAAGGGGTCCTCATCTACAGCGAAGGGATCTTCCTCTGCTTCCATCGCAAAGGGATCTTCTTCTCCCTCGAAAGCTGCCTCCTGCTCCTCGGGCTGATCCAGGATAATATCCAAGGTCACAGTGCCGCCCAGGCGGCGGTCAATCACCAGCATGCCCTGATAAATTTCCGTGGAATCATCGAAGTAATCGATAAAGCGGTTTTCCACTTTCAGCTGGGATATGCCCACCACACTCACGACGGCTGCCAGCAGTGAAATACCTAGCACCACAAACTTGTGGCGCTCGGCAAAGCGGGAAAACTGCAGGGTAAATGCGTGGGAGTTATCTGCACTCACACTGCCCACACGCTTCGGCAGCACCATCAGGAAACTGGGAATAATCAGGAACGACAGCAACAGAGCCACGGTCACACCCATTGTCATCATCCAGCCAAAATCGATAACCGGGCGAATGCCGCTCACCACCAGGGACACAAAAGCCACGATGGTGGTCAGTGCGGTATACAGGCAGGGCTTGGCCATAAAGCGCACTGTCTGCAATACCAGCTTTTCAAGATCCCAATCTGGGTTCTGGGCAATATATTCTCGGTAGCGCACCGCCAGGTGGATGGTAATTGCCAAGGTAATAATTAACAGCAGTGCGACAAAGTTGGCCGAGATCACTGTCAGTCGCCAATCCAGCCAGCCGAGTAGTCCCAGCATCACTACCGCAGTGGTAACACAAGTCATCAGCGGCAACAGCACCCAGCGCGGCTGGCGGAAAATCAGCAACAGGGTAATCACGATAAAAGCGAGGATCCCCACACCGAATACCAGCAGGTCGCTTTTAATAAACGAAATCATATCGGCGGTAATCATGGTGACACCACCGAGGAACAGCTCCGCTTCGCCGTTGTAGCCAGCCAGAATTGCGCGCACGGTATCGACGCGCTGGTGGGCAATTTTTTCTTGCTCAGTACGGTGGGCCAGATAGACCGCGCTGATCTCCTCCAGGCGAACGGCCTCTTCTGGAGTCAGTCCCTCTGTATTGCGCTTGCTGCGTAAAGCATCCCGCTCGCGCACCATCTCGATACCGCGGCTATCCAGTTTCAGGTTCGCCAGTATGGCCGTCGTCTGCCCGTCCGGGCTCAGGATCAACTCCCGATAAATCGGGCTTGAGAGGAACTCTTGCCGGGCCATATCCCGATCGACATCGGGCCTGGCGAGCGTGCGCACCTCATCGCTGATATCGGTGAGAACCAGCTTGGGGCTGTACAGCAGTGGGACATCGAGAATGCTCTGCACACTGGACACACCATCTACCTTGGCCAATTCATCTCGCAACTTGCCCAGGGTTTCCAGGGACTCATCACTGAACAGGTCCCCAGTCTTGGAGCGGTAAGTGACAACCAGGAAGTCGCCACTGGCATAGCGCTCGGAAATCTCGCGGAAATAATCCAGCGATTTATCAGCTTCCAGAGTGAGGGAATCGGCAGAGGCGTCGATCTTCAGGCGGGACAATCCGAGGGCTGCCAGCAGGGTTAACAGGCCGATAACCACCAACACCGCAGCGGGCCGCTTGGTCACCAAGTATTCATAAGACTTCTGTAAAGCTGACAGCATAAATTTCCGCTTCTTTCCAAACTAAAAACTGGCCGCATTGCGGCGCGCATATTGTTCGCCTATGCGATGAATTAGCAAACCTAAAATTTGCCACCGCACCGTTTTATTGGAACTTTTTTTCAGGGATTGTCGATATGCCCCAGGTCGCGCTCGGGAAACAGGGTATCCCTGACGCGACGTTTGAGCTCCTTGGCACCGGGAAAGCCGCCGTCACGCTTGCGCTCCCAGATCAAAATTTCGCCAATCCGAATCTCGAATACTCCCCCAGTACCCGGTTGCAATGCAACCTGATTGAGGTCATCGGCGAAAGTGTGCAGCAATTCCTGGGCCATCCAGGTGGCTCGCAACATCCAGTTGCACTGCACACAGTAGTGAATCGTAATACTCGGTTTTATCTCATTGCCCATCCTGCTCTCCCCAGCTGGGCAACAGCTTCTGCTCGATGCCCAACTGGTCGAGCAACCGCGCCACCACGAAGTCCACAATATCTTCCACCGAACTGGGCCTCTGGTAAAAGCCAGGGCTGGCCGGCAGGATCATGGCCCCCATGCGGGTGAGTTTCAGCATATTTTCCAGGTGAATCTCGGAGTAAGGTGCCTCGCGGGGAACCAGAATGAGCTGGCGGCGCTCTTTCAGGGCTACATCCGCAGCCCGCTCAATCAGGTTGTTCGATGCTCCACAGGCCACCGCAGACAAGGTGCCACCACTTGCCGGGCAGATCACCATACTGGCTGGCGCCCCGGTTCCAGAAGCCACCGGGGAAAACCAATCGCGCTTGCTGAAAAGGGTCAGCTGGCCTTCCTGCGCGGCAAAACGATCGGCGAGGAAATTCTGCAACTCGCGCTCATCGCCCTCCGGCAACTGCATATCAGTTTCGGTGTTGATGACCACCTGAGCCGCCTCGGACAGCAGCAGCCATACGCGCACATTCGAAGCCAGCAGGCACTGAAGCAGGCGCAAACCATACTGGGCACCGGAAGCCCCGGTCATAGCCAGGGTCACGGTCTTCTCGAAAGGAGATTGATGCAAAGTCGATACCTTATTAAGCCCTGCGAGCATAGGACTGCGCAGGAAACATTAGTCTTCTGACTTAGAGATCGTATTTCTGTTCCAGGGCACCGATAAGGCGCTGGTGGATACCGCCAAAGCCGCCGTTGCTCATCACTACGATATGGCTACCGGAATCGGCTAGCTGCAAAACAGATTCCACACCATCTTCAATCGAATCAAAAGTTTTGGCCGGCACCGATGAGTGGTGGGCGACGTCTTCCAGGGACCAGTTAACTCCCTCAGGCTGATACCAGAGCACCACATCGGCCCCGGAGCAAGAATCGGCCAGCTTGCCCTGATGCACTCCCATACGCATGGTATTGGAGCGCGGTTCAATCAGGGCAATGATTTTATCCTCCCCAACCTTCGCCCGCAGGCCATTGAGGGTGGATTCAATCGCGGTAGGGTGATGGGCAAAATCATCGTAAACACGGATGCCGGCCACTTCTCCCAGGCACTCCATACGACGTTTAACCCCCTGGAAGCGTGCCAGAGCTGCCGCACTCAAATCTGGGGTGACACCCACATGCCGCGCCGCAGCCATAGCCGCGAGGCCATTTTGCACATTGTGCTGCCCGGTCAGGTCCCACTCGACCCGCGCCACGACTTCGCCTTCAAACTGAACCGTAAAACTGCTGCCATCGGCGGCGATATCCACTGCGCACCAATCACCCACTCGCACACCTTCGGCAGACTCGCTACCAACCCGCTGCACTTCACTCCAGCAGCCTTTATCAAGTACCTGCTCTACATTCTCTTCGGAAGAGGCCACTATCAGGCCGCTAGCAGGCACAGTTCGTACCAGGTGATGGAATTGTTTCTGGATTGCCGCCAGGTCCTCAAAGATATCTGCGTGGTCAAATTCGAGATTGTTGATAATCACCGTGCGCGGGCGGTAGTGCACAAACTTGGAACGCTTGTCGAAAAAGGCAGTGTCATACTCATCCGCCTCAACAATAAAGAAGGGAGACTCTCCCAAACGAGCAGAGACACCAAAATTAGCCGGGACCCCACCGATCAGGAAGCCGGGCTGCATATCTGCCGCTTCCAGAATCCAGGCCAGCATACTGGCGGTGGTGGTTTTGCCGTGGGTTCCGGAAACCGCCAATACCCAGCGGCCACCCAGGAAGTGATCGCACAACCACTGGGCGCCAGAGGTGTAAGCCAACCCTTTTTCCAGCACCGCCTCTACTGCCGGATTCCCCCGGGACATGGCATTGCCAATAATCACCAGGTCCGGGGCGGGCTCCAGCTGTGCGGGATCATAGCCCTCGGTAATTTGGATACCCGCCTGTTGCAACTGGGTGCTCATAGGTGGATAAACATTGGCGTCACTGCCGGTTACGCGGTGCCCTTCCGCCACCGCCAGTTGGGCCAAACTGCCCATAAATGTGCCGCAAATACCTAGAATATGAATATGCATAGCGGAAAAATGTACTCCTACGGGTTGCGGCGCAAGCTTAACACGGCAATTCGGGCCAGTAATTGCCAAATACCCCAGTTACCATGCAATTTACTCGCTATTCCATTAGACTCCGCCCCCGCATTGGTCGGCCTCATCCCCGGTACGGTGGTAGGAATTTTCCCGAAAGGGTCGACACCCGATACGAGCTCCCGGTTATCCCCACTGGCACAATTGTTTAAAACTAGATGCGAGGCGGACTACCGGATCGGGATACTTCTCTATATCTCTATAAGCACAGGATAACCATGTCGAAAAAGAACGCCTTTTATGCGCAGTCCGGTGGCGTTACCGCCGTGATCAACGCATCCGCCTGCGGCGTAATTGAAGCTGCGCGTGAAAACCCGGACCAGATTGGCAATGTATACGCAGGGCTAAACGGTATTCTCGGCGCGCTGCGCGAGGAGCTGATCGACGTGAGCCAAGAGAGCGCAGAGGATATTGCTGCACTGCGCCACACCCCCTCCGGTGCCTTTGGTTCCTGCCGCTATAAACTGAAGAGCCTGGAAGAGAACCGCGCAGAATACGAGCGCCTGATCGAAGTCTTCAAAGCGCACAATATTGGCTACTTCTTTTACAACGGTGGCGGCGACTCCGCAGACACCTGCCTGAAAGTATCCCAACTGTCCGAGACCATGGGTTATCCAATCCAGGCCATCCATATTCCCAAAACTGTGGATAACGACCTGCCCCTGACCGACAACTGCCCGGGATTTGGCTCCGTTGCCAAATATGTTGCTGTGTCCACCAA
The DNA here is from genome assembly GCF_052467615.1 of Microbulbifer maximicatervae (SeqCode). NCBI lineage: Bacteria > Pseudomonadati > Pseudomonadota > Gammaproteobacteria > Cellvibrionales > Microbulbiferaceae > Microbulbifer > Microbulbifer maximicatervae (SeqCode). Next base: position 3,568,585 of record NZ_CP174319.1, read on the forward strand.
GGAAGCAGCCATGGACGTAGCCTCCATGTGCGCTACTTCCACCAAAGTATTTATTCTCGAGGTGATGGGCCGTCACGCGGGCTGGATTGCCGCTGCCGGCGCTCTGGCCCAAGAACAGGAAGGCGATGCACCCCACATTATCCTGTTCCCAGAAATCGCTTTCGATAAAGAGAAGTTCCTCGCCAAGGTACAAAAGACCGTAGACGAGAAAGGCTACTGCGTTATCGTCGCCTCCGAAGGCGCCCAATACGGCGACGGTACCTTCCTTGCCGATGCCGGCACCACCGACGCCTTTGGCCACAAGCAGTTGGGCGGTGTTGCACCGACCCTGGCCAACATGGTCAAAAGCGAACTCGGCCTGAAGTACCACTGGGCCCTGGCAGATTACCTCCAGCGCGCCGCCCGCCATATCGCTTCTGCTACCGATGTTGAGCAAGCCTACGCCGTAGGTCGCGCCGCAGTGGAAATGGCTGCAGCAGGCAAAAATGCCATTATGCCAGCCATTATTCGCGCAGAAGGTGAAGAGTACAGCTGGTCCATCGCAGAGGCGCCACTGTCTGAAGTCGCCAACGTAGAAAAATTTATGCCGCGCGAATATATCAGCGAAGACGGCTTTGGAATTACTGAAGAGGGACGCAAGTACCTGCTGCCATTAATTCAAGGCGAGGACTACCCTCCCTACAAAAATGGCATTCCCCAGTACCCCACCCTGAAAAAGCAGCTGGTGGAAAAGAAGCTGGCTACCGATTTCGAAGCTTAATAGAAACGGTTGCCAGTCTCCCAAAAGCCTCCGAGTAAAATCGGGGGCTTTTTTCTGTAAACGCCTCTACGCAGACTCCACATCAGACCAAACCGCAAATTCATTGCCGCAAGGTTCCCTAAAATGGAAGCGCCTGCCACCGGGAAACGGGAAAATTGGCTTGGCTATTTCGGCTCCGCATCGCGTGACCTTCTCCAGGGTACCCTCCAGGTCGCGGCTGTATAACACCACTAATGCAGATCCATTTTCGGTAGTGCTCTGCAACTCTGCCTTGAAAAAGCCACCATCCAATCCAGCATTTGAAAAAGCGGTGTACTCCGGACCGTAATCGGTAAAAGTCCAATTAAATGCCTCGGTAAAAAATGCTTTTGTCTTACCCAAATCCCTGGAGGGCAACTCAATATAATTAATTTTCTCGCACTCTCTCATAAGCTCACCATTTTCCTTATTTTTCAATTTTCAGGCTGTAGGTCGCACAGGGGTATTCACCACCTGAAAACTGCCATTTGCCAGCGCTAGTGGCCGATCCTGATAGAGAATAATGGCGCGATCCATCATCTGTACAAAATCGAGCATCGCATAAAGCACCACACCTTTTCGCCCCTGATATATATCAGGCCGATAAATCAACGCCGCCATCCTATCGTCCATGGCTTCATAGGTATATGAAGCTTCCCCAACTAACTCTCCCGACGCCGTAACGTAACAATGTGTCGCGGTTTCATAGGTTACCGTGTGGGTAGAAAGGTCGGGGAAATCACCTTGCTTTGAATAGTGGGTGCCGGTCCATTCCAGGCTTAAACCTTCCAATGTCTTAAATGCCTGCAAACTATGTCTCCCCCAGTGGTTTAATAGCTTCGCTGATCACTAGTAACTGATTTACCTGAAGCAATAAAACACACGCTGACTAAAAACGACACTCTTTGCATTAAATATTTATCTATTTTGATACGTCTCTGATAGGCCCCAGTGATATCTCAATACTCCAGGAAGACATCTTAGGCACTTTACTCAAGTCTTTTTCCAATTCAGGGATCGGGCACACACAAACACTTTCCCCTCCAATGATCCATATAATAAAGATTTTAATGACTCGTAATGGAGTCTTGCCGGGCTACCAATATGAAAACGAGGAAGTGAAACACTCGGGCATATGCCCAAGGAGGTAAAGATGAAAAATACGTAATTAACGTGGAGAGGAAAGAAAACGGCCGAATATCTCTTGCCTTAATATCCGACCGTTCAATATGTGGAGTTAATTATTTATTGTTGTTGATATCCATCTCAGTGCCAAAACGGCTTGCGAATCTCAATTTCACGGTAGGCTTTATCTTCATTACCCAGATCGTCTTTCACTGTCAGGGTAATTTCATAACTACCACCGGTGGCATAGCGATGCAGTGCCATGGGGCCGGAGCGGCTGGTGCCATCACCAAAGTCCCACTCATAGCTCAGGTTACCGTCGCCATCGTAACTACTGCGCTCTTCAATCCACACCCAGCGCAGGAAGGTGTGGACTTTAAAATCAGCCCGAAGATCAACAACCTCCTCAACTGGTACAAGCTGCTCAACGGTGGAGATCGCTCCCCGGTCGTCCTCAACCTGGAGAATTACAGAATAAGTGCCTGCTGCATCGTAGCTATGACTGGGGTTTTGCTCAGTACTGGTAGTGCCATCACCAAAATCCCAGGCCCAGCTAACGATAGTGCCATCGGTATCGACGCTGCTGTCGAAGTAGTTCACTTCGAAGCCTTCAACACCCCACTCAAACCCAGCAACCGGCTCCTGGTTATCTGCCCCCAGATCCAGCTCAACCACAAGCGGATCGTGATCTGAAGCGCGGAATGCATCAGTCGAGTAGAAACTCTCCACCTGCTCATCGGTTTTATTCTCGATGTTGTAATCCAGCACCCGAGGCTCGTCGGCATTGATATGCCAATCGGCCGCACCTGTTACCAAAGGAGCCAGTGACTCACTGGCGAGGGCGTGATCCAAGTAACCGGACTCACCGCTGTAGACATAGGAGTAAGCTTCTCCTTCACCGAAAACCTCCAACAAATCAGCGTAACCAGCGTCCTTTAGAGTGCTAATTGGGTTTTCGCGGGCGTAGCTATTGAGGTCGCCGAGCACCAGAACACGGTCGTTGCCGCTACCTGTCGGGTCAGAATCAATCCATGAAACCAGGGCATCTGCAGCTTCGGTGCGCAGGGAGTTCCAGCAGCCCTGTCCATCACCCAGATCATCGTTCAAACTGCCATCTTCGGGACAGCTTCCCTTCGATTTAAAGTGGTTGACCACCACGGCCAGCTCTTCACCACTTGATAGTTCGGCAAAAGCCTGTAGCAGAGGTTGGCGGTTACCGTCATCAAAGGGATAGCTATCAGTTGTCGCGGCAGCGCCTACAGGCATTACCCGATCGCTGCGATAAATTAGCCCTACAGTAATTTCATCGGTGCCCAGTTGTGTCAGGTCTGGATTAATAAATTGATAGTTTTCACTGCCAGTAGCCGCGTTAAGGCCATTAATTAAATCCTGAATAGCACTTTCCGAACCGTAGCCATCGTTCTCAATTTCCATTAAACCAACTACATCGGCATCCAGGCCTAAAATAGCGGAGATAATTTTATGTCTCTGGCGCAGGAATTCATCTTCAGTATCAGCCCCACGGGAAGTAGGGAAACCGCCGCCATAACCATCGCCATTGAAATAATTCAGAACATTAAAGCTGGCGATCTTTAAACTGCCCTTACCCGGTAATTGTGGAGCGTTTTCACGCAGGTTGGCAGCAACAAATTCTGGCGCCTCCACGGGATGTACTCGGTAGGCGCTGTAGCTATATCCCATTACACCGCGCAATCCCTCTACCGTATCGCCATTGCGTAAGGTATTACTGGCACTGAGGCCGGAGACGGGATAAGGCACAGCTTCCGGGTTCTGCACACTGGAACCATCGTCCAGCACAATCCTGTTCAGATCGTTTGCACTTTCCTGTGCTACGGCTGCAACCCCAGGCTCATTGTTGTGGGTGGGAGTATAGAGGCGGCCATTGGCCAGGGTGACTTCACCATAGCGCCCCAGGTTATAGTGATCATTCACTGTCAGGGCTTGCGGGAACTCAACCAACATACCCTCGTATTGCTCCTGCTCTTCGGCAGAACTAAACGGCAGTGTAACTTCCTCGGCAGTCACACTGTAGCCGCTACCACAAACCGTGACGCCATCAACCTCGTCTAATTCAGTAAAGTCATAGTATTCAGTAACCACACCACCGACGCGAACCAAGTCCCCAACTTGCACAGCTACACCGAAGCCTTTGTCGTGTACAAACAGTCCTTCAGAGGTATTGATCTGGCCATCCTGATCACTGTCTTCCTCTTGCAGGAAGAAGCCGGAAAGGCCAGTGCTGGTATCTTGGAAGTCACCAACAACAACCGCTTCAATTTCGTGGCGCTCATTCTCCAGAGTGCTTTCAAACTCATCACCCTGAACCTGGCTGATTAACGTAGAAATATCTCCGCAATCGCCGAGAACAACATCGTCATCACCGCCATCATCTCCACCACCAGTGCCGTCTTCGCTGTGCCAGCCGAGGTTGGAAAAGTCATCCTGACCTGCGCTAGACCACTCTGAAGCTGGGTCAAAATCCGTACTGCCGTCGGCACGGCCTTCGCTCACACTCCAGTTGCGAATTAAGGTTTGGTTCTGGGTCCCCAGACTGCTGTCGCCCCATTGGCTACCGGGATCAACACCGATCTGGCCGATAACATCCACATATCCATTGGGGCCACTCAGGGCAACCGCATCATCCCCGTTAAACAGGCCGCTGGTATAAATCTGATCGGCTACTGACAGGATTGAGGAGTCAGCACTGGCGTGGGCGAATACGTAAACATCGCCGTCTGCCAAGCTGCCACTTAGGGCGATGATTGAAGCCGCCGCAGAGGAGCCATTGAAGTAAAGTTCAATGCTGTAGCTACTGAGGTCAACCGCTGCACCCGTGCCATTGTAAATTTCAAGGGCCTTATTGTTGCTACTGCCCTCGATATATTCAGAAATAATGAGGTCGCTGGCTTGGACCTCTTCAGCCAAAAATGGTAACCCCAGGGCTGCAAGGGCAGCCAAGCCAATCTCTTTCATAATGTTCTCTTCACTCGTACCTGACACAGATCACGCGGCGCAAAGATTGGCGGTTAATTCCTAAAGTTCGATGAATGAAATATGAAATTTAAATTTCAGCTCTTTGTTCAAAAATCCATTTCACACAGAACCCGCCAAACTCGCCACACAATGCAAAAAAAGCGCCAAAGAATTTGTACGGGGTGATGAATAGCGGCAAAGAAGCTTGAAAAGTTCGCCAAAAGTTATATAGTCACTTATATAAGTGCTTATGGAACAGCTTTTATGAAATACAGCCAACTGGGGACTCAGCTTCGTCACATTCTGGAATTACTGGATGGCGATGTAGCAGAGAGCTATAGGGCCTGTGGCCTAGAGAATTACAAACCCCGCTACACCCCGATAATGCGTGCACTTATCCACAAGAGAGATATCACCATTAGTGAGGTGGTAGCGAGCACCCACATTTCCCAGCCCGCAGTGAGTCAAACTGTAAAAGACATGATTAAGCAAGGGCTGGTACAGACCTCTTCTGGAGAGGATGCTCGCCAGCGCAAAATACGCTTGACCCGCAAAGGCAGTGCGTTGATACCCAAGTTAAAACAGCAGTGGATAGCAACTCTGGAAGCTGAGCAGTCCCTCAATAGCGAATTACCGACAGAACTATCAGAGCTGCTCAATCAAGCAATTCAAGCTTTAGAGAAACGTCCTTATTTAGAGCGGATACAAGAAAATCTATCAATAGAGGCTACATAAATATGAAACGCCAACTCAAGATGAGTTTAGCGGTATTAATCAGTTTTTTTTCCATGTCTCTCGCGGCAAGTTCCGGCGCAATGAGTTCCTGCCAGTTTGAGACAGGCCCGGTTATTAAAGCTGCTGCAGTAGCTATTCAGAAGCACTATATATTGGAGGAAAAAGGACAGGCGCTATCCGCTCAACTCAATAGCCTGGCAGAATCCAAACACTTTAATCATCTTTGTAGTGACTACCAACAATTAGCCAGCGCACTTACCAAAGAAATTCGCACCCTTTCCGGTGATAAGCATTTCTATATAGAGCATATAGATAACCAAAAAGAAGCCCACAATTGGATTGAACAGTGGCAGGCTGAAGCGCCCAGCAATAACTACGGCGTTAAGAAAATTGAGATTCTTCCCGGTAACATTGGCTACCTTTCCCTCTCTTCTTTCCACACCTATAAAAATGCCCACCAAACCCTCGCTGCGGCTTTCACCCTGCTTCGCCACAGCGAGGGCCTAATACTCGATTTACGCAGTAATGGCGGCGGAGACGAAGAAACCGCCAATGCTGTTCTGCAGTCATTTATTGACCCCCATTCTCCCTTTCCCTTTGTTATTGAAAGCCGCAAGGGGAGAGAAATACCGAAACGTATTTCACCTCAACCCTGGCCCACCTATGGGAGTGACAGACCAATGGTCATTCTGATTGATGGGAGATCCTTCTCTGCATCTGAGAGTACCGCCTTCGCACTACAACAGCTGGGCCGAGCCACGATTGTCGGTAATGCCAGCGCCGGTGGGGCACATATGATGGAGTCCCCCAAATCCCTCCCCTATGGCTTTGAAATCGGTATCCCAGATAAACGCCCGGTTTCTACGATTGCCGGCAGCCGCCCCAATTGGGAAGGACAGGGTGTTATCCCCGATATTGAAGCCGGCCAGCAGGAGATCATTCAAATCGCATTAAAAGTAGTGGCAGAGGCCCTATAAGGCTCCCTTTACTTTGCTAAATTGAGCACTAGCGAAACGGGCACACAGGCTTGACCCCGCTCCACACAGGCAGAGCCAAATCCTCTTTATTATCGGATGGCGCGCCAGTTCGGCTTTTGAAAGCCCCCTCCTCTATAGTCATGCGCATCAAAGCTGTTCCCTTGCGCTCCTGTAGGCTGGGGAGGCGCACCTGATCCCAGCGCCCCGGCTCTATATCGTCAATAATCGCTTTAAAAACCGCATCAAATTCCCGCTGCTCTTTGACCCTCTCACCTCGGCAAAACAATACCGCAGAGCGATAATTAGCACTGTGATGATAAGCTGACTTGGCCAGTACCCACTCATCGCAGCGGGCAAATGAAATACAGACCTGTTCTCCTGCCTCCAATAGTTTTTGTAGCCGGCTCTTGTTAGCCAGGTGAAAATACAAAAACTCCCCCAGACGCCAAATGGTTAAAGGAATAATGATGACTTCACCGTCTTCAATAAAACCGACATGGCCTAGTTTTAGCTCATCGATAAGCTTATAAACATCCTCTCGCCGATAACTGGCACGCTTGGGAGCACGACGTACACGACTCTTTGCTGAGGTTGGCAATTCATCAGAGATTGGCGAATGTAAATTCATAAAACCTCCTTTAATTCACTCTGGTATGAAATAGATATCGCCAATGTAGGATCTTGCTGGTACGCTGATAAGCGCCAGTTTTAACTATTTCATGGTGCCAGTTTTGAGTGCTGCCGAGCTTACAGACCTAACTCTCGAATCAGGCCAGCCGCTACAGGAACAGTTGTATCGACAATTGGTAGATTGGATCTGCAACGGCCGGCTGGCTGCTGGTACCAAGCTCCCCTCCTCGCGCCGGTTGGCTGAATTCCTCTCTATCAGCCGCAATACGGTGACATTAGTTCTGGACCAGCTGAAAGCGGAGGGCTTCCTTACCAGCCATCCAGGGAAAGGCGTATTTGTATCTCCCGAATTGCCGGCCTACACAAAGAAAACACACAGGCAGGGTTGGCAAGCACAGAAGAGTAGGTACTTACCATCACTTTCTCACTATGGTGATTTTGCACAGACTTTATCTTGGGGTAAGAAAAGTGAAGATCAATCTCTTCCCTTCACCCCCGGCCTACCGGATCTAAGCTCATTTCCATTCACTATTTGGAATAAATTATACCGCCGCCACCAATCCAGGTTAGCTCTTGCAGGTTACGGGCAAAGCCAAGGTTATTTACCTTTGCGTTTAGCACTTACGGAATACTTGCGCAACTCCCGGGGAGTTCGCTGTAAGGCTGAACAAATTATTATTACCAATGGAGCTCAGGAGGCCCTGAATCTATGTGCACTGGTCGCGATTAACCAGGGAGACAAGGTTTATATAGAAAACCCGGGATATCGCCGTGCTCGAGTAGCTTTCCAATCTGTTGGAGCAAAGCTCGTACCAGCGAACCTGAAAGATAAGCACTTGGATGTTGATAAGCTGGTCAATAGTGCAACCCAAGCCAAGTTACTTTTTACTACGCCAACACATCAGTACCCAATGGGTGGTGTTATGCCCGCAGGTGAACGGATCAAACTGTTGGATTGGGCGACACAGGCGAGCTGCTGGATAATTGAAGATGATTACGACAGTGAGTTTTCATTCCAACATAAACCCGTCGCGGCACTCCAGGGCATGGGAGAAAATACACCTGTGTTCTACATGGGGAGCTTTAGTAAGACCTTACTACCCAGCCTACGATTGGGCTATTTAGTGGTGCCTAAATCTACAGTAGCGGCATTTACCCAAGCAAAAGAAATGTTATCTGGCCACTCCCCCTTAGTCACACAAGCTGTCGTGGCAGACTTTCTCGATGAGGGGCATTTTGTGCGACATCTTCGCAAAATGCGTTCTAGCTATATGAAGAAATGGGAACATTTCTGTCAGCTTATTCGAGAAGAAATACCACCTCCAGCCGGACTAATTGCCAGTAGTGCCGGTATGCACTTGGTTATATCCACGCCGGGACACGACGACATCACCCTTTCAAAAAAACTACGCGAATACGGATTTGGCAGCACACCACTATCGCTCTTCTATTCCAATAAAAATGAAGATTCAGGGTTGGTGCTCGGGTTTGCCAATACAACTTTCGAACAGAGGGCAGATTGCGTAAAGATTCTCGCAAAAAATCTTAAAAAGTAGCCATTGCACACCCAAACAACGCTTATTTTTATAATGCCGGCTTCTTCATTTTTCGCACCAGCATTAAGCACCTCCACCTAAAATAAAAAAGTAAATATTTTAATAGAATAAAAACAATCTATTATCACCAAAATATCAAATAAAACCCAATAAATTAGGAAAAATTTCCTATGGTTCTTTCCCAAACCTAGGTCACAATCTCCATGGCTTTGGGTGTTCACTCTCTTTTTTAATTACTCAGATAATTAGGGAAATTTGATATGAAAAATAGAAATATGAATTCTATAAAAGCATCATTGCTCGCTGTATCCGGTATTGCAGCACTATCGCTCTCCGCCGTCGCATCAGCTGTCAGCTGTGGAGATACCATTACAACCGCAGAATCACTTACCGGCGATATTCTTGGCTGCGCAAGCCATCCTGCACTCGTGATAGATGCTGGCGGATCACTCGATATGGCGGGTTACCACCTCAGCTGTGATGGCAGCGGAATTGGCATTCAATTGAAAGACAGCGATAGAGTCCTTGAGGATACTGTTGGTGGAAGCACTATCACAAACTGTAACAATGGCGTATCTGCCGAAGGCGATGGCAGCCATCAAATCTTTGATATCACTGCTTCATCAAACTCTATTGCAGGAATCGCCCTTTGGAGTTCAGGCAATACTGTTGAAGCCTCCGATGCTAGCGGCAATGGGGGTATGGGCATACGCGTTATGGGTGACGGTAATCGTGTGAGATACTCTGTTGCATCAAGTAACGGTCTCCAAGGAATAAAGATCGTTGGTGACAATACTCTCATCAGATTCAATGAGACGATTCTCAATATGTCGAGTGGGATTGTAATTGATAGTGGGGATGGCGGCATTGTTGCCAACAATCTATCAGATAATAACGGCGTTAACGGCATTATGATGTTGGGACTGGGGCAAGTCGGATACTTGATCATTGGCAATACCGCAGAAAATAATGCTGGCGCAGATCTTGCTGACCACAACCACCCTGCTTGCACTGGCAATGTATGGATTAGAAACACTTTTGGCAGTGCTAACGATGCCTGTATTAATTAAATGATATAGCGACTTTAGTGGCGAGCCGATTAGCTTTAAATATCGGCTCGCTCTTACCTAAAATAAAATCCTTCCACTCGCAAGCCATTAACTACCAATAGATGTTTTCTAGAATAAAATTATTACTTATAACAGCAATTAATAGTGGTCCTTATAGCTAGTAGCGACTTCCCCTGAGAGTAAGGTATTGAAATCAAAAAATGATAAAGCTCAGTAAATACAGAGGTTGCTTTAAAGGAATAGCCATCGGCGATTCATTTGGCGCCCCGTACGAGGGTGGCATTCTAGAAAGACAACTCTGGAAAATTATCGGGAAAACCGAACAGGGTAGAAAGCGTTACACCGATGACACGCAGATGTCTATTGATATTGCGACCTCCTTTCTTGAACATAATTACCTTGATCAGGACCACATAGCCAAAAAATTTGCCCAAAGTTATCGCTGGAGCAGAGGATATGGTCCCAGTGCAGCGAAACTACTCAAAGGCGTCAGGGATGGTAAACGCTGGCAAGATTTAAACCGAAAAAAATTTAAGCACGGTTCTATCGGCAATGGGGCCGCCATGAGGGCACCTATTATTGCCCTCTGCCACCCCCAAAATGACTATCGCCTCAAGCAATATGTACAATCGGTGTCTGAAATCACCCACGCCCATCCAGTTGCTGTCGAGGGAGCATACTTGATCGCTATCGCCATCTGTGAATCCCTGCAAGATCGCTCAAACAGAGAGATTTTGAACAAACTGGAAGTAAGCTGTAAGTCCGAAATATATCGCTGCAAACTGGAAAAGTGTGCGACTCTACTGTTTAACCAGAAGATCCCACATCCGCAGCAAATCAAGCAATGGCTGGGTAATGGCATTACCGCGCCAGAGTCCTGTATCACCGCCATTTACTTTGGACTTAAGTATCGAAACTCTCCTTTAACGTCTGTATTAGCTAATATTTTTTCTCTAGGTGGTGACACAGATACCTTGGGTGCCATGGCTGCTAGCATCTGGGGGGCATTAAATGGAGAAGACCGAATGGAAAGTATGGCCGACAAGGTCGAAAACATCGATTTTATTACCGAGCTTTCTGAGAAACTCTATTTCACCCAATATCAGCATGAACAAGCCTTACAACCCGCATAGCCTACTAAAAAGGGAGAAGGGAAGAATACACCGTGCTTGGACCCTATGGTGATTCTTTTCTTCCACCCCAGTAGTAAGCCTTAAACAAGTAGAGCGGATCGTAAAATAACCAAAATGTTAATTTAAAAATCTCTGACAACTTAACCAGAGCACCATGAGGCTATTAAGAAGTGCTTTATTAGGACTGGATACTTCTCACCCTGGCCAAAAGCTTTTCGATACTTTTAACAGTAGTGCGCGCCCCAATAGCGCCAACAAAGAAGAAATGGTTACCTGTAACGGTCTGTGAAAAATAAGCGGAAGACGAGCGGATAATAAGCTGTACTAGCTCCCACCTTTCCCTTGGAATCTGCTCTGGAGATGCACTTCCTAAAAGTTTACTGGCAAGAACTCGATTGCGAATAAATGCCCAATCATCAATATTGCACAGCACGTTTTCCAAATCCCCCATTGAATCACTCTGAATAACAACGGGAATTGGATAGTCCAAGAAATCAAAGGTGTTTGCCGTTTTCAATGCCCTGGAAAGATCTTCCTTAAACCCTTGCCCATCATACATTAATCCAGTGCCAATAAGCGCGATGGGAATTGCTCCAAGGAACGCCTCCCGATAGATATCTTTGGGAATAATTGTGTGTTGGTTTAAGGAATTCTGCTCATCAAGCGCGGCCAAAAAGGCAGGATATATGCCCTTTCGACTGGCCATCCCATCAACTGTCATTTCGATGGCCTTGGCATTAGCTTCGGGAAGAAAGCCCGGCAATGCGGGTTCTGCGGCCATAGCCACAAAGCATTCAATCGAAAAATTCAAGGCTTTCGCCGCCCTCGCTAGAGCCCCAGCGATTTTCCCTCCCATACTCCAGCCGCACACCACTACCGAATTTGGAAGGTTATATTCAGACAAAATCTTGGCAATAATTTCTGCAGCCTGATCTCCCCAATCTTGAATTGTAAACTCCGGGTGAGTACTACAAAAAACGGCATTTTCCACAGGGTAAGAAATAGCAAGGAAGGGAAAACCCGCTCGATTAACCCAGTGACTTATAAAATCATCTGAGCGGCCACCGGGATAGCCGTAGAAAATACGCGCTAGATGTGCTGTGCCTGGAATAAATACCATTAGCGGATTGGTACTAACCGCCGAAATATAACGGTAAAGCACTGGAAAATCATTGATTGTTTCCAGGACTTCCCCGTCAAACAAAGTGGGACTCGGTGCCATATTCACCCTGCGGAGAGGCAATCCGTTAACTTGGCGCTTTCCCCCAGACCTCCTCTAAGCGCTTATCACGCCCACAGCGGTAGCGATAGTACTTGTAACGCAGGGGATTACGTTGGTAATAGTCCTGATGGTAGGCCTCTGCGGGATAAAAGGTTGCAGCGGGTTTTATTTGTGTCACCACCTTTTTACCCAACTCCGCTTCTACCTTTTTCTTGCTCTCCTCTGCTAACACCTTTTCTTCTTGATTGTCGTAAAAAATCTCGGCTCGGTACTGGTCACCGCGATCGCAAAATTGACCACCAGAATCAAAAGGGTCAACGTTGTGCCAAAAAATATTCAGTAAGTCGGAATAGCTGACTTTATTCGCATCGTACTTTACCTGAACAACTTCCGCATGCCCCGTACCACCGGAAGATACCTGTTCATAGGTCGGGTTTTTGACATGGCCACCGCTGTATCCTGAGGTGGTTTCCAAAACGCCATCGACCTTGTCAAAAGGCGGCTCCATGCACCAGAAACACCCTCCTGCGAAAATAGCCGTGCGAATATTCGATGAATCCTGAGCCAGGGAAATACTGGCCAATGAGAGGAACAAGAGAGCAATAATACTGCGCATCATTCAGTCCTTTACCGATTGTCGATGGAACACATTCTCTTCTGTCGTCTATTCGCAGGGATTTATTACAGGGTGACGGTACCTTCACAGGCGCGCAAGAAAATATCCCGATACTCTATCCCGTTAAAACGCATTGGGTTAGTACTAGCGGAAGGCTCCACCGATGCCATTTTCCCAACTCTGTCGGCATCAGTATCATCAATTCCAATCTCCGACAGGCTGTGGGGAATCCCCAGCTGCTTGCGCAATCCGAGCAACCAGTTGAGTACCGCATCAAATCCGCTATCAAACATCTCATTACCGGCCAGTTGTAGATAAAGTGCCAGATGCCCCATAGGCACCTGGATGGCTGGACGGTTGGCGATCAGAACGTAGGGCATCAATATCGCATTTAACAAACCATGGTGCTTGTCATACAGGGCCCCCAATGGATGTGCCAGGGCGTGGATAGCGCCCAAGCCCCGCTGGAAAGCTGTAGCCCCCATACAGGAAGCTACCAACATTTGCTGACGCGCCTCGAGTTCTGCGCCTATAGCATAAGCTCGAGGCAAATACTCCTTGATCAGGCGCATCCCCTCCAGGGCGATTCCCTCGGCCATAGGATGATATTGAGGGGAGTAAAAAGACTCGAGATTGTGTGACAGCGCATCCATTCCCGTCGCTGCGGTGAGGTCTGGCGGCAACCCCATTGTCAATTGAGCATCGAGAATAACGATGTCCGGCATCATGCGCGGATGGAAAATCAGCCTCTTAACCTGTGCTTTCTCATCGGTAATTACCGCAACCCGGCCAACTTCAGAACCTGTGCCAGCCGTCGTGGGAATGGCAATCAGCGGTAAAATACCCTCTGGGTCCACACGCCTGTAGTTATCGCCAATATCCTCAAAATCCCAAATACTGTGCTGCTGTCCCGCCATAAGGGCAATGGCTTTGCCCGCATCCAGGGCCGAGCCCCCGCCCAAGGCAATGACCCCATCGCACTTCTGCTCACGCAGCTTGGCCACCCCATCGGCGATATTTATCTCATTGGGATTACCTTTGATTTTGGAAAAAACGCTAACTTCCAGACCCACCTGTTGGCATGGGTTAATCGCACTATCGATCAGTGGCAATGCGGCGACTGTAGGATCAGTAACTAACAGAGGCTTGTGAATATTCAGCTCCAGGCAAGCTTCAGCCAATTCAGTAATGCGACCGGGGCCAACCCAAACGGTCGTGGGATAATTCCAATTGACATGGTATTTATCCACAATTTCCTCTCTGACGTTCTGTCACTTTTGCATATTAAAAATAGGCTGTGACCTTTCGGAAAACAGGCAGACAATTTCACTTTCTGCATCCGGCAATCGTTCCCGCTAACCATCATGTTTAAAATGAAATGACTTGGGGCGGGTTAAATTCTCAAATCCAATTTTAGAAAGCGTACATCCACGACCAGATTGCTTAACACCCGTCCAGGCCAATTCCGGATCCAGGTAATCACAACGATTTAAAAAAACAGTGCCGGCCTCTAAATACCCTCCCATCTCCATTGCAACATCTTCATCGCGGGTAAAAATAGCCGCAGTAAGACCAAATGGGCTGTTATTCATAAATTCTAGAGCTTCGCCATCATCATGCACTTTCTGCACCCCCAGCACCGGCCCAAAAGTCTCCTCGCGCATCACTCGCATGTGGTGTCGCACCCGGGTTAACAGTTGCGGTGCCATATATTGGGTACCCCGCTTGTCCATTGGGAATTCATTCACATCCAAGTGGACCTTCGCGCCCTCCGCTATCGCTTCATCCACCTGTGCGCGAGCCCGGTCTGCAGCTTCCGCACGCACCAAAGGCCCCAAAGTGGTTTCCACTTGATCCGGGCGCCCCAGTCGATAGTCACGTAGTAAGTCGACCGTTTGGGAAATAAACTCAGAAAAAATATCTTCATGCACATAGGCCCGCTCAATACCGCAACAGGACTGCCCGGAATTAAAATAGGCGCCGTCGACTACCGCAGCCACAGCTTGGTTAATATCGGCGTCGGCGCGAACATAGGCTGGATCTTTCCCCCCCAGTTCAAGTCCCACTTGAATAAATCGACCGGCAACTGTGCGTTCTAGATTCGCTCCAGCGCCAACCGAGCCGGTGAAAGCAACATGCTGGATTTCCCCCGCACAGGCTAATCGCTGGGTATAAGCATGATTTAAATGAAGAAACTGAAAAACACCGTAGGGCAATCCCGCCTCGCGAAAAATCTCCACCATTCGCTCAGCACACAGCGGCGTCTGTGCCGAGTGTTTTAAAATAACTGCATTACCCGATAGCAGTGCCGGCACCACTGCATTAACCGCCGTCAGGTAAGGGTAATT
Source organism: Microbulbifer maximicatervae (SeqCode) (assembly GCF_052467615.1). Lineage (NCBI taxonomy): Bacteria > Pseudomonadati > Pseudomonadota > Gammaproteobacteria > Cellvibrionales > Microbulbiferaceae > Microbulbifer > Microbulbifer maximicatervae (SeqCode). The sequence goes on from NZ_CP174319.1 coordinate 3,583,769, forward strand.
CCACGGGGCAATTACCAGGGAGACCCCTAATGGCTCGCGGCGGATAAACCGGGTAAAACCCGGCTTCTCAGGTAACTGAATGTCAGCGAGGGCTTCAGTAGCAAGCTGTGCCATGGTCTGCGCACGATCCATAAACCCGTTAATTTCTCCTCCTGCATAACGGATTGGACGCCCCATCATCCAACACAGCTCCCGCCCCAAACGCTCTTTTTTAACGGCAAATATTTCCACAGCCCGCTCGACAATGGCGATGCGCTCATTGAGGGGAGTTCTCCTCCATGCTTTTTGTGCTTTACTGGCCCGATCCAGCACTACACGGATTTCCACCTCTCCGGCCAGAGCGCGCTCTACATAAACACTGTTATCAATAGGGGAAATACACTGAAGATGGTGCATGATTTTTGTAGTCTTCATCGGCGTCGATACTCCCAATTAAATAATTTCGAAGTACCGCTCCAACTCCCAGTCACTCACATGGCGGCGATATTCCCGCTCCTCCCACTCGCGACTGGCAGAAAAGTGTTCAACAAAGTCGCTGCCAAATAATTCCTGTGCCGCTTCTGACGCCTTAAATTGCTGCGTGGATTCCCACAGTGTGCCCGGCAGCACTTGTTCGTTTTCCAACTCCAGCGAGTAAGCATTACCGGCAACAGGCTCACTGGGCTGCCACTGCTGCATAACACCGTAAAGACCCGAGCCCAAAGCTGCTGCCAGTGCTAAATAGGGGTTGGCATCGGCGGCCCCCAAGCGGTATTCGATGCGCTGGGAAGTATCGCCACCCGGGATAGCGCGCAGTGCCGTTGTGCGGTTTTCCACTCCCCAGCTGGCTCCTGTTGGCGCCCAATACCCTGGTACCAGGCGGCGATAACTGTTGACAGTCGGCGCCATCAGGGCAAGGAATTGCGGCATCAACCTTTGCTGCCCAGCAATAAACTGACGCATTACCTGGCTGATACCATCTGGCTGGCTCGAATCGAAAAAAGCCGAATCACCGCTGCCACTATTGCGCAGTGATAAATGAATATGCCCGCTTTGCCCCGGGTACTCACTGGACCAGCGGGACATGAAAGTGGCCATCAAGCCCATTCGCTGTGCCAATACTTTTATAAAGGTTTTAAACAGGGCAGCTTTGTCTCCAGCAGCCTCAACACCGTCCACTGCAATAGCCGCCTCTAAGACTCCCGGACCTGTTTCTGTATGCAGACCCTCCAAGGGGAAGTCCATGCGCTCACTCAGTTCCAGGATTTCCCGATACAGCTCACCGTGGACAGAATTTCGCAGTATGGAATAGCCAAACACATCGGGGGTAAAAGGCTTTAAATTGCGGAAACCCTTGTTCCGCACTGAATCGGGCGTTTCGTCAAACAGGAAAAATTCGTACTCCAGGGCGGCACAGGGATCAAACCCCAATGAGCGACAGCGTTCAATCACCCTGCGCAGAACTGCGCGGGGACACAACGCCTGGGCGCGACCGTCAAACTCGGCGAGAAATAGCAGCATGTCATCTTCAAAAGGTACATCCCGGCAACTTTCTGGAAGAATGCGGACCGGAGCGTCTGGATATCCGGTGTGCCAACCGGTATAGCGGGTATTGTCGTAGAGCTGATCCTTGATATCCCAGCCCAGGACCACATCGCAAAACGAGAAGCCCTTTTCCAGGGATGAGAGGAATTTGGCGCGGCTCATATATTTGCCACGCATTACACCATCGGTATCAAATAAGCCCACTTTGACATGACTGAGGCCTCGTTCTTCGACAATTGCGCGGGCCTCCTGAGCGGTTTTTACCTCCCGTGCCTTTACCATGACTGGTCCTGCCCCGTTGTTGTTATCTCCGAGTTACAGGATAGACCCGCCAGACGAGCTTCGACGCCATAAACCCGGCGCAGGCGTGACTTTCAGCCGAGCCCCTCAGCATATATAATCCGCGCTCCAGATTTTCAGTTATCTATTCATTCAGGACCAGCAATGAGCTTCGAAAAGATCCCGGCAGGTAAAGAACTGCCCAACGATATCAACGTAATCATCGAGATCCCTGCCAACCACGACCCGATCAAATACGAAGTGGACAAGGACTCTGACGCAGTATTTGTGGATCGCTTCGTTGCCACTCCGATGTTCTACCCAGCAAACTACGGCTACGTGCCCCAGACTCTGTCTGAAGACGGTGACCCCCTGGACGTGCTGGTTGTAGCGCCTTACCCGGTAATGGTTGGTTCTGTAATCCGCTCTCGTGTTGTTGGCGTTCTGAACATGACCGACGAATCCGGTGTTGATGCCAAACTGCTGGCCGTACCGCACACCAAGCTGACCAAGCTGTACGATCACGTTGAAGAAATCAGCGACCTGCCCGAGCTGCTGATCAAGCAGATCGAGCACTACTTCGAAAACTACAAAGCCCTGGAAGCGGGCAAGTGGGTTAAAGTAGAAGGCTGGGCTGACGCCGAAGCTGCACGCAAAGAAGTTATGGCTTCCCGCGAGCGCTACCTGAAAGAAGAAGGCTAAGCCTCACTTCTTTCAGAAGACTCTGAGCAATAAAAAAACCGGCCTAGTGCCGGTTTTTTTATTGCCTGTTAGGAGAGACCCTGTCAGTTAACTTCCCAATTGGGAACAGGGACAGGAGACGGCTCCTCCCCCTTGCGCTCACTCTCATCCAGAAGCTGGCCTTCCGCTGCACGCAAACTGAGATGCTCTACCTCAACGCTGACCGGTTCCACCGACTTGCGTTCATGCTCCTTTACGAGGTTTCCCTCCATGGGTGCCAAGGTCCACTGCGGTTTGGCCGCAGCTTCCTCCTTGGGCTTGCTCTGCTCAGTAACAGCTGTTCCGCTTTCATCCTTAATGCTGACCTGTGCGCCTATTTTGGCCAGGTTTGCCTGAAACTGCTGTGCTTGGGGCAGAGACAAGCCTTTTTTCAGTACCAGCGGGCGCCCACTGAATAGTTTCTCTATCGCCTGGGGATTACTTTTAAACAGGCGCACCATACTGGCTTTTACATCACCAGCGGTAAAACCCGCCACCAAATCACCGCGAAAAACCAAGCTGTAGGTGGATTGCGACATCAATAATATTTCCCTGAGTTACTCTTCCGAATCCAGAGTCTGGTCCATGGTATAAGCCGGGGCCCCTTCAACACGCCCTCCTACCTGGCGGGCGGGAACACCGGCGACGGTTGTATGAGCGGGCACATCGTGCAAGACCAAGCTACCGGCGGCAATTTTGACGTCCTCTCCCACCTTAACCGGACCCAGTACTTTAGCACCGGCGCCAATCATCACTCCGGGGCCAATTTTCGGATGGCGATCGCCGCTGCCGCTGCCACTGCCGCCCAATGTCACCGAGTGGAGAATCGAGACATTGTCCTCAACCACACAGGTCTCCCCCACCACTAATCCAGTGGCGTGATCGATCATAATGCCGCAGCCAAATCGCGCTGCTGGGTGGATATCCACCGAGAACTGTTCCGATACCTGGCTTTGGAAATAGAGCGCCAAGGTATGGCGGCCTTGATTCCACAACCAGTGCGCTATCCGGTGGGATTGCAGGGCGTGAAAACCCTTAAAATACAGGAAAGGCGTCAGGTACTGGTCGCAAGCCGGGTCCCGGTCATACCAAGCGCAAATATCCTCGCTCATACAGTGGGAAATACTCGGATCATTAGCCAGAGCCGTGGCAATCACTTCCTGAAGTGCGGTTGCCGTGAGGGCATTGTGCTCCAACACCGAAGCCAGGTGATCCGCCATAGCATCACCCAGAGACTTGTGGCGCAAAATGGTATTGTGGAAATAACTTGCCAGGATAGGTTCGCCAGCAGCCGCCTCTGAGGCTTCAGCCCGCATCGCCTGCCAGATATCCCGCTGCCCTTGAACGGCCGCTTCCTCACCCATAATTCATCTCCCTTATATTCCCCAGGGCATTCACTGCGGCGCAGCTTGGCAGGATCACTAGCCCCTTTCAAGAGGAAGCCTCCATCGCAAAGTAGCTTTCTTGCCACCCCCCATTGAGGTGGTAATGAACTGTAACCAACCTATCTCAACAGGCCGCTATAGTTGCCCATTAAATGGGGGGTAGCAGTGATCCGGAACCCAGATATAGCGCGTATAGATTTCCTGAAGGTGCTCGCAAACCGCAGTGCCCAGGGATAGTTCTGACTCCTGCAGCAACTCGGACAGGCGCTCCACGCTGAGAAGTTCCTGAAGCTCTCGGGCCCTGGGGGCATAGCTCAGGTGCCAGCGTTCCGGTGCGACTCCGCCGCGATCCTCTGCATAGGGCCGGAACAGCCCATAACTATTACCCGTGCTGATTTGGTTATCCAGCCAGCGGTGGAAGGCGCCAAAAACTCCGTCGTCCGCCACCTCCTGGGGGGTGAGCTGGACTGCATAGTCAGCGGGGACTGCCGCCGCATCGATAATATCGAAATCGGTACCCCAGTGGTGACGGGATGCTCCCGGCAATGCGGACCAGCGCAGGATAGCGAAGATCAGCTCCCGCTCGCTTAACTGTTCAATATCCAGGGGAGTACCGTGACTATCGAGAACCGGGCGGTGACCCTGCGCTTTGGCATTCCAAATCAACAGTTGTCGATCAAAGGCGCGAAAACCGGAAACGATTTTAGGGGCAAACCCCTCTTCACGGGCATCCCGACTCAAGCGCTGGAAGGCGATCAGTGCTTCGGGATGTAAAAGCTGGTCAGAAGCTGGGTCGACAATGACATGCTCATCGCCGAGTCCAAATAACATACGCTTCAGCGGTGTCGATAACATTTGCATCTCATTATTAGGCGAACTCCAAAGGGCAGGCTAAATTATTCAACAGGCTATGCCTACTTTAACAGAGCGCAGACAATCGCCCTTAACTATGGCACCAAAGCAGGGGCACCAAAAGCAGGCGCGCCGCACAATAATCTGGCGGTAATGTTTGTTAGCCACCTGTTAATTTATGTTAAGTTCAAAGCCGCAGTCGAGGGGTTGGCTGCGACAACGGACGCTCAAACTGGTAGGGAAAACCGAATGCACCCGAGTCAATCAGAACTATTAAAACTAAAAAACCTGGGCCTGGCCTCGGTCAATATTCTCCACTCTATTGGCATTCGCTCCCACGATGATCTGCGCAGGGTTGGGCCTGTCGAGGCTTTTATCAGTATTCGCAACCGGGGGATTAACGCCTCCAAAGTAATGCTCTACGCTCTCCAGGGCGCCCTGATGGATGTGCACTGGAACGACCTGGAGCCGGAGCTGAAACAACACCTCACCAGCGAGGTCGACCGCCTCCTTGCCACCCAAAACTCTGACTAGTAATTCCCCTCAAGCACCACGGAAAGAGTCGCAGACACGCGCACTCGATGGACTCGGCACAGCAGGCCAAGCTGTGCCGATCTACAGTAAGGCAAGTTGCGCCAACCCTATCTAAACTTACCGGTGGAGCCGCGGAATAATTCCGTAAAGACACTCACTCAAAGGAGAGATCCGATGTTGCGCATTGGGCTATTCCTGCTGACCAACCTTGCTGTCCTTGTATTGGTTGGCATTATTTTCAATATTTTTGGAATTGGGGGAATTCTTCAGGCAAACGGTGTCGATCTCAACTTCGGCGCCTTGTTGCTGATGTGCGCGATTTTTGGTTTTGGCGGGTCTTTTATTTCCCTGCTCTTATCGAAAACCATCGCACGGGTCAGTACCCGCACACAAATTATCGAGCAGCCCCGCAGTGCCGATGAACAGTGGTTGGTAGAAACCGTACGGGAACTCTCCCGCAAAGCGGGCATCGGTATGCCAGATGTGGGGATATTTCCAATGCCCCAGGCGAATGCCTTCGCCACCGGTTGGAATCGCAACAGCGCCCTGGTCTCTGTCAGTGCCGGTCTGTTGCAGCGCTTCAGCCGAGAGGAAGCCCGCGCCGTTATTGGCCATGAAATTGGTCACGTGGCCAATGGCGATATGGTGACGCTGGCACTAATCCAGGGCGTGGTAAATACCTTTGTGATGTTCCTTGCCCGCTTGGTTGGGTTCTTCGTAGACCGGGTTATCTTGCGCAACGAAGAGGGATTGGGCATCGGCTATTTTGTCACATCCATTGTTATGGACATCATATTCGGTTTCTTCGCCATGATGATTGTCGCCTGGTTCAGTCGCCGCCGTGAATATCGGGCCGACCATGCCGGCGCCACACTGGCCAGCCCCCAATCCATGATTGCCGCGCTGCAACGGCTCAAGGTAGAGTCCGATCGCGGCCACGAGGAACCCCTACCCGGCAATATGAAAGCCTTCGGTATATTCGGCAGTATGGGAGCACTTATGGCTACGCACCCGCCACTGGATGATCGTATCCTGGCCCTGCAAAACTTCCGTAATTAGTGTCTAATTTGGTAGATAATCACAGCTGTACGTTCATTTTCTCACAGAGTTGTAACTTAAAAGGGGCACTTTCTGTGTGAACAGACGTAAATTAAAGCAACCATGAAAAGAGGTGCCATGAAGTACATCCCACTACTCATCGCCATATTTTTAATTGGGTGTTCTCCCTCATGGAGTGACGGCCCTTACGAGATTTATTGGATAGATGGCGAAAAAGCCCTTGGTTTTAATTTGGGGGACGATGCCTATATACGCCGTATCGATGAACCACATCATATCAGTGCAAACGAGATGTTCGTCTCAGTCTACGCTTGCCCTGAGGGTGCCTGCGCTTACTATTACATAGATCGACTTAAAGACCACAAATTTGCAGATTCTTCCGAGTTTGTTTTTGGCCCCTACACAGAAAAGACCTTTGTTCAATTGGAACAAAAGCTACAACTACCAAAACTGGAGCAATAATAAAAACATGAGAAAAGCATCAAGATTTATGCCTAAATACAAAACTGAAAAGGCAAGTAAAGCTACGTTGTTTGTTTTTCTCGCAGCAGTGTTAGCTCTCCTTATTTACCATCCAATATACCTTTGAGCTTTAGTTGGCTTAGTATTATTGGCCATAATTTGGGGCTATCTCGAACAACCCAAAATTGATAGGCATTTCCAACATCTACGTGACAACCGCAAAGGTTTATCCATTTGTGAATTTGCCCGGGAGTTTGATTGCAAAATTGTAGATACATGGATTATTAGAGCGGTGTATGAGCAACTACAAGCGACACTTCCCACCAAACAACTGGTCCCAATTCAAACATCAGATGATTTCTTTAATACCCTAAAACTGGATGAAGATGATCTCTATCTGGACTTATTTGAAGAGATCGCACAAAGAACCGGGCGAACCCTTGAGGACTATCAAAGCAATCCCTATTACGGCAAGGTAACAACGGTCCGGAACCTGGTGCTGTTTTTTAATCACCAGGGCCGTGGCGAGGCAACCTGACAGGCCGTAACAGGTTTTGTACTGTTCGACAAAACTAGCGCATATGTCATCATTAATCCCATCGCAGAAATTTCATAGCTCCAGCAGCAGTCGGCGACACTCAGCCAAAGTGAGTTCCGAGATCCATAGCCCCCAGCTTTAAATCTCGCCAGCAGCCCCCAATAAACAGCCAATACCGCATAACGATTGCAAACAAGATACACTTTTAAAACAGCAACAAACAAAAAGGAAGACGACAGTTACAGACGTCTCTTCCAATCCGGTAGTTCAAAGGGAGGATTGTATTAATGACTCTACTTAAAACTCTACGCGCCAGCTTAATCTCAGTCTTTTTGCTGCTTACGCCAGCAATATCTGCACAGGCGGAATCCTTTGCCACCGACGACGAACGCAACACCATGCAGGTGTTCAATTTTGCCAGTCCGTCAGTGGTCTATGTCACCAATGAAACCCTGGTACGGGATCGCAGGACCCTGCGCCTCCACTCAGTGCCCAAAGGCGCCGGCAGCGGATTTATCTGGGACACTCAGGGCCATATTGTCACCAATTTTCACGTCATTGAGGGTGCGCGGCAAATCACTATTACTTTGCAGGATCGCAGTGAGTGGCCGGCCGAGCTGGTGGGATCCGCACCGGAAAAAGATCTGGCAGTTCTGAAAATTAACGCTCCCAGAGAGTTGCTAAAACCGCTGGTTGTGGGCACCTCCAGCAATCTCGCGGTAGGCCGCAAAGTACTGGCTATCGGCAACCCGTTCGGCCTAGATACCACTCTCACCACCGGGGTGGTCAGCGCCCTGGGGCGGGAAATTGAAGCCGCCAACAACCGCACCATTCGCAATGTTATCCAAACAGATGCGGCTATTAATCCAGGTAACTCCGGCGGCCCATTGCTGGATTCCCAAGCGCGTTTAATCGGGGTCAACACCGCAATTTACAGCCCCAGTGGCGCCAGTGTCGGTATTGGCTTTGCGATTCCAGTGGATACGGTCAAAAAAATTGTGCCGGAACTGATCAATCACGGCCGCCTGGTACGTCCGATTATTGGTATCGAATCCGCCCCGGACCAGTGGAGTAGCCGCTACGGCTTTGAAGGGGTCGCTGTATTGCGTACCGCTCCCGGGCTTCCCGCAGAGAAAGCTGGCTTGCGCGGTATCCACCGCACCCGGGGTGGAGGTTGGGAATTGGGCGATGTGATTGTAGAAATAGAACAACAGCCGATTCGCAGCTACGACGATCTGCTCAATGCCCTGGAAAAGCACAGTGCCGGTGACGAAATCACTATCGGCATACTGCGTGACGGGACAATTCGCTATACGTCCATTAGACTCGCGGCACCCGAATAAGCAGGCGCTTGCGCCCTGAACAAGAATTAGGCCGGGAGCCGATAATCTATGCAGAAGTACTTCCTGTGTCGCTATGACGAATTAAGCGAAGGTCAATCCAAAGGGTTCTCCCTCGGAGACACTGCCGCCGGCACTGACAATGTGTTTGCTGTGATGAAAGATGGCGAAGTCTACGCCTACAAAAACACCTGCCCTCACCGGGGCATCAATCTGGACTGGCAGGAAGACCAGTTCCTCGATCCCGATGGCGCACTTATTCAGTGCGCCTCCCACGGCGCGCTATTTCTGATTGAATCTGGGGAGTGTATCGCCGGGCCCTGCACTGGTGATGCCCTGACCCCAGTACCGGTGGAATATGCACAGGACGGTCTCTACGCATTACTGGCCGACTGACAGCCCCCTGCCTTTCCCTCACGGGAGAAAAGGCAGGGCCTCCACTAGCTCGACACCTTCAGCACCGAGCTTCGCGCGGTATGCGAGCACTTGCACACCAGCATCGACAGCGGAATCCAGGGCCTCAGCATAAGCGGGATCAATTTCCCGCGCCGCCTGCACCGTCTCAATACCGCTGTGTTGGACGCAGTAAAAAAGTACCGCCCGCACACCGCTCTCAGCCAGCTTTTGCAGTTCGCGCAGGTGCTTGGCGCCCCGGGTACTTACCGCATCGGGAAAGTAACCCTGCGCCCCATCTGCCAGAGTCACATTTTTCACTTCCACGTAGCAGTCCCCATCGGCGCCGGACAACAACAGATCGATACGGCTGTTTTCCTCGCCGTAGCGCACTTCCCTGCGCAGGGATTCATAGCCCTGTAACTCGCTGACTACGCCGGACAGAATGGCCTCTTCAACCAGAGCATTGGCGCGGCCTGTGTTCACCCCCGCCAGGGCTCCATCCGGGGTCGTACAGATTTCCAGAGTGTGGCGATACTTGCGCTTGGGGTTGCCAGAATCGGAGTACCAGCAGTCTCCCCCCTCCACCCAACAATTCTTCATAGACCCCGTATTTGGGCAGTGGATGGTAAACACTTCGCCACTGGCAGATTCCACATCGGCGAGAAAGCGCTTGTATCGGCGCAAAAGTGTTGCCTTTTGCAACGGAGGGGTAAATTTCACGGGCTGGACCACTTGGCTGTAATTTCAGGCGCCACAAAATAGCAGACAACTATTTGTGGCGCGAATCGCGCAGATTTGATAGCTTCCTCGCTCTCGGTCGCCAGGGGTATCGGTACCGAGAACAGGATTAGCCTGACACCGCAGCGAATTTGATAGGTGAAAAAAGCATCACTTAGAAAGATTCCGGTCTAGGCTAGATTGAATTTGGTGGTATCGCCCCCATAAAGGGGGGCCCGTATAGAAAGAGAGGCAACGACTATGCCCAAAACTGCTGCGAGCACCGAATCTCTGCACGGCTTTGAGCCCTACAAGGAGACGCAGGGCGAAGAGTACATGAATGAGAAGCAGCAGGAGCATTTCCGCAACTTGCTGTTGGCCTGGAAGGCCGAGCTGATGGCGGAAGTGGACCGCACCGTTTCCCACATGAAAGACGAGGCCGCAAACTTCCCCGATCCCGCAGACCGCGCCAGCCAGGAAGAAGAATTTAGCCTGGAATTGCGCACCCGCGATCGCGAGCGCAAGCTGATCAAGAAGATCGATGCCACCCTGGAGCTTATCGACCAGGATGACTACGGTTTCTGCGAAGCCTGTGGTGTTGATATCGGCATTCGCCGCCTGGAAGCCCGTCCAACCGCAACTCTGTGCGTGGACTGCAAAACCCTCGCGGAAATCAAGGAACGGCAGATCTCCGGCTGATCCACAACCGATAGCGACACGGCGTTCGCTTGCGATCGCCCTGCTCGGAGGGGGCGATCAATGTATCGCCCCTATTCATTTTGAACAGCACAACTCCCTATATTGGTCGCTTCGCACCCTCCCCGAGTGGACCGCTCCACTTCGGCTCACTGGTGTGCGCCGTCGGCAGCTACCTCGACGCCTTCGCCCATGGCGGACACTGGCTCCTGCGCATGGAAGACCTCGACCCTCCCCGGGAAGAGCCCGGCGCGGCAACCCGCATTCTGAAATCCCTGGAAGCCCACGGACTGCACTGGCACGGCCCCGTCGAATGGCAGAGCAAGCGCTACGCACTCTACGAGGAAACCCTGTCCACACTGCGCCAACGGCAACTGATTTACCCCTGCGACTGCTCACGCAGCCAGATTAAGAAAAATGGTGGACATGCGAACGACTTCTGTCGCCTTAAATACGATGTGAGCGAACCCTCAGCGCTGCGGTTGCAATGCGCAGGCGGCGAGGAAGGCTTTGTGGATATTTGGCATGGAGAGCAACGGCAGCTAATCCGCGAAGACACGATTCTCAAGCGCCGCGACGGCCTCTATGCCTACCAACTGGCAGTCGTTGTCGACGATATCGACCAACAGGTCAACCAGGTGGTGCGCGGCTCAGATCTATTGGATACCACCGGTGCACAACAGCGCTTGTATAAAATCCTCGGCGCCACTCCACCTCAGTTCGGCCATCTGCCGCTAGTGATGGGCCCTGATGACAGGCAAAAACTCAGCAAACAAAATCACGCGCCGGCTATCGACGACAACATGGCTTCCGATAACCTGTGTAAGGCATTACAGTTCCTCGGCTTCAAACTGCCAAACACTGCCCTAACAGAATCCCCCGAGCATATTCTCAAGTGGGCTACCGCGCGCTGGCGCCGCCACCAGATAGATATGCGCAACCGCCAATTGCACTGATTCCAAGCTGCACTTACCATTTCCGCGCCAGCCGCCCTTAGGGGTCCGGCTGATAACCCGCGTTGACGATTACACAGGGATGACTTCTCACCGGTACAGTGCGCGGGCAACAAATTTCTCTAGCGGGTTTTCAAGGCGATCTATGAGTAACCGCACACTATTAATTCTGCTGGTGCTGGTGGGTTATGTATTCTCCCCCACCATCTTTACCTGGATGATCAATCCGGTCGGCGCCTGGTACCGGCCTTTTATCCTCTGGTTCGTGCTGATCCTACTGGCGATTTTTATCCAGTGGAGGCGCAAATCGAATGAGCTTTGATATTGCCCACATTGCCCTAGTGGGAGTGGCCTATATCGCCACCCTGTTTTTTGTCGCCTTCGCCACCTCCAAGGGCTGGCTGCCTTCCCGCTGGGTGCGGCATCCACTGGTTTATGTGCTCTCCCTGGGCGTATCGCTATCGGCCTGGACCTTCTACGGTATCGTCGACCTGGCCTGGCAATATGGTTACGGGGTACTCGCCTACTATCTGGGCACCGGCGCCATGTTCCTGTTTGCGCCAGTAGCCCTGGAGCCACTGGCGCGCCTGGCACAGCGCTACCAGCTGTACTCCCCGGCAGATCTTCTGGTGTTCCGCTATCACAGCCGCCAGGCGGGGACTCTCGCCACTCTGTTTATGCTGTTGGCGCTGCTCCCCCTGATCGCCCTGCAAATCCAGGCGGTATCTGAGACTCTGGCCCTTTTGTCGCGGGATAGTGTGGCTGCCCTGGCACTGCCGGACAGCGGTGTATCGAGCAAAAACCTAATCGCATTTTTCTACTGCGTGCTGCTGGCGGTATTCACCAGTATGTACGGCGCTACCCGCGAGCGTGGCGAGGGCCTGGCCAGTGCCATGGCCCTGGAGTCCCTGGTAAAACTGGTGGCGCTCACCGCGGTGGGCGGCTATGCCATTTACGGCGTCTTCGGTGGATTTTCCGGCCTGGATGAGTGGCTGCTGGAGAACCCCGATATGCACCAGCTGCTCTACACCCCCATCAAGCAGGGCTCATCCCATACCCTGCTACTGGTGTTTATCGCCACTGCCGTGGCTATGCCACATATTTTTTACCTGAGTATTGCCGAGCGCCCCACCGGACAGGCAATGCGCACCGCCAGCTGGGGCTTCCCCCTGTTCCTGCTGCTGATGGCCCTGCCTATCTTCCCCATCATGTGGGCGGGCTTTGCCCTGGATGTGGCCGGCCCGGTGCAGTACTTCTCCCTGGCGGTTCCCCGCGCCAGTGGCTCGGCACTGCTCACCACCCTGGCCTTTATCGGCGGCCTGTCGGCAGCCACTGGCGCACTGATTATGATCACCCTGGCCCTCGCCACCATGGTGATGAACCACTGGCTGCTGCCCGGCACCCGCTGGCATTCTGAGGACAATATGTACCGGCAGCTGGTGTGGTTGCGCCGCGCGCTGATCGCCGCTCTATTTATTGCCGGCTTTGCCTTTTACCTGTTACTCAACAACCGACTCTCCCTGTCGGACCTGGCCCTGCTGGCATTTATCGGATCACTCCAATTTCTGCCGGGGATTTTTGCTGTAATCCACTGGCCGCGAGGTAATCGACGCGGATTTGTCGGTGGCCTGCTGGCGGGCATGTTGCTTTGGGGGGGCGGCCTGTTAATTCCGTCAATTTTTGGGATTACCGGCATCACCTTGCCCGGCACTTCCCTCCAAATTCCCCTGGGAATGTCTATCTGGACACAGATCACCACCCTGTCACTGGGGGTCAATGTCCTGTTATTTGTCGGCCTGTCTCTGTTCACCCGCACCAGCAGCCTGGAGCAGTACGCTGCTGACCTGTGTAGCGACGACACCATCGCCCAGGCTTTGCGCTTGGGACTGGATGTGGAATCCGCCGCAGATTTTCGCCTGCGCTTGGCTGAAAGCCTCGGGGCCGCTACGGCGAATAAAGAAGTTAAACGCGCTCTCGCCGCTCTCAATCTGCCGGACAACGAGCGCCGCCCCTACGCCCTGCGTCAACTGCGCAACAAGCTGGAGTCCAATCTCTCCGGCCTGCTGGGGCGTGTTCTGGCGGTACAAATTATCGATCGACACTTCCCGTTCCAGAACAGCGATCAGCCGGCAAACAAGGACATTCACCTGATCGAGACCCGGTTGGGCCGTTACAAGCACCAGCTCACTGGCCTGGCCGCAGAACTCAATAACCTGCGTCTGTATCACCGCCAAATGCTGGAAGAGCTGCCGATGGCCGCTTGCTCTCTGGGGCGCGACGGTGAAGTCCTGTTGTGGAACTACGCCATGCAGGACCTCACCGGTATCAGTGCCAGCGAGGTAATCGGCTCGAAACTGGAATACTTGGCGGAACCCTGGCGCAGCCTGCTGGGGGAATTCGCCCTATCCACCGATGCCAGCCGCTTTAAGCAACAGGTGAGCCTCGACGGCAACAGCCACTGGCTCAACCTACATAAGGCACGGCAAAAACGCAGCCGCAGCGACCGCTCCCGCGACGAGCGCGGCGATGCACAAATGTTGTTGCTGGAGGACATTACCGAAACACAGGTCTTGGAGCAGGAACTTATCCACAGCGAGCGCCTGGCCTCTGTGGGCCGCCTAGCCGCCGGCGTAGCCCACGAAGTGGGTAATCCGGTCACGGGGATCGCCTGCCTGGCGCAAAACCTCCAGTACGACTGTGACAATCCGGAAGTCCTGGAAACCGCCGACCAGATCCTGAGCCAGACCCAGCGCATCAGCCGTATCGTCCACTCCCTGGTCAACTTCTCTCACAGCGGCAACCAGGAAGACAGCGAGCGGGCCCCGGTAGATCTCTATGCCTGCGTACAGGAGGCGGTCAACCTGCTGTCCCTGCAACGGGATAAGACCGAGGTCCAGTTTGAGAATCGGGTACCTGAAGACTTGATCGCCCCGGGAGACAACCAGCGCTTGATCCAGGTGTTTATCAACCTGCTCAGTAATGCCCGCGATGCCAGCCCCGATGGCGGCCAGATTGTAATTGAGGGCTATCGCAAGAGCGGCAGCGCCTGTGTCTCTGTCACCGACAGCGGACCGGGAATTTCAGCTCAGCATCGTGAACGGATTCTGGAGCCCTTCTTCACAACGAAAGAGCCTGGCGAAGGTACGGGGCTGGGGCTGGCAATGGTTTACAGCATTGTCGAGGAGCACGGCGGCCAGCTGGAATTGGTCAGTCCCGCAAATCCGGAAACCGGGACTGGCGCCCGCTTTATTGTGCAACTCCCCCTTGGAGACTGAGATGGCTGGACACCCAAATCGATCATTATTTGCGCAAAAACAACCCAATTAACCGTTTTTGAGTTGCATCGAAACGGCGCCCGGGTAAAACTAGGCGCTTACTGAGCATTTTGTAACCAGGCGTAACATATGAGCCACATCCTCATCGTCGAAGATGAAGCCATTATCCGAACGGCGCTGCGCAAGCTTTTAGAGCGGCACCGCTACAAAATCAGTGAAGCGGGTTCGGTAAAGGAGGCGCTCACCAAGTACCGCCTCAATGAAGTTGACCTGGTTATCTCCGATCTGCGCCTGCCTGGCGCACCGGGCACCGACCTGCTCAAGCACGCCGGTGATATTCCGGTACTGATCATGACCAGTTACGCCAGCCTCCGCTCTGCGGTGGACTCCATGCGTATGGGGGCCGCCGACTATATCGCCAAGCCCTTTGATCACGACGAAATGCTCGCAACCGTCCGCCGGGTCATAGGCAAAGCGGAGCAGAATCGCGCCCAGCCCGTCAACGAGAAAGAAAATACCGGCACTATTGCCGGCATGATTGGCAGCAGCCCAGTGATGAGGGAGCTCTACGGTCGCATCCATAAAGTTGCCCCCACAGACGCCACCGTCCTGGTGCACGGTGAAACCGGTACCGGTAAGGAACTGGTTGCCCGGGCTATTCACGAGGAGAGCCGCCGGGCCAACAAACCCCTGATCTCCGTCAACTGTGCCGCGATTCCCGACACACTGATTGAATCTGAGCTGTTCGGCTACGAGAAAGGTGCATTTACCGGTGCCCAGAGTTCCCGGGAGGGACTGGTAGCGGCAGCCGACGGAGGAACCCTGTTCCTCGACGAAATCGGTGAGCTGCCCCTGGAGGCACAGGCCCGCCTGCTGCGTGTATTGCAAGAGGGCGAAGTGCGGCCAATTGGCTCGATCGAATCCCGCAAAGTGGATGTGCGCCTGGTAACAGCCACCCACCGCAACCTGCGCCAGCTGTCAGCGGAGCGTAAATTTCGAGAAGACCTCTACTACCGCATCAATGTGGTGCAAATGACGCTTGCCCCCTTGCGCGAGCGAGGCAGAGACGTCCTAGCACTGGCAGAGCACCTGTTGGAAAAGTTCTGCACCAAGATCGAGCGCCCTTTATTGCGCTTGTCACCGGAAGCCATCCAGGCTGTTACCACCTACACCTGGCCCGGTAACGTGCGTGAATTGGAGAACGCCATCCAGCGCGCTGTAATCCTAACGGATAAGAACAGCCGCGAAATCGACCACAAAACCCTGGATATCGACCTGGACCTGGTACCGATCGAAGAGGCCGACGGCATCCCGCGCCCCCGCAGTCTGCACACCGACCCCCGTGAGGACCTGTCCCTGGAAGACTACTTCGCCCGCTTCGTTATTGAGCACCAGGACACCATGAGTGAGACAGACCTGGCCAAGAAGCTCGGCGTAAGCCGCAAATGCCTGTGGGAACGACGCCAAAAGCTGGGCATCCCCCGCAAGAAGAGCCGTCGCAGCGCCGCCGCAGAAGCTTAAAACTAACGCTATCCCCAGGGGGCTTCGCCCCCTGCTCCCAATCCGTCCTCACCTGTCAAACTCCTTCGGCCACTTTGTTACCCCACCCCCACAGGGGTTACCAACCAGAGTGTTACCCACACCCACCCAGAAGTAACAACTCTCGCACCTTCCGTAACGCAATAGCTCCCAGAAAAGTTCCGTCAAATTTCGTAAAGATCGTAACTTATTGATTTATAAAGATTTTTAAAAGTTGGCATACTAAGTGCTTTACTCTTAGTACAAAAATTGAAAACAGCCAACAATAAAAATAAATGACTGTTAAAAGCCCTATAACAACTAACAATAAGTGGGGCGAAACATAATAAAAATAATGGGGCGGCCGACAATAAAAGCAATGAGTGGCCAAAACCGCAAGAACAACAATAAACAATAACAATAAAACTCAAGAAGAATAAGAATAACAACAAGCGCGTTGCAAACTGACTGAACTGTACCTGGGAGAGGGTGTTTGCTTGAAAGCAAATTGAGAGCGCAAGGAAGCCGCTGCCTTCATACTGGTAATAATAATTCCCATATTTCTTTTCCCCCGAACTTACAGGCACCCGCATATTGCGGGCGCATTCCTTTGCGTGTGTTAGAATCGCGCCCGCGAGTCCCGATCTCTGAGGATAAACAGCCACTGAGGCTCCTTTCCGGACTCGCTCCTGGGGTAGCCCAGGTATAGAGGCTCCAGCAGTGCCATCGTGAATCTCCCCAGAGGGACCACCACTTATACAGGCCGCCAACCAATGCGTGGCCAAGCACAGCGGGGCTTTCCCGGCCATCCCTAAATGGCAGCAGTCAACATAGACAGCCGTATGCTCAACAACCTGATTAGTAGTATCAAACGCTGGCGCAAGCCGGCCAGTAAAGGCCCCAGGGTTATTGCCCGCAACGACCACAGCATCTCGCGCCGGGAAATTAGCCGCGCGGCCTTAACAGTTATGAAGCGCCTTCAGGATGCCGGATACCAGGCGTATATCGTAGGTGGAGGTGTGCGCGACCTGATGCTCGGCGGTCATCCCAAGGACTTTGATGTGGCCACCGACGCCACTCCAGAGCAAGCCAAGGTGCTTTTTCGCGGCGCCCGCATTGTCGGTCGCCGCTTTCGCATCCTGCACGCCCGTATAGGCCGTGAAGTTATCGAAGTGACTACCTTCCGCGGTCACCACAGCGATGGCGAGACCCACGAGGCCAAGCAGTCCGAACACGGTATGCTGCTGCGTGACAATGTCTATGGCGACCTGGAAAGTGATGCCATGCGCCGGGATTTCACGGTCAACGCGCTCTACTACACCACCAAAGGGTTTGAAATCCACGACTACACCGGCGGTGTCGAGGATATTGAAAAGCGCCTGATTCGAATGATCGGCTCCCCAGAGGTCCGCTACAAAGAAGACCCGGTGCGCATGCTGCGCGCAGTGCGCTTCGCCGCCAAGTTGGATTTCACTATTGAAGGCAAGACGGAAGCCCCCCTGCACGAGCTGGCGCCACTGTTACGCAATATTGCCCCGGCTCGCCTGTTCGATGAGATTCTCAAGCTGCTGATGAGTGGCCACGGAGAGCGCACCTTTGAGCTGCTGCGCCAGTACCAGCTCTGGCAACACCTGTTCCCGGATAACGCCGCACAAATTGAGGCCAACAGCGCGGCCCTGAAACTATCCCAGCAAGCCCTGCGCAATACGGACCAGCGTATCCGCGCCGATATGCGTGTTACCCCAGCATTCCTCTACGCCGCCCTACTCTGGCCTGCGGTGAGCACCGAGCAACAAAAGCTGATTGCCAAGGGCACCCCGCCAGCGCCAGCGCTGGCCCAAGCAGCACAAAAAGTTACCAGTTCACAGCTGGCCCACACCGCTATTCCCAAGCGCTTCTCAATCCCAATGCGGGAAATCTGGGACCTGCAACAGCGCCTGCCCCAGCGCGGTGGCAGTCGGGCCCAGCGCTTACAGGAACACCCCCGTTTCCGCGCCGCCTACGACTTCCTGTTGCTGCGGGAAGAAAGTGGCGAGATTGAAGCGGGCCTGGGCAAATGGTGGACCGACTTCCAACAGGCTGACGATGAGCAGCGCCAGCAAATGGTACGCAAGCTACAGCGCACAGGCAGCGGTGGGCGCCGCAACCGCAACTCTCGCGGCCGCCGTCGCAAGCCGAGAGCAGAACAGTAATGGAAACGGTATACATCGGCTTGGGCAGTAACCTGGCAGAGCCCGGCAAACAACTGCGCAGCGCCCTGTCGTCCATGGAGCAAATCCCCAGTACAGAATTATTGGGGTGTTCGAGCTTTTACCGAAGCGCCCCGGTCGGCCCCGGCGATCAACCCGATTACATCAATGCCGTCGCAGCATTGAAAACAGCACTGTCCCCGCTGGCACTACTGGACCAGCTCCAATCTATCGAGCTGTCCCACGGGCGCGAGCGCTCCATCCGCTGGGGCGCCCGCACCCTGGACCTGGATATCCTGTTGTTTGGGGAATCTCAAATCGATGAGCCCCGCCTACAGGTCCCACACCCGCGCATGGCCGAGCGCAACTTCGTACTGCTACCCCTTTCTGAACTGGCTCCCGCGATGGAACTGCCCAGATTGGGAGCCCTTCCAGCACTCTTACAGGGCTGCCCGGAAAACCGCCTGGAAAAGGTTTGATCGACTGAGGCTCCCCAACTACTCGACGGGCGGCCCTCTCAATAGTACTTTTGCGTTTGCAACTCATCAGGGAAGACCCCAGACAAAGAGGAGTCGCTCAAGTGGTTATCGAAAAACCCGAGACCAGCACAGCTGAACTCAACCGGTCTAATAAAACACCGCCTAAGTTTATCGCGGTGGAAGGCAATATTGGTGTGGGAAAAACCACACTGGCAAAGAAGCTGGCCTCCACATTCAATTACGACACGCTGTTGGAATTACCCGAGGAGAACCCCTTTTTGGAGCGCTTCTACCGGGACCCCCAAAACGCCGCACTGCCCACCCAGCTGCACTTTCTCCTACAGCGATCACAGCAAATCCAGGCACTGCGGCAGGACGATATCTTTGAGCCGGTGCGGGTGTCGGACTTTTTGATCGAAAAGGACCAGCTGTTTGCTGAAGTCACCCTGGATAAGGATGAGCTGCACCTGTACCAACAGGTGTACAGACACCTCACCCTGGAAGCACCCAAGCCGGACCTGGTGATCTATTTGCAAGCCCCCCTCGATGTGCTGCAAGCCCGAATCCGCAATCGGGGAATCCCGGCTGAGCAGGCGATAAGCAATGAGTACCTCGCCACCCTCAACAACGCCTACACCCGCTTTTTCCATTTTTACGATGAGGCGCCTCTACTTATCGTCAATACCGAGGAGATCGACATTGTCGATAGCCCAGAGGACTACCAACAGCTGGTCGAATATCTGTTCACGATCACCAGTGGCCGGCACTATTACAACCCAGGAAGTTAATCGTTATGTATGCACCCTCTGAATTAGAAAAGCTCGTAACCGTTCAAACCCTGCGAAAAATGAAAGCGAATGGTGAGAAGTTTATTACCGTTGCTCTCTACGATGCCCCTATGGCTGCGATGGCACAAAAGTCCGGGGTTGAGACACTGCTCGTCGGAGATTCCCTGGGCATGACCGTGCTGGGTTACGACAGCACCGTGCCAGTGACGATGGAGCAAATGATTTACCACGTCGAGGCGGTCGCGCGCGGCAATAAGAAGTCCCTGATTATGGGGGATATGCCGTTTATGACCTACGCCACCCCAGAGCAGGCACTCCAGAATGCAACCCGGATCATGCAGGCCGGTGCACATATGGTGAAGATCGAGGGAGGCGCCTGGCTTGCCGACACCGTGAAGATCCTTACTGATCGCGGTATTCCCGTTTGCGCCCACCTGGGCCTCACCCCTCAATCAGTACACAAACTGGGAGGCTATCGCGTTCAGGGGCGCGACGAAGAACACGCCAAGCAAATTCTCGAAGACGCCTTGCAACTCGACGAAGCCGGAGCTGATCTGTTGGTGCTGGAATGTGTACCCGCGGACCTGGCAAAGCGTATTACCGAAGCCGTATCCATGCCCACCATCGGCATAGGCGCGGGCCGCGACTGCGATGCCCAGGTACTGGTAATCAATGACATCCTGGGCCTCACCCAACAGCCCCCCAAGTTTTCCAAAAACTTCCTGGTAGAGGCCGAGGATATTCCCGGGGCCCTGCGCAAATACGCCGAGGACGTCAAACAAGGCGTTTTCCCCGGCGAGGAACACATATTTAAATAATACTCCCCTCATCCGGGTGCTTCTCACCCGGTATTTTTCTGCGGCAGGTCCCACCTGCCGCTCTCAAGCGGTAACACTATGACTTTCGACCAACTAATCCAGGATTGGCTCTCGACCAATGGCGCCACTTCTGTGCCCGAAGGCTGGACCCAGGGGCGAGCTACATTTGGCGGCCTTGTAGCCGCAATGCTCTATGAGCAGATGGCTTCAGAGCTGCCTTCTGAGAGCAGCTTACGCTCTTTTACCACCTCATTCGTAGGCCCGGTTGCCCCGGGGGAGATTAACACCCGTGCGGATGTCCTCCGCGCAGGCCGCTCTGTCACTCAGGTACAGGGGCACCTCGATCAGAATGGTGCCGTTATGCTGGCGGGCCTCGCCAGTTTTGGTCGCGGCAGGGAGTCATCCGTTCTCGCCAAAGGTCCCTCAGCACCGGAGTACCCCACCCCGGATAAATGCCTGCCCCTACCCTATATCGAAGGTGTAGTGCCGGAGTTCACACAGAAGTTCGATTACCGCATCGCTTGTGGGGGGCTGCCTTTCAGCGGCGCAAAAGAGAGAATTTTAGGTGGGTGGGTACGATTTAAGGATGGCAGTGAAGGCCGTACCGGTATCAGCCACTTACTCGCACTGATCGATGCCTGGCCACCGGCGACACTCCCGATGATGAAAGAGCCGGCTCCCGCCAGCTCATTAACATGGACAGTGGAGTTTATGGAGCCACTCCCAGAGCGCACCGCTTCTGACTGGTGGCAATACGAGGCCGAAGTGGAACAGGCCGAGGATGGCTACGCAGTAATACAGGCCCGCTTGTGGGATGCCGATGGACGTTTAACCGCCCTCTCCCGCCAAATGGTCACTATCTTTGGTTAACCAGCACTCGTCGATCAACTATCCTTTTACCGCCACTCATTGAGTGCCTTGGCTCCACGGATGGAACCATTTAAGTGGTCCTAAAGAATTTTGTAACTTTTCTACGGCCTTCAGACCACTCTAAATAATACTTCCCGATCCTGCTTAACCCGCCTAACGAATCAATTATTACCTGCATAAAAATATACAACTTTCGTGATTTTTATTATTTTCTTATGAAAAAAATAAATCGCGCCGCCCTTACAGAAAAATAAAATAAAAAAAACCTCCTTTACTCCAATTTGTAATCTACGCTATCCATCATCCCCCCCATCGAAAACAAAGGGGCCGCCAGAGAAACGCCCCAATTTTCGACCCCACTACAAAACCGTCGGTAACAACAAAGTTGGAGAGCAATAATGATAAAAAGAATATTTTTTTCACTCACACTTCTATTCAGCCATTCCGCCGCAGCAGTAGATTTTGAAGACGTTTGGGATGCAATTACTTCTTGTAACTGGTTTGAATTTATTGATGATGTCGACGATACCGGCTCAAAAGACCTGGACGGCTATGAATACGGTGACACTGAATTTGCCGATGCCAATTCAGGCAGCTTTGACATGATCGTCTACAACATGGATGGATTTTTGGAGTGTATAGGCGGCAACAGCAAGTCTGACTTCAAACAAATTATTAACACTTTTGATAATAACCCCAAAGACCTCTGGTTGATGCAGGAGGCTTGGAGCAAAACCAAAGCCAATTATCTGGACGACGACGACAAGCTCGATAACGACACAGTCCCCTATCGCTCCAAACACTGGAAAGGCACTGGTACCAGCTTTGGCAATGGCCTGCTGACCTTTTCCAAGTTTCCGTTTGACCGAGATAATCGCGATGACGACGACTACACCTTCGCCACTTATGAGGAGGAAACTTTTGATAAGTGCGCAGGTAATGACTGTGATACCGAAAAAGGCTTTACCGTAGCAAAAGTTGAAGTGACCAAAAACTTCCATGTTCATGTGTACAACACCCATATGGATGCAGGACACCAAGACGATGATCTAAATGCCAAAGCCAAGCAACTCGACCAGATTGCCGATATGATCGTCGCCCACTCAAGTAATGCCACAGTCATTTTGGCTGGTGATTTCAATATGGCGTTTGATGAAAATGACGACGGCTGGCGCGGTACAAACTACCAAACTTGGAAAGCATTTTTTGCCAAAACCGGCGGCAAGCATGCCTGCCAATATATGCTATCTGGCAGCGACACCAGCTTGGAAGCCTGTGCTGATGAACTTCAGGACGATACCGATCATGTCGTCGTTATTAATAACAACCCCAATTACACGCTGGACGTAACCAATTACTACATTGGCTCCGCGGAGTACACCGGGCTGAGCGACCACGACCCAGTATTTGTAGACTTCTCATGGGTTAAACACTAAACGAGCGGCACACAGCCTCTTCCGCAGGGGATCGGTAGGGGCTTAACCAATTTACCGACAAAGTGAACGACACCGGACTGAAAACCCAATCCAGCTACAATTTTGCTTATTGAGGAGAACTTTAACCCACGCATAAACCGCATGCTTGGCGGGAAGGGCTTTCAGTGGACAGGATTAAGAACCTAGTTGTCGGGAGTGGTCCTGCGAGTATCGCTACAGTCAAGGCATTGCAAGATATTGGGCAAGAAGTTGAAGTCGTTGATGTTTCATATGACCTTGAAGACGATATCAAATACCAAGTTAATATCTTATCCAAAAAAAACATTGATGCATGGACTCAGGAGGACAAAGATAAACTGTTTCCAGCTCCAGTAGCCTCCCGAAAAGGCCTGGAAAGAAGATATCTATTTGGGTCTGACTTTCCATACAGAGTACCAAAACCTCTCAGCATTACGACAAAAAACTGTAATACAGAATTTTCCCATGGCTTTGGTGGGCTTGGGAACGTATGGGGTGCAGCTATCATGCCCTACAGTGAAAGTCAGCTAGCAAATTGGCCTATCTCCTTAAATGAACTAACGCCATCCTACAAAAATGTACTCCGCTATATGCCTATAAGTGCGGAGATAGACAATCTCAATAACAAGTATCCACTATTCCCTAACAACTTTACTGCCATCAAAAGAAATGCGCCGACAGATTTCTTATTGAAAAAATTGAAGGCTATTGAAAGTAATCTCCAGAGGAATGGCATTGAATTTGGTCGAGCCCGCTTAGCGGTAGATGCAAGCAAGGGGGAGCATGGATGTAGATATTGCGGCCACTGCTTTGACGGATGCCCATACCAATCTATTTTCAACCCTAAATACTTGTTTGAAAAACTACAAAAAGACAAACTCACCATACATAAAGGTCTTCTTGTCCTGGAGATTCATGAAACAAGTCAAGGCGTAAACGTGATTGCAGTTGATATAACCAATAGCAAAATAAAAAAAATTACCGCACAGAAAGTTTTTCTCGCAACCGGCCAGTTTGCCACCACTACAATACTGGCAAGATCCCTCAATCTATTAAATACTCCAATCAAAATCAAAAACAGTCAGTATTTTTTCTTCCCCCTCTTTCTCTACAAAGGGTATCGTTATGAGATTGAGTTTACCCTCGCAGAAATCTTTTTAGAGATTGACAATCCAAACATAAGCCCTGAACAAATACACCTTCAACTTTACGGTCGAAGCCAAATTATTGAAGAGCAATTAATATCTCTACTCCCCCCCCTTTTCCCAAAGCAAGTCGCCTTGGATCGCTTATACGTAATTCAGGGTTTTATGTCCTCTGAGGATTCTGACTCATTGGAACTAACTTTAACCGACAAACAAGCAGATAGCTCTTCAATAGAAATAAGAGGAATTGAAAATACGAGAGCCCGAGAAATCGCCCAAAGAACACAGTCTTTAATAAGGCGTTCACTGATAAGGCTTGGTATGGTCCCCCCCTTCTTTCTCACCGTACTACCACCAGGCAAAAGCTTCCACCTTGGTGGCAGTTTCCCGATGGGAGGAAAACATGAGATATTCCGCTCAGACCTCTTAGGAAGGCCGGCACACTTTAAAAATGTCCATATTGTGGATTCTGCCAACTTTCCCAATATTGCAGGCTCAACCATCACCTTTACCATTATGGCGAATGCTGATCGAATCGTAAGGTCTATAGGGTTTCGTGGCTGATTGGCAGCCCAGATAACTGAAATAACCTATTTAGCTAGGATACTTCAAAAGATAACTACAACCACTTTTTCCAGTAAAACAAAGCGATCTGCCCAGCCAATGCCACCACCAGCAAGATGCAAAAAGCAATAAAGCCCAATGACGACTGTCCCCAGGGAATACCGCCGACATTAATCCCAAACAATCCAGTGAGAAAGCTCAGCGGTAAAAAAACTGCCGCCACCACTGATAGTACATACATACGACTATTCAACTGATCCGAAGTGCGACTCAACAATTCCTCCTGAGCGATTGCCGCGCGCTCCCTTACCGCATCGATATCGTCAACATGGCGCTGTAACCGATCATTTACCTCTCCCAAGAGGGCGTGGCTGTGCTCATCAAACCAGGATAGGGATTCCTGCTGCAAACGCCCGAGCACCTCCCGCTGCAGGCATAAGTAGCGTCGCAATACGATAGTTCTCTTGCGCAGCCGAACCAGTAGGGAAGAGAGCTCCGAACCTCCCTTATCTAATAACAGGTTTTCCAGGTCATCGATTTTTTCTTCGAAGTCTTCGGCCCGATCACACATACGCAAGACCAACAGATCTGCCAGGGACATCAAAAGAGCCGCAGTTCCACGGGGACCAAAGCCACTGCGCAAACGAGAAAGCAAGTCATCCTCTGAAAGCAACTTCCGTCGGCCGGTACTGATAATACGGTTTTCCTCGGCCCAAATGCGAATGGCGATCATATCCTTTGCACGCGGTTTGGATTTTCGCTCAATGCCGTACATAGCCAACATCAGCCCCTGATCCACAGTCATTACACAGGGGCGCGTTGTCTTCGCAGACAGGGTCTCTATCGCCGTAGCTGTGAGTCCACTATCCTGTTGCAGCCACTCGACGGTGTTGGTGCTGTCGTAGTCAAAATGCAACCAGAGAATTCCCTGATCAGGTTGCCAGGATTTCACCTCTGCCCAGGAAAGCTCTCGGCCCGAGCCTTTGCGATCGAGTAAGACAGCGTAGACCAGACCAGTTTCCATAAGCTCTCATATCACCTGATATTGATTGGAGCATCACTTTCTTTGCGCGACTTATTTACTGAGATGGGCCAGCTCTGCGGCGTTCTGCTCCCAGTTTTGACCATCGAAAGGTTCGACCTCCAAGTCTCCGGGCCTCTCATCAAAACAGCGCGCATTAAGACTATAGCCATCCGGGTTGGAGCGCGGCACATAAAAAGACTTAACGCCGCAATGGCGACAAAACAGGTGCTTGGCCACTCCCGTATTAAACGTATAACAATCCAGGTCTTTTTCCCCAGACTCCAGCTTAAAGTTTTCAGCGGGAATAATGACGTGCAGAAAACCCACTTTTTCACACATCGAGCAATTGCACGCATGGGCTACCAGTTTCTCCTCTGAGTCGCGCTCGTGCCGCGCCCGATAGCGAATAGCGCCACAGTGGCAACCTCCGCGAAGTTCAGTAGTAACTTTACTCATTTGAATTATTGTCCTTTTCAAATAACGGGCGGGCAGCCAACAGTGAAAACAGCGAAAGGCCCAGCAGCAGGTGGAACCAGTTTGTACGCGCCAAACCCAGCACCCGCGGAGCGCCGGTACCCACAAACAATCCATCCATTGCAATGACTACTGCCCCTGCCCCCAGTAACAAAGGACCCGGTGGCGATAGTCGTCGCGGTGACATCAATTCCATCATTGCAACCCACAACCACAATAGAAGCCCCAGGGCGGAAAATACCTCTGTCACTTCCTGCGGCGATAACCTGCCACTTTCCGAGACGCCAATAGACGAGGCCAATACCAGCACCAGCACTACATAAGCGGGTCCCCGGGTACTCTGTCCAATACCTATCTCGAAACGTGCCCAAACCAACCCTATTCCAATTAGTAACAGCGAACTAAACCCGGATAGTTGCAGTAAAGCCCGGTGTAATTGGGTTGCCCCGGGATCAATACCGTAGCGATAAGCACCGACAATCGCGGAGACAGCGATAAATAGAAGACCCGCCATCACCAAGAGTGCAGCTGATTGGAAGCGAGCATTGGTAAGACGCCAGTACTGATTGGCTATCAGCAGTGCGGCGAGGGTGAGGAGAATGTCGATCAGCCAGAAGTTGTCCAATGTTTTGCCCTTTTTTTCCAGAATTCTAATAGAAAACCGGTAATAAGCGACAATTCCGCTTCGGCAGATACAAAAAAACCCGGCTTAAAAGCCGGGTTTTTTCAGTCCGTAGACTTAAGCTTCGTCGGAAGCTTGCTTGGCTTCTTCAGCGGCAGCTGCATCGGCCTTGGCTTCCTTGATAGAAAGCTTGATACGTCCACGCTGGTCAACGTCGAGTACCTTAACCTTAATCTTCTCACCTTCACTCAGGTAATCAGTTACGGCATTTACGCGCTCTTCAGCGATCTGGGAGATATGCACCAGACCGTCTTTGCCCGGCAGGAAGTTAACGAACGCACCGAAGTCTACGATACGTACCACGGTACCTTCGTAGATAGCGCCAATCTCAGCTTCCGCAGTGATCTCCTCGATGCGGGTTACCGCCGCTTCCAGGCTCTCACCGTCTTCACCGAAGACTTTGATAGTGCCGTCATCTTCGATATCGATGGAGGCGCCGGTCTCTTCAGTGATGGAGCGGATAGTCGCACCGCCCTTACCGATCACGTCGCGGATCTTATCCGGATGGATCTTCAGGGTCGCGTAGCGCGGTGCGTTCTCATTCACGGTGGTACGGGAAGAGTCGATCACCTTGTTCATTTCCGCGAGGATGTGCAGACGCGCGTGCAGAGCCTGCTCCAGAGCGGTCTCCATGATCTCTTCGGTAATACCTTCGATCTTGATGTCCATCTGCAGCGCGGTCACACCAGAGGCGGTACCCGCTACTTTGAAGTCCATATCGCCGAGGTGGTCCTCGTCACCGAGGATATCGGTCAGAACCGCGTAGCCTTCTTCTTCCTTCACCAGACCCATAGCGATACCGGCTACCGGTGCCTTCAGCGGAACACCCGCATCCATCAGCGCCAGGCTGGAACCACATACGGAAGCCATGGAGCTGGAACCGTTGGATTCAGTGATCTCGGAAACTACACGCACGGTGTAGGGGAAGCTATCCGGGCTCGGCAGAACTGCAGCGATACCGCGACGAGCGAGGCGGCCGTGACCGATTTCGCGACGACCGGTAGCACCTACACGACCCGCTTCACCTACAGAGTAGGGAGGGAAGTTGTAGTGCAGCATAAAGTAGTCTTTGCGCTCACCTTCCAGGGCGTCGATGATCTGTGCATCGCCAGTGGAACCGAGGGTAGCCACTACCAGAGCCTGGGTCTCACCACGGGTGAACAGCGCAGAGCCGTGGGACTTGGGCAGAGCGCCAACTTCCACAGCAATCGAACGTACAGTTTTGCTGTCGCGACCGTCGATACGGGGCTCGCCGCGAACGACAGCGCCGCGCACCAGCTTCTTCTCCAGCTTGCCGAAGTAGCTTTTTACCAGATCGGCGCTGATTTCTTCAGTAGCCAGGGCTTCAGCGGCTTCGCTGCGCAGTTCCGCCAGGCGGGTGCTGCGCTCTTGCTTGTTGGTGATGCGGTAGGCTTCGGCAACCTTTTCGCCAAACTGAGCGTCCAGGGCAGCTTTCAACTCGGTGTTTTCCGCCGGAGCCTGCCAGTCCCACTGGGGCTTGCCCGCTTCCGCTTTCAACTCTTCACAAACCTTGATAATGGCCTGCATTTCCTGGTGTGCATAGAGTACCGCACCCAGCATGATGTCTTCCGGCAGCTCCTGGGCTTCGGACTCCACCATCAGTACGGCGTCTTTGGTACCGGCAACGACCATGTCCAGCTCGGAGGTCTTCAGAGCTTCGTAGCCCGGGTTCAGCAGGTAGCCGTCTTGCTGGGTGTAACCCACGCGCGCAGCACCGATTGGGCCTGCGAAAGGAATACCGGAAACAGACAGCGCTGCGGAAGTGCCGATCATGGCAGCGATATCCGGGTCCATGTCCTTCTCAGCGGAGAGAACAGTACACATCACCTGAACTTCGTTCATAAAGCCGTTCGGGAACAGCGGGCGGATCGGGCGATCGATCAGACGGGAAGTCAGGGTTTCTTTTTCAGACGGGCGGCCTTCACGCTTGAAGAAACCACCGGGAATTTTGCCAGCCGCGTAGGCTTTTTCTTGATAGTGCACGGACAACGGGAAGAAGCCCTGATCAGGCTTGGCTTCTTTAGCGCCGACAACAGTACACAGGACAACAGTCTCTCCCATGCTAACCAGGGCAGCACCGGTAGCCTGGCGCGCGATACGGCCGGTCTCGATGGTGACTTGGTGTTGTCCGTATTGGAAAGTTTTGCTTACTGGATTCACTAGTTTTTTTCCTATTTCCTTACGGTTACTGGCCCATTCCAGTAACCCCTACAGTGGTTGCCTGGATAGAAGTTCCAAACCTTCAATCCAGAGCGATACGGGGATGTACCGCTACCGACCCGGGTGGCCGGTGCAAACGCAGCACATCCGCCGGGATATTTGTCCCTGGGGTTGTGTTGCGAAACTGCCGAAAAGTGACAACAGCGCCACTTTTCAGCAAGCATTAAAGAAGAAAGCCCGCCAGAGGCGGGCATTCCAGGGTCTTAGCGACGCAGGCCGAGCTTAGCGATCAGCTGTGCGTAACGGTTCAGATCCTTGCGCTTCAGGTAGTCCAGCAGCTTGCGACGCTGGTTTACCATGCGGATCAGACCACGGCGAGAGTGGTGATCCTGCTTGTGCGCAGAGAAGTGACCCTGCAGTTTGTTGATGTTGGCAGTCAGCAGGGCTACCTGGACTTCCGGAGAACCGGTGTCGCCTTCAGATTGGCCGTGCTCTTTCAGGATTGCTGCTTTTTCTACTGCAGACAGTGCCATAACGATTAACCTCGTCGTAATATGCTTTAAAAGATTCGGCTGGCCCGTGCATATTTACAGACCAGCTACTCACTGTTGTGGACTTAAGGAGCCTCTAAACAACTCCGTGATACCTCTGGCATGCAGAGCGGTTCACAATCAAGGCGCGGCTTCGCAGGAATGTCTAGACCTTTCAAGAAGTCGCAACGCGGAGTGTGAATCGCTCTGCAAGCCCCGAAGGGCGGGCCTTGAAGGCCACAGCTGCTGCGTTACAGCTCTTGCAAAGGGCTAAGGCCATTCGCGGCGAGCTGCGCCTAACATCTGCAGCCTTCAAGGCCCGCAGAGGCATTACGGAGTTATTCAGAGGCTCCTTTGCCCACTGCAGTACTCTCACATCAACCGCTATCGGCTCTCACCAATATAGCGTTTTCTGCTTAAGTACTGCTTACCAGACGCCGAGGCGCTACGCACCCGTCGTCAGTAATTTCTCCTACGCCCAGAAAATCGCCATTTTCCAGGAAGAGGCGCACCATATCACCTTCTTCACCGATACGGTAGACCTGCAAATCCATTACCGGCTGCCCCTGACGCACATAGTAACCAGACTCGTCCGGAAGGGTGAGTTTGGGCAGCGAAGAGGCGGGAGAATCCACCGATAACAGGTGGTGATCCAACTCCTCCGCCATTCCCTCACCGCGCTCCTCGGTGAGCTCATCCAGAGTCACTGAATCGGCCTCGACGTAGGGACCGGCGGCGCTGCGGTGCAACTCTTCCACATAGGCACCGACACCCAGGGCCTGACCCAGGTCT
Organism: Microbulbifer maximicatervae (SeqCode); assembly: GCF_052467615.1. Classification (NCBI taxonomy): domain Bacteria; kingdom Pseudomonadati; phylum Pseudomonadota; class Gammaproteobacteria; order Cellvibrionales; family Microbulbiferaceae; genus Microbulbifer; species Microbulbifer maximicatervae (SeqCode). The sequence continues at coordinate 3,614,007 of NZ_CP174319.1, forward strand.
TCGGCAATACTGCGAATATAAGTGCCCTTGGAGCAGTGAACCTCAACTTCTGCACGGGGCTGGGCGCCCGGTGTAAAGCTCAGCAGTTCAAATTCAAAAATCTCTACTTCCCGCGCCTCGCGCTCCACTTCCAAGCCCTGGCGCGCCAACTTATACAGCGGCTGCCCCTTGTGCTTGAGGGCCGAGTACATGGACGGCACTTGCTTGATAGGACCGCGAAAGGCTTCCATCGCTTTCAGCACAGCTTCTTCAGTCAAACCGGAAGCATCTTTAGTTTCCAGTACATCGCCATCGGCATCGCCACTAGCAGTGGTCATACCGAAAACAAAAGTACTGCGATAGCGCTTGTCCGCATCGAGTAGGTACTGGGAAAACTTGGTCGCTTCGCCGAAACAGATCGGCAACACGCCGGTTGCCAGGGGGTCCAGCGCTCCGGTGTGACCGGCGCGATTGGCGAAAAAGAGTCGTTTGGCTTTTTGCAGGGCGTCATTGGCGGTAATCCCGGCGGGCTTGTTCAATAACAGCACGCCGTGAACCGGCCGGCCCCATTTTGGTCTGCGGCCCATGGATTAATCTTCGTTGGAGTCGCTATCGTCGTCTTGGTGTTTGCGATCTTCTTTAACCGCCTTGTCGATCAGGGCAGACAGCGCCTGGCCGCGCACCGAGGTCTCGTCGTAGCGGAAGTGCAAACGGGGAATAGTGCGAATCTGGATTGCACGCGCGAGCTGCGTGCGCAAAAAGCCGGCGGCTTTGTTCAGCACTTCGATAGAGGTATTAATTTTGCTGCGATCATCCTCACCCACCAGGGTGACAAAAACTTTAGCAACGGTTAAGTCGCGGCTGACTTCAACATCATTGACGTTGATCATACCCAGGCGAGGATCGCGAATCTCGTGTTGGATCAGCTGGGCCAGCTCGCGGCGCATGGCGTCGGCGACGCGGTCTGCGCGATGAAATTCTCTTGCCATTGTTTACCTATTGAGAATGGCGGTTTAAAGACAGGAAAACCCGCACGGCTAACGCCGCGCGGGTTTATCCTCGATCCGCTGCGGAACTCCTTAGAGTTCGCGAGCAACCTTAACGATATCGTAAACTTCGATCTGGTCACCGGACTTAACGTCGTTGTAGTCCTTAACCCCGATACCACACTCCATGCCGTTGCGCACATCTTGCACATCGTCTTTGAAGCGACGCAGGGATTCCAGTTCACCCTGATAGATCACAACGTTGTCGCGCAGTACGCGGATCGGCTTGTTGCGGTAGACGGTACCTTCAGTAACCATACAACCGGCAATGGCGCCAAACTTCGGTGAGCGGAATACATCGCGAACCTGGGCAATACCCACGATTTCTTCACGTATTTCTGGATCAAGCATACCGGACAGCGCCTGCTTCACTTCGTCGAGCAGGTTGTAGATCACGCTGTAGTAACGAATCTCTACGCCTTCTGTCTCAGCAACCTTTCGGGCAGCCACATCAGCACGGGTGTTGAAGCCCAGTACGATAGCGCCGGAGGTCAGGGCCAGGTTGATATCGTTCTCGGCGATACCACCTACACCGCTGGACACGACGTTGACAGAAACTTCTTCGTTGCCGATATCCGCCAGTGCGCCCAGGATAGCTTCCAGGGAGCCGCGAACGTCCGCTTTGATAACAACCGGCAGTACTTTGCGCTCGCCGGCTTCCATGTTCGCAAACATGTTTTCCAGCTTGGCCGCCTGCTGGCGCTGCATGCGCTCACGACGCTCTTTATCACCGCGCTGTTCAGCTACTTCACGAGCTCTGCGCTCATCCGCAACCACCATGAACTCGTCACCGGCGTTGGGTGTGGTGTCCAGACCCAGCAGCTCAACCGGAGTTGAAGGGCCAGCTTCTTTAACCTGCTTGCCCAGCTCGTTGGTCATGGCGCGAACACGGCCGTAGCTCTGGCCTGCCAGTACGATATCGCCGCGCTTCAGCTCGCCGTTCTGTACCAGCAGGGTGGCCACAACACCGCGACCTTTTTCCAGGCGGGATTCGATCACAACACCCGTTGCCGGTACCTTGACCTTGGCCTTCAGCTCCAGCATCTCTGCTTGCAGGGAAATCGCTTCCAGCAGGTCGTCGATACCTTCACCCGTGTGTGCAGACACATTGATAAACTGGGTATCACCGCCCCAATCTTCTGGGATAACGTCTTTCGCAGCCAGCTCGTTTTTAACACGATCGGGATCGGCAGCTTCTTTGTCGCACTTGTTGATCGCAACAACCAGCGGCACACCGGCAGCGCGGGCGTGGTTCACTGCTTCTTCAGTCTGCGGCATCACACCGTCGTCAGCGGCCACGACCAGGATAACCACGTCAGTCGCCTGGGCGCCACGGGCGCGCATCGCAGTAAAGGCGGCGTGTCCGGGGGTATCCAGGAAAGCGATCTCGCCCTGGCTGGTTTTCACACGGTAAGCACCGATGTGCTGGGTAATACCACCGGCCTCACCGGAAGCCACCTTGGTCTTACGGATGTAGTCCAGCAGGGAGGTTTTACCGTGGTCAACGTGACCCATAACGGTAACTACTGGTGCGCGGGACACCTCAGTGCCTTCACTGGCCTGGGTCTCGGCAACCAGCGCTTCCTCCAGCTCGCTCTCAGAGCGGAATACCACCTTGTGGCCCATCTCTTCGATGATCAGCTGTGCAGTTTCACGGTCCAGGCTCTGGTTGATAGTAACCATCTCGCCCATTTTCATCAGGCGCTTGATCAGGTCACCGGCTTTCACATTCATCTGTTTGGCCAGCTCGCCAACAGTGATGGTTTCGCCCAACTGTACTTCGTACACCTGTTTCTCCGTGGGCCTTTTAAAGCCGTGCGTAGGTTTAACCTTCAAGGTCGGACGAGACAGGGAGCGCGTGCTGCGCTTGGATGCTTCGTCTTCCTCAAATACTTCCAGCGCCTGTTCGTACAGAGCGGTTTTGCTGGATTTTTTCGGGCCGGACTTGGAGCGGCGACCGCGACGCTTACGCGGCTCGTCCTCAGAGCGATCAGCTTCAGCGGGAGCAGTGGATGCTGCCTCCAGCTTGCGACGCAGAGCTGGCTTGACCTCAGAGGTCTTCTCAGCACTTTTTGCCGGTGCTGGCTTAGCCTTGGCTGTCTGTGCAGCTTGCGCAGCTTTCTCTTTCTTTTCCTGGGCTGCGCGTCGGTCAGCTTCTACTTTAGCTTTCTTCTCTTCAAGTTCACGCTTTTCCTGCTCAGCCTGCTGCTTGCGACGCTCCATCGCGGCAATTCGCATTGCCTCGATATCGTCTGAGTAGCTTGAGCGGATTGGTGCGGCGGGCTCTGCCTTTTTCACTACGTTTTCCGCGGTCTTATCCTCTGATTTAGCCGCATCTTGATCGGCTTTTACTTCATTGCTTGCTTTCGCTTCGGCTTCAGCCTTGGCTTTTGCTTCTGCTTCGGCCTTGGCTTTCGCTTCGGCTTCAGCCTTGGCTTTCGCCTCGGCTTCGGCTTTGGCTAGCGCCTCTTCTTCCGCCGCTAGGCGTGCAGCTTCTGCCTCGGCTTCTACGCGAGCGCGTTCGGCTTCGGCCTCCAGTCTTTCCTGCTCATTTTGCAGGGCATCGACTGCCGCTTCCTGCTCGGGGCTGCTCGATTCTTCGCCTGCCGCTACGGTTTCAAGCTCAGCTTGAGGGCGCTTCACATAAGTGCGCTTCTTGCGCACTTCCACATTCACAGTCTTGCGGCCGGTGCCAGAGCCAGTCTTCAGCGTGCTTGTGGTTTTGCGCTTCAAGGTGATCTTGCGCGGCGCGGCGCCCTGCTCCCCGTGACTGCTTTTCAGGAAACTGAGCAAGACCTGCTTTTCCTCGTCTGACACCACTGCATCCACAGAGGTGTGAGGCAAACCCGCTTCTTTCATCTGCTTGAGCAGACGGTCTTCGGTGGCACCAACCGATTTGGCGAGTTCACTAACTGTTACTTCGGCCATTCTCTCTCCTAAAAGTCACTTGGTCGGAGGGGGTTACTTATACGTAAGTTATTTTTCGCTGCATTTAAGCTTCTTCGCCGCTGTCATCGGCAAACCAGGGCTCACGCGCCTTCATAATCAGCGCTGCAGCGCGCTCCTGGTCGAGACCTTCGATATCCAGCAGGTCATCGACAGCCTGCTCTGCCAGGTCTTCCATCGTGGAAATACCACGGCTGGCCAGTTGGAATGCCAGCTGGCGCTCCATACCGTCCATATTCAAAAGGTCTTCCTGGGGCTCAGATGCATCCAGCTTCTCTTCAGATGCCAGCGCTTGGGTCAACAGGGTGTCCTTGGCGCGGGCGCGCAGCTCCTCAGCGATATCCTCATCGAAGCCCTCAATTGCGAGCATCTCTTCGATGGGTACATAAGCTACTTCTTCAAGAGAGGCAAAGCCCTCTTCAACCAGCACACCAGCAACGTCTTCATCGATATCCAGGCGATCCATAAACACCTGCATGATGGAGCTGGACTCGGCTTCCTGCTTGCTCTGCCACTCATCACTGCTCATGACATTGATCTGCCACTGGGTCAGCTCGGAGGCCAAGCGTACATTCTGGCCGCTGCGGCCGATAGCCATTGCGAGGTTTTCCTCTGCCACGGCTACATCCATAGAACCGGTGTCTTCGTCGACCACGATGGATTCAATTTCTGCTGGCGCCATCGCATTGATAACGAACTGAGCGGGGTTTTCGTCCCACAGAACGATATCTACGCGCTCACCAGACAGCTCGTTGGATACCGCCTGAACACGCGCGCCACGCATGCCCACACAAGCACCCACCGGGTCGATGCGACCGTCGTTGGTATTTACAGCGATTTTTGCACGCAGCCCGGGATCGCGGGCCGCGCCTTTAATTTCGATTACCTGCTCGGAAATTTCCGGCACTTCAATGCGGAACAATTCGACAATCATTTCCGGGCAGGAGCGGCTCAGCATCAGCTGGGGGCCGCGGGCTTCCGGTTGGATTTCCAACAGGATTGCGCGCACGCGATCACCGAGTCGGAAAATTTCGCGACCAACCAGCTGATCGCGGGGCAGGCGCGCTTCGGCGTTATTGCCCAGGTCTACAGCGATAAAGTCGCGGGTCACCTTCTTCACAGTGCCGCTAACCATCTCACCGACGCGATCGCGGTACTCGTCTACAACTTTGGCGCGCTCGGCTTCACGTACCTTTTGTACGATGACCTGCTTTGCGGTCTGTGCGGCGATGCGTCCAAATTCTACATTTTCCACCTGCTCGCGGAAAACGTCACCTGCTTTCAGGTCAGCATCTTTTTCGTGGGCTTCTTCCAGGGTGAACTGGGTACCCAACTCAGCCAAGACTTCATCACCGACCACTTCCCAGCTGCGGAAAGTCTCGTAATCGCCTGAACGACGATCAATGATAACCTCAATGGTTGAATCTTCGTCGTAGCGCTTCTTCGTGGCCGTTGCCAATGCCGCTTCGATGGCCTGGAAAATAATCTCCTGGTCAACGCCCTTCTCGTTGGATACCGCCTCGGCTACCAGCAAGATCTCTTTGTTCATGCAACTGTGCCTCAAAATCGCCTGAGCTCAGGCTCCTACAGGTTATTTGGTAAATTGGGGAATGATATTTGCTTTTTCGATACTGTCGATCGGCAAAAGGTATTCGTTTTCACTATCTACACGCAGAACCACTTCATCACCCTCTACACCGGCCAGCAGTCCGCGCCACTTACGCTGCCCATCCAGAGGCATACGCAGGCGAACTTCAATCTGGGCGCCGATAAAGCGCTCGTACTGGGCCAGCTTATAAAGAGGGCGGTCGAGCCCTGGGGAAGAGACTTCAAGTGTGTACTTACTACTGATGGGATCTTCCACATCCAGTACAGCACTGGATTGGCGGCTCACTTTCTCGCAATCCTCAACGGAAATACCGTTTTCGGAGTCGATATAAATGCGCAGCAGCGCGTTGCGACCGTGGGTTTGGTACTCAATACCCCACAACTCACACCCCAGCGATGCCACCACCGGCGCCAGAAGCTCTTCCAGCAATTCGCGTTTGCTCGCCATTCTCGTCACCACATACAAAAAATGGGCCTACGGCCCACTTCGAAAAATATCTGCAACTTTTCTTGCAGATACGAAAAAGCCCCTGACGGGGCTTTGACCGCACATTCGTGCAGTCAGTGTGCACGAATGCAAAATTTGGTAGCGGGGGCAGGATTTGAACCTACGACCTTCGGGTTATGAGCCCGACGAGCTACCAGGCTGCTCCACCCCGCAACAACGAAAGCGCAATCAAAGTTTCCCTAAGGAAAGTTGGTAGCGGGGGCAGGATTTGAACCTACGACCTTCGGGTTATGAGCCCGACGAGCTACCAGGCTGCTCCACCCCGCAACAACAAATGCGCAATCAAATATTTTACCCGAAGGTAAAATTGGTAGCGGGGGCAGGATTTGAACCTACGACCTTCGGGTTATGAGCCCGACGAGCTACCAGGCTGCTCCACCCCGCAACAACTCCAAGAAACAAAGCCTGGTTGATCTTTGTTTCCCTGCGGCGGGACCAGCCCAACCACTCAAGAGGCTGCGCATTCTATTGGTGCTGACCCGGTGAGTCAAGCCGTAATTGGCATTTGTTTTCACCGGGGGGTTAAAGCCGTCTCTACCATCTCGCAAATCAGTATAGAAAAGGAAGAAAATCCCGCAAGCAGGCCACCTTCATATACCGTCTTCTTTCTTGCACAAGTACTTTTTATAAAAAGAACGAAGAGCAAAACTCTCTTAACAAGCCTCTGGATAAGCTAGCGAGTTAACTGGTGCACTATTGCTTTTCGAATTGGGGGAAAGCGATCACTGACTCGCAACACCATTTTGCGCAGCAACTTGGCCGGCAGGCGATCGTCAGTAAACAAATCCACCACCCTATTAGTTCCAGAGTAAATCGGCTTGGATTCAACCCGGTGCAGCATCTGGTAACGGGCCAGGGCTCGAGTCAGCTTGGCCGGGTTATATAGACGGCTAACACTATCCAGTTGACGGGCCAAAGTATCCGCACCGGCCAAGCCCAAATTAAATCCATGTGCGGTCACTGGATGCATCCCCACAGCGGCATCTCCCACCAAGGCAAAGCGCTCAGTGAAAAAGTGATGTGCGTATACCGCAACCAATGGATAACAGTGGCGCTCACCAAAAGCTTCGACACCGCCGAGCTGGGACGCGCTTTCGCGGGATACGTGCCCGGCAAACTCTTCATTACCCATCGCCATAATCTGGGCAGAGAGACTGGCGGGAACAGTAACCACGGCCGATGAAATATTTGCCTTGGGCAAAGGCAACAGCGCCAGTGTCGAACCGTAGCGGAAACACTCCCGGGCAATACCATCGTGGGGTAATTCGGTGCGTACAGGGCCGACAATCGCCACTCGGCCAAAGTCGCGCATATCGGCGCCAATTCCCGCCATGCGTCGCACTTCAGAAAAACGGCTGTCGGCTGCAACCACCAGGGAAGCGCGCACGCCCTCCCCCTCTGCCAGTTCAAGATGACGCATGGCGCCACTCAATGTCATCCCGGTAACGGTCGAGTTATCGAGCAGCGTTATATTCTCAGTCTCCAAAACTGTCTCATATAAGATTCGCCGGATTGCAGAGTTGGAGACAATAAAACCCAGAGGCCCCCTCTCTCCCGGGCTAAAGTGGAGTGTCGAAGGGGAATTGCCGTCGACTACTTCGGCAGCATTTAGCGGGCTAATCTCTTCCGGGGATAATCTCTGCCAAGCCCCCAGTTCTTGCAGCAGCTTGTAGGATTTATGTGTCAGAGCAATCTCGCGGCCATCATCAACGGGAGCGGACAGCGCCGACTTATCCTGGCGCTCAATAATTGCCACCTGACACCCTTTGCGGGCGAGCATCACCGCCAAGGAAAGTCCCGCCGGTCCAGCACCTACGATAGCTACATCGGACTCCGTCATTTTCACACCCCTGATTTGCACGCAACAAATACAAGTCACTCTAGTGACTCACATCCGGGATAAACTGATCCAGATCAGGTTAAAGCCAATCCCAAGCCGCTCTACAGAGGTATAAATTGGTGAACTTTAGGGGTATAAAATATCACGCCCGCCACCAGCGCTTCTGAAAAACTGGAGCACCATGGAGTTCAAATATGGAACTTGAAATTCATTTCATTAACGCCTTTACCGACAAAGTCTTTCACGGAAATTCAGCCGGAGTTGTTGTTACTGAGGATTGGCTGGATGAAAATTTAATGCAGTCCATCGCTGCAGAAAATAATCTTTCCGAAACCGCGTTTCTGGTAAAACGCCCGGATACCAGTTATGGAATTCGCTGGTTTTCACCGTTAACGGAAATTGATTTTTGTGGTCATGCCACCCTGGCGTCAGCCCATGTTCTTTTTTCTCAAAACCCTCAATGTGAGCAACTCCAGCTCCATGCTGCCGCTGTGGGCAAAATGACAATAAGCCGAGGGGAAAATGGAATTATTTCCATGGACTTCCCACGAAGGGAGCCACAACCCGTAGATCGCATACCGCAGGAATTGCTGGAGGGGCTTTCAATAACACCAAGTCAGGTGTTACTTAACAACCAAGCTTACTTTGCCATCTACAATAGTGAGCGAGAAGTATTGGATGTACAGCAGGATGCGAGCAGCCTGCGAAAGCTCGCCCCCTACGATGTGGTCGTCACGGCAAAATCCGATAAGTACGATTTTATCTCCCGATATTTCTGGCCATCCAATGGTGGTGCCGAAGATCCGGTGACCGGTTCTATTCACACAGGGCTCGCCCCTTACTGGTCACAAATTCTGGATAAGAAAGAGCTGATCGCCTATCAAGCCTCCAAGCGCGGCGGCCTGCTGAATTGCACCATCGCCGGGGACAGGGTCATTATCTCAGGCAAAGCAGTACCCTATTTGAGCGGGACCATACGGGTTTGATACCCCAACGCCGGGATTTCCAAAATAAATCACAGTTTCCCCTAATTACGATAAGTACAACTAAACAGAGGAGCATTGAGCAATGGAACAAAAAGGATCGTGCCTATGTGGCACTATTAACTTCGAAATTGAAGGTGACTTTGGCGGCTTCTTTCTCTGCCACTGTAGTTACTGCCGCAAAGATACCGGTTCAGCCCATGCAGCAAACCTATTCTTCGCATCAGCGAAACTTGAATGGCTATCCGGTGCAGAACAAGTCAAAACCTTTAAGCTGGCAGGGACGAGGCACAGCAAAAGCTTTTGCAATCAATGCGGTTCCGCAGTGCCACGAGAAGATCCTGAAATTGGCCTCCTCGCTGTTCCCGCTGGCAGTCTGGATCGCCCAATAGATGTAAGGCCTAATGCCCATATCTTTATGGCCAGTAAAGCCGAGTGGGACCGGGAACTGGAAACAGTACCTAAAGTAGACAAACTACCCCAGGTAGCTAGTGCGGACTCTGAATAGACCAGTTAATGATGGCTTTACTCGACCACAGTTGCTGCGATGATAAGGTTTCTCGCAGCAACTGAAGATCACATAGAGAGAATTAGCCGGGATGACCGTCAACGCGCGGCTGGAAAAGCACCGGGGTGTAATACAGTAAGAAAAGCGTGTAACCGACTACCCAGGCAATAATTGCTGCGAGCAAACCACTCGGGGCGGGTGCCCAAAACACACGTGCGAGAGCAGATAACGCCAGGGCCATAAAAGCCAGGGGCATCAAGCGCGGCGCCTTCAATATCCGACCTGTGTGGCCGAGACTGACGCGACTGGTCATAGACAAGATCAATCCGCCGATACCGCCAACGGCAAATGCGTGCAAGGCGGGACTCTGCCAGGAAGGGGCAATTTGGCTCCAGGCCAGAGCCGCGAGAAAACACCCCAAAATAACCAACCAGTAGCTCACATGCAGAGACCAAACCATCGGTTCTGCCCATATTTTTGTAGGGTGCCAGCGCACCACCCGGATCACCTGCAAAATACCCAGAGAGACCGCAAAAAAGGCCCAAACCATTTGCGGCAAACCAACAGCCACCGATAGCAACAAGCCCACCGCAGCAATATGGGTACCCCACTCTACAGCCGGTATCTTATCTCTTGGGCTCAAGTGAAAGCGGCGCGCCGTAAAGAAGGGTATAACCCGCCCGCCGATTATCAGAATAATCGCCGTCACCAACAGCAAAGCCAGCAAGGCGATTCGGCTCTGTGCCCCTGGCAGCAACCAGTGGCTAGCGGACAATGCAGCAAACATCAGCATCGCAGGCAATACAAACATATTTCGCCACTGCTTGGTTCGCAACACCCTGGCTCCGAGCAAAAACGCTGAGAACAGGAAAAAGGAGACTTCAGCAATTACCGGCATCCAAATAGGAACCGCCGCCAACAGGTAGCCCAAACGGGCCAAGAGCCACAGGCCGACCAAAGCAATAAGCTGAGTTCCCTTTGGCGAGGGGATACCAGTCCAGGTTTGCATGGCGGTGCCGAGAAAACCCACAACAACGGTAGCCGCGAACCCAAACAGCATCTCATGGGAGTGCCAGACTACCCCCATGCGAAAAGCCGGCATCTGCCAACCGGATAACTGCCCCTGCCAGATAACCAGGGCAACCATACTCCACAGAGCAGCCCCCCAGAAAAAAGGTCGAAACGGCATACGCCAAATAGGTGCAATAGACTCCGCGCGCGCGCGATCAACGATAGGTATCAAAATCCATTCTCCTTACCAACTACGGGAACACCAGGCTCCCTACACAAATAATTCGCAGTACAAGACCACCCCGACAGGCCTGCTTTGCTTGGAGAATCAAAGGCGTCCTAAAAAAAGCAGGACACAGGGGTTTATCTGTCCGGCGGCGCCGCAACCTAGGCAAAAGCGCCGACTTTTCAGTCATCCGCATCAGTGCGGGATATCGCCCGAGATTCCATTTCCAGGGATTGGGAAAGAGCCCTATTCTCACTCAATTAACAAAAATAGTTAACAAAAAAATGAGTAGTCTGTGAATTATTCTAACTGGGGTGAAGAATCTTTTTCTGTGTAGATAACCTGAAAAAAACCACACGTTTTATAGGGTTATTTCTATTTTCAGGAAAAACTGGGCAAAGGTGAAGTGGACTTGAAGTATCTCACAAGTTTACTCAAATTGGGAAGCACTTCCATTTACAGAAACATACTCGGAGCCACCAATAAACAAACACTCAACCAGGAATAAAGCTTGAACATATTTCCCTAGTAATTCAGTACTTATCTCTCATATACAAACCATTATATTTTCACCATAATTTTATATGGCAATCATTACACGGTGCCCAGTGCCGGCAAGATACAGCCTAAGTTAAAGATTTACGCCAGCCTGTGCAGTGGAGGAATTATGCTCATACCAGGCTATCTTATCGCGGCATCAACCTTACTATTCTGCTGCCAGGCCCTCGCAACCAACACTTATATCCTGTCACAACAGGGTATTGGCAATCGGGCTATAGGGGACCAAAGCGACCCAACCATCATTAACAATCTCATCATGCAAACACAAGATGGTGAATTTAATAATGTGGTGGCTCAGCAATCCAACGGCAATACTGAAGGATCTATTATCCAGTTGCAGAGAGGCGTATCAAACGAGCTAATGTCAGTCCAATCCAGCAGCCTGGGTAGCACGACATCAGTCTCCCAGCTTAATGTTCTCAACAAGGCCGAAACCTCACAGACAAGTACACTGTTTAGCACTATAAGCATCAGTCAGGAACAATCCCTAAATCAAATTACGAGCATACAAAACCTTTCCACTGGTACAACTGCTAACATCTCGCAGATAGGAACCCTAAATTTTTCGGAATCTATCCAAGATGATGTTGCTCTTAGTGATGTCTCTATTAGCCAGTTAGGTAATTTTAATAGAGCTGAGATTATCGATAAAGAAAGTGGCATAGCAAACTCTGCCAGTATTATCCAAAGTGGAAGCCAGAATATTGATACTAGAATTATCCTGATACAGTCTCTGGGAACCAATAATCAAATTCAACAATTTGGCAATAACAACACTGCCCGGATAACAAATACTAACGGCGCCTTTAATACCAACTCAATAGTACAACTTACAGATTCCAGTGCTACTAGCATCCAAACAAGCAACTCTATTCAGGGATTTAACAGTTCCATCCAGCAAGGACAGAGTAATCGCGCTTCTATAATTGTTAATCTTGCTCAAAACAACCAGGCCTTTACATCTCAAAGTGGAACAAACAACGGGTCCACAATCAACCAGATAAACATCAATAATTTTTCCGAGATAACACAAACAGGAACAAGTAATAGCGCCACGTCAATACAACTCGCTATTGAAGGGGCCAGTAGTGTTGTCACACAAAGTGGATCGGATAATAGTGCTGATATTAGTCAAAGTGGATCAGTCTCTGAGGCAGCTATAGACCAGGAATTTGATCAAAACACATTAATAGCCATTCAAGATGGCTTTAGTGCAAGACTACAGTTGCTGCAACAAGGCCTACAGAATCAAGTAAGTTCAACGCAGTCTGGTTATATTGATGATGCGGACATCATTCAACTGGGTGAGCTAAACACTATCAATCTCACTCAAACCGGCAGCTTTAATAGTGCAGAGCTACTACAACTAGGTACAGACAACTTTCTCCAGGTAATTCAATTGAGTTTTGGTGCTACTATCTCCATTTCACAGATTGGCAGTAACAATTCTGCGATATACATACAGTAGAGAAAGAGGCTAAGAAAAACCATATTATTTATTGCTCAGATTTTTTCTTTCTGGGAAACATCCCCTTTCACAAACAGCAAACTTACAATCAGTGCTGCAGCAGCCAAACACGCATTAACAGTAAATGCCCGATCAATACCCTCAGATAATTCCGGAGCCATCGCAACAACCGTTGTATTCATCGCCAGACCAATAGCACCGCCGATAATTTGGAACATATAAATTAAGGCCGCCGCCAAACTTGCCCTGGCAGGCCCCAATACCGTAACCGCAGTAGTCGTTATCGTAGGAAAATATAAGCCTAATCCTATACCGAGAGTGAGCATTCCCGGTACCAGGTGCAGATAGTGATCGCGAACCACTAGGCCAGAAAGTAAAAACATTCCCAAACCTAAAAAGAGTGCCGCTCCCGCTAAAATTAGGCGAGCCCCCAAAAATTCATATAACCACCCTGCTATATATGAGACTACCGCATAGGTAATCATCACCGGCAATAAACCCGCACCAGACCAAACTGCAGAATAGCTCAACTCCTTAATTAAAAATTGAGGAATATAAAGCAACATAGATACAAAAGTGACCGATAGAAGCAAAGTCACCACACAGATAGAAAAAAAGCGCCAATTAGTAGCTACATCCGGGGGAATAAGTGGGTCAGAGCGAGTATGAGGCTCAACCCAGGCAAATACCAAAAAGAAAATCACCGATGTTACTAAAAGTCCAATCACTAAAGGACTTCTAAATCCTACATCGATAACAAAATCCAGAGATAACATTAAAGCCAAAAGGCTAATTGATAATGAGGCCATCCCCCAATAGTCAACCTTTTCATTGCTCTCATCGGGCTTATCATCCTCAATTACTTTCCAGCCCACCAACATTGCCGCCAAAGCGATGGGTAAGTTAATAAAAAAAATCCAGCGCCAGCTAAGAAAATCTGTAAAGAAACCACCCAACAGTGGCCCTACAGAGTTCGCAAAGCCACACACCGTCATTATCAAACCGCCTGCCTGACCGGCGCGGTCATCAGGCATGATCTGATAGGTCATGCCGAGCACAGCGGGCCACATCAGAGCACCACCAACACCCATTAATGCCCGGCTTCCCAGCAGCATCCATTCATTGACGGCCAGACCACCCAAAACTGAAAAAAAGACGAAGATTGAGGTTCCAACAAAAAATAGCCGGCGTCGACCAAACATATCCGCCAAGCGCCCGCCAGTAACTATAAAAATCCCGAACACCAATGCATAACCGTTAATCACCCACTGAAGGGTGGAGATATCTGCGTTAAAATGTTTTTCCATTGCAGGGATAGCGACGGAGAAGGCCGTAAAATCATTGGCCACCAAAAAGACTGCCAACGACAATGCTGTTAAGCCAATAATCTGTGATCGCGATAGCGGGGTCTTTGAGGCTGCCATAAATGCCAAACTTCACACTTTGCAAGTTATGCAATGGATATATAAGCTTGGACCAATGAAGGACCAACTGCAGCGCAAATTATCAGGCAACACCAAGTAACAGCCTAGAACCAATGGGGTTCTCATAAACTTTATTACTAGAATCTCGGTGCTTTTCTCCTATATCCAGAATTACTTTCTTCCGCAATACTCTGATTAGGCCCCAGCTCAGGCATAGACAAGCATTAATGCCAACAACAATGGCTTGATGTCAGTGTAAGTCCGCAGTCTCACTAATCCTCATTCCATGTTTAGCAGATCGAATCAGTCCAAAAGCAGTATCCGGTAGCAGAAGTATTTAAAGCTATCAGCCGATGATCAATCAGGATTGATCGACAGGCTTGAGCGGGGCCCCTTCTCCAATTCTTATAAATCAAAAATCAAAAATCAAAAATCAAAAATCAAAGACTGACAGGATTTTCCCATGAAGGTGCTATCTTTAGCCATTACCATTCTCTCGATCAATCATGGCCATCAGGCCCTGGCGAACAATACTTACTCATCAACCAAGTAAGAACTGGCAACACTGCTACTGAAAATCAAATTGAAAAAACAACCACTAACAACTTAATAAATCAAGCTCAGGTTGGTGACAATAATAACGTTGAAGCAACACAATTTAACGGCAACAACAATTAAATAATGCCCACGCAGGCAGGCAGGCAGGCAGGAATTAACGATAGCATCACCACTACTTAATTTGGTAATAATACCGCGATTTCTCTGCAGTAAAGCCATGTGCCAATCTCTAGGAACTTGTATGTTCAGACAGCTATCTCCCAGAATCTATCATCCAACTCTCCTCCCAGCAGCCACATCCTAACACACTGAAAATATCAGATATTTTCCGACTTTAGTCCCAGTATCTCAGTGCTTTTATCTCATTCCCCTAAGGAGTCTCATTGTCAATACTTTTTCCAAGGCTCCAATATCTGAAACGAGCTGGATTTCGACTTTTGGAGAGCCCAATCAAACGGATTACAGAGGAGAAATATCTATGACAAACGGTGAGCACTTATGCCCACCAGAATTTGGAATCATTGAGTCTTTTTTAGAAAGCCGCCAATGATCTTAGCCCCGGCATATCCAAGTACTAATGCCAATGACAATGGCTTGGAGCCAGTGCAAATAAGCAGTCTCACTACTTCACTCACCATTTAGGGCCGATCAAATAACCTCCAATGCCCGACGGATGGTAGGTCGACGTTCGATTACACGGGATTGGATATGGATTTCACCTGTGTTGTACAGGAAATACTGTGGACGCAGTCAAAGCGCCATAGCGAGTTGAAGTAAAGAAGTTACTTGTGAAGATCTTACCTATAGCCGTTACCGCTCTATCCCTTGCCATCAGTGGCCTGGTTCATGCAGATGACAATGAATATATTATCTATCAAGAAGGTACGGGAAATACAGCCTCAGGGGATCAAAGTGATCCCACTATATTTAACAACCTCATCGAACAGACTCAAATTGGGGATAATAATGATGTTGAGGCCATCCAGTCTAATGGCAATACCAACGGCACTATTATTCAATTTCAAGAAGGGGATAATAACACTTCAGATGCCACCACTGACTCCATCATTGAGGTCATTATCTTTGGTGACGGCAATGATATGGATCCCACGCAAACATCAACCAGCAATTCCTTCATGCAATTGGATGTAACAGGGAATAATAATTCTGGAGGCGGCTCACAGGATGCCACTTCTGATACCTCATTAATATACATCATGGAAGGCAATGACAATCTTGGCTTTCCAGTTCAGAATAATGTTTCCAACAGTTCAATGAGCTTTACCTTTGTAGGTGACGATAATCTTGGCTCCTCTGTACAACAAGACTCCGATTCCGCAACTTTAGTAGCTGAAAGTTATGGTGACGATAATCTTGTTAGCACCACCCAGAATGTCAGCTCAAGTACTACGATAATGATCTTTCAAACCGGGGATAGTAATCTTGCGGCCGCTGGAGAGCAGATTGGTAGTGCGAATAATACAGCCACAATTACTCAAATTGGGAGCTCAAATATAGGTGGACTTGGTCGTTTTAATAGCTTTAGTCAAAGCACTACGTATGAGCAGTTTGGAGACGGTAACCTATTTGATAATGCAACCATTGACTCAAGCAATAGTATTGGAACGGTCCTACAGCAAGGAAATAGCAATACTAGTCTTACCCTATTACAGACGGTATCTGATAACGCCTATTACATATCACAGATCGGTGATGGAAATATGGTATTTCTTACCCAGTCTGGATCAAGTCACACTGCTGAGATCATTCAAATGAGTGATTTAAATGAGATAAATGCTGATCAAGAAAGCTTTGATAACGACCTTTACTCCCTACAAAACGGTGAGGACAACCTGATCAATTCACTGCAGGATGGGGACAGTAAATGGCAACACTAAGTCAGGCAGGCACCCTGAATGAAATAGATCTCACCCAAAGTGGACAACAGGACACTGCCACTCTACCTCAGGATGGTAACAACAGCTTCCTGAGTGTCACTCAAACAGGATTTAGCGATAGCATCAATGTTACCCAGCTAGGTGACAATAATAGCGCCACTTTTACACAGTAAATCGTTGATAGGAGTCCGTATACCCATATATGGACTCCACCTAACCATACATATTCTATCCACTATCAAATATCAATATAACTCTGCAATGAAAATACTGATTAAATCAGACTTTTTTACTAGCATCTCAGTGCTTTTATCTCATACCAATTATCTTATTTATTAATAATACTAAAAGCGATACCGTAAGTAGGGGTCATTTATCACTTCACTACATTTTGGCGGACCAACAAACCAAATAGGAGCAAATTAAATGAATAGTAAAATCAACCAATACAGGTGAAAAATTTGGAATAAATATTTCACATCAATCGAAGCAAAAATGAATATAGCCTCGGCATCTCCAAGCATTAATGCCAAAAAATGGCTTGGGATCAGTACAAGCAAGCATTATCACTACTTCTCTCACCATTTAGGGCCCTTAAGCTTCTTACTTAGTGCTCATTAAAAATTAACTGAGCTACAGAAGTTTCATTCGTTAATTACCTTTATAGAAGCAAGAGATCTATCGCTCTTAACACCATCCATAAATCATTAAATGAAAGGAATCATTTATGAAAACATCAGCCTTTGCAATCACTACCTTAGCGTTAGCCATTTCCGGTATTGCGTATGGTGACAATACTTATATTGTCAATCAAGAGGGAACTGGAAATATGGCCATGGGGGACCAAACTGGTGCCACTGATAGTTTAATCTCGCAGACTCAGATTGGAGACAATAATGATGCCGAGGCAATACAATTCAATGCCACCAGCAATGGAACCATTATCCAAACCCAGCAGGGAGACAACAACTTCGCGAATAGTGAGCAAGACGGCAGTAGTAATTCTTCAGCCGTCATTACTTTGATAGGAGACAATAACAGCGCGTGGACAGATCAAATATCAACCAGCAATAGTGTAATGCAGAAAACGTTAATCGGCACTGATAATTTCGTTTCTTCAACACAGGAATTCACCACCAATACAACCATGACATACACCATGATGGGGACCAATAATGGCAGTGGCTCCATACAGGAAAATACGACGAATACGGTAATGACCTTCACAATAACGGGAACCGACAATAATGGCGGATCAATACAGGAAAATACCACCAATACTACAATGATCTATACCATTAGCGGAACAAGCAATATTGGTAGCTCTCCGCAAAGGGACTCTACCAATAGCTCAATGCAATTTACTATGATTGGCACCGATAATATTGGTTCTTCAGGACAGACCAATATGGATGAAGCATTTCTGAACGTAGTATCCATCGGTGATAGAAATATTGGTACATCAGGCCAGTGGGATAGTTTTAATAGCAGTATCAGCGTCTTTCAAATGGGTGATGATAATACCGGCGGAGGGGTAGATGATGATGGCAGCTCAAACACTTCAGTCCAATTAACACAGATCGGCAATTTCAATTCAGGGTTTACCGTACGAGGCCAAAGTTCTGATCAATTTACTACAGTTGAACAATATGGAAATGACAATATCTTTGGTTCCACAGATGACAATGCCAATAACAGTGTAGGTTCAAACCTTCAGCAAGGTGACAACAATAGTATTTCTGTTAGCCTGCAAACTGTATCTGATAATAACTACTCCATCAGCCAAATTGGTAATGGCAATGATGCGGATCTGACACAGACCGGCTCCAACCACTCGGCTGAGATAATTCAAATGAGTGAATTAAACACAATAAATGCGGAGCAAACCAACTTCAATGCCGACCTTTACGCCTCACAAGATGGCGAGGACAACTTGATTAATTCCCTCCAAGACGGAGACAGTATTTCAGCCACCCTTAACCAGAGCGGCAATCTCAACGAAATAGATCTGACTCAGAGTGGATCTTCAGATATTGCTACATTGTCTCAGGATGGCAATAGCAATTTCCTAATGGTAACGCAGACCGGTTTTAGCGATACAATCAGTGTCACCCAACTAGGTGACAACAACAGCGCCACCTATATGCAGTAAAAAAACCAAGGGCCTTGCAAACCTCTTTGCAGGCCCTATCAGACCTTATTAGACTTTCAAATACTGACAAGACAGTTTTGAAATTATCGGCTTGAGTTTTCCTTACTACTTTCTCAGTACTTTTATCCTATATACATCTCACCGCTCATTGACAATAATTTTTGGGGACAATTTAATGGTAGATATCAGCAACAAACATTTCAATTGTCACTATTGCTTTATCAGTGCAGTACATCATAGGCTTTAATTTAGTACAAAGCAGTACAGTGTACGTTTGGAAGTTCTATGCTTTATCCCAAATAAACGAAGAGTTCCCCCACCTGGCATAGTCAAGTTTTAATGCCAAAAATATGGTTTGAAGCCAATACAAAAAGGCAGCACCAGCGATGATTTTAAATTTAGCTTTAACGATGAGCTATAAATCTAAGTCACCCACTAAACCAAACCTTAGTCACAGCGTAGCTCGAAGAGGAATTCAACAATGAAATTCAAAGCCACAATTGCCGGATTATCCACCCTTGCTGTGATACAGCTAGCACAAGCGAGCAACACCTACATAGTCAATCAAAATGGTAACAATAACACTGCCATGGGGGATCAAAGTGATCCCACCGTTGCCAACAACCTAATTGTGCAAACCCAAAATGGTGATAATAATACAGCTGAGGCAGAACAAATCATAAATAGCAATAATGCAGTGATCACTCAGACTCAAATTGGAGATGGAAACTTAGCCACAGCAAGCCAAGAAAATAGCACCGACACAATCGATACCGTCGTACAGATGGGGAACAATAACGAAGTCGATTCCTTTATGCAAAATGATACCGCGAGCACCAATTTCGTTTTTCAAAGTGGTGAATTGAATTTCACCTCTACCGTTAATTTCAACTCTACATCTAATAGTACTAATGTTTTACAAACCGGAACCGACAATGAAGTTTTCACAGCTCATAGCTTTAACTCAAGTAACAATTCCATATTTGTAAACCAAAGCGGATCTCAAAATACGAGTTCTCCAGGCGCAAGTTTCGATGCGGAGAACAACAGTATTGTCATCTTACAGGATGGATCGTTGAACAATGGGGGAGTTGGGCAAGTTAGTGGCTCTCAATTTATGACAAGTACGGTCATTCAAAGTGGCGATGATAATCTAGGGGGAGCTAGTAATTTAAATAGTAGCTTCGGCAGTACCTTTTCTAATCAAGTGGGAAGTTTAAATTTAGGAAGTTCAAGCCAAATTGATAGCACACAGAGCCATACATTTATCCAGCAAACCGGTACTGACAATTTAGGCAGCATATCGATAAACTCTAGCAATAATGTTAGCGCCTCCATCACACAAATAGGCGACCAAAATATAATTGGTGGTTCAGGCCACTCCTCCAGTAGCAATGGTACTGTAGAGGTCACTCAAATAGGTATTGCTAATGATGCAATTGCTTTCCAAATTATGAGCGACTCGGGATTGTTAGCTATTTCTCAAAATGGAGAACAAAATATGGCCCTGGCGGGGCAAACAGGGATATCTAACATCCTTCTTGGCGTGCAAACAGGAATACAGAACGTACTTTCTATTATTCAGGATGGTGATTCAATTTCTGCCGATACCAATCAGAGTGGCACACTTAATGAAATTGACCTTGATCAGACCGGCATGAGTAGTGTTGCCACACTTACACAAAGTGGTAACAATAATTTTCTACAGGCTATGCAGGCAAATCCATCTGCCTCATCCACTGTGACGCAGTTTGGCGAAAACAATAGTGGTAATATCATGCAGTAACTCACCCACTATTAGCTCAAAGTACACAAAGTAGCGGAATACATGACCATTCATAAAGGACATGCATTAGGAGAAATGCTCATATCATTTACTCCACTTAAGACGTGAATTTCTTTATATGTAGTCGATGATACCAAATGCTTCTGTTTGGTGTCATTTTTTCTGTTAAAAAAGGGTGTAAGTTTATCCCCGGATAATCTTCCTGGATAAATCAAGGCTACAGGGTTAGCCTAAAGCTTTCATAAGCTAGGACTGCAACCTCTATCTAGATTTAAAATTATTCACAACCAGATAAATTTTGATCCATTCTAGAAGAGAAAAATTATAGTGCAAAAAATATCAGTTGGCCTAACTCACTGGAAGTAAACTTTATTACTAGCAGTTACACACTTATCTCTCATTGAAAAGACTCATGCTTCATCAATACTTTTACCAAACTTTCAACTTACTCAGGGAAACCAAAGGCAGTAATCATATATAGGTAGGGTAGAAGATTAAATAGCTCTACCCGGCATTAATAGATTTCAGGAGGTTTAAAGGAGAATTAGACAGTAAGCATGCATTTATTAATCGCAAAATTTTTAGTCCATACTTGATGAAATCTTAAGCATGTTCAGCTTTGATCAATAACAGGCATAGCTAAGTATTAATGCCGATTAGTCAGTTTCGGAAAATTTCTTTTGGCAGCTCTGAAACTTCCCCAAGCAAATATTGATCTCTATAGCGCCAACCTGCTATCAGCTCCAGATAGAAATGGACATTAATGATATTCATTTAAGCTTGTACCTACTCAATTTAAATATGTAACAAGCCTTTTTAAAATTTTGTTTTAGGAAAATGACTACACTAGAGAAGTCGAGGTTTTATCAATGAGAATGTCTTCGTATATTCCAGCAATCCCATGCATTTTAGCAATTAGTATCAGCGCTGCGGCACAGGCTAGTAATATATATATTGTAAATCAAACAGGCAATAACAACATGGCTATGGGAGACCAAAGCGATCCCACCGTTACCAATAATTTGATTGTACAAACCCAGAATGGGGATAATAATACAGCAGAGGCGGAACAGATCATTAATAGCAGTGACGGCGTGATTATTCAGACCCAGATTGGAGATGGAAACTTAGCCAACGCGAGCCAGGAGGATAGTACAGGCACAACGCTGACAACCTTACAGGTAGGTAATACTAACGAAGTTACATCCAGTATGCTTGGTGACTCCAATAACACCAACTTTGTCTCCCAAACCGGTGAAATCAATTTTGCTGAAACCGTAAACTTTAACTCCAGCTTAAACAGTACAAATATTGTTCAGGTTGGTACTGACAACCAATCAGCAGCTTCTCATTTCAATAATTCAAATAACAACTCCATATTTATTAGCCAGGATGGATCTGAAAATATTGGTTCTGCATCTGCAAGCCTTAATACAGACAACACCACCTCCGTAGTTTTACAAACTGGATCACTTA
The DNA here is from genome assembly GCF_052467615.1 of Microbulbifer maximicatervae (SeqCode). Classification (NCBI taxonomy): domain Bacteria; kingdom Pseudomonadati; phylum Pseudomonadota; class Gammaproteobacteria; order Cellvibrionales; family Microbulbiferaceae; genus Microbulbifer; species Microbulbifer maximicatervae (SeqCode). Next base: position 3,635,985 of record NZ_CP174319.1, read on the forward strand.
ACAACGGTGGAATTTCACAGTTCGACAATTCTGACTTTATGACAAGCACTGTTATTCAAAATGGCACTGATAACTTGGGGGGGAGCAGTAATTCAAACAGTAGTTTTGGTAGTACTTTTACTAATCAGGTCGGGAACTCAAACCTTGGGGGCTCAAGCCAACTTGACAGTACACAAAGCCACTCGTTTTCCCAGCAAATAGGGAATGATAATTTAGTAGGTGGTGTGCAGGCACTTTCAAGTTCCAATGTAGTCGGCTCTGCAACCCAAATCGGCGATCAAAATATCATTGGAGGTATGGGCCATTTTTCCAGTAGCAACGGTATTGTAGAAGTCACTCAGATAGGCATTGCCAATGATGCAATTGCTTTCCAAATTATGAGTGATTCATCAATATTAACCCTTTCACAAAATGGCGAACAAAATATGGCCTTGACTAGCCAAACTGGATCATCAAATAGCCTTCTAAGTACGCAAACAGGTACACAAAATGTCCTCTCTATTTTTCAGGATGGTGATTTGATTTCTGCTGATACAGACCAAAATGGTACGCTCAACGAAATCGATCTTAACCAGACAGGTATGAGTAGCTGGGCCACACTCTCACAAAGTGGAAATAATAATTTTCTACAGGCCATGCAGGCGAACCCATCTGCCTCAACTACCGTGACACAGTTTGGAGACAACAATAGCGGAAACATAATGCAATAATATGCCTGGCTTCAAGCTCACTTTAATTTCATAGAAAAATATTTAGTGATCATAAATTGGGGATTCACTGAACTGATACAATTATTGAATATATATTATTCTGTTTTGTTATCATATCTATCGTCTCAGTGCATCCCCAAAACTACTATTTCTTATAGAACCAACCATCAGCACATTGAATATCGTGGTAATACCACAAAAAGAGGCAATTTAAAATTACACCCACACTTACTCACACTCTTCGGTTTGTTTGCGCCCCCAAATTACCGAAACACTACAGCATCGCTGCACTCACATAGTACTCTCCAAAAAAGTCCCCTCTTGAAAATTTCAAATACCTGGCTACATATACGCCATCAGACATCCATCGTATTTTAAGTGGTGAACTTAGGAATATATATTTAACATTTAGATCATGCTTACTAACCGCATACCTGCTGTTCAACTCAACATCCTATTAATGCCTAACTTTTAAAATACTCATCTAATCTTCCACATCAAAATCTCATACATGGAAACATATCAACATTTAGATGCAAATATTATTTAATTCATACAATAACATTTAAAGTGAAAAATACACGCCTGAGAGCCCTTTACAAGATACTCACCTTAGAGATATTTTTATTTTAATTAAACCTCTACCACATTTCACTATAATAGATATAAATATATTTATATTATGCTATATAAAGGAAGCTCATATATTTCATATACGAGCCCCTAATAGATTGCTGATTGATAAGTTTTATAAAAAAATTAAGTAAATCGATCTATAAAATTCCACAAAACGTTACCACCAAATTTAACAGCCCATGGAAAAGAAATTGTCTATTAAGAATTATCAATCCAGGCAATCTGGATCTTTAGTGAGATATTCATTGTTTACCCAAATATTAGTACCACTGCAATCAGGGTCAACTGTATCCCTCAGATCAAAAGGATCATTACCAAGAGAAGAGTTCGCAGAAATAATATTGAAGTTGGAATTAGTAAAAATAAGAACTATACCACCATCTTGGCTATCACCGTTGCCATTATCGGTAGTTGTGTTCTGTGATATCACATTATTTGACGATCCTTCTATCAGAATACCAGCCCCTCCATTTCCACTTGAAGTGTTGTTAAAAACTCGTGAAAAACTATCATCCACCTGGATTCCGTCGGCAACACTACCTGTTACGGTACAGCCAGAAAAAGTATTGTAGTCATCATCCATATCGACTCCGACTCTACCACTATCAGTAATAACGCAGTCATTTATAGTATTGTAAATACTATCTATATCTATCCCATCATTAACACTATTAACAACTTCGGTACCAAGTACTTTGTGATACCCCTCTCCCTCTAAGAAAATTCCATCAAAACAGCCATCTATAACGCCCCCAGTGAGGGTGGCGCCATTGCCTTCGATTCGAATTCCTGCACCACCTAGATCTCCTCCTGTAGTACAGGTCAGGGAATAGTCGCCCATATTTAAGCTGCCACTTGGGCCGACAATAGTAAGTGCATCAGGTTCATCGGTAGTTAGATCACAAGATAAGTCCTCAGTGAGCACTTCTGCAGTTGTAATTACATCGCCACAAGCCACTTCAGCCAAGGCAATTGATGAATATGAAGACGCCGAAAAAGCCATTATCGCTAATAGTGCCACCTTATCTACAGACTGCTTAATTTTCACATCCAACTCCTATCAGTTCAGAATAAAGAATACATCTCAGCACAGAGATACTGAGTCCCCTAAGTTTGGATGCAATAATAGCTTCCACCATAAGAAAAATTGCCTAAAATAATTGACGTTCGAACGAATAAAAAACTACGTCATTCTTTTGAAGAAGCTAGCGCAGCCATATCGATAGCAACGATTAAAAATAGAATCTTAAGCTGGCGCAATTACTTTTTAATGATTACTAGCATTTAATCCAGAACACCATACTCTGATCCAATTTTGGAAAGTACGATTTTATTCGCCAGCTAGTGCATGCAGCTTATTATGAAAAACTTAGGTTATTTATATAAAATTTACTCATGATAGAAGTACTAACTTCGGGAAACTGTTACTTAATGTTCGGTCATAGAAAGGAATTATCATGTACACCAAGGCTGGTATTTACGTCGCTCTATCTTCATTTATTGCCACAAATTCTTTGGCTGAAGCAAATAGTACATCACTGTATCAGTAGGGTAGCGCTAACAGTGCCACTACTGACCAAAGCGATATTACTAGTATTGGCTACCAGATTGGCGATAGCAACCAGGGAAGTTCACTACAAGACTCCATTACTAACAGCCATTTTAACTATATCCAGTTAGACCATCAAAATAACGCCCAAGGTGTTCAAACCTACTCTAAAAATGCTTCTATTTCTATCTATCAAAAAAACACAGAAAATTCTGCCACTAGTTCACAAGATAATATTATTAATGGAGAAATGCAATTTCATCAGATAGGATTTAGTAACAAACCAACAATACTAGATTCAAACAATGGCTCTAATAATAGTACACTTTCCGCTCAAGTCGGTGATACCAATCAAAACTAGGTATTTATTAGCACGACAAACTCGGCAATAGACTATATCAAGAAAGTTGGTGCGGACAACCAGGTTTTTCTAATTCACAGTGTTAGTGATAATGACAAAGTAGAGATTATACAAGCTGGGGCCAGGCACACTATCGATATTAGTCTTATCTCTACAGCTAATAATGAGGTCATTATTAGTCAACTCGGCAGTAGTAATATTAAAACAGTGAATTTGGGCGGCACAAGTAGCGAACTGCAACTACTGCAGGAGGGATATATTAATAGTTTAAACGTCACTTAGAGTGGAGAAGAGACTCACCTCTACACTCACCAAATAGGTAGCGATCATAGGCTCAGTCTAACCCAGAGTGGGAGACGAAATACTGTCGAACTCTCCCCAATTGGTAGCAATAACTTTATACAAATGATGCAAACTGGGGGTTAATAGCAGCGCTGACATACTACGAATAGGTGGTGACAACAGCGCAAACTACCAGCAGCAATAACCTAGCCCTTTCAAGGTTGTCTCGAAAGCTGTGCTGATCGGTGAGCTGATGTGATCATCAGGGCGCAACCTCCCTATATTCTTGTCAATCTATAAAATATAGATCAGCCCAGTACGTAGTCAGTCAAAACACAAACTCGACTTTATTCCTAACTTTGCCAAACTAAATTCTCATAGCTACATACCAATTCATCGACAAAAATTAAAGTAGCCTTTGATTGATCTGACGCTATAAATCAAATGGCTAACAACCCAACCTATGGCTTTAAACCATATCATCGTGTAGTAGAGTGATATTTTTTATGTACTAGCCTCCACTTAAGATTCCCAATCATTATTGACCGCACATAATTTTTCGTAGAAACACGAAAAACACTCTGCCTTTATATGGATGTTAAAGGCAGAGTATATGCTTACCACCCAAAGTCCAAATTGGTAAAGGAGTTATCCAATGAAGACCTATTCCCTTATAGCCACGGCCTTATCCTTTATGATCAGTGGGATTTCCTATGCGGAAAATACTGTCATCCAGAACCAGATGGGTACAGATAATAACGCGACAGCTGATCAAAGTGATCCCACCGTATTTGATAACCTTATTGTGCAAACACAAATTGGTGATAACAACGACGCTGATGCCAGTCAAACTAATGGCAATGTCAGCGGCGCCATTTATCAAACACAGCAGGGGGATAATAATAGTGTCACCTCGACACAAGATGCCACAACCAGCACTACGGCATCAGCACTCCAGGTCGGGGATAACAATATCGTTTTAACCAGTCAGGAAACCGCTTCAAACGGTAGCAGTGAAATCCTCCAGAATGGTGACACTAACTTTGCCAGCTCTGAACAAACCTCCTCAGATTCTGATTCTATTTCAATCAGCCAGTATGGCGATCAAAACCTGGCTACTAGTACTCAGGACACGAGTTCCAGCAATATTGTAGTCATTACCCAATCCGGTGACTTAAATATTTCAACTACATTGCAAAACACAGCAAGCTCTGGTAACAGCGCTACCACAATTCAATTCGGGCAACAAAATGCTGCTGGGATATCTCACCTTAACTCCTTTACCAATTCAGACTTGATAAGTCAGGTTGGTGATTTCAACAATGCCTCAATTAACAGAAACACCTCAAGTTCCGATAGTGCTATCGTAGTACAGTCCGGAGACTCCAATTTTGCCAGTGCTACTAGTTTTGATACTGCAGACAATACATTATCCATCTACCAATATGGGGATAATCAATCAGCGGTTGCCACACAAAGTAGTGCTTTTGAAAGTAACATTTATATTAGCCAAAGTGATGACAATAATATGGCTTTGGCAACACAATCAGGAGCCAGTGACAACATTGAAATTTATCAGTCAGGCTCATCCAATATGGCTACAGCCTTACAGGCGTCGACTGACAATAGCTCCAATATTATTTCCCAGGACGGTACACAAAACGATGCTACTGTCACACAAAGCGGTTCATCGGATACATCCTCTGTTGAACAAATTGGAAATATGAATATGGTTTCAGCTAGCCAATCAGCATTCAGTGGCTCACTGGATATCACCCAGGAAGGTGATGAGAACGAAATTACCTCAACACAGGATGGAGATATGGAGACAGCAACCATGCTGCAGGCAGGTAACTTGAATTTGATTGAGTTGGCCCAGAGCGGCATGCAAAACACTGCAACATTATCTCAAGACGGTAGCAGTAACTACATATCGGTTACGCAAACTGGCTTTAATGATGCTATCAGTGTTACCCAACTTGGAGACGGCAATAGCGCTACATTTATACAGTAGACTGATAGAGACTTTCGTTAAGGTGCCCTTTGGGCATCTTAACCTACTCAATATGCAAAAGTTAATGAGCACATCGCCTAAACATCACCATATGCTGTCATAGAGATTTTGTAGTCAAGGAGTATCTTATGAAAATCTCTTCCTTCCTTACCGATTCCCTGGCGCTGACCATCAGCAGTGCTGCTATCGCCGAGAATAATTTTGTTACTTCACAGCAAGGTAGGGCCTTTCTGAGCACCGCTGTAACACAAAATGGCAGTACCATGAGGCAGACAATACCCATACGGATCTGAGAAATTTGATGATATTAATCCAGATTGGCTGCTGTCATTCTGAAGAAATTTCACAAAGTGTATGTAAACCAAACTTCATTTACGTTACAAATTGGTAATGCCAACTTTGCCAGTGTGCAGCAATAGTTATATCCAAAACTCACAGGATTAGGCTCTGTATGCAGTATCGTTCATCGGCAGAGCCTCAAGTGGATATCAGTGGTCAATTCGATTTACAAGGAGGAAGCAGTAACTGAACGGACAATGATTTAGGGATTTTTAGTTTAAAGGAGTAACTTATGAAAATCTCACCACTTATCTTTAGCTCACTTGCGTTGGCAATCAGCAGTGTGGTTTTTGCCGAAAACAATTTTGTAATCCAAAACCAAACTGGCATAGGCAATACCGCGACAGCCAATAATGCAGACTCTGATGTTAACAACAGCTTAATAGTACAAACTCAAATTGGAGTCAACAACAGCGAGGATGCTCTCCAAATTGATGGAACCAGTGAAAGCACCATCGTGCAAAGCCAGATCGGTGTCGCCAATGACAGTGAGACTGCCCAGGAAAATACCAGTAATGGGCATATCAACACTTCTCAGACAGGGGATAGTAACAGCGCTAATGCTGGCCAGGGAAGCTCATCAGACGGATCGATTATCGTCAATCAAATCGGCGTATCGAATACCGCTACCTCGCAACAGGTTGTGACCTCTTCAATCTCATCGATTACCACTCAAGTGGGAGAACAAAACTCTGCGGAAATTTACCAGGAGAATATAAGCTCTGCTAGTGGCACACTCCAACAATTTGGAGTGTCAAATACGGGGAATATTCTGCAACTGTTAGGGTCAGGTAGCACTGGAACCCTACTTCAGGTCGGTTCATTAAATACAGGCCGCATTGACCAAATTGACAGCGACTCCGCTCAAGGATCTATCACACAAATTGGAGGTAATAACTACGCAAAGATCTCTCAACTGGATGCCAATTCTGATAGTGCAGAAGTATTACAAACTGGCACTCAGAACTCCGCTGAAACCACTCAGACTATTAGTAACTCTAATAGCGTATTTATTGCCCAGTTAGGAACCTTAAATACAGCAACTACTAATCAGAATCTATCTGAAGATGGCTCCCTAATCGTAACCCAAGGTGGTTCAGGAAATAGTGTTGAAGCCGACCAAAATACACTGATTAGTAGTGGTGAGATTGCTCAGCTCGGAAGCCAAAATGCAGTGGATACTGATCAATTAGGGCTTGATGTACACTTGCTGGTTGCACAAATCGGAACAGCTAATACCGTCAGTCTACAACAGGATGGCGTTATTCTGAGAACAGATGTTGCCCAAATTGGTAATTCTAATGAAGCAATGATCTCACAAAGTGGCCTGAATAATTCCATCACACTCCTACAAATCGGCGAAGGGCATTACAAGGAGATATCACAATCTGGTGAAGGTCATTCCTCTTTCACGATCCAAATCGGCAGCGCCAACTTTGCCCAGGTCACACAGTAGGAGTAAATCGGCACCCCTATTTTTAAGTAGCTCTTGAATATATTGTAACACCATGCCGCCAATATCCTTTGTGATATCCGGCGGCATTATAGTTTATTAGACCTATCGTATATTTCCGCCTTATACACAAAGCGCGAGCACAATACCACAGATTAAAAAGAGTAATCTGCACGTATAAAAACAGCCCATCCAGGAAGTTCTGAGCCGCTAATTATTCCTACTTGTTTGGCTGGAATCTATGCAAATATCGATAATATGTACCCGTTTTCCGGGCCTGATCTCCGTCACCTATTACCTCCCCCTCCAATCAATAATGTCTATATTTTTCTCAGAAGATCCGCTCAATAGATCTCTTTTAAACGCCACCTTAAAGCAAGTGACAGAGAAGAAACCCTATGCAGGCAGGAAAATATTTCCCGTTATTTTTTGCACCCATGCTTTTACCAGCCCTATGTTTTGCCGACGTTCAGTGCGGCGATACCATTACCACCGCTGAAACAATGACAGAAGACATATTATTCTGCACTGCTATGCCGCCAATCACCATATCCGGTCCTAGCGGCAATCTGGATATGAACGGGTTTACCGTGCACTGCGCCGAACTTCCCGTGCTAAATACTGGCATTATTTTGTCTGGTCAGGGGGCTTTTCTCTCAAACGGGACTATTGAAAATTGTTATACCGGCGTCAGCGCAGAGGACTCGGGATTTCATGGAATTTACAATATCCTAGTGCAAACTAACGAAATAGGTATTTCCCTAACCAGCAATAACAACTTTGTTAGCAGTTCGACAATTTCGTTAAATACCGAAATGGGTATCTCTTCCGATGGGGATTTTAACAGCATACTTTCAAACGAAATTGTAAATAACGAGAGGGACTCTATTGTTATCCAAGGGGACTATGCACTCGTTTCGCAAAACACCATAGAGCCAGTAACTGGAAGTTTCGTAACAGGAGAGAATGGTATCGTTATCGGAAGCTCGTCCGGGGGTATTATTACGCAAAATACCGTTTTAAATATTATGTTTAGCGGCATATTGATGCAGGAGTTTGCGCAAACCAATTACCTTATCACTGGCAACAGAGTTGATGCGGGCGGCTTCGGCGTTGGCTTCGACCTTAATGACGCCAATGCGGATGCCTGTACGTCTTCCAATACATGGATCTCTAACACTTTTACAACTGCTAACCCCAGCTGCCTGGATTAAATTTTTGTCTAACAGGAATGTATATGCCTGTAGATAGGTTTAGAGAAAGATAACACCGAAGGAAAGGCAATAAAAAAGTGACCTGGCTGCGGGGGAGAACCAGGTCACTGAAAGGGTTTGGGTGGGGGCTATTCAGCCCCCTGGTTTTTAGTCTTGGTAATCGATGGTCATATCAAAGTTGCCTTCAACACACTTGGCATAGTCGCCCTCATTCAGTGCTGAGTAGGCAGTCTGGTAATTCACCAACTGACATGCGTAGCTCTCATTATTTGGGGTATCCGCAGACCATCCCCAATCTTTATCCCAGTAAATATCCAGGGAGGCTGCACCACCAGTCTGGAACTGCCCCATATTGGCACAACCGAGTTCTTCATCTGCCGGAATTTCTACACCGAAGTATTCCGCTGTGCTCTGGTAGTACTCGATCCGATACTGTGAGCGGTAGTCTTCAGTACCAGAACTACATTCGATCGCTCCATTAATAATATTGGTGGTAACACCGAATCCAGAAGTCAGGTTATTAGCCAGATCCACACTATTCGGTTCCCAGGTACCATCGATTACATGCAATATGCTTGGCTTGGGTGGCTGTGGATAGACGAAGAAGAAGATAGAGCTCGCCAGGTTCAACCAGGTATCCGCTACCAATTCCGGGGCTTCCAGCAGGGTGTAAATATCGCCGTACATCGCCTGGGAGAAGGGACCGTAGTTATAGTTCCAGCTCAACTGCTTGGCACCGCGGCCGAAGTAGCTCTTATAGCCACCATCACTATTGATCGCACAGGGCCATGCTTCTGCTGCCCAGCTGCTGCTGGCATCACAGGCGCCGTAGCCGCCGGAAGTATCTTCTGTCCAGCCAATTTCCCGCAACCAGTACAGGCCCTGGCGCCATTCCGGCACTTCCCAACCTGTTGCGTGGGCACCGGTTTCCTGGGCGTAGTGTGCAAACATGACTGCCATCGACTTGCGACAGATCGCCTCGGCATCGCGGCCATCGGTATAGTCACCACAGAAAGCTGGGAACTTGGCTACGGCACGGAGGAAATTAGTGTAGGTGTACTCTTCCGCTCTGAGGGCGAAAAGGTAATCCCAGTCTTCTTCAGACAGGATGCTTTCAACGCGGAGGACATTTTCTGGGTTTGCACTGCGACCAGGCTGTACCGCCTCAACCACAGCGTTGTCTCGGGTTTCAACAGTATCCTTTACTTCCTGAAGCAGGGAATCACTGCTGGTAATCGACTCTTCTGCAGCTTCCAGTTCGCTGATGCCCATCACATAGCCATCGGCTGCGGCACAGCCATCCTGGCTAATGGAGACCTCGTCCACATCACTGGCTTGAGTGGAGTCAGAAGCTGTCAGCTGGAAGGTGTAGGTTACATCGCTGTATACCTCAGACAGGGTCACTGAGGTAGCGCTGCCGGTATAGTTGGTCATCTTTACAACCGGGCCACTGGTTTGGCTCCAAATGTAAGAGATATCGCTGCCGCCGGTGCTGCCAGAGCCATCCAGATTAACCGTTCCACTACAGCCTACATTGATACTTGAGGCCGAGATATTTGCGGTTACTGAGCTTTCAGAACCATCGGTATTATCATCATCGTCGTCTTCATCGGTATCGTCCACCGCGAGGTTTTGCACGGTAACCTGTGCTTCTTCAGTAGTGTCACCATCACTGACGATCAAGCTAAAGACATAGCTCACATCAAAGGTGCTTGAAGGTAGGGTAACAGTGGTGGATGCGCTGGTCGCAGAGGCAATATCTGCTTCAGGAGAGGCCGGGGATAATTGGGCCCAGCTGTAAGATAAATTGCCGTCCCCACCGGAGGCACTGGCATCAAGTGTTACAGTGCCACCACCGGTAATTTGTGTCTGCGACACTGAAGCACTGACCGTAATCGGAGTGCCGTCGGAATTATCGCTGCCATCGTCACTGTTGTCGTTATCGTCGTTATCACTGCCGCCATCGTTGCCACCGGTGCCGGTGCCGGTGTCGTCATCTGAGCCGCCATCACTGGAGCAACCATCCGCTTCCTTAAGAAGCCAAGGGGAACCCCAGGTATTTTCAGCCGTTAATGCATCGGTCGGGTGGTCGTCACCATTAGCCCACCACTGGGCAACAAATAAGTCGCCGTCGTAACAAACCTCTTCGCCTTTGCGATAGTTTTGACCGGAAATATAAGTATCGGAGTCATCGGAGCCACCACTGCCACCACCGCTGCCGGAACCTGCATCATCATTGTTACCAGAATCCGTATCACCGTTATTTCCGGTATCAGTATCATCATCAGAATCGGTGTTATCACCATCACCGGAATTGGAGTCATCGCCACTACTTGTATCGCACGCACCTGACTCCTCCAAAATCCAGGGGGAGTCCCAGCGGTTTTCTGCTGTCAGGGCATCCGAGGGAATTTGAGAAGCTGTTGCCCACCATTGAGCTTTATATAAGTTTCCTCCGTAGCAAACCTGGCTGCCACCGGAATAACTCTGCCCCGCAGCGTAGTCGTCGGCGGGTTGTGCCGCACTCAAACCTTGAGCGCCCAGCATCAGCGCCGATGCTATGGCTGTGCGAATAAAAATATGGCTCATAGAATCTCCAATTGTCGTTTTTAGGGTTCTATTTAAAGTTTTACGCGATGAGGCAAATACCAAACTGCCAGGTATTATTTGCAAAAATAGCGATCGAGAGCTTGTGTGAATAACGTATAACGGAAGGCATTAATAAATAGAGCATGTATTCTTGGCATCAATATTTATACACTGCCAGGATGCTCTAAATTGAAAGGAACCCACTTCCCTTCCCCGTTTTTATTTACTCAACTGGGTGCAACTGCCCCTGCACCTTTAATATTTATCACAAACACTTACTTTATTTCTGTACGCTGTTCAATTAGCCCCATACATACTCAGCAGTTTCGATAAATAGCAAACGGAATGGTTCCAGATTTAAACAGAATATTTCGTGACCACATCGACACAGGTCGCGTGCGCCAGTGAGCAAATGTCTAAACTCAAGATCAAAGGCACGTAAAAAGCGGAATTTATAGGTTTTTAAATCTACATAAAACCATAAAAGAGAAAAATTTTACCAATAACAATACAGGGTAAAAATATAAGTATAATTACCTAGCCAACAGACACCGATAGAAAAGCTCATGGCGCTTTACATCGTCTAAGTGAGAAAAAGTTCCCAATCTAACCAGGAACCACCACTGATAAATGCAGTTTTTCACAATTCATGTCTCTTTCGTCAGTGACTTTTCTCTCAAAATAAAAGTACTTCTGGCCCATAGTATTTCCCTTACTCCATGGCGACACTTTAGATCGGCAATATCAGCAGTAATAAGCCGCAAATGACAGTCATTTATCCTTTGGCTAGCACCCCGTGCCCCAAACAGGAAAGAACTTAGATTAGTTCAACAAAGGGAGATCTTTGTGAAGCCTTACCCTATCCTTTTTTTATCCACAATTCTGTTGTTAGGTATTACTAGCCACGCGGACACAAGTACTACCACTGTAGAGCAATACGGCGATAGCAATCTGGCAACAGCCGATCAAGCTGACTCAACCATTGAAAATAACTTAATAGAACAAAGGCAAACGGGTAGCTCCAACTCTGCCGAAGCGATGCAATCTGTGAATTCATCCTTGGGCTACATACTTCAAATACAAACTGGAGACAGTAATAGCGCCATCGCCAGTCAAGAAGAAAGCACTTCAACCACGGTGCAAGTTGTGCAGTTGGGTGATAATCAGACCGCACTCAGTACCCAGATACTTACCACTACGACTAATGGGGAAATCTATCAGGAGGGGCTATTAAATGACGGTGAACTCTTCCAAAGTGACTCCACTGGCAATACAGGCTACTTGTTCCAATCTGGACAAAGTAATATGGGGTTTGTCCGTGCCACGAGTGGTGATTTCCACTCAGGTTCACTTCTCCAAACAGGAACGCTGAATGATGGTGTCCTAATTCAATTACGCGGTACCTTCTATACCTCTACCGTGACACAAAACGGAACAGGAAATGAGGCGACCAGCTTGCAGAACTTTGGCGAGTCCCTTACTAGTGAAGTCACCCAATTAGGTGATGGCAACAATGCCACTCTCTGGCAAATATTCAATGAAAACAGCTACGCCCAAACAAGTCAGATCGGGTCAGACAATATCTCTTCCTCTCGACAAGAAGGTGAACTCATGAGCATCACCACCACACAGGAAGGTATGTTTAATGAGGCTGTTGCATTTCAGGAGGGCACTTCGAGTTTCGCCTTATCTCAACAAAATGGGCTGGATAATTTTATTGATATTTCACAGAGTGAAGTCAATGGAAATATCTCAGCCAGTCAAGTGGGCAATGGCAATATTGGGATGATATCCCAATAATAGAGATTACGATTTTTAATCGAGATTTTTGATTGTACTGGGCTTAGGAACCGTCCAATCGATAATTGCCCGTTAGCAACTCGCCAGCGGGCAATAGCTAAACTCTGGCTTAAGATGCAAACACCCTAAGACGTCCCTCACGCTTCTCCTCGCTAAAGTCACAACTGGTCAACCTAAACATCAATACATATTCGGAAAGGCAATGAGTATCGTGAATATCCCCTGGTAAGAACGCACTACAGTCACCGGGCTTCATTTGATAACAGCCCCGGCTCACCAGTTGTTCACCATCGTCTTGATTAAGTAAACCATAGGTAGACATCTCCACTTCACCATGTTGCACCGCGTAAAATACCCAGCCATTGCCATGATTATGTGGTGGGCGATAGAGCCCACGAGGCTCCACATGAGCCAGTAAGATAAAACCCTTATCTTCATCCCGGTATAACTCTACACTGGGTTCTTGGCGACTGTGTAGATCAGCCAACCATGCTTCATCAGGATTTGATGCCGCCAATTTTCCCAGGGCTTCTCGACATCTCACAATTGATGAAGTATCAAGTCCCTGCCAATTCGCTTTAAGTGCTTCAACACACTGTCTCAAAGAATTCGTCACTGATTGGTCCTCCTAAAGCTCTCTCGATATCTTGTTGAAAATTACTGCGAATCCACAAATTCAAGATACAACTTGAAGCCAGCTTTAAGTCAACCAGATCTGTGCCTGTATTTTTAGCTATTTAAGTCGTGGGTGAAGTGTAAAAGCGTTGGCCTGGAAAATAGGAATAAATCAGGAAATAGAGATGGGTATTAATAGCTCCAGCAGCTATTAATACCCGCGAGTGCTCACTAAAACGAAGCACTCGCTAATGGGTTTACTTTATAGCTCTGGAGGTAATCGTTAATTTTGCGCTTTAGAAGCAAGCTTGCTGGCAAGAATAGACACGATCTGTATTGTTAATGCGGTTAACAAGAACACTGATGCCAGGCGATAAACGGCATTGAGGCCGTCCGCTATCTGCGACGGGTTCATGTCTTGCAGGGGCTGGCTGGGTACAAGCCCTACAAAAATCACACTCATCACTGAAGCTCCGGTCAACAAACCCAAACCTCGTGAAAGGCTGAGAAACCCGGAAATACGCCCACGAACTTCGGCCCGGGCGCTATTCATGGTCATAGTATTAACTGTCGACAGGTAGGTTCCGTAACCCATTGCCATAGTGACGGAAAAAACCAGATAGCCTACCAAGCCCTGCTCCACCCTGAGCAGTCCCATTCCCAAGGCTCCACAAAGCAAAATTACCAGACCCAGTAATACGATACCTCTACTATTGAATCGATCCACGGCTCGACCGGCAAGATTTGAACAAGCAGCCACCATAAATGATCCGGTTGTCATCACCAGCCCTGCGATAAAAAGGTCCAGATCCAGTGCCAGAGTCAAATAAAAAGGCCCTACAATCAGGCTGCTCATTACCGATGAAGCCACCAAAAAGTTTCCAGCCACATTCGCCAAGAATGTCTGCTTCCCAGAAGATTCCGTAAATCCGTCACGCAGGGGTTGTACTTTCTGCCTGACATAAAACAACCCCACACCAAATATCACCGATAGAGCGATAGCAATTCCATTAACCGCGGAATATCCCTCTCCCAATGGTTTAATTGCCAGGGTATAAAAAACAATGCTAAAGAACAGGAATGCTGCGGCCAGGTAGCGTTTGAATCGACTCCTGCCATCAACAACTTCGCTGACTATGTTTTCCGGCAGAGTTCGATATGCGAGAAAGAACACCCCCAATCCCACCGGCACTACCAACCAAAAGATGGCCTGCCAATTCAGGTTTTCGACAATCAAGCCGCCCACAATAGGGCCCATGCCAGTCCCAACCGCAGACAGGCTGCCCAGTAATCCAATTATCTTTCCCGTTTCACTTTTATCGAAAACATCGCTGGCAATAGCCATAGACACAGCCACGAACATCGCGGCACCGACCCCTTGTATTGCGCGGAAAAAAACCAGAGTCCAAACATTGAAAGACAGCGCGCAAAGTAATGTCGATAAGGTGAATATCAATCCGCCACTTAGAAACAATTTCCTGCGACCCAGCTTGTCACTGAGGCTTCCGGCAATAGGCAGGGTCGCAGTCATACACATCATGTAGGCCACGGTAATCCACTGAGTATTACTGAAGGAAGCCCCCAAGCTCTCGATTAATACAGGCAGCGCCATATTAATTGCACTGACTCCCAAGGCTGCGAGCAAGGTCGCCAAACACAAGGTGACCAGGACTCCTCTTTTGGAAACCTGAGCAGCCTCTTGGGAAATTGGGTCTTCGGAATAACTTTTCGCGGTGTGCATAAGCTGAACTTTGACTTGCCAGTAATGACGCGTGAAACTAGCATACAACTTCAAGTGAGCTTGAGGTCAATAAGCGATGAATAACAGGGAAGAACTGGATATACGCGAAGTCTCCAAACTGTCGGGACTCCCCTCTTCCACACTTCGGTATTATGAGGAAAAAGGCCTGATAAAGTCATGTGGTCGTCGGGGAATTACCCGAATTTTTAAAGCCACAGTGATAGAACAGTTGTCCCTTATCTCCCTTGGCCGCTACGCCGGTTTTTCCCTGGATGAAATTGGCGAGATGTTTTCCTCTAATGGCAACCCCGCTATCGACAGGGAGCAGCTCCTCGCCAGGGCCGACGATCTGGAAAAGAATATCCGCCGACTCGAAGCTATGCGCGATGGGCTACGCCATGTGGCCAACTGTCCCGAGGTCAATCAGCTGGAGTGCCCCAACTTCCAAAACCTGATAAGGAAAGCGACCAAGTTACAGCATAAGGAAGACAGGAAACAGAAGCGACGCTGACAGAATAGCAGCGAATAAAGTCAGGAGACACTAAACTCTGTCATCATTCCCGAGTCCTCGTGTTCCAAAACATGGCAGTGCGCCATGTAGGGCATATCCGGCATCGCCGGCAGCGGGAAACGAACAAATATTTCCGCTTTGCCGCCATCGGATATGGGCATCGTATCTTTCCAGCCACGCATATAGAGTGGCGGTTCTGCATTATTGTATTTCGTGACTCGAAACTGGCAGCCATGGATATGTACCGGGTGTAGCATTCGGTCCTGTCCTTCAGAGATCTCCCAGCGCAGGTCCTTATTCCTCGCAACCTTAAACCCGGGCTCGGTAAATGCGAAGGAAACCCCATTAATCGCATTCGCAGTTAATTGCTCTTTTAACGGCAATGCCGGCCCCTCTGTAATTAGCTTCAATACTTTGGCCACCACATCGGGGTTGGTCGTACCTGCGGCAACCATCTGCGGCAGCCCCGTTGCACCGATCACTGCTTGCGCCTGCTTCTGTCGGTTCATTTGCATCACCAGCTTCTGACTGATTGGTGGCAGGTTTTGGGGGATCTGCGGCAGGGATACCAGGCGCTCCGGCAATTTTCCTTTCCCCTCGGATGTTCCAGGCACCACACTGAGAAAACTGTGGGCCTGATCAAATGGCGGCAGGCGCATTATTGGCTGGGGCACTGGCAGTGTTTGGAAGTCGAAAGGCTTGCCATCGCGGGTATCGATCATTACTTCGTAGCGCTCTCCCGCAGCAATAGGTAGTACATCCACTTTCACTGGTTCCGAGAGAAAACCGCCATCGCTGGCGATCACGTAGAGTGGTCGCTTGTCACTGGTGGCAAGCCGATAGTTGCGTCCGTTGGAGCCATCCAAAATACGAAAGCGCACCCAGCCTTTAGGTGGCCTGACCACCGGATTAATAACGCCATTAACCAGAAGTCGATCCCCACAATAGCCCGCCGCAACCGTCACTTCGTTAAAGCGATGGAAGAACTGACCATCATCGGTGAAGCGGCGATCCTGAATCACTAACGGAATGTCATCCACACCCCACCGCGAAGGTATCGGCAGTGCATCGCCTTCTTCATCGTCGATAATAATCAATCCCGCCAAGCCTTTGAGTACCAACTCGGCGGTTGTCGGGTAGAGGTGGGGATGAAACCATAAGGTGGCGGCGGGCTGGATTATGTTCCAATCTACGGTCCAGGTTTCTCCAGGCTTCAATGGCATATAGGGGCCACCATCGGCATTGCCGGGTACGATCAGTCCATGCCAATGCGCAGTTACATTTTGCGGCAGATGATTGACCACACTGACGGTTACTTTCTCGCCCTTGCGCACCCGTATCGCCGGACCTAAAAACGGACCATTGAACCCATAAGTACGCGTAGTCACCCCCGGTAGGAAAGATTGCTTGCCCGGGCGCGCTGCCAATTTAATCCGGCCTTGCCCATCTGCACGCAACTCCGGGGGAATTGGTAAAGCCTGACGGCGGCCCTTCTGTGCCTGGGCAGCTTTGGAAGTCGACACCCCTGTTAGTAAAGCCGCCCCCAATGCGCCAGTGGCAAAACAAAATTCCCGTCGCGACAATTGAGCCATGGGCTCACCTCCCTATGCGCCATAGCTCCAAGTGTCTAGGGCACTGGTCATTTTTATCCCCAGAAATCTTAGACGGCTTATTCCCATGGCCCAGTAGTAAGTTGCGACAACTGTGCACTCAATACAGAGTGGTACCCTGGTGCACAACTCCGTGATCCACAGCCCTTGTGTTCTAAGCGAACTCGGTTAACCTTGCCCTCGAAAAGTTAGTAGTGAAAATAAGAAGAGTAATCCCTATGCCGTTTCTTATTCTATCCATCCTTATTCAGGCAGCTTTTGTAATTCACGTGCTCAAAACCGGGCGCAACACCACTTGGATTTGGGTTCTGGTGATGCTGCCCATGGCCGGAGTTATTGCTTACCTGGTCCTGGAAATCCTGCCGGAAGTAAACCAATCACGCAGTGCCAAAAATGCGCGCAGGACGGTGCGGGAAACTCTAAATCCCAATCGGGATATCCATCAGGCTGCGCAAGAATTGTCCCGCTCCAATAATGTGGAAAACTCTATGCGCATGGCCGATGAATGCGTGAAGCGTGGCCTTTATCATGAAGCAAAAACTCTCTATGAAAAGTGCCTCCAGGGGGTTCATCAGGATGACCCTGAGCTGATGTTTGGGTTGGCACGCTGTCAGTTTGCTCTCAATCTGTTTGAACTAACCAAGGAAACACTGGACCAATTAATCGAAAAAAACCCCGATTTTAAAAATCAGGATGCTCACTTACTTTACGCTCGTACACTAGCGGCATTGAAGCAAGTAAAAGAGGCCTACCACGAGTATGAAACGTTGTACCAATACTACAGCGGACCAGAAGCGACTTTTTACTTTGCCTTATTCTTAAAAGATCAATCCCAGGCGGAAAAGGCCAATGTCTTGTTCAATGAAATCCTTGATAAATCCAAAACACTGGGCAAGCACTACAAAGCGACTCATAAGCAGCTGTTAAAGCAGGCAAAACTGGAAGTATCCTGAACCAATCACAACATTCGGCTCAATGGAAAAAAAGGCTCCCAATATGATTTTGGCGGTAGATGTAGATTACCGGGACCCCGGAGCAATGGTAGCCGGGGTCGGCTTTGAGAATTGGTCAGCTCCTGAGCCCGAGCAACTCTATCTCAGTAAAATAGAGAGTACCTTGGCCTATGAGCCCGGTGCTTTCTACAAGCGAGAACTCCCCTGTATCCTCACCCTAATCGAGGAGCACAAGATAGAAGCAGAACTGATTATTATCGATGGTTATGTATTTCTCGGAGGGGAACAAAAACCGGGTCTGGGTGCCCATCTCTACTCTGCTCTCCAGCAGGAAGTTCCCATCATCGGTGTCGCCAAGAAACCGTTTAAGGACACCCCTTTAGAGGCGGAGCTGCTGCGGGGAAAAAGTATAAAACCGCTGTATATCAGCAGCCTCGGTCTCCCTTTGCCGGAAGCCAAAAATTTGATGAAAAAGATGCATGGAGACCACCGTATCCCCACTTTATTGAAACGCGTGGACCGCGAGTGTCGAAAGTCCCCACGATAATTCCCGAGAGAATGAAAGGCAGTTATCGCCGCCATTTCCCAGTCACATCCCTGGGACTTTCTTCCTACATTTTCAATACTTATTTCTCATATCCTACCCCTTCGATGCCAGCAATAATTTTTCTATTCGGCGGGAAATAGCTACTGAAAGTAAAAGCTACCTGGCATCCGTTTATCCCCTAGGGATAATTTGGCGCTTAGATAGACGGCTAGAAGTAGCTAAGATCCCATACTGATGTATTCGGCTCGTAGTTTTTGATGTCTACTTGTGAAGTGCGAGTGGACGATATTCATTAGCAGCCCCGAATGGGCTCCTTGGAAGTTTTGTAGTAAAGGAGTTACTCATGAAGTTATGCGCCAGTATTGCAACACTCGCACTGGTTGCCTTTAGCGGCAATGCGCTGGGCACCAACTCTACTGACTTGGAACAAATCGGTTCAGGTAACTCAGTAAATTCCGATCAAACTGAAGCGGGTTTCGGCAATACTATTATCAAACGCCAAATAGGTGATACTAATACCGCTACCGCCACTCAAAGTGGCGCTGTTATTAACAGTAGTATTCAGAGCTCCCAGATCGGCAGTCAAAACGAGACCACGATATCTCAATCCGGTGGTGCTTCTCTAAGCGCAACCAATACACAAATCGGATCGCAAAATACTTCCGAGATCACCCAAGAACTCTCTCTCGACAGCCAGGTATCTATTCTGCAACTCGGTACCTCCAACGCTTCCACTATCGAACAGCGCTTTGGCAGCGGTAATACCATTACCAATATCCAGGACGGAGACAGTCACTTTTTTATTGGTCGCCAGGAAGCCAGTGCTAACGGCAGCATTTTTGTATTCCAGGACGGCGAAAGGCAAAGTGCCGTGGTAGAGGAAACCGCAGGCAATATAGGCAGTTCCGTTTTAATCTTCCAGTTTGATCGGGACGACTTTGCCACCGCCAGCTTGGTTGCCACAATCGATGGCACCTTGGACATACTGCAGGATGGCAGCGATATCTATGGCGGGCTCGCACAATTTGCCAGTGTCAGCAGCAGTATGACCTTACGGCAAACAAACAATCGCCACTTCGCCTTTGCAACCCAAGTAGACAGTCTGTCCAATGACCTTCTGATTATCCAAAGGCTCGGCGATGCCAATATCACCTCGATTACCCAAACCGGTGCCTTTAATACCCTTGAGTTGCGCCAAAATGGTGGGGGCAACAACGCGGCTTTAGAACAATCCGCATTGAGTAGCAGTATCGATATACGCCAGACCGGTACCACCAACCAGATTACGGGTTCCCAGCTGGGTGCCGAATTCAACTCCATGAACAGCGAACAGTTCCTGATTGATAATGTGGTTGTTATTAATCAAGGCGGCTTACTGATCAGCGCGACCAATGAACAAACCGGGTTGCAGAATGTTGCCAATATCGAGCAGGCTGGAACAGAGGTAGATATATTCACCCGTCAATTGGGTTTCGATAACCGGGCAACGTTCGAACAGGCTGGTGAGTCTCTTTCAATAAGCTCCCGACAATTTGGCGATAGTAATAACATCACCATCACCCAGAGCGGTGACTCCAACTCAGCCTTTAGCCTGCAAATTGGTAACAATCACACCAAGGAAATTACTCAGACGGGTTCTAATGGCCGCGCTTTTAACTTCCAGATCGGCGGCGAGAGTAATACCGGCGTAATCATCCAATAATTTCAGCCAAAATTCAGAAGCCCCCGGTAATACACTGCGGGGCTTTCGATTGCGAAATCTACAGGAAAAAGAAGAAGGGAAAAGTCGCTGTGCAGCCCCGCGAGAGCGGGGAACAACTAGGATGCACTCCGACAACTTCTCCATCGTCGGTTTATCCCCGAGCATTCAGGGAACACCTTGCGCAAAGCACTAAGGCTATGCCTTATCCGGTTTACCCCTGTACAAACAGGGAACAGTCGCGCAAAAGGAGCGCGATCATAGCACACCCCCATTGCATCCCCGAGCTTTCGGGGAAACATTTTCAGAACTAATGTCCGTGCGCTATCGGCTACGGTCCAGCCCCGCCCAGCGGGGGAACAAACTCAGGTGTCGGCACAACCCAACCCCACACTCGGTTTACCCCCGCAGCAGCGGGGAATAGCCCGAATCATTACCGTGCAGCTTTGACGATTTTCCACGGTTTAACCCCGCCTGGGCGGGGAACAGCCTCAGTTAAGATCGCCTTATTGCGCAATTACCGGTGCAACTCCGCTTAAGCGGAGAACCTATTCGGAAAGGAGTGTATAACAGGATACCCTCCGGTTTAGCCCCGTATATGCGGGGAACAGTATGACGCTGGTTTGACCATCATCTCACCGGTCGATTTATCTCCGCTGATGCGGGGAACTCTCTAAATATGCCTATTTGCTATCCTCTAAAGTCTCAGTATCGTTGCCGATATTTTTGAATCCCAGCCCTCGCTCTCAAACACTTCCAGTTGTATAACAACTCTATTTATCCCAATCAGATTCGGCGGATTAACATCAATCCACAACCAAATGCTTTGGCCGGCCCCATACCCGCAAAAATATTTTTTATAAATAATTCGGGTTCAGTAACCAAAAGCTCTCCCCGGTAATCCACAGAACTGAAACCAGCACCGCGCTGCTTTTTATGTAACAAATTCCAACGATACCCATTGCAGTGAAGCTTTGGTGGGTAAATATCAAATCCGAGGCGCGTCCCCCGGTGAATTAACCAGCTGCGGGCGGCAGTTTGGCTGACATCCTGTAACCGGGTTTCAATCTGCCCCTGGTCAAACTGCTCCGGCTTTTCCTGCACCAAGCTCTGCTTCAGCTGCCCTTTGCCACCTTCAACAGGTAAACCATGCAATTCGCACTGCTCCCTCAACCAATGGTATTGGGCATCCATCAGCACATCGTGCCGCTTGCCGCGCTTTTGCCCTTCAGTTTTACGAGCAACTGTAGGGTTCGCCCGCAGGCGGAAGGCCAGCCGATCGCCGGGGTTTAAACGGGGCTCGAAGATTTTTGTCTCTACCAAAAATATCGGATTGTCCTGCGCAGGCCGGACTTTAGACAGCAGGTAATACACCGGTAGATTGCGTTTGCTAAGCAGCTGTTCCCGCGAGGATTCCTCACGAAATAAAAAACGCTCATCACCATCAAAAAGATCCCACAAGATTTGATGAATACCGTAGCTGTTTTCGCTGAGCAACCGTGCCAGCTGCTTCTGCACCGCCAGCGAGGGAGATAGTTGAACTCTGGATAAATACATAGCCGCTCCCTTATGACTGCCAGAGATTTTCAATACGCGGCTGGAACTGCCAGCGCTTGCGAGATAGGGGCTGATCGAGACGGCTAAGCCGCTGTACAGATCCTGCTGAAAACACTCCATCTTCCGCAGAGAAATCATCCAAGCTACCCTCCCAGTAGTAACGACAACTCTCTTCAGTGGGCAACCAGCGCTCCTGCCGGGCCCATTCCGGTTGGTAATCCAGCAACTCCGGGGATTCATAATGATCCAGGGCGCTGCGGAAATTATCCGCACCGATCACCCGTGCGGCAGTGGGGGCTGAAAGGGGAAATGCTTTTCGCCCCAGATAGAGGTGATACTTTGGCCGGGCCAGGGCTTCACACAGCTCCGCCAGAGACCAGTTAGCCTCTTCACAGGATCTCAGGGCCACTATCGCCTGCGCATCCACCAGATACTCCCTGCGGGATAACAGGGTTCCCAGACGCGCTTTCCCTACAACCAGCTCATCCCGGCGCGTATGGTAGCGGCGCTTGCCAGCGGAATCTGGGACCTGCACCGTGTGGAAATCCTTTAGCAAAGTACCGACATTCAGCACCTTCACCGCCTGGCGATATTGCCGGGCCAGGCTCTGGTGTAAGTCCTCTCGCTCCCGGGGTATCCCCAGTGCCGCACCAAATAGCCCCGCAATAGCGGATTTACCCGGGTAGTGTGCACTGTGGCGGGATTCCCCCACAGCCACTTCCCCCCAGGAAGCCATGGCACCGTAAAGACGAAATACTAGGTATTCCATAGCGCCACCTATTCGCTGACAAAGGCCAAAAGTTCCTCGATATTACCTTCGCCAGTTACGGCATTGAGAACGTAGCGACTATCGGCACAATCCCCGTACACCTTATCGAAACTCTGCAATTGCTTTTGCAGTGCATCAATAGCGTCATGAGCGTAATCCTCGCTATAGCGATCAACCGGCTTCAGGTAGGCCGCAGAGAGAGAGCGCGGTTGCTGGTCACCGGCTTCGGCCACGACATAAGAGGCATAGGCACGGCTGGCATAGCTGTTTTGTTTACCGCTGGGAGAAACTTTAAGGATTGTCTCAGTTAGCGCAGCTACAGCTCGATCGGCCAGGGGTTTATCCCCGCCCAGGTTTTCAATTAGCAGCTCTTTGTTAATGCAGATATAGGAATAAAATAGTCCCGCAGCAAAACCCGCCTCCCCCAAGTGAGCGGCACCGGCATCCTCGCTGCGATCATTCAAATCGTCTACCGCAGTAAAGTAATCATCTTCAATCACTACAGAGTGAGCCGAGAGTGCATGAGCCACCTGGCACGCCGCTTCCACGTTATAGGTGGGCTTGGAAGCGAGCATACGGCCAAACAAGGCGATATCCACCGCCATGTTTTCCTTGCGCAATAAATCCAACTCTGTCTTCTCCGGCTCCCTCCCCTCTTCTGCCAAGGTTTTCAGTAGTGCATTGATCCCATTTTGCTCAGCACTACTCAGGTGAACTAACTGCTCGATTTCCAAATCGGCCAGAGGGTTATCTTTTTCCGGCTTTTTTAACTTACCGAATTGCTCGGCAATTTTCTGTGCCCACAATTTGGCCTTTTTCTCAGAGACGCCCAGTTCCAATAAAATCTCATAGGCCAGTACCCCCTGACGCTTGGTTCTGGTGCCAATTAGGCTATCCCCCTGCTCCGTTGCCAATACCTGCTGAAACAACTCTGACGTTCGCCAGTGACGCTTAAGGCTCTGGGAAGAGATTCGCAGGCGATCACAACCTCCCATCTTCGCTGTTTTTGGCCGCCCCAAGTCATCCCGGTTCAGGTTCGCAGGGGGATAGGCGGTCAATACATGCAATTGAATAAAGCGGCTCATAAATCTCTCCTTGTTGCGACCGTCAGGCCATCACATTACTTCGATTCATTTCTCAAGTATCTGATCAACAGTCACTGTCAATCGGTCTGGCTTTGCTCTGTGCTTAGTGTTGTTATGGGAATAGCATTTAAAATATTTTTAGGCCCCTAAGACCCCTTTAATTTGTAATTCTCTAAATACTTCTCAGTCTGGTAATACGGCGTAGTAATCAGTTGCCCAACGCACAGCCAGGCGTTCCTGTGGATGCCGTGCTGGAATCGTGCGCATCTCTCTTTGCCAGTGCAGCAAATCATTGGCAAGAGAAGCTATATTTGCTCTGCCATCCAGCAGGGCCAGGGCCCGTACTATGCGGCGGTAAAACTCAGCCGTATCGCGACTTTTTTGCAACTGAAAAAAACGTAGCTCACTTAAAGGGGGGCGCCCGCCTCTCTCCCGGGGCATAGCCAGGGACCGGGCAAAACTGACATCCATAGCCTCGCTGCTATCAACATCAATTGTTTTGCTGGTGTTATCAGTTTTTACGTGTGCAATTACGGTGGCTACCAGAGCCGCATCTTCGATACGAATTTGCTCATCTTTCTGCCAGCGCTCAGGCATATCCTTTAAAAAACGGATAAAGGCGGGAGTAGGCATTACATCCATAGGCTCTACCGCACGGCGCAAACGCGCTCGGTCGGCCCGGCCAGCTCTGTCATTGAGCCAGCGGTGCCACTCGCGCAGTCGGCTCACATCTGTATCGCTAAGATATTGATATCCGGCCATCACAATTCCTCCTGTTGTTGCTCAACTTTGGCTGTATTATCCAGAGTCTTTAAACTTGCCAGGCTGGCGAGCTTACTCCTTAAAAGACGTCGCGCCCGAGTCACTCGCTGCAATTTCAGGTCTTCCGCAGAGCCCTCCATTGACCAATGGTCAAACTGCGCTAAAGCCGTTTTTCTCAGTGTGTGTGCCCAGGCAATAGCCACCGGTGCAGGTGTAAATAGGGATTTCTTGGATTCGAGGGATAACTGCTTGAGCGAGTGATAAAACTGGCTTTCCGTCGCCTGCCAAAACGCCTGATCGACAAATGAAAAATCCCCTTTAGCCTCATTAGGGTTATTAAACCAGGCAGCCTTTACCCTAAATCGCAGCTCTTTCAAAGTATCTTTTGCAGCCGTTAAAAGCTGCCCTGCCAGCTGAATAAATAGCGACCGGTACTCGGGGGAAATAGGCAGTACTGGCATTTCCTGTTCATACCAGCAACGCGCTTTCATATTGTCCATGTCATAGCCAAATCCCCACAGGCGCACATCGACATTCGAATCCAGTTCTTCGAGAATTTCCGCATATTCCTCATGGAACAAGCGCACCGCCCGGCTCGCTTCATCGCCATTTGAATGGTCATTCCACATAAGCCCCAACCAATGCCGATAACCGAGACCACTCTGTTGACCTTTCAAACTCAAGGGTGGGGCTTTTTTCTTGGAATCACGTCGATAGGGCGTCAGGGGATGAATCCAGGGACCCTCGTAATTAATGCCATAATTCTTAGTGGTATATTCCCGAATTAATTGACTCGTCTGCTCTCCACAAAGATCGCAGTAACCCTTGCCTTCTCTTGGGCTATAGAGACGTATCCTGCGCGGCATACCCCAGTACATTTGCAGGGGATGGGTATCATTGGGAGACGTAGAGGAACCTTGTTTGTCAGAGAGGCGAGTGGGAGCGAGCCAGGGGAAGATACAACTATCAGAGCTTTCAGACCTCGCCCCAAACTCCTCTCGTGGCAAGATATTGAGCCACAATTTCTGCCAAAGGTTGGCATCTTCTGCCTCTGGCATTATCAATGTGGTCAAAGGGCCACCACCACGCAAACTGGTTCTATGCCCCACGCCTCCGGAGGGGGCGTTAATTTGCAACGTAAATAACGCAATAGCGGCACAGCTGGGACATACACCCTGCACCCTACCGCCCTTAATAAATAAATCCTGATTATCTCTACAGGTTTTACTGCCCGGCGCCTCAATCAGTAGGGCGGCAATCGACTTTGATTCCCCCACACTCAATTCCAAGTCCTGCATAAATGCAGGCCCGGACTCTTGAAACAATTCAAAATTGGGAGCGTAGCTTTGCAGCCGTGATTTCAGTGTTTCCTCAGTAGGCGCCTTTTTCCAGTAGACTCCCCAATAATCGACACTTTCAGGTGCAAAAGCTGTTTGCAACAGGCCAATTAAAAACTGGAACAGCGCCCCGCGAAAATCCGGTCGTACCGTGCAAATATCTACGACAGGATTATCCACCTCGACAATTTGCCAAGGAGCAATTCTTTCCTGCATACCGCATCGCCGGATAATTGGCAGCCAGGAATCTTCAACCAAATTCACCACGATCCTCCCTGATCCAGTCTCCGCCCTCTTACTCTGCTATAGCCATGCTTTTTTCAAGAGCTAGAGGGAACAGTTACACTCAGAGCAGTGCGAGCGCCTCTGCCTCATTTATTGAGTGCTCAATCTCTCAGCGTCACTGCCGGGACACTAATTCCGTTACCTTATGCCACTCTGACTGGGGAAAAATGATCTGGCTCAAGTCTGGGCATCTTTCTCACTTTCCGCACCGGAAATCAGGGTAGCGCCTACTACCTCACACAAAGAAAAGTGCTCAGTTATCGCATAGACCACACACAAGATAAGGGTATTAATCCCATTCGCCTCTCTATATGAGAATATTCCTGTACAGACAATTCCCCCACCCCTTAGCCTGCATCAGCTATTGATATCAATTGTCAATCAACAGATACAAAAAAGCCCCTTGATGGGGCTCAAAACTAGCGACAGATTCTATTGTGAAGGAAATTTAACGAATCGGTATCCAGCTCAATACTAAGTTCATCACTTTTAACCGGCCGGTAGCTATCGGCACTGAATCGCCACTACTAAGCCGTTCAACCCTTACCGACTTCAGATAAAAGAAAAGACTTTATTAACTGCTTCTGACTCTGCTACAGAGCTGACATCATTTCTATTAGGTGTGCGGTGATCCACTACTTTTGATTGTATGGATATACTAGATTGGAGTTCGGCTGTGAAAGTGCCAGCAATTATTACCGACACTTTCATACTATTAACTAGAAAATTTCGTAGGTGAAAACTTTTAAATTTACATCTTCAATAGCCTCTAAATCACCCTGAATATCAACTGTCAAGGTATCGCACATATCCGCGGCAATTGAACCATTATCTATCGTTAAGACTACTTCATTGCGAAAATCTGAAATGGGCACATTCGTATAAATATTTTTATCATCCCTATCAACCCCTATTGCAGTTTGAGTACCATCTTTGGCAACACAACTTGCCGTGATCGAAACATCATACACATAGTCAAAAATTCTAGGATGATTTCTAGTGTAGCAACGCTCGCCCCTATGGGAATAACGACAAACAACATCTGGCCTCAACCGTCCAAATCCAGATACAATCGCAGTAATATCGAAACTGATTTCTTGCGCACTATCACCCAAGATATCAATCTCAGCAATTCGCCGAGTATCCGAAGTATAAGAGTACTCAGTAACATTGTGCTTAACGCCGCTAATAAAAGTCATTTCTGCAAAAGACTGACTCGCTAACAACAAGGCAAACACCGGCAACACAGACTTCAAAAACTTCATTTTTCATCCTTAAAAAAATAATCGAGCAGGCAGTATAAATACCCAAATATTAACTAGCAAGAAGATCCAAACAAAAAATTAAAATTATAAATACTTCAGCAATTACAGCAAAAAAACCTATATATTCAGGCTGCATTCACACTCAATGTGCCTTACAGTAACCTCAGAAAAAATATAAATCAAAATTTAAATTAACCGATTATTTAAATTATCTACTTATATTTTCCCGCTATAAAACGGCAAATCAAAACGCCCCACTAAAACAATAAGACTTGATTTCGGATAATAAGTGCAATTGGTAAGGGAAAGCTCAGCTGGGAGAGTCAGCACCCCTCCCAACCAAGAGAAAGGCACTGATGAACAACCTCCAACTGAGCAAGAAAGAACGACACAAGATTTACAGCTTGAAAAAGCCGGACATTCTCAAAAAGAAATAGTAAAACTATTAGAGAGGTATCCTTCGACGATCAGTCGAGATCTGCGACGCAATATAAGCATACTAGGATATTGCACAGGGCAAGCACATAAGTTCTCGGAGATAAGACTCCAGTAAGCGTATAAGGCATAGAAAGTGACTGATGAAGTGTGGCAAGAAATAAACATCCTAACCCGGAAAAAATTAACAATCTATTTAAAGAAACATACAGGTTTATCGCTACATCATGAGATGACCTACCAACCAATCTATTTAGATCTAGCAAATGGTGGAGACTTATACAAGCATCTTAGGATTTCATCAAAGCCCTATCGTAAGCGCCACAGTAAGACGAGGAAAGATCAAGAGTGAGCAAAGATGATCGACCAGCGGTTGCTGAACGGATGAATCGGATAGGTGTATGGAAAGGTGATACCGTTATAGGCAAGGAGCATGAGGGAGCTTTACTGACTATAGTTGAACGCAAGGCGTTATTTACTCTTATTGTCAGATTAACAGGCAAACGATTAGAGTTTTTGGATGAAGCAGCGGTTAGTCACATGGTGAACTTAAAAAATAAAATAAAAACAATTGCCTTCGATAATGGCCTTGAATTTTCTGGCTATGAAACTTCCGCAGAAGGCTTAGAGGCTGACATTTATTTTTCGCACCTATATTCATCTTGGGAAAGAGGGATTAATGAAAACACTACCAGCCTCATTCGACAGCATTTCCCAAAGGGTACCAACTTCAATATAGCAACAGACGAACAGGTTCAACTTGTAATGGATCACCTGAATAGCAGACCAAAAGCGAGCCAAGGTGGAAGGCCACCGAACGAATTTTTTTTGGGACTCCAAGATGATCTGCTTGTGGCATAAAAAGGCTGCACTTAATACTTGAAACCAAGATCTATAAAAAACGTTTTCATAAAGGGCCTAATAATAGATAGGCAGGTCGAGAACTTTAACCACATAAATTTTATTGGTGGAATAGTGAGGACAATTTAGTTAATGGCAAACAAAGCTGAGAGCTTTTAAGTAGAAAGTGACGTTAACGATAATATTGACACGCCGATTAAATAGTGTAGCCCTACTGGTAGTTCAATGTCGACTCAGAAGCTTGCCGGGAGTATACAATAAAAAATCATCCCTTTAATCACTAACACAGATACCCATACACATTTAAGAACCTTACCAATTCATTATTATCATCAATGGAAGCATAACTTTAAATCCATTTTTATACCAAAATGCTTTTCACCTCCACTCCATAAAACCTGAAATTCGTATGATTTCATGACTTATAGAATATCAAAAAATCCTCGGCACCCTAATTTTACCTTAATTCGGCGCATAAACTCCTTATAGACGTCGCGAGATACAGAAAAATATTAATGAACTAACTTCCTACTTCGAGAATAGTATTAGCTTTCGTATATACCTTTTGTATTCTTGTGAAAAATTGTAAAATGCTTCGATATTCGCTGGATACGAATAAGATATCAAGTTCTCTAATCAATTTATTTAATGAGGTTTTAGGAGTTTTGGGGGAGGCAGATTTATATAGCCCCAGGAATTATAATTTTTATCCAAAACTCATTACTTCAATCTACTGACTCTTCTATAAGGAAAGCCTTAAGATCTGTATCAGACAGCCCATCCACCCCAATTTGTCGGTTCGACATTTATATCCACTGTGATTTACACTCAAGTTTTGGCTTGACTGAAATACAGCTTCATAAAAAGCAAAATCATCAGGTTAGGTTTACTTCTGGAATTAATGGGCATCCTTACTCACTAGCATTAAGCCTCAATCTACCCCCAGCGCTTTAAAAACTGCATCGACCGGATCTGCATAGAAGCTAGTTTGAAACTTGGTAAACAGTTCTGCGGGAATTGTGGGGATATCTGCGGCACTGGTAATCGGTAGTGCAACACGCTTACCTCCTCCATCAAAAGCGACTTGCAGACTCTCCGCGATACTTTCGGCAGGAGTAACGCTCCCCCCCAGACTCATATCCCCTAGCACAACTAATTGGGCCTGAGCGGGTTTACCCATAATGCCGGATGCGAATGCCACCAAGCTCGGCAACGCCAGGGAAGCCAGTGGGCCGTTATTCTGGAGTTCAACGATATGTAGATGAAAGTCGTACTCCAGTACCTTAGCCGAGGCGGAGATCCGGGAGGCATTGGCCTTGAAGTAGTTGAAGGCAATTTTAACCTGCTCTTTCGCCGTATTGGAGTTCCACAGCCCTGAAGTCGCCAGCTTGCCACTGCCCTTGGTAACCTGTAACTCCAAGCGATAGAGTCCCGGAACACCCTTATTACTAATGCCAATGGTATGGATAAAGCCCGGTTTCCCAGGACCCTCGGCAATCAAAGCGCCGCCGCCCTGCTCTTTTACGGAGACAAAGTGCTCTTCCAGGGATTCAGCATCGATATAGCTAAAGTGCACATCATAGAACTCCATTCCACCGATTTTCTTTAGCTGCTCTTTCACTCGCCGACGCACCTGCAAAGCGTACTCCAGACACTGACGAACGGCTTCTTTATCGAACTGGCCATGAGGATATAACAGCTTAAGCAGGCCCGAGACGGTTTTGCGTACAGCAATAGTGTCCCGCTGGTTTAGGTTACTGCCGAGTTTGAAGTACTTATCGATAGCGTCGGCAAAGCTGCGTTTACGCATTTCGCGAAAGAACTCCGCCAGGTAATCGACAATTAAACCGTAGCGGTTGGTGAAAAACTCCGGGCGCATTTTGGGAATTTCCCAACCTGGAATATAGGCGTGAAAACGATCGAAGAAGGCGGAGTCGATCATCGGCTCTGGAAAGGGCGCCAATAGATGGCTCGTTTTGACCAGGGACTCGACAGACTGGTTGATATTGCCCACGAAGACCATGGAAGCAGAGGCCTCCATCTGTTCACGACCACGGGCAAATGAACCCGAGGCCATGTAGTCTTTCATAATCTGAACACCGTCTTTATCTTTGAAATTAATGCCGGCTACTTCGTCGAATGCGACTAAGTCCCATAAGCCCACCAAGCCAATACGGCGCGAGCTCATGTTGTAAAACAAATTGGCAACGGTTGTTTGCCCCCCGGACACCAAAATACTGTTTGGCGAGCACTCTTTATAAATATGGCTCTTACCGGTACCCCGGGGCCCGAGTTCACACACGTTGTAGTTGTTCTCTACAAACGGGATCATCCGCGCTAGCAGGTGCCACTGCACCGAATCATCCAGGTTAGAGGGCTCCATGCCAATAGAGCGAATTAATGTTTCTCGCCAATCCTGCACACTCAGAGCCTGCCGGCCCGCGTACAACTCATCCATATGCATGTGCGGCATCTGGATGGGTTTGAGCACCGTTACTCCAAATGGTGAACCTTTTTGCCCCTCCTCGTGGTAGTAGCTCAGGGTAGCAATAACCCAGATTCCACCAACGAGGAGTTTTTCATTATCCTTAACGATACCGGCAGAAATCTCCGCATCCTTGATCCCCAGATTACTAAAGGTCGCCTCATAGACATCTTTGCGCTCGTTCAAGCGCACACTGACACGGTCAATAACTTTGTAACTTCCG
The DNA here is from genome assembly GCF_052467615.1 of Microbulbifer maximicatervae (SeqCode). Lineage (NCBI taxonomy): Bacteria > Pseudomonadati > Pseudomonadota > Gammaproteobacteria > Cellvibrionales > Microbulbiferaceae > Microbulbifer > Microbulbifer maximicatervae (SeqCode). The sequence goes on from NZ_CP174319.1 coordinate 3,667,672, forward strand.
CGCTCACGTACCAGGGATTTCACCTTCTCGGCTTCATCCGGGCGTACATAATTTTCAGCCAATACGGTTTTGACGTTATTTAGACCCTTTTCAATCACTTCCGGGTCATCCGAGGCGCAGTACATACCCAGTAGATATTCCAGCACGTATACGGGAACGTTGGCACCCTCTTTGATCAGCTTGGTTAAATCTTTGCGTACTACACGGCCGGCAAAGTGTTCATTCAAAAGCTGGTCTAGATCCCTGTTAACTTCACTGTTCATTGCGTCTTCTATTTATTAATCGTTTTGCAAGCAGCCCATTAATACGGCAGCTCAGAAAAAATCATCGGTGATCGCAAGGTCAATCACTACCCGGTAGCGCGCAATCTCTGTGCCTAAATCCTTATCTCGCAGCAGCAGGAAATACTCCTTTTTGCGGTCAAAGTCAGTACCTGAGAGAGATAGGCGAACTTTCTTTATAAGATGTGAAACCTCTGTGGAAGCGCTGTCAAATGTCACGGTCTCTTCACTAGATACCAAAACCTCACCCTCATAAATACCCACGGCGATGGTGACTGGCAACACCTGCTCGCTGACCTGCTCTGTCTGCATCAGGTCAAACGATTGAATGTTGTTCACCATTTTCAGGCTGGGTTTGGGCGAGATCACTGACACTTTGCGTTTGGTGCGACGCTCTGCTTTATCACCGCGCAATTGCTGCACCGTGAGTACTGGTACCACAATTTCCTGGGGCATGGCTCCGCCGTGTACAAAGCGGGCACCACCGACAAAGTGAAAACGATTTGCGCCCTTTGGTATCCAGAAATGGGTATCCGACTGGGTACCCGCTGTATTTCGGCTGGAACCACACCAGGCCGCGCCAGTGGTCGGCATATTGTGGCCAATAACGTAGCGTTTCTTGCTCTTTAATGTGTTATTCGGCTTTTCAGCCAAGGATGTCCGATCAGCGGCTTCCAATTGACTGTGTTGGAATAAAAAACCATGGTCCGCCGTAATGAGTACCGTACTCGTATTGAGCGCCATCATGATCTTGCGGGTAAGCTCTGTCAGCTCCTCAATGGCGTGCTCCACCGCATTGAAAGTCTCCAATTCGGTGGAGACGCTATCACCCCGGGCATCGACCACATTGTGGTATACGTAGACCAACTGTTGGTTCTTTAATGCCTCGCGGCCTTCGTCTCGGGTCCACCGTTGTACCGTCTCCGCCTGCACCGCCATACCGCTGTAAGCGCTGAGAATCTTGTTGCGGGCTTCGGTGCCCTTGCTGGATTTGCCATCCACAAAGACATCGTCACCGCTGTCCTCGCGGTATTCCAAAGTTTGATGGGGCAACAGGGAGGCCATTCCCAGCGTGGTATAGCTCGGCAATACGCCTAACTGGCTGGCTAGCGTCGCTTCGCTATAGCGTTTTTTATTGATGCGCTCCCGCAACTCCACAGCGGCCTCGTACCTAAAGGCATCGCTGATGATAACCACCAAACGGCGCTTGGGTGCTTTATCAAACTGGCTGCGCACCCAGTGCTGATAAAAGTTATGTTGATTGGGCACGCCTGAAATCTGCCAGTGTGCCAACTTATCCTCAGTCTCCAGCAACTCTCCCCAGTTCCGCGTCAATTGGCCCATAAACCAGTTGGCATAACACTGCTCTATTTCGGTATCCAACGGTCTGAGAAGCTCCACTTGCGCACTGTGAGAGGCCGCCCAGTAGTGGCGGTAGGCGCTGTCGAAGCGGTATAGCTCAGATTCATAGGCCTTATAGAGCGCCTCTGCTGAAGAGAAATGGAAACCGCTGTGATACGCGTAGCGCAGCTCAAACAGCTCAATAGCCGCAGTCAAGGCTGTGTACACCCTGCGGAACTTGCGCCGCAAGGGGTCATCTTTATGGCGCGAAGCCCAGTAGCCATCGAGCCGCTCCGAGATCACCCGCTGGAAGTGCTTCAGATCCGCAGGCTGCGCCTCTGGAATATGCTCAGCCAGGTCGGCGATGATTCTCAACTCGGCTTGTCGGAAAGTGGCTACATTGACCAGCGTATCCATAGGTAGATTCTGGATACGCTGTTCTAAATTGAGTGCGGTCGCAACCCAATCCGCAATAACATCGTAAGCCCCGTAGTAGCGGGAACTGTCTCTCCAGCGGGAAAGCAAAGTGCGCGCAGTGGCGCGGGCGTCGGCACTGGAAATCACTAAAGAGCGAGCCCAGTCAGGCACCTCTGAGATACTTTCGCAGAAACCGGTGGCCAGTAACCGCAGCAGACACTGGCCAAGTTTGAACGGCTCCTCACCCTTCAGTTCTTCTGGGGTGGCCGGGTATCCCACTTCCGCCTGCAATGCCTCTACCAGTGACGGCACCAGGGCGTACTTCTCCAGCGCGTCCATCGAAGCGGGATTTTCTTCCAAGCCGCGCTGTTTATCGGTGAGCTCAGCGCCCAAGGTAAACAGAACAGAGGCAATATCGGCACTCTCGGCAGCAGTCACCACCGCAATCATGGCAAGATCCAGTGCCGCTTCATCCATATCCGGCGATACAAACCGTTTGAGCCCCGCCAGACGCTCTTTGCTGCTAAGAAACTTTTCGCGCTTGGCCAGGTGTGCACGCAGGGATTGCCGATGCAGCCCCAGATCGTTAAAGAGGATGGAGATTCGATCGGCATGGAAGCACCGGGCATAGAGCTTAATATCCAGTAACCAATCGTCTTGTGCGACGGGCTCTGCATAAGGGAAATACAGCAGATATTTTCCGGCACTATCCTCAAGCTCCAGGCGCAATTTAACCGCGAGTGAAGACTCGGCCGACATATTGAGTGTTGTTACCTCCGCTAGAGAGATATCGGCTAGCACCTCAGTAAAACTTTGCTCAGGATCGTACCAAAATACAATGCGGTGGTTTTCCTGGAAAAAAGCCTGCTCTAAGCCTTGCTGTAACTGCTGTATATTCATGCCGCCTCCGGTTTCTTTCCGGTAATCGCTTTAACCTCTGCCAACAAATCGCCGAACTTGCCATAGTTCACTTTTACCCCATCATCCAAATCCAGTGGAATGCGCTGATCCGCGAAGTGGCGAAGTTTTTCATCGAACTGGGCTAGTTCCACCTGTTGTTTGTGCAGCTTGGCGATTTCTTTTTCCAGGCGCTTGGTTTCCGCCGCTGAGCTGCTGGCCGTCTTGTCCTGCTCCAGTTTTTGCTCATAGGTACTCATTTTTGCGGTTAAAGGAATCACATATTCCGTGCGCATACGCGCCAGTGTGCCTTCGTTATAGCGGTGTAAATAGACCAGGCATTCAAAGGCCTTTTGCTTGCCAGAGCTGAACAACCAATAAATGGGGCGCTTTTTATAGGTTTGCAGGTGATCTTTGAAAAACTTAGCGCTGATATAGCGGCGCAGGGTGTCGCGGCTGGACTCGTTCTTTTTGGGCGAGAGGTTGTCGGCCAAAAAGGCCAGGTTTTGCTCCAGCTGTGCCGTATCCCACGCTTTGCCGATAAATTCGATCACGCGATTACAGGCGTCGTCTGCAAACCACTCGATATCCGTGAGCGGGATAATGCCATCTTCGTCGGCGGGAAAGCTGGGGTACTGACTGGAATCAAAGCCCTCGTTGGCGCTGTGGGCATAAATCAGACCGGGCCGATCTAATGAATAGCGCCCCATTATGCAGCCGATGGCGTAGGAGACCAGCTCCTGCAGGGTGTCTTGGCGGAAGCGGGTCCACTGCTCCTCGGCCGTCAGCTTGCCGCCGTAGCGGTAGGCGGGATTTACCGTGAGGGTAATCTGCTCGATAGGGACGTCAGGAGTGAGCTCGTCGGCCAGGCCGTAGGCGTCGATAAAAAGGCGGTTATTCTCCTCCTCTAAGCGCTGCATTTCGGCGATGGTGGCGCGGTTTTGGGTGATCCAGGCGGTGTAACTGGATTCCAGGGTAGGCCTAGTATCGGAACAGGCCGTTAGAAGGGGGAGGGATTGGAAGTCCCAGGAGCGTTCGTAGGCGTCCCAGTCGATACGAGTGAGCCCTTTCGCTTCGACTACCCGCTCGACAACAGTAACCGTATTACTTGACTCCACGTAAGGGAGTTTCTTGGTCGTTCCGCACTTGTAATTCAACGTCGGCATTAGCATATTCGCCATAAGCTGGAACGGCTTAGAGTTCATCACCCCAAGAACCTTATCGATTCTAGGGGCTACGACAGCCATGCCCTTCCCATCGAACAAAAAACCAGAGGGGTATTATCGAACACTGAACGTCCCACTTCCGACGTCGGTCCAAGTGCCCCCCTCTAAGAAATAGAGGTGCTGGCTAGGACGAACATGTCCACTAAGGGACTCCATCGCATCGCGTGAGTATCGGTCGAACGCAAGGACATAGTCGTTGTTTCCATACCACTTTCGCTGCTCGCCGCCTTTGTTGTAAGGGATCCACTTCTTGCTGTGGGCGTCTATGGAATCAATAGATGATTCGTTTGATGAAAAACCACTGAGTGAGATTTCCCACCAATAGCGCATGAAGCTGTCGTTGCGACCAGTGTGAATGCCCTCCCGAAGCTCTGCCACTTCCCCAATTGGTTTGTTGCCTTCAAAGCAACCCCTTAACGCATCGCTAGCATCAAAAGCCATCGGACAACCGGGAATGGCTCTAAGTCTCTCTTGCGACAATTCAGTACAGTGCTCACGACGAAGAAAAGCGGCCTCCTTTTCAAGATGATCGCCATCCACCAAACTGAAGAACGACGACCGGTAACTCGGCATTCCCGCAACCTGCAAGTTGAACACAGTTGTCCGAACGACCTGACCGCCGATGCTCTCGAATGCACTTGATCCGAGGTGAGCCATCGAGAGGATGGTATGATTTAATACGATCTGTTCCCGCAAAGCTTCATAGGTAGGAAGGAACATCCAACTATCTCTCGATATTATTGAGATGCGGCTACCGCCTAAAGATCCACGAAGTGCTCGTTCAATGAATAGGGCATAGAGATCTGTGCGCCTGACAGCGAACACAGCCTTAACCCATTTCTTGAGAATTGCGGGAAAGTAGTCGCTTGTCATATACGGCGGATTCGCCACCACCGCATCGTACTGCGCTGCCAGCAATTCGGCCTGTTCTACCTGCGGCCCTAAGCGCTTGAGCGCCTCCGCCACAAACAGATCTTGAGTCGTAGTCTCGCTCAGCTGCTTTAGCGCCGGCAGCTTTGCCGCCAGTTCCTCGGGTACCTGAATCAACGACCCAAAGGTTGTCGCGTGCTCGAACAGGCGTTTTAGCTCGATAAGATCGCCAATCTCCAGCCCATAGTTCGCGAGCGCCATTTGCACTTCGGGGTTTTGCGCCAGCCCCTCTGCATCAAAGCCTGCGCTGTCTTGCAGTGCCATCACATTGAGCTTTACACCGCGCTCAAACAGCCGCCGGTCATCGGCGCGGCCCTTCATCATCAGCGCAAAGCCCGTCAGCTGCGCGGCGCGCTCATCGATATCGAGGCCGAATAGGTTCTTCTCAAGAATCAGTTGCGGTAGATCCCGCTGCCGATAGCCGCGCTCTAAATAGATGGCCTTAAACAGCTCATAGGCCTCCACCAGAATGTGCCCGGAGCCACTGGCCGGGTCGATCAGGGTCAGCGCTTCGGGGTTTAGGCTATCCGGTGTCATGGCGGCGAGTTCCGCATTGACTTCATCGGTCTGCTCGGCGGGTTCGATGTAGTACGCCATCTGCGCCTTGAGGGGTGACTCGGGATAGGTCGCCAGCCATTGAGCTCCCAACGAGTTCTGCACCATGTACTTCACAATCCAATTGGGTGTGAATAGCTGGGTGGCCGCCGGAATATCTTCTGACTTAACCACCTTGCCGATCACCTGATCTTTCTTATCGGAGATATAGAACTGGTACAGCCAGCCGATAATCTCGATATCCTGCCAGTCCTGTTCCGGAATCCCGGCGATTAAGTCGCGAATCAGTGAGTCGGTTTTAGTGAGGTTTTGCGGCAGCAGCAGTTCGGTGGCATCGTCGAGCGCCTCAAACAAAAATGGCATGGCGCTGTGCAGGGCGTGACACTGGGCCAGTAACAGCTCGCGGTACAGCGCCTCATCTTTGCTGCCGTCCAGTTTCAACTCGACTAGGGTTTCCCTATCCAGCCCGGGCAATTCGATATCCAGACAGTCATCCAAAATCTGGAAACCTTGCGGGTCGCTGGGGTGTGAGAGTACGCGGCGGCCATGGTCGAGATAGCCTTTGAGCTCCATAAAACGGATAGCACAGAGACGGTTAAACCAACTGTAGGCGGCCTGATCCATGGTGGCGTGGAAGCCTTGCGCTTGCACCTGCTGCTGAAGGGCATTGCGGGCACGGGCAATACTTTTCGGAAACGGGCGCTCGCCAATCAGTACAAGGTCACCCTTTTGCACCATCGGCTCAATACACTCAGCCGTGATGCCATAACGAGCCGCCTGGCGGGTAACGGCATCGATAAAATCAATACGGGCTTTGGGCGCGTAGCGGGCGATATTATGGGTATTCATTGCAATATCAATTCCTGGGCACTCAACCGCAGCGAGCGCTTTACTATTTATATTCAGTGGGTTGCTGAGAGAACGGCGAGCTGTTCCAGGCGTTGGAACAGGAGCTCTTCACGCTCGGTGGCGCCCTCGGCCTGGCTCTGAATGGCATAGGGGAGATTGCTATGCCCTAGCAGCTTGGCCACCTCTGTGGCGATGTAGTGCCTGACGCCTTTTTCCGCAGCCTCTACTTCTGCCTGAAGCTCCTCACGGCCGTCAATGAGGTTGAGGATATCCTCAATATCACGACTGGACATGGGGTCACTGTTGCCCCGCCCTTTATAGGCCTCCAGTTTGGTGGCGATAAAATAAACGGGATTGATAAGGTTAATGTCCAGCTCATCGCTGAGGGCGTAAGTGGTGGCGGTTTCCACGGCATCGCGGTACCAGCGATTGCCAAAGCCGAGGATTGTTTCATCATCGGGCATAAAATCAACGCGCAGATCACCTAGCCGCATTGCGCATACCGGGAAGTCTTCGTCAGAGGCAGCGCTGTACTGCTTAAATCCCCGCCCCCGCAATTGCTCTTGCAACTGATGGAAACCCACGTAGCCCATCACGTGGACGATAAGGTCCACGTCATCGGTATGGCGCACTTGTTCCTGCGTGTAAGTATCGGTGAGCAGCAGCCCGGTGGTGCAGCCGCCCACGAACGTCATTTGCCGGCGCAGCACGGGACCCAGCGCCCGCGCGACCAATTTCAACATGTCGATATGCCGATTAAACGCGGTCATTCGGGAAGCTCCAGATGCTGCTTTAATAGTTTGGCGGCGAGATTGCGCTCGCGGGGCTGGCCTATGCGTATGGCATCGACCAACGCCAGTAAGGCATACATCTCCGGGTCTCTCTTTACCGCTTGGGGAGCGCTTTTAAATAAGGGAGCGACTTCCATACCTTTGGTATTGCCTCGGGCATCCGCCCAAACTGGCTGTAACTCGCCTGCACTCATCAGCTTTTCCTGTAAAACCGGAGCGGCAAAGGCCGTGGCAATACCGCGAGTGATTCGCCCGGGCCTTGCCGGGAAGACATAGCGAAGGCCGTACAGGATAAATTCGTACAGTGCTTTGGTATTCGCTCTGGGCACGCCGAGCTTGCGATCTTTAATGGCCAGGCCAACCTCGATACAGCGATTCAGGGACAGGCTGATCTGGCTTTTGCTAATACCGGTCTCCGCCGCCAGGCCCCGTGCCGAATATTCAAAAGCCGGCAGAGTACCCAGCGGTGCAAGCACATCGCCAGCAGCCGGCGGATCTTCTGGCTCCCAGCCTTGCCAGTCGTCAGGCCAGGCCTTTCTCGCTCGGTCACAGCCTCGCTGCGCCTCCCGCTTCTGCAAAGAGACCAGTTTGAGCAGCAAACCAATATCTTGACTTTTCATATCTCCCCACCCTTGTCTGTCCCAAGTCCCGGGACAAAGGACAAGGTTGATCTTATACTTTTAAGAAAGCAAGCGCTATGGGGGGAAATTTGCAGTGCCGAGCGTCATTATTTGGCTTTTTAGCTCAATCGAATGCGCTTTTTGCCCTCAATCGCGGTTTCCAGCTCCTCTCTCAGGGCGGTGAGGAACCGATCGATATCCTCCCGGGACTCCAGATAGGCACCGCTGTGGACTTTGTTCAGCACACTACTCGCATTAATCACGACGGCGGGGTTAAGCCCGGCTGCTGCAGCAGATGCCGGGACAGGCTGAATGCCAGCGGACTGGGGAGCCAGCTCTTTTATCTTGCCGCCGGCGGCCGGGGCACTTTTCTTAGCCGCTTCCTTGGTAGCTTCCTTAGCAATCGCGTCTTGTTCGAGGCGCGCTTTAGCCGCCAGCTGCCGCTCTAGCTCGTAAAGACTGTCCTCCAAACGCTCTTCAGCGGTTTGCTGTTGCAACATATAGATCTGGGCAATACCGGTCTCGGCCTCTATATCCTTTTTGACCTGCTGCAAGGGATGCAGCAACGAGTTACTGAGTTCCGGGGTTCCAATACCGCTTTTCGCGATTTCAGCCAGAAGCTGCTGGACTTTAAACTCAACACGTTCACAGGCGTGTTCACGGCGCTGTTGCAACAGCGCTTTATTGACCTGATCCAAGGTTTCTACCAACTCGGCAACTTTGTTCAGTTGGCCGTAGGGAGATTTGGCCTTATTAATATGCTCCAGTTCGGCCAGTGCTTTGGCCGCAGCAGTATTCTTTTCCAGCTCTACACGGTTTTTACCGAAGTGCTGCAGGGCATTTTGGAGCTGCTGCCAGGTGTGTAACTGCTTGGTAAAGAAGTCATGGATATCCCGGTAGTCTTCCTCCAAGTCCAAGTAATCATTTTTCTTGTCTACCAGTGCTTTGAAAAAGTCAAAGCTCTCCCGGTTGGCCAGCAATCGCTCGAGGGTAAGCAGGCAATCTTCTATCTGCGCGGCACCTGGAAAATGACCGACATCGGTCTTGCTTTTGTAGCTCTTCAGATGAGCGAGCCACGCATTGAAGTGCGTGCGGTAAAAATCAAACAGCTCTTTTTCTGCGTCTGGGCCGAGGGCGTTGAACAAATCCCGGGTTAAGTCGCGCGCCTTTTTAAGCACGGTATTATCGGTCTGCCGCTTTTTCTGTACCGATATCTCACGGCGGCGACGGCTGTTGTTAAGATCTTCGAAGATCTCCTTAACCGGCAGCGATGGACCTCCGGCATGGAAGGAGATACGCCCTGCAACAGCAAGACGCCCAAGAATAAGAAGAATTTCACCATCGGGCCAACCGTAGGGCCGAGAGGAAAAACGCCCGATTATATCGCTGACAAGCAGCCGGTCTCTCTCGGCGCGCAGAGCAATAAACTGCTCCACTTCCTTGACCGCCTGGGGATTGCCCTCTTCACCATCCAGGGCGAGTTTCATTTGACCCAGGTCATCGATGGTCAATACCGCCTTTAATTCCCGCAAAGGCTCCTTTTGCAGGACTTTAAGCTGAGAAAGCTTGTTATAAGTGTTTTCCAGCAAGTACTTGCAGGCTTCATCATAACGGCTAGCAAGGCTATTAGTGGGCAGTTTGAGACGCTGGCCCAGGGCATAGCTCTCTGCGCGCAAAAGTAGATCTTCTAATGCTATGCGCAAGCGCTTGCGACGGTCCTGGTTTTCGCGGCCCCGATCGGCAAGGATACGAGTAATATCGGCATTGCTGCCATCGTCATTCAGGCGAATGAATTTATCGGTTTTCAGCCAGGTGCGCAGTTCGGTAAAGAATTGCTTGTCATCGGCTAGTTTCCACAGGGCCAAGCCACTGCCTTCGGTAGATTTGTTGATGCAGCCTGCCTCGTTGTATTGAGCATAATCGAGGTCCTGCGGAGAGACGATTTCAAGTCGCAGATCAGCTTCGTAGCGGCCATCCAGGGTGTGGCCGTCCAAGTAGCGGCCAATACTGTAATCGGTTTTATTTAATGGATAGCGGTATTTATTTTTGTCTTTAAACAGGTCCTTGAAAATCAGCTCGGAGAGCGCTTTATTTTCATCGCTACTCGCAATTTCAACCGCTTTGATCTTACGGGTAATATCCCGCTCTTCATTGGTAAGGAACAGGAACTCATCACCGTTACGAGTAATTAGGCTTTCTTTTTCCAGCCGTTGAAGCGTTTCTTCAATGCGTTTGCGCAGTGCAAGCTTATCTTCATCGATCTTTTCAATGGATAGCGTGACCAGATTATCCAAAGTGCCTTTGACCAACTCTACATAGCGGATCATAAACAAAGTGCGCAATATCTGCACATCAAATACATCCAGAGAGGCGTTCTGATTGGCTTGATCAATAGTTCGTTTTACGGCGGTATCGAGAAAGCCCTCTACAGCGCGATAAAAACTGTGCATAGGTACCAGTGCACCAACCCCCTGGTCAGAGATACTCTGTGCGGCCATTTGAAATGCGTCGAGCATGGAGCGCTCGCCGTAGGCGAGGTGCGCACCCGTAGCGCCCACCTTGCGAATTTCTTCAAAGACCTTTTGGACCAGCTGGAAATGATAGGGGGCGAACGGATAGTTAACGACGAAACTTTCGGCACCATCGAAATTGCGCAGAGTGGGGCCAGTGCGATCGAAGGTGATTTGGTTACGTAAAATATCGCCGCTCTTTTCCCAGGCACTGCGCAGCTCACTTTCCGCTTTGGGAGTCTTACGCAACAGTCGCTTTTGAATCACCTCATCCGTATTTGAGCTGGACAGGGATAGGCGGGTTTTGAAACGGCCTGCAATCTTGGAGAAGTCGTTTGCCTTACTGGCGGTGAGTTCACCGATTACCGCCTCCATATCCGCCTGGGAGGTCACAATGATCCAGGCTCGACCACCACAGATGGTGCCCAGGTTCTCGGTAATGGTCTGCAAGGTGAGCATCAGCCTAGTATTGGAACCGATAAACTGGCCTACCTCATCCACCATAAAGACTATGCGCTGTTCTGGCCCCTTTCCGTCCAGGTACTCTTTGACCCAGCGGCAGAAGTTTTCCACAGAAACAGAGAATGTCTCTTCCGATGCTTCAAACCACTTATTGGCGGCCTCGGGCGAGAGGTTCAAGGCAGTTGCAATAGCCTTTTCTATATCGTCTTGATAAAACTGGTAGCCATCGCGCTCTCTTTCCCAAGTCGAGCCTGTGCTATCTGCAAATGCATCCTTGAAGCGTTGGTAGGCGCCCTTCTGCGCCAGATGGCGTTCCATATGCGCGATATGCGGGTGGTCACCGCTGAATCCCTGATGCTCATTAAATACGCGCAGAAATACATTTAAAATCGGATTACCAGCGTCATTGGAACTGGCCTTGCTGTCGATATTGAACAGGATGACATCTGCAGGGTGGGTAACGGCCTTGTCCAAGTCTGCGCGGATCATGGCATCGCGCAGCTTTTGCTCATCAAAAAATTCCACTGCCTGACGCCTATTGCCATTGGTAGCCTGAGCTTCGATATTGGCCAGCAGGTAAGACAGGGTTTTCAAAAAATGCGATTTACCAGAGCCGAAAAAGCCGGAGATCCATACTCCCACTCGGTTTGCGATAGAGGGGTCGCGCAGGTCGGTGCTGTAGCTTTCAAAAAAAGCGCGGAAGTGGTTTTCCAGCTCATTGGTGACGACGTACTCATCCAGCTCCTGCCAAATCGTGGCATCGTCGGCTTGATCAGCCTTAACCACGCCATTGATGGATCTATCCAGGGATTTGGAAAACAGGTCTTTAATGATCATCACAAGAATCCTTGTACCACCGATTATGTGCGAGGAACGAGCGGGAATGCTCGGTAGTAGTTATTGCTGGAAATCTGGTTAAAAAGGGTAAGGCTCTGGCCACTATATTCACCCGGATAGAACAACACTACTGGTTTGTGTCCGAGCAGGGCGTGGAGCTTGTTGAGCAAATTGTGCGCCCGCAAAACAGGCCAGACTGAGCCGACACCATGAATCAGAATCATATCCTGCTCGCCCCCCACAATCTGATCCATTAGAAAGGGGCCAAAATTATCCATGTGCATAGGGCCCGCCAGGGCTTTTAACAGCGCCTGATCACCTTTTGCTAACTGCATCTGATAGGCTTTGTCGAGAAAGCGACGCTTGGATAGGTAGTCCCGCATAATCTGCAGCAGGTTAATAGTGGCTACCTTTAAATGAGGGTGTTTCCTTTCTAGAAAACTGGTAAGAAAACCAAGGTACTCTCGGACTTTCAGTTCCTCTTCCGGCGCGTAATCAAAAATCCAAAATCCAATTTCATTTCCGAGACCTTTCCCCTGGAGAAACTCATGAGAGAGGATTTTGTCTGGAATCTGGTTTAGCCGTTCTTCTAGCGGCTGAATCATATCGCGACCTTTACTTCATTATTTTTGATCTATGTCAGAGAGCACTGGAAATATTGAGACACTTTTTAATACGCTGGCAGCGACTGCCATCCAGGAGTCCGTTTACCTCAGGCCGCACCAAAATATGCTGCAACTGAGGATTGCGGGTACTTTTCACAAACCCCACCTCTGCCAACATTCGAAGTACCACCTGCCCCATTTTCTTTTTGGATGACTCGGTCCAGTTCCCGATCTTACTATCGCGCTCTACCCTTTCCTCAAGAAAGCTGCCCCACAAATAGGGTTCTAACTTCTCAGCTTTAACGGCGAATGCATCGCTAACGACAGCTTCAACAAACTCCACTAATAACAGATTCCGCGCTAGGGCTGCAACAAATGCGACCTGGGTGGCCAGCTGCTCGTCACCGTCTCGCAACACTCGCCAGAATGGTCGATCAAGACGCTCCAACCGCTGGCGCAATGCGCGGGATTGGCGCTTGGCCGTTGCCGGACTGCGCTTCTGTAGTCGGTTATTCACCTGGATCTCGAGCTGCCACCTTTCCGCATCGACGCCCTGCAGTAGTAATTCTGCGACCACCCGGCACTCGCGCACTTGCAGAGAACCAGCAGTGAGATCACTATCGTAATGAAAGTTATACATATCGAATATCAGGCTTTAGATACAACCGGCCAGTGTACCGGGCAAAAGTACTTAGTCAGCAGAATTTGCCCGTTGCCTCCCACACGCCAGAGCAGACATGTAGACAGGAATTTCTTGCGAGTTTATCCGAGAGCATGACCAAGTTCACGCCATCCAGCCAGTATTTCTAATGATTTTAGGGTTTCACCACTAAGGGACTGTGGGAGGTTTGAAACCATGTGAGGAGTCAGGATTATTTCAACTACACCAGCACAATTTAAAGCCAACAAAAACCAATTCTTCCCATTATATGGTTGCCGCTACGATATGTTTTGGGTAAGCGCTTTTGGTTGCTAGTCAGAACCAGACAGAAGTGATACATGCTGCTGTCACCCATACCCTACTCACAGCAACAAGCGCGCCCCAGCGATTCCGGGGAGCCCCTACCCAACTATAGGCCTCTGATCCTTGCCTTTTAACTTAACCTTTTGAGTATTTATAAGAGCTATTTAGGGGGTAGCAGCTTCCAAATTGAATCGGATAGCACCGGATGACAACGAACGAGAGCGGAGGGCTGTGTACCCTCCAGATAGCAAAAAGCCCGGATTTACCGGGCTTTTTGGATGATTCCGAACTTCTTCGGATCTTGATGTGGTGCCCAGGGCGGGACTTGAACCCGCACGAGCATAGCTCACTACCCCCTCAAGATAGCGTGTCTACCAATTCCACCACCTGGGCAAAAATCTTTTACTGCTGTTCCTCACTTTCCTGGTTAGCAGCTGGCTCTTCTGAACCGGTGCTGTCTGCAGGAATCTGCGGGATATCGCCAGTTTCCAAATCTGTTTCGAGCTGCGGGATATCGCTGTCGATAGCCGGCAGTTCTTCGGCTGGGCCAATTTGCTGTACCGCTGCTGGAATTTGCGGAAGGTCCGCATCAACATTGGTGCCTGCACCTTGCTTAGCCAGGATGGCCAGGCCGAAACTGGTGACGAAGAATACCGTCGCAAAAATTGCTGTCAAGCGGGAAAAGAAATTTCCGCTACCTTGACTGCCAAAAACTGTCTGGGACGCGCCCGCACCAAAGGATGCACCGGCTTCGGCACCTTTACCTTGCTGCAACAAAATCAGGCCAATAATGCCCAATGCGGTCAAAACGTGTACAACTAATACCAATTTTTCCATTTTCTGGAAACTCTCTACCGGGGTCTAAACAACCCGTTATTCAGTATTCGCCAACCCGCGTGCTGTCAATTCAGACAGCAGCGCGACAAATCTCAGCAAACTCGCCGGCATCCAGCGAGGCTCCACCCACCAGGGCGCCATCAATATCTGCCTGGGCAAAAAGCTCCCTGGCATTTGCGGATTTTACACTACCGCCATATAAAATCTGTACTTCAGCGCCCAAATCTCCCAACTGCGAGCGAATAAATGCATGTACAGCTTGGGCTTCATCAGGAGTAGCAGTTTTTCCGGTGCCAATGGCCCATACCGGCTCATAGGCAATCACGGACTGCTTCCAGCCAGCCGAATCAATGATATCGGCAACCGCTTGAAGTTGTTTTGCAACCACTTCGAGAGTGCGCTCCCGCTCGCGTTCTTCAAGGGTTTCCCCGACGCAAAGTATTGGAGTCAATCCCGCCTCTTGGGCCGCAACAAATTTTTTCGCCACTAACTCACTGGTTTCTCCATAGAGACTACGGCGCTCAGAATGCCCGACAATAACGTAACGGGTATTCCAATCCAGTAACATGCTAGCGGAAACCTCACCAGTAAACGCCCCTTTGGGCTCCTGGCTAAGGTCCTGGGCACCCAGACTAAAACCTCCGCTCTTTTCCGCCGCTTCAGCCACTAGGCCGAGATATGGAAAAGATGGGCAAACAACAACACCGGACTTCACACCTTCGAGGTTGAGTTCGGTGAAAAAACGTTCGGCAAACTCGCGGCTGCCGTTCATTTTCCAGTTTGCTGCTACTAGCGGTGTTCGCATGTGTGCTCCTTCAAGGGGCGCAAATCTTAGCGACATTGACGCCAACATACAACCAAAATTATACGAGTTTCTTCTACGCCCCAAGAGGACCGATTTACTACGGGTTAAATCGCAGCAGATCAGTTATTTCCAATTCGCTCCACCACGGAGGAAATATCTTTGGCCAGCTGTTCCACCAGGGCGCTGTCGCGGCCTTCAACCATTACCCGGATCAGAGGCTCTGTGCCCGATGGCCGCAGCAGCACACGTCCGCTGTCTGCGAGCTGGCGTTCTGCATCGACAACAATGGCCTTAACGTCTGTGTGATCGAGAACACCATCGCGATGAGCCAGTTGCACATTAATCATGTGCTGGGGGAGCATTGTCATACGGGATTTAAGCTGATGCAAGGGCTCATCAAATTCACACAGGCCACGCAGTACCTGCAGTGCGGCAATGATACCGTCGCCGGTGGTAGAAGCATCGGCACAGATAATGTGGCCTGACGACTCACCTCCCAGCTTCCACTGATTAGCTGACATTTTCTCAAGCACATGGCGGTCGCCCACTTTGGCTCTCTCAAACGGGATTTTGTTTTCGCGCAATGCAAGCTCAAAACCGTAATTGCTCATCAAGGTGCCGACAACACCACTGCAACCGCCCAGGAATTTATGCTGGTGCATAGCGATGATATACAGCAGCTGATCGCCATCGACCAATTCCCCATTGGCATCGACGAACAACACCCTGTCCCCGTCACCATCAAAGGCTATCCCCAGGTCTGCACCGCGCTTAACCACGGCCCGTTGCAACTGCTGTGGTTTAGTGGAGCCGCAATCTAGATTGATATTGAGTCCATCAGGGCCCGCTCCAATTACGCTGACTTCTGCTCCCTGCTCACGAAACACCATTGGCGCTACGTGATAAGTGGCACCATTGGCGCAGTCGAGGACAATTTTCAACCCCTCAAGGGAGAAACCCCAGGGCGTAGAAGCCTTACAAAACTCAATATAACGCGCGGCTGCATCATCAACACGATAGGCGCGACCGAGATCGTCGGAAGTTTCCATCGGCAGCTCGAGAGCGGCTTCAATCTCCAATTCAACCTCATCCGGTAACTTGGAGCCTTCAGCGCTGAAAAACTTAATGCCATTGTCGTGGTAAGGATTATGGGAGGCGCTGATAACAATGCCTGCACCGGCATGGAAAGTCCGGGTCAGGTAGGCGATCGCCGGAGTCGGCATTGGCCCCAACAGGGCGACATCCACGCCAGCATTAATCAGGCCCGCCTGCAGCGCTGCCTCAAACATGTAGCCGGAGACCCGAGTGTCCTTACCGATAAGGATGCGGGGACGTCGGTGGTGTTTAGCTTTGGAAATTCTTCCCAGTACCTTGCCCGCTGCATATCCCAGGCGCAGCATAAAATCGGGAGTAATTGCTCCCTCGCCAACGCGACCACGAATACCATCAGTGCCAAAATACTTTCTTTCCATAACGCTTCTCAATTGTGTACTTCGCCGCTTTTCTGTTCTGTCGGAAAACCACAACAGGACCCTGCGGCTTAAGGTCTCTGTAAGACATCACTCATCAAATTTCGCTGCAAACCAATTGCTGCATGCGCAACACATCCACGGTTTCCGCAACATCGTGGACACGTAAAATTCTTGCGCCTTTTTGCGCAGCCAACATGGCCAGGGCCAGGCTACCGGGGAGTCGGCCATCTACATCTCGATCGAGCAGGCGGCCGATCATCGACTTACGCGACAAGCCTGCCAGTATGGGCATATCCGCCGGCGCCAGCTGCGACAAATTACGCAACAACGCCAAATTGTGCTCATCGGTTTTGCCAAAGCCAAAACCCGGGTCGAGAATGAGCCGGTCCCGTGTCACCCCCAGATCGATACAGAGATCGACCCGTTTCTGCAGATACCTGGCGACATCCTCTACAACATCAGTGTAAGACGGATCATCCTGCATAGTGCCGGGCTGACCCTGCATATGCATCAGGCAGATTGCCAAACCACTCTCTGCGGCTGCTTCCAGTGCTCCTGGGCGCTCCAGGGCACGAACATCATTGATCAGTCCCGCCCCTACCGCAGCTGACTCACGCATCACTGCCGGGGTACTGGTATCGACAGAGATGATCGCGTCAAAGTTCGCTTTGATCGCCTCCACCACCGGCACTACCCGATCCAGCTCCTGCTGTTCGGTGACCGACGATGCGCCAGGGCGTGTCGATTCTCCGCCAATATCCAGGATTTTCGCTCCCTCAGAGAGCATCTGTTCTGCTCTCTGCAGAGCCAGGGTCAAGTCCAGGCTACCGGAGGCATAGTAATTGCCACCGTCGGAAAAGGAGTCCGGCGTTGTATTCAGAACCCCCATAACCACCGGTTGGGAGAGGTCTAGGGTGTGGTTACCACAAATAATTTTCATTGGCTGAAATAAAAAATGCCGGATTGGAACAGGCTATCGCCCTATCCCCAACCCGGCATTTGGTTTTGTCCAGTTAGTCGCTCCGGAGAATCAGTGGCCGTTTAATGGGCCGCCGACGGTATTGCTCTTATCCGCCTCAGTTGAGGCTTCTGTGGTTTCAGTATCCTGGGTCGGGCTGTTTCCACCAGAGCCGAAGTTATTGTCTTCCCAATCCCTCGGTGCGCGAACTTTGCGGCGAGCCATCAGGTCGTCCACCTGCTCCGCATCCAGGGTTTCGTATTCCATCAGCGCATCTTTCATCGCTTCAAGAATATCTCGGTTATCCTCCAACAGCTTTTGTGCTCGCTCGTAGCAGACATCGATAATACGGCGCACCTCCACATCAATTTCATTGGAAGTCTTGCCGGAAACCGGATTGCCCTGACCGGGCTGGCCACTTTCATCTTCGCCGTAATGCAATGGGCCGAGCTTTTCGGACAAGCCCCACTTGGTCACCATACTGCGCGCCAAGTCAGTGGCCCGTTCGATGTCGTTGGAAGCGCCGGTAGTAACACCGTCGATACCCAGGGTCATTTCCTCGGCAATACGGCCGCCAAACAGGGAGCACAGTTGCGATTCAATCGCGCGCTTGGACAGGCTGTACTTGTCTTCCTCTGGCAGGAACTGGGTGACACCCAGAGCGCGGCCACGGGGAATAATAGTTACTTTGTGTACCGGGTCATGCTCGGGTACCAGTCGACCAATAATGGCGTGACCGGCCTCGTGATAGGCGGTATTCACCTTCTCCTTTTCATTCATCACCATGGACTTGCGCTCGGCACCCATCATGATCTTGTCACGGGCGCGCTCAAACTCTTCCATGGTTACCGTGCGTCTATTGGCCCGCGCAGCAAATAGGGCGGCTTCGTTGACCAGGTTAGCCAGATCGGCACCGGAGAAACCAGGGGTTCCACGGGCAATAGTTTGCGGATTCACCTTGTCGTCCATAGGCACTTTACGCATATGAACCTTGAGGATTTGTTCGCGGCCACGAATATCCGGCAGCCCAACAAATACCTGGCGGTCAAAGCGACCCGGGCGCAACAGGGCGTGGTCCAGTACATCCGGGCGGTTGGTCGCTGCAATTACGATCACACCCTCATTACCTTCGAAACCATCCATCTCAACCAGCAACTGGTTCAGGGTCTGCTCGCGCTCATCGTGACCGCCGCCAACGCCGGCTCCACGGTGACGGCCAACAGCGTCAATCTCGTCGATAAAGATGATGCAGGGAGCCTGCTTCTTGGCTTGGTCAAACATATCCCGCACCCGGGAAGCGCCCACACCAACGAACATCTCAACAAAGTCAGAACCGGAGATGGAGAAAAAAGGTACTTTTGCTTCGCCGGCAATTGCTTTGGCAAGCAGGGTCTTACCGGTACCGGGAGGGCCACACATCAGTACGCCACGGGGGATATTGCCACCCAGTCGCTGGAACTTGGTGGGATCGCGCAGGAACTCGACCAGCTCCTGTACCTCTTCCTTAGCTTCATCTACTCCGGCAACGTCGGAAAAAGTTGTCTTGATCTGGTCTTCGCCCAGCAGGCGCGCCTTACTCTTACCAAATGCCATAGGACCTGAGCGACCGCCGGCTCCGCCCTGCATTTGGCGCATAAAGAACATAAACACAGCGATAATAATCAGGATCGGGAAGCTGGCTACCAGAAGCTGCTGCCAGATACTCGGTGACTCAGGCTCGCGACCAACGAATTGCACATTGCTGCGAACCAGCTCATTGGTGAGTTCATCGTCGATAATCTGTGGCTGGATAGTCTTGAAGCGGCTGCCATCGGCTTTTTCGCCGGTGATCACCAGACCGTCTACGATCACGTTCTTAACTTGGCCCGACTGCACATCCTGAACAAAGTCGGAGTAACTGAGAGCCTCATCCCGTGACTGCGGTTTAAAGTTTTGAAAAACCATCAGCAGTACCGCTGCGATGATCAACCACAGTACCAGGTTCTTTGCCATATCATTCAAAGGGATAGCCCTCTCGCTTTCGCAATCAAAATCCGTTCATTCCGGCAATGCCGGCCACATCAATACCGGATAAAACCAGTATAGGTGCGGGGGGTCAACAGCCTTCGCCCCCGATACAGGTATCGCTTATACCATATGGGGAGTCAGACTAGAAATACGCCGATGTTCTCAGTCGCTCTCAGCCCTTAAATCCTCGCGCCACCACGTATACTTCACGTGAACGGGGGCGGGAAGCACCAGGTTTGCGAGTTACGACACTGTTGTAGCTCCCACGCAAGTCGCGGATCAACTCGTCGAAACCCTCTCCCTGGAATACCTTTGCAACAAATGCACCACCGGGCTTAAGTACCTGCCGGGCCATATCGACCGCCAGTTCCACCAAATACATGGAGGCGGGCTGATCAACATCGCGTATCCCACTCATATTGGGGGCCATATCGGAAATCACAAGGTCTGCCAGTTCATCGCCCATGCGCTGTAACAGTTCACTGAGCACCGACTCCTCGGTAAAGTCCCCCTGGACAAAGTCCACACCGGCCAGCGGGTCCATCGGCAATATATCTGACGCCAAAACCTTGCCTTTGTGCCCTACCAACTCCATCGCTACCTGGGACCAGCCCCCTGGAGCCGCACCCAGGTCAACAACAGTCATTCCCGGCTTGAATAAGCGGTCCTTATTTTGCAGCTCCTGCAGCTTGTAGCTGGCACGGGAGCGGTAGCCCTCTTTTTGGGACTGTTTGACGTAATGGTCATTAAAATGTTCACGCAGCCAACGGTGGCTGCTCTTAGATCGGCCCATCGGGTACAATGCCTACAATCACTACAGCTTAATTGTAAGAGCGGCCACTGGCCGCGATCGGGTCCGCCGAACAAACGCTGGCGACGATCGCGGTCTGTGGCCGCTCCCACATCGAATTCCACAAAGTGGTAATGGAGTATTGTATGCCTTTAACCGCCGACCGCAAAAAAGCTCTTCGCTCTCTGGGTCACAATCTGAAACCTGTCGTGACCGTAGCCGGCAATGGGCTGAGCGAGGGGGTGATGGAAGAACTGAACCGGGCACTCGAAGACCACGAGCTGATCAAGGTCAAACTGATGATCGCCGACCGGGAAGTACGCCACCAAATCGTTGGTGAGCTTTGCGAAAAATCCTCATCCGAGCTGGTACAGGAAATCGGCAAGATTGCCCTGATTTTCCGTGCAGCGCAAAAACCGGATATTCGCAAATCCAACCTGCTGCGTTAAATAGAGGGGAGCTAACACTCCCCTTTTCTTTCTCAGCCAGTAGCAACTGGCTTACACAACACAGGCAACTCCCAGGATTCCCCAGTGGACAGCCGTGTCAACCAACATTTCTCACCATTGCCGACTAATTGAAACTTGATCGGCCGCCCCATATCCCGGCCAATCAGAGCCATCTTTTTGGGATCATTCTCAATCACCAAAATAGTATCGTCCACAAACACCCTCGGGCCCAGGGTCACATTAACCCCACCCAGCGCTTGCGAAACTGCCACCTGCAGCTTGTCCTGAATCTCCGGGCTCGTTTCCAGTAACAGTGCCGGTTGTGCAGTTTCAATATTTTGCTGGGAGGAGCAGCCAAGACACATCAATGCAAAACCACAAAGTTTAGCCAAAGCTGCCTTTTTCATTTTATTTCACCATTATGCGGTTACTGCGAGAGACTTCCTTGGTCACTCGTGCATTGAAAGCGGGGGCACCCTCGCTTTCACCGGAAATGGAGAATGCGCTAACCGCAATATCTCCACATTCGCCAGTCTCAATGTAATTCAACGCAGTGGCAAATCGCGCTTCATCAGCATCACCCAGGAGATTGTCAAAGTCATCACCAATCACACACCCGGGCAAATCAGCATCAGTTCCATAATTACCATTGGGTACAAAGCCATCGGAGTAATCGCCAAAGCCTTTTGCATTCACACCGGAGAACTGAATAGTGAAATAAGTGGTGCCACAGTTATCCAGGGGATAAAAACCGTAAGGCTTACCGCAAGTAGTCTCACCGATCTGAATAACTTCTACATCAATTCCGCGCAAGCCATTGATAATGGCCTCACTGGCTGAGCAGGTATTTTCACTGGTTAAGACAAACAGCCGCGACAGATTTAAAGTCGGCAATTCTTCCCCGTATAAAGACTCATCAACAAAGCCCAAACCGGTCGAGTAGAATGGAGTCCCATCCAATGGCGCTCCGGTAATTGGATTAGTTTCCGGATGCTGGTCGTTAAACTGGGCAATTTCAAATACCTGCCCCGCAGTATTATCACCTGCGATCATATAAGCTAACTCTGCAGCGATATCGAGATAACCACCACCGTTATAACGAAGGTCTAGTACTAAATCGTCAACAGACACAGACTCAAGCTCGCTGACAGCATCAATCAATTCCGCTTCGGCTGTCGCAATATGATCATTGAACAACATATATCCGACTTTGCGGCCCGAATTTGTGTCCACCGTTTTAACATATTGAACAGGATCTGATTGCACTGGTGATGCAACCAAAGTGACAGTCTCAATCGCTGAAGAACCCAAAGGTCTTATTTCAAATACATGGGACTCACCATCGTTTTCCGGCCACATACCGTAATTTAAGGTGTCGACATCATCACCATAAGCCAGGTCAACGCCGTCCACACTGATAACTTCTGCACCGCGGGTGATAATATCCGGCAGATTACCACCGTTTTCCTCATCCAGATAAGCGACTACCGCTTTACGTGGCGGCTTATCGGAAAGTAGAGCCCACTGGACACCATAACCTACGTACACACCAGATTCAGTTTGTGAATACCACTCATCTGACGGAACCGTATAATGGAAGCGGTCCTTCTCTCGACCGGAGGGAGTTAGAGCGAAAGTTCTTAGCTCTTCGAAATAAGCTAAAGAATCATCGAAGCTCGCTGGATCCTGGTCTTCAATCTCGTCGTACCATAGGTAGAGCTCATTACTCATTGAGCGCAGCCAGTTATTCTCGTCCTCGCGGGTGCCCGCTACATCAGCATAAGCTGAACCCGTTGCTGGGTCTGTGCCACTGCGGGGAGCAACACACCGGCTCGCATAAGTTGAGACAGGCAGGAAGTTATCCTTTTCCCAAGTGCCGCCAACGGCAGTTGGCGTCTCAGAACCATCTCCACTATCAGAGTCAGAGCTACCTCCGCCTCCCCCACAGGCTGCCAAGCCTAAAGCTCCCAGAGTAACAACCCCTGCTAAAGCTAGCTTACGTAGACGGATTTCCATCCCCAAACTCCTATTAACCTTTTTATTAGTAAAGATATGTAAAGCGGTGGAGCCTACCACTATTTGAAAAAGGGTTCGATAACCAAGTTTTTCATCAAAAGAAATTGCTAAACCAAAATACAGAAAGGCCTGAAGAGGCACATTACAATTTGTACCCCACCAGGCCTTTCAGTACAAAATAGGTTAATTACTATTAATAACCCGAGTCAGCAACTAATTGCCGACTTTACCCAAAACCCCCTGCAAACTATCTTTTGCATCACCGAACAGCATGCGTGAGTTTTCTTTGTAAAACAGCGGGTTAGCAACTCCCGCATACCCGGAAGCCATAGAGCGCTTAAGGATAACAACCTTACCAGCCTTCCAAACTTCCAATACCGGCATGCCTGCGATAGGCGAGCCCGGTTTTTCCACTGCATCCGGGTTTACCGTGTCGTTAGCACCGATCACCAAAACCAAATCTGTAGCGGGAAAATCTGGATTAATCTCATCCATTTCCAGAACGATATCGTAGGGCACATTAGCCTCAGCCAAAAGCACATTCATATGTCCGGGAAGACGTCCAGCTACCGGGTGAATACCAAAGCGCACTGTTTTGCCCGCTTTTCTCAGACGATCGGTCAAGTCACTAACCGCCTGCTGTGCATGGGCTACCGCCATTCCGAATCCGGGAACAATAATGATACTGTCCGCCGCATCCAGTTCATCCGCAAGCTCCTGTTGATCAATGGCAATTACTTCACCATCGACTTCCTCATCGGAAACTTCACCACCATCAGAGCCAAATCCACCGAGAATAACGCTGATAAAAGAGCGATTCATTCCCCGGCACATGATGTAACTCAGGATGGCACCGGAAGAACCCACCAAGGCGCCCACTACAATTAACAGGTCATTGCCCAGCATAAATCCGGTAGCGGCAGCGGCCCAACCGGAGTAGCTGTTTAGCATGGATATAACCACCGGCATATCAGCGCCGCCAATAGCCGCCACAAGGTGAATACCTAACAGCAATGCAATTGAGGTCATTAACAGCAAGTTAATAACCGTACCCGCATGCACATCTGCCGGTACAAACAACACACCTAGAACAATACAGGCCAAAATGGCAATCAAGTTAAGCCAGTGCCGGGCCGGTAGCATTAATGGTTTCCCGGAAACCAATCCCTGCAACTTACAAAAAGCAACCAAAGAACCGGTCAGGGTAATTGCCCCAATAAATACACCCAGGTATATCTCAGTGCTGTGGACAACATGAGCAGCCCCGTGTAACTCCACAACCGGGTCGAGGAAACCGCCCCAACCAATTAATACCGCAGCCAGGCCGACGAAGCTGTGTAGCAAAGCCACCATTTGTGGCATTTGAGTCATAGCCACACGCTTGGCTAGTGCCAAACCAATCACCGCACCGACGATCATGGCGATGGCGACCATCCAGTAAGCCCCGGCGGCCACTCCAGCAATAGTGGCGATAATGGCAACTGCCATTCCCACCATGCCGTAAATATTTCCCCTGCGCGCAGTTTCGTGACTGGATAAACCTCCCAGGCTCAAGATAAACATCACTGCCGAGAAGAGATAAGCCATTGCAATCATACCGTTCATCACTCTCTCCTCCCCTTACCGGCGAAACATTTTCAACATACGGTAGGTCACAAAGAAACCACCGAATATATTAATACTGGCCACCAACACGCCGATGAAAGCAAGCAGGCTCACCAAACCCGAATTGGCAATTCCAAGCTGTACTAATGCACCAACAACCACAATGCCGGAAATTGCATTAGTAACACTCATTAACGGAGTGTGTAGCGCATGGGTAACATTCCAAATCACTTGCCAGCCAACAAATATTGCCAGGACAAATACGGTAAAGTGCGAGACGAAATCAGGAGGTGCCACACGACCCAACCACAACAATAAGATTGCCGCGATCGCCCAAAATGCAAAAATAGATACGGGAGATTTTCGTTTCTCAGCTTTCTCCTCAACAATTTTCACTTCCTCAGTAGCTTTCACCGATGGCTTGGGCTGAGCCGAAATTTTTGGTGCGGGTGGAGGCCAGGTAATCTCACCGGATTTAACCACTGTGGCACCACGAATCACTTCATCTTCAAAATTGAGATTAATCTCACCATCTTTCTCTGGAGTTAGCTCCCCAAGCAGGTGAGCGAGATTGGTTGAATACAGGCGCGAGGATTGTGCCGCTGCTCGACTGGGCAGATTGGTATAACCAAGAATAGTGACGCCGTTCTGCTCCACTTTTTCATGAGCCACCGTATAGTCACAGTTACCGCCCATTTCTGCTGCTAAATCCACGACGACAGAACCTTTAGGCATACTGTCGACCATATCTGCAAGCCATAATTTCGGAGCGGGTTTCCCCGGAATTAAGGCAGTGGTAATCACAATATCCACTTCTTTGGCCTGCTCGCGGAACAGTGCCATTTCAGCATCAATAAATTCCTTCGACATCACCTTGGCGTAACCACCGGAGCCCGAGCCTTCCTCCTCAATTTCTACGGTGAGGAATTCAGCCCCCATGGACTCCACTTGCTCACGTACTTCAGCGCGGGTATCGAAGGCCCGCACTATAGCTCCCATGCTTTTTGCCGTCCCTATCGCTGAGAGCCCCGCTACACCAGCGCCAATAACGAGTACTTTTGCCGGGGGAATTTTTCCTGCAGCTGTGATCTGCCCGGTAAAGAAGCGACCGAAATTATGGGCAGCCTCCACAACCGCACGATAGCCGGCAATATTTGCCATGGAGCTGAGCGCATCCATTTTTTGCGCGCGGGAAATTCTTGGAATCGACTCGACCGCTAGCGCATTGATATCGCGCTCGGCAAGCTTCTGTAGGAACTCGGCATTTTGTGCCGGCTTCAGAAAGGCGATCAGCGTAGCCCCTTTGGGAATCAGGGCCAACTCTTGATCAGTTGGTGCTTGTACTTTTAATACTATGCCCGCATCAGCCAGGCACTGTTGCATATCCTCACGGATTTCTGCACCGGCTTCAGCATAAGCTTCATCAGTAAAACTGGCCCTGTTACCAGCCCCCTTCTCCACCGCTACGGAAAAACCCAAATCGCGTAATCGTCTTACGCTATCGGGAGTCGCTGCAACACGTGCTTCTCCCTCTGCGGTCTCTCTAGGTATGGCTATAATCACCGCCGTGCCCCTCTTAGTTGATTTTATGAACTTACAGCTACATCTACCTCAAAAAGTATTGGATTGCCCAATTTATAAACAGATCGAGTGTAAACGTCGTCAAAGGGGATGAAAAGGGGGATAACCTGATAGCCGTAATTGGTGAAATTAATAAGACTATATATCCTGAATTGGCTATATAGACCTGAGAGAAATAAGCAAAAATTAGTCTCGCTCGAAACCTTTTCCCTGAAGTTAAATTGCTATTTGTTTATCCAAAATATAAGGGATTTTCCTTTTTGAATGGCCTCACCGATCAATTCACTATGAATTTTTAATCCAAAAGAATCCCCACGGTAGAGCAAGCACCTGCAAATAAACAGAAACTACAAAAATTTAGGGGTAACTGACTATTTTTAATAACCAAAAATAGATCACCAAATACATCATGTTAGTTAAATATTATCGACGAATACGGATGCCACATTACGTTTATAACAAAAAATAACGCGCCATGTGACAGTCTATTCACGCAAACCACAAATGTGCAGATGATTTTGCTTCCATAGTACCAAGTCACACTTTTCTGCCTGAAAAATATGTACTAGCCCCCTACTTGTGCAAAAAAAACAATATCCGCAGAATGTCGCACCAGGAAAAAGCAGTAACATCAGATTTATCTCATGGAATTAGAGACATACATCCACTCCCCCACCTCTGCGTATTTGGCACAACTATTGATTAAAAGTTGGTAAAGCCCAATAAAAATTATTAGATGAGTGCCGCAGTAAATTGTGACTAATCCAAGCCCTGGAATCATGCTGGTCGATGACAATCCCGAGCGCGCCCACTTGGTTTGTGAGCGATTACGTGCTGCTGGCTACAGTATTCTTGCCCAGATCAATAGTGCCGAGGGGCTCCTCTTCCAAGTGGAAAAATACCGTCCAGATATTGTGCTGATAGACATCGAATCCCCGGACAGGGATATCCTGGAAAGCCTGGCCATAGTCAATCGTGAGGCGCCAACCCCAGTGGCTATGTTTTCAGGTAGCGGAAACGCAGACTTTATTAGTCGCGCGGTCGACTCCGGGGTAAGCGCTTATATGGCCGAGGGAATGACTCCTGAGCGCGTGGCACCGGCGATAGAAATCGCTATGGCACAATTTAAACATTTCCAGCAATTGCGTCAGTCTCTCGAGCGCACCCAGCAGCAACTCACAGAGCGAAAAGCGATCGAGCGTGCCAAAGGCCTATTAATGGCCAAGAAGAACCTCAGTGAAGAGGATGCCCATAAGACCTTGCGCAATCTCGCGATGAACAGCAACTCGACCATCCATACAGTTGCCGAGCAAGTAATCCAATATTTTCAGAAAGAGCATTAGAGTACCGATGTCAGCCCTTCTGTGCCCGGAAAAAAAGACCATCAAACTGCTTTACCTGCGCCTGACCGACAGCGCACCGCTGATTGTCGCCAAGGAGCTAGGCTACTTCCAAGAATATGGATTAAAGGTACAGCTGCAAAAAGAAACAAGCTGGGCCACCCTGCGAGACAAGTTAATTGCGCGCAAAGCAGATGCTGCAGCAATGCTCGCTCCTATGCCCCTGACACTTGAACAAGCACTACCCAATTGCCACGAACGCTTGTTAAGTGGATTAATTCTTAGCTGCAACGGTAACGCTATTACGCTTTCCGCAGAATTATTCGAACGTCTGCAAAATTACTGTGAAGGTGACTCACAAAGCGATATCGCCTTGGCGCTAAAGCGCTACCTGCACGACAATAAATACTCACCTACAGTCAGACTCGCTACGGTTTATCCATTCTCCAGTCATAGCTTGCAATTAAGATACTGGTTGCGCTCTGCCGATATCGACCCGGACCGGGATATAAAACTGGTGGTATTACCGCCTGAACAAATGCTGGAAAACCTCCACAGTGGCGTTATCGATGGCTATTGTGTAGGCGAACCCTGGAACTCCCTGGCCGCCCACAAAGGGTCCGGCGTGGTTATTGCGGCTTGTAATACACTGCTGCCAGCTATGCCGGAAAAAGTGCTGACCGTCACTGAAAGCTGGCACCAAGCCAACCCTGCGACCCACCTGGCCCTAAGGGCCGCTCTTCTCAAAGCCTGTACCTGGCTTGCCGCACGCGCAAACAGAGCCGAAGCTGCCAAGCTCTTGTCCCTGGGGCAATACCTCAACTTGCCTGAGGAGCTGATTCAGCGCTCCCTCAATGACCAGATTCTCTACCACCGGGACCGGGAGATTCTCGCCAATCCCGGCTGGCACCTCTTTGCCCATATTGATAACGACTGCGGGCGTCCAACTCAGGAAAAAGCACGGCAGCTGCTGGAGATGTATTCAGACCTGGGGAGTTCGACACTCCGTGCAGCAGAAGCCTATCGTCCAGACCTCTATCGGCAGACAGTGGATTTCCTGCTCGCAAAAAAATAGTGGCACATTAATTGAATGGAAATAATTCGATGATGCAATTGCCTTCCCTCAGGCGCATCAGCGCGGTGAAGCGGTTGTTCGCCGAATATAACGGGCAACGAAGTCCATCGTCTGCAGTCAAGCGGCTGCAGCTGTGGGCTTTTTTTGTGCCTGCGGAATTAGCAAACAAAGGAAATGCGCATGTCCAGTGACTCACTCAATCTATTCTCGTTCCGCGGGAAGATAAAAGTGCTCCACCTAACCTGGGTGGCCTTCTTTATCACTTTCTTTGCCTGGTTTAACCACGCACCATTGCTAATGGCAATTGCGAAAAGCCTTTCATTAACTCCGGACCAGGTCAAAACCCTACTTATTTTAAACGTGGCCCTGACAATTCCCGCGCGTATTGTGATCGGGATGCTCACTGATAAATATGGCCCCAGACTCACCTATTCGCTATTACTGGCAATCGGCAGTGTGCCTTGCTTTATTTTTGCCCTGGCAGACAATTTTGTGCAGGCAGCCATTGGCCGATTCCTTTTGGGCTTTATTGGTGCAGGTTTTGTTGTAGGTATCCGAATGGTGTCCGAGTGGTTCCCGGCTCGACAGCTGGGTACCGCAGAGGGTATTTACGGGGGATGGGGAAATTTTGGCTCAGCCGCAGCAGCCATGTCCCTACCCACCATCGCCCTGTTTTTTGGTGGTGATAACGGTTGGCGCTATGCCATTGGCCTCACTGGCGCAATCGCACTGGTTTACAGCGTAGTTTATTACTTCTCTGTGACTGATACGCCCAAGGGGTCAACCTATTTCAAGCCCAAAAAAATTGGTGCTATGGAAGTCACCAGTCCCGGGGATTTTATCCTGCTTCTGGTGATGAAAGTGCCCATGTATGCGGCACTGGCTCTGCTAACCTGGAAATTATCCAGCGGCGTTGCATTAATATCCAACCTTACCGCCAACCTGATCTATGCAGGCCTGGTATTACTGTATCTTCTCGACGCGTATAAAACCTACAGTATTAACCGCGAAGTACTCAGCAACCCACCAGCACCGGTACACCGCTATAAGTTTAAGCAAGTAGCTGTTTTGAACCTGCTCTACTTCGCGACTTTCGGTTCCGAGTTGGCTGTGGTTTCCATGCTGCCCCTGTTCTTCTCCGAGACCTTTACACTGGACCCGGTAAAAGCTGGCTTGCTGGCCTCCGCCTATGCCTTTATGAACCTCATGTCACGCCCTGCCGGCGGATTGATTAGTGACCGCTGGGGGCGCAAACCTACCCTGCTGATCCTCACCGCTGGCCTGGCTCTGGGTTACTTCACTATGAGCATGATCGATGCCGAGTGGCCCCTGTACCTGGCGGTCGCCGCTGCCATGGCCTGTTCCTTCTTTGTGCAAGCTGGCGAGGGCGCTGTATTCGCAGTGGTGCCCTTGATCAAACGCCGCCTAACCGGGCAGATTGCCGGCATGACTGGCGCCTACGGCAATGTCGGAGCCGTTTTCTATCTCACCGTTCTCAGCATGGTGTCTTACCAGGCCTTTTTCCTGGTAATCTGCGCTACCGCATTGCTCGGCTTTGCCGCCCTGCTTCTACTGGAAGAACCGGAGGGACAAATGGCAGAAGTACACCCCGATGGCAGCGTATCCATGATCGATGTTGCCTAATAACGATCTACCCACTGCAGCGAGCACAGAAGAATCCGGGCTCGCTGCCAGTGACAGTTCGCAGGGCGATAAAGAAGATGCCCTGCAACTGTTCACTGCCTCCTGCGCCGGACTTCGCCAACACAATGACGACGCCTGCGCAGTGAGGCTTCCCGAAGGCGCTGAATTACAGCGCCACGGCAGCCTTGCCGCAGTAGCCGACGGTGTTGCCAATGCAGAAGCCGGCGGTGAAGCAGCCCGCGCTGCCATCAATGGATTCTTTTCCGATTATTACAGCACCCCGCAAACCTGGTCGACAAAGCACGCTGTTGCGCGGGTTTTGCACTCGCTCAATAGCTGGCTGTTTCGACAAAGTGGTGGCAGTGCCGAAATTAAACGGGGTTGGTTGACCACTTTTTCTGCCGTTATTTTCAAAGGCACCAGCGCACATCTGGTCCACATCGGCGATTCCCGGATCTACCGGCTCCGCGACAGGAAATTAGAGTGCCTGAGTAGCGATCACAGCCACAGCCTTGGACCTGGACGCACGTTTTTGAGTCGCGCCCTGGGAATGGATGCCCATATTGAGGTGGACTACCGCTGTGAGGAATTACAGCCCGGGGATATATTCCTGGTGAGTAGCGATGGTATTCACGATTTTCTGCCTGAGACGGAGATGATTGAGCGATTGCTTAACTTTTCCAGCTCAACACCACAAGGGCTTATTGATGCTGCTCTGAAAGCGGGCTCCACCGATAACCTGACTGCTGTCACTTGCCGGATAAATTATGTAGGGCTGCCCCAGTGCGATGAATTGGCTATGCGCAATCGCGAACTCCCGTTCGCACCTGACCTGCGCCCGGGCCAAAAGCTCGACAACTTTCTTGTTTTACAGGAATTACATGCCAGCAGCCGCAGCCATCTCTATCTGGCCCGAGACCTCAATACCGAAGTATTGCGGGTGATAAAAACTCCCTCGGTTAATTTCTGCGATGACCCCCACTACATCGAACGATTTATTGCTGAGGAATGGACCGGGCGACGAATCTCCCACCCAGGAATTATTAAAGTTTTTGCTCCGACTTCTGAAAGGCACTGTCTCTATCATATTCTCGAATATATCGAAGGACAGACTTTGCGTCAGTGGATGCAATTACATCCACAACCTCAAATTCCCCAAGTGCGGGAGCTAATGGCACAACTGGTTAGTGCGTTGCGAAGTTTACAGCGGTTGGAGATCGTTCACGGCGATCTCAAGCCAGAGAATATTATGATGCGCAACGACGGGCGCCTGGTAATCATTGATCTCGGTGGTGCCGATGGCCCAGGGCTCAGAGAGCAATTACATCTATCTGGTGAAACAGCACCCGGCAGTAAGAATTATGCAGCTCCGGAATTCTTCTTTGGGGATAGCGCCAGCCATCGATCAGACATCTTTTCCCTGGGAATCATTGCTTATGAATTGCTCACGGGCAAATATCCCTATCCCGAGCGCTTTGGTAGCTACCACTACCGTTTAAAGAGCTATAACCAAATGCGCTTTACTCGCGCATCCGCACACCGCAAAGATATTCCCTACTGGATTGATAGCGCTCTACAAAAGGCTTGTGCTCCTGATCCTAAAAAGCGCTACAACGCATTGTCAGAATTTATCCAGGATCTGCAATCTCCCAGCCCAGATTTTAAAGCCCCCCAAAGCCGTCCCCTGCTTGAAAGAAATCCGGTTCTTGTCTGGCAGCTACTAACTTTAATTCTACTGCTCTCTCATCTGCTCTACTTCTTTTGGCGCTAATATATAAGATTTGAATAAGCACATTTACAGCGCAGAAAATTAATTAAATGCACCACTTTGTCGCAAAAATTGTGGACAATCAGGCCAAACCCCCTTTATTACTAAAAATAAAATTGGCATAGAGATTGAATGTATTTAATTACCAACAAATTATTCCCCCATTACGAGGCAACGGCGCCTGTACTCTTCGGCAGAAGAGGAGACGCCCTTGCCATTTCAGACGGGCCCTCTTCCTGCCGAATAAAACGAATTGAGACGGCAGGATTGTAAATGAAGGCAATTGTTAAACCTCAAAAGCTGATTGTGATTGGCAACGGTATGGTCGGGCACCATTTCCTGGAACAGCTCGCCAACCATCAATACGCCAACCAGTTTGATATCACCATATTCTGTGCAGAGCCCCGTCCCGCTTATGACCGGGTCCACCTTTCCGAATACTTTGCCGGACGCACAGCTGAAGACCTGTCCATGGGAAACTTGGAGCAGTATCAGCAGTGGGGTTTTAATATCCTGCTCAATGACAAGGTGGTGCAAATTGATCGGGGCAATAAAACAATTACTGCGGCAAGTGGAGCCAGCCACTCTTACGACCAATTAATACTTGCCACCGGCTCCTACCCTTTTGTTCCGCCAATACCCGGTCATCAACACCAGCGCTGCTTTGTATATCGAACCCTGGAAGATCTCGATTCCATTCGCTCGATTGCCACCAGTGCAAAAAGTGGTGTAGTTGTCGGCGGTGGCCTACTGGGCCTGGAAGCTGCCAATGCCCTGAAAGCCCTAGGACTTGAAGCCCACGTTGTCGAGTTCGCCCCAGGTCTTATGGCCACTCAGTTGGATGAAGGTGGTTCAGCCCTATTAAGAACAAAAATTGAAGCACTCGGGGTTCAGGTACACACCAGTACCGCCACGGAATTGATTGAAGAAGTAGACGGCCGCCTGCGTATGCAGTTCAAGGGAGATAAAGAACTGCTTACCGATATGATTATTTTCTCCGCAGGCATTCGCCCCCAGGATGAACTGGCAAAATCCAGCGGGCTGGAAGTTGGCGAACGCGGCGGGATCGTAATTGACAGCAACTGCCGTACTTCAGACCCGAATATTTTCGCTATCGGCGAATGCGCGCTTTACGATCAGAAAATTTTTGGCCTGGTCGCTCCCGGTTACAGCATGGCGCGTACTGCTGTCGCTCAACTGACCGGTGGAGAGGAAAGCTTTAACGGTGCTGACATGAGCACCAAACTGAAACTCCTGGGCGTACAGGTCGGTTCTATTGGCGATGCCCATGGTCGCACCAGCGGCGCTGCCGCTATTACTTTTGTAGACGAGCAGAGCGGTGTTTACAAACGCATGATCACCGATAGCGAGGGCAAAAAGCTGCTGGGTGCGGTGATGGTGGGGGATACGGATGACTACGATACCCTGCTGCAATATCACCTCAACGATATTGATCTGCCCGAACACCCGGAACAATTAATTTTACCGGCAACCGATGGCGCCACTCCCGGGCTGGGTGCTGCTGCACTCCCCGCTTCGGCTACCGTATGTTCCTGCCACAATGTAAGTAAAGGCCAGATTATCGACGCCGTTGCCGGTGGCTGCCACTCACTGGCTGATGTCAAGGATGCAACAAAAGCATCTACAGGTTGCGGTGGTTGTGCTGGGCTACTGAAAAATATTGTCGATGAAGAGCTAGCGGCGCTCGGCATGGAAGTGAACAATCACTTATGCGTGCACTTCCCCTTCTCCCGCCAGGAGTTATTCCACATTATCCAGGTGGAAGAAATAAAAACCTTTAGTGAATTATTAAGCAAACACGGTTCAGGGCGCGGCTGTGAAATTTGTAAACCTGCAGCCGCATCCATATTTGCCTCCCTGTGGAATGAACATATTCTGGAGCAGACTCATGTCGGCTTACAGGACACCAACGATACTTTTATGGCGAATATGCAGAAAAACGGCAGCTATTCTGTAGTTCCGCGTATTCCCGGCGGCGAGATCACACCGGAAAAATTAATAGTGATCGGCGAAGTGGCCAAACGCTACGACCTTTATACCAAAATTACTGGCGGCCAGCGTATCGACTTGTTTGGCGCGCGCCTGGAGCAGCTACCGGAAATTTGGCGAGAGCTGATTGATGCCGGATTTGAAACCGGCCATGCCTACGGCAAATCCCTGCGCACGGTTAAGTCCTGTGTTGGTAGCACCTGGTGTCGCTTTGGGGTTCAGGACAGCGTTTCAATGGCCCTTCAAGTAGAGAACCGCTACAAGGGATTGCGCTCTCCACACAAAATAAAAATGGCTGTCTCCGGCTGTACCCGTGAATGCGCTGAGGCTCAAAGCAAAGATGTCGGGGTTATCGCCACTGAAAAAGGTTGGAATCTATTTGTTTGTGGCAACGGCGGCATGCGCCCCCGCCATGCAGATTTGTTCGCCACTGACCTGGATGACGAAACTCTTATCCGCTATATCGACCGTTTCCTGATGTTCTATGTGCGCACCGCCGATAAATTACAGCGCACATCTGTGTGGCTGGAAAATCTTGACGGCGGCCTGGATTACCTGCGCGAAGTCATTATCGATGACAAGCTGGGGATTTGTGCCGAGCTGGAAGCCCAGATGGCCCGAGTAGTAGACACCTACCAATGCGAATGGAAAACAGCCATTAACGATCCGGAAAAACTCAAGCGCTTCCGTCAATTCGTTAATAGCAACGAAACCGACGAAAAGATTGTTTTCGTTAAAGAGCGCGGGCAACCGCGTCCGGCGACCACTGACGAGCTAGTGGAAACAGCCGAATCCGCCTAAAGCTTCTCCCGGCGGCGCAAGCCGCCAGTTATACCTTTATTAATAAATTGCTTTTGAATCCTTTCCATCCATTGTGAGGAAATTATTATGAGCCTGGCTGCCCTGCAAGAAACTCCCTCAAATTCAGTTGCCATAACCCACCCCCAATGGTCTCCAATCTGTCAGCGATCAGATTTGGTCACCAACTCTGGGGTATGTGCGCTTTGGGGCGATACCTCCGTATACCCAACGAAGGCTTTGAATACAGTGACTAAAACTGTCTATCAAAGAAGCATCGCCCTGTTTTTTTTACCCGACCAGGAACAACAGCTTTATGCCGTTGACAACTGGGACCCAATCGCACAAGCTGGTGTGATTGCAAGAGGAATTATTGCGGAATTGGAAGGGGAATTAACCATTGCTTCCCCAATGTATAAAAACCATTTCCGCCTTAGCGATGGAGTCTGCATGGAAGACAGCGATATCAAGCTTGCCACCTACCCGCTGGCATTTAGTGGGAACACGGTTTACATCGGCAACAATAAGCTACAGTAATGGCAGTACAGGAATTTCTGAGCGCGCACCGCTCCTGCACTACCTGCCCCTATTGTGGTGTCGGTTGTGGGGTTTCGGTTAACAAGGAAGAGCGCGCAAATACTACAGCGATTACTGTTAGTGGCGATTCCCAGCACCCTTCAAATTTCGGCAAATTGTGTGTTAAAGGTTCTGCGCTCGGCGAAACGCTGGGCGAACACGGCCGTCTCCTGCACCCTCGCCTGCACGGAAAAGATTGTGACTGGGATACTGCGCTGTCTTATATGGCCGATGCCTTTAAGCAGACAATTCGCGACCATGGCCCTGACTCGGTAGCTTTTTATCTGTCCGGTCAGCTTCTCACCGAAGACTATTATGTGGCCAACAAGTTAATGAAGGGATTTATTGGCTCTGCCAATATTGATACCAATTCCCGACTTTGTATGGCCTCTGCAGTGGTGGGATATAAACGCGCATTTGGTGCCGATGCGGTACCCTGTTCCTATGAGGATCTGGAACAGGCTGAACTTATCGTGCTTATCGGTTCCAATGCAGCCTGGACACATCCGATCTTATTCCAGCGAATGCAGGCAGGTGCTGCAAAGCTTGTCGTTATCGACCCCCGTGGCAGCGCTACCAGTGAAATGGCAGATCTGCACCTGGCAATTAAACCCGGCACTGATGCGGCACTATTCAATGGACTACTGCGTTTTCTCAGCCGGCACTATTATCTAGATACCGGCTATATAAAAAATCATACACAGGGATTTGCCGATACCTTAGCTGCGGCTCAAGACTGGTCACCAGAATTAACTGCGGCCACCTGTGGCATATCTATCGAAAAACTATTGGAATTTTTTCAGGCATTTGCAGCAACAGAAAAGACCATTAGTTTTTATTCCATGGGAATCAATCAGTCCAGCAGCGGCACTGATAAAAACAACGCAATCATAAACTGCCATTTAGCCACCGGACGCGTGGGCAAAATTGGTGCAGGACCATTTTCTATTACCGGCCAACCCAACGCGATGGGTGGACGCGAGGTGGGCGGACTTGCCAATACCCTCGCCGCGCATATGGAGTTTAACGAGCAGGATATTGACCGGGTATCACGATTCTGGAATTCCGATCAAATTGCTACCAAGCCGGGAATGAAGGCTGTGGATATGTTCCGCGCGGTAGAAAGCGGAAAAATTAAAGCCATTTGGATTATGGCTACCAACCCCGCCGTCAGTATGCCCGAAGCCGATAGAGTCAAAGCCGCACTACAGAAATGCCCGCTGGTTATTGTCTCCGACTGCATTGCCAATACCGATACCGCTCGCTGTGCCGATTTGCTACTTCCCGCAACAGGCTGGGGAGAAAAAAACGGCACTGTCACCAATGCAGAACGACGTATCTCTCGGCAACGTGGATTTTTATCCCCAGCGGGAGAAGCTCGCCACGACTGGCAAGCCCTGTGCGGACTGGCCCAGCATCTGGGTTATGGAGATCAGTTTAATTATTCACACCCCGCCGATATTTTTCGTGAGCACGCCCAGCTTTCCGGCTTCGAAAACCACGGCTCCAGGGCTTTTGATATCTCCGCACTCGCCAATATCAATCGCAGTGAATACGATGCACTGGCCCCGGTACAGTGGCCGGTCAACCAGGAGCATCCAGCCGGGTGCAAACGCTTATTCACCAGTGGACAGTTTTTTACCCCGGACAAGCGTGCTCGCTTTATCCCCATAGCGCCGCAGCCTCCGGAACAGCAGATCAGTGGCGAGTATCCTATATGGCTCAATACCGGCCGTATGCGCGACCAGTGGCATACCATGACCCGAACCGGGCGGGTAAGAAAATTACTCGATCACAGCGAACTGCCAGAAATACAAATAAACCCCAAGGATGCCGCTCGCTTCCAGGTTAAAGATGGGGAATTAGTTCGGTTAAACAGCGCCTCATCTAAAATGGTTGGCCGCGCCGCTCTCAACGGCGGGCAAAAAAGCGGTGAGATCTTTGCCCCCATTCACTGGAGTGAAACCTTCTCACAGGATTCCAAGCCCAGTGCCCTGGCGGACTCCAGTATTGATCCCTATTCCGGTCAACCTGAATTCAAACAGGTTCCCGTTAGTGTCAGTCCCCTGGCAGCTGAATACTTTGCCACAATGATCTGTGCCGAAGAGACTGCCGATAGAGTATGGGATTGGTTACAGCGGGCCAACGACAGCAGTATCCTGCACTGGTATCGAGTCCCCTTGGAAAATGGCTTTCGCTATGAAATTGCCGCAAACCAACTTATCCATGGGCGGGAACTGGCATCCAAGATAATGGTCGACCAGCCCCAATTATTCTGGCAGGAATTGGTTACCCCTAAAAGTCAGCGCTGGATCGCCTACGACGATAACTTAAAACTGCTGATTTTCTCTGGCAGAGACTGGCATCAATTACCCAGCCGACAGCACCTGGAAAATTACCTGGCCACTCCCCTGCCTGAATCACCGGGGCAACTGCTTCATCCCATAAAGCCCGGAGTGAAGATGATTTGTACCTGCCTCCAGGTTTCACGGCCACAGATAGAGGAGGCCATCGCCCAGGGCATTAACACCGTCGAAGCACTGGGAGAAACCCTTGGCTGCGGTACCAGCTGCGGTTCCTGCAAACCAGAAATCGCCAGTATTATTCGCACAGTTAATGCCTCTGAAGACACATCCATGGAGTCAACTCCGGTAAAGCAAGATCCGGTAGAAATAAGCAGTAATGCCCAAATAAATATGGTTCAGGAATTTATTCCGCAGTAAGGTTTTTAATTCCCTCTTGAATAAAAGGACCTCTGCCCGCAAGTGGCCAACCTTGACGGCAGAGGCCTCTACCGAGCTATTGAGAACCTTCCGGGACAATCAATCAACCGCTTCTGCAGCTAGCTTTTGCGTTAAATCGCGAGGATGGCAGGCGGCCAGCTGGGTATCACTATCGGCCAAATAATCAATCAGTTTCTGTATAGGACCTTCGGAGACTCCGTTTGAAGGCCTAACTGCATAGGCGGGTAAATTCGGAAGCTGCCAGTCTGGCAATAACTCTTGTACATCATCCTGTGCGCTTATTAAAAATCGAGGTGGCGCCGATAGTCCCAGGCCGCAGCTCGTCAGTCGATAAGCCGCTTCAACGCTGTCGACAGTCGCTACCGGGGTGTAGCTAACTTCATATTCGCCCTGCTGCCGATGTAGAAATTGCCGGTGATTGGGCCGCATTGTCAGCCCAATCCAGGGCCAGACTGCAAGGTCGCGAGGATGACCCGGAAAACCATAGCGATCCAGCATATCGCCACTGGCAATTAACACCCGCTCTAATTCAAATATCTTACGCGCTTTCAAATTGCTGTCAGGCATATTACCCAGGCGAATTGCCAAGTCAAAACCACCGCCAATTACATCCTCGTGCTGGTCGCTGCATTGAAGTTGTAAATGAATACCCAGATCCCGCCGGACAAAGCCCACTATTTTGCTCAGCAAGCGGCTGTGGATCAAAACGGCGGGGATTGCAATTTTAAGCCGACTGATACTGCGTTCCTCTCGCGCTTTGTATTCTCCGAGACCATCGGCGTACAAATCCAATATATTTTGTGCCGTTTTATAAACCTTTTCCCCATCTTCGGTCAGGGACAATTTGCGGGTATTGCGATACAAGAGCGCAACCCCAAGACTTTCCTCCAACCTCGCCACATAGGAACTAACGCTGGCAACAGAAATATCCAGTTCCGAAGAAGCGCCTCTAAAAGAGCCGCTTTCCACAACCTTGGCAAACACCAGTAAATAGCGAATATCCTTTAGCACAATAGCAACTCCCTATGAATTCTCTAAAGATACTTCTGGGTCAACAGGAAAGGATACACCGCTCTTGCGAAGATCTGTGGATATATTGCTGTTAGCGCCTAATCTACATCCAGTCTCATGCAGCACACTCGTCCATACTTACTACTGGGGTGGAAGGAAAGAATACACCGCACTCGAAACACGCTGTGAATACATCCCTGTAAGCTCCTAATCGGCATCCATGCCTCATAGGGTCCCGAGCGCAGGCTATTCTTTCCTTCTCCCTTTTTAGTAAGTAAATTTTTATAAACAATATATTTCAGTTTTAAGTATCTAATCATTTTCCTACCAGGCCATTAAGGTCTCCAAACAATTGATAACTGCCAGGAGCAGCGAATGTCACTACTTCTCGCTATGTTTGGGTTTTCCCTGGCTATGTCCATTACACCGGGGCCGGTGAATATGGTTATCATTTCCTCCGGGGTGAATTATGGATTTATCCGCACTTTGCCCTTTGTATCAGGAGCCACAATAGGCTTTACACTGTTACTTGCAGCTATAGGCCTTGGGCTCTATCAGGTAATAGAAATTTATCCCCAGTTACTACGATATGTTGCGATACCAGGATCAATTTATGTGGCCTTTATCGGCTACCAAACAGCGGCTGCACCTACTAATCATGCGGATATTGAGCAGTTACAGGAGCCACGCTTTTACCAGGGGTTTTTATTGCAATGGCTCAATCCAAAGGCCTGGATCGCCTGCCTTTCTGGAGTGGCTATTTTCTCCAGCAGCGATAACCACAGCAATTTACTCATATTTACCCTGATTTACTTTCTGGTTTGCTACATATCATTAAGTATTTGGGCTATTGCCGGGGATCGGGCTAACTTACTATTAGGGAGTCAATACCGGCGCAAAGTATTTAACAGATCCATGGGGAGCCTTCTGATTATTTGCGCTACCTACCTTCTCTATAGCCAGGCTTTTACAGATTAACTTAAAATCTCTAACATTTAATTCACTCGACAACTACCTTAGGGTCCACCTAGTCTTAGTAAAAACTAAGCTTGGGTCGCCTATGATTAAGCTCCACCATATTGACCATATTGTATTGCGTGTCCAATCTCTAAAACCCATGCTCGACTTTTACCAAAATATTCTTGGATGCAGCATTGTGCGCCAACGGGATGATATTGGCCTCTACCAACTCCGCGCAGGCACTTGCATGATAGATTTAGTGCCAGTTGATAAACCTATAGGCCAGAGAGGGGGAGCAGCACCAGGAAAGGAAGGGCGGAACCTGGATCATTTTTGCTTCCGGGTTGAACCCTTTAATCCGGAGAGTATTCAAGCCTTTTTAGCGCAGGAACAGGTAAAGTTTTCGCCAGCAGAAGAGCGCTTTGGTGCCGATGGAATTGGCCTGTCAATTTACATCTCAGATCCCGAGGACAATGTGATTGAGCTGAAAGGAGCACCCACTGGCAACAACTGAAGTTTGTGCCACGCTTGCGGAGTAGCCGGGCCCAAACCGGTTTCCCAACGACTCTTTCTCGATCAGCCAGGCGACTCACTATGGAAGCGGAAGTAATTGACTACACCGTAAACGGGGATACTTTTTGCGGATATCTCGCATGGGATGAAAATATCAGTGACAAACGGCCGGGGGTTTTACTGGTACACGAATGGTGGGGGCACAATGCCTTTGTTCGCGAGCAGGCGGAGAAACTGGCCAACTGCGGCTACCTCGCTTTTGCAGTGGATATGTTTGGCGCAGGCAAACAGACCGATGATCCACAAGAGGCACAGCAGTTCAGGGATGAAGCCCTGAAAGACCCGGTGGCCCTTGAAGCGCGCTTCCGCACAGCATTATCACTGCTCCAGCAGCGGCCCCATGCAGACCCGGACCAGGTCGCAGCACAGGGCTATTGTTTTGGCGGCGGAGTCGTACTCGCTATGGCTCGAGTCGGCGTGGACTTGCGCGGCGTAGTCAGTTACCACGGGGCACTGGCAAGAAGTACGCCCGCACAAAACAAACCTATTAATGCTGAAATACAGGTCTACACCGGCGGCGCCGATGTGATGGTTCCACCGGACCAGGTCGGCCAGTTTGTTACTGAAATGCAGGAATCCGAAGCCAAATTAACTCTGGTCAGTTACCCGGGGGTCCTACATGGATTTACCAACCCCTGTGCAACAGACCGGGGAGAAAAGTTCGGCCTGCCGCTGGCCTATAACCGTGAAGCCGCTGAAGACGCCTGGCGGGGAACTCTGGCGTTTTACGAGAAGATTTTCTCCTGAAGTGAGCGCCGGAAAACCGCTATCAGCCTTTTAGCAGTGGTAAAAGCACGCCTTGGGGGTTGGTAGCAGTACTTGTGTATTGCTACCACTGTCCTATTCGGTCAAATCCAAATAGCGAGCTCCCCCTCCCTGCTCCGCAGCTTCATCCCCGGGATTCCGTAAAGGGCATTTCTGCATAGACAAACAACCGCAGCCAATACATCCCTCAAGGTCATCGCGCAACTTGGTCAACTGCTGGATACGCTGATCCAACTCTTCACGCCAGTGAGAAGAGAGTGATGACCAATCCCCCGCATTGGGCGTGCGTTTATTGGGAAGCTCCCCGAAAGCCTCGCGTATTTCCGACAGTGGAATCCCGGTACTCTGGGCCACCTTGATAATGGCCACTCGGCGCAACACATCCCGTGAGTAACGCCTTTGATTTCCAGAGGTCCGCCAGCTGGCAATCAGGCCTTTGCTTTCATAGAAATGCAGGGCA
Organism: Microbulbifer maximicatervae (SeqCode); assembly: GCF_052467615.1. Classification (NCBI taxonomy): domain Bacteria; kingdom Pseudomonadati; phylum Pseudomonadota; class Gammaproteobacteria; order Cellvibrionales; family Microbulbiferaceae; genus Microbulbifer; species Microbulbifer maximicatervae (SeqCode). The sequence goes on from NZ_CP174319.1 coordinate 3,709,201, forward strand.
CTGACTGCCACGCCGCTGCGCTCGGCCACCTCGCCAACAGTCAGCTCCCGCTTGATTTGCTTTGACTTTACCGCTCCTTTTTCGGCCGATTCTTCAGCTGCCATAAAAATGCCCACCAACCATTGACCTAAACATTAGTTGAGGTTTTACACTGCTGCGCAACCTAATGCAAGCGAGGGAGAAAAGTGATGGAAAAGCACCAAGCAAACGGCGTTGCGCAACCAGCCGGTCAAGCCACCCCAAACCTGTTCTTACTACTAGTGGCAGCTGCAAGCCTGAACCCCAAATTTGCTAATGAAATACGCGAGTCTGGAGATACCGCGAAGAGAAACCCTGGGACCTAGAAGCAGCGACTAATAATCATGAAGCACACGACCAGCGGGATACCGTCTCAGAGCCGTATCACATTACTGTGCCTGGCAGCACTCACTATCATGTCGGGGGCCACTGTAGCCCCGTCACTACCTGCACTGCAGCAGTATTTCTCAGGGACACCCAATAGTGATTTGTGGAGCCGACTGGTAGTGACCCTACCCGCTTTGAGCATCGCCCTCTGCGCTCCATTAGCAGGCTGGATAGCTGATCGCCATGGCCGCCTGCAATTATTGAAAGCAGCCCTGGTACTCTATGGACTATCCGGTCTACTAGCCCTATTTCAGGATAATCTCGCAGGTATCCTGACTAGCCGCCTACTATTGGGAGTTGCCGTGGCCGGAACAATGACCTCGGTAACAGCCCTGGTGGGGGATTATTTCAGCCGGGAGCAACGCCTAACTTATTTGAGCCAGCAGAGTACTTTTATCAGTATCGGTGGGGTCGTATTTCTAACCCTGGGCGGACTACTGGCCAGCTTACATTGGCGCGCCCCCTTCGCAATTTACTTGTTGGCCTTACTACTAGTTCCAGCAGTTAAAATTTTCCTTTGGGAGCCCATGCGAGTAAGGCCTTTCAAGCACAGAGACCCCAAAAAAGAAAAGCAGGATAACCCGCTTGCATTTTATGCACTACTGGCGGCGGCAACTTTAAATAGCCTGGCTTTTACCCTGATTCCAACTCAGATCCCTTTTTAGTTGCGCGAGATAGAAATTTCTTCACCCAGCCTTATTGCTATGGCTATCGCCTCCAGTAATGTTATGGGAGCCATCGCCTCATTATTGGTTTACCGGCGAGCCCGGAATCGACTGGGAGTGCTCGGCGTTTTTGTCGCAAGCTTTACTATTATGGCCGCCAGCTTTGGGCTGCTCGCCGGCGCTCAAAACCTGACAGAAATAGTTGCTTTTATTGCCCTCTACGGACTTGGAATGGGTACCCTGATACCACATATCTTTTCTACGGCTCTCGAGTCTGCTCCGGAGTCAAAAAGAGGGAAAACTGCGGGATTTCTGACGACTGGAATTTTTCTTGGGCAATTTATTTCGCCTTTCATCAGCCAGCCCTGGATTGATAAAATGGGATATTCCAGTGCATTCTCATCCATGGCTTTAATTTTGATGTTCGCCGCCTCCAGCGCAGCTTTGATATACATCATTAAAATTAAAAAAGAATTCTCATTGGCATATACTTCCGGGCTGGGATCGGGAAACTGATCCGACAGGAAAGGTATTCCTCCTTTCTGCCCGATAAATCCACCTGACAACACACAGCCAAAGCCGTACGGTAATTTTGGCAAGGAGAAAAAGTGGAATCGATTATTTCCATCAAAGGCTTGGGAAAAACCTATGCCGAGGGGTTTACCGCCCTGAAGAATATCGACCTGGAAATTAAGCGGGGAGAACTCTTTGCCTTGCTCGGCCCCAATGGCGCGGGCAAGACAACCATGATCAGCATTATCTGCGGCATCGTAAATCCGAGCTGCGGTGAGGTCACTGTCAATGGTTACAATATTCAGCGGGACTATCGCAATGCCCGAAATGAGATTGGTCTGGTGCCCCAGGAGATATCCACCGATGCCTTTGAAACCGTTTGGGCGGCAGTGAAATTCAGCCGCGGTCTATTCGGCAAGGCTCCCAATCCCGCCTATCTGGAGAAAATTCTACGGCAGCTATCCCTATGGGAGAAAAAAGATAACAAAATTATTACGCTTTCAGGAGGAATGAAGCGCCGCCTGATGATCGCCAAAGCGCTATCCCACGAGCCCAATGTGCTCTTCCTCGACGAACCCACCGCCGGGGTCGATGTGGAGCTACGCCAGGATATGTGGCAAATGGTGCGCGAACTGAAAGAGTCGGGAGTAACCGTTATCCTCACCACCCACTATATCGAAGAGGCCGAGGAAATGGCCGATCGTGTCGGTGTTATCAATCACGGCCAACTGGTTCTGGTTGAGGAGAAAAATGCACTGATGAAGAAAATGGGGGAGAAAGAACTCAGCCTGCAACTGCCCACACCACTGCAACAAATTCCAGAGAGTCTTGCTGACCTGCCACTCAGTCTCAGCAGCGATGGCAGCCAGCTGGTTTATCGCTTTGATATCAAAAGCGAAGACACTGGTCTTGCGGAATTTCTGCGCCGTTTAAATGCCGCCGATATTGAATTCCGCGATTTACACACCCGGGAAAGCTCCCTGGAGGAAATTTTCGTCAACTTGGTTCACGGTGCCCGCCTTGAACGGGAAGAGCAGCTCAGTAAGGAGGCACAGGCATGAATTGGTATGGAATTGGCGCCATCTATAAATTTGAGATGGCCCGCACCTGGCGCACCCTGATGCAGAGCATCGCCTCACCGGTGCTCTCCACATCTCTCTATTTTATTGTGTTTGGTGCCGCGATTGGATCGCGTATGGGGGATATCGACGGAGTCAGTTATGGGGCCTTTATTATTCCAGGATTGGTAATGCTGGCACTGCTCAGCGAGAGTATTTCCAACGCCTCTTTCGGAATATTTTTCCCTAAGTTTTCCGGCACCATTTATGAAGTACTGTCCGCTCCCATATCATCATTCGAAATCGTCACCGGATATGTGGGTGCCGCAGCGACAAAGTCCATTTTGTTGGGGCTGTTGATATTACTGACCGCTCGCTTTTTTGTGGATTACGAAATTGTACACCCCTGGTGGATGCTGACATTCCTCGCGCTGACTGCCGTCACTTTTAGCCTGTTTGGATTTATTATCGGAGTTTGGGCCGATGACTTTCAGAAGCTGCAAGTTATTCCGCTGATGATTATAACGCCTCTCACTTTTCTCGGCGGTGCATTTTATTCGATCAGTATGCTGCCGGAAATGTGGCAAAAAATTACCTTGTTCAACCCGGTAGTTTATTTGATCAGCGGCTTCCGCTGGGCTTTTTACGGCGTAGCCGATGTTAACCTGGGGCTGAGTATCGGCATGACCTTGCTCTTTCTGGTGCTGTGTCTCACCACCGTCTGGTGGATTTTCCGCACCGGATACCGCATCAAAACCTGATTCCTCCCCCACGCCGCTGTGCCAACCTTAGTAAAGGCGGTACAGCGGTGGACTTAGCATGGTGGAGGAATATCATGAAGGGGGCTGCGTTTGCGGGCAACTGCGCTTTCGCGCCCACGGCTCCCCTAGCCGGGTCAGCCTGTGCTCTTGTCAGTGGTGTAGAAAGCGCAGCGGTAGTCCCATCGGCTTATCGGTCTACTTCAAAAAGAAACAAATAGCCTTTCTTCAGGGCCATTTGCAAACCCACACTCTTTACTCCGATGCCGGTCGCTGGATAAAGAGCCAGTTCTGCCCCGATTGCGGCAGCACGCTCACCTGGACACTGGAATTCCTACCCGAATATCGGGGCTTTGGTGGCGGCGCCTTTGATGCACCGGAATTTATTTATCCCGAGCGCTATGTTTACAGCCGCAACAAACCTGAATGGCTCCAGGTCGCCAGTGATATTGTCCTGTGCCCCGCGATGGCGGAGCAGCCCAAGAATACAGGCAATAATCCCGGCACTAGTGGTGGGCACACATAAAGGTTCTCACCGCCTTTTGTACGCGCTCACGACGCTCTTCCTGTGTCGACATTTGTCGGCAGCCGATCAAGACCTGCATATGGTGGCAACCCAGCAACAAACCGATAAAATCTTCCGCCGCTACGGCGGGATTATCCACCTTCAACATCTGTAACTGATTGGCTCTGCGCAGTAGCTGCTCTATCTCCCCCAAAATCCGCTGGGGACCTGCATCAAAAAATAGCTGGGCCATTTCCGACTCCTGGGATGCCAGGGCACACAAAAGACGTAACAGACGCACGCTATCCTCGCTCTCCACCATCCCCATAAAAGCGTCGCCAATACGCTCCAGGACCTGCTCTACCGATTCCCCCTCTTCTAAAGCAAAGATGGGCAGGGGCATCATCATTTCGCAGCGAGAGGCAATAGCGGCGCTAAAGAGCGTCTCCTTATCGGAGAAGTGGCTGTAGACCGTAAGTTTGGATACTCCCGCGGCCGAGGCCACCGCATCCACGCTGGTAGCGGCAAAACCGTGGGATAAAAACAGGTCCCGGGCGGCATCCAGAATGGCTTGGCGTTTCACCGGGTCCTTGGGGCGACCGCGCTGGGCGGCCGTCTGGGTCTGCTCAGACATAGCTCTCCATATACTAGACTCGTTAGTTCATTAAATATACTATACTCGCCAGTATAACATTGATGGCCGCCCGGCCATGCTTGACCCAGTCACGGATCTGCCTCGACGCGCCAGCGCCGGGGAAGGAAGCCAATATGTACCGAATGCTAATCCTCGCTGCGCTCTCACTCAGCCTTTTGCTGAGCGCTTGTGCCCCCTCTGAATCCCAGGAACAAGAAGCCAAACCGCGCCCCGCTGTTATGGTCCGCCCCACCCTGGCCAGCGCCCAAACCGATGTGTATCCCGGTGAAGTAAGAGCCCGCTTCGAGCCGGCTCTGGCCTTCCGTATCGGCGGGAAAATCCAGCGGCGCCTGGTAAATGTCGGCGACCGTGTGGAACAGGGCCAGCCCCTGGCGGAACTGGATACTGAAGACCTGCTGCTACAACTGGATTCAGCCCGCGCCAGCCATACTTCCGCCGAGGCAGACCAGCGCCTGGCTAGCAGTGAACTCTCGCGCCACCGCAAGCTATTGGAAAAGCAGCTGGTGAGCCTCTCCCAATTCGATACCGTAGAAACCCAATTCGAAGCCAGCGAAGCGCGACTACAGCAGGCCAAGGCACAGCTGGATGTTGCCCGCAACCAGGCTGCCTACGCCGTACTCAAGGCGCCGGAAAGTGGCGTGATCGCCCGCCGCATGGCCGAGGCCGGCCAGGTCGTTGCCGCAGGTCAAGGCATTTTTGAGCTGGCAGCCGATGGTGAACGGGAAGTGCGTATCGACCTGCCGGAACAATCCATCAGCCGCTTTAAAGTGGGCCAACCGCTAACTGTCGAACTCTGGTCCCAACCGGGCCAATCTTTCCCCGCACGCATCCGCGAACTATCGCCGGCAGCCGATCCCATATCCCGCACCTTTGAAGCCAGGGTCGCTTTCGAAAATAAAGTGAGCGGTGTAGAAATCGGCCAGAGTGCACGGGCATTTGTCCCCAGGGCGGAAACAACTGATGTACTGCAAGTTCCGATGTCAGCAGTCAGTGCCGACGATGGCGCCGCATTTGTATGGGTATTAAATCCAGAGACAAAAACACTGCATAAAACCCCGGTCAGCCTTGGCCCCTACGGTGAGGAGTTTGTCTCGGTATTTTCCGGACTAGAACGCAACGATTGGATCGTCGCCGCAGGTACCCATTTGTTACAGGAAGGTATGGTGGTGCGCCCTGTGGACCGTATGAACCGCCCTATTGAACAGGGGCCGTCTCTCGCCCATCAGGAATAAATTACAGGCGCGGAAACAATAAATCTGCCCGCGCAAATTAATTCCCAATAAAGCCTCGATAACAATTTCCAAAGTGCGGCCGCGAACAGCAGAGCCGCCCTTGAAACAGAGAAACTGCCATGGGTTTTAACCTCTCCGAGTGGGCCTTGAAAAACCGCCCGCTGGTGCTTTACGCAATGATCGTCCTGGGACTGCTGGGAACCTTTTCCTATACCCAATTGGGGCAAAGTGAAGATCCACCCTTTACCTTTAAGGTGATGGTGATCAACACCGCCTGGCCCGGCGCCAGCGCCGAAGATGTGTCCCGCCAGATTACCGAACGGGTAGAAAAGAAATTACTCGAGACCGGTGATTACCAGCGTATCTCCTCTTTTTCCCGTCCGGGGCAATCCCAGGTATTGTTTGTTGCCCGGGACGATATGCACTCCCGTGACATTCCCGATCTCTGGTATGAAGTGCGCAAAAAGGTGGGGGATATTCGCCACACCCTGCCGCCGGATATCCAGGGCCCATTTTTCAATGACGAGTTTGGCACCACCTTCGGCAATATTTATGCCCTCACCGGCAGTGGCTTCGATTACGCACTGATGAAGGACTACGCTGAGCGGCTGCAACTGGCCCTTCAGCGGGTTAAGGATGTAGGCAAGGTCGAGTTACTGGGACTGCAGGACGAAAAAATTTGGGTGGAAATATCCAACACCAAATTGGCCTCCATGGGCATTCCCCTGTCTGCGGTTCAAAACGCCCTGCAAGCGCAAAACCAGGTCACCGATGGCGGCTTTGTGGATACGGTCAGCGACCGGGTGCGCATCCGTGTGAGCGGGCAATTCACCTCCGTCAATGAAATACGCCAGTTTCCTATTACCGCAGATGGCCGCACCCAGCGCCTGGGAGATATCGCCCAGGTTCACCGAGGCTTTAGCGATCCGGCCCAGCCCCGTATGCGCTTTATGGGAGAGGACGCCATCGGCCTCGCCGTTTCCATGAAGGAAGGGGGCGATATTTTAAAGTTGGGTAAAGCCCTCGATGAAACCTTTTCCCGACTACAGGAAGATCTGCCCATAGGTATGGAATTGCGCAAGGTCTCCGACCAACCGGCGGCAGTAAAACGCGGCGTCGGCGAATTCCTGCAAGTGCTGGCCGAAGCTCTGGGTATCGTACTGCTGGTGAGTTTTTTCTCCCTCGGCAGCCGCCCAGGATTAATTGTGGCGCTGTCGATCCCATTGGTATTGGCGATGACCTTCGCGCTGATGCACTACTTCAATATCGGACTGCACAAGATCTCGCTGGGGGCACTGGTACTCGCCCTGGGCTTGATGGTGGACGACGCCATTATCGCGGTGGAGATGATGGCGATAAAAATGGAGCAGGGGCTCAGCCGACTAAAAGCCGCCGGCTTCGCCTGGACCAGTACCGCTTTTCCCATGCTCACCGGTACATTGATTACCGCCGCCGGTTTTTTACCGATTGCCACCGCCCAGTCCGGTACCGGTGAATACACCCGATCTATTTTCCAGGTGGTCACCCTGTCGCTAATCGTTTCCTGGATTGCCGCCGTGGTCTTTGTACCCTATCTGGGCCACTACCTACTGCCGAACCTGGCGCGACACGGCCAAGGCGGTGAAGTGGAAGACCCCTACCAGAAACCCTTTTACCAGCGCTTCCGCCGCTTTATTACCTGGTGCCTGCGCAATCGCAAAACCGTGATCGCGGCCACCCTGGCGATTTTTGTCGGCTCGCTCGCTCTGTTCAAACTGGTTCCGCAACAGTTCTTCCCCTCTTCCGGACGCCTCGAATTGATGGTGGACCTGAAGCTGGCCGAAGGTGCCTCGCTGAAATCCACCGAGCACCAGGCCAAAAGGTTGGAAACCCTGTTGGCGCAGAATGATCAGGTAGAAAATTACGTGGCCTATGTGGGCACCGGCTCCCCGCGTTTCTACCTGCCTTTGGACCAGCAGCTGCCCGCTGCCAGCTTCGCCCAGTTTGTTGTGATGACCCGCAGTGTCGAAGAGCGCGAGCAAGTGCGCAACTGGCTGATCAATACGATGAATGAGGAGTTCCCCACCCTGCGCAGCCGTGTGTCCCGCCTGGAGAACGGCCCACCCGTGGGCTACCCGGTGCAGTTCCGCTTGTCCGGCGAACATATTCGCGAAGTGCGCGGGCTGGCTCGGGAAGTGGCTGAGCGCCTGCGGGATAATCCACAGGTGACCAACGTGCACTTGGACTGGGAAGAACCCAGTAAATCCATCAACCTCAATATCGACCAGGACCGCGCTCGCGCCATGGGCGTCAACAGTGCAACCTTGTCCCAAGCTCTGCAAAGCTCCTTAACCGGTATCACTGTGAGCCAATACCGGGAAGATAACGAGCTGATCGATGTGCGTGTGCGCGGTAATGAAAACGATCGCTATGCCCTGCGCCAGTTGGGCAATCTCTCGGTGCAAACCGACAGCGGCCGCAGTGTACCGCTGAACCAAATTGCCACCCTGGAATACGGTTTTGAGGAAGGCATTATCTGGCACCGGGACCGCCTGCCCACCGTTACCGTGCGCGCTGATATTTATGGGGACGAATTACCGGCGACCGTGGTCAATGCCGTGTGGCCTCAGCTTCAATCCATTCAAGATAAATTACCGCCAGGCTACTTGCTGGAAGTGGGTGGTACCGTGGAAGAGTCTGCGCGGGGGCAAAAATCGGTCAATGCTGGTATGCCGCTATTCGTGCTGGTGGTCTTTACCCTGCTGATGCTGCAATTGCGCAGTATGTCCCTATCCACCATGGTATTCCTCACGGCTCCCCTGGGCCTGATCGGCGTTACCCTGTTCCTGCTGCTGTTTGGCAAGCCCTTTGGTTTTGTCGCCATGCTGGGCACCATCGCCCTGGCGGGAATGATTATGCGTAACTCGGTGATTTTGGTGGACCAGATACAGCAGGATATCAGTCAGGGCCTCAGTCGCTGGGATGCAATTGTCGAGTCGACGGTAAGACGCTTCAGGCCGATTGTATTGACAGCGCTGACTGCGGTATTGGCGATGATTCCACTGTCCCGCAGTGACTTCTTTGGCCCTATGGCGGTCGCCATTATGGGGGGATTGATTGTCGCAACCGGACTCACCCTACTGTTCCTGCCAGCACTCTATGCCGCTTGGTTCCGAGTGCGGGAAGAACACAATGAAGAGGCGGTGGAAAATAGCCCTGAATTTGGCGGGCCCATGACCCCGAACGCCACTACAGAATAAAATCACTGGGTAATCCAACAAAAAAGGCGGCGCAGGTTTTCACTGCGCCGCCTTTTTTAATTCTTTAAGACTGCGTCAGGGAGTCGTAAACGATCCCGGTCCAAATATCCGGTGTCATAAAACCCTGGCCATACTGCGCATCAAATTCCGCAGTCGGTTTTGCAGAAATCACTTCCTGCCGGGTTTTACCCTCATCCACCATTGCTTTCACTTTGTCCCTAAGCCCTGCCAGTATATTACGCTGCTGTTGCAGTTCTGCCCGATTACTGAGAGGACCGTGACCGGGAATAATTTTGGTATCTTCCCCCGCCATTGCCAGAGCGGTGTCCATAGCTGCGATCATGCCATCCACCGAGCCGCCGGAAGAGAGATCGATAAAGGGATAGTTGCCGTTAAAATAAATATCCCCCATATGAATCACATCGGCTTCGGCAAAATGCACGATGGAGTCACCATCCGTGTGCGCCGGCCCCACATGCTGGACCTTTACCCTATCGCCATTCCAGTAAAAGGTAGTGGCATCGGTAAAGGTAATCACCGGTAATGCTTCTGGAGGAGACGGCTCAACCTTCCGCTTAAACGCCTCAATAAACTGCTCGGTACTTACCCGTTTGCGCACATTCTCGTGAGCCACAATCAGGGCGCCGCTTTTACCCAGGTTTTCATTACCGCCGGTATGATCTCCATGCCAGTGGGTATTAATGACGAAGCGCAAAGGTTGCTTGGCTAACTCAGCTACTGCCTGTTGAATTTTTGCGGTCAAAGGCGCGTATTGGTCATCCACCATAAAGGTGCCGTCCTCCCCCACCAGTACCGCAATATTGCCCCCAGCCCCTTTGAGCATATAAACATTGCCAGACACGGCTTCACTACTAATTTCCACATTGGCAAACCGATCCTGCGCAGAGGCAAAAGATGCAGCCAATACAGAAACCGCCAGGGCGACGGAACCTACTACGTTCTTCATAAAAACTCCCCGTTGTTATTATTTCTTCCAATATCATCGGCAACTGATTATTTAACTCAGGCTGCCTGCTTCAATAAAGTTTCTCGCTGCTGCGCCAACATCTCTAACAGCAGATCCGGTCGGTCAGTCACAATGCCGTGTACGCCCAGATCAATATAGCGCCGGTAGTTTTCCGTGCCATTCACGGTCCATACCGCCAAGTGGACTTTCTTCTTATTAGCGGCGCGCACCATACTTTCAGTAACTACGGGAATACCTTTTTGCTCCATCGGCAGCTGCATCGCGCTATAGCTTGGGCGCAGCAGTTTCTCTGCTCGGAGTAACTGTGCAATATAAAATAACATCGCTTCCAGTGTGGGCGTGCCCGTCGCCACTTGCGGACAGAGGCGACGAAACTCATTAATCACCCCCTGATGAAATGAGGAAACAACGACCTGCTCGCCTTTTCCACACTTTGCCAGCACATCCTTCAACACTTTTGCAGCGCGATACTGGCGGCTTTTAATCTCCAGTATCATTGGCATATCCCCCACCATTGCCAGCGCCTCTTCCAGAGTTAACACTCGCAGAGGCTTTTCTCTATAGGGGTAATGCTCTCCATCCCGAGTCCAGAGATAGGCAACATTTAACTGGCGCAGCTGCTCTAAGGTTTTATCCTCTACAAACCCCGCACCATCAGAGAACATTTCCAGCTCCCTGTCGTGAATCAACACTAAGTGGCCGTCGGCAGTGAGCCACAGATCCACTTCAATAGCATCCACGCCCAGTTGCACCATTTTTTCAAGGTAAATCGCCGTGTTTCCTGGGTAGAGGCCATTGCCGCAATCATTACCATGTGCGATCACCATCGGCCCCTCCCCCTGAGGAAACCACAGGGGGCAAGGTTTGCCCGGTGCAGACCGGGCATAAAGAAATAGAACGACTAGGGCAATTAAAAAGAACGACAACCAAAACATGCTTCACCACACTTATTATTTTGTCAGTATTCAAGCTGGATAGTGTTAGCTTCGATCACGCCTCCTCCACTAATTTGGCAACAGAATCAGTGTCAGCAAGCACGGTATTATTTTTGGACTCTTCTTTCCCCGCCGGTTCTTTAGCCTCACTCCCAGTTCCCTGTTTCTGACGCACATATAAAGCCTGTAACCAGAGGGGAACAAAGATAACAATGTCGTAAAAACGATTAACCAAAACACCTAAGTGCAATGAAGCCATCGCCAAAAACCGAAGTATTATGGTCATTCCCCGCAGGGATAAGCCCACCCCAATACCAATTACCGTTCGCGCTGAACGGATAAACTGCTCCAAAGGAATTGCCAGAAAGGCCAGAATCAAGGGAAGCACAAACCCAAGTCCCATCTGTGCCAGAGGAATTGGCCAAAGCTGCTCAGAACCCAATAATTGCTGCTGTAAAATCAACTCACGCGAGAAAGCCAGATTTCCACCGACTACAGCCAAAACCAATAAGAGTGCCAAAGCCACTCCCAGCAATAACCTACGCGTACTCTCACCGAGGGAACCTACCGCAGGAAACATTCGCGTAACCTGCAAGCATTCCATAATTAACAACCCGACAGTGATCTGCAAAAAGATAACCACCGCAGCTGAAATACTGGCGAGGCTATAGCCACCAAGTGAAGCTTCAGTGCCCAATACAGCTGCCATAGGTTGAGTCAGTAACTGAAAATTCACCATGGCCCCAGCCAAGGCAACCATTAACACCAAAGAAGCCGTCAGAAAACGGCTGAAAGAGGATGAAGATAGCAAATGAAGACTCTTATCCGATTCCTGAAGAATCTCTTCATAGCGCTCCATATGGCCATCCAGCGCTTTGGCCCGCCGAATAACCGACTCTACATTTTTGTTAATGCGCCCCAAAGTTGAAAGCATTGCACGCCAACTAGGCAGCATACGCTTTAATAATTGATGCCTTTCCCGCGTCGATTCGCGGTAAGACTCCAGAGCTTTGGACTCAGCTTTACGCATTGACTGGTTAATAGTGTCGAGAACATCAGCTACCACCGGATCTTCTTTGCCAGGAATTTCCGAAACGGCGCGAATCGCCCGGGCCCAGTTTGATGGTTCCGGAGCTATTTCAGCACTGCGTACATAGTCTTCATCCAGGCTGCTGAGCTGCTCACAGAGCTTTCGGTGCAATGTTGGGTACAGCGCCAAATCCCGCTGTACTGTTTGCTCAATACGTTCAAACTCTCTTTCAATATGGCGCTCGGCTGTGTCTCTACCCTCGGCAAAAAGCACTTCCCGATTGCGCTCGACCAACCTCTGTTCCACAACACCGATATTACTGGCGATAAACCGCAAAGCCCGATGTCCCAGGCGCGCCAGAGCATATACCGTGCGGTGTACAGGCTCTCGGGCCAGGAACAAAACAATCAAGCCCAGGATACCCCAAAGCCAAAGTGGTAAACTTTGCATTAGTTGACTCATATCTACCCCCTCTTACCAGACCCAATTGGTCTCTATCCTAACAGCTGCCGGCAGCACATTCGCCCAAAAGTTCACAATTTGTACAGGAGTGTGACGACAGCTTTGCCATTGGGATCAGGCCCTAATTTTGGAAACACAGGGAAAGCTGATATAGACGCAGGGCCGTTAAGGCGACCCAACAATACGGAACCATACAGGTGACATCAATAAAGTTACCTGAAAACAGTTGTTCTTTTACATCAATTTAAGTTTATCCCGTTAGAAATTAGAAAAATAAACGTCTACATCGAGTAGAGAAAATCAACAATAAAGCACAATAGTTGCCAAAGAAAAAAACAGCACCGTATGCGAGACACAAAATGCCAAAAAAATAAATTGCACGCATACCTTGTAAAACTTTGACTGAGAAAAACAATACATTTCCAAACTTAAAAACCACAGCCAAACCAAACAAAAATATTCAAACCCCATAAATAAGGCACATTTTTTCCTAAGCCTTACCCCTCCTACGTCTACACTCCAAACTAAATTCTCATTGAGTGAGTGTTTTTCCCTAACACGGCAGAAACAATTTTACGCTGACTCCCACGTCGTCATGGCAGATAACGTGGGGTAATTTTGGGAACCTAAACGACAGGAGTCGATGGAAGGTCAAACTCTTATTTTAAGAGAGATCTATCTGTATCAAGGAGAGGTACGAGGTATATGCCGGTTCTTTTTTTTAGCAACTCCGGCCTTCAAGGCGATCTATTATTTTCACTGTTTTCACAAGCTATTCCCATACCCTGGGAAAAATCTAGCATTGGAAAACAAAAAAACTGCCTGCAGCATTATCAGGCTATCGTGATAGATTGCTGGCAAATTGGTGTGAGCTCTGACTCAAAGCAGTTTCTTTCAGATCTAAAGAAGATTAGTCATGCAAAAGCTTTACTGATTAATCTCCCAGCCAACCTACCCATTCATATATCGGAAAAGTTACGCCAGAAAGGTTTTCACCTACTTTGTGACAGCAATACCAGTCAGGAAAACCTTATTCACAAATTGGATACCGCGATTCACAGTGCCGAGGGGCGACAACATATCAGCCCACAAAACTCCCTCCCTCTTACCCGCAGGGAACAGGAAATACTCGGACAACTCACTACCGGTGAACCCAACAGTGTGATCGCAACAAAATTGCACCTCAGCGAACACACTGTGAAAAATCACATGTACAACATTTTCCGAAAAATTGGAGTTAAAAACCGGCTGCAGGCCAGTAATTGGGCCAAGCTCAATCTCCAGGAAGAGAGGATATGAGACTAACCCTGTTGATGTTGACACTGTGTGCATCCCTGGCCTTTGGCCAGGATGACACAGAGGTCCCTCCAGCAGATACCGATTCTGGAAGACTCGAAGACGAAATCAGTGGATTCAATATTGATCGAACAATAACCCGTACCGGGCACGATTTTGCCCGCTACATGAGCGAATACAGAAACCTTAATTATCCAGATGCCACTTACAACTTAACTATTTACGAGAGACCCTCAGCACGTTGGGGAAATCTCATCTGGGTTACCTATAACGACAAAATTGTTTTCAGGCGTTTTATCAGTCCAAGCACCAATAATATTCATCGCTTGGCCGATGAGGCCGCGCAATATATTCACCAGGAAGTACTGCAAGCGCGTGTTCGCAACTCACTCACAGACACCTTTGATTTGGGTAAGGATGAATTCTAATGAAGATCAAATCATTACTGGGTACCGCTTTTTTTTCTCTGGCGGCGTTCTCATATCATCACGTCTCGGCCACCGAATTAATCTATGAACCGGTAAACCCTAATTTTGGTGGCAACCCACTCAATGGTACTTACCTTCTGCAAAATGCGCAGTCACAAGACACTCACGAAGACCCGGATAAACCAGACAGCCTCTATGAACAACCGAGTGCTCTGGATAGGTTCAGCGACTCGCTGGAAACCCGCCTGCTAAACCAACTTCTAACCGATGTTGGTGATGGTAATAGTGGAGAACTGATTACAGACGACTTTATCGTACAAATCGTTGATAACGACGGTGTTCTAACAGTACTTATCACCGACCGCAGCACCGGAGATAAAAGCGAAATCGTTGTAAGCGGGCTAAACCCGACAAACTAACGAACGTTTAAATTTCAAAGGATTCTTTGGCAATGCGTAATGCAATAAAAAAAGTGATAGCTTTGCCCATCGTAGCGACATTAATGACGCTAAGTAGTTGTTCCGCGGTCAAAGATGTGGGCGATGCACTTTTTGGTCCGGGCATCACAGATGCAATGCTCACCCCGAGGAAAAACACCTATCGGGACCTGATCAACCTTCCGCAACCGAAGGGTAAAATATTGGTGGCGGTATACGGTTTCCGCGATCAGACAGGCCAGTACAAACCCGCACCAAACAGCAGTTTCTCTACCGCAGTCACCCAAGGTGGCGCGGCCATGCTGATGGACGTACTCAATGAGTCCGGCTGGTTTATCCCGTTGGAACGTGAAGGGCTGCAAAATCTGCTGACAGAGCGGAAGATTATCCGTGCAGGATTAACCAAGCCGGATATTCCCGTCAATAACAGTGTGCCACTTCCCACACTTGTGGCTGCAAATGTCTTATTAGAAGGCGGTATCGTTGCCTACGACCAAAATATTCAAACCGGTGGTGCAGGTGCTCGCTACTTTGGTATTGGCGCAGATGAGCAGTATCGCGTGGATCAGGTAACAGTGAATTTGCGGGCCATAGACATTCGTTCCGGACGGGTGCTCCACTCTGTATTGACTTCTAAAACTGTCTACTCCAAGGCAATCAGTGCCGATGTATTTCGCTACGTAAAATATCGGCGCCTGTTGGAATTGGAAGCTGGCACTACTTATAATGAACCCGCACAGCTTGCTATGCTTTCAGCGATGGAATCTGCTGTGATTCATTTGATCAGTGAAGGCATCGTGCACAACTCTTGGGCACTTGCCAATCCGGATGAGATCGAAAATCCGATATTGCAGTACTACCTTAATGACAGCACTGTCATTATGTAGAATCAATGACTGACAAATTAGATTTTTAAGCCGGGCTTAAAATTGGGATACCTGGAAAGATGTACCATAAATTCAGAGTTATTATTTTTGCCACCCTAGCAATGGCTGTTGTTAACCTTCCGGGTTTAGGCCATTGCTCAGACTTGGATTCCAGTAGTGAATTGGCTGTTGCGAGCGAATTAAGCGCAGCCAATCTTTACTCCGTCACAAATTTAACCGTTATCAACCAGGAAGGTGGAAACAACAACATACATACCCGCCAATCAGGCAGTAACAACTACACTTCTGCTCACCAGGACGGCAATAGAAATAGTTTATCGGTCACCCAATCTGGTGAGGATAATATTGTCACATCGAGTCAGGTCGGGAATTACAACTATTCAATGTTAATACAAATAGGTTTTGAGAATTTTATAGATATCGACCAGTATGGAGTTGGCAATACTGCGGGTATATCCCAATTTGGAATACAAAATAGTGCCCATGTGGAAGAGATTGGCAGCTTTCATAACGTCAATATTTACCAAAGTGGGAATGGCCTTCACACCTCGGTCACTGTTACCGGAACCGCTACAACAACGTATATTAGCCAATATGACTAATAACAAATAATACTTCTCTGGTTTCCCTTCATCTGATTAGACTTCTTTACTTCAATTCATGTAAGCTTATTAAGTGACAATAATGATTACAGCAACTTAGAAAATTCATCAGAAATGTGATTATTTGAACCTCGCGCCGTATAAAAGAATTTTCTGACAAGCTTTATCACCCCACCTAAAAAAAAGAACTTTCTTCCTAAAGTTTCGAGACTTCTGCCCTATAGCCACAACACCCAAAGACGACAAAACTCTATTCAGCATCAAGCTGCTGTTAAAAATGATATTGCTAGATGTTTCACAAGGAATGTGAAGGTTAGAAGCTGTCGGTTTCATTCCAGATAACTCACATACGCCTGGCACAGCCGTATCGTGTCCTGAGACAAAACACTCCCAATATCTAATGGTGCTGAATTCTTTTTATTTGTAAAAAGCTGTACAGCTATATTTGACATCCCTATGGAGTTACTGATGACTAAGTACACACCTATTGCCGCCAGTGTTCTTCTGGCGATCGCCAGTACCGGAGCCTTAGCTACCAACAATACCGCCATTCTCAACCAAAATGGCACTGGCAACATGGCCACGGCTGATCAGAGTGATGCCACTGTATCCAACAACCTGATCACACAAACCCAAACCGGTGACAACAACGTAGTTTATGCAGAGCAAACCAGCTTTAATGATTCCGGTGTAATTACCCAAACTCAAGTCGGGGACATGAATGACGCAGAGTCCTTCCAGAATGATTCAAGTACTGCAATTGTTACTATCACCCAAATCAACGACGGTCACTTTGCAACAACTACACAAAGTTTTGTAGATACCAGCGTTGCTACTGTCACCCAAAGTGGTAGTCCACAAACAGCAGCAGTAACCCAAGTTTCCAGTACAAATGATAATGCTGTGGTGACTCAGTCCGGCGACGGTAATGTAGGTAATGTTATCCAAACTAACGGTTCATTTAACACCGCAATCTTAACCCAAACAGGAACCACCAATACTGCAACTTCCACTCAAACTTCCAGCACCTCGAGCACTGTTAACGCTATCCAGGCAGGTACCACAAACTCTGTAGTACTTATTCAAAACCTGGCCACCAACAGCACCTCAGTTTCCTTCCAGGATGGCACTTCCAACACATTCACTACATCACAGACAGCAGGTGATGGGAACTACAGCGAGGGCTTCCAAAATGGTACTACTCAGGGCTTGACTCACATTCAAGTTGGAGATGATCACTGGGCTTATACTGAGCAAGTGGGCACCACCAATATTGGCGTGGTCACCCAAACTGGCTTAGATAACTATTCTGAAGGCTACCAAGATGGTACGTTCAATAGCTTAGTCGTTACCCAGCCTGGCAGTTTTAATATTACTGTTGCCTCGCAAACAGGTAATAACAATACTATC
Organism: Microbulbifer maximicatervae (SeqCode); assembly: GCF_052467615.1. NCBI lineage: Bacteria > Pseudomonadati > Pseudomonadota > Gammaproteobacteria > Cellvibrionales > Microbulbiferaceae > Microbulbifer > Microbulbifer maximicatervae (SeqCode). The sequence goes on from NZ_CP174319.1 coordinate 3,726,706, forward strand.
AACGTGACCCAGGCAACCGATACCAACATGGCTACACCTACACAGGTAGGTGATTTCAACATGGCAATTATTGTTCAATAATCATAGGAATAGGCCGGCTTAAAATGCCGGCCTATTTTCAACTTGGTGGGCTAAGTGCAAGCTTTAATTATTACTAGCCCCTAAATTCGCATGAAACAACCATGTCATGCATTTAATGCCCCCCAAATCAGCTGACATTATTTTCCATAGCTAGTTCAAAAAAGAACTTTATTCCTAAAGTTTCGACACTTCCGTCCTATGGCTGTAACTCCAAAAGACGACAAAACTCTAATCAGCATCAAGCTGCTGTTTAAATGATATTGCTAGGTTTTCACAAGGAATGTGAAGGTTAATAAGCAGTCGGGTTCATCCCAGTTTCCTCACATACTTCAGACAAAGTTGTAGTATGCCTGAAAATGAGACTCTCCCAATATCAAATGATGCTGTTTTCCTTTTGTTTGTAAAAGCTGTACAGCGATATTTGACATCTATATGGAGTTACAGATGACCAAGTACACACCTATTGCCGCCAGTGTTCTTCTGGCGATTGCCAGCACCGGAGCCCTCGCCACGAACAATACCGCCATTCTCAATCAGAACGGTACTGGTAACATGGCAACCGCTGATCAGAGTGATCCAACGGTAACCAACAATGTTATCACCCAGACTCAAACTGGTGATACGAATGAAGTTTATGCTGAGCAATCCAGCAATAACGATTCGGGAGTAATTACTCAAACTCAAGTAGGAGATATGAATTACGCGGAATCATTCCAAAACGATTCCAATGTGCCAGTGGCTACCATCACCCAGATAAATGACGGCCAGTTTGCATCGACTACTCAGAGCTTTGTAGATACCAGTGTTGCCGTGATAAATCAAAGTGGTGGCCCGCAAGATGCAACTATTGCCCAGACTACCAGCGCAAATGACACTGCTGTAGTTAATCAATCCGGTGACGGTAATGTGGCAGTCGCCATTCAAACCCTGACCTCATTGAATAGCGCAATTATTACTCAAACCGGCACCAATGGCACCGCTTCTGCAACGCAAAGTAATAGCACGCAGAACACCATGAATATGATCCAGGCGGGTGATACTAACACTGTCGCTCACCAGCAAATATCTGCGAGCAACAGCTCGACCTTCTCCTTCCAGGATGGTTCTTTCAACACCTTGTTCTTTAGCCAGACTGATGACGGAAACTACAGTGAGGGCTTACAAAACGGTACTACCCAGACTTTGGTCCACAACCAAAGTGGCGGTGACCACTGGGCATACACAGAACAAGTGGGACTCACTAATGTTGCTGTCGTTACCCAAAGTGGTTTCGATAACTTCTCCCAGGCTGCTCAGGATGGTACTTTCAATAACCTGACCGTGACACAACCTGGCGATTTCAATAGCGCTACATCATCACAAGTTGGCAACTTCAACACCATAACTGTGACCCAAGTAGGTGACTTCAACGCAGCCGCACCCGCCCAGGTGGGCGATGGCAATGTGGCAGTAATTATTCAGTAATCAAGATAAAGGCCGACTGTTAAAGTCGGCCTTTTTTAACGAATAAATTATCTCACAAACTTTAATCTCAATTTATCCATACTAAGTTCTCATAGCCACCATAAGAGAACACTCTACAATATTTCTGCATATATTGTGTTTAAGAAGTAAAAATCACTATATCTACCAGATAATCAGCTTCGCCGTTTCATTCAAGCTGTTCAAGATCTTTTATATTCAAAATTAAAATTCCACGGAGATAAAATGATACGTTACCAAACGTTAGCCATCGGACTCTTCCTGTGTGTCCCAAGCTACAATGCTGTCGCATCTAATAATACCGCTACCATTTCACAAAGCGGATTAACCAATAGTGCCACTGTGGATCAGGGTGATCCTACTGCTATTGGAAATTTAGTTACTCAAATTCAGACCGGGAATCTAAATACTGCTAATGCTACGCAGCAAACAAATAGCACCTCTAATGGAATTGATCAGGAACAACTCGGAGACAGCAACTCCATTTTTTCAACTCAAACGGCAGCTTCTAATACAACAGCGACTGTTTACCAGGACGGCGTTAGTCACAGCGTAACTACAAGCCAAACTAATACAACAACCAGCAGCGGTAGTGTTGAGCAATTCGGAACCCTTCAGTCTGCCACTATCAGCCAGGTAAATAGCGTTTCTGACAATGCCGACTTTGAGCAATTTGGCACTCAAAACCTTGCTACAGTTACCCAAGCAAATAGCGACTCAAGTACCACCATATCTTCACAATCTGGAGATTCAAATGGTGCTGGATATACGCAGACAGGTCTGGCCCACTTGATTGATGCCACTCAGATTGGTACCTCCAATACAATCAGTGCTGTACAAAGTAGTCAGCAGGGCTCAATCACCATTATGCAGGATGGTGATAACAACACCTCTTTTCATGGACAATTCGGGACATTCGCAACTGGATTATCGACTCAAATAGGCTCTATGAATATGATTAATATGAATCAAGGAGGTAGTAATAATTTGGCAACCACTTTGCAAATAGGTACAAACAACTCGCACCAGACCGGCCAGAACGGCATCAGCCAAACAGCCAATGCCACTCAAAATGGCAGTAATAATATGGGCTTTATTTTTCAATAACATCTGTTTAGTTGTTTATTAACGGGCTACTCTAACAGGTAGCCCAATCTAAACCTCACTATAGCTCTACAAACCTATCGCTTAAATCCGTTTATCGTATCCCTTTACAGGCACATCCAGGTAACGCAAAAAACAACAACAAAGAAGTTTTTCCTATTTTTTAGGCACTAACTTCCCATAGCAATACTTGAGGCTTACGATAAAACTCATACCAGCATCAGGTTATTATCAGGTACTCCAGTGATAATACCTATTAGGGATAGCAATAAAACAAGGTGTGCCAAACTCCTTGCGCAATAAATGCCATACCCTATCTATGGAGTCTTTTGTCCTTCCTAGGCTTGATGCTTCACCGCAACTGAAATCATGGGGATAAGAAAAATCCACCTTACCTTCAATCGGAGATATCGATGCGAATCCATACACCAATTTCCGTGGGCATCAGTTTATGCCTTGTCGGGTCAATTGCTTATGCGGATGGAAATACAACTACCGTGGAACAAACGGGTAACAATCACCAGGTGACTGCAAACCAAGTAGACCCAACGGCAACTAACAACTTTATTGAGGTTATTCAGGCAGATGAAGCACAGGTTAGCAATAGCTTGCAAGACACTTCAACCAACTTGAGTATCATCAGGCATGAACAGGTAACGCTGGGGAATGAAGCTGACTCGACTCAAACTAATTTTTCAGATGATGCAGAGGTAAATATCTATCAGGAGGGCGCTGGAAATTTCGCCTCTACTTTACAAGACAGTACTTCTTCCAGCTTTGTTGACATTTCTCAGTTCAATTCTGCAAATGACATCATTTTCTCCCAAACAGACAGTAGTTTCGATACAGTCAACCTCTATCAGTCTGGTTTTGATAACCAGATGTTAGTGACTCAAACTACCACCACGTTTAACAGCCTAAATGTGTCTCAAACGGGTGATCAAAATAGCGCAGATGCCGAACAAACAGGGTTTGATAATCTGTTGACCTCCTCGCAAACGGGCAATCTGAATACTTATTTTTCTATACAAACGGGTGACATCCTGGTAGCAACAAGTACCCAGATAGGAGATGGTAACATTAGTACCCAGACCCAGACGGGAGATATTTTGTTGGTTTCTACGCTACAAGATGGTACTGGCAATATGTCCATCGTGGATCAAGCTGGAGCAATGCAAACTGCAAGCAGTACCCAGATAGGAACAACTAACCTTCATACTATTACCCAAAGCGTCGACAATCAAACGGCTATTGGCATTCAGAATGGTGTGTTAAACCAAGGAATCATCATACAGTAGCGAAATGTTCCTTCCCACTGAAGATCATTATGTCTTCAATATAAATAGGGGAAAGAATGCATTTTTCTATGCCAGCTTTAATTTATGAATCACTCACAAAGCTACCCAAAGAATGGCATTCTTTCCTTACCTGATAAAAATACTGCATCAATATTTTCTTACGTAGCAGAGGTTTCAAAATTCTTCGTCTACAGTTTTCCATGTAAACGATTTCTCACATTTTGACGTTACTCACTTCACAGGTAACACAGGCAAAAGTTTTAACGACCGGATTTACCACTAGACGGTAATACACAGGAGTTAGCCGTGCAGAAGATTACCGTAATTCCACTGGTATTGGCGATATCTGCCACCAGCTTGGGTTATGCTGCAGAAAATACTACATTAATCACCCAAAGTGGCTCCAGTAACTCAGCTGTAGCGGATCAAACTGACCCAAGCGCTATCGATAATCACCTGGAGATCAGTCAAGACGGCTCTGCTCATATTGCAGAGGCCGTACAGCAAAACGAAATAGAAAGCTCAATTATCCAAATACAAGAAGGCAGCCTCAACGACGCCTATAGCCTGCAAATGGATGGGATCGCAAATAGCGTAGAAATATTCCAGTCGGGCTCTAATAATCGTGCCAGTAGCTATCAATTAGCCACACAGCATGGGCAATCGACAATACGCCAGGTGGGGTCCGGTAACGAAGCAGAGATCCAACAACACCTCGGTAGCGATAACGTCTCTGTTATTGAGCAAATGGGCGAACTCCACGGCGCATTAATTGGACAATATGCAAGCTTTAATTCCGATGCGTTGATATTCCAGCAAGGCTCAAGCCATGAGGCCATAATCAGCCAGGAAGGCACCGGGCACTACGCCAGTATCCAACAGATCGGCGCCGCCAACAGCGCAGATGTCGCCCAGTCAGATATGTACAACGAATTGGACCTCTATCAGGATGGCGAGGGCAACATGGCCACCATCGTGCAAGTATCCTGGTATAACAGTGCCTACGTCACCCAGGATGGCTACTTAAATTCCGCCAATATTATGCAAGCCGGCAATGGTGGACTAGGCGGTGGCCATATGGTGATCGTCAATCAGTCTGGCAGTATGAATGACGCAACTGTGATTCAAAATGGTTTCTCCCAATCTGCCAATATTACCCAAACCGGTACCGGTAATACGGCAGTGGTTTTACAGTAACGAAGTTATTCCAGTCGGAGTAAGGTCAACTTATTCCGACTGGATTCCTGAGGTAAAAGCACTCATTTCTTGATACTTATTTCTCATTAAATTGAGAATAAAGCCCTATAGAAACTTACTATACCGCCATCAACAATGAAAATAGCGGTAGTTGGGTCAATTCGCTTTTAGCGCTCTTAATAATTACTGTCCGGAATTTAATTTCCAGTGGTAATTTACCTATGTTTGCTTGCCAACACCGCACTTTAAAGCCGTAATTTTCATGCTCCTTGTTATGTAGTCGTGGAGGTATTCGTGAAAAAAGTTATTTACTCGCCGGTAGTCACATTTATCGCATTTCTTTCCGTCAATTCCGCCTTTGGGAATGACCAAACCGTAGAGCAGATACAGGTTGGTATTGGCAACAATGCCGTTGCCAACCAGAGGTTTCCGCTTAATGAGGGCAACTTAATCCTACAAGAGCAAATTGGCTTTTTTAATGACGCCACCGGCATTCAATCCATAGAAATCAACAGCACAATTTCCCAATTTCAAACTGGCCGTAATCATTTTTCCAGAGTCTCCCAATCTACTGGGAGCGACAATGCGGGACAGAGCGTACAGATTGGCTCTAATAGCAGATCACTCACACGGCAAGTTAACCAAATAAATGGTTTCTCCCTACATACTCAGGATGGCCAGGGACAGGTTGCCACCACGGTACAGATTTCCGGGGCCAATAACAGCATCAATATTGAGCAGACAGATAGAGCCAATGTCGCCGCCGTGGCACAAGTATTCAGTTTTACCGGTAATGCCTCAATCTCACAGGCGGGTTTGCTTAATTTAGGTGTCAGTGAGCAAACCGGCATCGCTCATGAATCTTCAATTACCCAGGCAGGCGCACTTAACTTTTCCGAAATGGAGCAGCTGGGCACGGGAAATTCATCATCAGCTTCACAGGAAGGGTTGTTAAATTCAGCAAATTCTTTGCAAGTTGGTGTTGGAAATACCAACCAGTCAAACCAAATTGGGCTGGAAAATAACGTTTCATTTTCTCAACTAGGTCTGAATCAAATGGCCAGTAGCACCCAGATTGGCTTATTTAACCAGGTCCAAACCAATCAGGTGAGAGCGGGAGCATCCAGCAACACCCTACAGATCGGCATTTCCAACAGCAGCCATATTTCCCAGTAAATAGGCTCGCAGCAAAATTGCCAATCAAAAAATCCGACTTAAATCCCCGCGCTATTCATAGCAACAGGCAAAAGCTATAGAGAGAGAAAAGTGAAATTAGAACTCTGCAATAGAACTTTCTTCTCAAGGATTTACAACTTCTCTCCTATAGCCACTGCCTCAATTCCCAGCAAGAATATTGAGGACGGAACGAAATTTTGGACTCCTAAGCAGTATCAGGGAAGCCATCAAAATGTATCAGTCCTACTCTCCCACTTACCTGTTTGACTGGCGGCAATGCCTTTGCGGCAACGCTGCTCCCCCTCTTTACAGTGATACCTACCCCCCAGGCTAGGTGCACCTGCTGTAAAACCCTCGGCGCAGGATGACGTGCCACCCCTTTTCAGCCACTTAGGCTGGTATTTCACCATGTGATGCTCATTGAAGTTTGTAGTAATGGAGACACTCATGAAGACTTTGACCCCTATCGCTGTAGCCCTAACCCTGGCCATCAGTGGAACCGCTTACGCGGGCGGCAACACTGCCACTCAGGACCAGAATGGCGGCCACAACAATGCCACTATCGATCAGACCGGGCCGCTGACCTGGGATAACAACGCTATGCAGGAACAGCATGGCCATAGCAATGATGCAGAGATCACTCATAGCATTGAACTCGGCAGCTATGGGTACCAGTACCAGGAAGGTGATCACCATTCAGCGGAGTTGCTGCAAAGCGGTGGTGCCGGCAACGAGTCGTTCAGCTTCCAGTCCGGCACCACCAACGTGTCTGAGACCTACCAGATTGGACAGCTCGGCAGCTACTCCGCCCATCAGCAATCTGGGGACAACCACTACGCCCTCACCTATCAATTTGCAGGTGTTGGCAACATGGTGATGATTAGCCAGATGGACAGCCACAACACGGCAACCGCCACCCAGGTTGTTAGCGTTGGCTCTGAGACCGTTATCCGTCAGAGAGGAGAGCTGCACAACGCAGATACCTTCCAGAGCGGCTTTGGCCACGATGCCGGCATGCGCCAGTCCGGTGAATCCAATGATGGTGATATTCGTCAGGTAGGTGGTGATCACTACGCCCGTATGCGTCAGCGTGGCCACAACCAGGAAGCGGATATTTCTCAGGCTGGGTATGACCACAGCGCACGCGCACGCCAGAGAGGCCACCACAATGATGTGTACCTGGGGCAGATTGGTTCCGGACACACCGCTTCGGCACGCCAATCAGGGCACAACAACAATAGCCTGGTGGGACAGTTCGGCCTCTATGAAACTGCTACGGTAATGCAGTCTGGCCACGCTAACCAAAGTTACGTTTGGCAGTAGCCCTGGCTGCAATTAAAAAGGGCAACCAATAGCTCAGCGCTAGTCAATTAAGCACTTCTGCTTTCTGATTAAGCTAGAAAAATCCGGAACTCCTAGCAAGGATTCCGGATTTTTTATGCATTTCTGCCCAACATGAGTTCTCCTCTCTTCCAGGATTAGAGAGTTAAAAGCAATACTAAGAAAAGGGGGGGCAAGATCAGAAAATAGAACTTTCTTCTCAGGAATTTACAACTTCTTTCCTATAGCGACTCACTCCGATTTCAGCAAAACTGATGAAGGCGGAACAAAATTTTGGACTCCTAAGCAGTATCAGGGAAGCCACCAAAATGCATCATCCCTACTCTCTTCCTCTGCTCTTGCACTGGCGACCATGCCTATGTAGCAGCGCTGTCCTACCTATTTACAGAGATACCTTTTCCTCCAGTGAGGTATACCTGCTGTAAAACCCCTGGCACAGGATCACTTGCCAGATTCTTCAGCCTTTTTGGCTGCTATTCCACCATGTAATGCGCATTGAAGTTTGCAGTAATGGAGACATTCATGAAAACCTTGACACCAATCGCCATAGCCTTAACTTTGGCTGTAAGCGGAACCGCTTATGCCGACTTTAACACCGCCACCCAAGATCAGGATGGAGGCCACAACCTCGGAACTATCACCCAGGTAGGTCCAAACACCTCACACAACTCAGCCATGCAGGAGCAGAATGGGGACCACAACAGCGCAGATATAGTTCATTCTGGTGAACAAAGTAGCTATGCGAGCCAGTACCAGGAAGGTGATCACCACACAGCCGAAATACTGCAAACTGGTGGACTTGAGAACGAGGCATTCAGCCTGCAGTCGGGAACCTACAATGTTTCAGAGACTATTCAGGTCTCGCAGACCGGCAGCTATTCCATGCATCAGCAGTCCGGCAGCAATCACTTTGCCCTGACCTTTCAGCTGGAAGGGGCAGGTAATATGGCTGAGATTACCCAGCACGACAGCCACAACACCGCAACTGTCACTCAGGTTTTAAGCTTTGGTTCCCAGTCGGCATTAAGGCAGCGGGGTGAGCTAAACAATGGAGACACATTCCAAACCGGTGCCAGCCACGATGCCGGTATGCGCCAATCTGGAGAATCTAACGACGGTGATATCCGCCAGATTGGTGAAGGCCACTATGCCCGTATGCGCCAGCGGGGCCACAATCACGAGGCAGATATCTCTCAGGCTGGATTCGGCAATAACGCAAGATCCAGACAAAGAGGCCACCACAATGATGTGTACCTGGGGCAGATTGGTGAAGGGCATGTGGCTATGGCACGCCAATCCGGACACAATAACAACAGTCTTGTAAGTCAGTTCGGCCAATATGAAACTGCTACAGTAATGCAATCTGGCCATGCTAACCAGAGCTACATTTCTCAGTAGAGCTGGCAACAACAAAAAAGGGCGGCCCATGGCCGCCCCTTTTTTATCACCTGGAATTTACAGGTGCTCAACCGCATCGATTTCGTACTCCACCGCACCGGAAGGTGTTTGGACTACCACCACATCACCCACTTCCTTGCCGATCAACGCACGGGCAATCGGAGAGTTCACCGAGATCTTGTGCTTTTTAACATCGGCCTCGTCGTCACCCACAATTTTGTATGTGACTTCCTTATCGTCATCCAGGTGAATAATCGTTACCGTAGTACCGAAAATTACCTTGTCACTGGGCTCGATGCTTTTCACATCAATGACCAGAGAGTGGGAAAGCTTGCTTTCGATTTCCTGGATACGGCCTTCGATAAAGCCCTGCTTTTCCCGCGCCGCGTGGTATTCGGCATTTTCCTTCAAATCACCGTGTTCGCGCGCTTCAGCAATCGCCTGTACAACGGTAGGGCGTTCAACTTTTTTCAGATTGTCCAGCTCTGAGCGCAGCGCTTCTGCGCCTTCAACGGTCATTGGTACCCGGTTCAATGTGGGACCTCCATTATTGTTACGACGAAACCGGGCCCAGTGAGATCACGGGGCCCGGTTGGATTTCACAAGTTGGTTTTAAAGCTATTAAGACAGCTTTACGACACGCTGGTGAAGGTCTTGCAGGCGGCGAACCTGTAGCGGCTGCTCCTGACGCATGGCCATAGCCATGGCCTGGGCCGCTGCCAGGGTGGTGGTGTAACACACCTGGTGGTTCTCGGCACTGCGACGGATATCCGCAGAGTCGCGAATCGCCTGGCGCCCTTCGGTAGTGTTCACTACCAGTGCAATCTCGTCGTTCTTAATCATATCGACGATATGCGGGCGACCTTCACTCATCTTGTTGACGGTTGTAACGGGAATATTGTTTTCTTGCAAGACCTTGGCGGTGCCGCGACTGGCAATTACTTCGAAGCCAAGCTCCACCAGATCGCGAGCTACGCCCACTGCGTCGGCCTTGTCGAAGTCACGCACAGAGATAAATGCGCGTCCGGACTCCGGCAGGCGGTCGCCTGCGGCAACCAGGCCCTTGTCGAAGGCTTCTGCGAAGGTAGCGCCTACGCCCATTACTTCGCCGGTGGATTTCATCTCGGGGCCGAGAATCGGGTCCACTTTCGGGAACTTGTTGAACGGGAATACAGACTCTTTAACGGAGTAGTAGTCCGGTACGATCTCTTCAGTAAAGCCCTGCTCCTGTAGGCTGATACCCGCCTGACAGCGCGCAGCCACTTTCGCCAGTGAAGTGCCTATGCACTTGGAGACGAAAGGTACAGTTCGGGAAGCGCGCGGGTTCACCTCGATCACGTAGATCTCGCCGTCCTGGTAGGCCAGCTGGGTGTTCATCAAGCCAACTACGCCCAGCTCGCGAGCCATGGCTTTCACTTCTTCGCGCATACGGTCCTGCACATCCGCCGGCAGGCTATAAGGCGGCAGGGAGCAGGCGGAGTCACCGGAGTGAACACCACACTGTTCAATGTGCTGCATGATGGCGCCGATCACAACGTCCTTGCCATCGGACACCGCATCGATATCCACCTCAATAGCGGCGTTGAGGAAGTGGTCCAGCAGTACCGGCGCTTCGTCGGAAACCTGTACCGCTTCTTTCATATAAGTGAGCAGCTCGTCTTCTTTGTAGACGATCTCCATGGCGCGGCCACCCAGTACGTAAGACGGGCGCACAACCAGCGGGTAGCCCACGTCTTTCGCCGCCTGGATGGCTTCGGAAACAGAGCGCACGATGGCGTTCTTCGGCTGCTTGAGGCCGAGACGCATGATCATCTGCTGGAAACGCTCGCGGTCTTCGGCGCGGTCGATCTGCTCTGGGGTAGTACCGATAATCGGCACACCTTCGTTGGCCAGGTAGCGCGCCAGGTTCAGCGGAGTCTGGCCGCCGAACTGTACGATCACGCCTTCCGGCTTCTCTTTGGCAACAATTTCCAGCACGTCTTCCAGAGTTACCGGCTCGAAGTAGAGGCGGTCGGAAGTGTCGTAGTCGGTGGAAACAGTCTCCGGGTTACAGTTGACCATGATGGTCTCGTAACCGTCTTCGCGCATCGCCAGTGCGGCGTGTACACAGCAGTAGTCGAACTCGATGCCCTGGCCGATACGGTTGGGGCCACCGCCGAGTACCATGATTTTCTTCTTGTCGGACGGCTGCGCTTCGCACTCCTCATCGTAGGTGGAGTACATGTAAGCAGTAGAGGTGCTGAACTCAGCAGCACAGGTGTCCACGCGCTTGTAAGACGGGAATACACCCAGCTTGTGGCGGAACTCGCGCACAGTCTTCTGGCTCACCCCCAACAGGTCCGCCAAGCGGCGATCGGAGAAGCCTTTGCGCTTGAGGAAGCGCATTTGCTCAGTAGTCAGCGCCGAGGTAGGCAGTGACTTGAGCGGCTCTTCGATTTTGATCAGCTCTTCGATCTGTACCAGGAACCAGGGATCGATACCGGACAGGTCGTAAACTTCGCCGACGCTCATGCCCATACGGAAGGCGTCGCCCACGTACCAGATGCGCTCGGCACCTGGAACGGAGAGTTCGCTGCGCAGACGGGTCTCAGCGCCGTCTTTGCTCGGGTCAATTTTACTTTCCAGGCCGAAGCTGCCCACTTCCAGACCGCGCAGGGCTTTCTGCATGGACTCCTGGAAGGTACGGCCGATCGCCATCACTTCACCCACAGACTTCATCTGGGTGGTCAGGCGCGCATCGGCTTCACCAAATTTCTCAAAGGTGAAGCGCGGAATCTTGGTGACAACGTAATCGATAGACGGCTCGAAGGACGCAGGGGTAGCACCACCAGTGATATCGTTCTGCAACTCATCCAGGGTGTAACCCACTGCCAGCTTGGCCGCGACCTTGGCGATCGGGAAGCCGGTGGCCTTGGAGGCCAGTGCGGAGGAGCGGGATACGCGGGGGTTCATCTCGATCACAACTACGCGGCCAGTCTTCGGGCAAACGCCGAACTGTACGTTGGAGCCGCCAGTCTCAACGCCGATCTCGCGCAGTACCGCGATAGAAGCGTTGCGCATCAGCTGGTATTCCTTGTCGGTCAGCGTCTGCGCCGGGGCAACGGTGATGGAGTCACCGGTGTGTACGCCCATCGGGTCGAAGTTCTCGATGGAACATACGATGATGCAGTTGTCGTTCTTATCGCGAACCACTTCCATCTCGTACTCTTTCCAGCCGAGCAGGGATTCGTCGATCAACAGTTCGTTAGTGGGGGAGAGGTCGAGTCCGCGCTTACAGATCTCTTCAAACTCCGGCCAGTTATAGGCCACACCACCACCGGAACCACCCATGGTGAAGGACGGGCGGATAATTACCGGGAAGCCGAACTCTTCCGGTACTTTCTTCGCCTCTTCCATGGAGTGGACGATCTTGGCGCGCGGAGTTTCCAGGCCGATGGCCTTCATCGCCTTGTCGAACAGGTCGCGGTCTTCCGCTTTCTCGATAGCGTCTTTGTCCGCACCGATCAGCTCGACATTGAATTCCTTCAGGACACCGTGCTTATCCAGGTCCAGGGCGCAGTTCAGTGCTGTCTGGCCACCCATGGTAGGCAGGATGGCGTCGGGACGCTCCTGCTCAATAATCTTGGCAACGGTACGCCACTCTACCGGCTCGATGTAAGTGGCATCGGCCATGGCCGGGTCGGTCATGATGGTGGCCGGGTTGGAGTTCACCAGGATCACCCGGTAACCCTCTTCGCGCAGCGCCTTACAGGCCTGGGCGCCGGAGTAGTCAAATTCGCACGCCTGGCCGATCACGATGGGGCCTGCGCCGATAATCAGAATGCTTTGGATATCTGTGCGTTTTGGCATCTTTCTTCCGTTCTACTACCGGCAAAGGCCGGCTGCGCTAAATTTCATTCGTTTCTTGTTAAAACCGCCGCAAAAGCGGCGGTTAATTGCCCTACCCTGGGCGGCTACGCCCTTAGGCGCGCTCTTTCATCAAATCGATAAAGTGGTCGAACAACGGCGCCACATCGTGTGGGCCCGGGCTCGCTTCCGGGTGTCCCTGGAAGCTGAAGGCCGGCTTGTCCTTCAGGTGAATACCCTGCAAGGTACCGTCGAACAGGGACTTGTGGGTAACTTCCACATTGTCCGGCAGGCTGTCGGCGTCCACTTCGAAACCGTGGTTCTGCGCGGTGATCATCACCTTGGTGCTGTTCAGGTCTTGTACCGGGTGGTTACCACCGTGGTGACCGAACTTCATCTTGGCAGTTTTACCGCCCACCGCCAGGCCCAACAACTGGTGGCCCAGGCAGATGCCGTAGGTAGGGATGCCCGCGTCCAGGATTTCGCGGATAGCGGTGATCGCGTACTCACAGGGCTCGGGGTCGCCGGGGCCATTGGACAGGAATACACCGTTGGGATTCATCGCCAGTACTTCGGAAGCCGGGGTCTCCGCCGGTACTACGGTGATGTCACAGCCGCGATCCACCAGCATACGCAGGATATTGCGCTTCACACCGAAGTCGTAAGCCACTACTTTGAAGGGCTGTTCCGGCGCGGCCTTGTGGCCTTCGCCCAGTTCCCAGGTACCTTCGCTAAAGGGGTAGGCTTCCTTGGTGCTCACTACCTTGGCCAGGTCCATCCCTTTTAGACCGGCAAATTCCTTGGCCTTGGCCAGGGCTTCTTCGCGGTCGATATTGTCACCGGCAACGATGCAACCGCTCTGCGCACCTTTGTCGCGCAGCAGGCGGGTCAGGCGACGAGTGTCGATATCGGCGATACCAACGATATTGCGCTCGCGCAGGTAGTCCTCCAGGGACTGCTCGTTGCGGAAGCTGCTGGCCAGCAGCGGCAGGTCGCGGATTACCAGGCCGGCGGCCCAGATATCAGCGCACTCTTCGTCTTCCTGGTTGGTGCCAGTGTTGCCGATGTGCGGGTAGGTCAGAGTCACAATCTGGCGGGCGTAGGAGGGATCGGTGAGGATCTCCTGGTAGCCGGTCATGGATGTGTTGAACACGACCTCGCCAACAGAACTGCCATGGGCACCGATTGCGCGTCCTTCAAAGACACTACCATCTGCGAGCACCAGCAGCGCGGGAGTTGTACTCTGCATAAAGTTGTGGGGCATGAAAGCCTCCGACGTAGGGACAGCTTTAGTCAAATTGAACTCCAATCTTCAGAACTGCTTCCGGGCGGGGTTTGCGGGCTTCGGAGCACGCGGGCTCCTGACTGGTGCGCGCATAAAAAAGCGAGATGAAACATCGCAGCTTCATCTCGCTTTAAAAATCTGTTCACGCGTGATTCTCACAAAGTGGCCGACGGTTGCCGCCAGCTTTTTAGTAGGCTCACGCTGCGCGATTCAGCTTCGCGGCACCGGCCCAAATCGGGCGCAGATTCTACGCGAATTCACCTCTGGACGCTAGTGCAAAAATACGCCAGGCTACTTTCCCTGAAAATCTCACTCCGGCTTACGTCCCAACCGGAAAAGACTACTGCCCATTTTCAGCTCCGCCTTCTCCAGCATGGTCTTATTCATACGCAGGGCCACCTCCCGGCCGCTGTCGGCAAACTCGATCATACCGCCAGTGGCGGCAAAGCGCTCGGCATCGCTAACCGTCAGTACCGGGAAAAACTCCAGTGCCACCAACGCCTTGAGCAGTGTGGGGCGATCCAGGGTACTCAGCACCACAATTTGGCACTTGCGCGCCCGCAGCATCTCCTTGACCTCGATCTTCTCAAGCTCTACATCCCGCCCATCAATACGCTGATTTTTGAACCGGGCTGCCAGTGGCTCACCGAGAGAGTCCCCACCCATCAGGCACACCTTGAACGGGGCACTGCTGTTGGCAAAGGCGTTGACCGGCCACTGCAGGTGGTAGGCGAAGTGCACTATGTAATCCACCATTACCCGCCGCCCCAAAGGCGTATCGGAGAGCTGCACCGCAGCCTGGGCACCCACACCAGTGAAAAGTACTGACAGGAAAAGTATCAGGGCGGGAATAATGCGAAATGAACCTGGGCTGGATATCGTCATAGAAGCTCAAACCCTGCGGTTTGCACCTCCCGAAAGGAAGCTGCGGTGGGCTGTTACCCGCAGCGGCCAAAGCTCGCTGCGGCTCTATTTGCGCGCCAGCGAAAAGCCCGGCCACCTACTCAGGTTAGCCCAACGCAAAGGCCCCCGCCGGGACCAGAGTTACAGCGCCTAAAGATCCTCCCCCGGCAATATCGGGCGCCACTTCAACGCCTTTTCGATAGATATGATCATGGCCCCAGCCACATCCTTGCGCGTAGCGCTCTCGATGCCTTCAAGCCCCGGGGAGGAATTTACCTCCAATAACAGCGGCCCCTTGCGGGAGCGAATAATATCCACACCCGCCACTTTGAGCCCCAACACCTTGGCAGCCTTGACCGCCAGGCGCTTCTCCTCGGCGGTGACCTTCACTACTGAAGCCGTACCGCCCTGGTGAATATTGGCACGAAATTCCCCCGGTGCCGCCTCACGCTGGATCGAGGCCACCACACGACCGTCGATAACAAATAGGCGAAGATCCTTACCCTCCGCCTCGCGAATAAACTCTTGTACCAGGAGATTGGCCTTGAGGGACTTAAACGCATTAATCACCGATTCCCCAGCCTTGCGGGTTTCCGCCAGAACGACACCGCGCCCCTGGGTTCCCTCTAGCAACTTCACCACCAGTGGCGCACCGCCCACCATTTCGATCAGCTCGTTGGTATCCACCGGGGAATTGGCAAACCCAGAGGTTGGGATATTTAATCCACTTTGTTGCAGCAACTGCAGGGAAAACAATTTATCCCGCGACTGGCTGATAGCGGCGGAGCCGTTCAGGGCAAAAATATCCAGGCTCTCAAAGTGCCGCGTCAGCGCACAACCGTAAAAAGTCTGACTGGGGCGAATACGGGGAATCACCGCATCCAGGCTATTGAGTATGCGACCATCCCGGTAATGCACTTCCGGCTCATCAGGGTCGAGCTTCATATAGCACTGGCGGATATCGAGAAAACTCATGCGATGTCCGCGTTCGGCTCCCGCTTCCATAATGCGCCGGTTGCTATAGAGATCCGGGTTCGATGCCAGCAGCCCGATGCGCAGGCCAGTACCGGCAATATGGTGCTCATCCCGATAATATTCATCCAACTGGCTTTTCGGGATATCGCCAATACAGAAGCTCTCAGCCGGGTCCACCAGCATTCGCCCAATCATGGCTTCGCGCCCCAGCAACATGCGATAGCCCATGCTGTCCCGATTGGTCAGGGTCAGTTCGATATCCCAGACACTGCCACCAATGGAAATAGAGGTACGAATTACCGGGCGTTTTTCGCTTTCACCGGAGGAGCTGCGCACCAGCCTTTTATCCAAAAGCCGCGCCTCACAGCGCACTGAAGGGCGGCGCTGGTGCTGCAGTGGATGCGCCTCAAAACTCACCCAGGGTTCGCCATCGCGCTTGAAGGTATGGATGTTGTACGCGTGCAAACAGGAAGTTTTTGCCCCGGAGTCCACACGCACCTTAATCGCCGGGACGCCGAGTGCGGGAAGCCCGCACCACTCTTCGCTGCCGACAATCAGCTTTCTTTCCAATCGAGGTTCCTCAAAGGAAGGTTACAGGGTGACCGGTCGAACGAATGTTGCCGGCCTTTTAGTTTTACCCGCAAAAATGGCGGGCAAATGAAAATCGGAAATTTCTTTCACAGCGCCCCTGCAGGCGCTGAATTTATTTACTCTAAGTAAGATTAGTTAAGGCCGAGTACATCGCGCATATCGTAGTGCCCCGGCGCCCGCGCACTCCCCTCCTCTCCCATCATCCACAGTGCCGCGCGCACGGCACCGCGAGCAAAAGAGAGCCTGCTGCTGGCGCGGTGGCTAATTTCGACCCGCTCACCTTCCGCCAGGAACATCACCGAGTGTTCACCTACCACATCACCACCGCGCACTGTCGCAAAACCGATAGTGTCCCGATCGCGGGCACCGGTTTGACCTTCGCGGCCGTAAACTGCCACTTTATCCAGGTCGCGCCCCAGAGTTTCCGCAATCACTTCTCCCATACTCAGTGCCGTGCCGGAAGGTGCATCCACTTTGTGGCGATGATGGGCTTCGACAATCTCAATATCGGCCTCTTCAGCCATTACCCGCGCAGCAGTTTCCAACAATTTAAAGCACAGGTTTACCCCGGTGGAAAAATTACTGGCGAGGCACAGCGGCACCTGATCCGCATAAGCCAATACTTTATTTTTTTGCTCGCTATCAAAGCCCGTGGTGCCGATTACAATGGGGAGATTTTTCTCCGCGCAATAGGCAGTATTTTCCACAGTCGCTTTAGGGGCAGTGAAATCAATAAGTACGTCAAAGTCTGCCTTATCGAGGCTGTCCACAATAGCGAGGCCGCTGCGGCCCAGACCGGCAACTTCACCGGCATCGGCGCCGACCAAGCTGGAGCCAGGCCGCACTATAGCCGCTGACAGTTCGGCTTTATCAGACAGGGACAAAGCCTCCGCCAACGCTCGCCCCATTCGACCACCAAATCCCGTCACCGCCACTTTTACCGCCATCACAGCACTCCAGTCCAAATCAATAAGGTTCTGGATTCTACAACGCACCCGGTAGAGCGCATAGATACCAGTAAGCCAGTATTAGCATGTCTAAAAATCGCTAGTCACTCCGCAAAAGTAAAACAAAAAGAAATATCCACATATTTTTAAATTGCCAAGAGGATACTTGCGCAAAACGCGATATCAGCGGCCACTGCTACGCTTTACTGTGAGGGGTAAATGGAGCGCCAATATGCGACTGATGATCCTGTCCAACCATCTACCACACATCATGGTGGTAGTGATCTCTCTGAGCCTGGCTTTTGGCAGCACGCCGGCATCTGCCCAGCAGCAAAATGCCAATCCAGACTTTTGGGAGAAGTATGATGATATTACCGATTGGGTGACGCTGCGTTTGCAGCTCACCCCGGGACAGGAAAAAACCGTATTACCCATTATGCAAAAAAGCTTCGCAGAGAAAAAAGCGGTGCTGGAAAAATACGGATTACTCAGTGGCGAAAAGGTCGCTCTAACCCCCAAGCAACGCGGCGAAATTGGCGCTCAATTCGCAGCTATCAGCCTGGAAACACACAAAGAATTGGAAGGTACTTTAAATAAGGAGCAACTGCGTAAAGCGCAAAAAATCCAACAGGAATTCCTGAGTGAATTCGCGGCCCGTTTGAGAACAAAAACTTCCCAATAGAAGGCATTCAATTGGGGGGATAAAACTCGCCTGGAAATAAAAAAGGCTCGAAAGCTAATGCTCTCGAGCCTTTTTGAATAGGCAACCCGCAAAACAATTTAAGGTTTTGCCGGTGCTAACAGAGATTAAAGCTTCATATCACCAAAGAAGTTTTTCACCCCTTCAAACCAACCGGTCTGACGCGGTGAATTTTTCTTTTCGCTAAGGGTATTAGAGAACTCTTGCAGCAAGTCTTTTTGCTTGCCGGACAAGTTCACTGGAGTTTCTACCACAACGCGACACAGCAGGTCGCCGGTTGCACCACCGCGAACCGGGGAAACACCCTTGCCGCGCAGGCGGAACAGCTTGCCGGTCTGGCTTTCCGCAGGAATCTTCAGCTTAACTTTACCGTCGAGAGTCGGCACTTCCAGCTCACCACCGAGGGCAGCGGAAACGAAACTAATCGGCACTTCGCAGTAGAGGTTCTTGCCATCGCGCTGGAACAGATCGTGCTCTTTTACCACTACCTGTACATAGAGGTCACCAGCGGGGCCGCCATCAGGCCCAGCTTCACCTTCACCAGACAGGCGAATGCGATCGCCGGTATCCACACCGGGCGGTACCTTAACGGACAGGGTTTTGGTTTCCTCTACACGACCGCGACCGTGACAGCTGCCACAGGGATCGGAGATAGTGGTACCGCGACCGCGACAGTTAGGGCAGGTTTGCTGAACAGAGAAGAAACCCTGCTGCATACGCACCTGGCCAGCACCACCACAGGTGCCACAGGTTTGCGGAGAGGAACCGGGCTTGGCCCCGGAACCGCTACAGGTACCACAGGCTGCCAGAGTCGGAACGCGAATCTTGACCGTGGTGCCGCGCACCGCGTCTTCCAGGTCCAATTCCAGGTCATAGCGCAGATCGGAACCGCGAGCAGGGCCGCCGCGACGGCCACCGCCGCCACCACCGAAGATATCGCCGAACACATCGCCAAAAATATCGGAGAAGCCACCGAATCCACCAGCGCCGCCACCGCCCATCTGGCCTTCCACACCGGCGTGGCCAAACTGGTCATAAGCTGCGCGCTTCTCGGAATCCGACAAAACCTCGTAGGCCTCATTGGCCTCCTTGAATTTGTTCTCAGATTCCTTGTCATCGGGGTTACGGTCCGGGTGAAACTTCATTGCCACCCGGCGGTAGGCTTTTTTCAGCTCTGCATCCGAAGCGCCGCGCTCGACGCCGAGGACTTCGTAATAATCGCGTTTCGACATAAAACTATGTTCTCTGGTCCGGCATCAAGAACGGCCAAACTCTCTTTCTACTTCTCGGTTTCTAACTAAGCTCCGCGAACGGAGCACCACCAAAACTGCGAAAACTCGGCAAATATTGGCAGATACCTGAAACAACACAGGGCGCGGGCCTCTGAAAGTAAGGCGCCGCGCCCCTGAAGTTCTCCGGCGGCCACTTTAAAAGCTGCCACCGGAATTGCAAGCGAACGCTTACTTACCTTCTTTTTTGTCGTCCTTAACTTCTTCGAACTCTGCGTCTACCGCGTCGTCGCCAGCGGAGGACTGCTGCTCGCCCTGGGCGCCAGCGCCAGCGGCACCTTCAGCACCAGCGGCTTGAGCCTGCTCGGCGTACATCTTCTGGGCAACCGGACCGGAAGCTTCAGTCAGCTTGGTAGTCGCAGCTTCCATTGCAGCTTTGTCATTGCCTTTAACGGCTTCTTCCGCTTCGGTAACAGCCGCTTCAATAGCTGCCTTTTCTTCAGCGGTAGCTTTGTCGCCAGCTTCTTCCAGAGTTTTCTTGGTCGCAGAAATCAGGCCGTCGAGCGTGTTGCGAGTCTGCACCAGCTCTTCGAACTGCTTGTCCGCTTCGGCATTGGCCTCAGCGTCCTGAACCATCTTATCGATCTCGTCCTCGGACAGGCCGGAGGAAGCCTGGATCACGATGGACTGCTCTTTGCCAGTGGCCTTGTCCTTCGCGTGTACGTGCAGGATACCGTTGGCATCGATGTCGAAGGTTACTTCGATCTGCGGCATGCCGCGCGGTGCCGGTGGGATATCGGCCAGGTCGAAACGACCCAGGGATTTGTTCTGTGCAGCCTGCTTGCGCTCACCCTGAACCACGTGAATGGTTACCGCAGTCTGGTTGTCATCCGCAGTGGAGAAAACCTGGGACTTCTTGGTGGGGATAGTGGTGTTTTTGTCGATCAGCGGAGTCGCAACGCCACCCATGGTTTCGATACCCAGGGTCAGCGGAGTTACGTCCAGCAGCAGTACGTCTTTAACGTCACCGGACAGTACGGCGCCCTGGATAGCAGCACCCATGGCAACGGCTTCGTCGGGGTTAACGTCTTTGCGCGGCTCTTTGCCGAAGAACTCGGTTACTTTCTGCTGAACCATTGGCATACGGGTCTGACCGCCTACCAGGATCACTTCGTCTACACCGGAAGCGGACAGGTCGGCGTCTTGCAGAGCGATTTTTACCGGCTCCAGGGAGCGGGTAACCAGCTCTTCTACCAGGCTTTCCAGCTTGGCGCGGGTCAGTTTAACCACCAAGTGCTTGGGACCAGTGGCGTCTGCAGTGATGTACGGCAGGTTGACTTCGGTCTGCTGGCTGGAGGACAGCTCGATCTTGGCTTTTTCCGCAGCTTCTTTCAGGCGCTGCATTGCCAGGGGGTCACCTTTCAGGTCGATGCCCTGGTCTTTCTTGAACTCGTCTGCGAGGTATTCGATCAGTCGCAGGTCGAAGTCTTCACCACCGAGGAAAGTGTCACCGTTGGTGGACAGTACTTCGAACTGCTTCTCGCCGTCTACGTCGGCAATTTCGATGATGGAGATATCGAAGGTACCACCACCCAGGTCGTATACCGCTACAGTGCGGTCACCGCCCTGCTTGTCCAGGCCGTATGCCAGCGCAGCGGCAGTCGGCTCGTTGATAATACGCTTAACGTCCAGGCCAGCAATGCGGCCGGCGTCTTTGGTGGCCTGACGCTGGGAGTCATTGAAGTAAGCCGGTACGGTAATTACTGCCGCTTCAACTTTCTCACCGAGGAAGTCTTCCGCAGTCTTTTTCATTTTCTTCAGGACTTCGGCAGAGATCTGCGGCGGAGCTTTTTTATCGCCTTTCACTTCTACCCAAGCGTCGCCGTTGTCAGCTTCAGTGATGGTGTAAGGAACCATCTTGATATCTTTCTGGACAACGTCGTCTTTGAATTTACGGCCGATCAAACGCTTAACCGCAAACAGAGTATTTTGGGGATTGGTCACCGCCTGACGCTTGGCAGACTGACCTACCAGAATTTCGTTGTCGTCAGTGAAGGCAACAATAGAAGGTGTAGTGCGATCGCCTTCGGCGTTTTCGATTACACGCGCTTTGTCACCATCCAGTACCGCTACACAGCTGTTAGTGGTACCCAGGTCGATGCCGATAATTTTTCCCATCTGTAAAATCCTCTTTTGATGCGCGCTGCCAGCTCTGTTCTATTTACACCGCGCGAATAATTCTTGATGTCAGCTATATTGGTGCCGGCCGCTAAATTTCAAGGCCGCTTTACACTTCTGCCGTTACGGCGCTTTGCTGACCACCACCATGGCCGGGCGAACCAGGCGGCCATTGAGGCGATAACCTTTTTGAAACACATCCAGAACCGTGTTCGGCTCCACCTCGCCGTTGGGCACCTGGGTCATAGCCTGGTGCAGCTCTGGGTCGAAGGGCTCACCGGCCGGATCGACAACTTCCACAGCATTTTTCGTCAGGGTTTCAACGAAAGATTTGTGGGTCAGCTCGATACCTTCTACCAAGGCCTTGTTGGCTTCGTCGGCCGTATCGATCGTCGCCAGTGCACGCTCGAGGTTGTCCACTACAGGCAGCAAGTCCTGTAGCAACTTCTCTACCGCAAATTTGCGCGCTCGCTCGATATCCTGTTGCGCGCGGCGACGGGCGTTCTGCTCTTCCGCCTGGGCGCGCAGGGCCATATCCTTGTGCGCTGCCAGCTGCTCCTGCAACTTGATAATTTCCTCGTGCAGGGCATCGGCACCTTCGGCCTCTTCCCGCAGGGCTTCCTCGGCAAGTTCGCTTTCTATAGAGGAAGGGTCTTCAATCTCTGCTGAAACGCCCTCTTCTGTAGCTGGTGCGTGCTCCGCCCCCTCTTTAATCTGATCTTCTTCGCTGCGCTCTCTGGCCACTGCTTTCTCCGTCGCGTCGACTCTGTCAGTAATGTGAGTTGAGCCCGTCTCTCGGGCACTGGAGCCTATATGGGGACATCCCCGCACAGTTCAAGTGGTTTTTCGCGCTAGCGCACATCCTCAGAGTAATGTGGCCCCGCCCCTATAGCTAACCGGGAACGAATACTGTATAAATAACCACTAATTGGGCCGGGCGCCCGCCGATTAGCAAGGACACAAGCGATCTCTATGCTGCTGCATCTGTCTATCAGCCAATTCACCCTGGTGGACCAACTGGAGTTGGAGTTTGGTCCCGGTACCAGCACCCTGACCGGCGAGACCGGCGCGGGTAAGTCAATCACCTTAGATGCCCTCGGCCTGGCGCTGGGCGGTCGCGGCAGCGCTGAGCTTGTGCGCACCGGCGCCAATCGCGCCGATATCAGCGCCACATTTGATATCGCCGAGCACCCCAGCGCCGCCAGCTGGCTTGAGTCCCAGGAGCTGGACGCCGGGCAGGAAGTCATTCTGCGCCGCACTATCGGCGCCGACGGCCGCTCCCGCGCCTATATCAACGGCCAACCGGTCACTCTGTTGCAGCTACGCGCCCTGGGCGAGCAGCTAATCGATATCCACAGCCAGCACGAACACCAATCCCTGCTGAAGAAAGAAACACACCTGCGCCTGCTGGATGAATACGCCCAGGCCCAGGATCTCGCCGCAGAGACCCGCAGCCGCTTCAAAACCTGGCGGGATCACTATCGCCGTTATCGCACCCTGGCCGACAGCGCCGAGGAAGCCGAAGCCCGCCGCCACTTGCTGGAATACCAGCTTAAGGAACTGGATCAGCTGGGCTTGAGCGAAGGGGAAATAGAGTCCCTCGAGAGCGAACAGCAACAGCTGGCCAATGCCGGGGAAATCCTCAGTGGCAGCTACCAGTTGGCCGCTTTCTTGTCAGGCGGTGAGGGTGATATCGCCGAACAGCTGCACCGCGCCCTGCAACTGCTGTCCTCCATGCCCGGGCAGGCTCCGGCCTTAGTGGAAGTGGCACAGATGCTCGACAGTGCGCGCATCCAGGTGGATGAGGCCGCAGCCACCCTCTCCCGACACATCGATCGCTTCGAGATGGACCCTGAACGGCTCTCCGAAGTTGAAGACAGGCTCAGCGCCATCTACCAGGCGGCGCGCAAACACCGAGTCCAACCACAGGAGCTGCCGGCACTACAGCAACAGTTACAGGCAGAGATGGACGATATCGGCAGCCCAGATGCCCTGGAGCGCCTTGCCGCAGATTGTGAACAACTGGAAAAGCAATATAGAAAAGTTGCCGGCAAGCTCAGCAAGCTGCGCAGTAAAGCGGCAACTTCGCTGGCGGAGGCCGTAAACGGCCAGCTGGCCGACCTGGCCATGCCTCACGCTCGAGTAGAGCTATCACTACAAGAGCTGGATACGCCCAATAGCCAGGGACTGGAAGAAGCGGAAATATTAATTTCCACCAACCCGGGCCAACCGCCTCGTCCCCTGGGCAAGATTGCCTCCGGCGGTGAACTCTCTCGGGTCAGTCTGGCAATCCAGGTGGTAACTGCGCAAACCTCCCGCACCCCCACCCTGGTATTCGACGAGGTGGATGTGGGTATCGGCGGTGCCACCGGTGATGTGGTGGGCCGCCTGCTGCGTCAACTGGGAGAAACCCGCAATGGCCGCAGCGGCCAGGTAATCTGTGTGACCCACCTGGCCCAGGTAGCGGCGCGAGCCCACCGCCAATACCTGGTGGAGAAGCACAGCGATGGCGAAAGTGTTTTTGTGGCACTGCGCGAACTCACCAACGGCGAGCGCCGCGAAGAAGTGGCGCGCATGCTCGGCGGCGCCCCCACCGCCCAATCTCTGGCTCATGCTGAGGAAATGCTGGAGAGAATTTAATCCCCCAAACCCTTCTCTCGGGCTGGCTATGGAGTCAGCCCTACCTCCTTCATACGATTCCGGCGCCAAATGTCACCAAAGGACAAAAATGGCGTATTTTGGTAAGCAATCTTATACCGTAGATCAATAAATGACCGCCACACAATCCGGTATACCACCCCTTTCGTCGGATATATGTGCCGATTTAGGACAAACGCACAAATATGACTGGGAGCGGCGGCTAAAGTCACCATATACTTGGCGGCTTATTTTTCGATGTATGAGTAGTCCCGGCCGAGGTTATGCAGAGAACGATTTTCAACACCCCTATTGTCACCCCAATCCTCCGCTTGGTTGCACGGGTGCTACTGAAGTTGCACGGCTGGCGTGTCAAAGCTGACGAGCAGTCTCTCAAACTAAAGCAGTACGTATTGATCGGCGCCCCCCATACCACTAACTGGGATGGCTATTACTTTATTCTCGCCGCACTCAAACTGAAGATGACCCCGCAGTGGATGGGCAAAGACAAGCTGTTTACCTTCCCGCTGGGTGGCCCCATGCGCTGGTTCGGAGGTATCGCCGTAGACCGCAGCAAAGCCAACAACCTGGTGGATGCCACCGCCAGGCAGTTCAAACTGCGCAAAGAACTGGTTATCGCTATTCCCCCCGAGGGCACTCGCGGTTTGGCGGAACGCTGGAAGACCGGCTTTTACCATATCGCCCGCAACGCCAGGGTTCCGGTGGTGCTGGGCTATATCAGCTTCCCCAAAAAAGAAGTGGGCATCGGCCCGATAGCGCAATTCAGTGAAAACCTGGAAGCCGAGCTGTTGAAGCTCAAGGAATTTTACGCGGATAAAATTGGCAAGTTCCCAGAGCTTTACACCCCACCCTGCCAGTCGTAACACCCAGCGTAAGCATTTGAAGGGTGCGGTGAATACCGCACCCGAAAGAATCACTTCTCTTTTTCTGTCACATACAGAACCAGGCTATGGCCAGTCAGCTCATAGCCGTGCTCTTCAGCGATCTGGCGCTGTAGCTCCTCAATCTCTTCATTGTGGAACTCGATAACCTTACCGGTATCCGTGCACACCATGTGATCGTGGTGATCGCCACGATCCAGCTCGAATACGGAGTGGCCGCCATCGAAGTTGTGGCGCACTACCAGGCCCGCGCTCTCAAACTGGGTCAATACCCGGTACACAGTAGCTAGGCCGACATCCTCTCCCGCCTCCAGCAACAGCTTATAGACATCCTCAGCACTCAAATGCTGCTCACTAGTGCTTTCGAGCAATTGCAGAATTTTCACCCGCGGCAGAGTGACCTTGAGGCCAGCCTTGCGCAATTCCTGGTTTTCGTTCGACATGTATCAATATTTCCCGGCAGGATTTTAAAAGTTATCCGAAGTTGCCCAAACCCACAGCGGCCATTTATAAAGGATTCCGACCCTGGAGTCCCGTCTGTCAGCGAGCCAACTCTTCAGGTATTATCCCATGCCCTACGGAGTCAGAGAAACCCCGTACTGCTCACTTAGGGCAGAACTGGTAAGAGGAGGAACTTTTTTTCTCCACTTGAGACTAAACTGACTGTTTGTAAGAAATCAGCGTGAGCGCTGCCGTTTGAAACCGAATAATGGAGCAATGAATGCCGCCTAGTCTGAGATTTCTCACTATCGCCTTCCTGTGCAGCTTGCTGGGAGCTTGCACACTCGTAAAATTCCCCGGTGTACACCGTATTGAGGTGCAGCAGGGCAATATCATTACCCAGGAGATGGTGGATCAGCTAAAGCCAGGGATGACGCGACGCCAGGTACAGTTTGTTCTGGGCACTCCGCTGCTGGAAGATACTTACAACCCCAACCGCTGGGATTACGTCAATCGCCTTCGCGACAAGAAAGGCAATATCACCCAAAAGACCTTTAGCGTTTACTTTGATGAAGACTCCCTGGTAGCCACCAGCGGCGACTGGCAGCCCACAGGCTGGCCCTAAGCGGAAGTCCCCTCGGCGCCTTTCTTCTTCTCAGCCATACGCTTGGCTTTCTCGGCGCGCTGCTTGCGCGCCTCTTTGGGATCGGCGATCAAGGGGCGATACACCTCAACCCGGTCCCCGGGTTGCAGGACATAACTTTCCGCCGGCGGCAGCCCCTTACTCCCCAGCACCTGGGCAAAAATACCCATCTTTGCCGTATCCGGATCAACTTCGGGATACTCCTTGGGAATTCCCGAGCGAATTAGCGCCTCCCGCGCAGTGGTACCCTCAGACACCAACAAACGCATTAATCGCTGTTCGTGGGGCAGTGCGTACACCACCTCCACCGAGATTGTTCTCTCTTCTGTCATTGGGGTTTCCCGTAAACTTCTTCCGCGCGCTCACACATAACCGCGACCATCTGGTTGGCCAGGTCACTGAAAATTTTTCCCGCAGCCGCCGCGATCAATCGATTTTTCATCGAAAACGAAAGGGTAAAACTCACTTTACAGGCATTTTCAGCCAGTGGAGTAAATTCCCACAGTCCCTCGAACTGCTCGAAAGGACCATCCACCAGCTTGAGCGTCATCGACTTGGGACGCACCAACTGATTGCGGGTCACAAAGCTCTGCTTTATACCCGCGCGCGACAAATCCAGGCGCGCCTCTAAAGTGGTGTCATCGCTGTGGATAATCTCCGCAGCGCGACAGCCGGGTAAAAATTGCGGGTAACTGGCCACATCGTTGACCAGATCAAACATTTGTTCCGCGCTGTACATCACCAGCGCACTGCGTTCTATTTCAGTCATTCCTACTGTCTAACCCAGTCCATCAGGCAAAATTACCTGGGATTACCGTTGAACGGCTAATTTTGCCAGTCGGCGCTACTCAAGCAAGACAATTCCTGCAACAATCGCATTTTTTACCGGTGGGCCACACTTAGCCCCAGCCGCAGTAACAAAAACTACAAGCATTCAAAAAATAATAGCGAGAGTACTTATGACCGCAGTGAGAGAGCATTTTGGGTCAAGGCTGGGCTTTATCCTGGCCGCAGCAGGTTCCGCCGTCGGTATTGGCAACCTGGTCGCATTCCCTGTAGCAGCCACCAAGAGCGGGGGCGGCGCCTTCTTACTGGTCTACGCTCTCTTCGTATTTCTGATCTGTCTGCCGGTGATGATGGCCGAACTCGCTATGGGGCGCCGTTCAGATAAAGACCCTGTC
Source organism: Microbulbifer maximicatervae (SeqCode) (assembly GCF_052467615.1). Classification (NCBI taxonomy): domain Bacteria; kingdom Pseudomonadati; phylum Pseudomonadota; class Gammaproteobacteria; order Cellvibrionales; family Microbulbiferaceae; genus Microbulbifer; species Microbulbifer maximicatervae (SeqCode). Next base: position 3,754,241 of record NZ_CP174319.1, read on the forward strand.
GGGGCCTATCGGCAGATATCCAAGGGCTCCACCCTGTGGAGTATTCCCGGCTGGCTGGCCCTGATCACGCCATTTATGATCGCGGTTTTTTATCTGGTAGTTACCGTATGGGTAATGGGATACCTGGTAGAGATCTTCTCCGGCAACCTGGATAAGCTCGCCACCCCAGATTTCTTTATCCACTTTATCAATACACCCACGGTATTTATTTACCTGGTTGTCCTGATGCTGATCATCAATGCCATTCTCGCTATGGGTGTTAAAGACGGTATCGAGCGGGCCGCAAAAACACTGATGCCCATGCTGTTTGTAATGTTATTGGGACTGGTGTTCTTTGTACTGACTCTGGATAACGCCGCCCTCGGTTTGCAGTACTACTTGGTACCCGACTTCAGCAAAATTGACGGCAACGTAATCAGTAAAGCCATGGCCCAGGCCTTCTTCTCCCTGTCTCTGGGAATGGGCATCATGATTACCTACGGCTCCTATATGAAGAAGAAGGACTCCATTCCCGGTTCTTCCCGTGCCGTAGCGATTACTGACACATTGGTAGCCTTTACTGCTGGCCTGCTGATTTTGCCGAGTATTTTCCACTTTAACCCGCAGATTGATCCGACAGAGCTGAGCGACTCATCCGCCGGTATGATCTTCCTGTTCCTGCCGAAGATATTCCTCGCTTTGCAAGACGGAATCGGCTACATGGGCGCCAGCGCCGTAGCGGCCATCTTCTTCTTCCTGGTACTGGTTGCCGCCATTACTTCCCTGGTTTCCATTATTGAGGTGCCTATCGCCACCCTGCGCGACGAGCGCAACATGGAGCGTAAGAAGGCTATCTACATCGTTGCGGCAGTTCAATTTGTACTGGCCATCGCTTGCGCCGTATCATTCGGTATGGCCACTTGGTTTACAGAGTTTGTACAACTGGCCGGCGCAAACAAGTCGTTCTTCGATTTGGTGGAGATCATCTTCTACGACACCATCCTGCCTCTAAACGGCCTGCTGGTATGTCTGTTCGTGATCTACAAATGGAAGAAATCCAATTTTGATAAAGAGCTGCAAGAAGGTGACAGCAACTTTGCAGGCTCGTTTTCGCAAAAATACGTTAACTTCTCCCTGGGCACTTTTATCCCATTGATACTGCTGCTTATCTTTATCAATACCGTGGCCCTGAAGTTTTTTGGACACAGTTTTATATAGTCACTCGTAGTTTAGTCACTCGTAGTTTTCATGGCCAAGAAAAAGAAAGCACAAACATCCAATACCATCGCCCTCAACAAGAAGGCCCGCCACGACTATTTCATTGAAGAAAAGTTTGAGGCGGGCGTTGAGATGAAAGGCTGGGAAGTCAAAAGCTGTCGGGAGGGCAAAGCCCAGCTGACCGACAGTTATGTCATTTTCAAAAACGGGGAAGCCTGGCTGCTGGGTGCCAACATCCAGCCGCTACCCAGTGCCTCCACCCACTTTGTCACCGAGCCCGACCGCACCCGTCGCCTGCTGCTAACCAAGCGCGAGCTTTCCAAGCTGATCGCCGCTGTTGAGCAGAAGGGTCACACCGTGGTTGCCACAGCCATGTACTGGAAAGGGCATCTGGTGAAGTGCGAAGTCTGCCTTGCCAAAGGTAAGGCGAGCCATGACAAACGCGAGACTGAGAAGAAGCGCGATTGGAACCGCGAAAAGCAGCGCCTAATGCGCTCGGCGCACAAATAGTGCACAGTGAACTATTAGAAGAATAATTACGGGATTTACCATGAGTGCACCGCGAGGACAGTTCAGCTCGAATATTGGCTTTTTGATGGCCGCGGCGGGTTCCGCCGTTGGTCTCGGCAATATTTGGGGCTTTCCAACCAAGGCCGCCAGTAACGGCGGCGCCGCCTTTGTAGTCGCCTACTTATTTCTAGCCTTTGCGCTGGCCTACCCGGCCCTGATGGCCGAACTCACCATCGGCCGCCACGCGCGCCGCAATATGGTGCAGGCGCTGCGCTCCATTTCCAACGGGCCCATCAGCCGCTTTTTCGGGGGCCTGACCGGCTTCGGCGGTATCCTGGTGGCCTCCCTGATCCTGAGCTTCTACGCCATTGTGGCGGGCTGGATGGTGGCCCACCTGGCCCAACCTTTCGCCAGCCTGTTCGGCGCCCAAGAGGCGGCCCAGTGGTTGGCCGGCAACAGCACCGATCGCAATATGATTATGACCGCCATCTTCAGTGGTCTTACCATGCTGATTATCGCCAGTGGTGTTGAGAAGGGGATCGAGCGCTGGTCCACCCTGCTGATGCCATCGCTGATCATCCTGTTATTGCTGTTGATCTGCTACGTACTCACCCAGCCCGGCGCTCTGACCGGCCTGGAAGTGTACCTGATGCCCAACTTCGACCACTTCACCCCGGATCTGCTAATTTCCGCCATGGGCCAGGCCTTTTTCTCCCTATCCCTGGGTGTAGGCACCATGCTGATTTACGGCTCCTACCTGAGCCAGCAGGAAAGCCTGCCGCGCCTCGGCGCCCTGGTAACCCTGATTGATGTGGGCATCGCCTTCACAGCGGGCTTGCTAATCCTGCCCGCCATGTACGTAGCCCAGGAAGCCGGTACCCAGATCTTCTCTGCCGACGGTTCCCTGATCGCCGGCCCGAGCCTGATCCTGCAAGTTCTGCCCGCGCTGTTCGACACCATGGGGGAAGCCGGGATATTCGTCGCCATCGCCTTCTTCGCACTGATGGTTATCGCCTCCCTCACCTCCTCCATTTCCATGCTGGAAGTGCCGGTGGCATTCTCTATCGAGAACCTGAATATCCCCCGCCGCATCGCCACCCCGATCGTTGGCCTGATCATCTTCGGCGTGAGCTGCGGCATCATCTACAACTTCGACGCCCTCTTCGGACTGGCAGTCAGTATCAGTACTGAATATGGCCAGCCCCTGCTCGGCATTGCACTATGTATCTTTGCCGGCTGGATCTGGCGCCGCGACCAGCTGCTGAGCGAACTCAAGAAAGGCCATGAAGATATCGAAAACACCCTGTTCTGGAAGATCTGGCCCTGGTACGTGCGCATCGTCTGCCCACTGCTAATCCTGACCGCTTTCGTACAGTCCATTCGCTAAACTGATCTCCCCCCGGCGGTACCTCACCGCCGGGAACTCCCTTCCCACCTAAGCCCTCCCTCAAAGCGCCTGACTAAAGCGACTCTGATCGCTCAAATGCCAATTACATAAAATTTATTGCTAACGTGAATTTTGAGGTATACTTAGGTGACACACATGAGTGTTTCTTATCGGGGATGACTTGGATTCGACGCCGGTTACGAAACCTTGGGTGCATGCCGAGATGGCAGCGAATCTCGTAAATCCAAAGCTGTATTTTATTAGTTGCCAACGACGACAACTACGGTGCCCAACTCGCTGCGTAAGCAGCTTGTGAAGCGCTAACTAAGGGTTCGTCCCTTAGCAGTCTTCAGCAAGGTTCCAGTATCGCGCTGTAGACTGTTATACAGAACTGGATCGCCGCAAGCCATACCCGTGGGTAAGCGGTTAAACAAATTTCGGGATCGCCCTATACGTCCTGACCGCCGGGCTGTAATGGGTTAAATCAATAGACGGAGCTAAGCATGTAGAGCCTCTGGCAGAGTGCTGACGGACGCGGGTTCGACTCCCGCCATCTCCACCAAATTGCTGTCTCAGACAGCCCACGAAAGCCCCGCAAACCTAGAGTTTTCGGGGCTTTTGTTTATCTGGGCCATCCCAGTTAATCTAACCCAAATCCAGCCATTGCAGACCCTACTGAAATCGAGCGCCTACTAACTGCCATAGACGATCCCAATAGTAAGAGCAGCCCTAAAACTACCCCCTCTCTTACTCTGCCCCCTAGAGAATTGCGAAAACTTGAGTGGACGGAAATCAATTGGGATGCCAAGCACATAAAACTGCCCGCGAAAAATGAAAATGGGCCAGCCACACATTAACCCTCTTGCTGAACAAGCTCTAGCCCTGATCACTGGGCTATGACAATGAAACCATGACCGCCCCGGCTCCCGTGCAATGGCCCGTACTCTGTTAGACCGCGACACTCGGCAGATTTAATTTAGAATTTGCGTTTTCATCAAGCAAAAACCTGAATGTGGTACATTCATCTCAAATCAGAGAGGTGGAACACATTCTTCAATGGATTTACGAGGATAAAGGGATATGTCCATCAACGAACATGCAACCAAGATACAGGTGAGTCGACTGGTTAACACCGCTCTGACAGCGATTAAGGATAAAGATCCGAGATTTGATCAGACTCTGGTTCGCACTCTGGATCAACTCAACTTAATCAGCCGGAACCTGAATACCGCCAAACATAACGTACAGCACTTTGCTGGAATGATGGCGAGCGGCGCTCATGGACAAAACGCCTACCGAGTCAATCAATCCATGAACTCGAAGCTGAGAACCCTTTCATCACTTGAAGCCTTCCTCGCAGAAGAATGGAAAAAGCTTGGTAAAGCAGTTGACGCATATAGGACACAGCTACCATGGGAAGGCAAGACCGAATTGGAACTCCTGGATATGCTTGCGGGAGAAATTGAGTCGTTCGATAAATTACTTAAGAAAAACGTCATTCAGGTTCCAAAGCACCAGACCAATCTACACCAAACGATGACCCTTCAAAGAGAAATCACGCAATTAAAGGCAATACCCGCTCATACAGCGCCAAGTATGCTTGTCTTAATTTCCATCGGCCTTCGTTTATTTGCAATGTACGTCGGCTCTAAAAGAGTGAATAGCAATAGATAATCTCGATTTCCCTTTTGGCAGCTCACTAGGCGCTGGACATTTTTCATCTGACAGGCTCAATGCCTGTCGGAACCTTCTAAATAAGCAGGGCAAATCAAGATTGTGTTAGGAATACCCATATTTCTACCCATTAACCTGGTTAAAACAATACCTTAAAAAAACCACTTAGCCACTCACCTCATAAAGAACAAAGCCTCATCCATCGATCATGTGATGCACTCCTTACAATACGCACGAGCTGCACCTATACACGAGAGAAAGGTTTATCAACAATCAAGCAGGCCGCTCGCCTGTTGACACCGATAAAGGTTTTTTCATATCAGTAAGAGCCATCACTAGTGGAAAAATACAAACCTATTGGCAATAGTCTTCGCCGTCACTTTAGCTGTCATTAATGTATCAATAAAGCTATTCACTCTATACTTCAAGCACCCTTAAAAATTTAAATAAAGGACTGCCATGAGCAAGTCTGAGCACGAAGCGTTTATGCAAGCAGCCATTGAGGAAGCGCGCAAGGGCTTGGCCGCAGGAGGTGTTCCCACCGGCTGTGTAGTAGTGCGTGATGGAGAAATTATCGGCAGAGGCCACAATCAGCGTATCCAACAGGATAGTGTTATCAAGCATGCTGAAATGGACGCATTGGAAAAGACTGGAAGGTTACGAGCAGTCGAGTATCAAAAGTGCACGCTTTATACGACCCTTTCGCCCTGCCCTATGTGCAGCGGAGCCATACGTCTATACGGCATTAGGAATATTGTTATCGGTGAAAACAAAACTTTTCAGGGAGATGAACTATTACTCAGATCTGAAGGCATAAGCCTAACCATTCTAAATAATTCTGACTGTATTAATCTTATGAATGAATTTATCCAGCAGTACCCTGAGATCTGGCATGAAGATATTGGCGAGTAAAAAATGTTAAAATATTGAATGAAAGCAGAATTAAATAAAAAATAATAAAAGAATTATTTCTGTACATAGAGAGTGAGCATTCAATCCCTCGATTTTATGAGTACCCCACTATCCAAAGCCTTGCTACAGAGCGAGCTAGAAATACGTGATTAAAAGATAACCCAGCTAATACAGAGCCGGTATGCGTTAGCTCAGTTTATTGTCGAACTTATACCAGATAGGGTTTAGATTTTTTCTTTTATCATTTAGACCAGAATCGTGCAGGTTTTCCACCATGAATATCGTGCCACATCTCATTTTCACCCCTACTAAAAGCCCAGTTTTATCCAGCTCTTAAAAATCTGATAACAGCTTTTTGGCACGTTATTTAGCCCTCTCCTTCCTCCGCTTTTCATATCTAAGGGAACGTTTTTGATCTGTCACACAATACTCATCCAGTAGCAATAACCTCGAGAGCAATGGATAAAACCTTTGCTGCTGCAATAGTCTCGTAACTTTTCACTGAAAGGCTCCATTTAGAACATCCCAATAACGGCGCAAAAAATGTTATCAAACAAAAGACATCAACATTTTCCCTGATAATGCCTTCGACTTTGTTGGCTGGTGCCCTTTTGAAGAGTAACTTAGGGCGGGTGGCAATTTTCTTGTAGGCCTGATGTTCGATTGCCGCATCAAAGAGGGCTCGTGGTGCTACCCGGCCACTCGCCTTTTCAAAAAAATCAAACTAATGAAGATTACGGAGCATCATCATGGAAGAGACTCTCACACTCTCTCCCGACAGCCTGCAGCGCCAACTCAAAAAGCAAACCGCTTCCCTCACTCTCTCTCCTGACGACCTGCAGCGCATGCTAGGCAAGCAAGCTACACAATTAGATAGTTCGACCTCTCTCTCTTTCGAATTCACGCCAACATCTCAAACAGACCCACTGCGACGCGATCCCGTCCTGGGCAACCTCTTGCATTATGAAGCTCGTATGCTCGAGTGGCTCAGTGAATCTGAAGGCAATGCACGCCAATTCGCGCTCGACCCAATTTCGACCTTTCAGCGGGTATGCGACCCGAGCCCCGAGCTGGTCGAGGAGTTGCGCGGCCTGTTTGACCGAGAAGAGCCAAGCGACTTAATTGAAGAAGAAATTGAAGAGCAGCAAGGTCTTCAAGAAGTTGAATCCTCGCCAGATCCGGACCTTTCACAAGGCTGGGACTTGATCAGTGCCTCGACCCAAGGAGCGGTCAACAATTGGATTAGCGAGCTCTTCGAAGGCGACTCCGGCCAATGGTCCTTCAGCGGAAGTGTCGGCAAGGGCCCCGCCAAGGTTCGCTACGAGTTCGCATTTGATTGTCCCGCCTTCATCGCTCCCGAAGACCAAAAGGCGACGCTCGACCTACCCATCGCAGGATTCATCAAATTCCCAGGTATCACTAGCAACATCGAAGATGCACAGGGCCAAAGCCCCGGTCACGCCCGGCTCGTTCTTGACCTCGACAAAATGCAAGCCAGCGCCAGCATCAACCACTATGGGCAAGTCACCGTGACCATCAAGAAGCCCAACTGGGACATGATGGAACTTGACCTCAGCGATATTCAACTTTCAAAGTCGATCAAGGGCCTCGACATTACCGACGCGATGAAAGGAGCAGTCGACCAACTCATCTCAAGTTTTGATTGGCCCATCAAGTACACGGTTGCTCAACACACCCCCCTGCCCGCCGGGAACCTGGATATCGGGGTGATGTATACAGCCTTTGATGGCGACTCCGACTCAAACCTGTTCGGACTTGGGATATGCCGTGGGAATCGCCAGCCAATAGACGCGCTTCTACCACAGACTGTCCCTAGCAACTGTACATCCGCACTCATCGTATCCAACGACATCATATTGACTTCGGTGGCTGCAGCGATTGCTGAAGCAACACCACTGACCTCATCGCAGCTGACGGTGACCGATACCTACCCCGAAAAAATGTACCTCAACACAGACGTAGAGGATGTGATTGAGGGAGCGCATATCAAAATCAAAGAAAATAACCTCCAAGCGGCGTTCAACAACAACGGCGATCTTGTTATCAGTGCCGACATCAGGGTGAAGCGTGGGGCCATGACCCTGTGGGTCTACCAAACCCTAAAGCTCTCTGCGACGATAAGCTTCAACGCCTACGACGATGTGCTCAACATTCAGGTGAAGACCAAAGCGAAGCTCCCCTTCTGGTGGGCGTTCGTACCGCTTGGCTGGGTCATTCAATTGATCATCTCAATTTTGAGTTCGAAGAAAGGGAGTGTCGACATCGCGATTCCCGGCTTCCAGGTCAAGAAGACGAATTCGCCCGCTTATCTCCAGGTTGGCGGTGACTGGGCCTATATGCCAATCAAGCTTCATTCCACCCCAATCGCGCCTCCGAATATTCAGATGATGCACATCAATCAGCAGCTGGATGAAAACGGCGGAAGGTTCCGGTTTGACTTCAGCAAATACGGCTCAGAAGTGACGAGCTTCATCGTTGCCGCCACCTACTGGTTCTTCAAGTACGAAGGAGGTACGGACCACCAGACGCAAACGCTGGGCCTGTCGCTCACCCAGGTTCACAACAAGAATGCCGTCCTCACCGTCACTCCAGACGCCACCTTGTTCGGCCAGAAGAAAGGTTTAAGTCCCTCAGACTCCCAATTGACATTGTCCTGCATCGCAGTGGTCGACGGTCCTAAAGACGGTGTGATCCTACCGAGAACCATCACCGATATCCCCAATGAATCAACCAGCCCATACATCCCCCTCGATGAGCCAGAGGCTTATGCTGCCCTTGGAGGCTGGGCGTGCGAGTACCACAAGGACAACGATCCGAGCGAACCCCCAAAGTCACACCACGTTCGCACCATTGAGCTCGATGCAACCACCGCGGTTCCTAACAACTACGAAGTGGGTATCCAATCGACTGCACAGATGCACGATGACTCGGGCAACAATGCCATCGCATCGATTGATGGCAATCTCATTGAGCTGAGCAAGAGCCCCCCTCTGATCGCAAAGTACGTGGCAAACCTCCAAAAAACGAGTGATGACGTGTATGTCGAGATGGGCCAGCCCATAAGCGACGCGGCAGTATTCCTGTCTGGCTATCGCGTCCACTACGACAGCAGTGACCACGATATCCGGCAAGTCGGCGGAGGTTCGGAAACCTACTCTACATCAGGCTCGCAGGTCATACTGCACAATCCACACGCACTGATCGGCGACGGCGACTCGGGAAACAGCAAGCACACTCAAGAAAACAGCGAATCGCACGTGTCGTTCCTAATTATCGCAGTACCGGAGTAAATCGCGCGTTGCTCGGGTGGCCATTACACGCCCGAGCAACCCATGCGGTTTCTTCGACGGTGTACACGCTCAGTCTTTTTTGGATGACGCACCGCCGATACTTCACGGCAAACTGTAGTGGTGCACAATTTGGTAGCGAAAAGTAAGCAGCTTTTTATCAACTTTATCGTAAGTAAATGGAAATTCATTAGCAGACAGTTTTTTGCATTGCAGGCACAAATCAGTTTTAAGCCGAGTTGTGTCTGCAATTAACGAAGCACTATTGCTATAAATTAATAGTATGCCTGCCATGCGATATAAAAGAGCAAGCCAGTAATTAGTAGACTTGGCTTCAAGGAATTTGAGCTAATCTCATATGCTGCACAAGTCTATACCGCTCTGCTAAGAGCTGATGAAATCAGAATCATGAGAGCTATTTCGGCCAAAACTCACACTTACTAGAAAGCACAGTGAACGAATAGATTAGTACTACGCATAAGCCTCCCTGCCGGATTACTGTGTTTCTAAATTGAGGTAAATATATGAACGACCAAATTAAAAAAGTGCTTGAAGATGCGTAGAAGCGACTTGAAGAACTGTTGTCTGATATAGAAAAGCATCACAAGCCCCCCTAAATAGCCAGCAGAAAACGAGGACAATTTCGGAACTCCTAAACCTAGAACTTCCCTAGAACCCTAGCCTCGACTTAACTCGTCACCGCCAGATTCACATTGAACCCTTGATAAAAATTCAAATTATTAAAGTATTTTAAATAATTTACTCAGAGAGACCGAGAATCTAAAGAGTGTAGAAGCAAACTCAAAAGAACAATTCAGTAAAAAATTTGGATCTTATTACACCAAACTCAAATATTTTTTTAAATATAATTACCCTTTCAAACCTACCGCTATTCTAATGCTGCCACTCAAAATACCAAAGGAGCCATCCCATCTCATCCCCTTAAAGCCCAACTTATGATAGATTTAGTCATTATAATCATGCAAGTGTCATAAAGGACCTGTACGAGTTGTGCTGTAGACCCACATCTATAAGATTTTCATTGTCTTTAAAAGCTAGTCCTTAAATTCGGCACTGTAGAAAATCTGTTTAACAAATTAAAAAATAGGGAACTCGAGGTATGACCAATGCATGGATGATCCGCGCCGGGCGCGGTGGTATTTACAGTGAAGACTTCGAGAAAGGCTTTGCCGCAATCGGTTGGCCACAGCTGGGAGACCTAAGCCAGTATTCAAGCACCGAGCGCTTGCGGGACGAATTCATCAAGATTTACGGCAATGACAAGCCTGCGGCTACCGGCAATGCCCTCGCTATGATCCTGAAATTTCGCGATCAGATTGTCGCAGGCGATTATATTGTGAGCTACAACCCGGAGACCCGGAACTACCTGTTGGGCGTCGATAAAGGGGAGTATCTCTTCCAGCCGGATATTATCGGTGACTACCCCAACCTGCGTAAGGTGGAATGGCTCGGTAAAGTCAGCCGCGACCAGCTGCCCCAGAAAGCAAAGAACTCCCTCGGCTCCACCCTCACCCTCTTCTCCCTAAGCCAGGAAACCATTGATGCCTTCCTAACCATATTCGAGGGCCGTACGATAACGCCCCTGGAAGACGAAGCCGCAGAAACTGATAGCGCACAGCTCAAAGACGAAACCGTGGCCCAGAGTCACGAACTAATCAAAGACAAGATCGCCGCACTGCTGCCCGAGGAAATGGAGGAGTTGGTTGCAGCGATACTGCGCGCGATGAGCTTTAAGGCCAAGGTATCCCCCAAGGGCCCTGATCGCGGTGTCGATGTGATCGCCTCACCGGATGGCCTGGGCCTTACCCAGCCGCGCATTAAAGCCGAAGTAAAACATCGCAACGGGTCCATGGGTGCCCCGGCCATACGCGGCTTTATCGGCGCCCTGCGGGAAGGGGATTCCGGCCTATTCGTGAGCACTGGCGGCTTCACCCGCGAAGCCCGCTACGAAGCCGACCGCTCCACCTTTCCCCTCACCCTAGTGGATCTCGATGACCTGGCCGATCTTATCGTCAGCCATTATGAAAGCTTCGATTTGGAAGGCCGGGCACTGATGCCTCTGGTGCGTATTTACTGGCCAGTGGATTAAGACAGGCAGGCTAGTACCGTGATCGAATATCGCTATCCAGAAGAGAAAACCGTTGCCCTGTTTTTTGCTGAATTACTGCAAGATACAGTGGCAATGGATATTTTAGAACGTGGATATGTAACCACTTCAGAAGAAGCCACTCATCTCAGTAAGTTCTTCTGGGCCATGGTTGAGAAATCCGCACAAGAGTCAGAGCTACCTTGCGAGGCCAGCTCTGAATACTGGCTAGAAAAGCTGTACAACAGCTTTGGCGGATACCTTTTCGAAAAGGGTTATGAGCAGCAGTGGGATGATGAAATTGATAATGCCTAAACTTCAACATCAGAACCATATAATAATGAAAAGCTGCTTTTAAAACTTTTATGGTCTCTGAAAATACTAGCATAAACCTACCTAAGCCTTCTGACATAATGCCTAGCGAAAATTCTCAACTTCCTCTACACCTCGAAAACTCTTTAAAAATTAGAATATATATCGAGGCTTACACATAGTGATGAAATTTAACGAACATAAACTTGCCATCAAAGATATAGCAATTCACTACTCCCACAAGCTAAAAAACCAACTGGCCGAAGACATTCTACTTGGCAAGAGAGATATCACTTCAGCTGAAGAAACTAAACTACTGACTCAGTTTTTCTGGCAAATGGCAGATCAGGCAGCTAAAGATTATCAAAACGATGGACAACCAGATATTGATGTCGACCTTGAGGATTGCATGGAAAAGCTAATGAATATTTTCATCGGCTATACCAAAAGAGCAGGCTTTAACCAACAATGGGTTGAAGAATCCAATAGGATTAACAGCACTTAAAGTTTTTTTCACCATCGAGTCCAATGCCAGCTATTACCGGCCTTTCATCTATCCGTTTCTCTAGCGCTATTATTCTCGGCGACTCAATAAAACTGGCCAACAGTTTCCTGCCATCAGTGAACTAAAATCATCAATAATTCTTCTATCTATTTTTTCTTCATAGACATAATAGACAATAAATCTCGGCTGCTTACTAGTGCCTAACTTTGACTCTTCATAAAAACAGAAGGAAAAGTGTTGAATAACCTCATCACCGTCTACATCTTCATAAGCCACAGTAAGAGAGTCCCATGAAGGCGAAGATATACCCTTAAGTAATTCTTTTTGGGCACGCACATTATGGTCCTTGTAAGCAACAGTCAAACCTGCAAGCTGGTTGCTGGACACATGGAAAGACACTTTCGTATCACCAAATGTTTCCGGTAGAGAATACATAAAATCTGCTTTATCCGCTTTTAATACGTCAGGAATTCCTGCCTGCGTAATCATAGAAAAAGAGGCTAGCAGCAATATTAAAATTCCACTTTTCATCATCCACCTTTCAGCTCTTTTGATAAAACCGTCCCACCTCATAAAAGACGCAAGAAATTCTAGCAAGTTAAAAATACAAATCACATCAACTAGAAAAAAAATCTACAGACCAATATACCAATCACCTGTGAGATATAGAACCAGACAACCAATAAAATATAGGCGCCCAAATAATCTTATTGGATTTTATTCAGTTTTCTTCAGCGTCAAAGCTGCGTAAAATCGATAGATATTTATCAATATTTTGGGCCGTGATCAAATCGGCTTCGACAAGCCAGCAGCCCAAGATAAAACAAGAACATCAAGAGTTGTATAAAAGACCCATTCTCAAAGGAGAACGGTAGCGTGACGTAAGAGTAAGTAAAAGGCGCTGACCCAAGGTGCGGCAACACCCGGGGCCAGCTAACCAAATTGATAGCATAATTATCAAAGTGGCTCCATGAATGGTACGCTAGAAACCCACTCGTCTTCAATAAAAGGTTGCACATTCAGTAACCTGAGGCGATTCCCCAAGCACTGGGAGTCTAGCGCCCGCCTTTTCTTCTTTTACGCCTACCGTTCTCGCGCCCCTCCTAATACCTGCAACCGATATTACTTTCCGGACCTTCCCGTTGCGGGAGGTTTGCCAATGCTTTGCGTCTCATTAGGAAACCAATATGTTGATTTTAAACCGCCGTACAGGCGAGAACCTCAGGATTGGGGAAAACGTCTCAATAACAATATTAGAAGTTAAAGGTAATCAGGTGCGGGTAGGTATAATCGCTCCCAAGACCTTACCGGTTCACCGTGAAGAGATTTATAGGAGAATCAAAAGACAACAGAGGCAAGACAATGGGGATAAAAAGCAAATTTTCCCAGTAGAGTGAACCCTAACAATCCTGCTTTGGTCCTACTACTTCAAAAACGATAACTACCGCAACCCTTGTGTAATCGAACAATCTGTCCAGCATTTAGGGCTTCCTTATTCCAGAGGCCCTAAATGCTGGACAGGAAAGTTTAACAGTGCCTAGGCAAGGTCAATTAATGTAACAATTTAGCCAGCTGTACCACCTAATGCAGAAGATGCAAAAGCCGGCAAAATACGTTGTTCTATCAAACCCAGGGTTTTGTCATCATCTCTGTGGCCGGTGATCGCAATCACTAAATCAAGATCTTCAATGGAGATCACATACTGGCCACCACCGCCCCAGCCAAACTTTGCAATATATTTCTTGTTTCCAACCTTCAAAGGCGTTCGCCAGAAGAAGTAGCCGTATGAAAAATTGGTGTAGTCAAACTCATCATCTTTGGGAACAGCTACTTTACCAGTAGCCTTGGCAATATACGCCTCCGGTATTAACTGGTGGCCATTCCATTTTCCCTTATTAAGTACCAAAGTGCCCCACTTAACCATACTGCGCGATGTCATCATGGCTCTTGATCCTGCCTGGGGCACCCCACTAACAGCTTCCTTCCAGTGATAGATATCTATCCCCATCTTCTCCAGCAGCTCTTCTTTAATAAAGTCACTCGCGGTGCCGGGAACTACAGCATCCAGAACCAGCATTGCAATCATTGGGTCTGAGCCTTGGTATAAATAAGTTTGCGAATCAGAAGTGATCGGCTTACTGTGACTTAGATAGATTTGGGCCAGCTTTTTCCCGGTTAACTGCTCTTTGTTTTCCAGTAAGACATCGAGTTTTTCCTCTGCAATACGGATTCCTGACTGCATGCTCATAGCATGATTCAGTGTGACAAGGTCTGCGCCTTTAACAAACTGCTTCCTATCCAATCCTTTGAGGAAGGAAGTGACAGGCTTGTCTAGGTCTTCCATGGTCAAATGACCTAACTGTATCGCCCTCCCAATTGCCAGGGCTGTATAGGCCTTGGTGGCAGACGCTTGTGGGTGAGGAAAATTGACACGACCAAGGGAGTAATAGGATTCAAATACCAGTTTGTTGTTTTGTGCAATTAGCAAGCTATCGTAAGGTGTATGTTGGTTATCAGCTATTTCTAGTGCCAGCTGTTGCAAACTCTCCTTGATTACATCTATCTCACCAACAGGAATACCGTCTTTTCTATCCGCTGGAGTTGTATCAATAAATGCTTTTTTAAGCTTTGGTATTGATCTCTCCAGGCCTGTGAGGTCACTACCATAGTCGGCCATATTTATTTCTGGAGCATGCAAATCTCCTGCGCTCGCAGTGGCGCTTATGCCATACATTAAGCCGATTGCGATTAGCTTTTTAATAATCATCTTAGAGCCCAAATTTATTTATAATTAATATGATTCGATATTCCATTGATTAGTGTTTCAGCTTATCGGCAAGCCAATAAATACTGCGCACGGATGTCTTTGGGAATGCTGTAGTGTGATTCGCCGATTCGATAACCACCGGCTCCAGAGATAAGTTAGCCAATTTTTGGCCCTTTAACTCGCCAACAAACTTTTCTACCGTAGCGCCGAGCTCCTTCTCTAATGCACCGTAAGCAATAAATACGTTTGTTTGCTTGGGTAGTTCCATCAATGGTTTGTTAGGCTCTGATTCAAGCCGGGAATCCATATAAGTGCCTATCAATCTTGATGGGCTACCGATAATGTAGTTTTGAAAAGTATCCGGTTGGCTTATTAAGGCATAAACCCCAAAGAGCCCTCCGAATGAGTAACCGAAATAAGTACGGTTATCTGGATTTGCGCGGTAATTGCTTTCGATATACTTAATAACGTCATTTCTTATAAAGGCGAGATGCTGATGAGCCTCTCCTTTATAGGTTTTTTTATCTTTATTATCTGAGGGTAGTGCTGGCTTAAAGTCCCGATATCGACTCGACCATTCATTTTCATCAGCTGGCTTATCTTTCTGCCAACCAATACCCACCAAAATGGCATCTTCCAGTGCGTATTCAGTAGTGGCCGATAGTATTTCAACTGCCCATAAAGCATCTGTATAGTAAATAACCGGGTGCTTCTTAGTATCACTCTCCTCGTATTTTTCAGGCAGCTTAATAAACAGCTCGTATTCTCTGTTACTGCTGGAGTCCTGAATGGGTATTACTTGGATTGTGGATAACTCCAGGGCCTTATGCTCACCTGCTTCAAGGGCAGCGATAGGTAGCAACAGGAGAAAGGCGACTAGTAAACGCTTTTTCATATCAGTATTTATACCGTTACATGTGATCGGAGAAGCGCTCAATATAAATAAGGAGCCAATGAAACACCTGAAATGCTCCTGATTTTTGGATGACTTTGTGCTGCTGGCATAAAGTTCTTATTTATCAATGAGTTACAAAGCACGCTTTAGATGTAATCAGGGTTTATGCTAGTATCGACGGCAAAAATTCAGCTCAAATTTTGTTCAGGTAGATACATCAATGGCTTTACAATATTGGGTGGGTGACTTCTTTATTGATTTATCCAGAAACCAGATCACCCGAAGTGAGCAATCGCAAACTATCCCCCCAAAAGCCCTTGCTGTCTTAACCCACTTGGCAAAGCATCAGCGAAAAGTGGTGAGCCAGGATGAGCTACTGTCTGAAGTCTGGCCCGATACAATAGTCACACCAAATACGCTGCAAAGAAGTATTGCGCAACTTAGAAAAGCCTTGGGTGAGGATCGAAAGCAGCAGTCTTATATTAGAACTCACGCCAAACAGGGTTATAGCCTGGAGTGCGATATTGTTTGGCAAGATGATGATTCTATTCCTCAGGATAAGACAGCACCGAAAGAAGAAGCTCCCTCCCCCACTTCCCCTAAGCCTGAAATAGATATAACACCGGCTAATCCAAGCCACCAAGCCCAGACTATCAAACCAAATCGATTTCCAATCTTTGCACTTGTCGGGTTGGTATTATTAGTATTTGCTATATTTAAATACTCTCCACCCGAGCAAAGCTCTCAGCTTGTATTTGATCGATTACAGGCAGTAACCGCAACTGACCGCAAAGAATTTGGCCCCTCTTATTCGCCAGATGGTGAATATATTATTTTTAATCGTTATCTAGATAAGCTCTGTGTTAATAAAATCTGGGCCAGGAATATACATACCCAGAAGGAGACGGAATTAACTCCAGAATGGGGTACTTATGGCCGCCATACACTATCACCAGACGGCAAGAAACTGGTATTTATTTCCGAAGAAGACTGCACCATACCGCTAACCCAGAATACCTGTTACAACCTGGTAAGCCTGGATTTTCAAAAGGCATTGGTAAGCCCACAACAACCAAATGTATTAATGCGCTGTAAGAACTCGGCCATTAGGAACCCTGTATGGTTAAATAACAATGATCTCGCTATTTTGCATAAAGAGACTAACCGTTGGCGGTTGATCAACTATTCAGTCAGGGATAATACCAGTCGAGTCCTTTATGATCTGGAGAATGGAAATCTGGCCTACTTTGATTACTCAATCGCTGATGGGTTAATAGCTGTAACCAGCCATCACCAAGATGGCCAGCTTTATATCGATATGCTGGATTCCAAAGGGGCACTTTTATCCAGCCACCCGGTAGACTATCCAGATGAAATCCCCCAGCGCAGGACTATATCCCCTAACTTTTCGCCGCTTAAAGATGAGTTAATCTTTAGCACAGGCCGACGACTCTTCTCTCTTACTTACGATGGAAAGGTCAGTAAGCTCGATTTGCCTTTGGATCAATCTGCCAGCACACCCGATTTTCACCCAAATGGGCAGAGGGCACTTCTCATTAAGGGCCGATACGATAGTGATATTGCATCAATACCGCTTAACCAATCTGAGTCATTCGAAACACCTTCGGAGGAAGATGTCAGCGAACTCTACCCAAGCACAACACGGTCGATTTTGGGAGAAGATGATGGCATTTTCCAACCCAATGGCAACTTGATTGCATTTACATCCAGGCGCTCTGGTGAAGACCAGGTGTGGATAACTGATGGCAGCGATTTACGGCAAGTCAGCCAGTTTCCAATGGATACCAATATCTACGGTATTAGCTGGTCCGCCGACGGCCAAAACATACTGGCGAGTGCCAATCAGGTACTGACTAAAATCTCCCTGGACGGTAGCAGAGAAGCCTATTCACTAGCGCATCCAGTTGACCGACTATTCCAGTGGGATAGTGTAAGTAACCTCGCGCTGTTAACTTTAACGGTTAAAGGCGTTACAAAGTTTGCAGAAGTAAACTTGGATAATCTTGAAGTAAGCATTATCAACGATACCCAAGTTAACTGGGCCCAACGAAGCAAGGATGGCCAGCTGATCTATATGGATCATATGAACCGCTTCTGGCAGCCTGGCCCTGCGGAAGACCAGCTAATCGAAGAGCTGGTTCATCAGGGCAGTGAGAAAAGGTTTGTACTCAAAGAGAATGTGATTTACTCAATCAATCGAGATGATCAGTTATGGTCTTACGACCTCGACACCAGTAACTTTTCTATTTTGAGAGCAGTGCATAGAGATATCGATTATTTGACTGATATTAATCAGGAAAACCTAATGATTACCTATGTTGTTGCCGCTAAAAAAGAAGTGGCTGAGTTATTCTTACGGGAATAGAAATACAACCTGTTTTAGTTTTAAAAAATAAGATGGTTCTCAATAAACCATCTTATTTTCCCACCGCGATTTAATTCCAAATATTATTCTTTTGTATACTTCTAACGCTCTATATAGGAGTCTATTAGTTACCCAAGAGGCTACTTAAAAAGTTTCATCAACTGTTCAACCATCCACATATGAAGCTGGCTATGGTTAGATCGACTATGCCATGCTGCTATAACCTCAAATTTTGGTGTTTGCGTGTCCAACTTAAGGGGAATAACTTTTTTATTGGGTAGAAGTCTTGAGGGATAGAACGCAATTGTGTCTGTAGCTGCAATTATATCTGGGGCAGCAGAGAAGCTGGGTATCGACATAACAATATTGCGTTTTAGCCCCTGCATCGCAAACCACTCATCGTGTGATCCTTTGAGGTTTGCCCGTGACGGTGAAATGATCAGTTGCGGAAGCTCGGCTACGTCTGCCAACGTTAATGACTTACTCTTCAGTGGAGACTTTTTTCCCGCTATACAGACATGTTGCTCCTCAAATAGCAATTTGTATGGCAGGTCATCCGGGATGAAATCAGGAAAGGTAAGCGCTAAGTCGATCTCACCAGCAACCATTAACTGATTGAGATTATCTGTTTCAAAGTCCCTGACGATAACTTTAAGTTCCGGGGCAGATTTACGGACAACCTCTAATAGCTGGGGCAGTACCGATTGAATTGCGTAATCCGTGGCACTAATACTAAAAATCCCTCTATAAGTTGCCGGATCAAACGCTATTGGGGTTAGCAGTGACTCTACATCCTTCAAAATACTACTGATCCTGCCTCCCAGCTGCTCAGCAACAGGGGTGGGCACCATACCGTTGCCTTGCCGGATAAACAGCCGGTCATCAAACACTTCTCTCAGCTTACGCAACTGTTCGCTTATCGCTTGCTGGGTTAACCCCACCTTTTCCGCTACCCGGGATAGATTCCTCTCTTGAAGCAGTGCTTCCAGTATACGTAGCTGTTTTAGGTCCAGGCGGCTTATACCATTCATATTTGTAACCAAGACAAAGAGTAGTTGTTTCAAATTGTATCCTTGCACCTCTAGTATTCCCACCATCACAAGGCACAGCCAAAACTCGCTGGGGCTATTCAGTTGCCCTTATCACCGCTGCTTTTTACCTGTGTCTTTTCAAACACTCGCTGCAGTCAGTTTTTAACAGGAAGGTCATTATGAAAAACGAGTCACTATTCAGTGAGATCAACCTGGGCCCTTACACCCTGAAAAACCGTATTGTTCTGCCACCCCTGACCCGATCACGCAGTAGCCAGCCTGGAAATATTGCCAATGACTTGATGGCTAACTATTACTCACAGCGTGCTGGTGCTGGGTTTATGGTTACAGAGGGCACGCAAATCGAACCAAGAGGCCAGGGCTACGCTTGGACACCCGGAATCTATTCGAAGGAACAGATCGAAGGCTGGAAAAAAGTGACCAAAGCCGTGCACGATCAAGGCGGTATCATCTTTGCCCAGCTCTGGCATGTTGGGCGTGTATCCCACACTTCACTACAGCCTGGCAATGCAGCGCCCGTTGCGCCATCTGCTATCCGTGCAGACGCAGTTAAGGTATTTATCGAGACAGGTCCAGGACAAGGCGCCCTGGCTGACCCCAGTGAGCCTCGTGCGCTGACAACAGAGGAAGTTAAAGAACTGGTTCAACTCTATGCCCAAGCCGCACGAAATGCGATGGAAGCTGGTTTTGATGGTGTTGAGCTACACTGTGCCAACGGTTACCTTGTGAACCAGTTTATTTCAGAACATACCAATCATCGCGATGATGAGTATGGTGGTAGTTTGGAAAATCGTCTGCGTTTCCTTAAAGAAATTGTTGCAGCGGTATCAGAAGAAGTCGGCAGCGAACGACTCGGTGTCCGGTTTGCACCGCTTTTCGAAAGTACCGATGAGGACAGAGTCTACCTAGGTCTGGTAGAGAGTGATCCCCACAAGACTTATATCGAGGCTATCAAGCTGCTAAACGAAGCTGGAATTGCCTATCTGTCACTGGCCGAGGCGGATTGGGATAATGCACCGGATTTACCTGAGAATTTCTATCGAGAAGTACGTGAAATCTTTGGCGGACGCATCATGTATGCAGGAAAGTATTCCCCCGAGAAAGCTTTGCGGGTGCTTGACGCAGGTCATGGAGATATCTTTGGCTTTGGCCGACCTTTTATTGCCAACCCGGATCTTCCCACGCGTATTCGCAATGAATGGCCACTCAATCAGGTTGATCCAAACACTATGTATGGCGGCACCGAAGTAGGATATACCGACTACCCTCTCTACCAGCCGTGATCTGGCGTAGGCTGGACTTGTTCATTATGAATTGCTAGCTGTAAGTGGCATTTCTATAAATATTTCTAAAGTCTATCAGCGCTATTCAAAAGGCATAAGCGCTTATTGATTAGAAATAGATAACCTCAGAGAATTCTATTTTCTGGGGCTTCTTTTATTGAGCTACTGTAGAATTATTTATTGCCGTTTTTAAAGGACTTGCCATTCAAGCAGGGCTTCCAATACCGATCCAGAATCATCTCGTAGTTCCAGCACCTGCTATACAAGCCTCGTAATTCGATATAAAGATACCGGGCCCCCTTTATTTGGGACCCGGTAGGCTCCTATTTGGAAGCCAGTGCGCGTTGGCCAGAACGCAAGTCAATAACAACAACTCCTTGCACGCCATTCCAGCCACCATCGTAGGCAAAGAGACGGCGGCCTTCTGTGTCAATAGCCATGGAGGAGAGGCTCTCCACTTCAATTCCGTCACCACGGCAGTCGCTATCACAACCCTTGCCACTAGATAGAATTGACTGTGAAAAGTCGTCCATATCAATGGCTACTAAATTTCCGCTGCGGGTACCTACTAAAAGACGGTTACCAATTGTATCCAAAACCACATCATGAGGGTCCATATCTGCGGTGCCGCCATTCACAGACGAAACAAAAGTGCTTATTTCACCGGTAGTCAGTTCCACTTGCCAGATACCACCAGTCCCGTAATCGCTAACAAACGCACGGTTATTAGTGAGATCCAAAGCTAAGCCGTTGGCGGAGTCAAAGGAGGGCCCTATGCCGGTATTATTATCAGAGATAACTTCCCTATCGCCACTATCAAGATCTACGCTTACTAACCCTGTATCCTGTAGCAAAACCATGTGATTGTTAGTGGCATCCAACTCCATGGCTTCTACGCCACCGGAGAACGCAGGGCCTTCACCAATACCAGGCGCAGAGATACTCTCGAATTCACCACTTTCCAAATCAAGCTTAATTAATTCATCGTTGCTCTCATCGAATATATATGCATATTGACCTGAGTCATCCGGAACAATCGCAGACGGTCGAACACGAGCTGAAGCGGGCGGAATAAATTCAGCCGCGATGGTGCGGTTGCCGTTTTGTAAATCTATTTCCGCCGCTATGGAACTATCTACAACAACAGTCAGTAACCGGTCAGTCTTACGGTTATAGCTTATATTGTTCCAAACATAGCTGGGGCCCGTACCAACATGATTGGAGGAAATTTCTGTACGATCTCCCGTATTGATATCGACAGACATGATCACCGGGTCGAAGAGAATTCCGGACACCAGAAGGCTATCGCTACCGACCCCTTGACTAATTGACTGGGGATTTACAAGCCGCAATCCTTCCCCCTTGGTCCAGTCAGTGACAACTGTGCGATCACCGGTTGATATGTCCACTTGCAGGATATTCTGAACTTGGCCATTGGTAACATAAATCTTGCCACTGTCAACATCGACGATTAAACCCTCTGGTTGCGACACGGGTTCGCCGCTGCCGATACCATTACCACTTATTGTTGTTCTATCACCACTTGCAATATCTATTCTAAGTATAGAATCTGTGCTGTCGTCACCCACGTAAAGCTGCCCATTTGGCTCATCTAGCGCAATACCCTTTGGATATATCATGTCAGCGCCAGCGCCAATCGGGGACGATGAATTAGAACTGGATATCACGGAGTAACCTCCATTCAGCAGGTCAAATTCAATAATTTCTCCATACGATCCCTGTGCTCTTGTGGCGTAAGCAATACCTCCATAGCCAGTCAATGCCAATGAAGTGAGATCTGCCGGAACCCATGTGGACAATTGCGTACGGTTACCGGTTGTCCGTTGTACAGAGTAGATACTCCCGTCCCTATTCAATACGATAAAGTAGTCATCAGCTGGATCGGCGCGCACCGTGGGGAATTTTTGTACCATATCGATTGGATTCAGAGATGGACCGGACCCAACCGATGGCCCAGAAATTTCCCGGCGCGTATATGTAAAATCTATCTCAAATATCATGTTCAAGCCGGTATCAGCGAAATACCGACTTCCATATAAATTGTCGTAGGACACCCCCACTGGCCAATGGATTAAAAGCTCATTCTTGACAGAGTGAAAACTTTGGACCGTTTCGCCTGAGACAAACTGGGCTGAAAGAATATAGGAGTCGCGACCTTTATCAACTGTGCTATCGAGATACCAAATTGACGAGGACGTTGCATCCATAATCGGTGACTGACTATCAATCGTGATGCTAGACAATTGCTCGGTAGTATTTTCGCCACTTTCCAAGTCTAAGACCCTGGTAGTAAGAGCGAGGCTGGAAAGCTTCCCTCCCATATTGGCACCCGCAGTGGGGAAAACCATACGAGGGGAAGGTATAACTAGATCAGTCACAGACACTTGTAGCGTAAGCTGGTTGGCGACTCCTTCACTATCAGCAGCGCTGATTGATAGCTGATAATAATTATCTTTGTCACTATCTGCAGGAGACTCAAAATCTGGAGCAGTGTTAAAGCTAAGTTCACCGCTAGCAGAATCAATAGAAAACAATGCAGTATCAGCATCGTCGCTCAATGAAAATGTGACCTCATCTCCATCTGGGTCCTGAGCCATAGCGGTGTAAAAAACCCCGCTTACATCTTCTTCGACTGTAACTTCTGTTGCAGATGAAAACTCGGGAGCGCCATCGTTGACATTAGTAACTGTTACCACAATTTCCTGGCTCGTCTGACCTCCGTTGCCATCGCTAGCCTCGATTGTCACCTGGTAGATATTATCTCCATCTGCGTCGGCAGGATTCTCGAAATCTGGAGCAAAACCAAAGCGCAACTGGTTACCGTTATCTATTAGAAATCGGGACTGGTCTTCGCCGCCAATAGTGTTGTAACTAATGCTGTCCCCATTGGCATCACTAGCGGATAGTGTAAGCAAAGTACCGGTACTATTTTCCTCCGTAGTGACTTCACTTGCAGAGACAAACTCAGGAGGGCTATTAGTTGAACCACCACCCGAACCACCCGAACCACCTTCATTCGAACTACCACCGCCGCCTCCACCTCCACAAGCGGAAATAGCAATGATAGAGCTGAAGCACAGAACTTTTTTAAAGCTACCCATAATGAACTCCCCAAGAACTTTTAACAAAAATTTTTTGTTGTACTTTTATGGGGCGCAACTTTAGCAAAGAAAATTATGGAAAAATTAAGGATGTCTATAGATTTTACACATAAATCGTACCAACTAGACTGGTGACCGGGCATTCACTGTATAGACCTTTGAACAAAGTGATCCTAGAGGTTAAGTAGCAATTTCTTCTGATCTTTTTTATCACTGACTTGATTGAAATAACCTTTTTGGGTCTCTCCAGAATTTTTAAAGAAAAGACTAAAAACCCAATAACTAGACAGATCAGAAACCTTTGACTCAGAAACTCCTATAGGACGCACGAGTGTCGAAATTTGAGCAGAAGACAATAAGTTCAATATAGCTAGGAAGCATTCCATAATACTAATTATGGAAAAAACACTTAGAACCACTTACAAACCAGTTTCTAGTACGAAAGCTCTATCTTACATGTATTTTTATCAACCAAATTGAGCGATATATAATCAGCCCTACCCGATTATTAACTACAATTCGAGTTCTGTTACGACTCTATAAGGCGACTCATGTAGAATGATCCTCTAGACTTCTGAACGGTAGGCTTACCGTTCTATTAAGGGTTAAACACTACAATTTCCAGAGCCTAAAGAAGAAATGAACAAATTCTTAACCATTATTGCAATAGCCTTGGCCACCACTTCCTGTATGACGCTTGAGGTACAGCCTGGCAACGTTATCGGGGACACTGTAGATGCGGGTAAAGAGGCGTTCCAAAGCATCAAGCGAAGCCGTAATGGTGAAGAAGAAAGAGACTTTTCTCACAAAATCAGTTACGACCCGACTACCTCTAATGCAATCAACATCACCAACTGTAAGAAGGAAATGATGGAGGTGATTTCTGCCTCTGAACTTACCGTCTCAAAAATTTTGACTGAATCCTCTGAAGTTGTTGGAGAGGAAGCTAGCAAGAGCGTACAGTGCACTGCAAAAGTGGTAGTCACTAAGAACACTTAAGGCTGCTGGCCTTGATATAGTTCTGGTATAGCGCTCCTCTTGACCCTATACCA
Organism: Microbulbifer maximicatervae (SeqCode); assembly: GCF_052467615.1. NCBI lineage: Bacteria > Pseudomonadati > Pseudomonadota > Gammaproteobacteria > Cellvibrionales > Microbulbiferaceae > Microbulbifer > Microbulbifer maximicatervae (SeqCode). Next base: position 3,778,710 of record NZ_CP174319.1, read on the forward strand.
GTTCTCGGCCCGCTAATGAACTCCCCTGATACCCCACAGCCAAGGAATGGGAAAATGATTAAAGGTATCTCAACTTTACTTACTATTATCTCGCTAAGTATGTCCTCCAACCTGGCTCAAGCAGATACTCCTATCAACGAAATAAACCACCTAATGGAGTTTGTCTCTGCTTCAGAGTGTACCTTTATCCGCAACGATAGTAAGCACACCAGCCAGGAAGCAGCGGAGCATATGGAGAAGAAATATAAGTATTTCTCCAACAAAATTGATAGCGCGGAGGATTTTATTAGGCTAAGTGCGACCAAGAGCACCTTTAGTGGTAAGCCCTACCATATTCAGTGTGCCGATAAGCCTAAAGAAGAATCCCAAAGGTGGCTTCTGAACGAATTAGCACGCTACCGTGAAACGACACAGCTAAGATCCAATGCTAATTGAGAAGCTAGCAATGCAATCAAAATAGCATGGTAAATGCTGTCACCAGTTGGTTTGGCTCCGACTTCAACAAGCTAAACCCGCTACTACAACGCCTACATACAACAGGGGCAAAGCTCTCCGGGGAGGTTAAAGTTCAGTTCGGCTCTGGACTAGCTGGAATTATAGGCAAACGAATTGCTGGAAAGCTGGGAGTCCCACAAAATACAAAGGAATCTCCTTTTTCAGTAAATATTCAGCACACCCAGCATAAATTAGTCTGGTCTCGTACTTTCTCAAATAGCCATTCAATGATTTCAGAATTTGTACCTATAGGGACAAGAGAAAAAGCTGGTTATTGGGTTGAAAAAACAGGGATAATTAATATCCGACTTGGCGTTTCCATAGAGGAAGGAAACTGGTTTTGGGACCCACAGTCAGTTTCTATTCTTCATATCCCAATTCCCTCGGTCTTAAGGCCCAGGATCGTCGCAGGCAAATCAATCATTAACAATCAATATCACTTTGAGGTATCGATTTCGTTACCGATTATAGGGTTCTCATTTGGCTATTCGGGAATATTGCGTGAACAACTCCCTGAAACTAGATAGCTGTGCGATTAACCTCTGGTAAAAGGTATTTCAAAAACCTTGATTACATATACTTGTAGCCGAGCGTAACGAGAGATAATCTCACTAAAAACAATAGTGAAAGATATATGGAAAGTGAACTGCAATCACTTCGCGCGGAACTAGCTCTGCTGGAGCGAGACAATCGCCGTCGCATTGAGATATTCGAACAGCGGTTATCGGCTTTAGAAGCGCAGACACAGCAAGATACTAGGGATCAGTTAGCAATCCAGCTCCCGACAGTGGATGAGCCAGAAGATGAGCTATCCCAATTGATGGGTACGCATCCCTCCAGATCCCCGTCGACAAAGCAACCTAATCCCTCTCTTCCTGAAACTCCAACCCAGCCAGCAAGTACTATTACCAATGCTCCTAACAGAACCGAGAAGCCTGGTAGACAGGCTAAATGGCTATCTGAGGAGCTACCGAGCCTATTGGAACCTGCTCTGGAACCCATGAGCCGAGTGTGGGGCTCCCTAATGAGTTTCTACCGGCACTACCAAAGCCAAGGGAAGGCTCCTGTCTTCTTTATGACCGCTGCCGGCATCCTGGCGCTGGTGTTTGGCTTTGCTTACCTGTTGCAGTTTTCTTTCAATGCCTATTTGGGGCCTGTAGGTAAAGTGACTTTAGGCTTCCTGGTAGCAGCGGCGACTACTACTGGTGGAGTAATGTTCAGGCGGCGCATGCCCAACATGGCGGATTACGGCTCAGGACTGATCGCTCTCGGGGTCATACTGCTTTACTTATGTGGTTACTTTGCTGGGCCATACTATCAGTTGGTTCCGATTCCCATCGGTGTGGGGCTGCTTGTAGTAACTACCGGAGTTGCTTATTTTCTCGCCCTACTATTCGAGACCCGGGTTGTTTCCATGGTGACTCTGCTGGGTGGAGCCACCATGCCCTTGGTGGCCAATCATTTTGATCCATCCGCAGTTATTTATCTCAGCTACTTGTTGGTACTCGCGCTCGCAATGCTGCGTTTGTCCAAGTTGATTCAATGGCCTCAGCTGGCAGTGGTCACCATGGTGCTCAGCGCAGGGATGTTCGAGTTTTCAGTCGCAAACTTAGGCGAGTCTAGCTCAAACTGGGGTCTGTTACTGATACTGCATGGTTTCTTCTATGGGTTTGCCCATTACATACTGGGTGGGCTTAATGGCAAGGAAATGGATAGGAGACGCCTCGGTTTGCTGGTAGCAAACCTGGTGCTATTTATTCATATTAGCTGGTCTCTAGCACCCACTGCTAATGCACTAGGTGTGGTTTGGTTACTCAACCTAATACCCTGGGCCGCGCTCGCCATCTACTCACGCCACCTGTTCGGCTACGATGTTAATAGTGCCTCGGCCCGCAGTATCCTCGCAATGGCTTTACTCCATGGGGGCTTGTTAACAGGCCTGGCAATTCTGGCACTCTGCAGCCCTGAATTTTTGGGTATTGTATGGTGCCTGGAAGGCCTCCTGCTGATTTACCTTGGAATACATTTTGGTTTTGTCAGCGTGCGAAGTGAGGGCTATATCGCTCTAGCCCTCGCCGGCGTAACCTTATTCTTGCAAGCTCTCGTATGGGTGGCTGAGAGCTTGGTTCCTGCTCCACTACTATTATCCTTAGAGGTGAGTGCAGGCTGGACTAACTGGCTGACCCTCACTGCTGGAGCCTTTGCTCTCACCCAGTTATTACGCCGTAGTGCCGGTAAAATCACTCCCGCAGAACAACGTTTCACTTATATCGCAGAGATTGCTTTCGGACTGCTTTTATCTGCGAGCTTCCTGCTATCGGTGGGTATTATCTGGCCGCAAGGGATGTGGTTGCTGGCACCACTGCCAATGACTTTCCTGATCTGGCGTAGCCAGCGCACGAATTCAGCATTTAGCGAGTGGCTCGGTCTCTGGCATTACCTTCTGTTGTTTGTCCCACTGTTAGCCAGTGCATCGGTTGTAGGCAACCTTCATTTCTACGATCAAATCCCCTACGGAAAAATCGCCAGTATTGAAGCTTTCCTGGGACTTTGGTTGCTTGCGGAGCTTTATCACCAGCTGAAAATACAATCACCAGGGCAGAAGCTGGCATTGGCACTGCGTAAACTCTTTTACGCTTTACTACCCATTATCGCCTTACCTACCATACTGTATAAAGCCAGTGACTACTTCACTGTTGCTATGTGGTTCTCGTGTGGTATTGCCTTATTCCTCTCCACATGGCTGCGGATGGAACATCTAAAGCAAGAAGTTCGCATTTTGATTTCTGCTGCAAGCCTTATCACTATCGGCGGTTGTCTCCTACAGGAGTTTGTCGGCTGGCAGGGCAAGGCGATGGAGGGGCTATTACTGGGAGTCGCCAGCTTCATAGGGCTCATATGGCTTGGCCAGGGCTTAAAGCGATACCCCGCAGGTAGGGAGTGGCAGCATGCTATTCACTGGGTGCTGAAGCCTGTATTCCCGATGGCCTTCTACTATTTTGCGGCAGTACTGATAGCTGTCAGTTACACTTTAACTCATGACTTTGTCCTGTCATTACTACTCACCCAGCTCTATTTTGGAAGCCTCTTTTTCAGCCAACCCAAGCTAGGACCAGTACGCAACCAGCTTACGCCCTTCTACATACTGACACTGGGTATTTTTGAATTAATCACACTGATTCAAGTCGGAGCTGTCATTGTGAAATCGCACAATGCAGAGTGGATTGGAGCCTATAACCTGGTCTCTCTTGGCATCGCTGTCCTGCTGGCTTACCACAAAACCCTGCCTACAAGAGCCGTTTGGTCTGGTCATCGAATGGCAAATATGTGGCTGGTGCATGTTACCGCGATTATTGTTTACGTAGCTCTATTAGCACAGCTATTTGATGCCATGTGGCTACCGGCAGTTTCTTTCGCTCTCGTTGTCCATGCAACCCTACTATTGTTCCAGACATTAAAGCCCGAAACTCAGAAGTTACTTAAGTTGTCACTAATTATCTACGGCATAGCTGCACTGAAGATTGTGCTCTGGGATATGCAGGACTTCTCACTAATACAGAAGATAGTCGTTTGTATGTTAGTGGGATTATGTATGCTGGGGGCGGCATATCAATATCAGAGGTTTTTATCTAGACACAAGTTGCTCGAATAGCAGCTAGTTCATCAAAGCCACATCGGGAGTTTGGTATCGACAGACTCCCGATTATTTATCTGTCCATTTATCAAAATTATCCGCCGCTTCTACCGAACCGGTGGCCTTCGCCCCTCGGATTGGCAAGCCACTGGCAGTGAGTAATCCGTCGTTAAGACCATTATTACTGGATTTTAAAAAATTAATGTATCAATCTATCAATAAGCTGATGAGATCAATGCAGTAGAAATTTGTAAAACTATAATAAGCCAACTTTTCACCTCAAAGCCAGAGAGAGAAAACCTAGAAAATATTACTTAAACATTAGCTATGTAACTATATTTTATGTATCTACCAACGGTATAACAAAGATGACATCCCAACTTATATATTATGAACACCAACATCAACTTCGAAACCAGTTTCTTGTAATTCTATTTATTTCTTATTCAGTGTTTATTTTTTATCATGCAGGATGTCTACTGGCTAGCAAACCTTTCATATCAAAGTTGAAAAAAACATCTTGTCAAAATTAACTCAAAAATTAGGTATGCTAATTTATGTTGTTTTTCTATTAATTAGAGATACCTATTTTATTAGTGACCAAAAGGGTCTATTATTTGGCTTGTTAACTCTTCTAACACATTTGTTACACTGCAGAAACAATCAGTCAATAATGATTTTAAACAAGTATAAATGGCTCCCATCTACTTAACTCCATAGAAAAGATTCCCCACCAATAATACTTGGCTGATAACATACCCGATTACTGCACGAGCGTACCTCAAATAAGACGCTCCTCACAATAAAAACGTGAAATAGTTTGCATTTCATTATGTGGCCAGCACTATAATGCGGCATCCAAAATCCTGTAAGCGCTAGCGTTGTGGATAGGAACCACCAAGTCTATGTTTGAACGCCTCTTTGCCTCCAGAAAAAAGCCATTTGTACCAAATCGGGACAAACTTGAAACACTGACTGCCAACTTGTCCGGTAGCCGCTTTAGCATCTCAATACCGCCCAACAGCGTGCCCGATATTGACGAGGAATATTATGGTCCCCGTCTTGATATCTATAACCGGGAGGCCTATGACGATCTAAGTCGTGGCAAATGGTACCAAGAAGGGAGAATGCCTGGGCAGTCCATTTTAAAACGCCATTGGGGCTTTTATGGCCCCCCCTGGATTTCCATGGAATATGGATTCCTTTCACTGATAGTTAGGATCTTCCGTGTAGATGATTTACCGGAGAGTATGAGCTGCTTTAATCCAAGTCATTTAGAGCAAATCATTTTAAGAGATTTGTATTTTCGCTACGGCCCTCCCAAACTGGATATGAATCCTAGAGCAGCCCCAGTGAAATGGCAGAAAAAGGATATTAACGGTACAGACTGGCTTTACTGTGAGGCGCACCCAAAATGTAGCGAACAGGAATTACGGAAAAATCCATTTAGTGAAGCCGTTTATCACTCTCAGCTCTATGCCCCGCTGGATGACCAATACTATATTAATGTTTATTTTAATGCTATGGGCTACGCACCTGCCATTTATAGTATTACCGCCATGGATAAATTAATGTCTGAAACTTACTCAACTCTTCAATTAGAGTTGAGCCCAGCCATGCAACAGCGAAAAGAGGAAGTTATCCAACGATTTCCAAATTCACACTTTAGCGAAACCCGCACCCCAGAACCCTGGATTTACCATAAAGTGCGTGAAGGTAATTGCGGAATTGGGGAAGACTTACTTGAAGTGGTTGAAAAGGGCTCGCCGCCGCCTAGCTTTACACCTTAATAGATTTTTTACCTGTATTTATTATAAGGAAATAATATGCCAGCATTTAGAGCCGGTTGGACCAAGATTATTGAAATGGCCCCAATGGGTACAAAACAGGGCCGCGATGTCTATGTTAACAATACTCACTACCCTATGTATGAAAAAGTAAAGCAAGAGGCACAGACTAATTACTACTCTGCCACTTTACTGCGCGCACTCATAAGCCTGAATGCCGATACTGGCAGCAGTCAGAGCGCCAATGGCGCCGGGACTATTCGCTATCTGGTACGCAATGGTATGGCCATTGAGTACTATATCGACAATGGCGATGTGTTGATCCATAAACTCCATTTCGACAACTCACTGCAAACAGATTCCGGAAGTCAAGGAACAGGAGTTTACAGAGTTCAATATGATGGAAGCACTTGGGGAACAGGTGACTCTCCCGGCAAGCAAATGAATCTGAAGCATAAATGGAATGGTGCTCATTATGCAGCAGTAAGCGGTAAGTTTCGCTCAAAGGACTCTGCTGGAAAACTGTTAGTTAGGCATATTGAGAAATCCTATGGAGGGACTGAAATACTGCCCAGAGACATTCCCCAGATGGATAACTTCTACTCACTTTATTGGATTAACAATAAAGAACATAGTGCACTTCCATCTGTCGATGGCCTGACCTCCTTGATTCAGCAGGCAGCAAGCGCCAAAGAATCCGTCAACTGGTTGGTACACGGTGAGGGTGCCAAGACTTTCCAGCGCGCGCTGGAAATTTTGCAGAACACCCCTTCTTTGAGCCGTTTTGAAGCAAAAGATGAGGAAATAGTTCGCAATTTGCGCAATAAAATGTCCGGACAAAAAGTTTTCTTCTCCAACCCAGTAGGAGCAAGTCCCGACAAGTTGGAAAAGCTCTGCAATGTCGTTGGCCTCACCTATGTAGATAGCAATACTAACCCCCGCAATCTTAAAACCGCCGCAGGAAGAGAAAACTCCTGGGGTGAGATTAAAAGAATCGGCGCGGCAGCGTTCACTACCGGCGGAACAGCAGTTGCCTTAAAAGAGACAGGTGTCATTAGTATTCAAAAACAAGGTAGCATGTTATCGAACGTGTTTGAAGCTGCCATGAGCAACCCTACTGCAGCCGGAGTTGGGACTGCCATATTCGCTACTGGTGTCGCTTTTGTGGTTGGTAAAACTCAGGCAACTAAGTGGGCAAGCCAAGTCCGAGCGGTACAAGCAACCGCTAGCAGTACTTTTGGACGAGGTAACGAATATTGGTATGAAAGCGATGAAGATCTTATAGAGCAGCTATCTGCTTGAGTAAGATAAGAATATTAGATTTATAAGATCAAAAAGTGGGTTATAAATTAATGACTACAGGATACTCCAAAATAATTTTATAACCACTGACCTTCTCAACAATTTTTAATTAATGTGCGACTTAGTAGAAACACCTAGTGCTTTTACAAAGTCGCAATTAAGCATTGCGTACCCATCTAAAAATTAGCAGGCCACCCCTAAAGGTCATCTCCAAATTTAATCACAAAATATACATTTAAAACTAGAAACCCTTATATATTTATAGATGTCTAAAAATCGAAAGCCTCCCCGAATTAATTTACTAATGTATCCCCCAAAATCACAAAGATTAAAAAGTTAACATTTAATATATTTACCAGACAAATAAAGATTGAGAGCTTATTACAGCAATCAAGCAATTTTATTTATATCAATGCTGTCTATTTTTTCATTACTAGCATTTGATAACAGAAACTCCACCACAAATTCTATCACTTCAGTATCCCAAACCATTTTCCGATGACCAACATCGTTGATTTTAATCATCTCCGCTGCGGGCCAGGTTTTATGAATTCTCTCTCCATGAAAAATCGGCACTTCATCGTCTTCAGTATCGTAAATCATCAGAAGCGGGGTCTCTTCCGGTGTATACATTTTACACTGCAACAACTCTTGCCAAGAATACCCTATTTGACTGGCAATCTTGTCTTGGCATAACTCTGCTGTTCCAGTGCTCACCTTCAGCATTTTTTTCATAATTTCTATAATGGGCAGGGGAGCACTCGGTGAGCCAAGTATTGCGTAGCACCGGGCTTTAAGCCCAAATTCCCGTGCACGCATTGTCATCATTCCGCCCATCGAGTGACCGACGATGGCAAATATTTCCGAAAACTGTCTGGCTAGAGAGCAGATATCTTTCGCCATAATATCGAAATTACAAACTTTGCCCTCAGAGTGGCCATGAGCGGTAGCATCGATGGCTACCGCTTGGAAACCCTGATCGGCAATTGCCATTGCTAGGGTTGCCATTTTTGCGGCTTTGGCCTCCCAGCCGTGGCATAGAATCACCACAGGGCCCTCACCCCAGGACCAGGCTGTGTTTTCTGTACCTAAAGCACCCCGGTAGGTAATCTTCTTGGCTTGGGCCAGCTGCGATCTCTCACGCTCGGAGTCAGCATAGCGTCTGGGTCGTGAAGACAGATACATTGCAATATTTGCCGATAACTTTGGGGATAGTCGCCCTGTGAGCTGCATTGCTCCCTGTATTATCTTAAGCATGTTATTAAATCTCTAGCCTGGTGTCTTATATGATCATTGATAGTGAGTTTTACTGCACATTAAGCAAAATACACTGATCAGGAATCGCTAAATACATATCAACGTAAAAACACAAAATAATACAGGGCAATTTCACTCAATAAATTAACCGATTCTACAATTATCCGCGCAATAGGAAACCAAACCCTTTTCTGGGCAATCTTTCTCAGAAAATAGGAATTTATTCCCAGCAGAAGCTTACAAAGTTATACCAATAAATTACTGCGCCTCAGCTCTTGCTATCTATAAACCCAGACCTCGAAGACATCTACACTAATAATCTAGCGATAGATTACAGTATTCCTGTAGCTATCAACCCTCCTACATATTTTCAGTCGTACTTCTGGAAAGTTGGGCATGAAAAGAATCAATCTGACATTAGTTTTTTGCACGGTACTATTGCTTACCGGTCAGTCGGTTGCAGACTATAAAAAGGGAGATTTTATCGTTCGCGTTGGCGCTGCTGCGGTCGATCCAAACGACGACTCTGGCAGACTCCGCCTAAATGGCACCCCCTTGGACTATACCCGGGTCTACGTGGATACAGGCTACTCCGCTAGCATCACGGGTACCTGGTTATTTGCAGACCATTGGGGACTGGAATTACTAGCAGCTGTACCTTTCCGGCACGATCTTGATGTGCGCGGTTTACCGGACCCGGATACCGGTGATCCACTGGGTCGGGTATCCCTGGGTGACATCAAGCACCTTCCCCCAACCCTCAGCGTACAATGGTATCCGGTATGCACCGAGTCCTGGGTACAGCCTTATATTGGTGTGGGAATTAACTACACCCATTTCTTCGATGAAGATATCAGCCGCACGGCACAAAACTACTTCGATACAGCCCTGGGTGCAGACTCAAGAGCATCCTTGAGCCTGAGCAATTCCTGGGGCCTGGCAGGGGAAGTGGGCATAGATATTGCCTTTGGACGAGAGAGCAACTGGCTGTTTAATGCGGCTATCTGGTACTTAAGTATCGATACCAAGGCAAAAATTCGCTTCCGCACAGAAGATAACGACTACGACCGCATCAATGTGAATGTAGATATTGACCCCTGGGTCTACTCAATAGGTATCGGCTATCACTTTTGAGCGGCCTTTTGTCCACTTCTCAATGAACTCGGCCAATCCGAGGTTCGATTTATTCGAATGATATGGTCGAATTTAACCAATTTTCATTCTACTCGTCCTCTATAAACTGCCCTTTATCCACAGCAGCTACTCCGCAGTGGCACTCAATTTACAGTTTAAGGACCGACACAATGAATACTTCCACTTTATCCACAGCATCAAATGCCCCCAGTGGTTCCTTGTTTCCAGCCGTCGCAGACCTTTCCGGACGTATTGGCTTGGCAGCAATCTTTTTACTGGCAGGCGTTAACAAGATCCAAAACTATGAGGGTAGCGCTCAGTACCTGGCCTACGGTGGTCTACCCGAGTTTCTACTCCCATTGGTAATCCTATTTGAGATAGGCGGTGCCTTAGCTCTGATTGCGGGTTTTCAAACTCGATTAACTGCTCTGGCATTCGCCGGATTTAGCTTACTCACTGCGCTCCTGTTCCATAACAACCTGGAAGATCAAATGCAGTTTCTAATGTTCTTTAAGAACCTGGCTATAGCCGGTGGTTTTCTGGTGATAGCAGCCCATGGCGCTGGTCGTTTCAGCTTGGACAACAAAAAGAAAACACATTGATTCCATCTGAAGCCAGTCACAAAACAACCGCTATTTAGGAGTATGACATGGGATTGTTAATTAATGGCCAGTGGCACGACCAGTGGTATGACACCAAGAATTCAGGTGGCGCATTTAAGCGAGAGGCTGCACAGTTACGCAACTGGATTACTGTCGATGGCAGCGCAGGGCCCAGTGGCATAGGTGGCTTTAAAGCTGATTCCGGGCGCTACCATCTATATGTATCCCTGGCCTGCCCCTGGGCTCATCGCACCTTGATTTTCCGCAAGTTGAAAAAGCTGGAAGAACATATCAGCACCTCCGTTGTAAGCCCGGATATGCTTGAGCAGGGATGGAGCTTCAATACCGATGAGGGTAGTAGCGGTGATGCACTATTTGCTTATGACTTTATGCATCAGGTTTACACTCGCAATAAATCCGACTACTCCGGCCGCGTTACGGTCCCAGTACTTTGGGACAAACAGCAAAACTGCATTGTCAGCAATGAGTCATCCGAAATAATTCGCATGTTTAATAGTGCGTTTAATGAAATTACCGGTGATACACAGGACTTTTATCCCAAAGACAAACAGAAAGATATCGAAGCCATAAATCAATTGGTCTATGAAAATATCAATAACGGGGTTTATCGCTGTGGTTTCGCGACGACTCAATCCGCTTATGAAGAAGCCTACCGAGACTTATTTGATGCCCTGGATAAGGTAGAAGCAATATTAGGTAAGCAGCGGTACCTGACAGGCGATAAGGTCACTGAAGCAGATTGGCGACTATTCACAACTTTAATTCGCTTTGATTCCGTTTATCACGGCCATTTCAAGTGTAACCGGCAGCGTCTGGAAGATTTCCCCAACCTGCGCAATTATGTCCGGGAACTATACCAATGGCCCCAGATCGCAGAGACAGTGAATTTCCACCATATTAAACGCCACTACTATTTTAGCCATAAATCCATCAACCCCAGCCAGGTGGTACCGGTGGGTCCGATGATCGATTACAACAGCCCCCACAATCGGGTATAAATGCCCTTGCCCCTCGCTTGGGGCAAGTATTTGGGGTTCTAGGCCGTACAGCTTTACCCTTGATGTTTATCCACAACTACCGGTATAAGAATCAGGGGTTACATAATGCAAAAAACCACCTTAGAACAATGGCGCATGTTTAAAGCGGTAGTGGATGCCGGTGGTTTTAATCAGGCTTCTGCGCGAGTCCACAAAAGCCAATCCAGTATTCACAATGCGGTTAGCAACCTGGAAGCTGCTCTCGGAGTCAAGCTTTTTGAGGTATCTGGCCGCAAAGTGATACTCACGGAAGTTGGCAGCCTAATGCTGCGCCGTGGCCAATACCTGCTGGATGAAGTCTCCCGTATCGAGGATATTGCCAAAACCCTTGGTGAAGGTGTGGAATCAGAACTGCGTATCGCTGTAGATGGCGCCTTCCCCCAAAGTGTGGTTTTTCAGGCACTGGAGAAAGTTTCGGCGAGATATCCCCAGGTGAATATCGATATTGTCGATACCGTATTGTCCGGTACCAATGAGTTGATCCAAGAAGGGCTTGTGGATTTAGGCCTTTCTGTCTTTCGTATGAAAAATGCTCTCAACGATGAAATTTGCCGTATAGAATTTGTCGCTGTCGCTCATAGAGATCATCCGCTACATCAATTAAATTGCGAACTGACGTACGAGAATCTGAAATTATATCGACAGATTATTGTGCGGGACTCAGCTATGCAGACAAACAGGGATTCAGGCTGGCTGGGAGCCGAACAGCGCTGGAAGGTAGGTAGTTTACGGGCCTCCTTGGATCTTATTGAACAGGGCCTCGGATTCGCCTGGCTGCCCATCCCCCTAATTTCTAAGTTACTCAATGCTGGGACGCTTAAAAAGCTTAAGTTAAAAAACGGCAGCCTGCGCTCCACAAGTTTTTTCTTGAACTTTAAAGACCAGGATAAATTAGGCCCTGCCGCTAGAGAGTTTATTGGTGAGCTAAGATTACTGACCTTAGATATGCCAACCTCTGAAGAATCTTAAACATTCTATTAATACGAATAACCGATTCATTATTATCCAATATCTCCTATAACCACAGCAGCCTACCATAGCCAAATTATTTCTACCGATAAGGAACCGGCTATGTACTACTTCAGACCATCAGGGGAACGGGGGCAAGCCCGTTTTGGTTGGCTACACAGCAAACACAGTTTTTCATTTGGGCACTATTATGACCCGAATCATCTGGGGTTTTCCGCGCTGCGAGTTATTAATGATGATACCGTAAAGCCTGGGGCAGGATTTGACACTCATGGTCATCAAAATATGGAAATCATCTCCTATATTCTGGAGGGTGCTATCGAACATTTAGATAGCGAGGGAAACCACTTTGTCGTTCCCGCCGGTGAGATTCAAAGAATGAGTGCAGGTAAAGGTATTACCCATTCAGAGTATAACCACTCAAAGACTAAAAATCTTAAATTCCTACAAATCTGGATTCAGCCTAACCGGAAAGATATTCAACCCAGTTATGAACAAAAGACAATTACTCAAGCTGGGGCGCTAACTCCATTGGTAACTCCCGATGGACGCGATAACTCACTAATTATTCACCAGAATGCCAGCTTATTTCGCCTCCAGCTACGCACCGGTGAGAGTTTAAGGCTGGATACCCTTAAACGCCCAGGATATCTTCATATCATCGCTGGTAATGCCGAACTCAATGGCAGCCACCTGCTCGTGGCGGGAGATGGCTTGGGAGTTTATCAGGAAAAAATAGTATTAACCGCTTCAGTAAATGATCTTATCGCACTATGGTTCGACTTGCCTCGATAGTAGGCGATCTATCAACAGACTAATTCTGTGTGGGCTGTAAACCTGCTCTAAGATACCGCTTCTCGTAACAGGTATTAAACTCTATCTAACCGGCATATTCATATTCACAAGCACAAGACTACTCACTCTAAAAGCGACAATCTCTGGTTTACACCTAAACTATTAACTTGGCAGTGAATCACTGCTGTATATAGGAATCGAGTCACCAGGGATAAAATAATGGGATCAGCAGGCGACATGGAAAGTCGCAATGGCGATAAAAAAACGCCAGGAAGATGGATCTCCCTGCTTTCTCCGATTCCTCCGGCCATTGTCGCCTTGTCATTGCTTTTTCACCTGCCTGATATTTCCGCAGGTAGAGAGTTTTCCTTTGGCGTTAATTGGGTTCCAGAGCTGGGCGTATCCCTACGCTTCTATATCGATGGCCTCAGCTTCTTATTTGCCTTATTAATCAGCGGTATTGGATTTTTTATCACCATTTACGCCGCTGAGTATTTACGCGGCAATCCACTATTGCGACGTTTCTTCCTCTATCTCTATCTCTTTATGGTCGGAATGCTGGGTTTGGTATTGGCATCCGATCTCATTACTTTATTTGTGTTTTGGGAAGTGACGACAGTCGCAAGCTACCTCCTGATTGGCTTTAACCACTCCAGTGCTGTTGCACGACGCTCAGCTTTGCAAGCCTTACTAGTAACTGCCTTAGGGGGACTTTGCTTACTAACTGCTTTCCTATTAATGGGAGAGATTATCGATAGCTATGATCTTGAAGAATTGTTAATTAAAGGGGAACAGATTAAATCCAGTTCACTGTATCTTCCTATCTTGATACTGGTACTTATCGGAGCATTCTCAAAGTCGGCACAGCTGCCCTTCCATTTTTGGTTGCCCAATGCCATGGCGGCGCCAACACCGGTGAGCGCATATCTACATTCCGCCACTATGGTCAAAGCCGGTATTTACCTTCTTGCGCGCCTACATCCGGTACTGGCTCACACTGAATACTGGGAGTGGATTTTAACCTGCACCGGTATTGCCACTGCCGCAGTAGCGGCATTGGCCGCCCTGCGTCAAACAGACCTGAAACTGGCCCTCGCTTATACCACCGTTATTGCCCTCGGCACTATCACCATGTTTCTGGGTTCTGATGCTTCAGCTGCCGTCGCCGCTGCAATTACTTTCTTGCTGGTTCACTCTTTTTATAAAGCCGCACTGTTTATGGTGGTGGGCATTATCGATCGGCAGACAGGTACCCGGGATTTAACTAGGTTGCACGGTCTGGCGAAATTATTGCCCTTTGCTTTTATAGCTGCACTGGCTTCAGCCCTATCCATGGCAGGATTCCCGCCGTTTCTTGGATTTATTGGTAAAGAACTTAAATATGAAGGTGCACTGGCGGTCGCTTCAGAGCCCGCACTGGTGGGCACAGCAGCAATTTTTGCCAATGCGGTTACGGTGACAGTAGCCGGCATGGTGGCCATCAAACCCTTCTTTGGCCCTCCCCCCAAAGATGCCAGTCGTATTCGCTGGGCACCCCCCGGTTTGTGGATAAGCCCACTGGTTTTAAGTGCCTTCGGCCTCACATTTGGTTTGGCCCCGGACTTAGTCGGTGGCGGACTGGTGGAACCGGCACTGACAGCGATACTTGGCCTTCCGGAAACCATCGACCTAAAACTCTGGCACGGTATTAACATTCCGCTCCTGATGAGCATTCTTACTTTTGTGCTCGGGGTGATTATGTATGTCAATTTAAAACGTATGCGTGCCTGGTTAAACTGGGACTTTACCCATGCGCCAACTAGCGCCGATTTACTGTGGGATAAATCCTTAGAGCTATTAAAAGCTTTTGCCGCACTGCAAACACGCATATTGCAAAATGGAATTATGCGTCGTTATCTCACAGTCATTTTTGTTACGCTCTCGATGGCCCTTTTTTATGCCTTTGTTCATACCGGCCACTTCTCACTGGAATACACTGCGCCACGACTTAATTTAAAAGAGTGGGCAGCCATACTGCTGACGGTAGGAGGTACATTTACTGCGGGTTTTGCGCGTAAACCTCTGACCGCCATTTGCGCTCTCGGCGCTCTCGGTGTGGGTATCGCTCTAATTTATCTCTTCTTTGGTGCACCGGATGTGGCCATTACACAGATTCTGGTGGAAACACTCTACTTGGTATTAATTGCTGCGATTCTTCCACGTCTGCCGGTATTTACTCCCGGCAAGAAGGAAGGCTTTCGTCCAAGGGATGCATTGCTCGGTGCCACAGTTGGCCTTTTATTTACCATTAGCATTCTGGTGGTTCTGCAAACCCCATTCGAGAGCCCAGTGAGTGAATTTTACAAGGAAGCTGCTGTACCCGAGGCTCATGGGCGCAATATCGTCAATGTCATTCTGGTGGACTTCCGGGCCCTGGATACTTTCGGGGAGATTATTGTGGTGTTTACCGCAGCTGTCGCTGCGGTGACTTTACTCGGTCATCATTTAAGACGGGGCAAGCAGTGAATTCTATTATCCTACAGACAGCGACCCGTGTGTTGGTAGCCCTGATCTTGGTCTTCTCCATTTATATGCTGTTGCGTGGACACAATTATCCCGGAGGCGGATTTATTGCTGGATTAATTGCCGCTTCAGCTTTTGCCTTATTTGCCATGGCTTGGGGTATGGAGGCGGCACAAAGTGCTCTGCGCATACCTCCAGGGACTCTCGCCGCCTGGGGAGTTGTCATCGCCGGATTATCTGGATTGATGGCTCTATTTTGGGGAGACGGTCCCTTTTCCGGGCAGTGGTTCGCGTTGGTAGGCAGCAAGGAAGATGGCGGAATCATTATCAGCAATCTTTTGTTTTTTGATATTGGGGTTTACCTGACAGTACTTGGAGCCGTTCTCACACTCATTTTTGCCTTGGAAGAGGCCAGTTGATATGGAGTCTCCCCTCGCCGTTGTCGTCGGTATTCTGATTGCTACCGGCGTATATTTGATGCTTGCCCGCCATCTCTTGCACTATCTATTTGGCTTGGTACTAATTAGCAATGCCGCCAACCTGGCAATTTTTATCGCCGGGCGGTTGACTCGCGCCTCACCACCCCTGGTACCCGAGGGCCAGGAAGCCCCACAAATTATCGTTGCCAACCCCCTACCCCAGGCCCTGATCCTAACTGCGATCGTAATTGGCTTCGGCCTGCTGGCCTTTGCCCTGGCCCTGATCGCCCAGGCTTACCGTGAGCTGGGTACATTGGATGTGGATAGCATGCGTATTGCCGAGCCTGTGAAACCCAAGAGGAAGAAGACCACTTGAGTTGGTTATTGGCCCTGCCATTCCTAATCCCTATCGCCACGGCGTTAATCACATTTCCCGCTCGAGGCCGTAGATACCTTTGCTCTGGTATTTCGATATTGGGGTGCCTTACCGCCCTTTGCATTAACCTTTATATTCTTGTCCTGGTAGAAAGCCAGGGCCCTCAAGCTGGGCAAATGGGAGACTGGCAGGCTCCCTTCGGAATCACATTGGTCGCCGATCGGCTCAGTGCGGTAATGCTGTTGATCAGTGCCATCGTGGGTCTGTGTGTCTCTCTATTTGCCATTTCAGATATCAGTGAGAAGCGGGTGAAACTTGGCTTTCACAGTTTCTTTCAACTGCTGTTGGCCGGTGTCAGCGGTAGCTTTATCACCGGCGACTTATTTAATTTGTATGTGTGGTTTGAGGTGATGCTGATTGCCTCTTTCGCACTGCTGGTGCTGGGAGGTGAAAAAATACAGCTGGACGGTGGCATCAAGTATGTAGCATTAAACCTTGTATCCACGCTGTTGATGCTGACCTCTATTGGGTTGCTTTATGGACTCACCGGCACCCTTAATATGGCACAGCTGCATATTTCTCTGGTCGAAGTACAAAATCCCGTCGCGATTTCAACATTGGCAGTTATTTTTATCTGCGCTTTTGGAATTAAGGCGGCAATATTTCCACTCTTTTTCTGGTTGCCCGCTTCATACCATGTTCCACCTGTCGCTGTAACCGCTGTATTTGCCGGTCTTCTGACCAAAGTCGGCGTCTATGCGCTAATTCGCACCTTTACTTTAATATTTCCCAATGATTTGGAATTCACCCGGGATATCTTATTGGGAGCAGCATTACTCACCATGCTGACGGGTGTTTTGGGCGCAGCAGCACAGTACGAATTCCGCAAGATACTCGCATTCCATATCATCAGCCAGATTGGATTCCTGGTATTGGGATTAGCACTGAACAGCCCTTTAGCATTGGCCGGATCTGTGTTCTACATGGTCCACAATATTGTGGCAAAGACAAATTTATTCCTGATTAGCGGTACTGCACAGCGCCTTACTGGCAGTTATGAGCTCAATGAAATTGGTGGTTTATATCGCGCCAGCCCACTTCTCTCTACTTTCTTTTTTATCGCCGCATTTAGCTTAGCGGGGTTCCCACCATTATCTGGATTCTGGGCGAAACTGCTATTAGTTAAAGCAAGTCTCGACCAGGCCGCCTATATCGTCGCTGCAGTCGCATTGATTACCGGGGCGCTTACCCTGTTTTCAATGAGTAAAATATGGGCAGAGGCATTCTGGAAGCCACACCCCCAGGAGCACTGCAAAAATTTATATAGCCTCAGCGGCGCAGAGCGCTTCCAGCGGCTGTTACCAGTCGCGTTACTGGCATTAATCACTTTGGCTTTGGGGTTGGTGCCCGAGCCTTTTATCGAATATTCCCTGGGGGCTGCCGGAGAGTTATTGGAGCCTGATGATTACCTGAACGCCGTGTTACCAGGTACCACTCATTAACTTTGGGATGGATAAATAGAAATGCGTATTTTTCTATTAAATTTATTGCTCGCGATCAGTTGGTCGGCCCTGACCGGCAATGCTTCCATGGCAAATTTTTTCTTTGGTTTTCTGATCGGATTTCTGGCGCTGCGAGTCTCACCTATATTACCCGGGGCACAGACTTATTTTACCCGCTTGCCCCGTTTGGCTCATTTATTCTTTTTCTTTATCGAGGAGCTTGTTTTATCCAGCCTGCGTGCCGCCTACGAAGTCTTTTCGCCCCGCTTGCAAAGCCGGCCCCTGGTAGTACGACTACCCATGGAGAGGCTCGATAGAAACCAGATTTTTATTCTCACTAACTTAATTTCGCTGACACCGGGCACTATGGTATTGGATGTCACACCCAACAATGATGCCTTAATCGTACATACTATGTTTGTCAGTGATCCAGAAACCTTTCGCGAGGAGATTAGGGAGGGATTTGAGAAACGGGTTAAGGAGGCCGTTTCCTGATGTTTCTCACAATTATCGATATTCATTCGCCACTGGTCACAGTAGCAATCAATATTGCCTCCTTTCTATTGTTACTCGCCCTGGTGATGTGCTTCCTGCGTATCGCTTTGGGCCCCACCTTAGCAGACAGGGTTGTCGCCCTGGATGTTCTCAATATTTTGGCGGTAGCCTACTGTGCACTACTGGCAATTGCCTCGGGACAGCCCGTGTATCTGGACGCTGCCATCGCCCTGGCCCTGGTCGCATTTTTAGTGAGTGTGGCCTTTGCCCGTTTTATTGAAAAAAGCGGCTCGCGCACAGTCACCCACAGCCATAGGGATCGTGATGACATTTGATGAAATTTTTATCGCTTTGATAATTCTGGTGGGCAGTTTTTTTGGGTTCAGCGCCGCTTTGGGCTTGCTGCGAATGCCGGACTTTTACACTCGAATGAGTACATCGGGAAAAGGGGCTACGGTGTGTTGCGGATTATTGCTAGCGGGCGTAGCAATTCTTTTTAGTGACGCTCAGGTGACAGCCAGGGCCATTGCCGCCATTTTATTCTTATTACTTACAGTGCCAATCGGTGTCCATATGATTGCCCGGGCGGCTTATCGAGCCGGCACTCCCATGTGGCGGGGTACCGGCTACAAACTCAAGTTCAAGAACCCGATGCGCAATATTCAGTAAGCACTAAATCTTTTCGCCGTAAAGTTCTTCAATCATATTTTCGCTGCGCTGGCGCAGGTGCTCCATATCCGGGTCCTGTAAAATGACATGACCCATTTTGCGCCCAGGGCGAAGTGCTTTGCCGTACAGCCAAACACCATCGTTATCCTGCTTCGGAGCTACATCAACCCCCAACATATTGACCATCGCAACCGGCACCGGACAGGCAGTATCGCCCAGGGGCATATCCAGTATCGCGCGGATATGATTGGCAAATTGGCTGGCCTCAGGGCCGACAAAGGTCCAGTGACCGCTGTTGTGAACTCGCGGTGCCACTTCGTTGACAATCAGGCCGCTCTCACTGACAAAACACTCAACGGCCAATACACCCACATAGTCCCAGTCCTTCAACAGGGTCGCCAGGTAACCCTCTGCGGCCTTGAGCAGCTCCGGGTTGTCGTAGGGAGCGGTGGACAGCAGTAAGGTGCCGTTGCGGTGGCGGTTTTCCGTCAGCGGGTAAGCTTTGATTTCACCGGATGCCGAACGAGCACCGATAATGGAGACTTCACAGGCGAAATTCACCCCAGCCTCAACCACACACTCCTGATCACCAGCTTGGGGAATGGCAGCATCCAAGTCTGCAGCACTCTTCACACACCATTGGTTCTTGCCGTCGTAGCCATTTTCACAGCTCTTAATAAACGCCGGATATCCCAGTTGGTCGACCGCTTCCCGCAGCTCTTTTTCACCCTGTGCTGCTGCGAAAGGTGCAACAGGCAGTCCAGAGTCTGTGAGTGCTCGCTTCTCACGCAAGCGGTGCTGGGCCTTCTCTGTAATATGCGGGTCCGGATATACCGGACAGAAGGGCTGAAATGAGCGCAGCAAATCCACACTCACTTGCTCTCTCTCACTGGTGATCACTTCCGGGCGTCCCAGTGCCTGATATAAGGCCTCAGGATCCTGTCCCGGTTCCATCTCCACGATAGTCCCCAGTCCCTTCACACAGTCCGTGTTTTCACCGGTCTCAGCCAGGAAACTGAACTCCACTCCGAGGGGCTGCCCCTCTTGAGCCATCATCTGTGCCAACTGCCCACAGCCAATAATGGCAACTCGTCTCTTACTCACAACGATCTCCTATCACTCAACCGTGATCGGGACTTGCTCGGTCTGACGCTCACGCCAGGCGATCAGGCGCTTCTGCAATTCCGCATCAGCCAAAGACAACATCTGCGCAGCCATCAAACCTGCATTGTAGGCACCGGAAGCACCGACCGCCTGGGTTGCTACCGCCACACCGCGAGGCATCTGCACAATGGATAACAAGCTGTCCATACCCGTCATAAAACGGCTCTCAACCGGCACTGCGATCACAGGCAGAGGAGTCAAAGCAGCGATCATACCCGGCAGGTGGGCGGAGCCGCCGGCGCCAGCAATAATCACTTCGGTACCGGATTCGTGGGCACGGCTGGCAAATTCAACCATGCGCTGGGGAGTTCTGTGGGCCGAAACCACAGCAGTAGCAAAGGGAACTTCGAGCTCTTCCAGAGGCTTAGTCGCGTTGCTCATGGTGGCCCAATCTGAGCGGGAACCCATTACGATAGTGACTTTTTCAAAGGGAATCGGCTTCACTTGCGATTAACTCCAATATTGAACGAGCGCCAGATAGACGGGAATCGCCACCAGCACATTGAAAGGAAAGGTAACTGCCAGGGACAAAGTGATGGACACACTAGCATTGGCCTGCGGCAGGGCAACGGACATAGCCGCAGGCACAGCGATATAAGAGGCACTGCTACCGAGCACCGCGAGCAGAAAGATACCACCAGGCGACAAACCCAACAAACTCCCCAAGATACCGCCAGCGGCACCGCCAATCAGCGGCATAAAAATGCCGAAGCTGAGCAGGAAAGCACCCTGCCCTCTAACATCGGCCAACCGCGCCGCAGCGACACGCCCCATTTCCAGCAGAAAGAGCGCCAATATGCCATGAAACAGGGTCCCAAACAAAGGCATTACTGAAGCGGTGCGCTCTCCAGCCCAGGCTCCGATAACGATTCCCCCCAGGAGCAACAGTACTCCCTGGTTGCAGGTGACCTCGTGAAATACCCGGCGCTTACTCGAACTGCCCATCGATTGCCGCGCCAACAGCATGCCGACAATGATTGCCGGGACTTCAAGAAGTGCTACAAACAGAGGGAAATACGCTTCGTATTCAATATTCTGTGACTGTAGCAGGGCCACAGCCACCGCGTAGGTGGCAACACTGACAGACCCATAATGCGCCGCCGTTGCCGCCGCATCCACACGTGACCACTTGCCAATCCAGCGCAAGATAGGGAAAGCCACCAGAGGTAACAGAGCACCAAAAGCCACCACCGCCAGGGACTGGGGAACCAGGGTGGCAGCAGAATACGCACTTAAAGCAGCACCACCTTTTAGGCCGATGGCGATTAGCAGGAAGATAACGCAGCTCTGGTAAAGACCTTTGGGTAAACGCAGGTCACTGCGAACCAGCTGGGCAAAGGCGCCCAGCAGAAAGAAACCAACAACAATATCCAACTGCATCTCTATCACTGTCCCCGGCGCAGTCTGGAGCGATTATTGGAGATACGTATGCGTTTCGGGGTTTGCTGCGCCATCAGCCAGTAAGCAGCATTGGCCAGAACCACCACTAAGCCTACAGCCATCAAGGGAACCCCGTTCATACCGGCAAGATTTACTGACAAGCCTGCGCATAAAACTAACAAGCCGACAACCACGCCAAAGAAGAGTTGTGATCTCTGCATTGATAATGCCCCCACTGGTTATTGAAATTGCCGCATTATCGGAATTGCTATTGATAGATAAAAATAGATATTTATTATGTAAACTATAAGCTCAAACCTATATAGGTGATTTTGTGCCCCTAACTCGTGCCCATGCCCGCATTGGAACCGTTCGACAACTGGAGATCCTGCTCTGTGTCTATGAGTTGGGCAATATCAGCGCCGCAGCCAGAAAACTGCACCTAACCCAGCCGAGCGTATCGATGCAGCTGGCCAAACTCTCCGATGCGGTGGGTCTACCTCTGTATTACTCGGTGGGCAGGCAACTGCAATTTACGGAGGCCGGGCAAACCCTGGTAGAAAGTGCCCGAGAAATCCTGAAGAGTTACGAGTATCTGGACCTGAAACTGGCCCAATTGCGAGGGTTGGATACCGGCAGCTTACAACTGGCAGTAGTGACTACCGCCAAATACTTTATCCCCCACCTGATCGGGGAGTTTTATCAGCAGCATCCGCGACTGGATATCCACTTCAGGGTGGGCAACCGCCAACAGATCATTGATTACACTGGTGAGGATGAAGATGACTTCTACGTATTCAGCCACCCTCCAAAGAGCCAGGACCTGGAGCTGGTGGAGTTTCTACCTAACCGCTTACTGGCTATAGCGCCTGAGAACCACCCACTGGCCTCCCGCAAGAAAATCTCCCTGCAAGAATTTGCAGGATGTCAGTTCCTACATCGGGAAGAGGGCTCCGGTACACGCCATGCCATTGAACAATTCCTGCGCAAACGCAATGTAGACCTCAAGCTCCGTATGACCATTGAGAGCAATGAAGCCATTAAGCACGCGGTTATGTCCGGTCTAGGGGTCTCTATATTGTCGGAGCATACCCTGGCATTTGGCGGGCGCGCAGGCTTGTCAATTCTCGATGTCGAAGAGCTTCCCATTGTCACACACTGGTATCTGGCTCGACGCAAATCACGTCCACTATCACCAGCAGCACAGAAGTTCCTGGAATACGCCCGCAATCTGGAAAAAGTGCCACTGGGTAATCTCCCGTAGCCCAGCCTTATCACTGGAAAAGAGGGAAAAAATACACTGCACCCAAGACTCGCAGTGGAAATTTCCCTGTAAACCCGATTAGACACTTATACCCCCAAAGGCACCAAGCGCATTATTCTTTCTCTCCTTATAAATTCCCTTCTCCCTGTAAACCTAGCTAGATAATTTAGGCCTCAAATTTTGAAAAATTCCCTGCGACCTTTTTCAGTCCTGCTACTTTTTGGGGTACTTGGCCCATGCACTGCCAATAATTATCAACCAAAGCCACCTATGGCAGATAAGCAGTTTTGCCTGTGTCCGGATTTTCAGAGATGGATATCGAGATGACCGCAAAAGGAATTAATAAAGGAATTATTACTCTACTTTTCACTCTCTCAGCACTATCGACCCATGCCCAGGATGATTGGCGTGATATCGAATGGGGTGAATTTATTGTTCGTTTTGGCCTGACTTATGTCCAGCCAAACGATGAGGGCACAGCGCTTAAATATAGAGTTTTACAGCAATGGGATTTATACAACAGCAGTTGGCAAATCGACTCGACCCATGCTTGGCAAATATCGGGAGTGTGGCGGCCCAGCGATCGCTGGGGCATAGAATTAATGCATATTAATGGCGCCAGCTATGGTACAAAACTGGATAATTTCACCGGCAACCCTGGGCGAAACCAAATCCAGCTCGGCGACTTTAGCACTACAACGACAATGGTTTTCGGCAACTGGTACTTCTTAGATCCATCCTATCGCGCTCGCCCCTATATCGGTGCAGGAATCAATTACACCAATTTCCACACCGTTGAAATCAGCCGCCAGTTTAACGAATACCTGATAGATTCAGAGCTCTCGGTCGCACCGGGATCATTTAATATGGGGCACTCGTGGGATTGGGGGCTGCAAGCCGGCCTGGATTATATCTTTGATTTCCGCGACTGGAGATATCCTCTACTACTTAACGCATCCGCGATTTATTACCTGGCAGACACCGATGCCACTATCGACTTCCCCACTGAATTGGGCAGGGATCGCCTCTATGCCCATTTTGACTACAACCCCTGGATCATAAATTTCGGGGTGGGTATTAAATTTTAGTTATCGGAACGATTTCATACAGTTGGGCGACAGCGAATACTCTTAAAATTTGAAGTTAAGTCATACTCGAGCTGCGTTGTCCCCAACTATAACTTCGCCGCTAAAAACTTAATCGGTATTACAACTATCTGGCACAATATAAAGGAATAACTGTGTCTCCCCAAAAAACTGGTTTCCAGCTTTCTTCTGTAGGATTCGTAAAAATATTCCTACTCATTATGACGGTTTCTGCACTGCTTATTTTTAGCCGCCATTCTCTAGCACAATGTACCCCCGGCAATAGTGGCACCACTGCCGTAGATGAAATCACCTGTGACGAAGACAATGACCCCGATGGTGCGGACATAGAAACTTATGCCGGCAACGATACCATCATTCTTAACGGTGGAACGGCGGAAAATGTACTTGCGGGAGAGGGAGATGACGAAATTACTATCACGGGAGGAATTGTTACCTTATTTGCCGACGGTGGCGCTGGCAACGATACGATAACTCTCGACGAGCGATCCAGTGATGTAGGGAATTATCTCGGGGGAGGAGGCATTCATGGAGGCGATGGAGATGACACCCTGATTCTACTCGATGGGCTGTCCTTTCACGTCTGGGGAGGAGAAGGAAACGATACCATCACCTTGGATGGAGGGTTCATTTTTAACTACCTGGATGGCGGAAACGGCGATGACTATATCTATTGGGATGAGGGCATCAGTAACGAAATTCGAGGCGGCTCCGGATCAGACACCCTACTGATAGATTCACACTCTTTCGATGGAGATGTCATACTGGATGGTGGTGATGATCTCAGTGCAGATGATGGTGAAGTCGACAATTTAATATTTAAATTGGATTACTCCGTTGATGGGACTCTTCTAAACAACTGGGAAAGAGTCGTTATCTGGGGTAGCTCCAAAATGACATTCACTGGGAGTTTAGCTGTCGGAGGAGGTCTCGATTCGGAAGGAAATTCCCTCGGCCTGGATATTCGCTGGGGTGGGCAGGCATTTTTTGATAGCGACAGTTATGTAATTTCAGGAGATGTATCCAATAGTGGAACCATTGATCTATCCAACAATAGGTTCAACACCCTCACCATAACCAAAGACGATAATGGAAATTATGGGCAATACCGCTCTAATAATGGGCGCCTATGGGTAGACGCCGTCCTTGAAGATGATTTTTCACAGAGCGATCAACTAATTGTGGAAGGAGACAGCTCTGGCACCACCACTATCTCTGTATTTAACCGCTCAGGTAAAGGAAAGCGGACAGAGGGCAATGGTATTAAGGTGGTTTCCGTCAAAGGCGAATCAAATGCACAATTCACTCTGGCAGGAGACTTTGTCAGTAAAGATGATCAGCAGGCAGTGATAGGTGGAGCCTATGCTTACACATTGCACCAGAACGGCGCAGGAGGAAGTGATGATGGCAGCTGGTATTTGCGTTCAACTGTGGATAACTCTTCAGTATTTCCTGAAGGCGGAATGATCCGCTGGCAACCTACTGCAGTACTCTACGAAGCCCTCCCGCAAATTCTCAGAACACTCAATATTCCCTCTTCACTACGCAGCCGCCTGGGCAATCGCTATTGGGTAGGTACAAGCTATTTGGACTTGGCCAGTAGCGAGTATAGCGATGCCCAAGAGCAGGCAATTGATAATCGTGGACTTTGGATCAGGAACTCTGCCCGGCATATTACCCTTGACCCCAATGAATCCAGTACCCGTGCAAACTGGAAACAGACTTACTATCAAGTACAAGTGGGCTTTGATTTACCAATACAAGTCTCCGTATTTGGAAGCCAACTTATTGGCAGCGCCGCTTTACACTACGGCGATTCAAATAACGATGTGAGTTCATTTTTTGGTGATGGCTCAATCGATGCGAGTAACTACGGCGTCAGCGCATTTGTCACCTGGTATGGATTGGATGGCATTTTTATTGATAGTCAACTTAAGCTAAATTGGTTTGACTTTGAAATGGATGCCAAATCACTGCGCGAACTCAATAATAGCGATGAAGCATTTGGTTACGCCTTGTCTATCGAGGGCGGCAAGAGTTTTAAACTGCATGATTACTATTCCTGGACACCCCATGCGCAATTGATTTACACCTCGGAGGAAGCCAACAACTTGCAGGATATCTATGCCGTACAAGCCACAGATATCAATAACAATGGCTTCCTCTTACGCTTGGGAACCATCTTTGAAAAGCGCAAGAGCCAACGTAAGAGTAGTCGCAATATGTATGGCTCAATTCCCCTGGAAAGGTTCTCTCTGTTCGCAACTCCGAGCCTTATTTACAATATCGACCAGAGAACTAATTTACTCGTATCGGAAACCCGACTCAGTCAAAAACCTGACACCTGGTACGGTGAATTGCGCTTGGGCGCAAGCTACGATGAGTGCGGTGATCACTGCTCTATCTATTCAGAAATTTATTACAGCAGCAGTTTGGAAAACCTGGGGAATAGTTTTTCCGGAGGCCTGGAATTAGGATTTCGTTATAAGTGGTAGCAATTTGAGATTAAACTGAAAGCCAAATATCAACCTTAGAGTGCGACAGCTACATTACCTCTAGATTAAGCAGCGCCTATTCACTCTAACAGTAACTGAGATAAATTATATTCAGAGAATACTCTGCGTATTTTCTTATCGTTACCACACTTTCCCTTTAAATTTTGTTTCTTCAAGCCGCTAGCCTGACACCCAGGGATTGTTAAAAACCTATCCCTCCAGAAACGAACATCTGGCACTCTTGCACAACGGACTCCTTGCCTCATACTCATGGCTTTAAGCCAGATATCATCCGCATTAGGACATAACTCCAAAAACTTATCTTTATTCAGAACATCGGGATGTAAAGAGCCGGGATAATATAAAACACCCCCAACTCCAGTAGGAAAAACACGATAAGAAGGTTTGATATTAATATTGCACTTCCAAGTTTCCCGCGTTGTCCTCCATTTATTGTAAGGTAATACATTGCCTTTTTTATCAACACCTATCCTGTGAGCTCGATGACAAAAAATATGTGACGGGAACTTTAAATATGACTGATACAGCATATCGATGGTATCCACCGGGTAGAGGATATCGTCATCCACCGTGATTATCAGGCTATCAGGAAATTTTTGAAGCGTGTAATAATACTTTGTGTAAGGTCCTAGATCTTCATCAACAAATTCAATTCTCAACCCACGATCCACCTGCCTCATTAAAATATTGGGCAACATATAATCTGGAAATTCTTTGGTCGATAGCCAAAGTACAATTAAATCCGCCTTTAGCGACTGCTGAAATAAACTCTCGATACACAAATGGATATCATGGATTCGCTTTCCATAACTAG
The DNA here is from genome assembly GCF_052467615.1 of Microbulbifer maximicatervae (SeqCode). Taxonomy (NCBI): domain Bacteria; kingdom Pseudomonadati; phylum Pseudomonadota; class Gammaproteobacteria; order Cellvibrionales; family Microbulbiferaceae; genus Microbulbifer; species Microbulbifer maximicatervae (SeqCode). The sequence goes on from NZ_CP174319.1 coordinate 3,805,950, forward strand.
TCAGAGAAACAACAATACTGTGTTTAGCCGCATTACCTACCCCAGAATCATTACCACTGAGGGTCGACTGCTCCAATATTCTCTTCCAGACCAGAGCATCTAATTTTAGGTTGTTGTTGATTGTATTTTTCTTGCTGCGCTTCGCCGTAAAACCCTTGAACATATTGACTTTACAATCTGGGGTTGAGACAACTCAATGCCTGGTTTTAGACATATACCTAAAAAGGACATTCAGTAATCCGTGGCCGCACATTAGAATTATTGAAATTCATAGTGCAGTAACAGAAATTGGTATAGGCGAGCTCAATTTTCCAAGATCGACCACACCCTCAATAGTAAAGGTATGGTCTAGTTTTCGGTAAATGCAACGTTTACTACCCTACTTCACCTGCTCCTTCCGTCTCAGAGGCCAGTTTTTTCGTTGCACCACGGCGACCATATAACGCCAAAAGAACGCCAGATGGGAACATCAATACACCGTAAACTGCTGAGGGCACTGACATCTCACTCGAGTGTAAGAGCGTGAGAGTTACCATCATTCCGATGGTACTGTTTTTAATACCGAGTTCCGTTGCAACCGCAACCCCCTCCCGCTTTGGCAGGCCAGCAACCCGGCTGATAAGAAGCCCCAATAGCACACCACAGAGATTCAATAGAATGACCGAGGGTCCAGCTTGAACCATCAAGTCTGCAAGGCGATCGCGAATTCCCCAGATAAGGCCTGCTACCAGTGCAAGCAATACAACCCCGCCAAAAATACTGACTATTCCCTCTGCGCGGCGAGCCAGGTGCGGTCTCCAGGCACGAAATAGCATCCCTATCACAACAGGCAAGAGGACAATACTGGATAACATCACCACTGTACTGGCGAATGGCAGAGTTATAGTCTGGTCAGCGCCGAAATAAGTTCGAAGCGCATAATTTGCGAAAAGCGGTAAACTGGCAATTGTAATCAGGCTGGCAGAAACTGTTAATACAATAGAAAGCGCCACGTTGCCGCGAGCCATCAAGGTAAACAGGTTCGATGTTGTGCCTCCCGGACAGGCGGCAATAATGACTAGGCCAACAGCAATGGCCGGTGGTAGATTTAATCCCCAGCAGAGGCCAATTGCTATAGCTGGCATCAGGAGAATTTGGGTAAAAGTTCCGATAATAAGGCCAATGGGCTTTACCGTTACCTGATGGAAATCCCTGGCAGTTAGGGTCATCCCTATTCCCACCATGATAATAAACAGCGAGATAGGCAAGCCGATCGAAATAAGAGGACCTGATTCCATGATTTTCTCCAGTATCAGTCACTGTAAGAAAAATACCCGACCAAAATCAACTCCCAGAATAAAGCTGGCACTGGAGATGGATAACGAAATCAAGGCAGAAACTTCACTGCCAGGGGACTTATTTCGACATCGGTAATTCGCTGATTTTTTTGGTGCTCGGATCGATTCTTATAAGTGTAATTATTATTTTTAGTTCAGATGGTAAAGCAATCATAGATGATTTCACCAATCTGTCTGGTATTTTAGCAATATACAGAAGTTTAATGACTCAGGAAATGATACAGAAGGCCATGATTTCCTCCCTGAAAAGCGGACAGGTAGATAATTGGGACAACTTAATGTGGTCCGTGGGAAGTTCGGATATTCCCACTAGCGAGGGCTCCGTTACAGCTTTTAGTGCAGCTAACCAACTCCCCTGGCTTCTACCCACGCGACGAAAGTCCCTATTGGAATACTTTTCCTGCCCGAAAGTAAAAGATGTACTTTCCCCTGAACTGGATAATTACCTGCACGAACTCAACCTCAACAAACCCAACAACCGCTTGGGCACTTACTTTGAAAGGCTCTGGTCATTTGCCTTTGACAAACATCCCGACTACCAGCTGCTCTACCAAAACCTCCCTCTAAGGTCCGGCGGCAAGACACTGGGGGAACTCGACTTCGTCGTGCAACACCTGCCCAGCAACCAGTGTGAACACTGGGAAATTGCCGTAAAGTTTTATCTCCAGGTTACCGATATCCATTGGGTGGGGCCTGGAATCAAGGACCGACTGGATATCAAACTGGCAAGAATGGCAGATCATCAACTGCCACTGATTAAAATGCCGGCAGTTCAATCAATGCTGAAAGAGCACGGCCTAGAGATAGATCGCCAGTGGGCGCTAATGCCTGGGAGGCTATTCAAACCGCTGGATACACTTCACCGGCCCTCCAGTCATGATCTTTGGTGGGTATCGTTATCCGAGTTTCGATCACTCTCCCTGAGCCAGGCAAACCGCGGTGCTCTCGAGTGGCTGGCACTCCCCAAGCAAGCCTGGCTGGCGCCTCAGAGCAGCACCACCGGCATGACTGCCGATCAATTGCTAGAGGCACTGCTGCCCGAAAGTTTTACCCACCCCCTGTGCATCGCCGCCGTCGATAAAAATGGCGAAGCCTGCAGAGGCTTTATCGTGCCCGACAACTGGTACCAAAGAGCCAAAAGTAGCTTGAGCATATAACCCCGGCTGCGCCAGCCTCTCCCCAGATCAGAATCCGGGAGCCTCTCGCTTGCCTCACATTATTTTCTAAATTGGTGATTGACATAGATCAATTTACATTTACAATTTTCAGAAATTTCTGAAACTTAAGAAGTAAATGAAACTATCGAGTCAAGCCCAGGCATTCGTACTGCACTTTGGTGAAATGGGTAGCCGCTGGGGATTCAATCGCACTGTGGGACAAATGTTTGCCCTACTCACCATTCATCCCACGCCGCTCAATGCCGAGCAATTGGCCCAGGCACTGAAGATCAGTCGTGGCAATGTCAGTATGGGGCTCAAAGAGCTACAGGCCTGGCGCTTGGTTGAGCTGCACCATCAACCGGGCGATCGCAAAGATTATTTCACTGCAGCTGGGTCAATCTGGGACCTCGCTCGCACTGTCTTCGAAGAGCGCCGCAAGCGAGAGCTCGACCCTACATTAAGTCTGCTTCGCCAGCTGCTGCTCAATGAGCCCCAAGATGAGCTGGATGCCCAGGCACAGGAAAAAATCCAGGAAGTTTACAGCTTGCTGGAGCTACTCGAAGAATTTGCCAACACACTCAGCAAGCTAGAACACCAGGACCTGCTTAAATTGATGAAGCTAGGCTCCGGTATCGTCAAGCTACTGGAACTCAAAAGTAAGATGACAGGTGGACAGAACACCTCAAACTAGCGAAAAAAACGCTAGCACGAGGAATATACCGCTGCACTCAAAGCGAAATAACACCTTCATCTGAAGCACTTATTCCGGGGAGAAACCCATAGGGCCAAATCCATGGCTAAAAGCCCCGGCATATTTTTAATCCAGCAGCCCATAGTGCTGGATTAAAAACGGCACAAGGCCGTGCCGCTGCCGATCCAAAGTCGGCTCCTGCAGGATTGTATACGCGGGAACACACACCTGCCTCTATATTTTCTTGCAGTGCCGATTAGCACAGGAGGTGCTAATCGGCTCACTGGTTCAAAGATCTCAGACCAGCAGAGGCTCTCATGCTAGATACCCTGATCCTTTCCAGGATACAGTTTGCCGCAAATATCAGCTTTCATATTCTATTTCCAACAATCACCATTGCACTCGCGTGGATCGTTTTCTTTTTTAAATTACGCTACGACCAAACTAATAACCCGGTCTGGATGCGCGCATATCGTTTTTGGGTAAAAGTCTTTGCCCTGACATTTGCTCTCGGCGTAGTGAGTGGCATCACCATGTCATTCCAGTTCGGAACAAACTGGCCCGGCTTTATGGCCCAGGTCGGCAATATCGCCGGCCCGCTTCTCGGATACGAAGTACTTACTGCATTCTTTCTCGAAGCAACCTTTCTCGGCATTATGCTGTTTGGCATTAATAAGGTGCCAAGCAAAATACATACTTTATCTGCCTTTATTGTGGCAACAGGAACCACTCTATCCGCTTTTTGGATTATTGCTCTCAACTCCTGGATGCAAACACCTGCCGGATTCGATTTACGGGATGGAGTCGCCTACCCGGCAAGCTGGATGGAAATTATCTTTAACGCCTCTTTCCCCTACCGACTTACACATATGCTGCTGGCTTCGGGTTTGACGGCATCTTTCTTTGTTGCGGGGATTTCCGCTTATCGGATTCTTAAAGGAGACCCCAAACGCGCGCCCCGGCTCGCCCTTAAAACAGGACTGATTCTCGCTGCCATCTTTATTCCGATTCAAATCTATGTGGGTGACTTACACGGACTCAACACTTTTGAGCACCAACCGCAAAAAGTCGCCGCAATGGAGGGAGTCTGGGAAACAGAGCGCGGTGCGCCCCTGCTGTTATTTGCGATACCCGATGGAGAAGAAAAAACCAACCATTTGGCGATCGGCATTCCCAAGATGGCCAGCCTTATCCTAACCCATGAGTGGGATGGTGAGATCAAGGGAATAAATGAATTCCCCGATAATCACCCACCGGTAGCCCCCGTATTTTTCGCCTTCCGCATTATGGTCGGCATAGGAATATTGATGCTGCTAACCGCTTGGGGAGGGGTCTATCTATTGCGTAAAGGTGAGCTGCCTCGCTGGATGCTCAAAACCTTGGTCGCAATGACATTCTCCGGCTGGATAGCCACTTTGGCCGGTTGGTATGTCACAGAAATTGGACGCCAACCCTGGCTCGTAACAGGAGTACTGAAAACCGTCGACGCTGTTACTCCAGTACCACCTTCTCATGTCGGTTTTTCCCTAACCCTTTATCTGGTTGTTTACGTGATATTGCTCTATGCGTACATAAGAACCCTGAAAGTGATGGCCCTGAAGTCTGTAAAAGTCGAGGAGTTTGAAACTCAGGAACTATTCGCCGGCACTAGCTTAACCAACCGCCCAAAAGATACCGAGAAAAATGACAAGGGAGAAGGCAAATGACCGGTAGCGCTTCTGCAGCGGCCTATTGGCTGCCTGTCGCCTTTGTCGCCCTTATGGGCCTGGCGGTAATAGTCTACGCAATTCTGGATGGCTACGATCTTGGTGTGGGCATTTTGCTCCCCATGGGAGAAGAGGAGGAATCGCAGCGGGATACCATGATCGCATCCATTGGCCCCTTTTGGGATGCCAACGAAACCTGGCTGGTGCTGGCAATCGGTTTGCTCCTGATTGCATTCCCAATCGCACACAACCTGGTGTTAATGCATCTATATATACCAGCTGCGATTATGCTAGTCGGGCTAATCATGCGAGGAGTGGCATTCGACTTTCGTGCCAAGGCTGCCATCGACAAAAAGCTAACCTGGGATCGAACCTTTAAAGCGGGGTCTATTATTACCAGCCTTGCGCAGGGGTACATGCTGGGGCAGTACGTGATTGGCTTTAAGCCCGACTGGTCTGCACAGCTTTTTTCAGCGCTCAGCGCTCTGGGAGTTACCGCCGCATATGCCTATATTGGCGGCGCCTGGCTGGTTCTTAAAACCGAGTCGGAGCTGCAAAAACGAGCGACTACGTGGACCCGTTACGCAGGGCGGGCCACCCTGCTTGGGGTGATTGCAGTATCGGCCATCAATCCACTGGTAAACCCAACCGTATTCGACCGATGGTTTACCTACCCTCTGGTTATGTTTGTACTACTCGTCCCCACCCTGTGCTTTATCGCCTTTGTCTCCAATGATGTTCTGCTGGCGAGAATGCCTAAGCCTGCAGATAGACATAAAGCGGTTCCTTTTTTCACGGTCGTCGTTATTTTCCTGATGTGCTTTATCGGCCTGGCCTTCAGCTTTTTCCCTGATATTGTTCCCGGCCAACTAAATATTTGGCAGGCAGCCAGTGCCACCGCCTCATTAAAATTTATTCTTGTGGGTGCGGTAATAGTGGTTCCCGTCATCCTCGCCTATACCGTTTTCTCTTATTACGTCTTCCGAGGAAAGGCGACAGAGCTACATTATCACTAGCTGCATTTCCATTCGGCTGGCAGAAATACCTGTTAGCCGAATTTAATTAATTAAGATGGAACTACCCCACAAATCAAACAAGTTCTTCTTGCTCGCCCGAATTTGGTACGATTATAATAATCAATTCCAAAAGACAATTTTTTACATGGAAGTAAAGCGTATGCTAGCCCATGGCCAGTACCGCTTGTCTAAAGGGGGAGGTAGTTTGAACCAAATCGATCGACGAGCAATCAGCCGGCGCGACACCGCCAGTCCGCGCAAACCACAACGCAAAAATGGTCGGGAGAAGTATGAAAAGCTTCTTGACGCCCTTGAAGTATTAATTACTGAACAAGACTCTACGGATATTAGCCTCGCAAACCTTAGTCAGGTTGCAGGTGTTCCAGCAGCGTCTGTTTATCATTTCTTCCCAAGTGTAGATGCCAGCTTAACCGCCCTGGCCGAGCGTCACTATAAGTCTTTCGGTGACGTAGTATTGGGCCATTCGGATTTTTCTCCGTCAGAAAGCTGGCAGGATATGCTTAATCAGCTGTGCGACCTTGTGCGCGGCTACTATGAAGAGAATCTCGCGGCACTAAAAGTACATTTTGGACCTCAGTCCAGTTGGGCATTACGCCAACTACAAATGGAAAACAATTGGCGCCTGGCAGATACTCTGATCAAGAACCTGTCTCGGGAGTTTGAGTTACCACCCTCTCAGGATTGGCGAGACCGGTTTATGTGTGCCATCAACATTAACGACTCTTTCTGCTCCCAGTCTTATTCCCGCTTTGGGAAAATAACAGAAGACTCCGCAGCAGAGGGGAAGCGGGCCGCTGCAGCCTACTTAAAACTCTACCTCGGTGAGCTTTTGCAGAGGCGCCAATTGCGCTTTGCCCCACTGGAGGCTTCGGCCTAAGCCCAGTAGCAGAACCGCTAACAAAAAAGCCCGACAAGTAATTGTCGGGCTTTTTTGTGCCCGTCATTTCCACCCAGCCCTCTGTTTAAGCCTCACCTGACTAACAATTACCAATAATCAAAAAAAAGAGGGTAAAAAATATTTGCTAATAAAATAGCTTCAACTTTTATATATATCAAATGGCTATATACAGACTTATATTAACTTCACTTTATAACTATGTTGATTAAGGGAAGCAGCGCTAGAATTGCATTTTTGTGACTGGCAAGACTGAACCTACACTTCATTAACTAATATCGATTGTGGAGGTCCCTTATGCCCATTGCTTCACACGAGCTCTCGGTGGATTTCCCAGAATATGCAGACACAATCAAGCAGCTCATCGAAGACGATATTCAATTCAAACTTGAAAACGACATCTACAGCAAACTGGATAAACAAATAAGAGGCCTTCAGGATAGTGGTATTGGCACCGACGACGATCACTATTCCAGCCTCAAAAAACAGAGAGCCTACTTAAAACAGCACCTCTATAACCGCATTACTTCAGTGATTACACATCACTAAAGTACGCGTTAACAGTTGCTCGTAGCAGCACTAGCGGTCACTGCAGTTGCTGAAAGGGCACGCAGCCTAAAAGAGCTTGGCCTATGCAACTGTACTTGACCTTTTCCTCCCCCTTTGCGCGCAAGGCGCGCATTGTTGTGCAAGAACAGCGCCTGCACTCTGTGGTAACAGAGCATTTCTCTCACCCCTTTCACAATGACGACGAACTTATTTCCAGCAACCCCTTGGGAAAAGTCCCCTGTCTAACCCTGGATAATGGCTCCTCGATCATTGACAGCGAAGTCATCTGTGCATTTCTTGATAAAAGCTTAGGGGATGGTCACTTATCTGCACCACTGGACAACAATTGGGATCTGTATACTTTTCACAGTATCAGCTCTGGATTAATGGACGCAGCAGTGCATCTGCAAATGGAAAAGCTGCGCGCACGGGAAGAACTCAGGTCTGATTTTTGGTGGCAGCGCTACTTCAGTGCTATTGAGAGATCTCTAGATTACCTGGAAAAGCACCTGGATCGATTACCCGCCAGTCTTAGCTTGCCACATATTAACTTGTGCTCAGCACTATCCTATCTTGATTTTCGCCATGAAGATTTTGACTGGAGAAGTGACCACCCGAAACTTATGGCCATATCGGAAGATTTGGAGAAAAGTGAAAGCCTGAATAAGTGTCAGCTGCATGAGTAGTTACAGAATGCCGAATACCAACAAGAATAAGTTATCCCGCTATTTTTTCTGAACAGGTCAAAATACTGAGTAGTACACTATTGGGTCAGGCGGAAAGGAGACTCTACAACTGAGACTCGCTGTGATTATATCTCGGTAAGCTCGGAATCGGCATTCATCCTTTATGCGTTACTACAGCGCAGCGCATTCCTCATTTTTTAGGCGCCGTGACTCCATCAGCAGAATGTAGTCTATTTTAATTAATATAAATGCCACACTTTTTTACTAGCCTAAACCCTTTTGGAATACTCCCATGGCCAAACAACCGAAGAGTACTCTTTGGATAATTCTGCACAGCGTGGCCATTGTTGCAGTTTTATGTAGTCTGCTAACGGGGCTCCGTATCTCCACCTTGACTAAGCCAAGTATTGGAAATATCGAAGAACTTTTACCCCAGGGACAGATTCATGATATTCACTTCTTTGTCGCAATTGTTACTTCAACCATCCTTCTCTGTTACTTATTCTATAAAGTAACAATTAAATTAAAAAATACAAACTCATCCAGCGAAGCTAATAAAACATCAATTAGCTACCATAGAGTAGTAACACGCATTGGCTCATTTTTTTTAACACTCATGATCTTAAGTGGCTGGATTTTATTTATTGGTTCCGGCAATCCTTCTATCTTTCGCCAGGCACACTTTTATAGTGCTTTTGCGATCTTACTCTATATATTCCTTCACGCTGGCGTTTACCTAACAACCTATGGCCTGAAGACTTTGAGTTATTTACTTCCCAATGCTCGATCGGGCTATCGAACTTCAATTTTTACCTACTTATCTACCGGCTGTATCACTTTATTACTTTGGATTATTGTTACAAATAACAGTTACCACGATCTTACAGTTGAGAAAATAAGTCCGGAAACCTTTATAAACATAGATGGCATCCCCCAAGAATCCGCATGGTCCTCAGCCATATCACTTAAAATCCATACTGACGGAGGTGCTAACTTTATTGATGGTAGCTCAACCGTCAACTTGAGAGCCTTGCATAACCAACAGGAAATATTTTTTCATATCACTTGGGAAGATCCCACTGAAAGCCTGAAACACCTACCACTGAAAAAAATTGGTTCTGGCTGGGAAATACAACAGCAAGGTTTTCAAAATTTTAATGAAACCCGTCACTATGAAGATAAGTTTGCCATCCTGCTTTCCAATTCCTGTGATTTCGGTGCTTCGGGAACCTCTCACCTGGGCCGCAAACCATCAGCACAGTTGCCCGCAAATTGGCATGGCAAGGGCTACCACTACAGCTCATCCGATGAAATACACGATCTCTGGCACTGGAAAGCAGTAAGAACCAATAAAATGCACTTGGCAGATGACAATTATATTGGCAAGCCTGATATTGTAAGGCCAGGAGCTCGCCGCTATACCGCAGGATATCTCCAGGATGGCAAAGAGTCCGGGGCATACTTAATGAACTGGAAGTGGTACTCCTCAAAAAACGTTACACCAAAACGACTACCCAAAAGTCCCTCCAGCCTGACGCCATATCAAAACGAGGATACAAAGAGCGATTGGACTATTTCCTGGTTTGATTACCAGCCATACACGGCTGAAGATGACAATTATCCTATCAATACGATTATGCCTTCAGTCCTCTATACCTCAAATCGCTTTGAGGGAGATCGTGCCGATGTCAGGGCCTATGCTGTTTGGCAGGACGGCCAATGGTCTATGGAGATGGTGCGAAAATTAAATACTGGGTCAGCGTTAGATGTAGAAATAAAAGACGGTATTTGCCTCTGGGTTTCTGCCTTTGATCACTCGCAAATCGCCCACACTCGCCACGCCCTCCCCGTCAAAATCAAGTTGGCAGATCAATAATGTTTGTGCGCATATTTTGGGTATTCATTTTTCCTGTAATCACGGTCTGTGCAGCCATACTGCACCAACCATCACAACCTCTACCAAGGGAATACCACTTAGTTAAAATTGATAAAAATGGGGAGCCTATCGAGGCTTGGGCAGGCCCCTGGTCCTGTATCTGCGACACCGATACAGGGCTTCTTTGGGAAGTTAAAACCGACGATGAAGGAATTCACGATGGAAGGTGGACCTATTCATGGTATCAATATGAAGAGGGTATAGAAAATAATGGAGATTGTTATTTTGAAGAAGAGCGATGTGATACCGAGGACCTGATTCGCAATACCAATCAACAGAAATTGTGTGCAACGCAAAACTGGAGACTCCCCGATATTACAGAGTTACGATCCATTATCCTGCAGGAGAGTAAATCTGGCAGACCTCTAATTGCGACTGAATTTTTCCCGAAAACTCAAAGGGGAGATTACTGGACCCGTAATTTTGACAGGCCTTTATATGGCATCTACCAATACCTGGGAACAGGTGCTGGCGCAATTAATTTTATGAATGCAAAAACCGTCACAATTCCCTACCGAAACGCCGCTTTCGTTCGTTTAGTCTCCAATCATTCAACGGCCTGTAATAAAGATCCACAATAATTCCGGCGCGCCGCACAATTTTTTTTGCGACTAATCTCTATAGCTGCTGCGCCTGAAAATAATAACCACTACTTACAGGAAACCCCCGATGAGACGGTTCTTAAGCACTGCTTTTGCTATCTCGACTCTATGTTTGGCAATTGATGCCAGTTCAGCAACTAAACACCACAGATTGGCCTGGGATGGTGATGCATCCACCAGTGCCGTTATCGGTTTTTCGCCAGACGGCCACACGAGTAATCCTTACATTAATTTTGGCTATTCAACCAATGAAACTAGCTGGAGCAGTCAAGGGGTTGATTCAACATCTACCTTCGATGGCAGCTTAGATAGCTACTTTGTCAGGTTGAAAAACCTAACACCGGATTCAGCAGTTTACTATCGTGTGTGTGATCAGGACGGCTGTGGCGACCGGTTCTGGTTTAAAACGGCTCCTGCGGAGGAGTCTCCCTTCGTCATAGTCGCTGGGGGAGATACCCGCACGGGGCATACAACACGGCGCGAGGGCAATGCTTTACTAGCCAAAATTCGCCCGCTGGCCGTTATGCATGGCGGTGATTTTACCAACGCCAACAGTGCGTCAGAAATGGATAACTTTTTACAAGACTGGACGCTGACCTACTCCAACGACGAAATTGATGGCTATAGCTATCAACGTATTTACCCCCTAATACCTACGCATGGGAATCATGAGGATGACAACTATTCAACCACCTGCCAGGTCTTTGGTGTGGACTTCAATGCGGATGGTAGTTGTAGCCCCAGTGATACCTACGGCGCAGTACAAATTTCCCCCCTATTGCGTGTCTACACACTAAACAGCCAGTTTCAGGAAAGCGGCTGGTCATCTTATGCTACCGCCATGAACAATTGGCTTGAGAGTGATTTAGCTGGGACTGGCGCCTACAGTCACTGGCGCTTTGCCCAGTACCACAAGCCCATGTTCCCCCACTACAGCGGTAAATCTGACAACCCCACATTATTTAATTGGTGGGCACAACCCTTTTATGACTATGCCATGAATATGGTGGTCGAATCAGATACCCATCTCACCAAAGTCACCGAAGTCGTTGCCCCCGGTAATAGCGATTTTTCAACCAACGAAACCGGCGGCACAGTTTACGTTGGTGAGGGAAGCTGGGGAGCACCAGCTCGCTCAGCAAATGATGCCAAGTTTTGGACCATAGATATGGCCAGCATCCAGCAGTTCAAAGTTATCCAGGTCAGCTTTGACCAACTCACTGTACGCACAGCACAGTTCGATAACAGCGCAAGTACCCTGACGCGAGAAGATCGAGCCAATAATCCTCTTGTATTACCGGAAAATATCAATTGGTGGAGCGCCAACCGAATTGGTGAAGCTATGGTTCTCGCACAAAATAACGTTGGCAGGAGCGTTATGCTTGAGGACGACAGTGGTAATGGCGAACTGTCACTACCAGTGACTGATGACACATTTATTTCATCGCGCTACTCTTCCAGCAATTTTGACAATGACTCAGATGGCCTTCTGGCAGATGGCAGCGATAGCACCTATGGAACGCTTTACTCACTGATTAAATTTGATCTCTCCAATTTATCTCACTGCTCGACGATAAATTCAGTTGAGATCGAATTTAATATCACCAACCGGTCCAGCAATAGTTACGGTATTTACTTGGCTGAATCCAACTGGAGTGAGGAATCAGCCACCTGGGATTCTGTCGGTGGATCAACGGTGCTTTCACAGTTGTTCGCCAGCTTTACCCCGTCGTCTACTGGAACCCAAGTGGTGAACTTGAGCTCATCAAGTCTTCTGGATAGTTGGCTGAATAATGAAAATACCGGCTTGGTCATTGCCTCACTGAGTGGCAGTGATGGGGTAGATATCTCTTCACAGGAAACCGGTATTGCCCCAGCTCTCAGGGTAACCGCCGATTGCAGCGATTCTATTAGTAAAGAGGTATCTCAAGTTGCTTCAGACGATGTGTTTATTTCATCTAGAAAAGAGGATGATAATTTTGATGCTGATAGCGATGGACTCCTCGCCGACGGCAGTGATCTAACCTATGGAACTCTCTATAGCCTCATTCGCTTTGACCTATCGGATTTAAGCTGTCGCCAGTATATTGATGCGACACTCGAATTGAATGTAACCAATACCTCCAGCAATAGCTACGGCATTTACATGGCAACACAAAGTTGGCGGGAAGAGTCGGCCACTTGGGATTCTGTCGGGGGTAGTTCTATTCTCGGACTCCAGGTGGGCAGTTTTATCCCCTCCTCTACCGGCCGACATCTCATTGACCTGGGAGCCTCAGGAATCGTCGACAGCTGGTTAAACGATAATAATAACGGCCTGGTCATCGCATCGGAACGGGGCATTAACGGTCTGGATTTAAGCTCCAAAGAGAGCGGGCAGAGCCCTCTTCTTACCTTACAGACACTCTGCAATTAATTGCCTTCAGGGCTCTCTGTCCGGAGAGCCTTATTTATCCGGTTCTGTGTATCTTATTTCTCCAACACTGGTTTAGATTTACAATCCAAATTTTTTGGCACGAACTTCTTCAAAATATAAAAATATCAACACCGCCCTACCCCAAAACCATAATTCCTTTAAATAAAAGAACCAGTAATTAAGTTTACCAATCTACCTTATTAATTCCTTTTAAACGCGACGCTATAAAATTTATATACTATTAACCCCATATCCAAGACTACGCTTCAGCCAAAGGGCAAAAGAAATCAGCGGTAAGGAATAGAGTCAGGTATTTCATCATCAAATAAATAATGAGCCAAAGGATGTACCAACGATCGTACGGAGATACTGTAAATGTTAATAAAATATAATCGTAGTTATGTCGCTTTATTAATCTCAATATTTATAGTCGCGCCATTTAGCGTCGCAGATACCCATGAGGAAGTCGTCACTGATCCAGTAATTCTTGAGGGCGCAGTAGAAGGGCAGCCAAAGTCCAATCGGTTTTGGTGGCCTGATCAGCTCGATCTGCGTCCCCTCAGGCAGCACTCTCCAAGATCCAATCCAATGGGTGACAACTTTAATTACGCTGCCGAATTCCAAACCCTGGACCTTAAAGCGGTAAAACAGGACATCGAAACTCAGCTCAAAACTTCACAGGACTGGTGGCCCGCAGACTACGGTCATTACGGCCCATTTATGATCCGAATGGCCTGGCACAGCGCTGGCACCTACCGGATCGGTGATGGTCGCGGTGGTGCCCGTGGTGGTCAACAGCGTTTCGATCCCCTCAACAGCTGGCCTGATAATGCCAACCTGGATAAAGCCCGCCGTCTACTCTGGCCCATCAAACAAAAATATGGGCGCAAATTGTCCTGGGCTGATCTTATGGTGCTTACCGGCAATGTAGCCTTGGAGTCCATGGGGTTCCCCACTTACGGATTTGCCGGGGGGCGACAGGATGACTGGGAGCCCGACCTGGTTTATTGGGGGCCCGAAACCAAGATGCTGGCGGATGAGCGTTACACCGGCAATCGGGAGCTGGACAAACCCCTGGGTGCTGTGCAAATGGGACTTATTTATGTCAACCCGGAGGGCCCCAACGGCAATCCCGACCCGGTGGCTGCCGCCACAGATATCCGCGAAACCTTTGCCCGCATGGCGATGAATGACGAAGAGACAGTAGCCTTGATTGCCGGAGGCCATACTTTTGGTAAGGCTCACGGTGCAGTGAAAGCTGATTGCCTCGGCCCAGAACCCGCCGCCGCCCCGATAGAGCAGCAGGGGCTTGGCTGGAAAAATAAGTGTGGGAAAGGTAATGCCGACGACACAATGACATCCGGCCTGGAAGGCGCCTGGTCTGCCGCCCCGATCAATTGGAGCCAGCAGTATCTGGACAACCTGTTTAAATTCAATTGGGTCAAAACAAAAAGTCCAGCTGGTGCCGTTCAGTGGATTCCCGATGATCAGAGCGCGGCAAATCTGGTGCCCGATGCATTCGACAAGAACAAGCGCCATGCCCCCATCATGTTTACCACGGATTTATCCCTTAAGTTCGATCCCAGCTACAAAGAAATTGCCAAGCGGTTTCAGGAAAATCCGGAAGAATTTCAACGCGCCTTTGCCAAAGCCTGGTTCAAGTTGACTCATCGGGATATGGGCCCTCGCGCGCGCTATTTGGGAGCGGAGGTGCCCGAAGAAGATTTAATTTGGCAAGACCCTATCCCAAAAGTTGATCACCCTCTGATTGACAGCCGGGATATAAATTCTCTCAAAGCAAAAATACTGGCGGCAGGCATTAGCGTTCCCGATCTGGTGAGGACTGCCTGGGCCTCTGCTTCTACCTTCCGTGGTTCAGATTTTCGCGGTGGCGCCAATGGTGGCCGTCTTCGCCTGGAACCCCAAAAGGACTGGTCGGTAAATGATCCCACTGAACTATCACAAGTCCTGGCATCGCTGGAAAAAGTCCAGCAGGAATTTAACAGTTCCCAATCCGGGGGCAAAAAAATCTCAATGGCAGATATCATTGTACTTGGGGGCGCAGCAGCCATTGAAAAAGCTGCAGAGCAAGGCGGACATAAAATTCAGGTCCCTTTCAAGCCTGGACGCACCGATGCTTCCCAGGAACAAACAGATGTTAATTCTTTTGCGGTACTACAACCTCTGGCCGATGGCTTCCGCAACTACTTTGGCGATGGTTATGGAAGAACCCCTACAGAGTTATTAGTTGATAAAGCCAGTCTGTTAACCCTAAGTGTGCCTGAAATGACTGTTCTGGTTGGAGGAATGCGCGCACTTAATGCAAATACCGACTCCTCACAGAATGGTGTGCTTACTCAGCGCCCCGGCACACTGACGAATGATTTCTTTGTGAACCTGCTCGATATGTCTACTGTCTGGTCCAAGTCGGCAAAATCAGAGGGTCTCTATGAAGGAAAAGATCGCAAAAGTAGCCAGGCAAAGTGGACAGCCACACCTGTAGATCTGATTTTTGGTTCAAACTCTGAATTAAGGGCAGTCGCAGAGGTTTATGCTTCCAGTGATGGCGCTGACAAGTTTGTAAATGATTTTGTGCAGGCCTGGACCAAGGTAATGAATTTGGATCGGGTTGATCAGCCTCAGTCTTAAAAATCATATACCTCAATAAAGAAAAAACCGAGGCTAGCCTCGGTTTTTTCTTCTGGGAGATTATTTAAGTTTTAATCCTGCCCCTTTAAATGCCGATCAAAAAAGCGCTTGATCATGCTGTATTGGTGGATGCGAGTCTGCTTACCGCGCAAACTATGCTTCTTGCCTGGATAAGTCATCAGCTCAAATTGTTGGCCGTTATCCTGCAACTGTTTTATGAGTTTGGTGGTATTGGTAAACAACACATTGTCATCCGCCATGCCATGATAAATCAGCAGATCACCTTGTAAGCCCTTCGCATAGGGAAACACAGAAGATGCCTCATAAGCATCCATATCCTTGGTTGGATTGCCCATATAACGCTCAGTGTAATGGGTATCATACAGCGTCCAGTCCGTAACCGGCGCACCCGATACCCCCGCCTTAAAGTAGTCTCCGGCTTTGAACATACTCATCAGTGCCATGTAACCACCGTAGCTGTGGCCGAAGATACCTATTTTATTTTTATCAACGTAAGGCAGGGTACGCAGGAATTCAACGCCGGTAATTTGATCTTCCACTTCAGGAGATCCCATATTCTTAAAGATAGGATTCTCAAAAGTGGTACCGCGATTTGCTGAACCACGATTATCTAGGGAAAAAACAATATAACCCTGTTGAGCCATATACTGGTTGAATAGTTTATCCCAACTATTGGTAACCACCTGAGCGTGTGGACCACCATAGACAAACACCATTACCGGGTAACTTTTCTTCGCATCAAAATTAGCGGGTTTGTACAAGCGGTAGAAAAGCTCCTGGCCATGGGGCGCCTCAATACTACCAAATTCCGGAGTGATCCATTGATCTTTAAAAGGATAGAGAGGGTGATCACGATTTACAGCGTTCTGCTCAAGCCAGGTGATTCTGGTCCCTGAGCTGCTGTGCAGACTCACCTGAGGGGGCGTGGTAACGCTGGAAAATTTATCAATATATCCAGAGGCATCCTCAGAAAATTCGATAGAGTGCATACCACTACGCTGTGAAATTCTCTTAATGTCGCTCTCCCCTTGCAGGGAGACTGCATAGAGATGCCTCTCGATTGGAGTATCTTTCCGTGCGGTAAAATACAGACGGTTAGCCTGCTCATCAACAGCTTCTAACTCGTCAACCACCCAATCTCCCTTAGTCAATTGTGCCTGTAATCTGCCGCCAAAATCATATTTATACAGGTGTTTGAAGCCATCCCTCTCCGATGACCAAATAAAAGCATCGCTATCTTCCAAAAAGTGGAGATCATGGCTCAGGTTAACCCAGGTATCGCTGGACTCGGTAAGGAGCGTTCGGGTTTTTCCCGTATTGAGATTGTAAGCACGAAGCTCTAACTTTTGCTGGTCTCGAGATTGCCACTGGAAAGTTAACAGGTGATCACGGGCCCATTTTACTCGGGGAATATAAATATCCTGATTATCTCCCAGGTTGACCCAACGGATATCCCCCGAATCAATATCTATAAGGCCAAGTCGGATTTTTGCGTTCGCACGCCCAGCAGCGGGGTAACGTTGCTGTATCATTTCGATACGATCCGCATAGATTTCGCTACGGGTTACCTGATCAACTGGCGACTCATCAACTTGCAGGAAAGCAATATGCCGATCATCAGGAGACCACCAATAACCGGTCATCCGGTCCATTTCCTCCTGGGCAACAAACTCAGCCATTCCATTTTTAATATGATCTTTGCCGTCGCTGGTTAGCTGCTTTTCCCTACCGGTTTTCAGATCGACAATATAGATATTTTGGTCGCGAATAAACGAAACAAAGTGCCCCTCGGGAGAAACCTTTACATCGGTTTCAAAGGTTTCCGTTTCAGTCAGTCGACGCGAAGAACGGTCTTTGAGATCGTAATAGTAAATATCGCCGGCCAAAGGGAACAACAGAGACCGACCATCCTCTGACCAGCTGTACTCCATTATTCCACTACCATAAATTCGCTGGCGCTCCCGTCTTGCCTTTTCCTCATCCGAAAGAGTTTCACTACCGCTGTGCAGACTATCGGAATTGACCAAAATTCGGGACTGACCGTCTTTCAGGTTGTACTCCCAAAGATCGTAACGGTTGTAATCTTCAACTCTACCTTTGAGGAAAGTTACGCGCTGCCCATCAGGTGAATATTCCAGCGCTCGGGGAGCGGTACCACTCAGAGCCGGGTCGGAGAATAACCGTTCAATGCTGAGTGACTCTGCAGAACATATTCCTGCAAAAGTACATCCAAGTAATGCAAGCAGTGCTTGTTTCATAGGAAAACTCTTTATATTAAGTATTGTTGGCAATTCACGTACCACTTTGCTAGCAGGGGTATTATTTAGAAAATTCTGATTAATTCCATGTTATCTCCGGCTTCCCTAGGAGCCGGCCTAAATGACATCCAGGTAAGCCATAGCTTCTCTTTGGCACTTGTTCTGATCACCAGAAGTATCTCAAATTTATCGGAAACCCTCTAAAAAATGCAGCTATATTGTGGATAGAGCAAACCGGTGAAGGATTCTACAACGGAACCTTCCGGGACATGCAGTACCTTACAGTTTTGGGTTTGCGCACAAACAATCCTGCTGCAATAGCCCCCCTTTACAAATGTTTACTCTGCTTAACCAACATTTGTGGTTAGCTAATGTCGGACTAAAGCTTTTATCAAAATATGGGGTAAGAATAATGAAGGTTCATCTCTTTGCATCTGCAGCTGTGATTTTGATCGCTGCTGGCTGTAGCTCTACACCAGAGATCCCCACCACTGAATCGTTTGTCACTGACATCACCGAACTGGGCCATCGTCGCTTTACCTACAAGGCAACCATTGGAGCTGGCCCCAAGGGCCAAGGCGGTAAGCGTGGTGGTCCGGGTGGTGGAGGTCCAGGTGGCGGTGGTCCCGGTGGTGGTGGTCCCGGTGGTAAGGGTAGTGGTGGCCCAGGAGGTGGCGGTCCCGGCGGCGCCAATTCTGGAGATGTGAAGAAAGTTGCCCGGCAGAGAATGGAACTCTTGCTAGCCGAAAGTGGCTTCTGTCCCAATGGCTGGTTCCTGATCGAACAAACTTTTGACCAGAACAGAGCTGAAATTATTGGCGAGTGTCGGGCGGTTGCACGATAAGCTTACGCCTCTCACTTTCGCTCTATGTATTCTGCTCGTATCGCTTTATACATAGCAACTTGCCAGGGCGCAAAGCCCTTTGCCTAAATAGCCCCTCAACTGAGGGGCTAACTTCACTAGTCCGCGATTTACACTGCCTAATACCTATGCCTGCTCAACAATGAGTCTGCATGGAACCTTAAGTGCTCCTCAATAAATGAAGCGATGAAATAGTAACTGTGATCGTAACCTGCATGGTGCTCTATCCGAAGAGGATAATCACTGGCTTCAGCAGCTGTTTGCAGGGAATGTGGTCTCAGCTGTTCCTCAAGAAACTCATCCTGTTCCCCCTGAGAAACCAAAATCGGCGTTTTCTCTACAGCGCGCCCCATTAGCACTGTTGCGTCATATGGCTCCCAGCTCTTGGGATCAGCTCCCAAGTATGTTCCCAGCGCCTTTTCTCCCCAAGGGCAAGCAATAGGATTGCAAATTGGACTAAAAGCAGAAATTGATTGATATCGCTTGGGGTTTCGCAGACCGATGACCAGGGCACCGTGCCCGCCCATGGAGTGCCCGCAAATCCCGCGTCGACCATTGGTGGGGAAATGAAGTTCTACCAGGCTTGGAAGTTCATCCACGATGTAGTCATACATTTGATAATGCTGCTTCCAGGGTTCTTGAGTCGCGTTCACATAAAAACCAGCCCCCTGCCCCAGATCATAACCCGGGTCATCCGCCACATCGTCTCCTCTGGGGCTGGTATCGGGTATCACTAAGATAATCCCTAACTCTGCAGCGACTCTCTGAGCACCAGCTTTTTGACTGAAGTTTTCATCCGTGCACGTCAAGCCCGAAAGCCAATAAACAACAGGATATTTCCTCTGTGTATTCCCCTCTGCATCCTGTGGTAAAAAAATGGAGAAGACCATAGAACAGTTGAGCGTGCTGGATTTATGTCGGTAACGCTGCTGAAAACCGTCAAAAGATTTAGTACTGCTAACCAATTCAATCGACATTTTAAGTGGTCCTATCAAGCCTGCTGGAAATGAATAACACTGCGAATACTTTTACCTTCATGCATTAAATCGAAGGCATCATTTATTTGCTCAAGGGGCATTGAGTGAGTAATAAAGTCATTCAATTTAAATTCTCCAGCCAGGTAACGCTCTACGAAAGAAGGCAATTCAGAGCGCCCCTTTACACCGCCGAATGCTGATCCCTTCCAAACCCGCCCTGTAACCAACTGGAATGGGCGGGTACTGATTTCCTGTCCCGCACCTGCCACTCCAATAATAATGGACTCCCCCCATCCTTTGTGGCAAGACTCCAAGGCAGCTCTCATCAGGTTAACATTGCCCACACACTCAAAAGAATAATCCACTCCGCCATCGGTAAGCTCTACGATAACCTCTTGAATAGGCTTATCGTAAGCCTTGGGGTTAATACACTCAGTGGCTCCCAGTTTCTTCGCCAGCGCAAATTTGTCCTCATTAATATCGACACCAATAATTCGTGAGGCGCCAGCCATCTTGGCTCCGATCACTGCGGATAAACCAATTCCACCCAAACCAAAAATTGCCACACAGGAGCCCGGCTCAACCTTGGCGGTGTTGGTAACGGCTCCCATTCCCGTAGTAACACCACAACCCAGCAGACAAACCTCATTTGAGGGGGCTTCGGGATTAATTTTGGCCACAGATATCTCAGGAAGGACTGTGTATTCAGAAAAAGTAGAGCATCCCATATAATGGAAAATGGGTTTCCCATTCACCGAAAAGCGTGTCGAACCGTCAGGCATTAATCCTTTGCCCTGGGTGCCCCTGATTTTTTGGCACAAATTGGTCTTTCCAGAGAGACAAAACTTACATTCGCCACATTCGGGGGTATACAAAGGAATTACATGATCCCCGACAGAGACACTGGTCACCCCCTCACCAACGGATTCAACAACACCCGCACCTTCGTGACCAAGGATTGCCGGGAATACCCCTTCAGGATCATCTCCTGACAAAGTGAACGCATCTGTGTGACAAACGCCGGTGGCGTGTAATTTCACGCGAACTTCACCCCGTTGGGGAGGCATAACATCGACATCCTCAATAACCAAACGCTCCCCAGGCCCCCAAGCTACAGCTGCTTTACAACGGATTGTCTCTGCACTCATTTTCAATTCTGCCTTTCATCATTCGTTCCAGTGGCGCCCAGCATAGTCCCCTAAGATTATTGGTGCAAAGCCAAGCGCCGCTGCTGAAGTAAAATCAGGAAAAATCTAAAAGCTCACCCTTATAGTAATAATTGGTAGCGCTGAACAATTATTCAAAATAATTCCTTTAATTGATTAACAATTAATAGCTTGTCGCTTCCTCCACTGCAGTGGGGAGCTTCCATGAATGGCTCGAAATGCTTTTGAGAAAGCACTGATATCGGTGTAGCCCAAACTTGCTGATAGTAATCCCACATCAATACTTGAGGCCCGTAGATGCCAGCGAGCAGTCTTCATTCGCGCCCCCTGTACCAACTGCTTAAAGGAGGTTCCCGCTTCATTTAAACGGCGCTGAAGCGTTCTCATTGGCATACCGAGTAAGCGAGAAATTTGCTCCAGGGAGTGCTGCTGGGCCCCGAGAGTTTGAAGGATTAAGACTTGAACCTGTCGGCTGATATCACCCTTGTGCTCTGCCAATAAGCACTTGGAAAACTCCTCAAAATATCTCATAAGACCGCTGCTGGGTTTAGCGAGGGGATAGTTCATCAATGATCCATCAAAAACCAAGCGATCTCGATCTTGCTCAAAACTAGCCTCAATGCCAAAAAAATTTTGGTAACTACTCAGCGGAGATTGGGGCTTATGCCGAAATGAAACAGAGCGGGGAGATACTTTAGAGCCAACCATCTCCTGTATCAGGCGATAGGCAGCGCCTACTGAAAGTTCAGTATACTGTTGCGCGGGAATTGCGTCGGGGAAGTGATTAACTCTCTCTGCAATCAAGCAGTCATCGGTTTGGTAAATTTTCCAGTGGTCCGCCTGGTTGTGTAACACCATATACCGATGAGTTACTGTCAAAGCACTGGATAGATTCTCACTTTCCAGTATCAGCTTACCAAGGACGCCCAGCATACGTAGCCCTTGCTTCCCCGCCAATCGCAAGCCAAAGTCACTACAGGACAAGTCCCGTGAACACAAATTAAGGAGGTCCACCAGCGTTGCAATGGGGATCAAGATATTTGGACGACGTGTACAATCCGCAGGAAGCCCCACTTGCGCTAAAAAATCTGATGACTGACCACCGAGCTGTGGCACCAATAGATTAAACCCAGCCAGCGCACCACTGCGAATTTCATAGATAGGCTTCATGTTTTATAGCTACCATATTGCCAACCTCTCATTTGCACTATCACACAGTGTCTAGGAATAATGAGCATCGGACAATAGCTATATCATATAACATAGCTCTTCAACTAACTGGGACTACCCCTATCCACAAACGCAACTTATTTGAAGGCTAGTGCCTGACTATTGTGGCACTTTCCACTATCTACTCATAAAACTATCGGTTTATACGAGAAAGAACTGCAAGGAAATTTCACATGGAAACTGAAAATCTAACACTATTTTTAGGCTGGGCTTCGATTATAAACATATTGATACTACTGCTATCAACTATTGGACTTGTCTGCCTGAGGAAGTCGATCACCAGGATTCACGCACGAATATTTGAGCTTAATGAACAAGATTTAGGCCGTGCATATTTTCAATATCTAGCACAATACAAAATTGCTATTATCGTCTTCAATATTACACCGTATTTTGCTCTAAAAATTATCAGTTAATTGATAAAAGCGGAAATATTTTGCAAAAAAATAAGAAAGGTAAACTATACCTTTCTTATTTTCATAATTAAGACGGACAGGGGAGTATTTCGGGTCCGCCGGCAGATACCCTTTTCAGAAAATGAAGTTATTTCTGAAATATTTATCAGCCACTCTTTTTCACAAACTTTGTCAGAATTACAATTCTCTGACCCTCGACCCGTCCTTCGATATGCTCAGGGTTATCGCTTAAGCTGATACCGCGAACTGCCGTTCCCCGTTTTGCAACCAAACTGCTTCCTTTTACATCCAAGTCTTTGATAATAACTACATTATCTCCAGCTTGTAACTGGGCACCATTACTATCCAGATGAATCACCAACTCACCAGCCTCTGGTATTGCCCCGGCCTCTGCCCAGGCCAGCAAATCGCCATCCAAATACAACATGTCAAACAAGTCTTGGGCCCAGGTCTCGCCAGATAAGCGCTTTAGAATACGCCATGCCAACACTTGAATTGCCGGCTCGGTACTCCACATAGACTCCGACAGACACTGCCAGTGCGCACTTTCCAGCTGTGCAGGATTTTCCAGCTGGTCCCTACAGGTTTGACACAATAGTACTGCCGCATCTGGATAGCCCTCTGACTGGGGTACGTCATAAACCGCCAAGCCATTTTCTGCTTTACAGAGCTCGCACTGATTTCCACTGCGTTGTGCCAACTGCTCCTGAGTCACAGCCATAAGTAACCTCAAAAAAAGTAGGGATTATACGACTGATTCTTCCTGCACGCCTCCCAAATAATCACATTTAACGGACATCGGGGTCGACCGTGAACATGATCAAGCTCAGGCAGGAAGTAAATAAGACTATCAACAGCCCAGTAGTAGATGGAGCTATTAGGTTGCCGAGGGATTCACAGGCTTCAGACAAGACACTCTAGAGCACTAAAACTTCCAACAGCCGCCAATATAGATTGACGACTGTAAAGAGCATTATGCGTTAAGTACCACACTCAGTGGTGCGAGGAGACCGCTGCTGCGAACTGCCCACCCTGCTTGCTGGCGATGGCACTGGTAATATCCCCTAAACTGAGAATACCGACCATACGCTTTTCACTATTGAGTACCGGCATTCGTCGTAACAACTGTTGCTCCATTTTGTGGACAGCAGACAGCAGATCATCCTCTTCCCAGCACCATTCAATCCCCTCTGTCATAACATCTCGGGCGGACAGAGAGCTGAGATTACCCCCCTGAACCACACCGCGACATACAATATCTCTATCAGTCACTATTCCTACAAGCCTGTCATTTTCTCCGATCGGCACAGCACCAATATCTTCATCTCGTAAAATTTTTGCCAACTCCTGTAATGGAGTATCCGGGGTACACCAGGTAGCCCCCTCATGCATTGCGTGTTTAACTTTCATAGGTACCTCAAAGCTCTTTAGACAAATGCCAAAGAGAGTGACGGGTAAAACCCATCACCCTTAACCCCTATAGATCAGTGCACTTCAATCCGCTTTCTTTGCGGGGGATGCCCCTCATGTTTTGGTACCGTGAGCGTGAGAATCCCATCTTTGAAATTTGCATCAATCTCACTTTCGCGAACATCTTCACCAAGATTGAAGCTGCGCAAGAACTTGCCGTAACGTCGCTCCTGACGAAGCACGCGGCCATCCTTCTTCTCCTTAACCTCGCGGTGCACCTCAGCTTCAAGGGTCAAAACCCCATTTTCTAGGGTTACACTGATATCGTCCTTACCCACTCCCGGCAGCTCAGCGCTGATTTCATACATATTCTTGCGCTCACTCACATCAATACGCGGAGAAAAAAATCCCTCGCGTTCAGAGCCGATTGCACGGGTCGGTGAGAGCATTTGTTCAAACATATTATCAAGGTCCAATAGGGACCCTCTGGGGATCAGACTCATATCTACAACCTCTTTTTACGCTAAGCCGCAAAAGACGCCAGAAAAACTCTAGAGTCCGTCTTGCGCCTGTTACATCTTGAGTACAGTCTAGGAAATACTGCGACAAACGAAGGGATTAAGTGCCGATAAAAGCCATTACAAATTGAATATGAGAGCTGTCGTATATTTCTTTTGTACATATAAATATTAAAAACTTCCTTTCCAAGTGCACTTAAAGAGAATTTCCACCTCCATATCCATCAATAAGCAACCAGGGCTCGTGGCCAATATGGCTATTTACTAGGATTAAATAAGGCAGTTAAACGAGGATATGTTCATGGCCTTAGCATGGGTCCTTGTGGCTAACCAGTCCCAAGCGCGAATTTTTGAAGCCAACAAACGCGCGGGAAATCTCAATGAAATCCAGGCACTTCTCCATCCAGAATCACGGCTCTCTGGCAGAGACCAAGAGAGTGATGCGCCCGGACGCACTTTCGACAGCTATGGTCAAGGAAGGCACTCAGTAGGTAATTCTGCAGGATTACATCGCCGTGAAGGTGAGAATTTTGCCAGAGAAATTGCACATACCCTGGAGAGGGGAAGACAGGAGGGCCAGTACGAAAAACTGTATATTGTCGCAGAACCCTATATGGTTGGCAGCTTGAGGGATGCCTTGAAAACTCCAACCCGCGCAACAATAGCGGGAGAAACAGGAAAAAATCTGGTGGCTTGTGAACCCGAGGAGATCCGGGCTCAGCTTCCTATTTGGCTATAGTAACATTCGGCCAGTAGAGAGGGTCACGAGTGAACCTCTCTACGAACCCCGCTCAAGCCCTGCTTTCCATTAAAAGCTTATCAATCAGGGCATCCTTTTCAGTCCATAACTCATTTACCCACTGATTAAACTCCACCCGAAACTCCTGATCGGTTGCGTAGTCTCTCTCAAAAAACCGGCTCGGCAACTGGACTTTCTCAATGCGAACAATCACTTTCTTTAACTTACCGGAAAGGAAATCTTTAAAGGTAGGTATACCATCCGGGTAAACAATGGTGACATTCAGTAGCTGGTTCAGCTGCTCACCCATACAGTGCATTGCAAAGGCAATCCCTCCGGACTTGGGCTTTAGAAGGTGTTTGAAGGGCGATTGCTGTCTTTGATGCTTCTCTTTACTAAACCTTGTTCCTTCAAGGAAGTTCATAATACTGGTGGGTATTAGCTTAAATTTTTCGCAAGATTTTTTCGTCGCTTCAAGATCCTTACCGCGCATCTCCGGATGTTTTTTCAAAAACTCTTTGCTGTAACGCTTCATAAATGGAAAGTCGAGTGCCCACCAGCACATTCCAATCACAGGAACTTTGATCAACTCTTGCTTCACAAAAAATTTCAGGAATGGAATTCTTCGATTAAAAATCGACTGCATAATAAAGATATCAACCCAGCTTTGATGGTTCGCTGTGACCAGATACCATCCATGTTTATCGAGATGCTCTATCCCCTGTACATCCACCTGGGTTCTTTGGGTCAGCTTCATCCAGCCTTTATTTAGGGTTATCCACATTTCTGCCCAAGAAATAAAAAAACCCATGAAAAGTTTTTGCAGAAAGGCAAAAGGGAAAATGAACCTAAAAACTGAAAACAAGAGTATGGGGGCTGCACAAACCAATGTGCTAACGGCCAGCAACACCGAAGATATGACCAACAGTAAAAACGAGGGGAGAAAGTTAAACATCTAAAGGCTCTTTTAATTTTCCGGGTTTACAGGTCAGGCTGTCACGCCATATTCACAGGTTACCCGTTTCTTTTTTAATATCTTGAAATCCACTTATCACAAACTAAGCGGACTCTGCTCTCATCAGTGTATTTACATAATCCGGGCTACAGGCTGCCTATCGCAATTAACATGGCTGTGTATATTTATGGCTCATGGGAAACTGCTCCACTGCAATCAATTCATGCGCCGAGCGCCTAGGATTTAGCCGCGCTAGTGGCAATATCAAACCGCAGCAACTCTGGGAGAGTAACACGCATTTCAACCCCATATTTTTTGACTGAATAGTCTGAAGCTATCAGCGATACATCAGCGCAAACTGCACGGATGAAACCAGTGGCAGCAGCCCGGCGAGCGGCCTCATTTTTTTAGCATGCCCAGGATATGAAAAGACGCCATTGTACTCTTTCTATAACCGTGGATTAGCAACTTTTATCTTCCCACGCCGCAAAGGCACGATAGTAACTGGAGCAGCGTTGCACCCTGCTAAACTTGGGGCTCCAGGTCGTAGAATTGCGCCGGGAGAATAGAATGGGAATTACAGGTAATAAGCAACACTTCCACCGCAAGCAATGGCTCAGCGTACAGCAAGCCGTTGACCACCTGAGTGCACTGTCTGAAGAGCCACTAACCAGTGCGCATCTTGCAGACCTGGCCGATGAGCAGCTTCTTAACCTGTACTGGTACCGTCCTGGCCAAAAACTGTCTTTGGAAGATCACAAGGGGACCCGTGAACTGGTAGAGCCCGTCAGGCTCTGTTACGAAAATGCCAGTGACTGGCACGCCATCGTGGATATCTTGCGGAACAATCCAGCGCTGCCCGCCTACGAACATGACACCCCGCTTCTGGAAGATGCCGACGGAAACCGGCTGCGAATCACCTTCGACTACCACCAGCGGCCAGAACCGTTTAGCAGCCGCTGGTACCCTACCTATGCGGAGTTAGTGCTCAAGCGCAACGATTTGGAACAACTGGAACCCCATCTGTTTACCAGCCAGGCGGTTGAGACCGGGTTTGAGCGTGAGACCCTACTGAATGTTATCTGGCAACTGGAACAGCTAGCCCTTGGGGATGAAGAGCACTCCACCAGCTGGCTGGCAGACCAACTGGCACAACGCTCTTCCGCGCTGGATCGGCTATCTTGTGAGCGCATCCTTCAGGCGGCCGAGCGCGAAAGCTCTCCGGGGCGCTCGATATAGCACGGCATTTCCTACTAACACCTTTGACTCCTTTCCCATACTCAGGAACTCCCCATTGGTGGTAGAGCCCAAAGGCTGTACCCTAGTGGCACTTAGCAAATCTAAGTGTGACGTACTACCAATAGGAGAGAGAAGTGCAGGCCAAAAACAGCTCCTCCAGCTACGGCTGGGTAGCCATCGCCCTCCACTGGATAATGGCCCCTGCGATCATAGGGACTTTTATTCTCGGTTGGTGGATGCGCCAGCTATCCTACTACGATCCCTGGTATCAACGAGCCCCTGAAATTCACAAAGGGGTGGGCATCATCCTGCTTGTGTTTCTACTCTTCAGGCTGGCTTGGCGCTTTGCCAACCCATCTCCGGCGAGCAACCCCCAAACACCCAGCTGGCAGAAGTTTGCCGCCACCGCCACTCATGGACTGATTTACCTGTTACTACTGGCAATCATGGTTTCCGGCTATCTGATTTCTACCGCCGATGGCCGTCCTATCGATGTCTTCGGCATAGTGAGTATCCCTGCAACCTTACAAGGGATTCCCAATCAGGAAGACATTGCGGGATCTATCCACGAAATCCTTGCCTGGGGCCTGATTGGACTCGTAGCAGCACATGTCTTGGCAGCCCTCAAGCATCACTTTATTGACCGTGACGGCACACTGCGCAGAATCCTTGGCATCCGTGTAAAGGGTTCTACAGACGATCACTCACACGTACAAACAACACTCTCAACCACCAAATAAGGAAAAAATGACATGAAGAAGCTCTCTGTATTTCTTATTGCAGCTCTGATGGGGACTGTAGCTCAAGCAGCGGAATACAAAATCGACACCAAAGGGGCTCACGCTTTTGTGCAGTTTCGTATCAAGCACCTTGGATACAGCTGGCTGTACGGCCGTTTCGATGACTTCAACGGCTCCTTCTTTTACGATGAAAAGCAACCAGAAAAATCTTCTATCAATGTCGACATCGATGTAACTAGCCTCAACAGCAATCACGCTGAGCGAGACAAGCACCTGCGCAGTGATGACTTCCTCGATACCGCAAAATTCCCCACTGCTACTTTCAAGAGCACTAGCTTTGAACCTTTGGAAGACGGCAAAGCCCGTCTAAATGGCGAACTGACCCTCCGCGGTATCACTAAGCCAATCACAATTGACGTTACCAATATCGGTGGCGGTAAAGACCCTTGGGGCGGCTACCGCCAGGGCTTCAGTGGAACCACTGAGTTCGAGCTGAAAGAATTCGGTATCAAATCCCTAGGCCCAGCCTCGCAGAAAGTTGAGATGATCCTGGATATCGAAGGTATCCGTATCTAACAACAAAAAAGTACACCCCCTGAGCCCGGAAATTCCTCCGGGCTCCCCCCTAACTGCGCTTCGCAACACTCCAATAAACAACGCAAGCAGCAGCTGCAGCCAATAGCCAGTCGACGCCTGCCATCAACCCTCTCGGTAAGAAAAAAGCTAGCATTGTGATGACAATACATGTCCCCAATAAAGTCAGCAGTGCTCGCGGGTTCCAGCCACAGAAATAGTAATAACGCCCATCACTTTCGCTGTAATACAACTGCCCTACATCCATCTGGCGCTTCTCTACTAAGTAGTAGTGAGACAATATGACACCATAGGCAGGCGCCAGAAAAACCCCCACCCAGTTTACGAACGCCACTAAACCGATTTGTTTGATAACAGCGGGCCACAAAGCACTAATCAGAAAGGCCAGAAACAGCGTTATCAATGCCGCCCTGCGAAACCCCAGGTACTTTGGCAGAAGATTTGAAATATCGTTAACTGGAGCCACAAAGTTCGCCACCACATTGATACCGGCCGTTGCTGTAAAAAAAACAACTGCAGCGATCAGTGACAGTTCCAGATTCCCAAGCTTCTGCACGATATCAGTGGGATTCGCCAGGTTCTGGTGGAAAACTGACTGGGCGGCGATAGTGGTGAACAGAACAATTATGGCAAAGCCAGTCATGTTCATAGTGATTCCCAGCCAATTTCCCCTTCGCATAACAGACTCGTTCTTACAGAAACGAGCAAAATCTCCGTAACTTAGGATTATCGGCGCATAGAGAGCCAACATAGTACCTGTGACTTTGATGAGCTGGACCAAGCCATCGCCCCAGGATGCTATAGACCGATCAAAGAAAGTAGCAACTGCAAATGCAAACTGTCCGTCACTGCGAACCACTAGCATCCACAACAGCGCGAGCATCACTCCATAGACACAGGGTGCAGCCAGGTTGATAAACCAACGGATCGTATTGATACCTTTGAAAAATAGAAGAGCCTGAAATAAGGAGACAAGTACGAGGGAAGCCCAATCGATCCGGTCCATTGCCAGCCACTGCCCTCCGACAGCTTGTGGCCACCACTCTCTCAGCAACAAAGACATGGCATGGGCAGCAAACCAAGTCTGCGCACCGTACCAAAATATTGCCACGCTCCCCCGAAGCAGCGCAGGGACGTTAGCACCTCGGATCCCCATGCTCGCCCTGGCCAATACGGGAAACGGTATACCGTATTTAACACTCGGTTCACCGATTAAATTCAACAGAATGATAATTAAAATTGCTGCAATAGCGATCCCAGCGAGAACCAGCCAAGTATTCGTATTGGGACCGAGGAATAGAGTTGCCGCCAGGGTATAGCCAGCGAGACTTTGTGCAGCGTTGGCCCAAAGGTTAAATATCGTCAGAGTGCCCCAGCGTTTTGCTTCGGGCTTCACCACCGCTAAATTTTCATTCTTTAGCTGCAAAGTGTCACCTAAGTGCATTTGATTAATAACGCGCCAAAGCAGCTACTTCAAATCAACCTTTTCAACAATGACATACTAGCCGTTAAAAGTGCCAAATTTAACGGTTAATAATATATATTCTCTTTTACAATTGAGACTTATTTTCAATAACAGTAAAAGTGGTATCCATTTACCAAATTAGCAGTAATGCCGCTAGCACTGGCGCACAACTGTGAAATATATTGTGTAGCCATCGATTAAAGAAGATCCGGTCGACAAAGATACAGGCAAGTATCCATTAAACTAGTGTGCAGCCGTGTATTTGGAGAACATTAACCAAGTCACAAGTAAAAGTACGAAAAGGTCTTTAAGATTTTTGACGGCGGCACAACTTTTCAGCGAAAATGGAAGCAATTACTGACAATTATTGCACTTCCTCTAGAGACAATTATCAAGGGAGCGCAAAAATAGAACAATTTCCAAAAATCGTAGTGACTAAATCATTCAGAACTGGGGCAATCCTCTCCGAGACTAGCAGTGAGACAGCGGCGCAGAGCAGCGCCCATCACAACAAGTAGTATCTCAGCTCAAGGGAAATAATCGCCGCAGATGGTAAGCCAAGACTCCGTACTGCTGAGGTATTCGCAGGACAAGCACAGCGGGCATCCACCAGTATGAATGAACTTTGTCGCAATCAGGCCACAACTTGAGTTGGCCACGGCAGAAGGGTAGGAATATGGCTTGCTTACAGCATCCAGATAGGGAACAACCAGTTTACTTAATGGCACACCACACCATTGGGCGCCGGCAGGGTGCAGTAGACACAAGAATCACAAGTGCTGAAATATCAGGCATCCATGCAGCAGTGCAGTGGACCGGTACACATTGGAATATTCGCGACCTGAGTCGCAATGGCACCTGGCTAAATGGCCAGCAGTTGGTACCCGCTAAAAGCTACCCACTCCATACCGGTGATAAGATCGCTTTTGGGCGGGCGAATAACCCAGCTTGGATCGTCGAAAACCTCGATGCTCCCGAGAATTTGCTGATCGATATTCACTCTGGCGAGGCACAACCGCTGGAACAATACCACCTGCTGCCCGATGAGAACGAGCCCCTCGCCAGCCTTCAGTACAGCCCCTTAACAGGGCAGTGGCTATACGAGTTCACAGGTCCATCAGCTGAAGACGGCGATAAGACCCTGATAAATCATGGCGATCGTATCGATTGCGGCCTGCATAGCTGGCAGCTCTTTCTTGCGGACAACCAAGGGGCAACGAAAGAGTTGTCTCTGCAGCAACTGTCTATTGTCGACTTTGAGCTGAAGTTCTCTGTGAGCTCCCACGAAGAGCATGTACAGTTACAACTGCAGCGGGAGGGTATGAAGCAATCCTTACCAGCAAGAATCCACAACTATCTCTTGTTGTACCTTGCTCGTGCCCGCCACAAAGATATGCAGAGCGGCATGGATACTGACTCCCAGGGCTGGGTTTCTATTCAGGTAGCCACTCACGAGCTGGGTATCACTGTTAACCACTTGAACACCCAAATCTTCCGCGCCCGCAAACAAATCTCTGAATCACTACCTGATGCAGTAGATACTTCGAGCCTGGTAGAGCGTCGATCCTGGGAAATCCGTATTGGTTGCCCACAATTCGAAATTTATAAAGGCAACCAACTCGAGGCAAAAACAGAGCCGGAAGCGGTATAGCTTCATCTCCAGAAAGGGGGCTTAAGGCTAGGCCCCTTCATTACCTATTCAGTAATTATTTGCCAGGGTGGCGGAGCTGAATCTCTTATCCCTCGGCAAGAATTACAATGTCAGCGCAACCACCCTCTTATATCGGCCGGTACAAGATCATCAGGCAGCTTGGAGCCGGGGGAATGGGAGTTGTGTACCTCGCTAAAGATGAGCGACTTAACCGAGAGGTCGCTATCAAGCGATTGCTCAACAACCCTGAAGACGAATCTGCCTCACAACGAATTCGCCAGGAAGCATTACTGCTCGCACAACTAAACCACAACCATATCGTACAAATTTATGATGTTGTGGAGGAGCAGAACGATGTAGCCCTGGTTATGGAGTATGTTGATGGCCGCCCACTCACCTATTGGGCACGGGAGTTTAACCCCAGCCTCCGCCAGAAAATCCAGCTACTCAAGCAAATCACTGCCGGTCTTGCGCGTGCCCATGCTGCCGGAATTGTTCACCGCGACTTAAAAGCTGACAACATCCTTATTGACAGCAATAACATCGCAAAAATCGCTGATTTTGGTATTGCCCGGAGCTGGCAGGAGACGAAAGAAATCACTCGCGAGCAGCATATAGCCGGAAGCTGGTATGCAATGTCCCCGGAGCAGGCCCTCGGTGAGAAGCTGGATAACCGCTGTGACTTATTTGCCCTGGGAATGCTCGCCTACCACTTACTTTGTGATCAGCCTCCCTTCGGCAAGCATGGAAGCCCATACGTTATTATCGATCGGATCATCAACAACCCGCACCCACCCGCAGGGACCATAAACCCCGGACTTCCTACGGCGCTTTGCAAATTACTGGATAAGCTGCTGGCCAAAAGCCCGGACAAACGCCCTGTCAGTGCTGCCGTTGTAGCCACCGACTTGGATATGATATTGAGTCAATTAATATCGGACCAGGAAACCGCCGATGACCATGACATCACGATCACCACTGAAGACTTTCATGTACAACATCGACGTAAAAACAAAGGACGCAAACTTCTAGCCGGCATACTCCTGGTATCCGGTGCGATGTTACTCGGCTTAACCGCCGCTGTTTTTCCTGAACTGTCTCTATGGGGAAGTAAAGAACCCTCAGCAAAGTACATTGCGATTATTGAGCCAGATTTATCTAACCTGCGCAGCCGAGAGGAAAGGCTACTAGCCAATAACCTTCTCAGCTCCATCAAGCAGGGGCTTTCCGATCAACCAGCA
Organism: Microbulbifer maximicatervae (SeqCode); assembly: GCF_052467615.1. NCBI lineage: Bacteria > Pseudomonadati > Pseudomonadota > Gammaproteobacteria > Cellvibrionales > Microbulbiferaceae > Microbulbifer > Microbulbifer maximicatervae (SeqCode). Next base: position 3,839,096 of record NZ_CP174319.1, read on the forward strand.
CTACTACTGGTACCCTATTCGGAGTCCCAGCAACTAAAAGGCAAGCCTTTACGCGAGCAAGCGAAAGCGCTCAACGCACAGCTGCTGCTCCAATTTGCCCTAAACTGTGAAGCCACCGCCTGTGAAGCTTCATTTGCCCTCATAGAAACTGAGGGGTTCGCTGAAACTGCCAACCGTAGCGCCATGCTGAACCTGGATGCACCACTGGAGAGCCGCGCACGCGTCTTGCAACAGCTGCACTACCTACTCCCCAACTACCCTACAGGAAGTCAAGGAGCTCAGTTCAACCTTAGCCCTGAAGATTACCAGCAATACCTCGAGATCTTCGAACAGCGCAATAATGAAGCTAATGTTGCCAGGGCAATTACCAAAGTTGAGGCTCTGCTAAAAAGGAACCCCTACTTCCCCTCCTACTATGAACTGTTAGCGGATCTATTAGCCACCCACCTATATCACTCGCGGGATACCAAAATACGCGGCCGACTCACAGGGCTTCTCAAAAACATACCAACAAAGATTTCCAACCACCCAACGGTGTTGGTCACTAAGGTACGTATTGCCATCTTCCTGGCAGATACAGAGCTCACAGAGGCCTTACTTGCAAAACTAAAGCTGCGATTGCCTGATCAGGCTCTCTATTACTTCCTACGCGCGAAAGCCCACCAGCGAAGGGGGAATTACAACCGTGCGCTGGAAGTCATTAACCAAGCGCTTAACATTCGTACCAGCCCTCTTTATCTTCGCCAAAAGGCTTTGACCTTGACCCTGATGGGGCAAATGGAAAAAGCGAGGCCCTACCTTTTACATGCGATCCGTCTCAACAATCAATATATTGATGCTATCTCCCTACTTGCAGCCAATGAATTGGATTCAGGCCGCCCCAAAGAGTCTATCCGGCTCCTTAGTGAGGTGGGCTTAGAGCATTTAGGGGACCGGGATACCTTCAACCTATGCTTGTCCTATTACATCGAACAGCAGCTGCAGGATACAAAAAACTGCCTGAGCCATGTTGCTGAACGAGCCCCTAACGATCCCCATGTATATCTGCTGCTGGCAGAGATTGCCCGCCTGGAAAATAGACAGCTGCAATCACAAGGCTTTGCCCTGCGAGCTCTGACCTTGGCACAAGAGCAGGAGGACTGGCTTGGATTGTTACTGCGGGCAAGGGCCTATTCTGAACTGGGCCAGGGTGAGGAAGCTATTGAGACACTATTAAAGATGGATAACACCGCTCCAGACGGCCTATTTGTCAATTACAGCCGCGCCCAGGTTTACATGGCCAGCGGCGATATACTGTCCGCTAAAGCCTACATAAAAAAGACTTTAGAGTTAGGTATGGCTCCAGTGTGGTTCACAACTGTTGGCTTTCAATCTATTTGCACTCTGGCAAGTTTTGATGATTTGCGCATCAGTTATCCAATACTATGTTCTGACAGGATTGACAGCTAAACAGTCAAAAGCAAGTCGAACAGAATGGAATAACGTGAACCATTTCCCTTTAGGAGGGGACAGATGCCTTCACGAAATTGTACTATCAGGTAAAATCCCCCATCCATCCGAGAAGAACAGATTACAATGGACGTAGTTGCGCTAGAAAAAACTGAGGAATATCAGGGCCGTTACAGGGTTGAGCGTACCCTCGGTGCCGGGGGAATGGGCGTTGTTTACCTTGCCGAGGACGTCAAGCTCGGGCGCAAAGTAGCTATCAAGCAATTGCGGTCAGATATGACCGGAAACTCTGCTGAGGCCCGTTTTCGCAGTGAGGCTCAACTTCTCGCCAGGCTCAACCACCCCAACATTGTCCGTCTGTACGATGTTCTTGAAGAGAAGCACAATATTGCCCTGGTAATGGAGTTGGTTGAGGGGGTAACCCTTAAGGAGTGGATGCGAGAGACCTCCCCAACCCTGGCGGAAAAGTTAGACCTGCTGATGCAAATTTGCCAGGGCCTAGGGAAGGCTCACTGCCTGGGAATCATCCATCGCGACCTAAAGCCAGAGAACATCCTTGTTACCGATGATGGTATTGCTAAAATTACTGATTTTGGTATTGCCAAAGCCCTGGATTGTGATCAACAGCTTACCCGTGAAGACCATATTGCCGGTAGTGTTCAGGCCATGTCTCCAGAGCAATTACAAGGGGCAAAGCTGGACGCTCGTAGTGATCTCTTTAGCCTTGGAAGCATCGCCTACGAGTTGCTTTGCAACGAAAAACCCTTTGAGCGCGGAGAGATGGGCGCACTCGCCTTCGCCCAACAAATAACCACCAAGCCCCATACACCGCCGCAAAAGACTTGGCCGGAGATCCCCAGACCTCTAATCGCCCTTCTCGATCGCTTGTTGGCCAAACGGCCAGAACAGCGCCCCGATAGCGCCCAACAGGTTTTTGAGGCCCTAGAGCTGGTGCACAAGCACGGTATCAATGAGGATACTCAGCAGTACTCGGAAACGGTTACGCAGTTACTGATTAAACCCAAAAAGCAACGCCGCCGGATTGGCTGGGCAGTAGCGGGCTTAGCCGCCATTAGCGGAATAGGTTTTTGGGTGTGGCATACTTTTATGCAGCTTCCGCCGCAGTATATTGCGGTTTTGCCAGTAAAGATCAATGGAAGCTTAAATGGCGGTAAAGAGTCTGAAGTATTGGTATCCACAATGGTTCGACAGGCCTTAATGAGCACTCCAACTCAATTAAAATCAAGCACACTTGTGAGCTTTAACCCAAACTCAGGCTCAAGCACCGATGAACAATTAAACGAATTACGCAACAAAGGCATCACAGATGCCCTTTTTGCACACCTCGAGTGTTTGGAGAGTCGCTGCAATATCGAACTTCAGCGCATTAATCCAGCAAGCAGCGAAGTAAAACAACGGGAGAATTTGGTATTTCTTAGCAACCAGAGGCAGGAAGCTCAATTCTCCATTAGTAATATAGCTGTAGAACTGTTTGCCCAAGCTTATAGAGAGGAATCAACCTCAGAAATTCGAATGACCCCAGAAGATTATTCCAGTTATTTGACAGTTGCATCAAGAATTAGAAACACAACTGTAAAATCACTTGAAGAGTCAATGGAAGAATTAGAAAGGCTGATCAGTAAATACCCAAGAAACACAAACCTTTACACTGCATATTCTGATGCAGCAGTAAGGGTTTTTTCTCATACAAATGATAATAAGGTACTTACATCAGCGCTTGCTGTACTGATAAATGGAGATGATTCAGGCGCTGACGAAGTAACCCTATTAGAAGCCAAGCTTCAAATTAAATCTATTGGAGCAGATAAAAAAGGCTTTGAATCAACTCTTAATAAACTCCAATCAAAAGGCCACCCCTCTGCCCATTTATTAGCAGAGTTTGCTCGATTTAATTATATTCAAGGCAATTATGAACAAGGGGTAAAATATGCCCTTCAAGCTATTGATCTAAACCCATCCACTCGCACCAATTATATACTAGCTCTAAACCAATTTGCCGTCGGAGACTACGAACCGGCTAAAAAAATCCTTAACAAGCTAATACAAAAGGAGCCTGATTATTGGTCTAGTTATGCTGTATTGGGTGCAATACAGCTCGAACAAGGTAACTTGGCTGAAGCAGAAAAAACGCTCACCACTATCCCCAAAGAATTCCACAGCTGGGGAATGAAAAGCAACTTGGGAACAATTTTACTTTTACGTGGAAAATACAAGGATGCACAGGCGATTTACTTTGAGCTACTTAAGAGGTCCCCAGAGAACTTAGTAGTACTCAATCAAATCGCAGAAACCTACCTAATGCTGGGAAACCGAACTAAAGCTAATGAATACTTCGGCAAACTTCTAAATGTCACTAGTGAAAAATCCGACTTACGGACGAAACAATACCGTGCAATAGCCCTAGCCAATCTTGAGCAAACAGCGGCATCAGTCGCTCTTGTAATGGAGTTGCTACGAGAGTCTCCTGAAGATACATATATCAGGCATACCGCTACTCAAGTCTATGCTATGGCTGGCGAATGGCAGTCAGCTAATTATTACCTTGAACAATTACTAAATAAGGGGATGAGCACAGAGTGGTTTGCCCTACCGGCTTTCCAGAAGTTATGCGCTCAGCCCCAGACCTCAAAAAAGGTGCTTCAGATAGTATGCAAAGCTAGTAATTAAGTGCTGCCCTCTGAGCCTGAATCACTACCGCCACTACCGCCACTACCTTCATTAATGGGAAACGGATCAACAACAGCCTGAGGGTCACCCGATACAAAGTGCATACCGGTTTCAGGGTCGACACACATCCACAGGAAATTAAAGCGATCCTGGATGTCAGCTCTATCCTTGATGCGGATAATAAGCTGGGTGTAATCCCCATCCACTTCACGTGCGCGAGCGCGGAACTGGTGACGGAAATCCGGGGTCAATGCAATGAGACCATCCAGCTTATGACCCTGGCGGTATCGTACAAACTCAAGCTCACGTCCTGGCACATCTGACAAGTCCAGCTTCACTCGCAAGATCAGTTCGGCCTTACGGTGAATTTTGAAATGCATATTGCCAAACTCTTCTCCAGGAGTCCCCTCAATATGTAATGGCCAGTATACCGGCTCATTATTTTTCTGCTCCTGGGGCCGCAAAACCAGATCTAAAGTCATCCCCTCTTTAGGCACCTCAAGGTCCAACGGGAGCTTTTTATCACACTCGCCCATTATTCATCCCCCTCCAAAAAAATTGTTATTTGGTGTCATCAACGGACATTTTAATTGATATAAAATACGTCCGCGACTGTATCATCACAACCGGCTCATCCCCTAAAAAAAGCCGGCGGTAATAAAACTGCCGACCCGAAATGATGGTCCCAACCATCGACGGTTACAACAACATTATCAAGAGCAAAATTCGGCATCCGTGCCCGAACAAGCATATCCAGTTGAATCGACCAAGGCTCTGCACCTGCCGATTCCAGCTTGACCGCTCAGCTTGCGCTGAATCCCTTTACTCCCTAACGCGCAGAGGGCGATAGGGGAATTAAATCCATCCGAAATTTTATTGTGGGAGCTGCCCTTCCATGGCGAGGTAACTGTTCCCACAATCACATTACTCCCTCAACTGGGCCTGAATGTACAGACTTAAGGACTACAGGTCGATCACGCCTCATTACAGGGAAGCACACACTAAATATTTAAAAGGGGACATAGAGCGCACAAAGTCATCATACGCCAAAAAGATAGTTGCTAAGCGCTTAATTTAAGCAGAAGTTAGAGCGGAAGGATTATTCCTTTTCCACAATGGTGGCGCCGAGACCAAAATAAGGCCATGTTTCTTAAATAAATATAAAACTATTCTTGGAGCTTGTTGAAATCAATCGATGATCCCATTCGCCAATTTAATCTAACTTGAATTGCGTCACAAAAGATTATTGGGTATTACTCGATAGGCTTAAAGAATGGAAAATACTTTATAGGTAATAGCTCTCAAAATGGAGTCCAAATTAAAAAAAAGCCGGCAGTAATAAAACTGCCGGCCCGAAATGATGGTCCCAACCATCGACGGTTACAACAACACTATCAAGAGCAAAATTTGGCATCCATGCCCGGACAAGCTCATCCAAGAGAATCGACTAAGACTCTACACCCGTCGATTCCAGCTTGACCGTTCAGCTTGCGCTGAATCCCTTTATTTCCTCACGTCACCTGAGGGACCGAGGAAATTAAATCCTTTCGAAAAATTGTGGGGGCTGCCTTTCCATGGCGAAGCAACCATTACCACAGCCACCGACCCCCTCAACTGGAAGCTACTGTACAGATTTCCAAATTACAGATCGATCACGCCCAAACACAGCAAATTACACACTAATTACTCGCCAAGTGTTTTATACGCCGCACAGGACTGTTAGAGTCGCCATATAACAAAAAGCATCACGTAGTGAGGACACAATGGAAGCGAACCTAGAAGATGTAAAAATTCTCTCTCCCCGCCGCAACAGCACCGAGGCAAAAAATATTGATGAACTGGCAAAAGAGCAATTGCAGCACTTTTGTATTGATAGTGAATCAGAACATGGAAAACTGTTAGAACAGACCGCAACCCTGCTCTACCAGGCACAGGGTAATCTAAGCCAGCTGTGGAGCCAGGTAACGGACACACTCCAACGCTTGGACAAGTCTGACAAGATTGCCTATTTCAATGCCAAGCGCTTTATGAGTTTCCAGCTGGCAAAATTATTGGACACCTTACAAAATCCGTTGCGAGCCAGCTTTCAAAGCCTGCAGGGGGACGACTTTAATATCACCACACGGGGCGGTTACCCCCTGTTCGATAATATTCCCGCTATTTTTTCTGCAACCCCGGTAATTGCCCGCACGGCAACTTACATTTATGCCTGCACCGAGTGGGTGGACGATGCTTTCCGTGGGCGTGAACCGAGCCACGATATTTATTCACGTTTACTCAACCCCACTTCCATTTCCCTGGCCAATGCTATTGTCGATTTGGAATGCGGACCTGAAGCCAGTGAATATATGGCCTGGAACTTTAATTCCGGTATGGCTGCAATTGATGCACTCCTATCAAATCAATTGCGCCACGGGGATATCTTAATTGTTTCCAGGAATATCTATGGCGGCACTCACCAGCTATTACAGGATTTCTACGCCCGCAAAGATAAACTGTCTATCAATCTGGCCTGGTTTGATGGCACTACCGGTGAAGAGTTCGAAAAGCTACTGGCTGATACCCAGCAAGCATACGCAGACGCAATCAGTGCCGGAGCAAAAATACATGTCTATATTGAATCGCCATGCAATCCCCACGGGATCATGCTGGATGTACCGGCTATTTGTAAAACCGCTCACCGGGAAAATATCCTGGTAAGCCTGGATGCCACCTTGGCAACCCCTTTCCTATATCAGCCACTACGCCGCAAAGATAGGGAAGAGAGACCGGATTTTGTTGTTCACTCCTACACCAAGGATATCGGTGGCACCGGTGCCGCCACTGCCGGTGTGGTTATCGGCGAAAACCACCGCATGTTTATCCCTAAAGGCGACAGCGCAAAAGGCCTTAATTGGGATCAGTGCATGTTCTGGGATGTTTATTACATCAAAGGGGCTTTCCTGGATGCAGATAAGGCCTGGGAAGTGCATTGCGGTATGCGCACCCTGGAAATGCGCATGCTCACCAAGTGCATTAATACTTTGAGCCTCAGCCATTTCTTCGCCAGTCACAGCAAGATCCGTGTCAACAGCCATGCAGTGGAAACCCACCCCAATTCCGGGCTGCGAGAATCGCTGATGCGCTACCAGTTCCCCACACCATTATTCAGCATTGACATGGAAGCTGCGCAAATTCCCACCGAAGCCTTTAAAAGTTTCTTTGACGCGCTGGAGCCCGCTTTCGGGCAGATGGTGAGCTTGGGCCAGACAAATACTATGGTGCTGTGCCCTGCCCTGACATCTCACTCAGAGTTATCACCTGAAGCGATGGAAGCGGCGGGTATATTCCCAACCACTATCCGAATTTCTGTTGGGGATGAAAATATGGCGCAGATGGCCGCCCATGTGATCAACTGCGCGCGCCTGCATCTCGATCCTGTTAGCCCTGGTTTTAGCGAGGGCTTTATCGCCCCGGAAGAAGCCGACAAACTCTTCAGTCGCTTTTATCTCGAGTCGCACCAGAAAGTGATAGAGACACAGCCAAAAATTGTGGACTATCTCTAACCATCCAAAACAAATCCATCACCGGTAGATAGCGCCGGTGATGGGCGCTTGTTGCACTATCCTATATCCCGTAGTATCACGCTTCCTGTCCACAATTTAATCAATTCAAAATGCCGAAACTTTCCACGTGGCTCTTCGCCTGGATTCTGTGCTGCTTATCCACTGTTGCAATGGCGCAAGGCTATGAAAAGCTCTACAGTGATTATCGCGGCAGCCTCTATCAAATTCGACTTATCGAAAAATCCTCCAATTCAAAAGCCGGCCTGGGGTCAGGCTTTCAAATCTCCCCCGATGGATTGATCGCCACCAACTACCACGTAGTGGCTCAAGCGGTTAGTGAGCCGGACGAATATTCCCTGGAATATCTTGCAGTTAATGGCACCCGGGGAAAATTAACTCTACTGGATATTGATGTGGTCAATGACCTGGCGCTGCTGCGCCAGGAGAAACCGGGAGACGAATACCTGGAATTGGCGACAGACACCCCCAAAAAAGGGGAAACCATTGTCTCCCTGGGCAACCCATTGGACCTGGGCATGACCTTGATTCCCGGGACCTATAACGGTATTGCCGGCGGTAGCTTCTACGATCGTATTCACTTTGCCGGATCTATTAATCCGGGAATGAGCGGCGGGCCAGCGATCAATACCCAAGGGCAGGTAGTGGGCATTAATGTGGCGACTGCAGGCAACCAGGTTAGCTTCCTTGTACCAGTGGATAAACTGTCGTCGCTTTTAAAGCACTATCGCGCCGAGGGCGGCACTCTCAACCTTAAGCAAGTAACTTATCAACAGCTTTTGGATAACCAGCAAAAAATTATCGACTCAATACTCAGGGCCGACTGGCAGCGTCGCGCCCTCGGTGAGGCCCAGGTTGTCGGTGAAATAATTCCAGCCATTAAATGCTGGGGAAACACCCAAGAGAGCGAAACCAATCCGATCAAGCGAATTGATAAAGGCTGCACCGGACAAGATGTTATTTTCCTGTCCGACGACTTCAACACCGGGCGGGTAGAGTACGAATTTTTCTGGCTGCAAGCCGAGGATCTTCTGCCCGCGCGCTTTTATGCCGAGTACGAAGGGCAGATGGACTCCTTTTACCCAGGCAATAGCGCTGGAGAAGAAGATGTAACCAATTTCCGCTGCCAGCAAGGATTTACCTCTCAGGAGCGCGGCAATGAAACCTCGGTGTCCAAGCCGGATCGCAATCGCGAGCCCCTGATCGCGCGCACCAGCTACTGCGTCAGGCGCTACAAGGACTTCCCAGACCTCTACGATATTTTCTTCCTGAGCCTAAGTGTGGATCAGAAAAATCGCGCACTGGTCAGCCACTTTACCTTGTCCGGCTTTACCCAGGAGTCCGCCGACGCCTTTACCCAGAAGTTTACGAGCGAGATCCAATGGCCCTGATTATTGAAGAACTCAATCGCGCCCACCGGGTGCAGCTGCGCTACCGAATGGACGGGGATAAATTTACCCTGGGCCGCGCTTACGACAATGATGCAATTCTGGAGGACATCCACTCCGATGCCCACCATGCCGAAATCAAGCGGGGAGAGGACGGCCAGTACGTCTTACACGACCTCAATTCGATCAACGGCTGCCAGCTTTTGGGAAACCTGAAAGACAAGTCCGTTAAACCCGATACCATCGCTCAACACAGGATCTCCTCCGGTGACTTGCTGCAGTGTGGGAAGTCACGCTTCCGGGTTTTCCATACGGATGACCCGGTACCTGAAGCTACCCCTCTCCATTCACTGGAAAACCTGTTTTCCAGCTTGTCCCACCCCCTGGGAGCAATACTGCTGCTGTTGTGTTTTGGCTTCGCCAGCGTACTGATGAGCTACCTCGGATACGCCCGAAACTATCAATGGACTATTGCCGTCAACATTCTTGCCACGGCCATAATTGGTATGGTGATTTACGCCGGAGTCTGGGCATTTATCGGCAGGGTAGTCAGGCATGAAACGCACTTTTTCACCCATCTATCCATTGCCGCCATAGGTGCACTTACTTACACCTTTTGGGAATGGCTGAGGGGGCTAATCAATTTCAATTTTGCCATCGGCACTACTATTCAGGTCCTGGACTTCCTGGTACTCGCCATCATATTACCGGCAATGCTCTGGTCCGCCTGCTATCTGGCCACCAACCTCGCCAGGGGCTGGCGCTGGACAGTGGCACTGACACTGCCACTGGCATTCCTCGGCCTGGGCTTAGCTGAAAGCGTTAACAACATGGACGAATTCAGCGAGGTTCCACCGATATCCACAGAGCTGAAATACGATAATATGCTATTCCGCAACCCTGTTCCCATGCAGGAATTTATTGGAAATTCGGCCGACCTGTTTGATATCCCCATCAAGAAAAAAGAAACTAAAGAAGGCGCTGAAGGCTCTTCCAGCGACAATCAAAGTAGTACCGCAGAGGTGGAATCATGAGCAAGATTTATTGGAGCCCAGGGCTCGACCAGCTGGAACCCTATACACCTGGGGAGCAGCCCAAGAGTGAAACCCTGATAAAGCTCAATACCAATGAGAACCCCTACCCTGCCTCCCCCGAAGCTTTAAGGCTCCTGGAGCAGCACGACTTTGCCGATGCATTGCGCCGCTATCCCGACCCGGAGTCCTGTGAATTGCGCCGCGCTATTGCCGATAAGCACAATCTCTCTGCCGAACAGGTATTTGTGGGCAATGGCTCCGATGAAGTGCTGGCTCTGAGCTTTTACAGTTTTTTCCGCCGCAGCGAGCCCCTGCTATTTCCGGATATCACCTACAGTTTTTACCCGGTATATTGCCAGCTCTTCAATATCAAAAGCCGCACTGTTCCCCTGCACGCTGATTTCTCTATCCAGCTTGAGGACTATGCCGCTCCCGCAGCCGGTGTAATTATTCCCAACCCCAATGCACCCACGGGACGGTACCTGCCGCTAGAGCAGATTGAGCAGCTATTGCGCTCACAGCCTGAGAGAGTGGTGGTTATTGATGAAGCCTATATCGATTTTGGCGGACAGAGTGCAGCAACACTCATCGATCGCTACCCCAACCTGTTGGTGATACACACACTGTCAAAATCCTATGCCCTCGCAGGGCTTCGCCTCGGCTTTGCCATGGGGCAAAAGCACTTGATTGAAGGGTTGCTGAGAGCCAAGAACTCCTTTAACTCCTACCCCATTGATGCCATTGCCCAGCGTGTGGCCACCGCAGCGATCCGCGATACCGCCTGGCACAGCGACAATTGCGGCAAGGTCATCGCCACCCGCGAGCGCTGTGAGCGGGCGCTTACATACCTGGGGTTCGAAGTGATTCCCTCCCAAGCCAATTTCCTTCTGGCCAAACCACCGGAGCCCGGCGCAGAAGCCCTGTATCTGGCACTGCGGGAGCGTAATATTCTCGTACGTTACTTCAACAAGCCCCGGATCAGTGAGTACTTGCGTATCTCTATTGGCACCGATGAGGAAATGGAGCAGTTGATACGGAACTGCAAAGAGATACTTGCGTCACAGAGCTAGCACTCTGTCTGTCTATACTCGTCGGGCGCCACTAGAGGTGGCCCGACAACTGTGACTTATTGGTATCCAGGGACCTATGCACCCGAAAGCTCAAAATTCAGTATCCACTACCGAGGCCGTTAGCCCCTTTAAAGCGGGATTTTTACGGCAACTAACCCACTCCCTGATTCTCGCCTCGGCCCTGGCGAGCGGCGCCGCAAGTGCCAACGACTGGGATAAGGTCGAAGGGCCCAGTGCACAGACACCATCGAGTATTGGCACCTATACCAATGGCTGCCTGAGTGGCGGGGAAACCCTGCCATTGAGGGGAGAGGGCTATCAGTTGGTGAGGACTGGCCGCGACCGACATTTTGCCCACCCCCAGACCATTAACTTCCTGAAGGAGTTTTCCCAGAGCGTGGCGCAGAAAGATCTGGGCAGAATCCAGATCGGTGACATGTCTATGGCTCGAGGGGGCCCTTTCGGCAGTGGTGGGCACAACAGCCACCAAACCGGCCTGGACGTAGACATCTGGTATTCCCAGGATCGGCGAGCCGCAGAGCGTCCCCTCACCCCGTGGGAGCGTGATAATATTTCTGCTGTTGCCTTGGCTGATGAGCGCAAACACCGCCTAATCCCTGAAAACTGGGACGACCGGGTTCCCAAAATCCTGCGCTTGGCCTCAGAGGACCAGCGGGTCGAACGAATTTTTGTACACCCGACCATCAAGCGCCACCTGTGCGAAATATCCGGCGAAGATAACGAGTGGCTGCGCAAAGTGCGCCCCTGGTGGGGGCACAATTACCATTTTCATGTACGCCTGGCGTGCCCAGAGGGAAGCACCAACTGTAAGCCCCAGGCTCCGGTGACCACTGCAGCCTGTGGCAGTGACTTGGATTGGTGGTTTAGCGATGACTTCTATGCAATTCTCAATGGCACTAAACCCCAGCCGAAACAGAAAAAGCCGAAACCAAAGACCTTGCCTCAACAGTGCGAACAGGTATTAACCGCACCTTCGGCAGGCACTACGACGGAATAATTTTATGATTAACACCTTGCTTATCTGCGGCGGTGGCGGCAGCGAGCACGACGTATCCCTCAGAACTGCTGATTTTATCGAGGACAAGTTGTCAGCGGCAGAGGACATCGCCCTATTGCGGGTGGAAATGGATAACAGTGGCTGCCTTACCGACAGCCAGGGCCGGGTTTACCATATCTTTTACGATCGCAAAATTCGCGATGAAGAAGGTAACTCCTGGGATGTGGACTACGTAATTCCTGCAATTCATGGCTACCCGGGAGAGACCGGCGATTTGCAGTCGCAACTGGATATGTTCGGCATCCCCTATTTCGGCTCTGCACCTGAGCCCAGCAAAATCTGCTTTAACAAAATTAAAACCAAGATGTGGCTCAGCGCTCTGGGTATTGAAAACACACCTTACGAGTTTTTGCACAGCACTGAAGCCGAGGAACTACAAAAAGCTCATGATGCCCTGGAGAACTGGGGTGAAGTATTTGTTAAAGCCTCCAATCAGGGATCTTCCGTAGGTTGCTTTAAGGTCCGTGACAAAGAGGGCTTAGAGGCCGCGATCGAGGACGCCTTTAAGCTCTCCCCTTATGTGCTGATAGAAAAAGCATTGAAAGCCAGAGAACTGGAAGTTGCGGTTTACCACTACAACGATGATGTCATCGCAACCCGCCCGGGAGAAGTACGCGCCCCAACAGATACTTTTTACACTTATAAGGAAAAGTATGCCGAGGGCAGCCGCGCGGTCACCTTTATCGAAGCTGCTGACCTTCACGAAGAACAGCTTCAATGGATAGCCGAAGTATCCCTGCGCACTTTTAAAGCCCTAAAGCTGAAGGATTTGTCCCGCATAGACTTTTTCCTGACAGAGACCGGCGAACTCTACCTCAATGAGGTCAATACTTTTCCCGGTATGACGCCAAACTCCATGTTCCCCAAAATGATGGAAAACCACGGGCACAATTTCACCGAATACCTGGCCGGCCTGATCCGCTCTGCGGTATCTTCAACTAACGACAAGGCATAATTAAAAGGGGCCTGTTGGCCCCTTTTCTTTTTTGCTCATTTTGATCCGACGGCTAGTGCAACAACCACCCCTGTTGACGCCGCCGTGAAAACTGGCCGCGCAGAAACTCCATCTGATCGCCGCGAATCCGCTCACTGTTAATCAGGGCAAGGTATTCAGCTGCATTGGGGCAGAAGGGCAAGGCCAACAACTCCATGTCGATATTTTCCAATAATTGATTGCCCTTATGCTGGTTACAGCGCCTGCAGGCCGCAACCACATTTTCCCAGGAATCAACTCCGCCTTTGGAAACAGGAATAACATGGTCCCGTGTCAAATCCACACTTTTAAAGAAATTACCGCAATAAAGACAAGTATGGGAATCGCGAAAAAACAGTGCTCGATTTGTTAGAGGTGGGCGCCGGCGCGGACGGGCCATACGTGCACCGCCACAGGCGATAATAGCGGCCAGATCAAGGCTGGAACGATCGCCATTGCGATTAAAGCCTCCTCTCACCCGCTGGACAACACCTCCCAGCGACCATGTAACCAGCTCCCGCACGTACAGACAGGATGCCTCTTGCCAACTCAGCCATTCCAGCGGTTGTCCCGCCAGGTTTAAACGCAATATTCTCGCGTGCATAACCTCGCCTCCCCACAGTCGAATAGAACAAGGCAGCCCCGGAACTGTTTCCGTGTAATCACAACGGTTTTTATAAAGAAGAAAAAAGAAGTTTTGGAGTGACAGATCGAAGGGACTGGATGACGATGACAGAAGCTGGCGCGATTCGCAGCATTAGAAAAAACTGCCACCTTCGAAAGTAAAAGCTTGCTCCCAGACAAGATGGAGGAGTCTGAAAGCTTTTTTACCAACGAAAATACAGATGCCCACAGGCGTAGTTTTGCCTTGGGTAATACGGGCACTTCTGCTGGTAGATTACTGAATGCGCCACCCTCCGCCGGCCCATGGATAATTTGGCCGGCCTATCAACATTAAAGCGGATAACTATTACAAATTCCAGACAGCGACATGCCGCTGATGGAATAACAGCAAATTACAAAAGAAAGGTGTAAATTGTGGAAAGCGTTGCAGGCAGCAACAGGCAGGTTAAAGCAGAATGTAAAACACCGCCCAGGCAATCCGGCCCGGGCGGTGCGTCTCACAGGATGGTGCCCATATCCCTAGGGCGAGCGGCGCAATCCATTTATCCATTGCCGCAGTAGTGCAGTCCCTTTCGCGTCCTTGCAAGTTAATTATGGACATCAAGGGAGAAAAAAGTAGGGGAAATCTGCTGAATTTTGTGTAAGAGATATCTCACAAACTGAGTTACCTGTTACAAAAGGGAGGGAAGACAGGAAATTAATCCCGTGTTAACTATAGGGGTAAATAGATAAGCGCGGCAACTATAAACATCTTTATTTCAAGTTCAATCGATACCATGAAGAAAACGTTGAAATATACGCTAATATTTTTTATCGCCCTCGGCGCGGTGCTTTCTACCGCCTTAGCCACCTTTAAATCCAGCGTCAGCGTGCCTTGGCGCCAACTGGTCGGTGGTGTCAAAACAACAGAAAAAGAAGTGACAGGCCGGCTGACCGCAGCAGATGGATACTCGGTCCAGTTATTCGCAGGGGATGTTCCCGGCGCACGCTGGCTCACAGTGACCCGCAATGGAGACATCATCGTCTCCCAGCCTAAACATGGCAAAGTTTCACTTTTATTACAAGATAAAGACGGCGACGGCCGCAGTGACGGGCAAAAGACCCTAATTGATAATCTTCAACGGCCCCACGGATTATTGCTACACGACGGCTGGTTATATATTGCCGAAAGTGACGCAGTTGGACGGGTTCCCTTTGATCATTCCGATGGGCGACTCGCTGGGCGCTACCAGAGAATTATTGAAAATCTTGAGGACGATGGACACTGGACAAAAACTATTGATATGAGTCCCGATGGATGGCTTTTTCTCAGCAGTGGTTCCAGCTGCAACGTTTGTATTGAAAAGGATCCTCGCCGCGCAACCATCATGAGAATGAAACCAAACGGAGATAATTTTGAAATATACGCCACCGGCCTGCGTAATAGTGTGGGGTTCGATTGGTCTCCAAAAGATGGCGGACTTTACGCAACAGATAATGGCCGCGATTGGCTCGGCGACAACCTGCCGCCAGATGAGCTCAACCTGATTCGCAAAGACCAATTCTACGGATGGCCCTACGCCTACGGTGACCGGGTTCCCGATCCGGATCTTGGGGTGGATGCAAGCCCTGAAATCCAGCAAAAGATTGCTGACTCAATTCCTCCTGTGTACGAATTTCGCGCTCACAACGCGCCACTCGGGATTAAATTTTTGCGCAGTGTGGAACAGCCTAAGGATTATCGCCATGCAGCGCTGGTCGCCCTGCACGGCTCGTGGAATCGCAGCGTGAAAGATGGCTATAAAGTTGTCTCCCTACACTGGAGTGACGACGGGGAAATTCAACAGAGGGATTTCCTGTGGGGATTTCTCAGTAATGACCGCCAAACGGTTTACGGCCGCCCTGTCGCCATCGCCGAGGATAAACTGGGCAATATCTATATTTCCGATGACTACGCCGGTGCAGTTTATCGTGTGAGCCAAGGGGCCCCTCGCCAAGCTGTATTGACAACACAGCAGCCACAACTGCAAAAAACATCCACGGCCAACGCGCTTTCAATAGATGCCGAGGTGGTTCAACTGGGCGCGCAGCTCTATCGGTCTAACGATTGTGCCCACTGCCATCAGGCCCAGTTTCCCCTGCGCAACCTGTCCGCTAAATACACAGCGCAGACTCTGGCTGACTACTTCGATGCCCCAACACCACCAATGCCTAACTACAACTTTACGGCGGTGCAGAAAAAAGCCCTGGCGCACTATCTTTTATCTCGGGAGTCAAGCCTCTAGGAATTGCACGCCTAAACGACACTGAGAAGAGGCTCCCGGATGAGGGGGCCATGGAATTGACCCCCGCAGCGCCAGCCGCTAAGGTTGCCCCGCAATTAAGAGGCGATGCTATGGCGGCAAAGAAAAAAACAGCAACTTTTGAAGAGAGTCTCGAGGCGTTGGAACAGCTGGTTGAGCGACTCGAAGGCGGAGATCTCCCATTGGAGGAGGCTCTCGCTGATTTCGAAAAGGGAGTGAAACTCACCCGGGAGTGCCAACAGAAGCTCGCCAAAGCCGAGCAGAAAGTGAAGCTGTTAATTGAAGAGAGCGGCAATATCCGCGAGCTCCCCTTTGATGCCGACGACAACTCCGGGGACCCAGTTTAAGTGAGTTCCGCAAACCTGCCAGAGGAGCTGAAAGCCTTTCTACAGGCCTCCTCCACACGCGTCGAAAGCCGAATCCAGCAGGCGCTCAACACCCCGATCGACGGCTCAGAAAAGCTGTTCGAAGCAATGCGCTATGCCGCACTGGGCCCCGGCAAACGCCTGCGCCCCGCTCTTGTCTACGCCTGTGCCCAGGTTTTTCGGGGTGTCGATTTTGACCTGGCCTATTGCGATAGCACAGCGGCGGCCCTGGAGTGCATTCACGCCTACTCCCTGGTCCATGACGACCTGCCGGCAATGGATGACGACGACCTTCGTCGAGGTCGCCCCACCTGTCATATCGCCTATGACGAAGCCACAGCCATTCTCGCTGGCGACGCACTGCAAACCCAAGCTTTCGAGTTACTTCTCGCAGAACCGCTTGCCCCTCAATTGCAGTTACACCTTATGCGTGAGCTCGCCACTGCGGCGGGGGCCCGAGGTATGGTCGCCGGCCAGGCTATCGACCTGGACTCCGTTGACCAAACCCTCACCCTGGATCAGCTGGAGCCCATGCACCGCCTCAAGACCGGGGCTCTGATTTGTGCCAGCGCACGTATGGGCGCACTGCTGGGGGGTGCCAGCGAGAGGGAGCTGGAGGTTATTACCCGCTACGCCCAAGCCATTGGCCTGGCATTCCAGGTTCAGGACGATGTTCTCGATATCACTGCTGAAACCGCAGTTCTGGGCAAAACCCAGGGCGCCGATGCCCTGCGCAACAAACCCACTTATGTCTCTCTGCTCGGCGTCGACGGCGCCCGGGACAAGCTGGCAAAACTGCACGCCCAGGCCTCCCAGGCACTGCAAAGTCTCGATGGCGATACCCTGCTACTGCAGCAGCTCGCAGACTATATCGTGCAGCGCGGACACTAAGTCACACCCTTGCCTGTGGGGTTTGGGATGCAATATGCCCGCCACGGGCATACAATCCCCCTCAATATCACCATCTGTTGCAACTGATACATTTGATGCTCGAAGAAATTCCACGCACACGTCCGCAGACACCGCTTCTCGACTCGATCGACGACCCGGCGCAGCTGCGCGCCCTCGATGAACGCCAATTGCCGGAACTCGCCAGCCAATTGCGCGAGTACCTGCTGTATTGTGTCGGCCAGACCGGCGGGCACTTTGGCGCCGGTCTCGGTGTGGTGGAACTGACCATCGCCCTGCATTACATATTCAATACCCCGGAGGACCGGCTGGTTTGGGATGTGGGCCACCAGACCTACCCCCATAAAATCCTCACCGGTCGCCGCGAGCAGATGCTGTCCATGCGCCAGCAAGGGGGCCTGTCCGGCTTCCCCAAGCGCAGCGAGAGCCCCTACGATACCTTTGGTGTCGGTCACTCCAGCACTTCGATCAGCGCCGCCCTGGGTATGGCCCTGGGCTCCCCTGACGATCGCAAGGTAGTGGCGGTGATTGGCGATGGCGCCATGACGGCGGGAATGGCTTTCGAAGCCCTGAACCACGCCTCCCATACTGGCAAGGACATGTTGGTTGTTCTCAATGACAACAGTATGTCTATCTCAAAAAATGTCGGCGGTCTGGCTACCTATTTCGCCAAGATTCTGGCCAGTAAAACCTACCTGAACATGCGCGAGGGCAGCCGTAAAATACTGTCTGCCATCCCCAAAGCCTGGCAATTGGCGCGACGTACCGAAGAGCACGTCAAAGGTATGATCACGCCGGGCACCCTGTTCGAAGAACTGGGTTTTAACTACGTAGGCCCCCTGGATGGCCACAACATGCACGACCTGGTCCACACCCTGCGCAACTTGCGTAGCCAGCCGGGCCCGCAACTCCTGCATATTGCCACCACCAAGGGCAAAGGCTTCGGCCCTGCTGAAGAAGATCCGGTGGGCTACCACGCGCTGAACAAGCTGGAGCCGGAAGCCAAGGTGCAAGTAGCCGTACCCGGCAAGAAGAAACTGCCCAAGTACCAGGATATTTTTGGCCAGTGGCTGTGCGATGCCGCAGAACAGGACGAGCGCCTGGTCGCTATTACCCCGGCCATGTGTGAGGGCTCCGGTATGGTGGAGTTCTCCAAGCGCTTCCCGGACCGCTTCCACGACGTAGCCATTGCCGAACAGCACGCCGTCACTCTCGCTGCGGGCCTCGCCTGTGAAGACCAGAAGCCGGTAGTTGCTATTTATTCGACATTTTTACAGCGCGGCTACGACCAAATGGTGCACGATGTGGCAATCCAAAACCTGGATGTCACTTTCGCCATCGACCGCGCCGGCCTGGTTGGGGAAGACGGCCCCACGCACGCGGGTAGTTTTGACCTCACATTTATGCGCTGCCTGCCCTACCTGGCTATCGCCGCGCCCAGTGACGAAAACGAATGCCGCCAGCTGCTCTATACCGCCTACAAACACAACGGCCCCACTGCTGTGCGCTATCCGCGCGGAACCGGTATGGGTACCGCCATCAACAAGGAAATGACAGAGCTACCGATCGGCAAGGGGCGCTTGTTGCGCCAGGGCAGTGGTGTAGCCATCCTTAGCTTCGGAACCTTACTCGGCCCCGCTATGGCCGCTGCAGAGCAGCTGGGGGCCTCCGTAGCCGATATGCGCTGGGTAAAACCCCTGGACGAGACAATGATCGATGAACTTGCCGAGAGTCACCAACTCTTAGTTACCATCGAAGAGAACACCATTGCTGGTGGTGCTGGCAGTGCCGTACTCGAATACCTCAATAGCACTGCGCGGTCGGTACCGGTGTTGCAACTGGGGCTTCCAGATCAAATTATTGAGCACGGCAAGCACAAAGACCTGCTGGCGGCCATCGGCCTCAATGCCTCCGGTATTGAGGAACAGATTCGCAGGCGCTTGCAACTGATCAATCACCAGGAGTTTGGCAGTCGCACAGCGGCAGCCAACTGACCCAGCCCGCCTTTGGCAGCCAGCTAATGCGGCTGGCTGCTCTTCAAATGCCCGGCAATAAATTGCCGGCAGTGGTAACAAACCACCCATTGACTAAATCCGGCCACTATTGGGGCCACACGTTTTCACTTGAGGGGATTATGTCGTTTATCAGAAAAGCCCTATTTACATCCCTGGGACTTGTTGTGAGCCTCAATGCCTCAGCGATGGACCAGGACACCTTCCGAAAAGCTTACAAATCCCTTCCTGAGAGCAGCGCCTCCGAGCGCCTCATTGCCCTGCAGGATTTACGCTATCGCTGGATCATGGAGAGTTATCCCAGCCAGGCAACCTACGAGGGCTATCCCGGGCAAAATCATCGCTGGGTGGATAACTCTCTTAAGTCTGTGGAACTGCGTCAAAAGCAGACCAGAATCCTTTTAGGGGCTGCACGTAATATCGATCAAAGCGATCTGCCAGCCGAACAGCAATTGGATTACCAACTGCTCTACCAGGATTTGTTGGGGGAAGTAAAAGGCTTCCAGTTCCCGGATCACCTGCAACCGCTTACCCATATGAGCGGCATCCAACGCAGTATACCGGAAGTGATCAACAGCATGCCCAAGCGCACTGCAACCGATTACGAAACAATAATCAGCCGTCTGGAAAGGTTGCCAATTCTGATTGAACAAACCCAGGGGCTGATGCGCCGGGGCCTGCGCAAAGGAGTCACACCACCACAAATCACCTTGCGCGACCTACCGCGTCAAATACGCGCACTGGTACCTGCCGCGCCGGAGCAAAGTCCATTGCTGACTGCATTTAATCAAATGCCTGAGGCCATTCCAGCAACTAAGCGGAAAAGCCTGCAGCAACGCGCCTATGCCATTTACAGTAAACAACTGGTACCGGCCTGGCAGGGTATGGCTGAATTTGTTGAGCGAAAATATATTCCCGAGGCCCAGGTGGATACGGCTTTAACCAGCCGCCCCGACGGCCTGCGCTGGTACGCCCATAAAGTGGAAGAGAATACCACCACCGACCTCAGCCCCGAGGAGATTCACCGCATTGGGCTTGCGGAAGTGAAGCGAATTCGTGGGGAGATGGATAGAGTTATCCAGAAGACAGGCTTCCAGGGAGACTTCAAAGCATTCACCGAGTTTCTGCGTACCGACCCGCGCTTTTACCACACCAGCCGGGAGGGGTTACTACGGGATTACCGCGATATTGCCAAGCGCATTGATGCAGAGCTGCCCGCTCTGTTCGGCACCTTGCCACGCCTACCCTATGGCGTGAAACCGATACCCAGTTATTCAGAACAATCCCAAACCACAGCTTATTATCTGCCCGGCTCCAACGAAGCTGGCCGTGCAGGTATCTTCTTTGCCAATACCTACAACCTGCCCAGCCGCCCGAAATGGGAAATGGAGGCGCTCACAGTGCACGAGGCGATGCCGGGTCACCACCTGCAGATTGCCCTGGCACAAGAGCAAACTGATATTCACCCACTGCGCCGTATGACTCTCTATACAGCATTTGTAGAGGGTTGGGGCCTTTACTCCGAAAGCCTCGGTTACGACCTGGGCCTGTATAAAAACCCCTACAGCGAGTTCGGTGCACTCACTTACGATATGTGGCGTGCTGTGCGTTTGGTAGTGGATACCGGTATGCACCAGCTGGGCTGGAGCCGCGAGGAAGCGATCGAGTACTTTATGGAAAACAGCGCCAAGCCACTCCACGATGTGACCGTCGAGATCGACCGCTATCTGGTTTGGCCGGGCCAGGCCCTGGCCTACAAACTGGGACAACTCAAAATTAAAGAGCTGCGTGCGGAAGCGGAGGAAACCCTGGACAGCAATTTCGACATTCGCAGTTTCCATGACGCTCTGTTGGGATCTGGAGCACTGCCACTGAATATTCTTGAAGAGCGCATGGACAACTGGCTGGAAAGCCAGGCCTCTGTATCTGTTCATATCGACATGCAGCAAGCTGAACAACCCGCCACCAGCTGACGATTTTTGCGGCAGGAATTACCTGCCCGCCTATTTATTCTCTATTTTCACCTACCTTTTGCAATGAGACACAAGTCCATTGCAAAAGGGTTTTCTATCGGTGAACAATCACTACGACCTCGCCGTAATTGGGGGTGGCAATGCCGCTCTGTGCGCAGCGATAACTGCTGCCGAACTCGGGGCCAAGGTGATTATTCTAGAAACTGCGCCCAAACCCTATCGAGGCGGTAATTCCCGTCACACCAGGGATATACGCTGTATGCACCGAGGTCCCCTAGGCCCACTGGAAAGTGACTACAGTGAAGACGAGTACTACGAAGATCTATTAAAGGTTACCGGGGGTAAAACCAATGAGCAGTTAGCTCGGTTGGTGATACGCTCTTCGGAAAGCGCACTTCCCTGGATGCAAAAACACGGAGTCCACTTCCAAGCTCCTCTGTCCGGCACACTATCCCTCACGCGCACAAATGCTTTTTTCCTTGGCGGCGGTAAGTCCCTGGTTAACGCCTATTACCGAACTGCAGGCAAATTAGGTGTTGATGTGCTGTATCGGGCACACGTTAAGCACTTGCAGCTGGAGGGCAATCATGTTACTCGTGTCGACTATGTTTACGAGGGGCAGCAATACCAAATTGAACCCAGCTCAGTTGTAGTTGCCTCCGGCGGATTTGAAGCCAATCTGGAGTGGCTGGAAAAAGCCTGGGGGCCAGCTGCCGAAAATTTCCTGATACGCGGAACACCTTATAACCGGGGTGTGGTGTTGGAGGATTTACTGGAGCAAGGCGTACTGTCCGTCGGAGATCCCACCCAGTGCCATGCAGTGGCAATTGACGGGCGAGCGCCGAAGTTTGATGGCGGCATAGTAACGCGCCTCGATTGCGTGCCCTTTTCCATCGTCGTTAACAAACAAGCTCGGCGCTTTTATGACGAGGGAGAGGATATTTGGCCCAAACGCTATGCCATCTGGGGCCGCCTTGTCGCACAACAGCCAGACCAGGTGGCTTTTGCAATTATCGACTCCAAGTCTTTAAAAATGTTCATGCCGTCAGCATTCCCTCCTACCGAGGCTAGTACCTTGGAGGAAATCGCGGAAAAAACCGGTTTACCCTCTGAAAAACTGATCGACACAATAGCGACCTTCAACGCTGCCTGTAGCAGTAGTGAAACTTTTCATCCCACTGAGTTAGATGGTCTCACCACCACCGGTCTGACACCAGAAAAGACCAATTGGGCCCGTCCTATCAACGAGCCACCATTTTACTGCTATAGCTTGCGCACCGGGGTTACCTTTACCTACCTGGCGCTCAAGGTTGATGAGAATGCCCAGTGCAGCACTGCCACAGGGCTGGTAAAAAATCTGTGGGCTGCTGGGGAAACCATGGCCGGGTCAATTCTCAGTCAGGGATATCTAGCCGGCCTGGGTATGATGATCGGCACCGTTTTTGGACGTATCGCTGGCAGGGAAGCCGCTAACTATGCAATTGGATAATTTGGAAGAGGCACAGCGGCAAGCAGAAATTTGTAATGCTTGTCGCTATTGCGAGGGCTACTGTGCCGTTTTTCCAGCACTTCAACTACACCGCTCTTTCTCAGAGGGAACCATCACCCAGTTGGCCAACCTTTGCCACAACTGTCGAGGCTGTTACTACGCCTGCCAGTATACCGCTCCCCACGAATTCAACATCAATATTCCCCAAGTCATGGCTGAAGCACGACAGAAAAGCTGGGAGTCTTTTGCCTGGCCCGGAGGTATCGCCAGAATTTTCCAAAAACGCGGCAGTCTGATCGCCATGGTCACTATCATCGGATTTGCCGTTATCTTTTATGTGATAAGAGCACTGAAACCCAGTGGTGGCGAGGGCTTCTACGCAGTTATTTCCCACGCCACTATGACCGGAATTTTTCTACCCGCTTTTCTATACCCATTGTTTAGTCTAGGGATCAGTTTACGTCGCTACTGGAGGAAGGTCGGCGGGGAAAAAATTTCCTGGGATCACTTTAGAAGAGCATTAATCTCTGCAGGGAAACTAAAGAATCTATCCGGGGGCCACGGGGACGGATGTAACTTCGAGGAGGAAGACCGATTCAGCAACCAGCGAAGATACGCACACCAAGCTGTTTTATACGGTTTTTTATTGTGCTTTGCCGCTACCTGCTCGGGTACTGTCATGTATTACTTTCTACACATGCCAGGGCCATACCCAATTTTTTCGATACCCAAATTACTTGGTATTCCCGGTGGTTTACTCATATTAGTAGGGGGTAGCAAACTTATCCAACTAAAGCTCAAGGCTGATCCAGAACTGGGCTCGGCAAGAGTTTGGAGTGGGGAGATGGGGTTTATTGGGCTACTGTTATTTATCGCACTCAGTGGTCTCCTACTATTTGCCCTGGGGGGAACAGCTGCACTCCCCCTACTATTGGATTTACACTTGGGTGCAGTTCTCGCTTTTTTTTTACTTACGCCCTACACCAAAATGGCTCATGGTTTTTATCGGATGGCAGCTTTGATTCGTGATGCTCAAATGAAACCTGAAAATTAAAAGCAAGCCCTTACTACATTACCAATCAAAATTAATTCCGAAGTAAATTGAGCGAGGCTCTCCGGGGAAATAGCGGCTACCACTAAAACTACTGTAATCCGCGCGCTCAGCGTAGGCTTTATCGGTAATATTCAGTATTCGAGTAGAAATTTCATATTGTTTCCACTGCCAGGCCAAATGGAGGTTCAGTAAGTCATGTCCTGGATACCGATGAGCATTTTGAGGATCTGTAAAATAGCTACCCTGATGTAACCATTCAAGCTCCGCTGATACCAAAGAATTCGGGGACCAGTGAAGTCGATAGCTACCAAAGGTCTTTGGCGCAGAATCTACAAGCTTTCCATCCAGTTCTACACCTTGCAACTCCCTTTGATCTGCATAGCGATGTTCTGCATAGCTGGTACTCACCTCTAGCCGTAAGCTTTCAGTGAATTCATAATCGACAGCCAACTCAACTCCCCAGTGCCGGGTTTTGCCATTGGACTGGTTAAAATAGTCGGCATCACGAAATATTACATTCTCCTTTTTCATCGTATAAGCCACCCACTCATATGACAAAGAGTCGCCTATTTTCCTCAGCCCTACTTCAAAGCTATTAATTTCCTCTGGATCCAGCTCTACTACCGTCTGCTCTCGCTGTAATCGATATAACTCTGTCGCTTGGGGTACACGATAACCCTGGGCCAATTGAGTAAAGAGTTGTAGTTCATTACTTAACCATAATAGCGCTCCCAACTTGGGGGATATATTTTTAAAGCTATCTTTTCGGTCATTTGGCCGGCTAAACCGACAGCCTCCAAAGTCACAGGGTAATCCATTTTCATCTGTGCGCCCGGGAAGCATTTGATTGTCGTAGTCATAGTGTGCAGATTCAATCCTGACTCCACCAGTGACTTCTAATTGATCATTAACCTTCCAGGTTGCCGATGCATAGGGGGCGATATTCCAGGCTACGATTTCATAATCGTAGTGCTTTCCCTCTGGTATGGTTGCCTGCAGAAATTCAGAGCCCTCGGTAACACTCTCTTGGGCTTCCAAGAGATATCCTTTACTTAATTCAGTATCAATACCGGTTAGCAGATTAAGCTTTTCACCCAGCTCCAGATAATAACCGCTTCTTATCCCAACACTCTCCTGGCCATTTTCCTCCATTGGTTGCCCCGGTAAATAATGCTGCAGAAAACGCATGTCAGTTTTACGGAGGTAAGGAGCCAAATGTAATTGACTAGTTTGATTCATAGGTATATCAATCAGAGAGTAAAATCTGAGAGAATTGGCATCTCGAAACGCCTCTGGATTAGGGTTGGTACGACTCAATCGACGATTGCGGTAAACTCCGTCACCCTCGAAGTAACCAGCCGTCTCCTGATTTAAGCTTGTCGCTACTAGACGAGTTCGAACTCTGCTATCACCGACCTGGTGGGTATACTGGATGCTAGCCTTTTGCTGGTCCAATCCTGACTGATCCCTATATCCTCCATCAGTCATCAAATACAAATCTGCACTGATCACATCACCTTCACTACTGAGGCGATGATCTGCTGATACACCCAATCGATAGTAATCGTGGGGCCCCGCTTCAGTGTTGAGAGATCCATTCTTTCCTTCTACAGGATCGCGGCTGATAACATTGATCAATCCATGCATTGCATTAGAGCCAT
Source organism: Microbulbifer maximicatervae (SeqCode) (assembly GCF_052467615.1). NCBI lineage: Bacteria > Pseudomonadati > Pseudomonadota > Gammaproteobacteria > Cellvibrionales > Microbulbiferaceae > Microbulbifer > Microbulbifer maximicatervae (SeqCode). The sequence continues at coordinate 3,864,708 of NZ_CP174319.1, forward strand.
AGAGGGTACCAGCAGGCCCTCTAACAACTTCGACATGCCGAGCTGTCTCGCTGAAGGATTCAAATAACTCATTGATATTACAAAATCCATTTGCTCTCAGTGGAATCCCATCCTCTGCTGTCAACAAACCACCACAGGCTCCCGCACCAGTCAGTACCGGGGAACGTAGGGCTGGCAGGTATTCCTGTCCATTCCCTCTTGCTAGGTTTGCTCCAGGTACACTCACCAGGCTTTGTTGAATATGGGTATTACCACTTTTTCTGAGTACATCATTATTTACAACAGAAATACTCTCCACCCGCTGTGAAATATCCTGTTCATATCTACCCGCAGTCACAACGATAGTTTCAATCTGAGTTTCACTGCTATGTGAAAAACTGATCGGAAGCAGAGCCAGTGCAATATAACCCAAAGTGATCTTATTTATGATCCTCAAGTCCACATCCCTATTCTTTAAAAGATAGAATATCTTATGTTGTGACCAGATAATATCAGAAAATCATATTCATGATCCTTATGAATATTAGCTAACCCTAGCTTCCTTACTAAATGGCGTAAAATTTAACATTTTAATTCTCGTTACTTTTTACGCAATAAAAAATGCAAGTAACAATCAGACAAAGAAACAAGAAAGATCAAAACTCTTAACAATTTTTACAGAGAGGTTATCTTTCGAGTACAAGCACACTAAAGTATAAAAGTAAGTATATTCAGAGTTCTACACTAGCCATAAAGAAGAATAGATTCTATATAATTGTATATACTATCACCACAGGAAATTAGCTGGCACTAAAGTAACCAATATAAACCTAAAACAATAAATCAGGATAGGTGCTAACAGCATAACCATATAAAAACAAAGAATTTATTAACGTGGTCAGGAGCTAGCTTCACAGAGCAGGGCTTAAATATTTTAGCCAGATCGAAGATCTGGCATGGTCGACATACTTAGATTTAAGCCTTCATATATACAGATAAAGATTTAAACAGGTCATGCCTCTCACTGTTTTCTGCTCTATTCTAATCTCTTTCATAATAGGTATAACCTTGCATACTTGCATTGAAGGTCTTAATTATTTGCTGACGTTCACGAGCGCTAATACGCCCACTGCGAACAGCCGCTTCAACCTTATTACGAAAACGCGTCTTTACTTCATGCGGCTGATACTCGACATAACTTAAAACATCCTCAATAGTATCCCCATGAACCTCTTTCACAAACTCAAAGCTGGCATCTGAATTCAGTCTCACACTGACAACATTCGTATCACCAAATAAATTATGCAGATCACCTAGAGTTTCCTGATAAGCGCCCACTAGGAAAACACCGAGGTAATACTCCTCGCCGTGCTTTATTGAATGCAGAGGTAAGGTTCTTTCGACTTCCTGGTTGACCACGAATCTCTCAATTTTTCCATCACAATCACAGGTAATGTCGGCCAAGATAGCACGCCGACTTGGAGTCTCATTTAGTCGATGAATAGGCATAACAGGAAATAACTGATCAATAGCCCAGCTATCAGGTAAAGACTGAAATAAACTAAAATTACCATAATAGATATCAGCTAATGAATCTGCCAAGCCTTCCAGATCTTCAGGTATTCGCTCCATTTCTGAAAGAGTCTCTTTTATACGATGCAAAACATTATAATAAATTGTCTCTGATACAGAACGAACACGAAGATCTATTTGGCCACGCTTAAATAGTTCGCGAACTTCGTCCCGATAAAACTGCGCATCATTGAAGCACTCTTGCAATCTTTGAGGCTTCAAATAAGTCAGAATTTCACGCATATTTTGAAGCAATTGATGCTCATCTTCCTCAGCTTCTTTTAGCTCTTCTGAGTCGAAACTTACAACATCAAGGATATTAAAGAGCAAAATTGATGTGTAGGCTACAGTAGCACGACCAGACTCCGTAACAATTATCGGGTGGGGTAAGTTCTTGCTATCTAATGTACTCTTAATTGTATCAATAATATCTTCGCAGTATTCCTCAAGTGAATAATTGCGGCTTTGCCCGGTACTTGACTGTCTACCGGTGTAGTCAACTGCTAAACCACCACCTAAATCAATATACTTTAATGCCGCGCCCTCTTTACATAAATCGGAGTAATAGCGACAGGCTTCTAGTACACCACCGCGGATATCGCGGATATTCGGAATCTGAGAGCCCAAATGGCAATGTAGTAACTCAAGGCAATTGAGCATTTGATGCTCTTTTAAGTAATCAACCACATGTATAAGTTGGCTTGATGACAGTCCGAATACACTTCTCTCACCACTGGTAGCACTCCAATGCCCACTCACTTGAGTCGTCATTTTAACGCGCACGCCAATATGAGGGAAAATATCTAACGCTTGACTTCGCTCTACAATAATCGGCAGTTCGGTTAAGGTTTCAATAACAAAGATACATTTCAATCCAAGTTTTGTTGCCTCTAACCCCAATTCTATAAATTCTTGGTCCTTATAGCCATTACAAATAATTAGGCTATCAAGTTCTTCGATGGTGGATAAAGCTGCAATCATTTCGGCTTTACTACCAACTTCAAATCCATGTTGATAGCGAGAACCAAATTGAGCTACTTCATCGACAATTTGGGCCTGCTGGTTTACTTTAATTGGATAAACACCTTGGTATTTATTCTGGTAATCCAGTTTTTCGATTATCTGACGGAAAGTTTCATTAAGTGAGCTAATACTTTTATCAAGAATATTCTCGACACGCAGTAAAACAGGCATGTGTAAATCGCGGTCCCGCATACCCTCTACAATTTGCATCAAGGGAACAGCGTCTGCCCCATCATCACTAGGATTTTTTATGACAACATTACCCTGTGAATCTATATCGAAATAACCATTGCCCCACTGGTTCACACCATAAATATTACCTGCCTCAGCTATATTCCACTGAGTATTAACTTCACTCTCTAGTTTATCTTTCTCTAACATCTTTTTACCATTAAGAATTCATTAGATTCCATTGAAGTGAACATTCCACACCTTTCGCAAATCGTAAGAAGTGGGAATCGATGCAATCTATGACCTCTTTTAACTCCGCATCAGAGTTAGCACCACAACGCAAATCCAATTGATCTCCACTTCCGTTCATATCACAGAAACCCATATCAAATTCAATATGGCCGCACTCGCTGCTCCAGTGGGCATTAACTTTATGAGCGAAGTGCTTACATAAACGCCTAATCATCCTCTCGCTGTCAATGTGAATTACCGTTGAAAAAGCTAAAAATTGGCTATCATGCTCAGCCTCAACTTTATTAATAGTGCTCATATCCCCACTTCTTAATTAATTCACTTTATGCCGAGCCAACTTTCAAGCGAAAAGATGTATTCAGCAATTAACATCTTTGGTAATGATAATCATTATCAAAGATGTTAATTGCTTTTATGCCCGAAAAAAACCACTTTTACAATTGTTACGACAGCATAACAGCTAATAAAAACCGTCAATAATTAAAACATTTTGAACTCAAAGACAGCTTTAAGCTTGCTAATGTTAAACAAGCCTGATTAGAATTTTAGAAAGGAGAAAATACTTGAATAATGCCTAAACCGATACTTAGTACACCTAAATTTACCGTTTAACTTAAGCTAGTCTTTTATTATGAAAATCTATACCCTTTGCCATGAATCGTAGCAAAGCGGTCAGCCGATATACCAACTTCAATAAACTTTTTCCTGATACGACTAAGATGCATCTCAAGGCTTCGATCATAACGGGAAAATTGCCTGTTGAGTACCGCACGATATAAAAATTGCTTACTAACTACCTTGAATCGGTTCTCAGCGAGTATCCAAAGTAGTCGAAACTGAATAGGTGTAAACGCTAAATTATCTCCCCTATAAAAAACCTGCTGCTTTGATTTTAATAACCTTAAATGATCGATATCAATCTCACCCTCAATGTTACTTTCCCCCTTGTGAGTTCTACGCAGTATTGCGTTTACACGCAGCACTACCTCGGTGGAATCAATCGGTTTGGATATAAAATCATCAGCCCCCTGCCGAAAGCTCTCTATCCTTTTTGCCGTTGTATTAATTGAAGAGAGAACAATTACAGGCGTTTGCCCCCAGCTACGTATAGCCTGTAAAGGTGATAAATCATCATTGGTGGGCAAAAACGCATTAACTAAAATAAGATCAAAATAGTCTGCGGGCATTACCATCAACCCTTCACTAACATCTTGACATTGAGTGACATTAAATCCTTGTTTTTGCAAAGTGCCGCTCAATTGTCTGCTTATTTTAGTATCACTTTCCAATATTAAAATATGCGCAGTTGCCACAACAGCCTCTTATCCACAACCAAATTAAAACTTGAATTTTTTGAATCCAAAATTATTCATAGCGCAAAAATACTCTCGCCCACCGACGACCTTAATATGGGGGAACCCGACTGGAACCTACACATAGCTCTTACTTTTGACGTCTGACAGTAATTTTAATAGTACATTTTCTAAACTATTTTCAATGGATACACATATGACTTACCAGGACATTTAGCACTGCAAAACATCAATACTGCTGCGCACTTCCTGTACAACCATTGCCCGGGACACGCCACTAGCATGCTTAGTGCCCAACACAATATTGCATTGGCTATAACACAAATCTGTTCACATTTAGAACATCAAAACTTCACGATGCAGCTTTATGTATCAACCTAAATTCACCGATATTAATGATAATCACTATCATTTGCAACAAGTGGAATATATAATACTGCCTCAGAACCTATTTTCTCATGATTTGAGACACTTTAATGTCAGCCCAAAATCCAGCGCTTTCCGGTCGTATCGTCAAGACTTTTTTTTACTATGTACTACCTTCAATAGTCGGCTTAGTTGCAATAACAAGCGCCAACCTGATTGATGGCTTTTTTGTCGGCAACACCATAGGTACAGACGCTCTCGCTGCAATCACTCTAATGATCCCGTACTTCACCTTGTTGATAGCTATTGCCATCATGCTGGCAATAGGCGGGGCTGTGAGCGTAGGTAAAGCCATAGGTGAGAAAGATCCGAAAACAGCAAACGCCATCTTCAGCCAATCCCTTATTGCCGCTGTGGTTATTAACACTCTGTTAGCGCTGGGCAGCTTAGCCTTCAACGATTTACTTTTTGAAATACTCAATATTTCAGCCCAGGTTGCTGTATTAGCAAGGGAATATTTCGACGTCATTCGCTGGGTGTTCATTTTACAGTTAACCACAATGGTGCTGTATTATTTTGTACGTGCTGATGGCCATCCGATATTAGCCACATGTGCATTAGTAATCGGCGCTGTTCTCAATATTATTCTCGATGCCTGGTTTATCGTGTACTTGGAATTCGGATTAGCTGGGGCTGCTTATGCAACTGCAATAGCACAAGTTATACAATTTTTAGTATTGAGCCGTTATTTTTTTAGCAAGAAAAGAACACTTAAGTTCGAATTACAACAAAGAAACTGGAAACTACTTCTTAACTCAGCTTATAACGGTATATCAGAGTTTATAAACGAGATATCTGTTGGTATTATTTTTTTCATTCTAAATACTTTAATGATAATGCGGCTAGGCGTAGATGGTGTAGCGGCATTTACTCTGGTCAATTACTTCATTTTCTTAAGTGTCATGCTTAGTTATGGTTTAGCTGATGCACTTCATATCGTTGTCAGTCAAAATTTTGGCGCTCGGCACTTAACTAGAGTGAAATCTTTTTTGTCAATTGCAATATTAAGTACCATCTGCCTGGGTATCATAATCGTTGCGCTGCTCGTTTTTTGGCCAGAAACTGTTCTGAGTTGGTTTACCAATGAACAAGATCAGGAAATATCCCGAGTCAGCATGCAATTGCTGCCATTGTTGCTTCCACTATTTTTAATTAATGGGACTAACATCGTCTTAACCTGTTACTTAACAGCAATACACAAACCAAAACCTTCAGCTTTAGTTGCTATTAACCGCAGCTTATTATTCCCCGCCGTATTTTTGATTGCCTTTTATTATATGTTGCCCAGCTGGCACTTATTACCAGCAGCAATAAGTGATTTATCATTTATTGTTGCACTGCCATTAGCAGAATGGTGCACCTTTTTGTTGGCCGCCTATTTTTGCTACCAATACAGGCCTACGAAGCTGAAAGTAAATCAAACTTCAGTCTAAGTAACGCCAAGTGAGATACAGCTCTAAAACAATAGTAACAATTGTAAACTTACTTGCTGGTGAGAATGTGTATCATTATCATCTGGGTAAGTTCTTTTACTTAGTATCTCCAGGAGAATATCGTCATGCCATTCACCGCAAAAGAGCTGGCGGAAAAGGCTTCTTTTCAAGCATTTGCTAATGCATATATAAGAGAAGTTGACCCCGGTGTTTGGCATACAAGCTCTGATTGGCAATTACAAACTGGTGTGGCCCTTGAAGAAGAAAATGGTTATGCACTAGAACTTTATTTGAACGGAACTGGAGTTACACTTGCTTTAGAGGCTTCTTATCGTTCAATTGTCGGCCGACATGTATTTACTAAAAGCTATCGCAAATTAGCAAATCAATGGAATTGGCAACCCATAGATTTTACTTCTGCGATTATGATGTTAATAGATAACATTTATGCAAAAGATAATAACCAAAACAATAAGCCAAATACTCCAGCCAACAAAATAGAACTATTAAATCGCACTTTAGAAAGTCTTCAAATCATGCAGGATTATCTTACTAAGCGACTAGATGATCCTACACTTAATAGCTCCGATTATATTTGTTCTGAACAGTCTCTGTTATTTGGACATTGGCTTCATCCAACACCCAAGTCACGCCAAGGCATTCACTCTTGGCAACATGAAAAGTATACGCCGGAATTGAAATCTAAATTTCAATTACACTTTTTTGCCGTGTCAAAAGATCTTCTGGAGCAAGATTCTTTACTCGACGAGAGCGTTGAGGAAATTATCAATAATATATTAGGGGCCGATATCGATATTGATATCGATAAACAACTAATACCTGTACATCCCCTACAAGCACAGTGGCTGTTACACCAGGACTATGTTCAGCATTTACAACGTGACGGATTAATTGTCGACTTAGGTCTTATGGGTAAGATGTTTACGCCCACTTCTTCTGTCCGCACTTTGTACTGCAGTGAGCTGAATTATATGATTAAGCTCTCGATCCCTGTAAAAATAACTAATTCGCTAAGAAAAAATATGGCTCACGAATTAGATCCGGGATTAAATGTTGGAAAGTTGTTCTCATTAAGCAACTTCAAGCAAAAATTTCCACAGTTTGTTTTAATTGAAGATCCTGCCTTTATTACTGTTAAATTACCTAATATGCAGGAAACAGGCTTTGAAACTATTATACGGCAAAATCCATTCAGTAGAGATACAAACAGTCTAGAACTACCCACAGTTTCAATCGCTGCATTGGTACAAGACCCTATCTTATCCGGAACTCAGTCTAAATTAGCGCAGCAAGTTTTAAGCTTGGCTTCCAAGCAGGGCATTAGCGTAGAGGAAGCAGCGTTAAAATGGTTTAATTGTTATTGGCAATGTGCAATTGAACCAACAATTAGACTTTACGATAGTCAGGGTATTGGTTTAGAAGCTCATCAACAAAATTCTCTATTAACTATTTATGATGACTGTCCAATTAGATACTACTACCGAGACAATCAAGGTTTCTACTTGTCAGAAAAAATGCAGGATAAGTTGCTCGAAGCTGTACCTGAGTTGAGGAATAATCCTGACTTATTTTATCCTGACAATATGATTGCAGACCGGTTTGGATACTATCTTTTTGTCAATCAGTTATTCTCAATTATTGGCCGTATGGGACAAGATGACCTTATTGATGAGAATAAACTATTACAATTAAGTTACAGCAAGCTTAATTTTCTAAATTCTAGGGTACTGACAAGCGTCGGCAAAAACTTTACAGATAGATTATTTAATAATTCTAGTATTCCCTGCAAGGGAAACCTTCTAACTCGCGTTGAAGATGTTGATGAGCTGGAAGCGGAAAAAGAATTAGCTGTTTACACTAATATACGAAATCCTTTCTTCGACCTGCATCAAGAAAGCTTGACTACCCATAAGCAAGTTAACGAGGTGACTCTTGCTCACAGTTAACCCACAGCAGCATTTATCTCAACAAGACTTAGAAATCTCTCCTTATAAAAATTCTGACAGCCACTTAGCTGAAGAAAAAAGAGTGATTCGCCAGCTCTTGGAAGCATTGTTGTTCGAGCATCTTTGTGATTACTCTTATCATGATGGTTTTTTCTATTTTACATTAGGAAGATCTTTTTATCGTGCCTCAGGAAGAATTTCTGGTTTTAGTCGAATTAGAATCAATGCAGAAGAAATGTTTTTTTCTCAAAGAGATGAAATGCATGTAGATACAAAATTTCAGGCACAATGGATAAAAGATAAATCTCAAAGTATTGATTGGCAACCAATAACACTAAATGCCCTCATTGAGGACTTGCCTGCTTCTGTAGCAGTAAAGAAAAAGCTAGCGATTGAGCTCGAACAAACTGTTAAACTTTGCCAGTGGAACAATAAGCATTTAAACCGCCATATAAGCCGTCGTGAATTAACATATACCCAGTTAGAGTCTGCAATTGATGAAGGGCACCCTTATCATCCATGCTTCAAGGCACGAACTGGGTTTAGTGAGCTTGATCATAAACTTTATGGTCCAGAGTTTGGCAATAATTTTCAACTACATTGGTTGGCGATTAGACGATGCTATTTGAAGCGTCGATTTAACTCTGTAACTGAAAAAATATTTTGGGAAACTGAGCTTGGTGAACAATGTTACCAGCAGTTAAATACACAAATTAAAAATCTAACTTCCGATAGTACTGCATTTTCATTGATGCCTATCCATCCATGGCAGTGGAAGTTTTTAAAAGATAAACTTGAGCCCGCTATTGCTGATGGACAAGTATTTTACCTTGGAGAGGCTGGCGATCAATATCAAGCCAGCATTTCTATTCGTACATTATTAAATATTAGCCATCCTGAAAAAGCTAATATAAAACTACCTCTGAATATAATTAATACTTCTTCACTACGCACTATAGAAAGTCACACCATTTGTACTGCACCTGCTATATCAAACTGGTTAATACAAATTCTGGAGTCGGATAACTACCTGAAGCAAAATATGATTTTGCTGGCGGAGTACGCCGGAATAAGGCCTACAAATGATGGCACTGAACATCAGGAATGGATTGAGAATCTCGATGGTCAATTGGGTGTAATTTTTCGACAGAGCCTGCACTCATACTGTGATGAGAAAACTGTAATACCTTTTGTAGCCCTAAGTATAATAGAACAAGATGGCAGCCCTTTTATCGAGCCCTGGATTGCCGAATATGGTTGTCATAGTTGGCTGGAGAACCTGCTCGAAAAGGTGATTATTCCCATATGGCACTTACTAGTTCATCACGGTATTGCAATTGAGGCGCACGGGCAAAATATCTTATTGCAACATAAAGATGGTTGGCCTGAAAAAGTTATAGTGCGCGATTTTCATGAAAGCATGGAGTACGTTCACAATTACTTAGCACAACCGGAATTAGCGCCTACTTTTACTGACTTCGAGGAAGAATATAGTTTTGGCGGGCCAAACCAATATTATTGGATGGAAAGTGTCGAAGCTTTGCGCGAACTTTTAGTAGATACCTTATTGGTTTTTAATTTATCTGACTTGGCCGTATTACTTGAAGATTACTACCAATTTCCAGAAAGTGAATTCTGGAAATCAGTTTATCACAGCTTTAGAAAATATCAGCAATCAAACTTAACTGATCAAAAGCGCATAGCCCAAATCGATTTATTCCAACCGGAAATTAAAACCGAATCACTATTGGATAAGAAATTTCGCGGGAATCGTGAAACAGAATTTCATCATCACATAAGAAATCCGTTAGCAGACGCTGCTTTACATGATACCCAAAAGGAAACCTCCAAGACATCAATATCAGTGCCAGCAGTACCAGGAAAATCCTATGCTTACAATAAATGATAAGTTTTATAGTAAAGAAGACTTTAACGAGCAACAGCAGTCCTATGTCTCAATAAATACTATTAATGAGAGTAACGCTGTTGCGGTATGTGTTGAAGATAATTTTATTTGGTTGACTCTATGTTATTACTTAAAGTCAAAGAAAATATCTGCCATGCCTATCCACCCCAGTGTTCCAAAGGATACTGCAAAGCGTATGGCAGAAAAAGCTGGCTGCGAATTGCTGATTTATGGTGACTTAGCAGGATTAATTGAGCTACCGGCAACTAATTTGAATAAATCTGAAGCAGGTATTATTCAAATGAGCTCCGGCACCACAGGTGAGCCAAAATGCATATTGCGAAGCTGGGCGGATATTGATATTGAGGTAAAGAGTTATTGCCAGGCTTTCAGCGACCCGGACAGCATGACTCCAGTTGTCGCTTGTCCCGTTACCCATTCATATGGATTAATTTGTGGCGTAATGGTTGCTCTGAATCGGGGTCAGTCACCACTGATAATTAGCAATATCAATCCTAAATACCTTATCAAGAAGCTGCAGAGTTGTCAGCGTCCGCTTTTGTATTCTTCTCCGGTAATGTTGCAGGGATTATTACGTTTATGGCCGGCCAATAGCAAACTATTTGCTGCTATGACTTCAGGTTCCACTATGCCACAACAGGTATTTGAGCAGATTCAGGCACGTGTAGAAAACTTATATCAACAGTATGGATGCTCTGAAGCGGGCTGTATTAGTATAGGACAGGATTTATCTGCTGCTAACGATCAAGGAAAGCCATTACCTCATGTCGAAATTACCTGTGGTAATCTCGACAATAAACAGCAAGAGATAGTTGCTTATGTAAAAACTGCATCAGGAATTAAAACTGTTAAAACACAGGATGTCGGCTATTTGAGTGAAAATGGTCGGCTGCATTTTCTTGCACGAATGGATGACACAATCATCGTATCAGGGCTAAATGTATATCCTGCAGAAGTAGAAGATATCATACTTGAACACCCGCAAGTTAATGATGTAGTGGTATTTAAGATAGATGATCAATTTGCGGGCCAACGAGTTTGCCTACAGTATGTCGCTTCCCCAGCAATAGACCCCTCCGAACTACGCCAATGGTGCAGTCAACACTTAGCACTATTTCAAGTACCGCAAATATTACAGCCGGTCGATGAGATAATGCGAATGGCTAACAGTAAAGTGAACCGTAAGCAGATTGCGCTGAACTATCAACAGAACATACTAACCAGAACAAATAAAAGTAGTGAAGGAAAACAAGCTGAAAGAGCCAACTAGTAAGTAGGGGCTATCTATTGAGCAAACAAACAATATATTAATTATGCAAAAGACTGAAATAGTAGATTCGATTCAGAGCATACTTACTAATGAGTTGAATCTAACACATATAGAAGATGTTCAGCTTCACTCCAAGCTAAATGAAGATTTATACCTTGATTCCGTACTGATCCTGCAAGTACTTATTAGCTTGGAATTAAAGCTGGGAATTGATATACCCGATGAAGCCTTGAACTTGAAGGATTTTGATACAGTCGATAGCTTTAGTGAGTTTATATTAGGCCGGGTTAACTATAAGAGCGAGAATGGCGCTTCTCCCAAACATACCGATCCTCAAGAGAAATCAGGAGTCGAAATAGCTCCAGCAGAACAAGCTGAAGAGCAGACAGAAGAGTTTGAGGATATTAAAGTACATTGTTTTGTGAGTTGTCTATGCGAGTGTATCAAAGCAAATGATCATGTTGACCATAGACCATTTTATTTTGGTGTATGGGACGCCGATGTTGTAGTTGATAATGATTATTGTATCAACTATCACGCTGAGAATTTGAACCATGACTTCTTTCGAAACTGGTTCGAGAAAATTTATGGTGTCGAGGTAAAGTCCTGGTACAACCAAGGCTTATCCAAAAGCGACAATATTAACACCTTACTAACATTACTAGACAATAAATCTGCCAGTCAGAACATAATGGTAATGCTAGATATGTATAGGTTGCCAGAACGCGAAAATAAGTTTAACCAGAATCCATTCCCTCACTACGTAATGCTGGAAAATAGCCAAAATCCAGAAATGTTATTTATGTGGGATCCTGATTTTCGCTGGGAAGGAGAGCAAAATAAAAAACAAGTATTACACGCAATTGAGTCGGATGCTGTTGCTGGCGGTTATATCTTTGATAGCAGCCAAATTAAACCAAGCTCCAATCAGGCAATCCATGACTATTTTACTACCTGTTTGAACTTAAACAATAATCCGATGACGGATGCTGTGCGAAAAATTGTCAAGGCACATTTGGCTCCTGAAAGTCAGCTAAGCCCCTCTAATTTAAGCCGTGCTCTCACTCAGCTTCCCGTATTGGCTATTCGAAAGTATGCCTACGAACATGGCTTAGCATATTTTATGTTGCAGCTAAATTTGGATTTTGATGAATTTGAAACATGGTGCGACATTATTGAAGAGTTAGTTTCCACTTATAAGCAGATTCAATTTCGTTCTATGAAAATCGCGAATTACGCTACTGAAGGAAACTATCCATCCGAATCATCGACAGATATTAAAACAGAAATCATGCAGCTACTGGATCAACAAGATCAGCGAGAATTTAAAATCAAAGGTCAGCTACATACATTATTTCAACAATGGCAAAACCATGTAGCTATTACTAACAAAGAACGTTCCAATGAGGTGTGCATATGATTTTATCTATCTGTACAATCTCTTTTCGCCATCAACTGGTTTCAATTGATCATTTGGCAAAGTGGGCGAAGCATAATCATTTTCAGGGTATTGAATTGTGGGGAACTCACGCAAAAAACCTCGCCTCTCAACCAGAATATAATAAAGATTGGTTGGCGGACTACGGCCTAAAAATCACGATGTTAAGTGATTATTTAGCACTATATGCCACTGAAGCTGAGTTACATAAACAAGTAGAACATTTATGTTACTTAGCAAAACATTGGGGTGCTAAGAAAATTAGGACTTTTGCCGGCTCCGAGGCAAGCGCAAACACATCTGAGCATGGCTTTGCACGATTAACAAAGACGTTGCGCAAGGTCTGTCAATGGATGTCCCGACATGATCTCAACTTGATTATTGAAACACATCCCAATACATATGCGGATTCCGTCCCAGCAACAAAGCATTTATTACAGAGCGTTGCTTGTGACAACCTTCAAATCAATTTTGACGTACTCCATGTCTGGGAATCAAAAACTGAAGTGATCCCAGCTTTTGAGGCTTTAAAAGATAATATTAATCATATCCACTTAAAAAATGTAAGTTCTGCAGAATTCCTGAATGTGTTCTCGCCTGCTAATGTATATTCTGCTTCTGGCTCGCGGGAAGGTATTGTCCCGCTGTTTGATGGCGCTGTTAACTATCAGGAATTCGTAAGTCATATTAGTCAACATCCAGACAAGAGAGTCCGCAACATTGAAGCTTCACTGGAATGGTTTGGTGATGACTGTAAAGAAACACTAGCTAGAGATAGATACCTAATTCAACAACTTCAGCAGTGTCGCGAACCACTAGCCATTTAGTAAATTGGGTCTGCTAATTTCTAGGAAATCTGGCAGACCCAAACTATCAACTCTTAATCACGGTAAATTTTCGTTAAGTCTTGGTAATGATCGACACGTCTATCTCGCAAGTATGGCCAAATACGACGTACTTGTTCACTTTTCTCCATATCTATATTCGCAATTAGTATCTCACCATCACTTTCACTTGCACAGGCAAGTAGCTCGCCCTGTGGACCACAGATAAAGCTATTACCCCAGAAATCAATGCCGGCAGAACTTCCACTGGAATCACTTTCATGGCCCACACGATTACAACTAATAACTGGTACGCCATTCGCTACCGCGTGGGACCTTTGTACAATTTTCCAGGCTTCAAGTTGCCGTTGCTGCTCAGCCGCATCATCGCGCGGGTCCCACCCAATTGCGGTTGGGTAAATCAGTAATTCTGCTCCAGCCATTGCCATCAGTCGGGCAGCTTCAGGAAACCATTGATCCCAACAAACCAATATGCCCAACTTGCCAATGCTCGTATCTATAACTTCAAAGCCCAAATCACCAGGCGTGAAATAAAATTTTTCGTAAAATCCCGGATCGTCCGGAATATGCATTTTTCGATACTTTCCGGCAATAGAGCCATTTTTATCCAATACCACTGCAGTATTGTGATAAATACCTGCAGCACGCTTTTCAAATAAAGAGGTCACTATGACCACGCCGAGTTCTTTTGCAAGCCTTCCAAAATAATCCGTACTGGGTCCAGGGATCGTCTCAGCTAAATCGAATAAACTCACATCTTCTGACTGACAAAAATACAGACTACGATGCAACTCCTGCAGCACTACCAAATCAGCACCTTCACTCGCTGCGGCACGTATTCCCTGAGTTGACCTATCAATATTTTGTTGGCAATCAACAGTGTTATCTTGCTGAACAAGTGCCACTTTAACTATGTTACTCATTAATAAATTCGCTAGATTGTTTAATTTTAGATTAGATGCAAAAAATTTTTTTTAACGCCTAATTAGCCAAGAGGTTTTTCGGCAGCTGCATAGTTAAACAATGCAAACTACCGAACTGTTCGATAATGGGCCGGCAATTAACCGCAACTATCTGATGCTCCGGAAATGCCATCTGGAGAGTTTGTAACGCCTCAGTATCTTCTTCAACATCATATACAGGAGCTAGTACCGCATCATTGATAATTAGAAAGTTGGCATAAGTGGCAGGTAAACGCTCGCCACTTGCATTTGCTTGTCCGCTAGGCCATGGTAATTCCAGCAAATTAAATGGTTTCCCATCAAGCGAGCGCATTTGTACTAAACTCTGCTTCATTTTCTCAAGTTCATCAAAAAAACGATAACCACTTTCATTACAGCCCTGATAGACAATAGTTTGGCCAGGTGCGAACCGTGCAAGAGTGTCGATATGACTATCTGTATCATCGCCCTCTAATGCGCCATGATCCAGCCATAGAATATTCTTTGCACCTAACTCAGTTTTTAGCAGTCCCTCGATATCCGCTCTTGTCATGCGGTGGTTACGATTTTTATTTAGCAGACAGCGCTCAGTCGTTAAAAGGTTGCCCTTTTCATCAATATCTATTGCTCCACCTTCAAGAACGACGTCAATTTTCCGCCAATTACAGATACCCAATTGCTTAAACATTTCCTGGTTAATCTGATTGTCTAAATCAGCCGGGTATTTGCTTCCCCATCCATTAAACGTAAAATCGAGAGCAACAACTTCTCCTTGGCTGTTCACTACTGAAATTGGGCCATGATCTCTCGCCCAACTATCATTTGTGGCAACAATAACAAACTGAATATTCTGAATTATTACATTAGCCCCATGTAATAACTGGCTAATATGTATTTTTAAAACCTCATCATGACAAACGACTACCAGTTTTTGCCGAGCAGTTATAGCTTCGCAAATAGAAACATAAACCGCTTCTACTTCGCTTAGTATCGGTTTCCAATCAGTATCCGCATGGGGCCAAGTGAGCATTATTGCATCTTGCTTGGCCCATTCAGGTGGCAATCTATTTGACATAAGTTTTAATTACTTTATCTGATAGTTATTTTAAATTTACAGGGGTATTGAACCAGCACCAAATGATAATAATTATCATTACAATGATATAGAAAAATTCATTTCGCGCAAGTTTGGGCTCTGATTTAAATAGACTTTCGCACAGTTTTATCGTTTTCCAGATTTCATCTGGAAAACAATGCAAAGCCCTCTCAGTAAAGATTTTATTTATTTAGCATGCTCTAACTTCCTCCGAAACAATGCACTTGGCAATGTAACTAATAGATAGCGTTTTAAGAGCTGAAACAGGTCCGGCTGCACTTTGAGATTAATTACTGGATGGGAGCGAGGCACAGCTCTCCACCTGACTTTCAATAAAGCCATCTCAGCTATTCTCAACTATATCTGTTCTAATACGGGAAAGACTTGTTTACTGACATGTCAACATTGATTTCTCCGCTAGAAGCAAATCGCCGAGTCTCTTTAAAGGAATATCATGGCCTGGTTCTACTTAATACTCGCCGGACTATGCGAAATTGGTTGGGTGCTGGGACTGAAAATTTCACAGGGCAGTAACACCCGCCTTCTGGGTGTGGTTATGGCTGTGGTATTTATTGGGGTCAGTGGATTTCTTTTGTGGCTGGCGCAGCGGGAGATACCTATTGGTACTTCCTATGCGGTCTGGACAGGAATTGGTGCCGCCGGAGCCTTTGCGGTAGGGGTGCTGTTCTTTGGAGACTCCACCAGCCTTGGACGCTACCTGGGGGTTTTGCTCATTATCTTAGGCGTTGTCACGTTAAAACTTTCTCATTAATTGAGAAGCACCCGGGAAAATTCCCGGGCGCCAGTTCTATTAATCCTCTGAATATTTGTGTTTACGCGCCTGGTTTTGTACAGATCGATACATCTGGGATAGCGCTCTCTCCCCTGCCCGTTTCTGCGCGAGAGTTTGACCGTTACGGCTTAGTTCCTGTTGCAGTTTTTGCCAATTGCGCAAGCGCCGATCATCCAGCGAATCGCCCGTTATTGCCTCTTGTACCGCACAGCCTGGCTCTGACTGGTGCTGGCAGTCAGAAAAGCGACACTCTCTGGACAAGGCCTCGATATCAGAAAAAGTCTCCGCCACGCCATCTTCAACATGCACCAATCCTAGCTCCCGCATTCCAGGGCTATCGAGTAACAGCGCTCCCCAACTCAGGGAGTGAAGAGAGCGTTTCCGTGTAGTGTGACGTCCTTTACTATCGGCTTCGCGAATGGTCCCAGTCTCAGCCAGGGGTTCGCCATACAGCGCATTTAGCAAAGTGGATTTACCCACTCCAGAAGAACCTAACAGCGCGATAGTTTCCCCAGGTAAGCACCACTGGCGCAGCTGTGCCACGCTTTCTCGATCCAGGCTATTTACCATTGCAGCGGGTAATTCGCCGAATGGACGCAATGCCTGAAGAAAAGGGGCTGTATCTTCACACAGATCGGTCTTAGTCAGTATCAGGTGTGGGCTGCAACCAGACTCCCGAGCCAGAGCCAAATAGCGCTCGATACGTGAGAGGTTAAAGTCATCATTCAGAGACGAAACAATAAAAACACTATCGACATTGGCGGCGATCATCTGCACCTGATGCCCCCCAGGTGCCATGCGCTCAAACTGGCTGCTGCGGCTCAACAAACGCACGAAATATCCACTGCTCTTCTCTAACAACAGCCAATCCCCCACCGCGGGCAAATTAGCCACAAGACTCCCGGTTAGCGGAAGGGACACAGCCCCCTGCTCGCCGGCCAATTCCAGGCGACTGCGGTGTACAGCCATAATCCGCAGCGGCAAACACTGCTCGAGTTCTTCGAGCGTCAGCTGCTGTTGGAAAAAAGACTTCCAACCGAGTTTTTGTAGCGGAGAAGCTTCCCGCTCAATTTTGATAGATAGGGAATTAGTGCCGAATCTATTAACAGACCGGCGGGTAAAGTGAGATTTACTCAAGATTGAAACCCTCTGGGCGCAACAAAGCACCAAGCGACCGCAGATACGCGGCCAACAGAGCTTTCTCAGGGAAAGCCCGACGTCTAGGAATCTATCGCCGGGCGTGGGCAGCTGGAGGCTGCTACTGGACCCGACGGAGGGTTGTAACAATCATCAATCATCCTCCGCAGTCATTGAGTTCTGGATTCCGCCAAAGTACCTGGCGGGCTATGGGCAAATTAGCACTACCCGGGGATAGGAGCAAGGATAATCCCGGGAAGCCTCTTAGTAATTGCCCCGCCACAAAAAGCAAAGCCGGCAAAAGCCGGCCTTCGAATCCGATTACAGCGAGTGCATCACCTTTCTCGACTCACCATAACCCGATCAGTTGAGTATAGATCCGGCTTTTTCTTTCGCCATCGCGTTTACTCGAGAAGCATCTTCTCCTGCGGGTGTTTCCACCAAGTGACGAATTTATAAAGGTTTTATGACACCCCCAACCACCTCCCCCAGACCTCCACCTCCTCGGGGTGGGAGGCCGTCAATGCGTGACTACGATTCAATACCAACTGAGAGAACCGCAACAAGTACAAAAAAAATGGGAAGCGCTATGCCAACAACAAAATTCACAGGGCCCGGCACAAAGGCCGGGCTGATTCTGGGGGCAGTCTTCTGCTCCATCCAAATACCGGTGTGGGCATCTGACACACCAGACCCCACAGAGGTCAATATTCCCGGCAACCTACAAAGCCAACTGGGCTGCGATGGCGACTGGCAACCAGGTTGTGTCGCCACCCTGCTCAGCTATGACAGCGAAGACGACAAATGGCAAGGCAACTTTTGGATACCCGCCGGCAACTGGGAGTACAAAGCCGCTCTCAACAACAGCTGGGATGAAAATTATGGCTGGGGCGGCCAGCGGGACGGCGGTAATATTCCCCTTAGCCTGGATGAGGCCCGCGAAGTTAAATTTATCTACGACCACGAGAGTCACTGGATCACCGACAACCACAATAGCGTGGTCGCCACTGTAGCCGGCAACTTCCAATCCCTGCTGGGGTGCCCGGGAGACTGGCAACCCGGTTGCCTGCGCAGCTGGATGCAGGATGCCGATGGAGATAGCACCTACACCTTTATCACCTCAGCGCTTCCTGCCGGCTCCTATGAATTCAAGGTAGCCCTGCACGAAGGCTGGGAGGAGAGCTACGGCAACAATGGAGCCAACGTCAGCTTTACCGTGGCTGCCGATTACGATGAAATCTACTTTGCTTTTGACTCGAATAGTAAAGAAGTCACCGTCAGCAGTGATGGCTTCGCCAAGGGTGACCTGAGCAGCGATAAAGCTCACTGGGTGGATAGCAGCAGCTTTGCCTGGGATATCCAGGTGCAGGAAGGCACCAAGGTTAAATTGCACTACAGCAACACCGCCGAGCTAAAACTGGAGGACGGTGATATCCGTTCCGATGGCACCATCGATCTCACCCCTCTCGCCACCCTGCCCGACAGCGCCCAACAAAAATTCCCGCACCTGGCCAGTTTCAGTGCCTGGCAATTGCCGGGGCAGGCTTCCACTGGTGATCTGGTCACCCAGCAACTCGCCCTCGCCGCTTACGATGCGGAGGGCACGTTACTGGATGCGACTGGTGTGCAGATGGCAGGCGCGCTCGATGATCGCTTCTACTACGACGGTGAACTCGGTGCCCGTGTCGGCGAGGAGAATATCCAGCTCGATCTTTGGGCTCCCACCGCACGGGCAGTAAAGCTGCACCTGTTTACAGACTCCAGCAGCGATAGCGCCGATCAGGTGGTATCCATGCTGCGCGATGAATCTACCGGGGTTTGGAGTGCCGATATCGACAAGCAGTGGGACCGCAGCTTTTACCTCTATGAGGTCGAGGTGTATTCCTACTTCAGCCGTCAGATTGAAACCAACCTGGTCACCGACCCCTACTCCCTGAGTCTCTCCATCAATAGCGGCAAAAGCCAGATCATTAACCTGAATGACCGGGACCTGATGCCGCGCGGTTGGGACCGCCTGCGCAAGCCCAAGTTAACCCAGCCAGAAGATATCAGTGTCTACGAGCTGCACGTACGCGATTTCAGTATTGCGGATCAAACTGTCCCCGAAGCAGAGCGCGGCACCTTCAAGGCTCTCACCCGCAAGCACAGCGACGGCATGCGCCACCTCAATAAACTGGCCCGCGCCGGCCTCACCCATATCCACCTGCTGCCGGCCTTTGACTTTGCCACAGTCAATGAGGATCGCACGCAGCAGCAGCAAACCCCGGACCTCTCAGACTACGCATCGGACAGCAGCGAGCAGCAGGCCCAGGTAGATGCGATTCGCGATACCGATGGCTTTAACTGGGGCTACGATCCATTGCACTACACGGTCCCCGAAGGCAGCTATAGCAGCGCTCCCGATGGACCTGCGCGCATTCGCGAATTCCGTCAAATGGTGCAAGGGTTATCTCACTCCGGCCTGCGACTGGTGATGGACGTGGTTTACAACCACACCAGCTCCTATGGCCAATACGACAACTCCGTACTCGATAAAATCGTCCCCGGCTATTATCACCGCCGCAATCTGGAAGGCGGTGTGGAAATGAGCAGCTGCTGCGCCAATACCGCCAGTGAGCACGCCATGATGGAAAAGCTGATGATCGATTCCCTGGTCACCTGGGCCCGGGCCTATAAGGTGGACAGCTTCCGTTTCGATCTGATGGGACATCACAGCCTCGACAATATCCTCAAAGCGCAAGCGGCACTGCAATCACTGACCCCGGCAGCCGATGGTGTCGATGGCAGCGCTATCTATCTGTACGGCGAGGGCTGGAATTTTGGCGAGGTGGCTGACGATGCTCGCTTTGTACAGGCCCGCCAGGGCAATATGGCCGGCAGCGGTATCGGCACCTTTAACGATCGCCTGCGCGATTCCGTGCGTGGTGGCAACCCCTTCGGAGGCTTTGAGGAGCAGGGCTTTGGTACCGGTCTGTTCACCGACAGCAACGGTAAGTTTGAGGGAGAAGATGAGCGTGCCACACTGCTTACCCTGGCAGATAAAGTCCGCGTTTCCCTCGCCGGCAACCTGGCGGATTATCCTTTTGAAGATGCCAACGGCAATATCATTACCGGCAGCGAGCTGGTCTATAACGGCCAGCCCACCGGCTATACTGCCGACCCGCAGGAATCCATTAATTATATTGCCGCCCACGACAACGAGACGTTGTTCGACGGAGTACAGATCAAAGCCAGCGACAGCGCCGACTTGGCTGAACGAGTGCGTATCCAGGCATTCAGTAATTCCCTGGTTCTGTTCGCCCAGGGAGTGCCGTTTATCCACGCAGGCCAGGATTTCCTGCGCTCAAAGTCGATGGATCGCGACAGTTACAACTCCGGTGACTGGTTTAATGCACTGGACTTCAGCCTCGCCACCGATAATTGGGGTGCGGGTTTACCTATCGCAGATAAAAACGAAGATAACTGGTCCCTGATGCAACCTTTACTGGCAAACCCGGAACTGGCTCCCGAGCGCCGGCACCGCTTGTGGAGTTCTGCTCTATTCCGCGAGCAACTGGCGATTCGCAACAGCTCTCCCCTGTTCCGCTTGTCTGATGCAGAGTCCGTAGAGGCACACCTTAATTTCCTCAACACCGGACCCGACCAGATTCCTGGGCTGATTGTGATGGAGTTATCCGATTCCAATGGCAACATCGATCGCCGCTTTGAACGTATTGTGGTGCTATTTAATGGCGATGACGAATCATTGGAATTTACCAGCGAAAACCTTATTGGTGAGTACCTATTCAAGCACCCACGTCAGCGCCGATCAGTAGACTCACGCCTGCACAAAGTAAAATTTGATAAGAGCAGCGGCACCTTTACTCTGCCCGGCCGAACTACCACAGTATTTGTGCAGCCACGCCGTAGATATTAATTCTTTATAAATTTTAAAAGGCCGGATTTTCCGGCCTTTTTTTCATTTTTTAGAAACTAATTTCCCGGCTCTCACCAAGTAATCAGCTCGCAATTGTCATATTCCGCAGATTGATTTAGCGTGTACCTAAATAATAAATAGGTGTACAAATCATGAAGCGTCTCCTTCTCTGCGGCATCGCAACTCTTCTCTCATCCGCGACACTGGCAAAAACTACTGTTATCCATGCAGGCACACTCCTCGCCGTTCCCGGTGAGAAACCTTTGCAAGAGCAAAGTGTAATTATCGAGGACGGCAAGATCAGTGCTGTCAGATCCGGTTATGTAAGCCCGGATAACGCTGAAGTCATTGATCTTAAGAATAGTTTCGTAATGCCGGGCTTAATGGATATGCACGTGCATTTACAAGGTGAGCTGGGCCCTAAAAATGATACCGAGGCTCTCAAGATGTCCATGCCGCTGACCCAGATGCGCTCGCAAATGTTTGCCATGCGAACCCTGGAGTCTGGTTTTACCACTGTGCGCGATGCTGGTAACAGTGGTGAAGAAATGTATGCGATGCGCGATGCGATCAATAAAGGTTGGGTAGATGGCCCGCGAATTGTTGCAGCCGGCAGGGTGGGAATAACTGGTGGCCACGCAGATATCAGCGGGGTCAGTCCAGAGCTAATGGAGCTGCATGATGACAAGACCAAAACTGTATGCGACGGCCCCTACGAGTGCCGACGCGCGACCCGCCATGCGATCAAATATGGTGCTGACTTTATCAAGATTACCTCTACCGGTGGTGTGCTCACCGATCGCGCTACCGGAACTGGTCAGCAGATGGAAATGGATGAGTTAAAAGAGGTGGTCCTTGCAGCCAAACGTATGGGCCGCAAGGTGGCCAGTCATGCGCATCAGGAAGAAGGCATTATCGCCGCACTCGAGGCTGGTGTAGACAGTATTGAGCACGGCACCTACGCAGGTCCCCGCGCCCATAAGTTATTTAAAGAAACCGGCGCTTATCTGGTTCCGACACTTCTCGCCGGCGATACTGTGGTACAGCTGGCAAAAAATACCGATGTCTTATCTGAGGCTCAGAAGGAAAAAGCCATTCGTGTTGGCACAGACATGCGCGGCAATTTCCGTAAAGCGGTCAATGCCGGAGTAAAAATTGCTTTCGGTACCGACTCAGGTGTATCCAAGCACGGCATCAATGCCCGCGAGGCGGTACTGATGAGTGAAGCCGGTATGGACAATATGGCCATCCTGCAATCCGCTACCGTTAACGCCGCCGACCTGATCGATATGAGCGATTCACTGGGCACCATTGAGTCCGGTAAGTACGCCGATATTATCGCCACCGATGGCTCGCCACTGGATAATATCGATGAACTTTTAGATGTGGATTTTGTGATGAAAGGGGGCAAGGTCTTTAAGAATTAAAAGCTTCTGAAAAGTTTAATAGCGAAATTAAAATATTCGAACCCAGTTTTAATTAATTTCTACAAAATAAAAAAGGCCGGATAACTCCGGCCTTTTTTATTGGGGTGCTTCAAGAAAAGTGAAAGTTAGTTTTCCTCTTTTCCTTCTTCATCCTCATTTTCGATCAAGTGACCAAGTTTGCCTTTTTTGGTGGACAAATACTTGGCATTGTGGGGATTGCGTCCGGACTGGTGCGGCAGGCGCTCAGTCACATTGATGCCCAAGTCCTCCAGCGCTTTAACTTTGCGCGGGTTATTGGTCATCAAGCGAATGGCATGGATACCCAGGTGTTCGATCATTGCTTTCAGAATCGAGTAATCCCGCATATCGGCGCCAAAGCCCAACTGCTCATTGGCTTCCACCGTATCCGCACCACAATCCTGCAAGTGGTAAGCGCGAATCTTATTTAACAGACCGATACCTCGGCCCTCCTGGCGGAGATAGAAAATAGCTCCACGCCCCTCCATCGCTATGCGATGCATCGCATGTTGTAGCTGGGCACCACAATCACAGCGCAGGGAGAAAAGTGCATCTCCGGTCAGGCACTCAGAATGAATACGGGCCAACAGAGGCTCTTCGGTATCGAAGTCACCCATGGTGAGTACCACGTGCTCTTTTCCGGTTTCCACTTCCTCGAAACCGTGCATCTCAAACATACCCCAAGAGGTGGGCAATTTTGAGGATTCCACAAAACGAATGGTCAACTTAATACCTCTTTAAATCAGTGTCGAGCGCGCAGTAGCAGCACGCCGCCCTGCTGTTCCATATCAACCCGACTGAGAAAACTATTGCCGAGAAGCACTACGCTGGGAAAATCATCGGAGTGTACAGTCGCATCAACATTGTGAAGCTTGATTCCGCCAATGGTTACACTGTTCAAGCTCACTTTGTAAGCCCTGGTAACTCCATTGGCAGTGGAAACCCGTATTTCTTGTGCAGTATCCAAATTCAAACCGAGACGGCGAGCGGTGGGATAATTGAAGGCAATGCTGGTAGCACCGGTATCCACCATCATCGGCACTCTCAAACCATTAACCCAGGCATCCGTCATGTAATGACCCCGGCTATCAGCGGAAAGCCGTACTTCAGCTTTTGCCGCCTTGGCAAAACTGGTTGCGATAGGAGCTGCCAAGGTCAGCTTTTGCTCCTGCCCAGCAACACTGATCCGTGCATAACGAGTAGTCGCTTCCAACAGGGTGACGCCCTCTGGGGATTTTTGTCCCGCCTTAAGGATTTTCTGGCGGCCATCAATCTCCAGCATGGCGCTATCGCCAAACAGACCTTTTAGCTGCACCTGCTGAGCATTGACATTCAGTGCAAATAAAAAGCTAACTACAAATGCAAAATAGCTGCGCATTGATCTTCCCTATCCAACCTAGACACCCAGTACCCATGCGGTTAATTGCAGCACCAGTGACGCGTAAACGGCGGCCAGTATATCGTCGAGCATAATTCCAACGCCACCTTGCACCTTGCGATCAGCCCAACCAATGGGCGGGGGCTTGGCAATATCAAATATCCGGAAGAGGACAAAGCCGTACAGTGCCCAAGCCCAACCTGCAGGAGCCATAAACATGGTGAGCCAGTAGCCCACCATTTCATCCCAAACAATACCGCCGTGATCGTGAACTCCCATTTTCTTAGCAGCTGCACCACATAGATAGCAACCTACCACACCAGTAACAAACACAATGGCCAGATACCAGAATGGAGGCAAATCCTTCATCAACCACCAAAAAGGAATCGCTGCCAGGGTACCAAACGTACCCGGCGCTTTGGGTGCCAGCCCGGAGCCGAACCCAAATGCCAACAGTAGGGTGGGATCGCGCAACAGCTGGGAAAATGTCGGGTTGTTAATGCTCATGTTATTGAATTCTCACAAAGGCACTATGGTCTACACAATGACTTAAAAGTGCCTATAGCCTGGCGATTGAGCAACCCAGGGGTTCCCGTGATAGGAGCAGCGTACCTGCGGCTCCCCCTCAACGAGTTTCCCTATGGGTGTGAAACCCAGCTGACGAACTTGATCAACAGCGGCTGCCGGTGCAGTAAAACAGAGCTGATAGTCATCCCCTCCACAGGCCGCCAGCTCTACGGCGGTATCAGCTGCCAATCGATTGGCCAGGGGTGCTATGGGCAGAGATTCCAGGTTTATTTCTGCTGCCACACCGCTCGCTTTGCAGATATGGCCCAGATCCCCCAATAATCCGTCGGAAATATCCAACGCACTGGTAGCAATGCCTGCAATCGCGCTGGCGGTTTCTAATTGCGGCTCGGGAAAATAGAAAGCCTGCTCCGCCTCCCGCCGCACTGACTCAGTCACATTCCGCTCTGCCAAAATAACGGGCAGGGCTGCTGCGGCAGCGCCCAGTGGGCCGCTCACATAAATATTGTCGCCGACAGAAGCGCCGTCCCGCCGGAGGGGCTTTTCGGTATGGCCGATCACCTGAATCGTAATGGACAAGGGGCCAGCGGTAGTGTCGCCACCCACAAGGGAAACCCCAAACTTGCCAGCAGTTTCCAGTAGGCCACTGGCGAATTTCTCCAGCCAAACGGAGTCGCTATCGGGTAAGGTCAGGGCAAGGGTAAACCAGAGGGGGCGGGCATTCATTGCCGCCAGATCACTGATATTCACACGCAGTGCACGACACGCAACCATGAATGGGTCAGCACCTGCGGGGAAGTGACGGCCTGCTACCAGGGTGTCCATAGAAGTGGCCAACTGCCCGCTGACAGGTGCTTGCAATAGCGCGCAGTCATCGCCAATCCCCAGGGCTACACCTTCGCCCTGGGGAGCGCGGGCGAAGTAATCGCGGATGATCTCAAACTCCCCCGGCGCTTTAGACATAATTGCTGGCTCAGCCCTTCTTGTCTGCGGCTACCTCTGCCGAGCGCAGGTCCGCAGCGGTCTTATCCAAAATGCCGTTGATAAACTTGAAGGCATCGGTGGGACCAAATTTTTTCGCCAGGGCCACCGCCTCATTAATGACAACCTTGTAAGGTACATCGATACGGTTTTTCAGCTCGTAAGTGGCCATGCGCAACAGCGCGCGGGATACAGGGTCCAGGTCCTCCACTTTGCGATCCAGGTGCGACGTGTAAGCGCCCTCTACCTCATCAAGGTTTTTCGCTACGCCGTGGAAAATATCGCGAAAATATTCCACGTCGGTTTTGCTCATATCATTATCGGCGTGAAACTCGGCCTCAATGGAATTGAGGCTGGCGCCGGCCATCTGCCACTGATAGAGCGCCTGCATGGCGTAGTGACGTGCCTTACGGCGGGCGGATGCAGTTACGGTCATTGTCTTTTCCGGTAGATACTTCACAGAATGGGCTGCACCGGCACACCTTTTGTGCCGGCGCGCCGGCAATTAAATCTTGCCGAGTAGGGAAACCATTTCCAGGGCGGTTTCGGCAGCTTCACAACCTTTGTTACCAGCCTTGGTGCCTGAGCGTTCGATAGCCTGCTCAATGGAGTCCACTGTCAGCACGCCAAAAGTGACGGGAATACCAGTATTCATGGATACCTGAGCCAGGCCTTTGGTGCACTCGCCAGCCACATACTCAAAGTGCGGGGTGCCACCACGGATAACCGCACCCAGGGCAATAATGGCATCGAACTTTTTAGTCTCAGCCAACTTCTGTGCCGCCAGGGGAAATTCGAATGCGCCCGGGGCGTAGTAGATAGTGATATCTTCATCCTTGATACCCTTGCGGCGCAGGGTGTCCAGTGCACCATCCTTTAGGCTTTCAACCACAAAGCTGTTCCAGCGGCTCACCAACAGTGCGTATTTGCCCGTACTGCCGACAAAGTCCCCTTCGATCACTTGAATATTGCTCATAATTTTCAATCCGTATTTCTTGTCCATCGCCGCCGCTATCAGGACAGTAGCGGCGCTTCAGTATTGTTACTCTTTTATTAGGGTTGCGGCGCCTCTACGTTCAGGTATTCCTCTACTTCGAGATCAAACCCGGAAATAGCACTGAACTTGAACGGTGCGCTCATCAGGCGCATTTTGCGCACCTTGAGATCCCGCAGAATTTGCGAACCGGTACCTACCTGCTTGTACACCAGGTCCTGGCTGGGGCGCTGTTGCTTGCCGCTGATCAGCCAATCAATACTCTCTTCGATTTCTTCGGTGGTTTCGTTGTGGCAGATCAGTACCACAACACCCTTGCCCTCTTCTTCAATACGCTGCATCGCGCGACGGAAGGTCCACGGGGTGAATTTTTCATCGCCGCGCTGAATCGTAAGCACATCGCGCAGAGTATTTCCCACATGCACACGAACCAGGGTCGGCTCTTCTGGGGTGGGGTCGCCTTTAACAAAGGCAAAGTGGCGCTCGCGGCGGGCCTTATCGAGATAAGTGCGCAGCTTGAACTCACCGAACTCGGTGCGCACCTTGCGCTCATTAACGCACTCAACGGTTTTCTCATTCAGGGCGCGATAGGTAATCAGGTCGGCGATAGTGCCGATCTTCAGGTTGTGCTCTTTCGCGAACTTTTCCAGGTCCGGGCGGCGGGACATGGTGCCGTCTTCATTCATAATCTCAACAATCACCGCAGCCGCCTCAAAACCCGCCAGGCGGGCCAGGTCGCAACCGGCTTCGGTGTGGCCTGCGCGGCTTAATACACCGCCGGGCTGGGCCATAATGGGGAAAATATGGCCGGGCTGTACAATATCGCTGGGCTTGGCATTTCTGGCCACAGCGGCGCGAACCGTGCGCGCGCGATCGGCGGCGGAAATACCGGTGGTGACACCCTCTGCCGCCTCAATGGATACGGTGAAGTTGGTGCTGAACTGGGCTCCGTTGTCCCGCGACATCAGCGGCAGGTCCAACTGCTCACAGCGCTCTTTGGACATGGGCATACAAATCAGGCCACGGGCATGAGTGGCCATAAAGTTGATGTCTTCAGCGCGAATCTGCTCCGCAGCCATCACCAGGTCGCCCTCGTTCTCGCGATCTTCATCATCCATCAGGATTACCATTTTGCCCTGGCGGATATCGTCGATCAGTTCTTCAACCGTATTTAGTTCCATGGTTAACTCTGGATAAATTTATCAATTGCAAATAGAGCGGCTATCGCTGCTGTTTTCGCCGTGGTGCACGGCCCATCTTTAGCGCTTGTAAAACCCGTTCTGGGCCAAAAATTCGAGGGTCATGCCCCCACCACTAGGCTTGGCTGCCTCATCACCGAGGAGTAGCCGCTCCAAGTAGCGCGCAATCAGGTCCACTTCCAGGTTGACCCGAGTACCGGCGGTATAGCCGGCCATAATCGTTTCCTGCAACGTGTGTGGCACTATGGTGAGTTCAAACTCAGCCCCATCCACGGCATTGACCGTGAGGCTGGTGCCGTCGACGGTGATAGACCCTTTATGGGCAATATAGCGAGCCAGATTTTCCGGTGCGCGCAGGCGGAACCGCTCGGCGCGAGCCTCGGACTTGCGCCATACCACCTCGCCAATACCATCCACATGGCCGCTGACAATGTGTCCACCCAGGCGGGTCTGGGGTGTCAGTGCTTTTTCCAGATTGACCCGGTCGCCTTTTTTCCAGCGGCCCACCGTTGTCACATCCAGGGTTTCCGCAGAGACATCCGCCCAGTAACCATCACCGGGTAGGTCAACAACCGTGAGGCAAACACCATTGGTGGCGATACTGTCCCCCAGTTGCACATCACCCAGATCCAGCTTACCGCTGCGCACACGCACACGCAGGTCGCCGCCCTGGGGTTTTAACTCTGCAATCTCGCCTAAGGCTTCAATAATTCCGGTAAACATCAGCGCTCGATATCGGTTGTTGCAGTAATGCGCCAGTCGTGACCAACTGCGCGCATATCGGTAATCGTAATCGGCAGCATCGAGCCCATACGCTCGATAGGCAGTTCAAACAGCGGCCGCCCGGTGCTACCCAGCAGTTTTGGCGCCATATAAACAATTATTTCGTCGACATGGCCCCGGTAGAGAAACTCACCAGAGAGGGTCGCACCGCTCTCTACCAAAACTTCATTGCACTGGCGTCGCGCCAACTCCTTGAGCAGGGCGAGCAGGTCTACGCGGCCCTCTTTGTCGTGGGGTAAAACCACGACTTCCGCACCCGTTTTCTCAATACGCTCGCGGCGCTCGGCCTCCGCGCGCTCTGTCGTGCACACCAATGTGGGGGCATCCCCCTGCAAAATAAAGGCTCTCGCTGGGGTGCGCAGCTGGCTGTCAACAATTACCCGCAGCGGCTGCACTTCGGCGGCTCGCTCTGCGGCCAGCATTTCCAGTGCCATTTCATCGGCGCGCACATTGAGATTGGGATTGTCGAAACGCACCGTCTCAACCCCTGTGATCACTGCACAACTGCGAGCGCGCAGGCGCTGTACATCGGCGCGAGCCGCAGGGCCCGATACCCACTTTGACTCCCCACTGGCCATAGCGGTGCGCCCATCCAGGCTCATGGCGGATTTGCTTCGCACCAGGGGCAGTCCCAGGGTCATACGCTTGATAAAGCCGGGGTTTAGAGCGCGACACCTCTCTTCCAGGATGGGGCCTTCCACTTCGATCCCAGCATCGCGCAATATTTGCAATCCGGCACCGCTGACATTCGGATTCGGATCCTGCATTCCGTAAATAACCCGGGCCACGCCGGCCTTTACCAACGCCTCGGCACAGGGACCTGTTCGGCCGGTATGGCTGCAGGGCTCAAGAGTGACATAAACCGTAGCCCCCTGAGCCAGGTCGCCGGCATCACTCAAGGCTTCGATCTCAGCGTGGGGTTCGCCGGCCCGCTTGTGCCAGCCTTCGCCGACAACATTGCCATCCCCGTCAGTAATCACACAGCCCACTCGCGGATTTGGCATAGTGGTGTAGAGACCGCGCTCTGCCAACTGAATAGCGCGGGCCATCAGTGCTTCCGCACTGTGTACAACCGTTTGACTCATTCTGTCTTCGATCCCTTACTAGTCAGTCGCTCAATCTCTTCTCTAAACTCGCTAACATCCTCAAAACGGCGATAGACAGAAGCAAAGCGCACATAGGCCACCTGGTCCAGCTCACGCAGCTGCTCCATCACCAATTCACCAATAGCACGCGCCGGCAACTCCCGTTCTCCGGTCGCCTGCAGGGCGTGTTTTATTTGAGATACCGCCGACTCCACCCGCTCGATACTCACCGGGCGCTTTTCCACAGCGCGCTGAATACCCGCGCGCAACTTGTCTTCATTAAACGGCTCGCGCTGGCCGTTTTGCTTGATCACTCGCGGCAGCAGCAGCTCCGCAGTTTCAAATGTGGTAAACCTCTCGTGGCACTCCAGGCACTCGCGCCGGCGGCGTACTTGGTCGCCCTCAGCCACCAATCGGGAATCGACTACTTTTGTTTCTTCTGCGCTGCAGAACGGACAGTGCATGTGGGATTATCCCCGGAATGGAAAATGGGCCGCAGTTTACCACAGCCGTTGCACTGTGTGACCGCGGCACGCACAGACACAGTGCATCGCAAATTCAACAGGGACACATAAAAAAAGCGGCTCTATGAGCCGCTTTTTTGTCAGCAATGCTGATCAGCCTTTTTTATACACAGGAAACTCTGCGCAAATACCCAGAACCTTCTGCTTCACATCGGCGATAGTGGCTTCAACATCACCTTTCTCCAGTGCGTCCAGCACGTCGCAGATCCAGTGAGTAAGCTGCTGGGTTTCCTTTACACCAAAGCCGCGAGTGGTAATTGCCGGGGTACCAACACGCAGGCCGCTGGTAATGAAAGGAGAGCGCGGGTCGTTAGGTACCGCGTTCTTATTAACGGTGATGTTGGCATTACCCAGGGCTTCATCCGCATCTTTACCGGTGTACTCTTTACCAATCAGGTCAACCAGCATCAGGTGATCATCGGTCCCACCGGATACAATGTTGATACCGCGATCGAGGAAGGTCTCCGCCATTGCGCGGGCATTTTCCACAACCTTCTTCTGGTAGGCCTTGTATTCGGGGGTCATGGCCTCTTTGAAAGAAACCGCTTTCGCCGCGATCACATGCATCAGCGGGCCACCCTGGCCACCGGGGAATACGGCGGAGTTGAGCTTCTTCTCAATTTCTTCGTTGGCGCGCGCCAGGATGATACCGCCGCGCGGGCCGCGCAGGGTTTTGTGAGTAGTAGAAGTCACAACATCGGCGTGGGAGATTGGGGAGGGATACTCACCAGCGGCAACCAGACCTGCAATGTGAGCCATATCCACAAACAGGTAAGCACCCACTTTGTCAGCGATCTCGCGGAAACGCGCCCAATCCATCACTCGGCTATAGGCAGAGAAACCAGCCACGATCATCTTCGGCTTGTGCTCAAGCGCCAGGCGCTCAACTTCCTCGTAATCCACTTCGCCAGTTTCCGGGTTCAGACCGTACTGCACTGCATTGTAGATCTTGCCGGAAAAGTTAACGCGGGCACCGTGGGTAAGGTGGCCACCGTGGGCCAGACTCATGCCCAGTACAGTGTCACCTGGGGCACAGAGCGCCTGGTAAACAGCCGCATTAGCCTGTGATCCAGAGTGCGGCTGCACATTCGCGTAGTCAGCACCAAACAGCTCCTTGGCGCGCTCAATGGCCAGGGTTTCCACTTTGTCCACGTACTCACAACCGCCGTAATAACGCTTGCCTGGATAGCCCTCGGCATACTTGTTAGTCAGGCTGCTGCCCTGAGCTTCCATTACCATTGGGCTGGTGTAGTTCTCAGAGGCGATTAACTCGATATGGTCTTCCTGACGAGAGTCTTCCTCCTGGATGGCTTCCCAAATTTCCGGGTCGTAAGAAGCTAAAGTGACAGATGAATCAAACATGGTGTTCCCTCGGTAAAGCGGGCTTGAGTAGAGGCTTGTAAAACTCGATACCACAGCGCCCAGACTTATGAGTAGGACCAAAGGCTCCCAGCGTGGGATGGCCCTACTGCTCAATGCATTCTGGGCATTTTAGAAAGGCGCGCATTGTACACCAAGGGCAGCATGAATGCGCAAATGCAGAGACGTGGCGGGACCAACCCGTCCACCTTATGAAGACGGTCAGAATTTGTACACCACAGAGCCAGACCAGTAATTCACGTCGGACTCAATGATGGTGTAATCCAGTTCCAGGGTCGCCTCGTCGGTCAGTTTGAAACCAGCCCCGAGCCCGGCAGATGCCCCGTAATCCGAGTACTCTTTCTCCCAATTATCTATCTCCAACTCCTCATGGAGGTAGCCGATACGACCTTTCAGATAAATGTTGCCCGGGCTGCGATAGGTGGCATAAACAGCTTGTGTTGCCAGAGAGTAGTTGTAATCGTACCAGTAGTAGTCGAACTCACCATCAATGACAGAGTCGGTGACTTCTGCCTCGAATCCCCAGCCAGAACCCCAGGTATAACCGGCTCGAATCCCCCCATTTAAAGGACTCTCCCCCCTGGCATCAACATCCAAAACACCGAAAACGCCGCCGATATACGCACCCTGCCCATAAGCGGTAGCGGAACACAACAGAGCGGTAACTGCAGCCATTGCCTTGAGATTAAAGCCCACCATCTTCCCCTTAAATCTCGAAGTCTGATCAAAGGGCAGGGATTATAGGGACATGATCAATTGGCACAAGTGTTCACTTAGACAAGTAAGTATGTAACCTGGGAGCTTCTAAAAAGAGATGTCTCCATTAGTTAAATTTAGGAAAGGGACAATTAAAATCTCAGGCTAAACCCGCCTGACCAATAACTGACATCCGTCTCTAATACGGTGTACTCAAGCTCCAGGTGATAAATTTCATTCAGGCTATAACCAATTCCAGCCCCTAAGCTGACACCCAAGTCATCACTTCTTTCGCTGCCAACAGAAACGTCTTCATAGAGAAGGCCCAGGCGCCCTTTCAGGTACCAGTCCCCCTCTGTTCTGTAAGTCGCATAAGTAGCAAGAGTGCGTATGTCTACATCCACATTCCGACCATAAGCCTCAGTCTCACCACTTAATAGTGAACTGGTATATTCACCTTCCACCCCAAAACCCGAGGCACGCACATAACCTGCTCGCAGTCCCAAATTCAGAGGATTATCGACCCCTTTGAAATCAAAATCAGCTATTCCGGCCACGCCCCCCCAGTAGGCGCCCTCGGCAATTGCGCCCGCTGAAACAACGAGTGCCAGCACACCTATACCAGCCTTAACTATTTTCATTAACACTCCCATCCTGTTGCATTAACTTTGTCGTGACACACAAATAGAGCGCTGCGGAATAATTCGATGACAACCTACGACTTCAACACCAATAAATTTATTGAACAACGGGAAACATCGCAGCATGCTTAAATGTGCAACACCACGTCATTAGAAATTATTAAAATATGAAGGATCAGACACACCCTTATCTAGGTCCGACAGAAGAGCGTACTTGTGGAAAAAACTGAAGAAAGGGCTACTCGAAAATAGGTTTAATTTATCTTGTGGTCAAATACAACGAAGCACAGACAAGAGTTGACCCAAGGAATTCAGCGGCATGGTCAGCCTCATACCTATTGATAACCCCAGCCCTACCCTGAGTAGGTAGCGGTAAATTCCACCTTGAGTCCCACTAAGTCCCCCTCACTTGATCCAAATCAACTTTGGATTGGTACATATGGCAACAATAGACCCATCGACAAATCGCGGAGGTCTGGGATGAATGCCATCTACCGACAACTGTGCTGTGACCATAAACATATGCAAGAGTTGCTCAATGCCTTTGAGCAATTACTCCTGGATCTTTTTGGCTGCGGCGACCGCGATCCAAACACCTTGTCACTGATCCTTGATGCTTTGGATTATTTATCGGCATACCCGGATAGGTATCACCACCCAGTTGAAGACTTAATATTTTCCCGACTGTTGACTAAGCCAGTACATGACAGGGAATCAATTTACGAAGCGCAAATGCAGCATGAAAATATAGCCGCAGCGACAAAACACATGTGCGCTTTATTTTACGCTATTGCCAATGATGCAACCGTTGAACGGAGAGTGCTGCAAGGAGCTTGCAACACCTACCTGAAGCTGCAACGCAAGCATATGGACTTGGAAAATAAATCTATTTTCCCACAGATCGAACAGTACCTGGGGACTACCGACTGGATTTATATTCAGAAACAGGTCAGTGAATTAAGCTGCAGATATTTCGACAGGGCAACCAGAAAAATTTACGAGTCCCTGCACGAAGATCTGACACAACATCAAATGCCCGCGCAGGCATTAGCTTAGGTCACTAAAACAGCAGGGAGGAAATATTAATGCAGTTTAAACGCCACGGCATATCCATTGGCATGGAACGCATAAATGATGAATTTTTCCTTTACATAAAGGCAATTGGTGAATTAACCCATGAGGATTATGAGCATATAACACCACTATTAGAATATGCTCTGGAAGGGGTAAAAAAACCTCAGGTTCAATTGCTGATTGATCTCCGGGATTTCGAGGGCTGGGGGATGCACGCGATCTGGGATGAGTTCAAGCTGGCCTTAAAGCACGGCAATGAATTCTCGCATGTCGCTGTACTTGGGGATGAGGAGTGGCAGCAAATAGCCACAAAAGTCGGGAGCTGGTTTGTTAGCGGTGAAGTCCGCTATTTCAAACAGCAACAAGAGGCCATGGATTGGCTACAGGAAACAAGGAAGACGGGTATTGGTCACAAGGAATCTGAAAAGGAATTAGCTTTCTCCACACACTCCTGATAAGTAGTGGATTAAGGGGGCGTTTACGCCCCCCTTTTTTTTTGCCCGAAAATTACTCAGTTACTTATTTCTAAGTATTCACCTTCCTCTTTTTACTGTCCCAGGAAGGCGTTCCCAATATAAGATTACCTACGCTCAACTCGTTACGGCAAAAAGAACAGTAAATATTCTCATAGTGTAAGTTGTTCCGATGCAGAATATTAAGCACGTCAGCCAGGGTTGGACTCTTTTGATTGTGCCTATTTCGAATCGTCAAGAAGTTAGCTTCCATCTTTGTGGTGTACAAAGAAGCACCAACCTTTGCGTCATACAGAGACTTTTGAAAGGGATCATTTAAGTCATATTGCTGCAGTCTTGCCTGATTCCGAATAGCTTTCACATTGTGATTATGGGCTTCATCCACAACATTCTGAATCTGAGCGTAACTCTCACCATCATTAATAAATCGGCGCGATAGGCGACCAAAAATCTGTCCGGCTGTACTGCCGTGGTACCCCTGGAATTTTTTCAACATATAGTTACGGCATATCTTACCCTTGCCAATATGCTCATGAACTTTTGCTTTCCCATCTACAACATCTTGTAGTCCAGGATCTTCCAACGTGTAACCGTGAGGTGCAAAGAAAAGCAGGTTATCGCCACCGTGGCCTTTATTATAAAAAACCTGCTTGGTTGCGGCACCGTGGGCAGAAATCACCAGGGACGGCGCATCCCCAACATTGGTACCTTCCGGTGCAAAAATTTTGACTAAATCAAATTCACGAACAGGCATATGACACCTATCTAACGTCGAGTACAGAAATAAGAGGGTCACCCCTCCAAACAAAACAACCGTACTAACAACCTACTATGACCAACCATCCACACTCAAGTTTTATTGCATGATTTTTGACATTAGTCACGAAGAGGAAAATTTTTTGGACTAAGCATTAGTCAAGTAAGTGGGGTGCGAAATAAATATGACAAAAATAAGGAGGAATTGAGGAAAGCAGTACAGGCCTGGCAAGCTCAAAGCTCAAAAAAGTGAGCCGTAACAAATTGGTAGATGGTGACCCATAATAAAAATGCATTCACATTTCTAGCTTAACGGGCACCATCTTCTCTCTACTTAAGAATTGAATACGAAGTTAAAAGACACCGTTTAGGTGGTTGGTCGCTGCATTTTGCTGTCCCAGGATGGAGTTCCAATAAGGATATTGCTAAAACTCACTTCGCTTCGACAAAAAGAACAATAGATATTTTCATAGTGCAGATTATTTCTATGCAGAATGTTTAGAACATCCACTAAGGTGGGGTTATCCATTTTTACTCTATTGCGAATAGTCAATAAGTCCGCCGACATTACCGGCTTAACCCCTTTCTTAATATAAGGTTGATGCATGGGATTATTGGGATCCAGATTTCGCACCCTCTCATTGTGCTCATGGGCATTATCTACAGCCTTTTGCACATCGGCATAGCTCTCACCTTTAATAAAATGGCGAGTAACGCGGCCTAGAATCTGACCGGTTGTTGACCCGTGATACCCCTGATATTTGCTCAGGGTATAGTTATGACAAACCTTTCCCTTACCAACCCACTCATGATATTTGGCATTGCCACTCAAGACGCTACCAATACCTGGATCATTTAGAGAGTAACCATGGGGAGAAAAGAAAAAGAGGTTATCCCCTCCATGCCCTTTGGGATAAAAAATTTGCTTGGTTGTTGCACCGTGAGCAGAAATTACCAGATTGGGAGCATCTCCCACTTGTGTTCCTTCCGCTGCAAAAATCTTAACTAGATCAAATTCTCTGACAGGCATACTTCCCTTCCTCTCACTTCTTATTTTTCTGAGGCTTACTGACTAGCGCTCTGTGACAAAGGCTACTATGGCTTATTGGATATTTGCTAGAGGTGTGAAATACAAAAAATACCAGGCAAGAGAACTATAAATATCCAAGCTATACAGCCAAACCCTCTTAAACAAAGGAGAAAAGAAAACACTTCTAAAATAGCGGCACCCAATTAGAACCATCGTACCCTTTTGGGGCGGCAGTATTCGCAGCTATTCTGGCTAAAATGACCCAGATACTGCCGAAATAGACAAGGAATAAAAATTAAAATTAGGAGGCTTTATGCGCCAATATGCTCAATAGCCGATATAAAAAAGAAGCGATAGGTTCCAGAAAATCAATTGGAAAAGTGAAAAACCTTTACCGATATCAGTCGTAGCCGCAATGGGTTCCGGCCAGTTCACTCAACGCCAACAAGTCAAGGATTTCAACCATTCGACCACTAACATTCACCAGTCCATCTCGCTGAAAACGCGAAAATAAACGGCTCACCGTCTCCGCTGTTAACCCCAAGTAATTGGCGATGTCCGTTCTCGGCATAGAGAGTACAAATTCACGGGGGGAGTAACCACGACATGCATAGCGACTGGAAATATTAATCAACAATGCCGCTAAGCGAGCATCAGCAGCACGCTTTCCCAACAACATTAAGATTTCATTTTCCTGCCGCAACTCTTCGGAAAAAATACTATAGATTTGCTGCTGCAGTGCTGGAACTTCCTGAGCTAAGGTTTCCAGTTGGTCAAATGGCAACAAGCACACACTGCTATCTTCCAGTGCCTCCGCATAACTGGGGTGAACCCGACTACTATAAGCATCGAGCCCCAACAGCTCACCAGGAAGGGCGAAATGTGTTACCTGGATATTCCCATCTACACCAATGACTACCGTTTTGACACTTCCAGAGCGAATCGCATAGAGATTTTGGAAAGGGTCACCTGCTCGATACAAGGATTCACCCGCTTTAATTACCTTTTTCTTGCGGGTAACACGTTCAAGCCGGTCAATATCTGCCTGCACCAGCCCTGCAGGCAAGCACAAACGCCTGACTGAACAGTTACTACAACTTACGGCCTGCGCTGACTTGGTCATAGCTAGGCAACCAAATTCTTTTACTGACAGTAATACTATTACCGGCCATGAATCAGCTTTTTGACTTTTTCGTAACCGGCTTGTCCTGGTAAACACACTCCATAATACTAAGCGACACACATGGTAGTTAGTAACTTGCCCTATGTGCTAAATTCGTAAAGTTAAAAGATAGTTTCATATTAAAAACAACTTTTATATTTCTTTAAAAGTTAAAAGATTAAAACTCAGGTAAAAAGTTTTCGATTACCATTCGTTGCTGTTTTTTGCCATCCTGATCCAAGCCGCTCTTAAAATTGCAAAGTTCATTGGCCCAATTGGATGTTCTGACCCGAATAGGTGGCTCCTCAGCCTGTACCACTTGTAAAACCACGTCGGCTACTTGGTCAGATGTCTGGTATATCTCAGCTGTCTGCTCTGGGCTTCGCGACCTCATACCACCAATATACTGATTGAAGACCCCCTGGTATTCATCTTCGGGATACCCCTGGCTCCGCTCCAACTGCGAAAGCACATTATTGGCAAACTCTGAGTGGATACCACCAGGCTCGACAGCGGTAAAATTAATATTAAAGGCAGGGGTTATATAACTTGCCAGGGCCTCTGTATAACCCTCAACAGCAAACTTTGCCGCACAATACAGCTCATTGAACGGCTGCCCAACTAGCCCACCCACTGATGAAATATTGATAACGTATCCACTACGAGCTTCGCGCATATGGGGTAAGACTGCTTTAGTGCAGCGAACTACACCGAGGTAATTCACATCCGTCACCCAGCGTATCTCTTCTTCGCTGGCGTGTTCAGTGGTCTTTACAAAACCAGCGCCAGCATTGTTGATCAACAAATCGATACGCCCAGCATCCCGGATAATGGTATCGACGCATTTCTGGATACTGTCAGAATCTGTTACATCCAATTCCATCACTTCGAGAGCCGCCCCCTGAGGAGCGGCATTTTTCAGCTGGTCGGCCTTGGAGAGATCTCGCATGGTGGCAAAGACCCTAAACCCCTGCTTGGCCATTTGCAGCGCCAGACTCTGCCCCAGCCCTGTGGAAGTCCCGGTAATCAAGGCAACCTTACTCATTGCTCTCTCCTCAGTATTAGTTAATCAATCTCAAAATGTAAACTACTCAGTGCAGTATACACATGAACAGCAGCAAGTAAACCGATCGGTGTATTTTTTGGCAATGTACCTGGCTGCTGCTAAACAATAGGGCTGGCGAGTCAGAATAAGCCGTAAAATAAGCTCCGCCAGCTTTATTCTCAGAGGACGTAACCTGATACCATTAGCGCCCTTTTATAGCCCAGACAGTTTCTG
The DNA here is from genome assembly GCF_052467615.1 of Microbulbifer maximicatervae (SeqCode). Taxonomy (NCBI): domain Bacteria; kingdom Pseudomonadati; phylum Pseudomonadota; class Gammaproteobacteria; order Cellvibrionales; family Microbulbiferaceae; genus Microbulbifer; species Microbulbifer maximicatervae (SeqCode). The sequence goes on from NZ_CP174319.1 coordinate 3,903,615, forward strand.
TGAGTCGGAATGTTGGATAGTCTCCGGCGCATTCACGTTCACAGGTAGTCCCGCAACAAGGTATTTCTATGTCCATTGCCGATTTGAACTTTTTGAAAGCACTGCCAAAAGCCGAGCTTCATCTCCATATCGAGGGTTCACTGGAACCGGAGCTAATGTTCGAGTTGAGCAAGCGCAACAATATTGAAATTCCCTTTTCCAGTATTGAGGAAATTAAAGCAGCCTATAAATTTCATAATTTACAGTCCTTCCTCGATATTTATTATCAAGGCGCTTCGGTCCTGATCCATGAGCAGGATTTTTATGATCTGACCATGGCTTATCTCAAGCGCTGTCGTGAAGACAATGTTGTCCACACAGAGATCTTCTTTGACCCCCAAACCCATACAGAGAGGGGCATTGATATCGGTGTGGTTATCAAGGGCATTAACAGCGCTCTTGATGATGCAAGAAATGAGTGGGGAATAAGTAGTCACCTTATTTTGTGCTTCTTACGCCACCTGAGTGAAGAGGAAGCAATTGCCACCTTGGAAGCGGCAAAACCATACCTCAACTTAATAAAAGGTGTAGGACTGGACTCTTCTGAGCTGGGTCATCCACCCAGCAAATTTGAAAACGTTTTTGCTATGGCCAAAGAGCTAGGGCTTGAGAGAGTTGCCCACGCTGGTGAAGAGGGGCCTGCCGATTATATCGTAGAGGCTCTCGATCTTCTGGACGTGAGCCGTATCGACCATGGGGTTCGCTGCGTTGAGGACGAAGCACTAATTGAGCGCCTGAAAGCGGAAAATATCCCCCTGACCGTTTGCCCGCTCTCCAATACCGCACTCTGTGTCTACGACAATATGGACCAACACCCCATTTTGTCACTCCTCGAGCGCGGCCTGTGTGTCACTGTTAATGCAGATGATCCCGCTTACTTTGGCGGTTACGTTAATAAAAATTATCTGGCCCTTAGCGAAAGTCTGGGCATGACTAAAGAGCAGGCGAAAAAACTGGCCCTGAATAGTTTTAAAGCGAGCTACATTTCAGAGGCAGATAAAGAAAAGTGGGCGGAGGCAATATCAGCAGTCGAAACGGTTGCTGAAGTTTAGAGGATTGGGTAGTGTCCTGACTGACTATAAAGCCAGGACACTATTTAAAAATTCAGTCTTCATCATAACCACAGTGAGTACCCGCTAGCTCACTGAGTTCAATTAAATTAATAATCTCAACTGATCGACCACTCACCTTAATTAATTTTTCTCGCTGAAAACGCGAGAAAAGCCGGCTGACAGTTTCCGCTGTCAAACCCAAATAATTGGCGATATCAGTGCGCGGCATCGATAAAACAAACGCACTGTGAGAGTATCCACGGCGAGCGTAACGGCTGGAAATATTAATCAGAAGAGCCGCCAAACGAGTATCGGCAGAGCGCTTGCCCAACAACATTAAAATATCGTTTTCCTGGCGCAACTCTTCAGAAAAAATGCTGTAAATCTGCTGCTGCAGGGCTGTCACCTGCTGGGCCAAAATTTCCAGTTGAGTAAAAGGCAGCAGGCAAACACTGCTGTCTTCCAATGCTTCCGCATAACTCGGATGTACCCGAGTACTGTAGGCATCCAGACCGAGCAGTTCCCCAGGTAAAGCGAAGTGGGTGACCTGAGTGTCACCATCTGCAGCAATCACCACAGTTTTAAAACTGCCTGAGCGAATTGCATAGAGATTGGCAAATGGATCGCCAGCTCGGTAAAGGGTCTCCCCCGCTTTAATTATTTTCTTTCGACGCGTGATCTGCTCTAGCCGATCAATATCAGACTGACACAAACCAGCTGGCAAGCACAAACGCCTGACTGAACAGTTGCCGCAACTAACAGCTGTAGAGGAATCCATCATACTAAACCGGTCGGTAAACTAATTTGCCGCAATTGTAACGGCTGTCGAGCCGTTAGTCTCCTGCCGGTAGCTATAGAACACGTGAATATTTCGCATCTGTTTCTTGACTGTGCAAATACATATCAAATGCAGCGGCAACATTTCTCACGAACCAGCGACCTTCCTCGGTAACAATAATATTTTCGTTATCCTGATAAATTAGACCATCGTCAAACATAGGCTGTAAGCGCGTTAATTCCTCAGAGAAATACTCCTCAAAGGAAGCACCTATACGCTGTTCAACAAGATTTTTATCCAGGCGCAAACGACACATTAATTCACTAATAATCCACTGGCGCAAACGATCTTCATCATCCATTAACCAGCCGCGGCAGGCTGCAGATTTTCCTTCCCCAATCGCCTGTGTATATTCTTTTAAGCGATGTAAATTTTGCCAGTAGCCATCGCGACTGTAGCTGATCGCCGATGCCCCCAGACCGACCAAAGCATCTGCCGGCATTAGGGTGTAACCCTGGAAATTGCGCTGCAGCATACCGGCATGGGCTGCCTTAGCCAGTTCATCCCCAGGACGGGCAAAGTGATCCATCCCCAAAAATTCATACCCCGCCTTACCCAGGTGCTCTACAGCCGCCAGCTGCATCGCCACTTTTTCTGCGGCAGAAGGGATTAAATCCGTATCAATCAGGCGCTGGGCCTTAAATCGGTGTGGCAGGTGTGCATAGTGATAGAGAGCGATGCGGTCCGGTTGCAGCTCCAGCACTTTATCCAAAGTGCGGTGCAGGCTGCTCAGCCCCTGCTTGGGTAGTCCGTAAATCAGGTCGTAGGAAATGGACTCAAACCCGCGCTCACGCGCCGCTACGGTCAACTCCGTGACTTGGTCGGCACTGCAGATACGATTGATTGAACGCTGAACTTCGATATCGAAATCCTGCACCCCCAGGCTCAAGCGGTTAAAACCCAGTTCTCGCAGGGTATCCAGGGTCTCTAACTCAAGGGTACGTGGATCGGCCTCAATACTGTATTCAACCCCGTCGCCAGGGCGCAAATCAAAAACTTCAGCCAGCCCTCCCATTAAGCGACGCATATCACTATCACTCAAGAATGTCGGCGTACCACCGCCCAAGTGCAATTGGGTAACGGGGACATCAGCCACCTTATCCCGGTACCACTGGGCTTCCTGTAGCAAGTGATCCAGATAACTGGAAGCCAGTCCATACTGGTGAGTGATTACTTTATTACAAGCGCAGAAGTAACAGAGAGAACGGCAAAAAGGAATATGAACATAAAGGGACAAACTGCGAATATCCTGCAGCGCTGCCCAGGGCTCAATTCCATTTAATGTGTGAAAACGATCGGCGGTAGGATATGAGGTGTAGCGCGGGCAGGGTCCGCTATAACGGGATAAGAGTTCTTCAGACAACCCTCCCACGGGGCTTTTAATCTCTTGCTTCATATTAATTCACACCTCGTTCGGTAGTTTGCTTGGAAATCCGACACAAACAAAAAAGCAGCCACCGGGTCTTCGACCAGAAAACCACAGTGACTGCTCTACCCCAGACCTATTTATTGCTACCTTTTAGAAGCGGTAGCCCAGACCAGCCATGTAAACCAGCGGATCAATATCCACATTGGCAGTCACTTCACCCAGGCCAGGTACTTTGACTTTGGCGTCGGTCTCGATGTCCATCCAGAACACAGACATATTGAACAGCCAGCGTTGATCGGCACCGAAGGTAAAATCGATACCGGCTTCTGCTGCCAGGCCAAATGAATTGTCCAGGGACAGTTCTGCATCACCGGTAGCGCCAAGGCTTTCGAAAGCGCTATCGGCGGTGCTGCTGATTTCTTCATCAAAGAAAGCGGTATAGTTCACACCCAGGCCAACATACGGCTGAATGTTGGACTGTGGCTCCATCGGATACCATTGAACCAACAGAGTCGGCGGCAGGTGCTTGGTTTCCCCCAGGTTGAAACTGCCCAGGCCCTCGCCAACAACTTCGATATCGTGGCTGAACGGCGTTGCGGCAACCAGTTCCAAACCCCAGTGATCGCGGAACATATAGACGCCGGTCAGGCCCAGTGCGGAACCGTTATCCACATCAACACCGGTTTGGTTGATGCCGGTTCCATTCAAGGAAAGTACGCTGGAATTAGCATCGGGTGCTACAGTGGCCATGCCACCGCGCAGAATTAAACTGCCTTGTTCATAGGCCAGTGCGGGTGCAGAAAGTACGGCGGTCAAAGCGGCTGTCGCACAAGCAGTTATACGATTCATTAACTTCTCCATAAAGCGATTAGGCATTTTTCCCGACTCAGGAAGGGCCCCCCTCCAGGCACAATCACAAGTCGCGGACAGGTTACTCGCTGACTGCCTGAGGCTGCTTGATCCAAATCAAGCTGCCGAATTACCTGGAAAAAAATCCATTGGAATGTGCAGCAGCAAGATAATTGCGCTGTTTAAGGGAGACCCGTTTCCGGGAAGGGGCGGGGAAGATAGCGGCTCAGAAAGTCCGAGGGAACCGAGCACTCAATGGTATTTGATACGATCTTGCCAAATTGAGAACTACCGCAAATTTTTTCTTTAGACGACAGGGTTGAGGGCAAACAAAACAGGCAAAAACTGCACCACTGCCGACATTGCCAGACTGTGGTGCAAGGCCTTTAAACAGGCACTAAGTAAGGCTGCCCGCCGGGCGCCGGAACATATTCTGAATACTGGAGAAATCCAGTTGCTGGTTTTCCTCACTGGCGCCATGCAGCTGGAAAAGATTTTTCGCCAGGGCTCCCATCGGAGTAGAGGATGCACTGGTTGATGCGGCATCCATAGCCAGTCCCAGGTCCTTGAGCATCAATGCCACACTGAAACCGCCGGCATAGCCCTTTGCCGAAGGCACGCTCTCCATAGTGCCCGGGTAGGGATTGTAGTTAGCCAGGGACCAATTATTACCCGAACTTTCCCGCATAATATCGCTCAGTACCTTGGCATCCAGCCCCTTATCCACTCCCAGCTGTAAAGCTTCTGCGGTACCGGTCATATGGATCGCGAGCAACAGATTGTTGCAGATCTTTGCCACCTGCCCGGCACCGGCAGCACCCGCGAGGAATATCTTGCTGCCCATCACCTGCAGCGGGGCCCGCGCTGCATCGAATGCCGCTTCATCCCCGCCGCACATAAAGCAAAGCGTCCCCGCCTGTGCCGCAGCTGTACCACCGGATACCGGAGCATCTATCGCTCTCAACCCATGCTCCCGGGCAGCCTGGCTGACCAGGCAGGCATCCTCTGCGGAGATAGTCGAACAGTCGATAATCAGGGTATCGGCCGGGAGTTGCTGCAACAACCCAGCCTCTCCCAGGTAGAGCCCTTTCACCGCGTCGCCACTGGGCAGCATGGAAATTACGATATCCGCGCCCTCAACGGCCTGCTGGGCACTGTCACAGGGCAGGCAGCCGTCACGCTGTGCCTGCTCCAGAGCAACAGGGCTCAAATCAAATGCCGCTACGATATAGCCGGCCTTCGCCAAGTTGGCAGCCATGGGGCCACCCATATTACCCAAACCAAAAAAGGCTATCTTTTCCATAAAAGCCACTCCCTATTTTGTTGTTGGTATCCCTGGCGATTAACAGCCCGGGACGCTCGGTAAATACGATATCTACAGGTCGGCCAGCGGGTGCTCACCACCCCAAGGGCCTACAAAGCAGCTTTCCACCTGCGCAGGTGTAATCTGTTCCAAGCTGTCAGGTTGCCACTGGGGCTCGCGGTCTTTATTAATCAACAGCGCGCGCACCCCTTCCTTGAAGTGGCCACTGGCACAGAGGTTTACCGCGAGTGCCAACTCCATGCGGTAGATATCCGCCAAGGACAGGTGTCGAGCCCGCTGTAATTGCTCCCACACAATCCAGGGGGTCAGCGGAGAGCCACCTGCCAAAGTGGCAGCTGCCCGCTGCAACCACTTATCCACACCCTGGTATGCACTGATGGCGGCACAAACCTCTGGCAAGGTGGCAAAATCGGTAAGCTGCTGGATTTGGTCATAATGCTCTCGCAGAGCAGACTCAGGCCGCTCCAGAAGGGGCAGCTCCTGGGATTTAAGGTAATTGCTAATTAACTGGTGATTGGCTTCCAGGTTTTCACCGAAACTGAGCTCCGCTAACGCAGACAAGACTGATTCCCGCTGATCCTGGCCTATCATGCGGTCCGCCATACCGGTAAACAGGGCATCGGCACCATTAAACTGCGCACCGGTCAGCCCCAGGAAAAGCCCGAGGCGCCCGGGCATACGATTCAGGAACCAGCTGCCCCCCACATCGGGAAACAAACCAATCGTAATCTCCGGCATTGCCATGCGAGTGGTTTCGGTCACAATCCGGTGGCTGGCTCCCGCCATAATGCCGATACCGCCTCCCATCACGAAGCCACCGCCCCACACCACGACGGGCTTGGCGTAAGTGTGAATCTGGTAGTCCAGGCGATATTCGCGGGAGAAGAAATCGGTGGTGAAGCCGTAGTCCGGTGTCTCACCATAGGCGGCGGACTCCCGATACAGCGCCACCACATCGCCGCCAGCGCATAGCGCCTTGTCGCCACTGCCATCGATCCAGACTGCTGCGACTTCAGTGTCTTCAGCCCAGCGGTCCAACTGGGCCGACAACAGATCGATCATGGATGAATTTAAGGCATTGAGAGCCTTAGGGAGGTTTAGTGTCGCGACCGCCAGGGCGCCGCGCCGGGAAAACAACACCGGGGAATCCTGATCCATTTTTATTCGTCTTATAGCTCTTGTACTAGATAGTGTCGCAGTTAAACACAGATCACATTTGACGTCAGCCACACGCGAGTACAGCGGGCTACCACAGACATGCCCGGTTGCACTTTTTACGCAAACTGATAAGTTGCGCGCAAAATCTGACCGATTCCAACACCCATTACGGAACCCCAAATGGCCGAATACGTATACACCATGAACCGGGTGGGCAAAGTAGTGCCCCCCAAGCGCGAGATCCTCAAGGACATCTCCCTCTCCTTCTTCCCCGGCGCCAAGATCGGCGTACTCGGCCTCAACGGCGCAGGTAAATCCACCCTGCTGCGCATCATGGCCGGGGTCGACCAGGACTTTAACGGCGAAGCCCGCGCAATGCCCGGCATCAAGGTCGGCTACCTGCCCCAGGAACCGCAACTCGATGCCAGCAAGACCGTGCGCGGCAACGTAGAGGACGGTGTACGCGAAGCCATCGACGCCCTTGCCGGCCTGGAACAGGTCTACGCCGATTACGCCGAGCCCGACGCAGACTTCGATGCCCTGGCCAAGAAACAGCAACAGTTCGAAGACATTATCCAGGCCTGGGACGCCCACAACCTGGAGCACCGCCTGGAAGTTGCCGCAGACGCCCTGCGCCTGCCCCCCTGGGATGCGGACGTAACCAATCTGTCCGGCGGTGAAAAGCGCCGTGTGGCCCTTTGCCGCCTGCTGCTGTCCCGCCCGGATATGCTGCTTCTCGACGAACCCACCAACCACCTGGATGCGGAATCCGTATTCTGGCTGGAGCGCTTCCTACACGATTTCACTGGCACTGTGGTTGCCATCACCCACGATCGCTACTTCCTCGACAATGTTGCCGGCTGGATTCTGGAACTGGACCGCGGCCACGGCATCCCCTGGGAAGGCAACTACACCACTTGGCTGGAACAAAAAGAAAAGCGCCTGGAGCAAGAGCAGCGCGGCGAACAGGCCCGCGCCAAAGCCATGCAAAAGGAACTCGAGTGGGCCCGCCAAAACCCCAAAGGCCGTCAGTCCAAAAACAAGGCCCGTTTGTCCCGCCTGGAAGAAATGCAGTCCCAGGACTTCCAGGCCCGCAATGAAACCAACGAAATCTACATTCCGCCCGGCGAGCGTCTCGGCGACAATGTGATTGAGTTTAAAGGTGTGAGCAAAGGCTTCGGCGAGCGCCTGCTGATCGACAACCTATCTTTCCGCGTGCCCAAGGGCGCAATTGTAGGTATCGTCGGCGGTAACGGTGCCGGTAAGTCCACCCTGTTCCGTATGATCAGCGGCACCGAGCAGCCGGACTCCGGCGAGATCAAGATGGGTGAAACCGTTAAGGTCGCCTACGTTGAACAGGGCCGTGAAAATCTGGATGACAGTAAGACCGTATGGGAAGCCATCTCAGACGGCCACGATATGCTCAAGATCAACAACTACGAAGTGGGCTCGCGCAACTATGTTGGCCGCTTTAACTTCAAGGGCAGTGACCAACAGAAGCGCGTAGGCGAACTGTCCGGCGGTGAACGCGGACGCCTGCACCTAGCCTATACCCTCAAGCAGGGCGCCAATGTACTGCTGCTGGACGAACCCTCCAACGATCTGGATATCGAAACCCTGCGTGCCCTGGAAGAAGCCCTGCTCAACTTCCCCGGCTGTGCCCTGGTAATCTCGCACGATCGCTGGTTCCTGGACCGCGTTGCCACCCATATCCTCGCCTATGAGGGTGAGAGTGAAGCGGTATTCTTTGAGGGTAACTACACCGAGTACCACGAGGACTTTGTGCAGCGCAAAGGTGAAGATGCAACACCCCATCGCATGCATTATAAGAAGCTTAAAACCTGATATAAATAATAAAAAGCCCGCATATGCGGGCTTTTTATTATCTCTCACTCAATATAATCTTATTATATAAAATCGACATACAGTACCGTCACAAAGCACCTGATTGAAGTTAAATCATCAACCCCCACCTACAGCTCCACGACTGACTCGCAGCACATTTCTTAAAGAGAAATGGGATTAACTCCCGCATTCATTGCTAGAAAATATTGAAAAAAGACTATCGCCCTAACCAAACTATCAAATAAGTAAACCCGAAGAGCAGTGTTGTTAAAAGCCACACAACAGCCTTACGCGAAAAGGTAATATTTAGATATGACCTTAATCAATCAAATAAATGAAAACAATACTCAGGGTAACTAAAAACAGGGAAACTGAGCCAGAGAGGTGCAAGAAAGTTATTCCGTATCCTTCCCCGGCTCACAGTATCATCAAAATGATGATACTGGTAGGCCAAACTAAATTAGCCTGCATCGTAGCAGTTAAGCTGGCGGCGGAACATCAACAACAGCTTGGGGGCCAGCCTGGATATCAGTTTCAGTATGCATTATGCGTCTCCATTATCATTTCAATCTCTTAAGTGTTTGCTGCAACTTACTCGCTGTCAAACACAATATAGCTTAACGCGATTACATTGTATCACACCAATAATACTCAAATTTTTTGAGGAAAAGATCACAAAAAAATGATCATTGCTCTCAAGCAAATTTTGCAGAAAATATTTTCAACCAAAATAACTCGAAACAAGCCCTATAACCGCACCATGGTACAAGTTAAGCATGTACTTTTTAGCCAAAATAAAATTAAGACACCTGAGGAAAATCCACCCTAATAGAAAAAAGTCACACTATTATCTGCTGAAATATTATTGATAGAATAGAAAAAGATCACTCAACATATAGATCATCACCTACAGGGATATTCATTGCACAGATATAATCATGGCTTAGCAAGCTGAAAAATACACTTTTATAGCTCAGGATAGGAACATTTGCCTGTAAAAAGCTTTTTCAAGCAAAAAGCCTCCATCACAACTTTAACCAGTTCGATCTGTCACTGTTGGATTAATTACTAATATTATCATTGCTAGCAACTTCCGGATCAGCATCTACAACTGCTTGCGGACCAGCTTTGATATCAGTTTCAAGCCGTATAGTACACCTCACCAGTATTATCCTCACTTAGCTACCGGACACTAAAAAGGATCCTCATTGAGAATCTGAAAATTCAGTGAACAGGCTCTGCAATAGATAATTTGCTGTGATGATAATGAAAAGTCAACAAATACTTTTTCCTGGCGGTATTTTATAAAAGAGCTCAGTTAAAAAACAAATGGTTTTCGAACCAAATGAAACGGAGCGACCAAATAAAATTATAAACCCCAAACAAATACCACTAAACTAAAAAAGAGCAAACGGCAAATTCATCCTCGAAGGTACAGTTAAAGTCAAAAGAGTAAAAACATCTTCTTTAGCATGGTACGGCCGTACGCAATCAGAATTCCTCCTGAATCGACACCACTTCACCATAATGAAGACGGCGCCCTAGCAACCATATAGAAAAAACTCACACAAATCAGCTGATTCAAAGATAAGTTAATCAACATTCAAGAGAAATTGATTGAATTCCATCTATCCGGCTCAAGCGAGGAAAGGAAGCCCCAAGCCCATTGTTGATAAGGTGGCATTCCGAGGGCTTTACGCCCCAAAAGTGCTAGAAAGGCCTTTCTACACACCATCTTTCATCGAGCACCAAGGAAGGCCTTTCCGTTGGCAACTTTACACTCACTGTGATACGGGAAATCCAGGTGAGGCAAGAGTTCATAAAAGCAGTGATTAACGGACAGGGTATTTAATTTGGTGAAGCCTTACATCACTCTCACCGGCAGAGGTAAGGCAACTACTTGACCCTGTGTATAAGACTCTTCACCTTAGGTGTGACAAAGCGAGGACTTGGTACTACTTAGAGATAATATGTTGAGCCGAGGAATCCATCTCATTCATACACACATAGTAAATAAAAATAAAATTCATAAAGACTGCACACAAAGATTAAACCATTATAACTTTATGAAAGCTTTCCAGGCTCCGAGTCAATTTATTCGATGAGCGGAGGTTACGGCACGTAAGTTTATACAAGCGCAATGTAAATATCCCAATGCGTTCCTCACTTATGGCTCTTGCGTTCCTCACTTATGGCTCTGTAGTTAAGGCAGCGCGAGGAATCGTCTGACTTTCAGTTTTATGCACACCTAATGCCGCCTTTTGGAACATACCTGAGCTCGAGCTGGCGAGCTCAGGTTACTCATCGAGCACCGGGGGCATTAGGCTAATTGCAGCATGAAGCCCATTTCAAAGAGTATAGGTCGTCCCCTCAAGTTACTTAAACCCCAAGTAGAACGCATAACTATACTTGAGCGATGGCTCTTCAATCAGGTTGGAACTGGAGCTACTCGGGAACCGGGTCTACCTGAGCGTCTGGACCAGCTTGAATATCAGTTTCAATATACATAATTTATTTCCTTCCTACGTTAATAGTACTCAAGTACGGAAAACCACAACTTAAGCAAAACCTATTTAATCAAACTCCAATCAGATTGGAGCTGGGGTTACTCAGGAACCGGATCTACCTGAGCATCCGGACCAGATTGAATATCAGTTTCAATATACATATCGCATCTCCTTTCTTTCATTTATCACTCAAGCAAGAATCATTAAACTTGAGTGCGCCACACCACCCAACCCAATCACAGGGTTGGAGATATTTCCAAGTCAGAAACTACCTGAATATATGAATTACCGTACATTTCAGATCTCGTTACGAGATTTATTATGCAGAATGAAGATTCAACTCACTGTGTACTGCAACACAGTCTGCCAAAGTTCTATCCAGGTTGACGACTACCAAACCCAACATCGAATCAATTATGACTCAGGAATAAGGCTCACTATCAGATCAGGACAGGCCTGAATTTCTGCTCCGAAATAGATACCATACCCCCTTTCAATCATTTTCAATTGACATAAAGTAACAATTATTTTTGAGCCGCATTTAATTCAGTTTCGGATCCTGCCTGAATATCAGCTTCAAAGCTCATATCGCATTCGCCCCTTTTTACTGAAACAAATTAGTAAAGTTAATTCTGGAGAACTAAAAAAACACTTTGCAACAACTCTAGATCTCTAATTGTTTTTCACCTTCAGAATTTCCCTCACCGCCCCGTTAGATGCGCCTGAGTTGATTACTACTTTGAAGCTCGCTTTAACATCAATCTTAAGCCACATAGAGCTTATCCTTCCTCTTGCTGCTTATGTAAACCGAAGAGAGAATGCTCCCAATTAAAAATTCACTGTCTCATGGGTGGGCAATCACCATCAGGGTTTTTGCATTTTTCTGCACACAGGCTACCGCCATCTGCAGGTTCTCCGGATCAAGTGCCGCAAAACTCTCATCCAGAACCACTAACTCAGCATTTTGCAAAAGCGCACGAGCGATAAATAAACGGCTCATCTCACCATGGGACAACCGCCACCCCATCTCGCCAACTGTTTGTAAAATCCCCGCCGGCATTTTTTTCAATAGCGGGGTCAGCCCCAACTCATCACAAATTGCATAAGCCTTGCGCAGGCTCTCCTGGCGAGGTGGCCACTGGTCTCCCATTAATAAATTAAAAAGAAATGAATCTCCCAACACATGATTTTCATGAAACTGGGGAGCTGATGCGACCATCCTGCGCCAAGGTTCAGCACCGATACTTGCGCGGTCGTAGCCATTGAGCAGCAACAGGCCATCATCCGGTTTCTGGATGCCGGTGAGAACATTCGCCAGAGTAGATTTCCCTGAACCAGAAGTGCCCTGCAGTAAAAGCCGGTCGCCGGGATAAATGCTGAGGTTGCATCCCGCCAACACTGCTTGATCTTTTCCCTCGTAGGTGAAACGGATATCGCGTAAATAACACAGCGGCTGCGAGGAATCCTGCTGGCCGGCCGACGCGGCCATTGCCAAACCCGCACTGCCCCTTAAGTGGCGATCTTCAAGGGAAAACAGTTCACGTACTTTTTCCCAGGAAATTGCCGCACTTAAGGCGCTGGTAAAACCATTCATACACTTTAAAACTGCGCGATACCCCAACAACATTCCTCCGAAGGCAATTGCGAGTTGGGTGCTACTGGCACTGTCGCTAATAAATATTGGGGCCAGCCCCACGATCCCTAAAAGTAACCATAGGCGTGGCAAAAAAGCCTGTAAACGCGCCATGGTGTTATCCATGTGAGAGGAACTCTCCAGGTAGTCATTTAACTCACTGTCTTCACCCTGGTGCCACTCGCCGGGAGCCTGCTGCGCGAGCCGGGTGCGGTGGCCGATCATTTTCTCAATCAAACGATGGGTCATAGACAGACGCTGTGCTGTCCACTCTTTGCGGCCGTAGTACTGTGCCCGCCCCAGGAAAAATGCAACCGCTAAAAATAGGGGCAAAATTGCTGCATAGATAAGACCACCAGCTCCCATCAGTAAAATTGAGGCTGCAATTAACAGTTCTACAACACCGAGCAATAATAAAAAGGCACCCTGTAATGCACTGGCTTCTATATTCTCCGCATCGTAAACCCTGCCCAATACCTGACCCGAACCCATATGGCGAATACGACTGGGAATGACGCGCAGCGCGCTGGCGAGCAATCGCTGTTTCAGAAGTGCGCCGGTCTCAACGGAGACCACACCGCGCAGCCGGGCTGTGAGCAGGGATAGGGGAACCTGAGTCACCAACAACAACACCCAGGCAGATAGCCAGCCGGTATCAATATGGCCCTCGAGCACAGCCCTACCTATCACCCACCAACTGCACAGAAAAATAGCCATCTGGGCACTGTGACAGGCAAGCATGGCGGCAAAGCGCCAATACAGCCCACGCTGGCGAAGCTGTAAGCGGAAAGACCGATGAGAGGATTGACGCAACAACCAGAAATCATCCAAGCGTACGCTGGCAAGATTTTCCCGCAGTAGAGCCGTCGTGGCTTTCTTGCGACGACGCCCTTGAATGTGTGCGCTATCCAGCAATTGTTCGATACGCTCGCGCTGGGGCCCCTCAAGCTCGCAAGCCAACTGCTGAATAACCAGCTCTAGGCAAACTTTCTCCACTTGCAGTGCCGGTGTGAGCAGCCGTAACTTATGCCCCCTGCCACCACACAGTGCGATAAAATATTCCCCCTCGGGAAAGCGAACCCGCAACAGTGCCGGGGCGGCTCCCAACAGCATGGTTTCCAGCTCTGGATAGCTGCAACTCACCTGCTCCACTTGCAAGTCCAAAGTTTCAGCACCTGCCTGCAACCTGGCATTCAACTCCAAGGCGCTTCCCAGGGATTTGTGCTCCGCTACCTCAGGTTCCAAGCCACTGTATTTTGCCAAGGCTTGTAAGGCGGCCTCCAGCTGCGACACAGGCCAGCAATGGGGCATTAATTCTTTACAGCTCACTGGCCACCTCTGTAAACCGGGAGGCCGGTATCGCCCCGGGAACTCCTTGCACTTCTGTCAATTGACCGCCGGCCATGCGTAAGTGACGCCAGCTGCTACTCTGCCAACACTCTTGCCAAAGGGTGCTTTCAGCCGCCAGTAGCTGCGCATAGCGAGTGTTGCCTTGGGCTTGAAGCTCACTGGGCTTACCATCTTCAATAATGCAACCATCGTCCATGACCAAAACACGAGGAAAGTCCCGGGTTTCGCTGATGTCGTGGGTAATACAAATCAGGGTAACCCCCTGCCAAACCTCCCGCACCCGGCTCATCAGACGCTGCCGCTGTTGGCGATCAAGCCCCCTGAACGGCTCATCCAGAATCACACAAGCAGTTTCCTCACGGCCAAGTGCGCGCCCCAGACGTACACGCTGCCCTTCACCACCACTGACCAGGGCACCACTTTCGCCCAGCGGGCTTTGGAGCCCCTCCGGTAGCGCTGCTACCAGCTTAAGTAAATCCGCTTGCTGTAAAATGGGGTAAAGGGGAGCTCCCGGCTTATTGCCGTAACTCAAGTTCTCTAAAAGGCTGCTATTCCAAAGCTGAATTGCGGGATCTACCCAAGCACAGTGAAGTCGGAAACGGTGCAGTAATTCTCCCTTCAGTTCTCCTCCATTGAGTATTACACGGCCACTGGCCGGTTTGTGCCACCCCAGCAATAACCCGGCAAGGCTCGACTTGCCAGCGCCGGATGCTCCGACCACAGCAATTTGCTCACCGGGGCTGATTTCCAGATTTACCCTGTCGAGAATAGTGCGGCCACTGGCATTAACGGTGACATTCTCAAACTTGATACCCACCGGTTTTGCCGGGGAAAATTCCACACTATCAGCGGAACTTTTATCTGTGTCTGTTTCGGTGACTGCTTGCAGCGGTTCGAGGGCTCTCAGTAAAAAATTCCGTTGCCGTGGATAACTTCGCATCAGTCCCGCAATTTCTTCACCCAGCGGCGGCAGTGCCAACACCCAATAAATCAATAAAAGCAGATCGGGACTTGCCCCTCGTGCATTAACACAATAAATCACCAATATGCTACTGAGGGTACAATTAATCAACAGCTGTACCGCCTGGCTATTGAGTTGAAAACTCAGTGATGAGTATCCAGCCCTTATCCATTCGGTGAGCAGGTTTTCATGCTCACGCCGTACAGACTCGCCGGCGCCGTGCGTGCGGATTGGAATAACTCCCAGCAGCGCATCCATATAGAAGCGAGCCAGGGCTCCCGCATGAGTTTGTACTCTCATACTGTAATCAGCGAGTACCGGATGGAACATCAAGGGTACAGCAACTTGTAATACCGACATGATTAGCACCAGAGGGGCAGCAGCGGGAGCAAGCCAGATTATTCCCAGTGCAGTAGCAAGCAGGGAGAAAACTCTAAAAATTAGGCTCGTTCCGAGAACAGGCAAACCTCTCAAGGCGGCAATACGATGTGAGCGTTCGGCGGTATCAGAGGTGGGGCGGCTCTGAAAGAAGTGATCGGGTATTTGGGGTAGAGCGGCTAAAAACCGTATGCGGAAACGATTCTCCAAACGGCGCCCGACCACCATTTGGACTTTTGCGGCGGGAAACTGCAATAGCATTAATGTGATCATAAAGACCAACAATAATGCAATCGTGCCTGCTCGCTGTATCTCTGTCGCTAACTCACTGTGGATATCAATCAGGCCACGGAAAAGCAAAGCTTCGAACATCAGCCCCAGTACCGCTCCGAGCATAGCAATAAATATAGTGAGTGGCGCAATCAATCCATCTTCGCGCATCAACCCCCAGAGTTGCCTTAGAGGTTGAACCGGTGGCTCCCGCAAAGCCCTGGATAGCGCTTCCGATTTTGGTTTTACTTCACTGACATCGCGAACCCCTTTTACGCTCACAATGACCGCGCCACTAAACTCCAACTGCTCTGGCGACAGTTCAATTGTCTCTGCAGGCTCACTTCCTCGGAGACGGGACGGCCGGGCGCACCAGTAATTCTCTGGTACTAAAGAAAATGCTTGGCTGATATCTGTAGAAAATTCAACGGACAGCCGCTGCAACATACCACTGACTTCAGTTCCGCGCTTTATCGCCCCGGACGTAACCAATGAGGTGAGCATTCGAACGGATGCGTCGAGAAATGCCAGCGAAAGCCAACTCTCATCCTTAAGCGCTTTTTCACAGATCGCGGTGGCCACTGTATTGCCAACCTTTAACTGTGCAATACGCTCTTTCAGCGGGGCAATAAAATCATCGCCACCTGCCCAGTTTCTCCAGCCCTGAGGGGGCACCCGTGCGGTATGAACATGCAACTCATCCAAAAAACGACGCGCGCTGGGCCAGCGCCTACCACTGGCGGGGTCCATCACCTGCACAATACCGCGATGATTTTCCCAGGCCACGACAAAATGAGTGTTACCGTTTGGTAGTCGCACCACAACCAATCCTGGCAAGTAGCCAGTGGAACTCAATAAGAGATGGTCCACGGGAACCACCATCTGGGCAGCTTCAAGCCCAAGCTCTACCGCAATCTTTTCCAGGGTATTTATCGAAGTACCATCTACATCAGTCTGGCAGGCATCGCGCAAATGGCCGTAGTGTGTATTTACACCAAAACCTTCGAGCAAGCACTTCAGGGAAGCCGGACCACAGTCCATATTAGAGGTCTGAACTACCTCTGGAACTAACCAGCGTCTTTTGCTTTCCACTGTTACGCTCCCTCTTCCACGGTCTCTGTGGGAGCTTTGGCCGAAAGTATCTCACCCGTCCTTTGTAGAAGCAGTTGGTATGGTGTTTTCTTGCCTGTGGCAATTTCTACCCTGGCCGGTAAATCATGCAGTAAAGGGAGATGGGGTGGTGCTTCACCTTGTAAGGATAGCTGTACAAGAACTTTGCCTTGCTGGACGGCACTAGCGACCCGTTCTACTCGGGCCTCCAATTGCCCATAACGGGCCCAGGAAAATCCATCCAGTTTTACATGGGCATTCTGCCCAGGCTGAATATGCCCCAAAGCTAATGCGGGTGGAAAAAATGCCTGTATAGAAATAACACCTTCTGCTTGAATGGTCGCAACTTGCTGCCCAGCGACCAATACTTCGCCTTCCCGTATTTTTGCCAGCGAGGCCAATACCCCGGTAATTGGGGCACGCAGGTTCTGTTCGCTAACAGCAAGGTGGCTTTGCTGAATACGGGTGTCAACTTCCGCAATCTTCCCATCAATATCCTGATGCCGCTGCTTTAAAGCACTCACTTCAAGCTGATATTCACTTATTAGCTGTGCTCGACGATCCTTCAAAGCGCGAATATCCGCCTGCACTTTCAAGGTTTCCATCGCCATTTGTTGGTACGTCCGTTTTGCGGCAAGGTAATCCAATTCTGAACTCTGCTGTTTTTGTAACAGCCGTTCATAACGATCGGCAACATCCGCTTGAATTTTCTGATTACTGACTTGAAGCTGGTACTGTTGCTCCAATAGCTTCAATTGATCACTGAGTGCCTTCTCATCTTCGCCAAATTTCTTATCCAGCAGCTCTCGTTCTCTTTCAACTGATTCAAGTTGATCGCGTAAGCTTCCAGATATCTTGCTATCCCCCCGCAGGCTCAAATCAAGTACGGACGTATCAAGACGAATTAGCACATCGCCCTGCTCTAAGGTATCCCCGAGCTCTGCCTCAATTTGAACAACACGTCCAACTCGCTGGGTACTGACATGAACAGTATTGTGCTCCTGCTCCAACCTAGCGTCATCACTCACGCTATATGTTGTAATTTCTACTGTAAAAAACCAAATAGCCCAAACAGCCAGAAGCAGGACACCGAGAGCAGTTGCTATAACCAAGGTACGGATAGAATCTGAAACAATGGCGCGTGTAGTGTGAAAAAAAGGCGTTGACAATATGAAAAACCTACTAACTGTTATCGCACAGGAACGAAGCGAAACTTAACTTTCTTCCCTCGATTTTCTTGAAGTTTTCTTCCAAAAAAATCCGCAGTACCCAAATTTAAATTTCCCCGATTTAGGAGTCAATTAGAATCTATACCTAATTTCACTGGTACAACAACTAGCAATTCACATTCTGAGCCCTAGTTATAATACAGAGAGGTAGCTATGCACTAAGGTTCCAGTGGTGTTTCAGCTAAAATTTTTTGATCTGAGATTATTCTCTAAAAATGAAGCTCTATATCTTTGAAGAGTTCACATCAGCAAAATTGACATTCAAACATAAAACGTAAGTAAGTATAAACTTACATTGCGACGCAATTAGATTCTATTGAATACCCACACAACAGCCGCACCCATCGATTGGCAAAACTTTGAATAGGGGTACGATATTAGCAACAGAAATCGGGAATGTTACATTTATTACAAATCCCAGCGTTTAATCTTAAAATTACTCAGGTAACACCTCACCTTCAATTAGCTTAAATCACCAGAAGGCACACTTAGGAACCTTCCAGCGTCTAACTGACAATAAAGCAAAATCACCAGCAATTTGTGGTTTTATAAATATAAAACTATAAGTATTTATCTGGTGGCAATCCAACCTTCTCATCTGAATTTTCATTCAAACGACCATCCCCGATTAGAAGCTTGCCTTTTGCGGTTTAAATACAGAATTTACAGCTAGCCATAATGCGACTTAACAAACAAGGGACTAGTTTAATTAGGGATAATTGATCACTTATATTCTTGTTAGATTACTAATAAGCCTCAATAAAAAACATTTTTCTCACTCAAAACAACATATGTCTAAGTAGAAAAATACCATCTTTTGGCTATACACACACAACTTAAACAATATAAAAAATTACAATTCACCATCAACCACATAAAGCGCAAGATGTATAATTATACCCAGATATACAAACACATATGAAGCAGAACAAAGCTTTAAAACAAGGAAATAAAACACTAGAAATTACAAAAAGTTATAACGCCACTAAAGAACCAGAAGGAAACCTAAAACTTTGCACCATCATTTTACCTTAGCTAATCTCTAAATACAGAAACAGGAAGAAATGCTTAACCTTTTGCTACGTTCCTAAAAGTGGTCTATAACACCACCTTGAAATGGGACTTCCCTATGATTAGCTGCAAAATCTATTTAAGCCCTCTAAAGCTGGCACCAGATTCAGCATCTAAATTATTGCAAGAACTTGCTATCAAAAAATTAGACACCGAGGAGGACCCCAATATATCCATTATCAGCACTATTCAAATGTTTCCTGATGAGAGCTATATAGAGCTATTTTGTTCGAAACAGCCAGACCTGACACACAAAAAATTACAAGTTTTGGCTATTCAACTCGATGAACGGGCGCGAAGCTATTTTCAGATCGAAGATCCAATCAAAGTAAGAATGATAATTTATGAAGAAGATTTCATTAATGGAATAAACATATCCATCTGTATTAACCAGGAATCAATACATGATCAGCTGTAAGATTTTTTTAAGCTCACTTAAATTAGCTCCGGACTCAACCCCAGCGTTTTTTCAAAAATTAATTATCAAAGAACTTGAAACTGAAGAAGACCCAAATATAACTTTTATTACAGCCCAGAAAATTACACCCGATGAGTGCTATATTGAAGTATCCTGCTTAAAGAGACCAGATCGAACACACCAAAAACTTCAAGCTTTGGCCATTCAACTTGATGAAAGCGCGAGGCGATATTTTCAGATTGAAGACCCTATCCGGGTAAGAATTATTCAGATCGAGGAAGATTCTGTATATGGGGTCAATTAATCCTCCAGCCATCAAAAGTGTTAATTTTAATTACTTTAAATGTGTATTGAAATTAGGGCCGCCAATTGGCGACCCTCTTTCAGATTAAAATTAAAAGCGTGCACTAGCACCCAGTCTAAAGTATCTAGGTGTCTGGTAGTACTGATTAACCCCCCAGTTAGGATCAGCTATTCCGGGACTAATTTCCGCAAACTCATCAACTTCTGTTTCAGCATCTGCATTTAATAAATTAAAGACATCTGCTCTTAACTCCACATCAGCCAAACCAACTTGAGTACTATATACTAGCGACAGATCAATTTGATTAACCCAGCTCGTTCTACCTCGACTACCACGCTCCGTTCTTACCAAATTCCCATCTGGGTCGGTTAAGTAATAAGTATCTCCGTAGGAGGGTGTTCCATTTGGATGGCCTGCTCCAAAAGAGTTAATTGGCCGTCCTGACTGAAGGAGAAAGTTAGCCCCTAATAATAGGTTTTCCATAACTTGATAATTCCCATAGATTTTAAATTTATGGGTACGATCATTTGGCAGATAGCCATTGGCACCATCCATAATTTCAGGGAAATCAAAGTCTTGAGTGATCCCAGCATCATCCTGACCATTATCAGATTTGACATACCCTTCTGTATTTCCTTTACTTTCAGACCAAACATAACTGGCTGTTAAACCCCAAACGCCATCAAAAGCTTTATCTACAGAAAACTCTAGCTCTTTATAGGTCCGCTTAGCTTCAGGATATCCCAGCAATTCAGCCGAGAAAGTTGTCATTTCCAACTCACCAGTACCATACCTATCATAAGGAATAGTCACATCACTTCCAGGATTAGCAAGAACATAACCATGAGCATCCCCTGTATGAGCATAGCCTAGCGCGTCAACTGCATGGTCTATACTGATATCATCTATATGAGATTTCAGGTCGCGATATGTCGCTTTAACACCCACACTCCAACTATCATTGAGAACCTTCTCATAACCAAGAATATATTCATCCTGGTACATCGCCTCCAAATCCCGATCGGATAATTGTCGACTATCGGGAACCTCTCCGCTAGAAGTAATATTTACTGTACCTACTTCTTGGGTGGTCGGGACACCTTCAGCCCCAATATCTAAAGGAATATAACTAACCGAATCATAGTCGCCATTAAAGATAAAATAACGCTCGAATCCAAGCTCTCCACCGGATAATCGAACATTTGTATTGGCTGCGACGGGCATATGGTATCTGCCCCAATTACCAAAAATCCGTGACTCTCCATCTCCAGTGAGATCCCAAGAGAAACTCAGACGTGGCGCCCACTGGTCATCAATTTCAATAAATACATCACCCTCTCCATTGTAGTTAGAGAAAGTTTCGTTTCTAAGCCCGGCACTTACAGTAAAATTATCGGTGATATCCCATGTATCCTCAATGTAGAAAGCCTCTGATTCAACCTTGAATGAACCAGAAACATCCCCTACTCGATAGCGCACTAGATGAACCGGACTTCCATCCCCATTAGCATTAGGAACTATTCCCCCATTCGTAAGCTCCGCCCCAGGAAGAGCGGTGTAATAACGATAATAAACACCTTTCCCATCCCGCAATCCCGTGCCGGCATAAGTCTCAGAGGAAGAGGAGGAATTATCTTCTCGATCATATCCAAAACGAACAGTATGGTCTCCAAGCACCCAATCAAAGTCGATTCGATTTGCTTCGCGCTCATCACCTCCAGTCTGAACCCTATAATTCGTATCGCATCCTGGATATAACGAAGAGTTTCCTGGTAGAGCTCCATCACTTGTATCAACTACATATGGGCATTCAACATCTGTTGTGCCGATAGTAGTGAGCTCATATTCATTTTGCCCATGTAACAAAGACATACTGAGGTTATCTGTTAATTGGCCATCATAGCGTAACAGCCAGTTTTCTCCACCCCGATAATCACTGATCGTCCCCTTGTAATCGAGCTTATTCTTATTGTAATAATCATAATTTGACTGCCTATTTTCTCGGATGCGCTCATCGGAAAAATGAACATAACTTAAGATGTGATCATCGGTCACATTCCAAGTTAAGTTAACTCCCCAAAAGTCATCAGCCACTTCCCTATTATTAAAGGTATCAGGGGCCTGGAGAGTGTTATATTCTTCAACAGTTTCCTGTTGCTCATAGAGCGCATAGAAAAATAATTTGTCCGGCACAATCGGACCACTTATATAATAATCCGTAGTATATCTAGACTGTTCATTCTCAGAATTGAGATCATAGAGCGTTCCATCTGTGGATAATGTATCCGGGCTTGTTTCCCTTAATGATCCAGGCTCAAAATAAGTAACTACACCATATTTAAAATCATTGGTTCCACGCTTTGTAACAGCATTTAAAACGCCACCTAAAGACCGCCCAAACTCTGCACTATATCCACCAGTTTTAATTTGAAACTGATCATAAAATTCAAAGGGTACAGAAGAGCCACCTAAGCCATTGCGAAAATTGGTAACATTCAAGCCATCAATGTAGTAAGCATTTTCACCAACAGAGGCTCCGCCAAATGAAATAAGATCTTTATCCTCTCCGAATGCGTTATCCCCCAACACAGTTCCCGGAGCAAGCAAGGCAACAGATTCTATATTTCTCCCTACAGGCAACATCTCAATATCCTCTAAACTGATATTGAGAGCAGATTCAGCTGTTCCAGTACGTATTTGTGGTAAGGCCTCAGCTACAACCAAAACCTCTTCCATATCGCCTTGGCTCAAAGGGATACTTAATTTACCTGTGCTACCGATAGACACTAGTACCGATTCGATTACTGCCGGTTGGTACCCTGATTTCTGCGCGGTTATTTTATAAACTCCACTG
This sequence comes from Microbulbifer maximicatervae (SeqCode), assembly GCF_052467615.1. NCBI lineage: Bacteria > Pseudomonadati > Pseudomonadota > Gammaproteobacteria > Cellvibrionales > Microbulbiferaceae > Microbulbifer > Microbulbifer maximicatervae (SeqCode). The sequence goes on from NZ_CP174319.1 coordinate 3,926,174, forward strand.
GGTAACTTGACCTTGAAATCCCCATCGTCACCGGTTGAGATAGTCCTTTTGAAGCCATTTTCTTCATTTTCAATAAAAATGGTTACGTTAGGAATTTCACTACCATCTGCCCCAATAAGTCTTCCGTCAATTCCCCCATTTACATTTCCAGCCGCAAGTACATTAGTGCTAGCTACTGACAAGCCAATGGCACTGGCCAATACTGCCATTTTAAATAATTTCATAAACCTATCCTTTTGCTTATAGAAATATTTATAGATTTTTTTAGATTAAGAGGCTGTGTTAATTATTAATCCATCCTCCCCGATCGAGTTGCGAACACCCAAGACCTCCATTTAAATCAACTAGAATACATACACGCCCCCAGAAAAATAAAACTGGCACAAGCATGTTATTTAATTGAATACCCACCCTAAACAAGAACCTTTAAATGAACAGCTCCATATTAAACACCCACTACTTTTTAAAACAACCTTAAAAGTCCATATTACCGACATATAAATCTAGAGATAGTGACAAACATAAACATGAGTGCAAAAATAACTGCCAGTTACCGGAGAAAATTATATTTTGGTAGTTAAATCGTTATATTCAAATAAAATTAAAAAATACAACCCTATAAGAAGTTTATATGCCCTTTAAGACATATAGAACAAAGGTGAATAACGATGCAATTTAATACATGTATGAGCATAAACCCCACTTATAAGTGGGGTTTCAAAAGGTCAGATACCATTGGAATGAGAAAGAGAAAATAGCTAAATAAAGGTTTCCTATTTTCTTCAATGGGGAAAATTTACTGCCGTAAAAACTCCAACATCCATCTGGCAACTGCATTTTCATGGATATCGTTCTTAAGAGACTCCTGCCCTTTATCAACCACAGCTTCACCAAAAGCCTGCCGTCGAAGCTCCATTAAGCTATTCGAGTAGGGCTTAGTGAATTCCGGATGCGCCTGGAAGCTAAGCATATGATCATCCACCTGCACCATTGCCATAGGGCAGAACTCACTGGAAGCCAGTACTCGCCCACCAAGCGGCAGCTGATCCACCTGATCCTGATGCGTTACTAAGAGACTAAAGTTGGGGGCGGGTTCAGACATCCAACTAGGCGTCTCCTGCATTTCATAGGTGTGCACCCCCAGCCCCCAGCCCTTATCTGACTTACGGGCCCGGCCCCCCAGTGCCTGGGCAATTAACTGGTGACCAAAGCAAATACCTATGGTCGGCTTTTTCTCACCATGTAACTTGCGTACAAAATCCATTAAGGGCGCAATCCAGGGTTTGTCGTCATAAACACCTGTCTTGCTACCGGTAATCAGGTAAGCGTCTACTTCATCTATATGGTCGGGATACTGGCCGTGCTGGACTTCGTAGGTGTTAAACTCCAAATTGGAGTCCTGGTCGCGCAACAAGTCGGCAAACATCTCCGGGTACTCCCCAAATTCACCAACAAGCTCTTTGCGCACATCATCGGTTTTTAAAATTCCAATCTTCATTATTTTCACCGCTGAATTGACTACATAGTATTGGGATTATGGCATATCCAGTCATCAGAGACCGCTATCAGAAAGATTTACCCTGATATGACAAGCGCCATAACAGCACATCTTTCATCATAGATCTTTTACCTATCCGGGTCGCCTGATAGCTCTTTGGCCCACTGCCTAGGAGCAACATTTCTCTCTGGGCATTCTTAGCTGAAGTAGTTTTGTGTATGATCTCGGCTTTAGCACATTTTTCAGCCAACCCTTCGGCTACAAGGCGGCCCAGAGGCAATTAGGGTCGCTTGCAGTAACGACTGAGGACCAACAATGACCACAACAACCTCCCCGAGCGATCGGCAGGACAGTCCCCCAGGGCGCAAGACAGCCTTTATCCGCTTCTTAGATGCAGTGGAATGGCTCGGCAACCTTCTCCCCCACCCAATCACACTGTTCGCACTATTCGCCGTTAGCGTGATAGTCATTAGTGGTATCGCTTCTTACTTTGGCCTGTCTGTCCCCGACCCCCGCCCGGTTGGCGCTGCTGGCCGAGCGCCAGATGGCGTCATTGAGGTCTTCAACCTTATGAGTGGCGATGGACTCAGGATGATCGTTACCAGTCTGGTTAAAAATTTCACCGGATTTGCTCCGCTGGGGACAGTTTTAGTGGCCCTATTGGGGGTTGCGATTGCCGAGCACTCCGGCCTGTTAAGTGCCGCTGTTCGCGGTCTGGTACTCCAGGCCTCCAAACGCACAGTCACTGTCATAGTGGTTTTTGCCGGCATCATCTCTAATACCGCCTCTGAATTGGGCTACGTGGTACTGATCCCATTAGCCGCAATGATTTTCCACTCTCTCGGTCGACACCCTATCGCTGGCCTGGCCGCCGCGTTTGCCGGTGTCTCTGGCGGCTACAGTGCTAACTTGCTGCTGGGAACGGTGGACCCGCTGCTATCGGGGATCACAGAATCAGCAGCCCATATGATCGACCCGACCTACTCCGTGGGCCCGGAAGTAAACTGGTTCTTTATGATTGTCAGTACCTTCCTGATCACCGGAGTTGGTAGCTGGGTGACCATGAAGATCGTAGAACCCAAGCTGGGCAAGTATGATCCCAGTGAAGCGTCTGTCGACCTGACTCAAGACAAAGTTGGCACCTTGACCGACGCCGAGAAGCGCGGCCTTAAGTACGCAGGTTTGGCTGTTTTGGGCGTATCTGCAGTACTCGCTTTGACGGTGGTGCCTGAGTGGGGCGTTTTACGTAACCCCGAGACAGGCTTGGTCGCGGGCTCTCCGTTCCTTAAGGGTATCGTCTCACTGATCCTGGTGTTCTTCGCTATCCCGGGATTTGTTTACGGTAAGGTTGTCGGCACCATGAAGAATGACCGAGATGTCATTGATGCCATGGCCAGGAGCATGAACAGTATGGGGATGTACATTGTCCTGGTGTTCTTTGCTGCACAGTTTGTCGCCTTCTTTAAGATCACCAACCTGGGCACCATTTTTGCCGTTTTAGGTGCTGATGCGCTACAAAGCATCGGCCTCACTGGACCACTACTGTTCCTGTTCTTCATCATGATGTGTGGCTTTGTGAACTTGATGTTGGGCAGTGCCTCTGCTCAGTGGGCGGTGACAGCTCCCATCTTTGTACCCATGCTGATGCTGCTGGGCTACGCCCCGGAAGTAATCCAGGCGGCCTACCGTATCGGTGACTCTGTGACCAACGTTATCACGCCGATGATGAGTTACTTTGGCCTGATCATTACTTTTGCTGCGCGCTATAAGAAAGACTTGGGCATGGGTACATTGATCGCCACTATGATTCCCTATTCCATCTTCTTCTTTATCGGATGGACAGCCCTGTTCTTCATCTGGGTTTTTGCCCTGGGACTGCCCGTCGGCCCCGGTGCAGCTACTTACTATGGTGGCTAATCCACTGATTAATCAGTAATCCTAGAGCCCGCTTATGCGGGCTTTTTTGTCTCCCCAAAATGACCATACCTTTGAAATGGTCATTTATATCCGCTGGTAACTACCCAAAAAGTGTTAAAGCGTTCCTGAAATCACCAGTCATTCAAGATAGCTTTAGGCAAGGGTAAAAAAGTGGATAAATTAAGAAAAAATTATTATTCCCAGATATGGAGTCACCATAAAACAAAAAAATTTTTTTGCTGTCATAAGGGAATAAAGTTTCAATGTATTAACTTTAATTGGTATTTTTTTTCATTAGGTGACATTTTGATTATAAGCAAAAGCCAAAAGCCCTTCGAATCCACAAAAAAAAACAAGTAATATAGGCCTTGAAATAATACTTAGCGGAGACTGATAGGCGGATTACGCCAGTTTCGGCTGCCTTGTTTTAATCTCATATATTATTTTCTCAGGATGAGTCGTGTGCACTTTGTGGTAGTTAGTGCAGTAACAGTTATCCATAGCGCACAATACATATCAGGAATTCGAAATAAAACAGGCATTCGCCAATATGACGGTTTTGCAAATCCGTCAGACAATGCCCAGGAATGTGTAATCCTGGAATTTGCATTTATTTGTAGATTCCTAAAATTATCGGGCGCGCCTATCAGTTGAATATTTTCGCTCAAATAGAAGTTGCGACCCGGCACGCCTAATAATTAAATCAGGCTGGGTTCTTGGAAGGATTTGGAAGAAATTGACCCAACAAATAAGAGCTAAGCTGTTAACCGGCTTTTATGACCAAGTATCCCAGCTAAACGGCTGCCCGGAAACACTGCTTAATAGCGCCGGTATTAACCCCGAGCAGGTTGAAAAACTCGAGGGGTATCTCCCGTTGAGTAAAGTGACTGACCTTGTTGAAAAGGCCGCACGACAACTCAATTGCGCGGATTTCGGATTGAGACTGGCAAAAAGCCAGGGGGCTGCCGCCCTCAGTTCTCTTGGAGCAGCAGTATTGCAGTCGTTGACCCTCGGGGAATTCCTCAATGCTGCCGTAAAGCAATTCGCCGCCCCTCCTTATAACCTGCGAGTTGAATTGGAAGTTAAAGGGCTCCAAACGTTTATAACTTTTCATTGTTTAAATGATTTAGAAAGTTATATACCTTCGGACTCTCCATTGCCTCTCGAGCTATTCCGGGAATTTCTCCTTGGGGTTTCTGTTGTCGCACTACAAATATTATGTGGTGAAAAGTTCAATCTGGAGGCGGTTCATTTAAAGTCCAAACAGCCCCTCCACGACCAATATGAAAACTTTTTTGGTACAAATGTACAGTTTTCACAAAATAGCGACACCTTGATTCTAAGTAGCGGCCAGCTGGCCCAACCGACCGAGAAGTGCAACCCGGTTTTAAGGCCTCTATTAAAGTCTTATATCGACAAAGTACTGGAGCAAGGTGAGTCAAACCTGATTCACCAAGTAGAACAGCTGATCTATTGCCTGATGCCGCTAAAGCGCTGCAGTTTGCAGGAAGTCGCCAATCAGCTGGGGATGCACAAGCGCACACTGCAGCGCAGGTTGCGAGATCGGGAATTGGTGTTTGAGGATATTCTCGACCGTATTCGCCGCGAACGCGCAGAGCATTACCTCAGTAGAAAGTTGCCACCTATGGCCCAGATTTCCAATATGCTGGGGTATCGGGAGCAGAGCTCATTTAACCGCGCCTGCGACCGCTGGTTTGGTACCACTCCAATGAAAGTTCGCCGCAGGTTGTTGAGTGAAGCTGCGGCGAAAGCTGCACTGGAAACTGAAAGTTAAAGTCCCTTCAGAAAAATACAGGATCAGTCGTAACACACGCCAGATTTTAGCTTGTGTCACGACTGATTAAATACCCAGCCTTTCCTGCTTGCTCAGCCCCTAATTCCCACCTCCACCACTGATCAATTAGAGCCTGTCAGCTCTCTGGATCATTAGTCGTAAAGTGAGCTCTCCAGCCCCACACTTCTTTACAAGTTATCCACATTACTTACTCATTCCTCGACTACTTTCGATGGCAGTCCCAGGCCAATTCGAGAAGCCAGCCCTTCGCTGAGCGGTAATCGCCATTTCCCGAGTCTATAGTTTCGGGCGACAGCAATAACCTCTGTCAAAACCCAATGAGCAAAGTTGAGGCTCCAGGGACTCCCCTCAAAGTGCCTACGACAGGAGAACACGATGAAAAAAATATTTATCCCAGTAGCAGCCCTCTTACTGGCCACAAATGTATCTGCACAGCCGCGCCAGCCTCCGCAGGAAGCGATTGATGCCTGCAGCAGCTTGGCTGAAGGAGACGCCTGCACTGTCGAGACACCCAGAGGCACATTGGAGGGCACCTGCCGTATGCCCCCGCAGATTGAGCAGCTGGTCTGTGTACCTGCCGGCGGCAAGGGTAAAGGCGGCCCTCGCCCCATGGAAGATGAAGAACAGTAACTCCCAATAAATCGCAACCGGCCAGCGGTACTGTAAATCTTGAGATGTCATTATGAAGAAGTGGTTATTTGTGGGGCTTTGCAGTATTGCGCCTCTCTCGCTGGCTCACGTACCCGATAGCGCCCTGGAGGCTTGTCGAAACCTGTCCAGTGGCGCCAGCTGCTCAATGGAACTGCCCAATGGCCGAGTCAGTGGTCGCTGCCGCAACCACCCCCAATCACATGGCCTAGCTTGTGTTCCCGAGCGCAAACCGACTGCGCGCTCTACAGGAGGGGGCGCCACTGGTGGACGCCACACCGCTCGCAAACACACAGTGGTGCAATCCGATGGTCTGCAGCACACTGTTCCCGCTACCGAAGCGCCGATTACCTTTAGTGAAGTGAGTATCAGTATCCAGGGACCCTGGCGCGTTATTGAGGCCAACGGTATTTCCGAGCACAAGACTGGTACCTTCCCCAATCGCGGCAATCCCCATGAAATCGAGGTGCAGCGCTATCGTTTCCGAGTTCCGGCTATCCCCCAAGTTGCCGCTCAACCTACACCGGTTCCGTTGCAGAATTTTGGTATCGGACTGAACGGAGTGCCTTTCGACCCCAGTGCTGCGGAATGGTACTTGGGCAATCGTGGACGCTGGCGCTACGAAGCCCTATCCGGCGCGATTCAGCTGGGTGTAGACGATAACTACGCCCATGTTCAGCCCAATGGTGCCTATCACTATCACGGAATTCCCACCGGTTTATTACAGCGCCTGGGGGTATCTAAGGAAAGGCATTCGCCGCTGATTGGCTGGGCTGCCGATGGATTCCCCATTTATGCCCTGTACGCCTATGCCGATGGTTGGGAACCGAAATCCGGGATTGCGGCAATGACTTCAAGCTATCAGGTGAAACCCGGGAAACGCCCCAAGGGCAGTAGAGAACCCGGTGGTTACTACGATGGTACCTTTGTGGATGATTACCACTATGTGGCTGGCTCCGGCACATTGGATGAGTGCAACGGCAGAATGGTAAGCACCCCGGAATTCCCCAAGGGCACCTATGCCTATTTTCTAACAGAGGACTGGCCCATTATCCCACGCTGTTACAAGGGCACTCCGTCAGAGGATTTTCGTCGGGGCCCCGGTAACAACCAGCGCAAGGGAGCAACTAGACGCCCCTAGCGCAGGAGGCTCTGAAAGCTTACTTCCCCAGAGGAATACCGCCAGGTATTCCTCTGCCAAAACAGCCGTCCCCGGCTGGACTGTCAGCTCATATCAATTACCGCCAGCGCTTCCGCCAAGGTCTTGACCGAGTGCATTTCCATTCCCTCGATATCGTTCTTCAGGCGATTGGCTGCAGGCACAATGGCTTTGCGGAAACCGTGTTTGGCCGCCTCGCGCAAACGCTCCTGGCCCGAGGGCACCGGGCGAATCTCGCCTGACAGCCCCACTTCCCCGAATACCACCAGATCCCGGGGCAGGACACGGTTGCGGAAACTGGAGACTACCGCCAATAACAGTGTCAGGTCGGCGCTGGTTTCCATCACCTTTACCCCGCCGACCACATTGATAAAGACATCCTGGTCCCCCACCAAGACCCCACCGTGGCGATGCAACACAGCGAGCAGCATGTTCAAGCGGTTCTGGTCGAGGCCCACCGCTACCCGGCGGGGGTTGCCGAGACTGCTATCGTCCACCAGGGCCTGCAACTCCACTAACAGCGGCCGGGTGCCCTCCCACACCGAGGTCACCACAGAACCGGCTGCGATCTCCTCAGCCCTTTGCAGGAAAATGGCCGAGGGATTGGATACCTCTTTCAGGCCCTGCTCTGTCATCGCAAACACGCCGAGTTCATTAACGGCCCCAAAGCGATTTTTATGGGCCCGCAGTGTGCGGAAGCGGGAGTCGTGAGTGCCCTCGAGGAGAATGGAGCAGTCGATAATATGTTCCAGCACCTTGGGGCCCGCGAGACTGCCATCTTTGGTGACATGCCCCACCAGAATCAGCGCCGTGCCGGTCTGCTTGGCAAAGCGAGTCAGGTAGGCCGCACTCTCGCGCACCTGTGCCACAGAGCCCGGTGCCGATTGCACATCGCTCATATGCATTACCTGGATCGAGTCCACGACCATAACCCGAGGGTTCACTTCTTTGGCTGCCAGGCAAATACGCTCCACATCGGTTTCGCTGAGCAATTGCAGGGAATCCGTGGGCAGCCCCAAGCGCTTAGCGCGCATAGCAACCTGCTGGAGAGATTCCTCGCCGGTGATATAAAGCGCCGGCATTGATGTGGCGAGATGGCATAGGGTCTGGAGTAAAACAGTGGATTTCCCGGCACCGGGGTGGCCGCCGATCAATACAACGGAGCCCGGCACCAGCCCGCCGCCCAGCACTCGATCCAGTTCCGAGGCCGTAGTGGGAATACGCGGCAATTCACTGAGATCGATTTCCGATAGTTTTTGCACTTTGCCAGCACCGGCGGAACCGGCGTAACCACTTTGTGCATCGGTAAAATTCGCGGCGCGGCTGTCCTTGTGATCCGGTCCCAGGCGTACTTCCGATAGGCTATTCCAAGTGCCACAAGCACTACACTGCCCTGCCCATTTGGTGTAGTCAGCGCCGCATTCATTACACACGTAGGCAGTTTTACGTTTTGTGGCCAAAGCACTCTCCCGAAAAGTCACAGAATTGATCGGCGCACAGTTTACCCCTTATCCGGCCGAGGCGGGTGGTGCTCAGCGGTCAAAAATGACTCTCCTACACGGATCCCTTCTATTGGCATCTTCTCCTTCTAATTGGTCTATCTGCGCGATTGATCTAGATCAATTCACCCAGCCCCCTCCGAGATAACATCCGCCGCTGCCTCTACCCACTAATGGGGAGGCGCTGAACAACACTGACTAACCATCGAACAGGAAGTAAGTATGTCGTCTATTACTCTTCGCGGCGCGATTCTGGCGCTCGCCATGGCCTCGACCTCCGCCCTGGCTGCGGATCACGAAGTTAAGATGCTGAACCAGGGCAAGGACGGCATGATGACTTTTGAACCGGCATTTCTCGCGGTAGCGCCGGGCGATTCTGTCACCTTCCTGCCCACTGATGCGGCCCACAACACTCACTCAGTTTTGTCCCCTGCCGAGGGCGCTACCTGGAATGGCAGCATGGGAGAAAAGGTGACTGTCACTTTGAACCAGGAAGGTGTCTACGTATACCAGTGCGACCCACATCTGCCGCTGGGTATGGTTGGGGTAATTCAGGTAGGTAAGGCAACCAACTTGGAAGAAGCCAAGAAGCATGCCGAAGGCATGAATGCCGGTATTGCTATGAATAAGGAGAGGCTCACTCAATACCTCGGCCAAGTCCAATAAGAGGAGTCGCGGCGTGGACATCCTATTTGAAAAAGGTCACCACCTGGTTGCGCGGTTCGGCGATTTGGTTAAAGAGCAGAATGGCAGCGATGGGGTACAGGCCAATCAATTTGTTATTCGCCGCGGCACCAAAGGGGCGCTTATCGATCCCGGCGGCGATCTGACTTACACACACCTCACCATTGAGCTCAGCCGCCATTTGAACCTGAGCGAACTGGACCTGATCCTGGCCTCGCATCAGGATCCGGATATTATCGCCTCGCTGCCGCGCTGGATGCTGCATTCACGCTGTAAGGTAGCGGTGTCGAAACTGTGGTCGCGGTTTTTGCCACACCTGGTTTCCGGCTTTGTCGCCTCGCGTGCCGGTGCTGAGCGCTGGCAGGAACGCATCATGCCTCTGGACGATAAGGGAGAAATTATCCCCTTCAGCGACAGTGAGATCTGGGCGCTGCCAGCGCACTTTATGCACTCCTGTGGCAACTTCAGTTTTTATGATCCGGTCAGCCGCATATTATTTTCCGGCGATATCGGTGCCTCACTCGGTGGAGAAGAGGGCGAAGTCAAAGATTTCGATGAACATCTGCCGTCGATGGAAGGGTTCCACCGCCGCTATATGGGCGGGAACTGGACCTGTCGTCTCTGGGCTAAGATGATTCGGGAACTCAACCCCGCAATGATTGTGCCCCAGCACGGCGGTTACTTTGCCTCCGACGATATCAAAGAGCGTTTCCTGGGCTGGCTCGAGCGCCTCGAATGTGGACCGGACCTGTTGCGACACCAGGACTTCCGCCTACCCCTGGGCCGCTCTTAACCCGCCATCCCGCAATCGGGAAAGTTGCACCGGCAGAGGCCAGCCCATACACTGCGGGCTGGCTTGTTTTCTGAATACCGCCATGCACACCGGGATCTTTCGCCTATTTTTGCTCACACTGTTACTGGCCTTCGGCGGCCAAGCAGTTGCGTCATCCTGTGCGGAAACACACGAATCCCCAGCGGCACCCATCGCTGCAGAAGAAAAAGCCCACTGCGACGGGGCAACCCTTGAAAACTGCAGCGACAGCCATCCCGCCAGTTGCACTGCTGAATGCAGCTGCTGTGCAGGGCCAGGCACCAGTTCTGCGGTAAACACTCAATATAAAATCCTTGTATACAACCGCAATCTACTTGTAACTGCCTACCGGGAATTTAATTCCTCTCCAGATCCGGAAATGGCACTGCGCCCACCCATATTCCGCACTTAACGGGCCCCGTATGCCTAGGCATACGCGCACTCCCCAGTTTTACTCCAAATATTTTTTATAAATACTCGCACGCCTGTGTGCGTCCTAAATCTCATCATCGGAGTTCATATGAACCGTTCAATTTTGATCGCTATTGCTGCGCTACTCACAACCCTGGCATTAAGTGCCTGTGCCGAATCTCCAGACCCCAAAAAGGAATCTGTGAGCCTGACCACTTACAAATCCGCCACCTGCGGCTGCTGCAAAATTTGGGTTGAGCATGCCCAACAAAGTGGCTTTGACGTCGTAGCAAAGGATGTCGAAGACCTTAACGGCGTGAAAAAGCAGCACCATATCTCTCCGCGCTACCAATCCTGCCACACCACAGTGTCAGAACAGGGCTATGTTTTTGAAGGGCATGTACCGGCAAAGCTGATACAGCATTTCTTGCAGAACCCACCGCAAAATGCCATTGGTCTCGCAGTGCCAGGTATGCCCCTGGGCAGCCCCGGTATGGAAGTGGGCGACCGTTTTACGCCCTATCAGGTAATGCTGCTTAACAAAGACGGCAGCAGCGAAATTTACGCCGAAATCAATACGGCACAGGAGCAGTTTTAAAAGGGACATCGATGACAGAGAGCTTCCGCACCGACGCCGTATCGAGGCGTACTTTCGTCACAGGTCTCGGAGCGGGAGCCCTGCTGCTGGGGTTACCCTACAGTTCACGCCCAAACTCGCCTACAGCTTCGGCAACAACCCTGCGCGGTAACCACTTTGATTTATCCATCAGTTACCGCCAGGTAAATCTTACCGGGCGCGAACGACAAGCCCTTACCATTAATGGCAGTCTACCGGGCCCCATTTTGCGCTGGCGGGAAGGGGAAACCGTCACCCTGAATGTCCACAACCAATTACCCGACAAATCCTCCCTACACTGGCACGGTGTTAGGGTACCCAGCGATATGGACGGCGAACCGGGGTTGAGCTTTAACGGCATTCAACCCGGGCAAACATTTCGCTACCGATTCCCTGTGCGCCAAAGTGGTACTTATTGGTATCACAGCCAATCCGGGTTTCAACAACAGCGGGGGCTAATTGGGGCAATAGTCATTGATCCGATATCTCCAGAACCATTTTCTTACGAGCGGGATTATGTTGTTGTCCTATCCGATTGGAGCGATGAATCTCCCCAAACTATTTATACCCATCTAAAAAAAGACCCGGACTACTACAACCGGCAACAGCGCACGGCTACAGATTTATGGCGTGAGGTGCGCACAAAAGGTGTCGCACAAACCTGGCGGGACCGGCATCAATGGAACTGGAAACAGCTTTCCGACCGCAGTATCTCCCAGGTCACAGGCGAGACTTACACCTACCTGATTAACGGGCATACACCCGATACCAATTGGACTGCATTATTTAAACCTGGTGAGAGGGTTCGCCTGCGATTAATTAACGCAGCTTCGATGACCTTATTCGACCTGCGTATCCCCGGCCTGAAAATGAAGGTGGTGGCGGCCGATGGACAAAATGTCGAGCCCGTTAGCGTCGATGAAATTCGTCTTGGCAGCGGCGAAACCTATGACGTAATTGTCGAGCCAGAGAGTGAACAGGCCTACAATATATTTGCGCAGTCCATGGACCGCAGTGGCTATGCGCGAGGCACACTGACAAGTGATATACGTCTGAGCACAGAAATTCCCGAGATGGATCACCGCCCAGTGCTCACCCTACAAGATCTGGGTCTGGCGAGAAAAACCGAAGAGACAAACAGCCACTTTAAAACAGCCCAGACTGCTCACACCGAAAAACATTCCGATTTGCCCGATGCAACTGAGGGGGGATGGTTTTACGGAAACCTCGCTGCAGCAGGGCTCGGTAGTAATAGTCCTATCATTCACCAGCCAAGTGAATCCGGCTTCAGGGTGGATCACCGCGCGCTGACACCAGCAAACGGCATCTCTGACCCCGGTGTAGGACTCAGAAACCATAAACATCGCTATAACCGCCGTGTACTGTCTTACAGCGACTTGCACAGCAGTGAACCCACCCAGGACGAACGGGAGCCACAGCGGGAATTACAGTTACACCTGACCGGCAATTATGAGCGCTATCTCTGGTCAATAAATGGTGAAAAATTTCGCGATGCCAGCCCATTATTATTTCGGCACCAGGAACGCCTGCGCATTACCCTGGTCAATGACACCACGCTTCCCCAGCCCATGCACTTACACGGTTTTTGGAGTGAGCTGGAAACCGGTGACGGAGAGTATTTACCCCGCAAGCACACGGTGATCGCGCAACCCGGATCAAGCATCAGTTACTTAATCAGCGCCGACACCTATGGCCGCTGGGCTCTACACAGTCAAATGCTTTACCAGAGGGCCGGTATGTATCGGGAGGTGCGCATTGTTTAAGAATGTTGCAGGGATAGCAGCAACACTATGGCTACTTGCTGCCCAGGCCAGCTATGGGCAGGCAGAACCTCAGCATCAGCACCACAGCTACCAGTCCTCTGGCGAGGATAACGAAGGAGAACCCATGGCTGAAGTCAGCCTCGACTATGTGGAACTGCGAGGTGATAACGGCGGGGAAATCGAGGGAGACTTCAGTTATGGCGGAGAGCAAAATAAGTTTGTTGCCGAAGTCGACTATGAGCGTAGCAGTGGGGAAATTGAAAAAAATGAACTCTGGGCACTCTATAGCCGGGCAATTTCAGCAAACTGGAATTTCCTAATTGGAATTCGCCACGATTTTAATCTGGAGACTAGCAGCCGGAATTGGGCTGCTGTGGGTATTACTGGAGAGTCTCCCTACAAATTCGAAATGGATGCGGTATTTTTCTATGGAGAACATGGCAGTACTGCATTTCGCCTGGAAGGCGAGTATGAAATAAAGTTGGCACAGGACTGGAATCTGGTCCCACGTATCGAGCTGAACTTTTTTGGGCAGAACGATGAGGCCCGAGGTAGCGGTTCCGGCTTATCGGAAGCGGAAGTCGGCTTTCGGCTCATGTATGAAGTCACCAGGAAATTCTCACCCTATATTGGCGTCCACTATGAACGGGAAGTGGGCAATGCCGCTGATTTCGCCCGTGAAGAAGGTGAGGATGTGGACTCAACCGTATGGGTACTGGGGTTTAGAGCTTGGTTTTGACAAAATCCAAATTTTTATATCTATACAAGTTGTACCACTTCGCATCAGCTGTAACCAACTTTACCGCCTCCTCAATCTGTCATAGCATCTAATAGATCTTAATCGCCTTTTAAAAAAATTTTAAATTCAGCAAGGATGCCGGTGATATGATTTCCCCCCGAATACTGTTAATCGCAGTTTCTCTACTGTGTGTGGGACTATCAGCAGAACCTGAAAGCCCAAAGAGCCACTCTTCTGTTAACACGATCAAACACCTGAGTTATGGCGATGAAATTCTTTTCTCATCCAGAATCTTGAGTCGTGAAATACCAATCAACATATATTTACCGCAAACGTTCCATCAAGCATCAAAGCAGCATAGATACCCGGTTATCTTTATTAATGGCACTCACGGCAAAGAATTTTTCCACGCCTTAACCGGGGCAGTAAAGCATCTAAGTAGCGTAGAACGTATGCCGGAAAGTATTGTAATCAGCCTTAATGATGGTGGTGATGAACCGGAAACCTACCTACATGGAATGTGGACACATACCACAGAGGAGAAATTTAGCGCCCAGGGAGACCCTGAGGCCTATAGTAAATTTCTAACTGAAGAACTATTCCCATATTTAGAAAGTAATTACCGCGCACTCAACAATCGAATGATTATTGGTGTTTCAACTAGCAGCATCTTTCCTCTCTACGCCCTAACTAACAAACCTGGATTGTTTCAGTCTTACTTCTTTTTATCTGCGGCCGATATATTTGGTATGGGACCCACTTCAGAGAGTACTTTTATTGATGAAATAACTACAAGTATGCAGACCTCATCAAACAAGATCAGTGCTTTTTATTTCGCCATGGCCGACAGTGATATGCGTAAAGATAAGCGCTATGATAAAATCTTAAGTCAAATTAATACCAAACTATCGCCTTACGTAAAAGAGAATCTCAAATTAAAAATAGAAGTTCTTAACAATGAAAACCACTACGGTGCCTTTATAAAAGCCGCGCTAACGGCTATTGAGCTTAATTATCCCCACGAAGAATGGTCCGCAAATTATCGAGAATTGATATCCCAACCTGGTGACGCCTTGCAAAATATCGATCATTTCTATCAATCACTCTCACAGAAATATGGCTTTCCTATTTTATCCAGGGCTACACGTTGGAGAAATGTTAACAAATTAAGCCATATCACCAAGTTGTTACTAAAGGATGGTCGTATCCAAGAAGCCATCAATGTCGCAAGGCGATGGGTGGAATATCGGCCAAATTCTATTGACGCCCACCAAAGTTTGGCCCAGGCGTTACAACAGAATGATGAAATTTCAGAAGCTTCTGATGTTTTGAAGAAAGCACTAGAAATTTCTCGCAATCAGGATAAAAGTAAAACGGCGGCGATAAATCGGCAAATAGCTGAACTCAAGCTCAATTAGAATACGATTAAAAATTGTATTTACTTAAAATAAAATGAGATAAATATATATGGATTTCACCAGTGCTTTTCAATATAAAAAATGGGCCAACTTAGAGCTATTATCAGCTGGCGAAAAGCAACTTCATCTTCTACCCAAGGAAGATGCGAGCTTCTTTATCCGTATACTCAATCATACTGCGGTGGTCGACAGCCTATTTATAAGCCGCATTACCGAAACACAGGAGCTGTTTTCTTCAGATAACACCATTGAGACACCTACGATTCCAGAACTAAGAGATAGAATGAATAACAATGATTCCTGGCTAATCAACTTCTCTCAAACAGCAACTTTATCCGATCTTGAGAGAGTAATTAATTTTCAATTTACGGACGGGGATTCTGGGCAACTATCAATCTACGAAATTTTCGTGCATTTATTGACCCATGGCAGCAATCATCGAGGAATGGCATCGCGAACGTTATCTTCGAAAGGCCTGGAAAGGCCAAAAGATACTTTTACCCGCTTTCTACATGAAGTTGAGCCTGAGAGACGGATGGCAGCTGCTATTACCGAGTAAAAAACGCTATGCACTAAAGCGAGCCGGCTTTAATTTCCAGCTCGCCCACAGAAAACATATCGATATCTAAATCCAGCAGCACCCAGCTACTAATAGCAAATTCACAGAACCTCTCTACTCACTCACCAGGCGTAAATCCGTAGCCATCTCATCTTTCCACCAGGCCTTTGTTGTGGTGGGAGATTGCAGGCGAACAGCCTCTCCAATGATAGGCGTTACCAAAGTGACACCTTGATCTTTGGCTGCCGTCTGTGCGCGCTCCAGAGGTTCATACCAATCGTGTAGGGCAAGGTCAAAAGTACTGTTGTGGATAGGTAACATTGCTCTCCCTCCGAGATCGAGATGTGCCTGTACACTCTCTTCAGGCATCATATGAACCGAACTCCAAAGCTTGTTGTAAGCACCCGTTTCCATCAGTGTCAGGTCGAACGGACCAAATCGCTCACCAATTTCACGAAAGCCACTAAAATAGCCACTGTCACCGCTAAAGAATATACGGCCCTCGCGCCCTTCAATTACCCAGCTGGCCCACAATGTTGAGTCTTTATCCGTTAGTCCACGCCCGGAAAAATGTTGAGCCGGGGTCGCGGTAAAGTGCAAACTGCCCAAGGCAAACGATTCCCACCAGGCCAACTCCTCAATTTTTTCGGCCGCAATTCCCCAGTTACGCAAACGACTTCCCACCCCGGTAGGAACGATAAATTGCTCTACTTTATTCTTGAGTGAGCGAATACTATTTTTGTCCAAATGATCGTAGTGGTCATGGCTGATAACGACCGCTTTAATCGAAGGCAAGTCTCGAATCTCTATGGGCAATGGATGAAAGCGCTTCGGGCCCATCCACTGAACCGGGGATGCCCGCTTGCTAAATACCGGATCTGTCAAAACATACTGATCATCCATTCGAATCAGTACTGTGGAGTGCCCGAGGCGATATACGGCACTCTCAGCGACTGGGGCAGCCAGCTCTGCAGCGGGAATCTGTCGCAATGGAATAGGCTTCACCGGTGCGGGGGCTGCACGATCCGCCTTGATGTAGGCGCCGATCATCTCAACTATACCGCCACTACTGACTTTGTAGTCCGTATCACTGTTGCGGAACTTCTCGGGTTGATTTGTACAGCTACCAAAGAGACCTACCGACATAACAATCACTCCTGCCAGAATCCACCAGCGCTTCTTCATTTCACTTACCATGTAAACTATACAGTGCAGTGTATAAACTAACTATATGAAAGTAAACTATATAGTGTAAAATTTGCGTAAGAAGTAACTCGCCGGCAATGGAATCCCCCGGCCCAGATTTCACAGAGATACCCATGACTGAAAAGAAACCAACCAGAAGTGAGCTGAAACGCCAAGCTATTATTGATGCTGCCAAGCAGGCTTTTCAGGAGCTGGGAGTGCAGGGCACGAGTATGGACGAGCTGGCAGCCCGAGCACAGGTATCAAAACGCACCGTGTACAACCACTTCTCCAGCAAAGAAGCCCTGGTAATGTATTTGATCGGTGAACTCTGGCAGCAGGCCACCCAGCCCTCCGGTTGTGACTACAACCCGGATAGTGATATGCAATCACAACTCCGCACACTGTTAGAGCAGGAAATAAAAACGATCTGCAACCCGCAGTATATTGAGCTTAACCGCATGGCCTTCGACTACTTCTTCCACCAGCCGGAAGCACTACAGAAGGAAATGGAAAAATATAAGGCCCATGAAACCGGGGTGCAGCGCTGGATCAAATCTGCCGTAGCTGATGGGCGACTAAAGTCTCTCGACATAGAGGTCGCCAATGGGCAGATTCACAACCTGATTAAGGGCGGTTGCTACTGGCCTCAGTTACTTCAACTCTCTGGCCCACCGAACTCCGCCGAGCAAGAGGCACTGGCCGAGCGCACCGCTGCGATGTTTTTAAGTTATTACCAGGCTTGAATCGCTGCCCTAAGAGGCCATTTTTCACCTACTAATTTACCAACAAAAAAGGCCCCAAAAGGGGCCTTTTTTATTTTATCGGGAATAAATTAAAGTCTTTCCCAAAGTATCTCCCAGTTCCCACCAACACCTGGCTCGAACTGTATTGCACCTCTTTTTACTTCCTTACAGTAGTGGGAGTAAGCAGAGTCCTTACACTCGTAGACATTACCGTCACGGCCCAGGACTTTGGTGCCCGCAGCATAGTTTCTATGACCTCTAGGGAAGACATAATCATAATCCTGATCACTTGAAGATTGGTCATCGTCATTGGAGTTATCATCATCTCCGTTCGAAGTATCATCGTCTCCATTGGAGGTGTCGTCATCGCCGTTGGAGCTATCGTCGTCGCCATTAGAAGCGTCGTCATCGCCGTTCGAGGAGTCATCATCCCCATTCGAGGAGTCATCATCACCAGAGGTGTCTTCAACCAGGTAGAAGTTCAGAGTGTTTTGATCAACCATGTTGCCATCGCGGTCTTTTACCACCACTACAACCATATGGTGCCCTGCTACAGTCTCTGAGAGAGTCAAGCTAGTACTGGCAGTATCACCATCATCAATGTTATTGCTATAGCTTGCTAGAGTATCACCGCCATGATTTACCACTGTAACCTCAACGCTGACATCTCCCGTAGCACTGAGAGCCAAGTCTAGAGAAATAGCACCGCCTGTAATTGTGTATTCACTTTCAAGACCACTTACCGTTACTTCATAGTTGGGCTCTTCTTCGCTCAACTCGTAACCGATCTCGACATTTTCCAGGCCACTGCCATCTTTTAGATAAATGCGGTTGATACCGTACAGAGGCTCAAAGCTATTATCACCATCGAAATCACCGGCGCGGATATCGGTTTGCTCTGCATTAATCAACTCAGCCAAATCGTGTGACCAGTTTTCAGCGATGCCCTGCTCTTCGGAGGCAATTTCCAAAACAGTGCTGTAAGATGAGTTTTCACCTGAGCCATCAAATACGCGGGTATACACTTTATCGCCAACGTTCAAGTCCTGAGTCGGATTGATGGTACCCGCAGCGCTCCACTCGGTATTAGTGACATTATCGCCATCGAACTCCACATCGATAACATTGTAGAAAGCGTTAACCGTATCACCCACATCCCAAACAGCCAGAATTACATGATAGCCCTCGCGATCTGGCACCTGACACTCATGAGTTGTATTTACATTTGGCTGTTCATAATTGCCATCTATCTCACAGAATGGGTCGAGATCAAATTGATCGCGAGTCAAGACTGAATTCGGATTCCAATCTTCTTTAGTAATATAGTATTTCCAATCACGAGTTACATGGTTGGCGGTGAAGTACCATTTGAAGGTTTGCCAACCGGAGCTAATATAATTTTTTACCCAGCGATCAGATGTCTGTTCATTAAGCTCAGACCAGGCACTGCTTCCTCCACTGGCAATTTGCCCATCGGCAGGGCCGCTATCGGGAAAGCCTTCAGGACCTTCAATACTCTGTGGCTCCCACTGAACTGCGCCGCAATTCAAATTCATTTCACCGGTATCTAATGCGTATTTACACAGGGTACCACGCGCAGAAGCTACACCACCGTCAGCGGCCTCAACATAACCATGACTGAAAGCATTAGAACTGGCACCGGCTAATACCACTGCCATTAATGTGCGATTGACTATCGGTTGTTTAAATACGGATGCTAATTTTTTCTTACGTAGAATCATATCTCTGCCCATTTATTACTTTGCGCTCAACTTCCTTCCCCAGCTGAACACAAATTTTTACTTTTAGAGGATGTAAATCCTGCAACGCTAGCGACAGAGTTATGGACCACCACTAATTGGCACGGTTCCTATTGTTTTTATAATTTAAACAAACAACTTTCAGCGTGTCGCCGAAAGATAAGTCTAATTTTTAATAAATACCATCCCATTAAAAGTTCCATACAAACACAAAAATAAAAACATAAATAATGACAAAATAATTTCTTACAAAATAGAAAAATGACGACCTAAAACAAAAAATAAGCCCATAATTTCGGGTAATTAATGCAACATAACATCAATAAAAGCGACATTTAGTGGTATTTTATTCCAGCAAGGGCAGTCAGGTACAAATCCGAATATACCGCTTATAAAAATATAAAAACAAAATATGGAAGAACTATGAATTTCACACTTAAGTCTTCCCGAAACTCAAAATGAAACCCTAACTAACTCCACCTATCGCTTACCGGCAAAAAAACACGGTGCGCCCACGACAAAATAGAAACAGAAAAAACCTAGAAAACAACGGCCAATACTTCTTCTGTAACTAATCGGGCAGAGGGTTTTCCAATGAAAATTAAAAATATTAGTTTTTTAAAGCTTTCACTTCACTGAATTCACGCCGGCCAGATATCCCTGAGTCCACAGAAAATGCCACCTTTCGATAACTTACAAATAGTATTCCCAATGTATCAAAGCTGGCATTTTGGGGGCCTCAGAGCAACTCTTTGACCCCATCAGTTTTAAGATTTAATCATGGAGTTTCTAAAGCCCAAGATTAATATCAGGTTTGCGATAAACCACAGATCTTTAATAATAAAAATACCGCTGGAGCTAAGTTGCCAGGGAGCTACCCAACTGCCTGGATAGGAGTAGAGGAAGGTCTGGGTTGTTATAAATACTGCGGCACAAAGCAATAGTCCCGGCCAAAACAGCTGCCGGATATAAATACCCAAGGCGAGGATAGCCAGCGCAATCAAGTCATATATACCGATAAGATTTGAGGCCACCTGCACGCTAAATAGACTGTATAACCACGACATCAGTGGCGAAGTGCTTACCAGGCCTTCAATCCCCTCAGCCTCAAGCGCTGTGAATTTCATCCCTCCAATCCAGAGTAATACCAAGCCGACAGGGAAATAATTGAGCCATATCAGCTTTAGTGGACTCAACGAATCCCTATACAACCAGGTAATACCCAAGGTTAACAGGGCAAAGTACTTAATTATCCCCTGTCCTGAGCCAATTGCCGGAAAGCCGCCCAGGGAGTCGATCCAATGGCCGCTGCCAAGAAGACTCAGTAGGGGCACTAGCGATATTAAAATCAGAAGGATTGCCAGGGGCTTAACAACCCGCTCAAAGCGAAGGGCGAGTGCCCCCAAAATAGCGGCGACTGAAAAAATAATGGCGGTCATTAAACGTATAGAGGAAAGCACCTCCTCATTAGTGACACCGTAGAATTCAAATACGCGCTTGATACCACCCCATTGGCCGGAAAAAAGCGCCACCGTAATAAGCGCAAAGGCGATGGCCACCAGGGCGAAGGGAAGTTTTCGAAGAAGAAATGACATTTGTTGACGACCTCTTAACAAATTAGAGCTTAGTCACCATCCTGACCAGAGCCCCTTTCTCCATACAGGTGAAAGGCGGCTCTGGGGTATTGGTTAAATCTATGTCGTCTTGGCCCGGGGAATTATTACACCCCCATAGAGAATCACATTTACTGTTACTCCAGTATCAATGTGCCCCGATACATTTGCATCTGGCAGTTGAACGGGTATTCGCCCGGCTCGGCTTTTGGTATTTCCACCAAGGTATCCTGATTCAGGGCAAGCTGAGCGCTGACTTCCAAGTCTGGAAACAATACCCACTCGGAGCAGGGGCTTGGGTCCTCCCGGTGAAAATGCAAAGTCGCTGTGCGACCGGCGGGCAGGCGGATAAGATCCGGTTCGTAAACTCCATCCTTAACCAGAATCTGTAAATTATCCGTGCTCGGCGTCGCCTTACTGGCACCTCTTTTTGGCCCCAACCAAAACCACCAGATAACAGCCAGAATCATCAGCACACCGACGATATTTACGAGAACTTCAGCCATTTAGCGAGCCTCCGATGGTTTAAAGAAGCGCAGGCGGTTGGCATTACTGACCACTGTCAGGGAGGAAAGCGCCATAGCACCACCGGCAACAATGGGGCTCAGTAACATACCCGTAATCGGGTAGAGGACACCGGCGGCGATGGGAATACCCAGAGTGTTATAAATAAAAGCTCCAAACAGGTTTTGCTTGATGTTGTGCAAAGTGGCCCGGGACAACTCCACGGCATTAGCGACCCCGTGCAGGGAGGAACGCATTAGGGTGACATCGGCGCTCTCAATAGCAACATCGGTACCGGCACCTATCGCAAAGCCCACATCGGCCCGCGCCAGGGCCGGGGCATCGTTAATCCCGTCACCCACCATACCCACTCGCTCGCCTTTTTTTTGCAATTCAGCGACGATCCCCTCTTTATCTTCCGGCAATAGTTCTGCGTGAACTCGGTCGATGCCCAGTTGCCGGGCAACCGCTTCGGCACTGCCGTGATTGTCCCCGGTAAGCATTTCAATGCGTAAACCCAGTTTGTTCAGTCGCTCGATTGCAGCTTGCGCATCAGCGCGAATCGGATCGGCTACAGCAATAATCCCCCGCAACTTGCCGTCCACGGCGGCGTACATCACCGTGCGCCCCACCTCGGCCAATTTGGCTGCCCGCTCACTCCAGGCATCCAGGGAAACAGCCTCCTTTTGCATTAACTTGGTATTCCCCAACAGCACGCGACTGCCACCGATATCACCACTCACACCGTGAGCTGTGATGGCTTCAAAGTTGGCTGGAGACTGCAATTCAAGGTTTTTATCGTGAGCGGCCGTCACTATGGCTTCGGCCAAGGGGTGCTCTGAGCCCTGCTCCAGGCTCGCCACTAAACGCAGCAGTTCATCGCTGTCGCCATCACTATCGATATCTGTTAGACGCGGAGAACCCTCGGTGAGAGTCCCGGTTTTATCCACAACCAGGACATCCAGAGTACAGGATTGTTGCAGGGCCTTGCCGTTGCGCACCAGTACACCGTACTCGGCACCTTTGCCGACCCCCACCATAACCGACATGGGAGTCGCCAAACCCAAGGCACAGGGACAGGCGATAATCAGCACCGAAGTCAGTACTACTAACATATGGGCAACCCGAGGATCGGGGCCCAAGTTGAACCAAACCAGTGCGGCCACCAGGGCAATAATCATCACCACTGGCACAAAGATGCCGGAAATCTTGTCCGCCAAACGCGCGATAGGTACCCGGGAGCTCTGGGCATTCTTTACCATCTCGATAATCTGCGCGAGACGGGTGTCGGAACCCACTTTATCTGCGCGAAACAACAGGCTGCCATTTTTATTCAGGGTGCCGGCGGCGAGGCTGTCACCCTCCGCCTTTTTCACCGGCACTGGTTCCCCAGTGAGCATGGATTCATCTACCAGGCTGCGCCCTTCAAGCACAGTGCCATCCACCGGAATTTTCTCGCCGGGGCGGACGCGCAGCTGGTCTCCCTGCTGCACCTGCTCGATAGGGAGATCCACCTCTCGGCCGTCTCTCAATACCCGCGCGGATGTATCCTGGAGCTCCAACAGCTTCTCCACTGCGGCACTGGTGCGCCCGCGCGCCCGAATCTCCAGTGCCTGGCCGAGGCTGATCAGGCCAATAATCATGGCACTGGCCTCGAAGTACACATGTCGTGCCGCTTCCGGTAAGAGATGGGGAACCAATACCACGATCATGGAAAAGAGCCAGGCCGTTCCCGTGCCCAGGGCCACCAGCGTATCCATAGTGGCATTGTGGTGACGCAGTGCCTTCCAGGCACCACTGAAGAAGTTGCCGCCACAGAAGACCAGCACCGCCAGGGTAATCAGCCCCATGACACCCCAGGCCAGCTGCTCCGCAGGGGTATTCACCGATACCTTGTCGGTGATCAGCCCCCAGGCCATCATTGGCACGCCCACGCCCAGAGCAAATGCCGAACGCCACAACTGCTGGCGGTAGTGCCGCTGTGTCTGCTCCCGCTGTTCCGCGCGCTGCTCTCGTTCACTACTTCGCAAGAGTTCAGCGCCGTAGCCCGCACCTCGGACGGCTTCGATACAGGATTCAGCCTCTGCCGGGCCGTATACCGACAGGATTTTATCGGACAGGTTTACCCGGGCATCAGTCACCCCGGCTACGGCCTTAACCGCAGTCTCAATTTTGTTAATACAACCGGCACAATTGACTCCACTCAAACGGAACACCGTTGGCGCAGATTGTTGCTCCTTCGTCATCTTGCTCTCCCGCAACACCAATTACAGCGACAAAGTTACAACCTTACCGCTAGGGGAAGGCAACAGTTGGCAGCGCACCGTCTGCCGAAATTTCGCAGTCAATTCATCCTTCAGCTTAGTGGTTGGCACCAGGGGCAGGAAAAGGCTGAGGATTCGCCAATGATCGCGCATGCGATGCGACGGAATGTTATTATCGCGCCATGACACATCCCCTGCTTCCCGAAAGACCCCTGAGTATCTCTCCTTCTCTGGCTGCCACTGTCGGCCTGGAGGAAGCTGTGCTGCTCACTGCACTTGGCGACCTGGCTCCATTCCTTCCCCTGGAGCCCTACGGAGGTCGGGATTGGTATACCGCCGAGGGGGAGCAGCTATATCTGCTGCTGCCCTTCTGGCAGGCGGCGGATATCCAGCGGGTAGCCACCAGCTTGCGCAACCAGGGTGCCCTTCTGCTGGGGGCGGCACCATTCGGCAGTAGCGAGATTCTGAAGTTCGCCCTGCCCGGTGAGTACAAGCGCCCGGTGGCAACACCCCCTACCCCGTCCAACCGCAATGCCAACACCATTGCCCCCAGTTGGCAGCCGGATAGTGAAACCATGGCGCGTATCGCCCAGCTGGGTATTCCCGAGCACTTTGTAAGGGAGCAACTGCCAGAGTTTGTCACTTACTGGCGCGAGCGCGCCGAGCCCCGCCACTCCTTTGGCTCCCTGTTCCTGCGCCAGGTTAAAAGCAAGTGGGAGGCTTTTCGAGCAACTGCTCAGCGCAAGCAGCCACTGCCCAGCGGCTGGCAACCCAGCGATGACACCCTGCGCAAGCTGGCGGACGAGGGAGTCCCCAGCACTTTTGTCGGCCGCGGCCTACAGCGCTTTCTCGATTACCACCGCTCCAGTGGCAAGCAGTCCATTTCCTGGGATTTGGAATTCAATGACTGGATCATGGAAGACTGGGAGAAGCAGGACACGCCATTTATCGAAAAGCGCAAGCCCACTGCTATGTCCCGCGACTGGCAGCCCAGCGAGCACACCTGGGAGCAGTTGCAGCGCCTGGCAATCAATCCGCGCTTTGCCGCCGAATTGCTACCGGAATTTATTTATAAATGGACCGAGCGCGGTGGCCACAGTGCCCGCTGGGGTGAACTGTTTATCGAGTATGCGCGGGAAGAGTGGGCCTATTACTGCCAGGGTATTGAGAAAAACCCGGTGGCCAAACCTATCTCCCGCAACTGGCAGCCCAGTGGTGACTGCCTGAGTCATTTGATGAACCAATGCGAGATAGATCGCGACTTTGCTCTATCCCTGGTTCCGGAATTTATTATTTACTGGCGCGGTCAAAATGCCGCACGTAAAAGCTGGGACGCCGTATTTGTGCGTCACGCGCGCCACCAGTGGGCGGAGCGCAACAAACTGGCAATAGGAAACTCTTATGGCAATCCACAAGACTCCCACAACAACACCAACCAGCGCACCCGCGACCGGTCAATCGGCGACATACTCACAGACACAAACTGGTAGTGAACAGAGCCAGGAACTGCTGAACGAAAAGAAGCGCGCAATCAATGAAGTATTTGCGCTATTTAAACTGAATTATCACAACCAGTTCAGCGCAGCGTTTCCAGACACTGAAACCCTTCACCATGCCAAGCGCCTCTGGCTGGAGGCTCTGCTTGCTTTCGCTCCCCAGGATATTATGCAGGGTGCCAAGCGAGCGATCCTGCAAAGCGAGTACCTGCCCACCGTACATAAAATGCTGCAGCTGTGCGCCGCTGGGGAGAATGGTTTACCGGAAGCTCGCGCCGCCTATCGCGAGGCCTGCAATGCCCCAAGCCCCAAAACCAATTACAACTGGAGCCACTTAGCGATCTATCACGCTGGGCGGGAATCCAACTGGTTTTTTCTTGCCAATAACCCTGAGTCTATCGCCTACCCGGTCTTTGCCGAGCACTATCGAAAAATATGTGAACGAGTCCTGGGGGGAGAAAAACTAACTGCTCCAGAGCAATTAAAGCTGGAGGAAAACCCCGGCTCACCACTTTCCAAGGAAGAAAATTCGAAAAGACTCTCGGAGATGCGAGCAAAGCTTGGCATTTAGAAATTAACAGCCAACTGCTTACTCAGACTTTGAATACAGGGCCTGATACCTAAAGGCCCTCACGCCAATGACTTGTTAAGTAAAAGCCCTGATCTAGCTTTACTGTGCTTGAAATAAAAATAAACAAAGCACAGGACAGATCATGAATAATTTTAAGACCACCTTAAAAACAAGCTTGTTTTCCAGCCTTATATTCACTTTCGCTACAAATACCAGCGCTGACTTTGCCAACAGGAAATATATTGGGGCTACCCTCGGTGAAACCTCTTATCCTCAATTTTGCTCATCTGCAAACCCCCGGATAAAATCACAGATTCCTCAAGGATCTACAGACGGACGTTTTCATTGCAATAGTAGCGGCAGTACGATTAAGTTTTATGGCGGCTTGCGCTGGAACAGATACCTCGCCCTTGAAATCAGCTATCTAAAACCTTCAGCTGCGCAAAGCAGCTTTTATACCAATAATGAAAATGGAGAGTATGCAAAGGCTGCATACCAGGTTAAAACACATTTATTGACCGCCTTTTTATTGGGTTTTTATCCTATTAACTCCAACATAAATATGTTTGCCAGAGTCGGGGGCGGAGCTTGGAGAGGGAAATTATCAGAGCAACAATCCGCTCAATTTTATATCCCCCAGCAATTATCCGATGGACAATTCACGGCACAACTTCAGACGTTCGATAAAGACAAGTCCCAAAACCACAAAGGCCCTCACTGGGGAATTGGGGTCGGGATGAATTATGTCTATAGGAATCACTGGGTTTGGAGACTGGAGTGGGAGAAACTGGAGCCCACTGGTGTAGACTTCAATGCAGAAACACTATCACTAGGTTTAGGTCGGCTTTTTTGAGTTTTGTAAATTGACACCTATAACTTTTTACAAATTAAATAGAGTTCCCGCGAACTATTACTGGGAACTCTAGCTTTAGGCGCCAAATCCAGTTAATAGAGTAGAACCTACCTTCGACCAATCTAAAAGACGTTATTATTTTGGTGGTTGCCTTAATCAAATTTCACTCTAAAATCAGCTTCATCGGTCCCCCCCATATAAGCTAAACAAGGTCAAGCCATGAACCGCTTTAGCCCCCTATTCATTATTTTTCTACTTTCCTTACCTGCCCTTACTTGCGCTGATTTCTACTCACATAAATATGCTGGTATCTCTTTCGGTAACCAGCATGCCAATAACTTGTGTAGTGAAGCAGAAAAGCGGGTTCAACAAATTAGCGCCAGCTTAGATCAAGTGGATCTCAGTCGGTGTGATGATAAAAATAACGCCTGGAAACTATTTGCAGGAATTCGATGGACACCTTACCTGGCAATTGAAGCCAACTATCAAAATTTCAATAAGTACCAGCTGGATACCCATATCTCATATGGGGATGGTGAATATTTAAACTATTTCTCTGATTTTGATAGCCAACTTTTCAATATATTTTCCCTGGCGTATCTTCCCCTGGGAGAGTCATTTAGCTTATTCGGGAAACTTGGCACCGGCATCTGGTACGCGGAAACCAATGAGATTCAGAAGGGTGAAGTTTTTATCCTATACCAGCTTGAAGATGGAAGTTTAATAGAAAAATTAACTCCAGTCAGAGGTGAATTAACTGATAGCAGCAATGGATTCCACTGGGCATATAGTGCAGGTGTTAACTATAGCTATAGGGGCAAATGGAGCCTGCGGATAGAGTGGGAAAAGTTTTCAAAAATTGGGGGCGATACGTTTCTGGATGAAATAGATAGTGAAGCTATCAGCATGGGGTGGAGTATGCATTTTTAATGATAAAACTCTGTTAAATACTGATAGAACTCCTCTCTATAAACAGCCATTAACTAATACATTATAAAATGAACAACAAAAATAATAAAATACTGAATCAAAAAGATCTGGAGGAATACCAAGAAGACTATCGAGCGAAAATAGATTATGAAAACACGCTAAAAGAAACCAAAAAAACTCATTCAATTATATACATTACAATAGTTTCTATACTATTAATTTACTCAATCTTCGTTTCGAGAAGCTCTAGGCAGCTAGACAATTTTCAATGGACCATTCTTATAGTGTTTGTGCTGTTAATATTCGGAACAAAAAAACAGCTAAAGCAAGAAAAACTTGAAAACCCACCTATTTGCACCGACTGTAAGAAAAACATGGAGCCCTATGAGTTTCAATCTAAAAGTAAATCACTAGATATTAATGGTATCGCCTACCTATGTAGGGACTGTAAGTCGAAAATAATTGATACTGAGCCATCACAATCTGGTTAACTCACAGTTTTTTAAGGCCTCTCTTTCCCCTCTCATAAGATATAGATAAAATCAACATCTAGACTTCACAAGATTAAACAAAACTGTATCAATAAGTATTATGTCAAGATTTCTCAAGGCTTCAGCCTTACTATTTTTTCTCTTTATTCTTTGGATTATCTATCTAGCCAATACCGGATCGAATAGTATATTTTTTGACCTTGTCCGTGCTATGCCCTATGGCGATAAACTAGGCCATATCGCCTTGTTTGGTACTTTTGGCCTTATCCTGATACCTGCCACCCGCGCCACTTATTTTAAGCTCGGCTTTATTAGAATTTACTATGGTGCTATCGCAGTGCTTGGCTTTGCCCTGATTGAAGAGATAAGCCAGGCATTTGTTCGCTCAAGGACTTTTGACTTACTTGATCTGGCCGCCGATATCGTTGGAGTGATACTTGCGAGCTCTCTGGCTTACCTGGTTCAGAGAGCCCGCAATATTAACAATTTAAGCCAGCCTGAAACCCCCGATACCGCTAGTGAGACAACAGACGATTGATATCTCTCCAATCAACCAATTTAAAATTCTGGGCTGCGCTGGGCATTCGGTTGCGCCCATCCTGGACAACTAACAAACCTCGAGGATATTCCGTACCCAAAGCTGAACTGGTAACGGCCAAACCATCGGTCTCCGAACTGCCATCCACACCTAGCTGGGGATTCATACCAACCCGAAAATGGGTAATAAATTCATTCCCACTACGGCTGAATAGTGCATAGCTATCATTACCTTGACTGGATATCACTAGATAGCCCTTATCGCCATCCTGATAAAGTGCCAATCCCTCTATATCTGCCACCAGCTTTTCACCATCCACTTCTGCCACCAACTCTGGAGAGGCCTCTGATAAGGACTTTAGGTCCAGCCGCCAAATCCCCCGGTCTTCCTCAGCAAAAAACAGGGTTCCGAACTGGTCATCCACAACACAGCCTTCAACCTGTCCATAGTCATCAAACTGGATACCCTGCTCAATCTCAAACTCATTGGAGGACTCATAGACATTGATTTTGAGCTGATGCAAGCTGGCCTCCTTGTCAGAAACCCAGGCATAAAGTCCACTATCGTCCTGTTGCAGGCACAAGCCATAGGGATCACGAAGCCCTATACCCCGGTATCCAAGATACCCCACCTCGCCCGTTGTACTAATAGTAAATAGATCCAAACCGGGGTTAGTACGATTAGAGGCAACGGCAATCGCATCAATATTAGGGTGGGAAATTTTACGGATATCAACATTATTAACCCTGCCTACCGGAAAGTGCTGTTTTAAGCCGCCTGATAGATGATAGATATTGAGCCCCTTTTTTTTATCTGTAGCAAAAATCAGGCTGTTTTCCGGCGAATGAGAGTTCACCCAAATAGCGGGATCATCGGCAGCATCCCCATAAGAGTGAACGGGGTCAGTTTGTCCCCTGGCGGCAACAGTGGGAATAATCTCAAGCGGACTATCTGTAACGCTGGTCAGCTTGGTATTTATCGGGAAATAGGTTATTTCACTCTGATTATCATTTAATACGGCCAACCTATCATCAAAAACTGCTATAGAGGCAGGGCTTTCTGCAGGCAATGTCCAAGACTGGTCGGACCTACCACTTCCTGACAAGTCGAAAGCCTGTACTCCCTGTTCCACTGCAATCCAGGTTTGGTCCTGCTGATAACCCAGTCGCAAGCTGCCGAAATCATCACCGAGCTGTTTCGCCGAGATTAAAAGCTCACGCTCCTCATCTCGCTCTGCATCGGCATTCAATGCCAATATCCCTACAGGCGGCTGTGATACCAGTAATCGCCCCCGACGGTTATCCACACTACAACTATTAACCTCTTCCCCCAAATATATTGGGCGTATCTCGGTAAAGTCCCAGTGCTCATCACTGGGAGAAAGCAGGTACTCAAACCCCCGTCCGTCCTCTCCAATGGCAAACAGGTGATCTCTTCCTGCTTGTAGTGAAAAACAGAGTGCGCTCACAGGCTTGGCACTCTCAAGCTTTCCTAAAAGTTGAAGCTGCAAATCATCGTTTAGATCAGTAAATAATTGATATAGCTGTAATTGCGCTTCCTGCTCTTCGTAAGCCGCCACCAGGTAGCTACCACCTTCCCTTGGCTGAATGGCAAGTGCCTCTACTCTGCCATCCTTTTGAACTTGTATTTCTGCGGACTCATCTACAAGCACTAGCCCCTTATCTTTACTGGATAGCAACAAGTATTGCTGCTTAGGGAAACTGACCAGCTGAATCTGTTCAGCTATCAGCCCCTTTAAAGAGATGATCTTTTGTGAAGATAATCTTTGACTATCCTTTTCAAGATCACATCCGAGTAATATAAGGCAGGACAAAACACCCACTATTGAAAAACGCATAATAAAACCTGCTTAGGACTTACCGGTAACTGACAGAAAATATTATTTTTACAAAAACAAAGCCCCCACAATATTGCAGGGGCTTTATCAGGGTAAAAAATTGCACTAATCCAAAAATTCCAGTGTAAATTCTAGAAAGTGCTATAGCTCAGCCCAATCGCATAGGTCGGACCGTATTCTTCGTACTGACCATTAAACCCAGACGTGTGAACATAGTAAGGTTCATCCGTGAGGTTAACCCCAGTAAAAGTAAGTTGAAGGCCATTATCAAAGCGGTAGCGGGCCGACAAATCCAATTGCAAATGGTCTTCTTCGTAGCGATCATTAGCCTCATTTTCAAGGTCTACTTCCAGCAGGCGTTCACTGCGAAAAGCTGCTGACAGGCGCATACTAAAGGCATCGCGCTCATAGCCTACAATAAAGTTGCCGACAAAATCCGCCTGGGAAGGCATAGATATTTTGTCACTGCGATCACTGCTATTGAGACCCAGATCAGCTTCTGAATCGGTAAATGTTGCATTGGCCCTGAGTAAGAACCCATTTTCAAAACCTTGGGTCCAGGCCAGTTCGGCACCGCTGATACGGGCGTTGTCTCCGTTAATCGGTTGCCATACTTCAGCATCATCAACCGCTAAATTCCCTACAAAACGGGTAAAATCGGTATTACTGGAAACTTCAGACATGACAATAAAGTTATCGATACTCTTATGGAAAAGTCCCACAGAGAACATACCCAGATCATCCGCATAGTATTCGGCAGAGAGGTCGATATTGCGGGATTCATAGGGGTCTAACTCTGGATTTCCAGATTCAACCTCCAGTTCCCCATCATCGTATTCAATTTTGGCCGGAGAGGGGTTCAAATAACCAAATGATGGACGCGATAAGGACTCCGAATAGGCTGCACGGAGAACAACATTATCGTTGTAATCAAATTTGTAATTAATACTGGGGAAGAAGTTGTCGTAGTCCCGCTCGTAGTTAACCTCAGTGGCATAAACCTCCTCTGCAATTAAATCGGCACCCGGCAGGGGCTCTTCCGACTCTGCCACATTCACGCCTTCAGCATTAAATTCGGTGCGCTCATAGCGAACCCCAAAAACCAGCTGGGAGCGGTCCAACTCAATAGAATTCATCACATACAAGGCCGTGATGTCTTCATTCATTGCGTAGTCACGGGCGGATGCCAAAGCGGTCTCAGTCTCATCTATGTCAAAATCACTGAGGTTAGCATTGATAAAACTATTCAGGCTTCCAACATTGACGCCAGGTCCAAATGCATCCAAACCATAATCGATACTATTGCGAGAAAAGTCCGCCAGAGTGTAATCCCCACCAAACCCTTCATATACAGTCGCATTTAAGTCACCAGCCTTTTCTCGCTGACGCTCATGTAATCCGAATTTAACTACTGAAGGATTGCCAGCCCAATCAATTTCTCTACTGATATCAATACGGAAGCTGATTTCTTCATCTTCAGTAAAGTTATCTTCAATGACCAACTCATCGAGTTGATAACTGGCCGGGTCCAATACTGCTTCAACATCCTCACTTCCCACCGCCATACGGGGAGTATCACCAGCTTCAACATACCCCAAACGCAGGGAGTCCAAGACAAAATCGGTATCGCGTCGATTGGGTTCAGATTCCTCTGCATGGGAATATCCCAAGGCATAGGACAATCCCCATTGCTCAAAATTATGCTCTCCGCCAAATACCGCAGAAATAATTTCCTGTTCTTCCAGGCGGTCCTTCAGGGACTTCTCCAGTGCTGCCTCTTCCCACTCTGCCGAGTTGGCCGAAATAGTCTCCGGCTCATCGCGTTCATCATCGAGCTTCCAGGAATTGCGCTGGCGGATTTCCTGATCAGAAAAATCGGAGTACAAGCTGTGGAGATAGATGCTTGAGTCACTGCCCAGGTCCAGGTCGAAGTTGGCAGCAAGACCTGTGCGCTCCCGGGTAATACTGTAATCGCGATGTTCTATTTCGGTCGCGCCCTTAGCTACAGAGCCATCTTCAGCGGTCAGTTCTTCCCAGCTACCATCAGTCTCAATATTATCTGAGCCAAAATCCCGCTCCTGGTGACTTAGCGCTAAGGCCACCCCGAGACGGCGCTCTCCATCAAGTTCAAAAATATTGGTCATGGTCGCAGCCACTTTGGGGCTGTACTCTTCCTGAAGCTCGCTGTAACTATTCTCTACGCTGAACTTGTAGCGATTGCTGTCATAATCCAGGGCATTCAGACTTTTTATCTCAATGGCACCACCAATAGAGTCTGCGCTCATATCCGGCGTAAGAGTTTTAAATACCTCCAAACTCGCCAATAAGTCCGATGGAATAACATCCAGGGCTACCGCTCGGGTGTTTGTTTCCGGTGCAGGCAGGCTCACACCATTAATTGTTGCCGCATTCAAATTTGGGTCTATACCCCGCACACCAACAAAACGCCCCTCACCCTGATCTCTCGCAATAAATACACCGGGCATTCGCTGTAACGCTTCTGTGACATTGGCATCGGGGAGTTCACCAATCGCATCAGAAGTTTGCACCGCTACGACCTTATTGGCGTCCCGCTGTCGATCCAAGTCGCTGCGCGCATTACTTGCCTGGGCGGTAACCGTCACAGTTTCCATTACCTGCTCATTTTCTGCGATAGCATTTGCGCTAATGATGGCTGTCGCCAGAGCCGCCAATGGCATTCCCAGTAACCGCAAGCCTGAAGTTCTGTATTTCATTGCGTCCCACTCCCACTTTGCCGGTGGTTAATTGAATTGAACGCAGACTAGAAGGCCGCTATGAACTTTACGTGACATTTTTTTTAAGCTTGTCATCACATAGTCAATTAGTACTGCGACGATAGATGTAAGCCCTGCTATTTACACAGATATCAATCGCCTTAAAAGGAACCATCAAGGCAATTAACAGTAAAAAGCGTCATATACTGAAACCAAATATGGAGCAGTCATGAACGAAAGCCCCAAAAATCCAGCACGCCGCTCTCTATTTAAAGTCCTGGGTGGTGTAACCGCCACCGGTGCTGTAAGCAGCTTACTACCCGGCTGTAGTGGGAGTGAAAATCCCACACGCAACTCCCTCACCTTTAAAGAAATCCCCCATAGACTGGATTACCAACACCATCTACCAGAGGGCTATAAATCCACGGTTCTGCTGAGGTGGGGAGACCCTTTACATAAAGAGGAAACATCTTTTCAGCCTGAAGAACTTAGCGCCAGTAGCCAGGAACAGCGATTCGGTTACAACAACGATTTTATTGCATTTATGCCCTTGGCAGCGGGGACCAGTTCCACCCTGGGGTACCTGCATATACAAAGTAAAAATAGTGATCGCGGGCTTTTATGTGTCAATCACGAATACACTCAGCCCCATCTGATGTTCTCGGGTTATAACGACGAATACAGTGCCACCCGAGGAGTGAGTGCCGAGCATGTGGCCATTGAACAGGCCGCCTGCGGACACTCCATCGTGGAAATTCGAAGAAGTAAACAGGGCTGGAAAGTAGTGGCTGACAGTCCCTATAACCGGCGGATAACTTCTACGACGCCAATGGAAATCACTGGCCCCGCCGCAGGCGACGAACGTTTGAAGACCCGCCAAGATCCCAGCGGAACCCAGGTCCTCGGCACCATAGGTAACTGTGCAGGAGGAAAAACTCCATGGGGAACCGTATTAATTGCCGAAGAGGGGTTTGGCGGCGCTTTTCAGGGAGACCCAAAAAAGCTCGAAGATTCCCGGGAGATCGAAAACCATCAACTTTTTGGTATAAAACCAGAAAATCGCAACTGGGGTGACCACGACCGTCGATTTGATATTCAGGTAGAACCCAAAGAGCCCAACCGATTCGGCTGGATGGTGGAGTTTGACCCCTATAACCCCCAATCAAAACCGCGCAAGCTGACCAGTTTGGGGCGTTTTGAGCACGAAGGCTTTACCCTGGTCTGTAAACCGGGACAACCGATCGTTGCTTACGGCGGCGATGATGATGAACATCAATTTGTCTATCGCTATGTATCCCAAGATAACTATCAGCCCGAAGATCCCGATACAAACCGAAAGCTACTCGTTAATGGCACGCTCTATGCCGCGCGATTTGCCGACGATGGCGGTGGCGAATGGCTGCCGCTGATATATGGCCAGGGCCCACTGACCGCGGAGAACGGTTTTCGCAACCAGGCGGACGTCATGATTGATGCGCGCCGCGCGGCCGCACTACTCGGGGCCACACCAATGGATCGGCCAGAAGATGTAGAAACGAATCCCTACAATGACTGCACCTATGTAATGCTGACCAAAAACAAGAAGCGCAGTGATACCGATACCGCCAACCCTCGCGCCCGCAATACTGCCGGGCATGTATTGGAAATAGTGCCCCCCGGGGAAAAGGGAAATCGCGACCACACCAGCTCCCAATTTCAATGGCAGCAATTTCTACTTGGCGGGAACCCCAACGCTGAGAACCCCGCTGAGCGAGGCGCCTACGGACAGCAGTCTCCCTATGATATTTCTGCGCACGGCTGGTTCGCCAATCCTGACAACGTTGCTTTCGACCCCAGAGGTAACATGTGGATTGCTACCGATGGCTGTGAGAGTTTTGGTTTCCACGATGGTCTTTGGGCCATGGCTACCGAGGGGCCCCTGCGAGCGGCACCCAAGCACTTCTTTGGTTGCCCGCAAGGGGCTGAGGTATGCGGGCCGGAATTTACCCCCGACGGAAAAACACTATTTATTGCTGTGCAGCACCCCGCCGATTCACGCAACTCAACTTATGACAATCCCCTGCACCGGTGGCCAGATAATAATCCCCAGTTACCACCTCGGCCGTCGGTACTGGCCATCTACCGCGAGGACGACCAAATAGTCGGTAGCTAGGCAATTGATATGACGAACCAGGGACCCTGCTAAAATTTTAATCTAAAGCAGTTTTCGGCCTCTCATCCCGCCTATAGGCAGGTTGCCAGAGGCCTATAAGCCGAGGTCCCTATGATATCGAGGTGTGCAACCCTTTTACGCCGCCTTACCGCCGTGCTGGCAACTGCCAGTTTTATCCTTGCCGCCACACCGGGATCTGCCCAGGTACCGGAAAATCCGGTCAATCTCCGGGGCAGTGGCGCCAGTTTCCCCTACCCAATCTATGTAGAGTGGTTTCGGCAGTTCACCCATCGGGAAAACAATATATTTATTTTCTACGAGATGAGCAGTAGCGGTGATGGCATCAGAGACTTTCTCGGTCACACAGTCGATTTTGCCGCCTCAGATGCTGCTATTGAGATCGATGAGTTACGCAACCTAAAAGGTGGTGGCGTGGTACTGCCGGTTACTGCTGGGGAAGTGGTACTGGTATTTAACCTCCCCGGGATCGATAATCTAAAACTGTCCAGGGAAGCTTATGTGGGGATTTTTCTGGGGGAAATCACCCACTGGGATGATCCCAAGATTGCAGCTGTAAATCCCGATATCAAGTTGCCAAGGGATGAGATCACCGTTGTTACCCGTTCTGAAAGTTCGGGTACCTCCTATATTTTTTCTGGGCATATGAGCAGTGTGAGTCAAGAGTTTCGCGAAAAAATTGGTTTGGACAGAACACCCAGTTGGCCAAAACTGCCCAGATTTAAAAGAGCGCCGGGCAATCAAGGCGTAGCCGCTAAAGTAAGAAAGAAAGTTGGGGCCATTGGCTATGTGGAGCACGGATTTGCTCAACTGGTAAACCTACCTGTGGCTTCACTGGAAAACCGAGCGGGCAATTATATTGCTGCCGGGCCCAAGAGCGGAGCAGAGGCACTATCAGAGGTTGAATTTCCAAAAGCATCACTGCCAATTAGTGGTGCTCCCAACCTTATCGCCTGGATCTGGGACCCCAAGGGAGAAACCGCCTATCCCATTACCAGCTTTTCCTGGCTGTTACTCTACGCAGACCAAGATGATCAAAAAGCACAAGCATTGCGGCAAATGCTGGTCTTTATGTTGAGCAACGCATCCCAAAGCCAGGCCGGAAGCTTGGGCCTGGTGCCCCTTCCGGAGAATATACGTCAAAAAGTACTCAATGCCGTTACCTACGTACGCTAATTTACGTAGCTTCAGCGCACTCCACAATACGATTACGTCCAGCGCGTTTGGCCTGATACAACGCAGAGTCTGCCCGTCGCATTAGCTCCAGGATATCTTCTCGCCCCTGAAGACGGGCTATGCCAATACTTGCGGTAAACTGGGCTTGCCCAACTGCACTTTTAATCACGATTTTAGCGATATCCCGGTGTATACGATTGGCAACCTTCATAGCTCCTTCGACATTGGAGCTGAGTACTAGCGCGAATTCCTCCCCACCAATACGCCCGAAGATATCCACATCCCGCACGTGTTGAGAAATTACTCGGGCAGTCGCACAGAGTGCCTGATCGCCGATTAAGTGGCCATGAATATCATTAACAGATTTAAAATTGTCGATATCCAGCATTAATACACACAATGGCATTTGGTTATTAATTGCCACAGCCACCAGATTACTGGCCTCTTCGAAAAAGCAGCGGCGATTAAAAATACCTGTTAGCGGGTCTGTGCGCGCCTCCTCTTCAGCCTTGGCTTTAGCGTACTCCAATTCCTGTGTGCGAAGTTTTACCTGTTGCTCCAGCTCGGTTCTCGAGGCTTCCAGGTGTAGTAGATACCTTTTTTCTGCAGTCTCTTTTTGTTGCCTTAAACGTTTTACCAGTAATCCGATAGCTATCATTATTGCCAACATCTCAACAAAAGAGGCAACCGGGGGCCAATAGTAATTAATTGGATTGTGCACCACATAACCGAGATCCCTCATCGCCTGCACCAAAAGCCCCAACACCAAAACGCTCCAGGCTAAAGCAAAAACGGCTGCAGAAGTATCCCCCTGCCGCCAACGCACCAATGCGACAACAACAACACCAGGATAGAAAAACAGAGCAAGCATCATGGAAATGTGCGCCAGAGCTTCCCACTGCAGCACAACGCAAATAACCAGGAACAAACCATTGAGTAAAATTAACTTTAAAAAGTAATCCAGTCTTGGAGTGTACTTTGCCGTTTCAAGAAAATATCGGGAAAAAAGAATTCCGGTCAGAATCGCCACAGCACTACTAATCGATTGATAGCGCCAATCAAATTGTTCTTGGAGCAAATATTGATGGGTATATCCCAGTAAAGATCCCCACACCCAAATTTTCGTTACGGAATATAACGAGTATAGATACAGGATATTCTTACGCGCAGTAATAGCGCCAATCAGCGCAAGAATGGCCATCAAAAAATAACCACCAAAAAGAAATGATGTTAAAATGGCCTCAGCCTTACTCCTCTCTTCAAGTTGTTCAGGTCGCCAGATACGCATACTGGGGAAGGCAACACCTAAAACTCCAACATCAAATTTAACCATCATTTCCTTTGATGCGAAGGGGGGGATTTCCAATGGGAAAGCAAAGCGATGATGCTTGATTTTTCGACTGGAAAACAGCTGATTCGAAGACAGACTTGCCAGCTCCGTGTAAGGCTGACCGCCACCCTGAATCCTAGAAAAGGCCGTCAGCCCATCGAGCTGGTTATCCACATATTCAATTGAGACATAAACTGTTTCACTACTGGAATTTTTTAATATGAAGTGAGACCAGAAGGCTCCGGATTTAAGTCCGGTAGATCCGGCAGTTCCCAAGGGAAGAAAAAGTTTATTTTTGTAAGCTTTTTCAGCTTCAACAATATTTCCAAATCCCGCTGGATCATGCCAAATTGCATTTAAGCCACTCGGTTTACTTCCTCCCTCCAACGAGGTGATATCCACAACCGTATGGGGGTAGCTGGGCATAGAAAGAAGTATGGCAAACATCAGCACTGCACAACAAACCAAACGGTAGTGCCATTTAGGGCCACCCTTTTGAGTCCACAGTTCAAATTCACCAATTGTTTTTTTCATTCTTACTATGTAGATGCGCAACAATTTCCGTCTTCACAAAGACCAAATCAGCCATAATGGATACTGACTTCCAAAGTGAATTGATAATGTTTGTTGTATTTCAGAGAAATAGCTTCCATACAAGAAAGTCATCAATTCATACTTACAAAAAATAGCTATGTATGAATTCTACAAGTCTGCACCTGTACAAAAAACACACTAGCAAGGACTTTAAATTATCAGGTACAACTTTTTTCTACTCCCCCTATTTGGCAGTTTCACTCTTCATTTATCAAGCGCTTAAGTAATGTGTTTTATGCCTTTTAGCTTGGAATAAGGGTACACAGGCTGTTACGCCGTCTTACACCTTGGGACTAAGCCTTAAAATCAAGTATTAATTAGGAGAGACAAAGAATACAAAATCTTAAATGCGCCAAAGAGAAAATTCCTGTTAACGATTACATTTGACTACCCACATCAAATTTAAATATTGTCCCTAGAACGCTAAATTTAGAAATTGTTGCTGATCCGGGGATCTCATCGTTGTTTACCAATCAGTACATATAGAAAATATGCCACTCTTAGATATTAAGGAGCCTCTAAAGAACAGCTGAATACAATTGGGCTTATCTCACAGCACAAGTATTGAACCCTCCCTTAGGCCAAACAATGAACCAATAGTCATTCGTGAAGCAGGTTTCTGATGTAAGGAGCCCGGTGAAGTTCAGTGCAACTGGAGAGCTATCAAATAGCTAGCCTTACCAAACTAGACGCCACGATGTCGTCTACAATATCTAGGATCATCGCTTGATCTTCTTCCTGAATAGAGCAATTACTCACCCTCTGGTATTTAGCGACAGGCTGCTTATCAGTCAGCATGCTCCCAGGACCTAAAAATTGTTGCTCTACCACTTATATCAAAGCCTCTCAAACCGTATTGGAGATACTTATGTTTAATAATGTTGGCTGGCTTGTGGAGGCGAAAATAAAGAACGGACAGGAGCAGGCCTTTAGGTCAATTGTTGATGAAATGGTAGAGGTAGTCTCGCAGAAAGAAGCGGGGACATTGAATTACCAGTACTATATTTCTGATAGTGGAGAAATTATTGTATACGAGCATTTCAAAGATGTAAGTGCCGCGCATAAACATGTGGATACCTGGGAGAATTATTCAGAGCGCTGGCTCAAGACGGCAGAACCCACTCGCGTCATCTATTTAGGCGATCTTCCCAAAGATCTTCAGGCACGCCATGCAGGCCTAACCCCCCAGCAGTATCACACCTATGCAGGATTCGAACGCAGCCATTAATAAACTGGATATAAAAATTGTACTAAGGAGCCTCTGAATAACTCCGTAATGCCTCTGCGGGTCTTGAAGGCTGCAGATGTTAGGCGCAGCTCGCCGCGAATGGCCGTAGCCCTTGGCAAGAGCTGCAACGCAGCAGCTGTGGCCTTCAAG
Source organism: Microbulbifer maximicatervae (SeqCode) (assembly GCF_052467615.1). Taxonomy (NCBI): domain Bacteria; kingdom Pseudomonadati; phylum Pseudomonadota; class Gammaproteobacteria; order Cellvibrionales; family Microbulbiferaceae; genus Microbulbifer; species Microbulbifer maximicatervae (SeqCode). Next base: position 3,965,925 of record NZ_CP174319.1, read on the forward strand.
GCCCGCCCTTCGGGGCTTGCAGAGCGATTCACACTCCGCGTTGCGACTTCTTGAAAGGTCTAGACATTCCTGCGAAGCCGCGCCTTGATTGTGAACCGCTCTGCATGCCAGAGGTATCACGGAGTTATTCAGAGGCTCCCCAATTCTTATGATGATAGTATTGTAATTAGGAGAGCAAATTTTAATTCGCTGCTTTTCAAACGGTTAGTTCTAGCAATAAATTATAAATACTATCCCTATAAATCTAAACCATGTCATAAAGCGCTTTTATCACTAATACCAAGCCACACAAAAACATTACCAATAGAGTGTATTTCCTAAATTTTTTAAAGCTGATCTGATTCAATCTCCTTTTAGCGAGGGTTACACCAATAATCCCCCCAAGCCCAGCCGCCACACCATAGAATGCCAACTCTAGGGATACCGCCGAGAATGTAATATAAGTTCCCAGCTTTACAAGCTGCATTAACAGCCCATTAAAGGCCTTAGTGGCTATCAGGGATTCTTTCTCGAGACCATAATTCAGCAAGAAAGGGTTCTTAAGGGGACCCATTGCCCCAATAAGACCGGAAGCAAAAGCGGTCACCAATCCCAGAGGTAAAAAATAGGGAAGTGACATGGGAAAAGATCTTTCCCTATGGCCAAAGCGATACTGAAGTATCGTGGACATTAAAAAAAGCCCAACCACTATTTGTATCCACTCTGGGGACATCTGTGTATAGGAATATGCACCTAGCAATGCCCCGACTAAGCTTCCCGGAGTAAGCCAGCGTACTACCCGCCAATCAATATAGGACCAGAAAACCAGTGCCCGGTAGGGCGAAGCCAGGCACTTGGCAATGGTTACCGTTGGTGCAACCAGGTGTGGGCCAACGATAAAACTAATCACTGGAACAAGGAGCAGTGCCCCGCCCCCGGCCGCAAGCGTGCTGATATACCAAATCAAGACGCCAAAAAACAGCAGCAATAGCTCTATCATTTTACCGCTTCAGAAGTCACCAAAATCACAGTGAATAAAGTAGAAATTCAGGCTTGGACGCAACTCCAACACTAACCGGCAATCCAATACTCTCTTCACTAGAAGAAACGCAGCCTTAGCTCAACCAGTACAAAACCAAATGCCAGTAGCTAAATTGAAAAGAACTGCTGAATCCCAACAAGTACATTGGTTGTGGCCACTGAGGCCAGGATCAGCCCCATAACTCGACTCACGATACTGGCCCCGGCATCACCAATAAATCGATATATCCAGTTGGCAGTTAGCAGCAGCAATATCACTATCGCCAACACCGCTACCATGGCAGATGCTGTACTCAGCTGATGAACCACATCAAATCGATGGTTATCTGTGAGTACCACAGCCGCGAGCATGGCTCCGGGTGAGGCAATGGAGGGCACCGCAAGAGGGAAAATCGCTGTCTCATGCCCCTCACGGATGATTTCTATCTCCTGCTCTGGCTTGCTCTCACCAAATATCATGGTTAAGGCAAACAGGAACAGGACGACGCCTCCGGCTACCTGAAATGCAGAAAGGGGCACGCCAATCGCCTCGAGGAAGAATTGCCCTGCGACCAAAAAGAACAACAAGATCCCGGTTGCGACGAGTACTGCCAGCCAGGCTATCCTGCGCTTTTGCCACTCTGCATGTCGTGAAGTGACTGCGATAAACACTGGCAGAGTACCCACCGGGTCAATCACAGCAAAGAAAAAGACAAAGCTACTGATCCAATCGTTCAATTGGGACTCCGACGTGCCGTGCTACTATCCGCTTAATTAGAGCCCCAGGCAGTATGGGCAGGACCGGAGCGAGGTGTGCTTAGGGGGTCCAACGCCGTTATCTACGGTAACTGCTGGCGCAAGCGTAACTTGTAACTTAGAAAAAAAGTCTAGTGCATGACGAATCACTCACCGACCGCCCGACGCATCGCTAAAACCATCCTCAATGGTTTTGACGCCTATTTCGCAGACTATCAGAACATCACTTTGGGCGCCAAGGCCCGTTTTGAAACCGCCTCCTGGCAAGCGGCACACGAGGCCAATAAAGCCCGGATCGATCTGTACAAAACCAAGGTCACCCAAGTGGTGGATCTGGTCCATTCGGTAACCAGCAAGGACACCAGCCAGCTGGAGCTGTGGCGTGATGCCCGCGCCACTTATGCACAGCTGATTGCCAATCACAGCAATTATGAGATCGCCGAGACCTTTTTTAACTCGGTGTTTTGCAGCCAGTTTCACCACACCAACATTCACGACAGCAATATCTTCGTCAAGCCGTCCCGAGCACCGGAAGACAAGCCGCTACGGGATTACAGCATCTATATCAGTTACAGCGGCCGCCACGGCCTCGAGTGTATGATCGAAGATATTCTCAAGGATTTCAGCTTCTCCACGCCCTGGGAGAATATGGAGCGCGACATTGCCCATATCTGCGAATCCCTGCGCAGTGCACCTCTGGCCAATGTGGACAACGAGAAACACTTGCGAGTGGACATGCTGGAGTCGGTTTTCTACCGTAACAAAGCGGCCTATCTGGTGGGGCGCATAATCCTGAACGGCGAAGTTATCCCCATGATCCTGCCCTGCCTAAACAACGGGCGCGGCGGTATTTTTGTGGACACCCTTATCTACAATAACGACTCCGCCAGTATCATTTTCAGCTTTACCCGTTCCTACTTTATGGTGGATGCGCCAATCCCCTCCCGCTTTGTGCGCTTCCTGTCCACCATTATCCCGCTCAAGGAGAAGTCTGAGCTTTACAACTCTATCGGCTTCCACAAACACGGTAAGACCGAGTTCTACCGCCATATCCTCGCCCATATGAAGGTCAGTAACGACAAGTTTGTTATTGCACCAGGCATTAAAGGGATGGTGATGAGTGTATTCACATTGCCCTCCTACCCGGTGGTATTTAAAGTCATTAAAGATGAGTTCGACCAGCCGAAAACTGTCACCGAGAAGATCGTAAAAGAAAAGTACAAGTTCGTATCCCGCTCTGACCGGGTCGGCCGTATGGCTGACACCCAGGAGTACTCTTACTTTATTTTCTACCGCAATCGCTTCAGTGAAGAGCTGATCAAAGAACTGCAGGAAGTGGCACCATCAAAACTGATCATTGATGAGAAGCGGGTCATCATCAAACATCTATATGTAGAGCGGCGTATGGAACCGCTTAACCTCTACCTGCAACACGCCAATGAAGAGCAAACTAGAGAAGCCATGGAAGAATATGGCAATGCCATCAAACAGCTGGCAGCCGCAAATATCTTCCCAGGCGACATGTTGCTGAAAAACTTTGGGGTTACCCGTCACGGGCGGGTAGTCTTCTACGATTACGATGAACTCTGCCCATTGACGGAATGTAACTTCCGCAAGATTCCCGAAGCTCATACCTCTGAGCAGGAGCTGGCCGACAAGCCCTGGTATACCGTCGCAGAAGCCGACGTCTTCCCGGAAGAATTCCGCCTGTTCTTCTCTGGCAATCCCACCGCGCGCGCTGCATTCGAAAAGCAGCACGGCGATTTATACAACTATCGCTTCTGGAAACTCTTACAAGATCGTATTCGCGCCGGACATGTGGAGAGTGCTTTCCCCTATCGACGCAAGTGGCGTTTCCCGCGCCGTTCCCATAACCGTGCACAACAAAAGTAGACGACCAATCTATGACTATATTGGTAGGAGGACTTTTCCAAGGGAGCGGATAATCCGTGCATATTTTTCGCTGGGCTCTAGTTGCCGCAACTGTTTCCCTGCTGACGACCAGCGGTTGCGGCTATTTCCCCAGCGAGATGTCCATCCCCGGTAAGCTTCCGCCGGCAAAGCGCCCACCACCTTACGCACGAATCACAGGAAAACCCCATGTGGTTAGCTGCGCAACCCCCGCTCGGGGGTTTCCAACCCTGTCCTTTGATGAAGTGTTTACTTTTACCGAAAATCCGCGACAACCATTCGTAGAGTCATACGGCCTCCCCCAACAGTTCGACGTGATTGCCTATGTCTGGGGCGCGGAAAGGTGTACGCCAGCAGCCTTCTGTAACTACGGAGATTATTACCAGCTGCTGGGACGAGGACCCAGAGGCGACTTTGCGACCTGGATCTCAACACCACAATATCCCCGTATTACGATTCAATCCCCCTGCGGCCAGCGGCTGAAGGTGGGCCAGGGCTATCGTTTTTCATTTAGTGATGGACAACTGGTGGGATTTAGCCCCAACTAAAGAAAAGAGTTGCCTCTAGCGTAAATAGACCTTAGTTGAGACACCCAGTTAGGCCTCTTGGGCACCGTACAATTTCCCTTCTGCCTTTTTTAGTACCTCTGAGAATGCTTCTTTAAATAGCGGTAAATAGCGTCCTGGGCCCGACAGCCCCTACTCCCTTCATTAGCCAATCTAGTATTGGTTTGACCGGCATCAATTAAGCGGGCTTTCTGATTATCATGCCACTGTAATTCCATGATCTTCTTAATGGTTCGGAGGTGTCGAGAATTGGTTACCGGATAAGTAACTTCGATCCGTTGATCCAGACAGCGGTTTTTCAGGTTTGCAGAGGACATCCACATCAGTTCATCGCCACCATTATGAAACACATAAATCCTTGCGTGCTCCAGAAACTTATCCACCAAACTGATCACCTTAATATTGTCGGATAATCCAGGGGTGTCGCATACCAAAGAGCACTCACCGCGAACGAGTAATCGAATCTCTACTCCCGCAGCGCTCGCCCGATAAAGGTGGGCAATCAGTTTGCTGTCTATCAGGCTGTTGCACTTAAAGAATATGCCAGCTTTACGCCCAGCGAGGGCAGCCTCTATCTCCCGATTTATGGCCTGCTCAAAGGAACTTCTCAATGAGAAAGGAGAGACAATAATATGCTTGAAAACCTGTTTTGTATTGGGGAATCGCATAAATTCAAACAAGTTATAGATGTCGCGACCCACTCCCTGATCATTAGTCAATACACTGAAATCACAGTAGACACGGGCAGTACTCTCATTAAAATTCCCTGTTCCCAATTGGGTATAAAAGCGATTCTTTCCCTGCTCACGGCGAACTACAGAAATTAACTTCGCATGAACCTCCATTTCAGGAACACCGTAAACAACTAACACTCCTGCTTCTATTAATTTACGGGACCAATAAATATTGGCTTTTTCATCAAAACTCGCCCGCAATTCAACAACCGCAATTACTTTTTTATTATTTCTAGCCGCATTAATTAACGCCGCGATCACTCTTGAGTTTTTCGCCATTCGATACAAGGTAATACGTATCTCTTTTACCTGCGGGTCAATAGAGGCCGAAGCAAGGAAATTTGTTATTGCCCAAAAATCATGATACGGATAACAGAACAATCCATCATCGTCTTGCAATTGGTCAAAAATATTTTCACTGGTGGATAAAGCCAAGAGCGGTGCCGGCCTCCTATACCGACAACTTTTGGAGTCCGGGGCAAAGCCCATAAGATCTTTGGAGTTGTGATAACGCCCACCTGGGGTATAACTATCCCTGGACCCCATCTTCAGCTTTTTCTTAATCAGCTCCAACAGTGTATTAGGCATTTCCATGTCGTAAGCAAGACGTACCGGCTCTGCACGCTTACGCTGTTTGAGCGACCGTTCAACACGTTCAAGAATATCCCGGTTGACATACTCCCCCAGCTCAATATCTGCATCCCGACTTATCTTGAACATATATGCCTTGGCAGAAAGAATAGGCAGAACATTGCGGAAGACTTCTTCCAGGCACACTCGAATAATATTATCCAGAACGATGTAAACTTTCTCTTTCCTGCCTTGGCGCGATGGGATTTCCAGGAACCGGGGAAGAATAGCAGTGGGAATCTCCATAACTGCATATCTGCTTGGCTCCCCTTTTAAATTCAAAGTAATAGCGAAATAGATATTGTTGTCACTCAGCAGTGGCATTGCTGATCTGCCATCGATAAAAAAAGGCTCTAACTCCGGTAAAACCAGGCTATGGAAATAATTTTTTACAAATCCCAACTGATGGCTATTTAAGCTATCCTCACGAACAAGATAAATACTATGTTTTTTTAATCCCGATAACACTTTGACATAAGCTTCGGCATAGCGCTTTTCAAGTATCAAAATACGATCATTAATAGTTTTCAATAGCTGGGAAAAGTGCTCCCTCTGCCCCACACCAGAATCAATACTCGCCAACCTCCGCACACCAGCCACCTTAATGCGGAAAAACTCATCCATATTCTGGGAGAAAATTCCGAGAAAGTGTACCCGTTCGATAGCCGGGACTGTTTCATCCTCCGCTTCCTGTAGTACTCGCTCATTAAAAGATAGCCAGCTTAATTCGCTGGGAAATAGAGGTATATCATTCAGCATAGTTAGAGCACTTCACCAACGCTTCTACTATTGATCACCAAAATCTAGATACCAGCCTCCCCAAATCCGCCCTACTGGTACAGAGCTTAAAATCTGGCTAACTATAAAATAATAGAACAAGGTGACAGCGTATTTTTGGATTCACTCCTTGTGATATCGGCTCTAAAACCTACAGTAGAGTTTCTATCCTGGCAGCGGGGTCAATAAATAAAGGAAAGATGCACTCTGTCAAGAGTGAAGCCTACACTGGGTAGAATAGTGATGTTAGCTGTGCAAATGGTATTTGTGACCCCACAGACAAACTGAAGGGTCACCTTTTAATCTAGGGAAGGTCTGCAGCCCATTATTGGCGATCTATACTACTCCGCCTCACGCTGCTTTAAAAAGCGATAGATGGCATCCTGGGATCGACAACCTTTTCGTCCCTCATTAGCCAACTTGGAATTTGTTTGCTTGGCATCAATCAGCCGTGCTTTCTGATTATCACTCCACTGCAATTCCATAATTTTGCGAACTGTAGCCTGGTGCTCCGGATTCATAAGCGGGAAAGTGACTTCAACTCGCTGATCCAGGTTTCGTTTCATCAGGTCCGCCGAAGACAACCACATCAGCTCATCACCACCATTGTGAAAAATATAGACTCTGGCATGCTCCAGGTACTTATCTACCAAACTGATAATACGAATATTGTCTGATACGCCCGGAGTCTCACAAACCAATGCACACATCCCACGAACGATAATACGAATTTTTACACCTGCGGCACTGGCACGATACAGTTGCTCAATAATCTGACTATCCACAAGGTTATTACACTTGAAAAATAGCGCCGCTTCCTTCCCTGCCTGGGCGGCATCAATTTCACGATCTATCGCCGCAGTAATCGCATCCCGATAGAAAAATGGTGAAGTGATAATACGTTTAAAAGAAGGACGCTTACGCGGTGCCTGCATAAACTCAAATACATTGTAAACGTCCCGACCCAGCTCCTGGTTATTGGTCAATAAGCTAAAATCACAATAGACCTTCGCTGTATTCTCATTAAAGTTACCGGTGCCTAGATGGCTGTAGAAACGGTCTTTGCCATCCTCGCGGCGAAGCACAGAAATTAACTTGCAATGTACTTTGAGGTTGGGCATGCCATACACTACATTCACCCCGGCATCGCTCAACTCATGGGACCAATGGATATTGGCCTTTTCATCAAAGCGCGCCCGCAACTCCACCACCGCAGTCACTTTTTTGTTATTGCGAACCGCATTAACCAGAGCCGCAACTACACGGGAGTTCTTTGCTACCCGGTAGAGATTAATCCGAATTTCTTTAACTTGAGGGTCTAGTGCGGCAGAGGCCAGGAAATTGACAATCGCATGGAAATCATAATAGGGATAATAATAAAGCCGATCCCCTGCGCATAGCTGTGAAAATACACTTTCATTTTTCGGTAAGGCTGGCAGTGGTGTGAGGCGCTTATAGCGAAGTCGGGCGGATTCTCCCGGGAATTTCATCAGATCTTTGGAGTTGTGATAACGCCCACCGGGGGTATAGGTATCATAACGACCCATTTTCAGTTTCTTCTTCACCAACTCCAGTAGAGCCTCAGGCATATCACCATCGTATGCCATACGCACCGGATCTGCGCGCTTTCTCTTTTTTAGTGAGCGCTCCATTCGGTCGAGAATATTCTGGGTTACCTCTTCACTTAACTCCAACTCAGCATCGCGACTGATCTTAAAGGTATAGGCGCTGGCTTTAGCGATAGGCACCACATGGCGAAATATTTCTTTAAGGCATCCCCGGATAATATTATCGAGAACGATGTAGACTTTCTCCCGCTTCCCCTCCCGTGGAGGAATCTCCACAAAGCGGGGAAGTGTATCCGTAGGAATCTCCATTGCCACATAGCGCTCGGTACCATCATCCAACTCAAGTGCTATCGCAAAATAGATACTGGTTTCATTAATCAAAGGCATGGGCTTGCGCCCATCGATAAAGAATGGCTCCAACTCTGGCAGCACTTCCCGGTGAAAGTAACTTTCTACAAACTGGCGCTGGTTATCGCTAAGCGAAGTCTCCCTAACCACATGGATATCATGCTTTGCCAGATCCTTTAAAGCTTTGTTATAGGCCTTCGCATAGCGCAACTGTAACCTCAACACTCGATTGTTAATCGATTGCAATAGATTACTGTAGTATTCCTTCTTTTCTCCGCCAACGGAAAATGCTGCTAAACGACGTACCGCTGCAACATGCACACGGAAAAACTCATCCAGGTTATTAGAGAAGATTCCCAAAAAATGTACGCGCTCAATAACAGGCACACTTTCATCTTCCACCTCCTGTAAAACACGCTCGTTAAATGAAAGCCAGCTCAACTCTTTGGGAAATAGAGGCACATCGTTAGACATTGCAAAACCATAAAACGCACCCAGTATCTGACGGCAGTTTAAAAATCCAGATTATTCTGGAAGCAGCCTTAACACGGGGCTGAGGGTCAAGATTAAGTAAAGAAATATGCCACTGAAATGTGGCTGTGAGCAAGCGCCTATAGCAATATAACGATCTAGTATGGCTTCACAGTTTTCTGCCACACTGTTTCAGTCCATAAATTGGCACAAATAAATAAAAAATATCTTTTATTTATAAAAGATATTTAATAATTTTGTAACACTTTTATAGGTGGCGCCTTTTTGGTGCGCTGTAAATTGACTGCACCCACTATTGGACTGAAAAGTGGCAAAATGAATAATAGAGCGTCCGACTCCATACATTAGCGCTTTCAACGGGATATTGATGCAAGCTCCAAACGAACGCTATGCCGCCCTAGATTTGGGCTCAAACAGTTTTCATCTGCTCCTGGCAGAATTTCGCGATCAGCGCATGGTACGCCTGCACACAGACAGAGCCATGGTGCGCCTGGCCGAGGGGCTGGATATTAACCACCACTTGAACCCGACAGTAACCGAACGGGCCCTGGCCGCTCTGCAGCGCTTTCAACCTGTGATGGATAAACTGCCCCTCGACCATGTGCGTGTTGTGGGTACAAATACACTTCGCATGGCTGCGGCCAATGCCGATGGTTTTTTGGAAGAAGTGGAATCAATACTCGGAGTGCCGGTGGAAATTATCAGCGGTATCGAGGAGGCCCGCCTGATCTTCACCGGGGTTCTCGCCGCCGCCAATGGCCCCCCTCGCTTGCGCTGCATTATTGATATTGGCGGTGGCTCCACGGAGCTGGTTCGCGGTGGTGATACTCCACAGCAACTGGAAAGCCTGGATATAGGTTGTGTTTCCTACAGTAAACGTTTCTTTGCTGATGGCCTGATCAGCCGCAATACCGTAAACCACTTCCAGCGCGCGCGGCGAGCGGCGCGGGCCGAATTGCAGGAGCTACAGCATATTGCCGAAGGCGCGGAAGTTACCGGTTGCTCCGGGACTATCAAAGCGGTTGCCAGGATTTGCAATGATGGTGAAGTAAAGGCGATCAAGCGCGGGGATATCGATCAGCTTGCGCACCGGGTTTCCTCCGCCAAACATATCGCGGACCTGGATTTGCCCTACCTGGATGAAGAGCGTCGCCCGGTATTCGCTGCCGGCTTAGCGATACTGCATGCAATATTCTGCGAACTCGACATTATGCGTATGGAAGTCTCCCCCTATGCAATCCGCGAGGGCATAGTGCACGACTTGGCCGGGCGCTTGCACGGCGGGGATCGACGTGCAGATACGATTGCCGCCATGGTAGAGCGCTGGCAGGTAGATACCAACCAGGCTAAACGTGTCAGTTCCACCTCACTCAAGCTCCTGCAGCAGTTGCGCCCCCAGTACCCACCAGAAGGCAAGGTGCGACTGCACTGGGCTATCCAGTTGCACGAAACCGGCCTGGCCCTAACCCACAGTAGCTTCCGCAAGCTGGGGGCCTATATGGTTAAACACGCCGATATGGCCGGATTTGCCAAAAGTGAACAGGAGCACCTGGCCTATCTGGTGCACAACCAACGGGGAAGAATCAAACCGCCACGGGAGCACTATGGCTTCCACCCCAGCCCAGACCTTCTGTTATGCCTGCGCCTCGGATGTATTATTCACCGGGACCGCACCGAACGCAGCCTGGACGGCTTAAAGCTATATGACCAGGGAGACGCCTATCACCTGGAAGCCGATCAACAGTGGCTGGAGGATAGCCCGGCAATTGCAGAATTGTTGGAGCAGGAAGAGCAACACTGGCGCTCACAGAATCGGCCCCTACAGATAACGGCGGTATAAGAGCCAGGGGCCCTTGTGAGCCACTCTGAACACTGGCGTTTTACTCGAATATTCACCCTACAATCAAAAGCTATGAAACTGAGCGAAGTCACTCTCAAACACCACTATGCGGATATGGGGGAAGCCTTTGGCACCCCCATAGCACCCACTCCTTTTCGCCACCCCAAGGTAATCGATACCAACCCTTCAGTGCTGCAACTATTGGGAATAGATCCCAATGAGAAATCTGACCCCGCCTGGGCCGAGCTGGGCTGCGGCGCCCGCCTGTTTAAGGGAAGCCGCCCATTTGCGATGAAATACACCGGTCACCAGTTCGGGGTCTACAACCCTGACCTGGGGGATGGGCGAGCACTGCTGTTGGGTGAAATCGAGAGTGAAGGCCGGCGCTGGGAACTGCATTTAAAGGGTGCAGGACAAACGCCCTACTCCCGCTTTGGTGATGGCCGCGCAGTATTGCGCTCCACCATACGGGAGTACCTCGCCAGTGAGGCACTCTACGGCCTCGGTATTCCCAGCACCCGGGCACTGTGCATTGTCGGAAGCGACGAACCTGTCACCCGTGAGAAAATCGAAACCGGGGCCATGCTGATCCGAGTGGCAGAGAGCCACGTGCGTTTCGGTCACTTTGAATACCTGTTTTACACCAAACAACTGGAGGCCCTGCAGGAGTTGATCGGGGTTATTTGCCGACGCTTTATACCGGGTACAGAGGGTATGGCAGTGGGCGACCAAGCTGAAGCATTGCTGCGCTTTACCACCCGCCGCAGTGCAGAGCTAGTTGCAGCCTGGCAGTCCGTAGGCTTTGCCCACGGCGTGCTCAACACCGACAACATGTCGATTATTGGCGACACCTTTGACTACGGACCCTACGCCTTCCTGGACGACTACGACCCCACTTTTATCTGCAATCACTCCGACCACACCGGCCGCTACGCCTTTGAGCAACAGCCCGGTGTCGTGCTGTGGAACCTGAATGCTCTCGCCCATGCACTGTCGGCCTTTGTCGGTGTAGACGCTCTGCGCGAATGCCTGGAGCAATTCCAGCCGGTGGTAAGCGAAGCCTATGCGCAACGTATGCGAGCCAAACTGGGGCTGGAAAAAGAAGAAGATGGCGACCAGGCCCTCTGCTCGGAACTGCTGAAGTTGCTTCAACACGGCCAAGCCGACTACAGCCTGTTTTTCCGAGCCCTGGCCCACTACCGGGGGGAGCGTCCGGCCAGCGCTTTGCACGAGTTACTCAAACCCACTCACCACAGCGCCCTGGATCAATGGCTGGAGCACTACGATCGCCGCCTCACCCGGGAGGCAAATAACTCCCGGGAGCGCAATCTAGCCATGCTGTCAGTCAACCCGAAATACATTCTGCGCAACTATTTGGCACAGAAGGTCATCGAGGCTGCTGAAGATGGCGACTATCATCCTTTGCGGACTCTGCGCCAGTTACTGCAATCCCCTTTCGCCGAGCACCCGGAGCGAGAAGTCTGGGCCAGTGCACCGCCAGAATCCGGCAAGCGTATCCCCTTGAGCTGTTCCTCTTAAAGGTGCCTTTGGGTAACACACAAAGGTCCCGAAATTGGGACAAATAGAGAGAAAAGGCAGGGATATGTGGCCAAATGCTACTTTTTGACTGTTAGATTTTACCTGATGACGACTAGCCCACTGCCCTCGCAGGTGACTTGATGTAATATCCGGGTCACCCTACTTTACATAGGAAAATAAGTGATGATTAGAAACCTGCTTCTGGCCACCTTTGGCCTGCTGTTCGCCCTGCAGGCCAGTGCTGCAGATATCCTGGGCAACTGGCGCACTATCGATGACGAGACCGGAGAGACAAAGTCCATCGTCAACATCTATGAAAAGGATGGGAAGTATTACGGCAAGGTAGTGGATCTTCTGATGAAGCCTAACGACACCGTTTGCGACAAGTGCCCAGGCGACCTGAAAGGTAAGCCCATTGTCGGCATGGATGTCATCAGCGGGCTGGAAAAGAAAGGGAAAAAATACGAGGACGGGGAAATTCTCGACCCGGTAAAAGGCAAGGTTTACGACCTGAAAGTCTGGCTGGAGGATGACAACACCCTTAAGCTGCGCGGCTACCTGGGCTTCCTCTACCGCACCCAAACTTGGCACCGAGTTCAATAAGCAACTAGGTGCAGCTCGGGCCCGAGTCCTATCGGGCCCAGAACCCTCTCTCTCAAACCCAGTTAAAGCACCACCCTGCCGCTTTCACCGCTCGTTGCACGGGCCGACACCACTTTATCATCTTCACTGGTATCAATTCGTACCTTGGCGCTCATACCTGCGCGCAGAGGCGGAGAATCCTTGAGAGGGTATAGACGCAGGCGCACTGGCACCCGTTGCACTACTTTCTCCCACTTGCCACTGGCATTCTGCGGCGGTGTAGAAGCAAACTCACTGCCACTAGCGGGGCTCATACTGTCCACCTGGGCTTGCCACTCAAAATCTGGGTAGGCATCCAGGGTCACTTCCGCCTGTTGGCCCGTGCGCACGCGACCCAGCTCGGTCTCTTTCAGGTTGGCCTCCACCCAAAGGCCAGTGGAGCCAATCATTTGCAGCAGGTTAATGCCCAGGGTGGCCATCTCCCCCACCTTGGGTACGGTATTGGCGATAGTGCCATCCACGGGAGCAATAATACGTGTGCGCGATAACTGGTAGCGGGCCGTATCCAGTTGCGCTTGAGCCACTTTTAAATCTGCTTGCTCTTCCAGGGCAATGCTCGGGTCGCCCCCCAATTCAGCGCGCAAGCTGGAGAGCTTCTCAGCATTAATGGTGATCTGGGCACGAGCGCGCTCCAGCTGCTGGCGGGCGCTGTCCAGCTCCGCCTCGGAAAACGCCACCTTGCTCAGTTTTTCATTGCGCTCCAATTGGCGGCGGTAAAAGTCCGCATCTTTGCGTGCCTGCTGCAACGCTGCGTCTGCTTCAGCATATTCTGAACGGCGAGCGAGCAATTCGTTGCGCACCTGGGCCAGGCGCGCCTCCGCCTCAGTCACCGCCAGTTCGAAGGCCGTGCGGTCGATCTGAATCAATAATTGCCCCTTCTCCACGACCTGGTTGGCACTCACCAGTACCTGGGTGACAACACCACTAACCTCAGGCGCCAGGGAAATCTTGTCCGCTTTCACGTAAGCGTTCTCTGTCTCGACAATATCGCTGCCGCGCAACAGGTTCCATCCCCCTATCAGGACGGCCAATACCAGGAAAAAGGAGAGTGCGAACTCTCGTTGTCCGGCGCGGTCTAGCTTAATGGACAGCTTTTCAGTCACATTCAATCTCTTCACGTGTCAAATTCTTGCGCAACCGCAATAGCAGCGACTGCAATTGATCCACCTCTGCGGCGGAAAAGCCCGCAAGTGCCTCACTGCGGGTCTGCTGGGCTACACCGCCCAGTAACTCAAGGGCCGGCATTGCCTGCCCCGTCAGATAAATACGGAAACAGCGCCGGTCCTCGGGATCGGGCTTCCGCTCCACCAGCCCCTCCTGCTGGAGGTTATCCAGCTGGCGCGCCAGACTGATCGGCGCTAGGTCCAGGCGCTCGGCCAACTCTGCCTGCTTGAGGCCCTCCTCACGCAATAGATGCCAAAGCACCTGCCAGCGGGATCCACTCAGCCCGTGGTTCTTGGCTCTGCGGTCGAAGTTTCGCCGCAGCAGCCGTGCTGCACTGTGTAGTTCAAAACTCATTTCAGTAACGGCATCTTCCCTGGACATATCTGCTCTCCCTATCTAAGGCCGCTCATTATAAGCCTGCTTATTATTTCATCAATGTGCGAGTTATCAATATCCCAAAACCCCATTAAAAAAGGCGGTCACTAGGACCGCCCTTTCGACCTGCGTCCGGGATGGGCCTATTTCTCCAGAACCTCGATCTTATCGACCTTCTGGAAGCCCCGGGGCAGCTTATTGCCACGCCGGCCACGCTCACCGCGATAGTGATCCATCTCCGAGATCTTGATCTTGGTATGGCGCTTACCGGCGTGAACGACCAGCTGGTCCCTGCCCTTCAATACAGCAACACCAATGACCACCTCTTCGCGGGCCGCAGCTCGGGCCGAAGTGATATTGATAATCTTATTGCCCTTGCCTTTGGACAATTCCGGCAACTCAGTCACCGGGAATACCAACATGCGCCCTTCAGTGGTCACCGCTGCCAGCAGAACGTCATCGAGACTCTCCAGCAATTGAGGTGCAAGTACCTGAGCCCCCTTGGGCAGGGTCAGCATGGCTTTACCCGCCTTATTGCGCGACTGCAAATCAGAGAGCTTGGCGATAAAGCCATAGCCCGCATCGGAAGCCAGTAACACTCGCTGCTCATCAGGGCCCATCAACAAGCCCTCAAAGGTTGCACCGGAGGGGGGATTGATACGCCCACTAAGGGGTTCGCCCTGCCCTCGTGCCGAAGGCAAAGTGTGGGAGGCAATGGAGTAACTGCGACCGGTACTATCGAGTAGTAGCGCGGGCTGGTTACTCTTGCCACGCGCGGCAAAACCGAGACTGTCCCCCGCCTTATAACTGAGCGCTGCCGCATCAATTTCATGGCC
The DNA here is from genome assembly GCF_052467615.1 of Microbulbifer maximicatervae (SeqCode). NCBI lineage: Bacteria > Pseudomonadati > Pseudomonadota > Gammaproteobacteria > Cellvibrionales > Microbulbiferaceae > Microbulbifer > Microbulbifer maximicatervae (SeqCode). The sequence continues at coordinate 3,981,102 of NZ_CP174319.1, forward strand.
TTTGGCCGCGCGAATCCAGCCTTTTTCAGAAACGATAACGGTGATGGGATCTGAAGACAGCAGCTCGGATTCACTAAACGCCTTGGCCTCTTCACGAGCCACAATCGGGGAACGGCGATCGTCGCCAAACTCTTTGGCTGCGGCCAGAAGCTCTTTCTTGATCAGGGTCTTAAGGCGACGCTCGCTATTCAGAGTCTTGGTGAGGGTATCTCGCTCTTTTTCCAGCTCCGCCTGCTCGCCGCGAATCTTCATCTCTTCGAGGCGTGCCAACTGGCGCAGCTTGGTATCGAGAATGTAGTCCGCTTGGATATCCGTGAGCTCAAAGCGATCCATCAGCTCCTGCTTGGGCTCGTCACAGGTACGGATAATTTCGATCACTTCATCAATATTGAGGAAGGCAACCAGTAAACCTGCCAACAGGTGCAGGCGCTTCTCAACTTTATCCAGACGGAACTGGAGACGACGGCGGGTGGTAGTGGCGCGGAAAGTCAGCCACTCCCGCAGGATTTTATCGAGGGACTTCACCTGCGGGCGCCCGTCGATACCGATCATATTCATATTGACGCGGTAGTTGCGCTCAAGATCGGTAGTGGCAAACAGGTGATTCATCACCGATTCCATATCCACCCGATTGGATTTCGGCACAATTACCAAGCGCGTCGGGTTTTCGTGATCCGACTCATCGCGCAGGTCGCTCACCATGGGCAGCTTCTTCGCCTGCATCTGCTGGGCAATCTGTTCCAACACCTTGGCACCGCTCACCTGATGGGGCAGCGCGGTAATGACAATATCACCGTCTTCCTTGCTCCACAGGGCGCGCATCTTGATAGAACCGCGACCGGAGGTGTAAATCTTACGGATATCATCCCGCGGCGTAATAATCTCTGCCTCAGTGGGCATATCCGGGCCGAGAATATGCTCACACAGCTCTTCCACTGTGGCCTTGGGATTTTCCAGCAGCTCTACAGTCGCGTTGACCACTTCGCGCAAGTTATGCGGGGGAATATCCGTAGCCATACCCACGGCAATACCGGTGGTACCGTTCAATAGAATATTGGGCACCCGCGCAGGCAGAACGCAGGGCTCATCCATGGTGCCGTCAAAGTTGGGCTGCCAGTCCACAGTGCCCTGACCCAGCTCCGACAGCAGCACTTCCGAATATTTCCCCATGCGCGACTCGGTGTAACGCATCGCGGCAAAGGACTTGGGATCATCCGGCGAGCCCCAGTTGCCCTGGCCATCAATCAGGGGGTAGCGATAACTAAACGGCTGCGCCATCAGTACCATCGCCTCGTACACTGCGCTATCGCCGTGGGGGTGGTACTTACCGATCACATCACCAACGGTGCGCGCGGACTTCTTATACTTGGCAGTATTCTTCAGGCCCAGCTCACTCATGGCGTACACGATACGCCGCTGTACAGGCTTAAGGCCGTCACCGATATTCGGCAGGGCGCGGTCCAGGATCACATACATGGAGTAATCCAGGTACGCCTTTTCGGTGTACTCCTTTAACGGCAGGCGCTCTGTGGCCTCATAAACAGAGGTGTCGGTCATACAGCACTCGTTATTTTGTTCGGAAGGGGCGGATTATGGCGGACTGAGGCGGGAGGTTCAAAGGGAGCTGACGGTAAAGGGCTATATCATTGGCTCGATTCGAAATTTGTCGCCTGTGTTTGGCCCATATGAGCCAGTTAGAGAGCATCATATAGAGCCAAAGGCTGCCATGCAGCCCAACGGGTATCTTTATCGCCAGGGACCATTTTGCAGAACATTAACATCAGACGATAAAACAGAACCACGATGATTTACTCAAGAAGAAGCTTTAAATAACGGATTACTTCCAGCGAAGCCCTGCTGTAAACCACTTGATTACAGTAAGAATTAGTTGACCCAACAGCTTAAGTGTCTCAATTTATATTAGCTATTACCTTTAATAATCATTTACATTCTGTTCAAAATATGTCTTGAAGAAATCTCTTTTCATAACCTCTTTGCCAAAATATTTTTCTGACTCAGCCAAGGCTCCATCCATAGGCATTCCATTTTCTACATGCATCAGGAAACTCCTCAAAAAAATCTGTGTATCAATACTTCTAAAAAAGATATCTTCATCTCTATCATTTACTATTTTTTTAAAATCTGAGTAAGATTCAATTTTAGAAAGTAAATCTTCAGCCAATGTATAAGCCAATTGTGCTACCTCACCATCAAATGAGCATCCAATACGATACTTTGCATCTATAAGCTCATCTGAATACAAGCCGACTTCAATTAGCTTTGGATAATCCGGGTTATATCGGCCCTGAGGAAAGCAAAGCCACTTATCATATATTGGGGAAATCACTTTATGATCTATACAAGCGTAATAACCCCAATTCCAACTCCTACTATTACGAATAATTCTTAAATATTTTGTAAGATGTAGAGTTGAACCTAAAGGAATTTCTTTATACTTAAACTGCTTCATTGCTGGCCGCCCCTACACAAAAAACTCAAACAATTAAAATTGGGAACTAAATTAAAAAAAGGGATTGCGGCAATTGCGCAATCCCCCTTTCATATTTACGTACCCTCAAAGAAATAGGACTTTTACAGAGGGGTCGTACAGGTAGAGTAATTGCGAGACCTGAGACGATGCGCAAAAATCAGCTCGATATCCTTGATTGCTTCAACATCTACCAGTGGACCGTAAATATCTTCTAATAAGAAGGATAAACGCCAGCCTGTTGCCGCAACACTGCGCTCTTTGAATAAATCCGTAACTGTATTGATAGAGCCTGCTCCAGATCCAAATACATCCAAAGCTGCACTCATAGATACACGATAGCTATTGTTAACAGCGGCCAGCTGGGAAAGCCCTGCAGTATCCCAGAATAATGCACTGTAAGTATTGAACTCTCCCTCAACACCAGCAGCGCCGTCATCCCTGGTTATTTCATAACCAGGGAACCGGTCCCGCACAACACTGGCACCGCCATAAGTGAGGTATGCAGGCGTTTGTGATTCACCACTGATGCTATACAGGGTGGGGATATTGAGGCCTATTGTTTCAATCTTATCCATATAGGACCCACCAACAAGTAAACAGCTCGATCCACCCTCCTCAAGGAACATCGGACCAGTAAAGAAGTTACTACCAACCGGTTCTTTCACTGTGCTGAACTCGATTGTTACCCAGGTGTCTGACCCGAAAGTGCGCGCCAGTAATTTCAGCTGCTCTTGGAAAGCCTCCCGGGCACTTAAGCGGGGACCACTTTGTTGATTTGGATCTGGGTGCAGGTAGGTTTGCGCAATACCATTAACATTATCGATGTAACCAAATACCTCTTCTTTTATCGAAAAGGTATCAGTTAATTGGTCCAAAGCGGCTGTACCAGGCCAATCAAAATCCATCATGATACCGTAAAGATCCCACATATCCTCAGCATTACGCAGATGGAATACAGACTCTTTACTAATATCTAAATTGCGAATAACAAATGGTCTTTGCCATTTGTACTCAAGGGCCTCAGCAGTATAAAGAAGCCATTTTTGTGCTTGATCGAAATCGTTGGCCGCTTTCAAGACCTCTTTTGGGACTCGACGTGAATGAATCAGGTCCGCAAAATAGCGCTGAGCTAATTCTGGAGCATCATTGATTATATCTGCAACCATGCGATTAGCTTGATTCAGAATCATAGGTAGACGCTTGGATTCCTGCACCAATGTCGCCTCACTTTGTGCAAGTTCCAGAACAATGGCATTTACTTCAAACCATAGGCTTTCCAATCTATAACGACTACCAGCTTCTAAAATTTTACCGCTGCTATCGTAGAGTTTTACACGGTGCTCAGCTGCCAGGGCAGTATTCGCATCCTCTAGCAAAATAAAATCACCCAAAGCATCAATGGTGCTGTTAAGCGTATTCACATGATCTGCGAAGTCACTAACAGCATCCCAGCTACCATCCATATAATCCTGGGCGGCTGTAGACAAAGATTCAAACAATACGGTACGGGATTCGAGCGCATCTTGCCTCTCGCGAAGGCGACTTATTTGAAGGCCAAGCGAGTCCTGTTGCGAACGATAATCCAGAACTATTTGCTCAAAGCCATCTTCAACACCGGCATCCAGTGCTAAGCGCTCCACTTCCGATTGGATTGTTTCCAAACGGTTATTTAGTCGCTGAAGACTTAGCTTCATTGAAGCTTGGATATTCGCTACATTTCGCGACCAAGAGGCTACTTCACTGCTATTCCGGGTATCATCAGTTACATACACACAGCTCTTTTCATAGCAGTTATCGATAAATGTGGCACCCAACAGGCTATATATACGATTAGATAATAGTTGGTGGCGCCCTGAATAGGCCTCTGTTAATGCCTGGGTATTATGGAGGTAGTTATCATAATCCAACTTGGCAGAAGCAAGACTACTGTCCGCCTGCACAATAAAACCTGTGTCTTCCCCATCGAGGAACTGACTCAATATATTGAAAGAATCAAAATGTGTATCGCTGCTAAAGCCATGTGGCACAGCTAACTTCGACATACCGAGGAAGTTGGTATCACCGGTAAGCCAGGACATAGCATTTTCCAGCTGATCAAGTTGAAAATGCCACTGCTCTACCGCCTGAGGTAAACCGGAATGCGAAGAGACTTCAGTAAAATCAGTGTCGGAGAATAGAGTGCGTAACTCAGCTTCCTTGGCTACCAGAGTATTCTGCAGAGATAAAATCTCATCGATCATTTGAGTAGACAAGGAAGAGTTAAGTTGGTCTGACTCTATCAATAAACCTGCCTGCTGTACTTTTACAGCCGCGAGATTACCCATTAACCGGTACAGCAAGGTGATATCTTTGTACTCGCCGGGCAGAACACCGGCTGGGGCGACATCGTTTTGGGTATTTGTTACCGAATCATAATATCGAGGGCTAACTTGCCCCCGAGAACTGGTCAATTGCTGCAGATAAGTGGGCGTATTCTCTACAAGAGCCACATACTCAACGAAAGCACTATTGAGCAGGGTAAAGGCATTCCCGACATGCTCAATTTCAATAGTAGCCAGCTCTCCATTCAAACGACTGGACAGCGCCTTATCCAGAGCAATATTGGCGTGAACAATTTCTGCGACCGCTCGATCGTAATAAAGATCCAGCAACGACTGTTGCAGGTCTAAATTCGTGGGGTATAACTCTAACTGTTCATAAATCAGAGCTTCAGCAACAGAAATACGTGCACGCTCAGGATCGCCATATAAATCAGAAAACTCTTTGGGAGAGACACTGCTAAGATAGCTATTAATGACCTCTTCAGATTTACCATCCAAGCTATACATTAAATCTAAATAACGGAATGCTGCATTATCGCGAGAATAAACCCCACCTTGCGGATCCTCTGCCTCAGCACTTACTGAATCAGCTTCGTTATAATAAAGCTGCTTACGAATAGCATCTACTAGCAGCTGACTTTCTACTTGAGTACCAATTCCAGTAGAAAACTCCAGTGCATTAGCTCCATCTAGTTTTGATGCAACTATCAATTCACTGCCAGACAACTTATCTGTGACTCCAGATTCGCCTCTAGCAGGAGAGTGCAACGACAGCCCAGCAACTAGTGCCAGTCCCATAACTGCTGTCGATTTCGACGAGTATTTCATTTATTCCCTTCCTATATTCTTATAATTTATCCCTTTAGCCTGCTACATCCATCCACATACGTTCACCGCAATAAAACAATACAACAGGATAAAATTCGCACGCTTTCTAACATGGCAATTAATTTAATTCAACAACAAAAATTTTCCACCAATCCGCATTACCACCAAATTTATTAATTAAATAAATTCGCATATAACAGAGGCAGATATACATGTTAAATATATTTATAGAAGGGCTCGCGTATAGCCCGAGAAACATCATTAAGAAAAATGCAAAATCTATAACTTATATCGCACAACCCACAAACTTAATTTAATGCTAAACAACTCACCACATAAAAATCTATATTATCCTGACTATAAATATGATTTTCATAAAGTCTATAATGGATAGTCTTAGAACATAAAATTTTCGATTCAGCTATGTTGAACAACTAAAAGTAGTACCTATAAGGAATAATCATATTTTGGTCACAACTCTATAGGAAAACATCAGAAAAATAATTAATTTTCTCAACATGGTTCCTTATTAAGCAAGAAATACAATTTCTTATATTGATATTTTTTAAACGATAGAACCAAATGAAGGTTTCTTATCCACGCAGAAATTATAAACATTCAATAGAGCTATAAATACTTCACTCAGAGCACCAATGCGGAGATAATTATTGGTGTCCAATATCTATAGGGCTATCCATGCCGGACCTTAAAATCAAAGATCTTTCTATCGGCACCTTACAGGGCGCAAGTTTTACCCTGGAACCCGGCCTAATTACCTGCATATCTGGGCCATCTGGTTCAGGTAAAAGCCGATTGCTTAGAGCCATAGCGGATCTCGAATCTCACGAAGGTGATATATTCCTGGCTGGTAGATCTCAAAATTCTTACCCGGCACACCAGTGGAGAAAACAAGTGATGTTAGTTCCTGCACAGACTGCCTGGTGGGAAGAAACTGTCGGCGATCACTTCGCAACCCCTATGAATGATGCACTTAAACTTCTCGGCTTTCCTGAAAATGCAGTAAAGTGGCAAGTAAATCGACTCTCTTCGGGAGAAAAGCAGCGCCTGGCTCTTATTCGCGCAATATCCTACAAACCTCAAGCCCTTCTTCTAGATGAGCCTACGGCCAACCTAGACGGCAGATCCGCGCAAGAGGTAGAGCAATGGCTGACAGGTCTCATTGAGGAGCACGAGCTGCCTACGATTTGGGTAGCTCATAGCCAGGAGCAGATTCGAAGGGTAGCTCACCGCCACCTGGCCATTGTTGATAATCAACTGAAAGAACAGGAGATCCATCGATGAGTGTAATCGACCTATCCTGGTGGCAGTTGTCTTTGGCTGCGGGGTTGGTACTGGCTCTAGCTGTATGCACTCATGTAGCACGACTACAACTAAGTAGATCGTTAATTGTTGCCGCTCTACGCACGGCTATTCAGCTCACCCTGGTAGGACTGGTACTGGAAACCCTTTTTGCAGTTGGCACCCTACTTTGGGTGGGACTACTGGCCTTGGCAATGCTGCTATTTGCCGGGCAGCAAGTGGCAGCCCGACAAAAGTATCGTCTGCTCGGTGGCTGGAGCTTTGCCGTAGGCACCTTATCAATGCTGGTATCCGCTTTCAGTATCACCATATTAAGTTTGGCCGTACTGATTGGCCCTACTCCCTGGTACCAACCCCAGTATTCCATTCCACTTTTAGGTATGTTGCTGGGTAATACAATGACTGGTGTTGCCCTAAGCCTGGACCGTCTAACAGAAAGTATGCACCGCTCCAGGGATATTATTGAGAATCGCTTGATGCTGGGGCATACCTGGCAACAAGCCAGCTTGGAGTTTCGGCGGGATGCGATGCGTGCAGGATTGATGCCGACAATTAATTCCATGGCTGCCGCTGGGATAGTATTTTTGCCGGGAATGATGACAGGGCAGATTCTCTCAGGCACCTCCCCTACAATTGCCGTCAAATATCAAATCCTGATTCTTTTTGCGATTGCATCAGGCACCGGTTTCGGCACTTTTCTCGCCGTTGCCCTGGCCTCAAGGCAGCTCTTTGATAAGCGGGAGCGCCTGCGCACTGATCGCCTGATTAAAAATGCCTAAAGTCTGTGGAGAGATGATTCGATCGAAGGAAGGAGCGCTGGACACCTGAGAACCAGCGCTCTATTAACCTTTAACGGCCAAAGAATAAGATAGCCCCGGCGATAATCAGACCTACCAGTAAGGCCCATACACCCCGCAGCATCAGCGATCGGGCATATTCCGCCTCTTTGTAACGCAATGCATAGGGAATGCCGGTAATCGGCCCGAGGACGATCGTTACAATCCCCCAAACCCAGCGCTTGTTACCCAAGGCCGTCAACGCAGCCATCAGGCCACCAAACCAGCATAAAGTTACGCCAATTACAATTACCACCAACGCCAGGATGGACCACCATTGGTTGGCCAGGAAAATTTCTACAATTTGGGTTTCAGTCATGGAATTTCGCCAGTCCGTATTACCTTCCGATTACATCTTAATGCTCTCGGCACCTTAAAAGATTAGGTGCTTCCAGAACGAGACATCCGGATACCAACGCAAAGATGCTAAAAGAGCCGCCGCAGTGAGCGAAACCCATGCAGATGACCCTTTTGGTACCCATCTAAGCTGAAATCACCATTGAGGGAAGCGGCGATCCAGCCCTAGGACGCTATAGTAACCCTAAAGTGAATCCCGAGCGCATATTCCGTCTTGACTAAAAGATACCCATAGAGATAGCGAGCACTCACTATCATGAGTACTCAGTTACTATCTCCAGCCCCGTGATGTTCTGGGTATCGTTGGCAAATTCGTAGTAATCCGGCTTTTCATCGATAAAGATTTGATGGGTCATTGTTGTCTCGGCCGGAAGATCAAAGATCCCCGCAGGCACTGAGTACTGGGAAGTTTCCTTTAAGCGATAAAAGAGGTGCGAACCGCACTTTGAACAAAAACCCCGTTCAGCCCAAATTGATGAATCAAATACACTGACATGTTCCTCACCGGTGATATCAACACTGGTTTGACAATCCACCGCCAACAGAGGACCACCTCCCCATTTTTTGCACATACCGCAGTGACAAACCCCCAGATTTGAAGAGGGCAAAGATGCGCTAATTGTCACTGAACCACAGAGGCAACTTCCGTGTACTTGAGTCATTTTTTTACCTAAGTATTTCTTACTTCAGAAAATCAATATCAAAATCGGGAGTGGAATCTACCATAGAAAACTAATCAGCTATTGATCAAAATCAGCAATATCATAAGCTTCATATCGCAATGTGAAATAGTGCACAAACCTCCCAAGAAATAATCACTCCGCAATAAACAGCCAATAAACAATAAATCACTGCTTATTCAGCTCACCGCACTAAACTCATCCTAACATCTAAAAAGTTAATGAAAATCCTATGATTTTTTCAAGACGCTAAATATGTGCAGCTTATCAAGCAACATTAACGATTATTTACGGAGATTCAGGCCAACTTATATATTCCCAGAGAGAATCCACTCAGCAATCAGACATTATTTGAATTATTTTAAATAAACTCTAATTCGAAAATTCCACCCTTGGATCACCAAAATCCTTACCAATATAGTCAGGTGCGCAAGGGATTAATTCTGAAGCCTCTATTCCCGCATCAATCAAATACTTTTCGACATTTCGGCTTCGCTCCATTGCCAAATTTTCAAGTTCCTCACGAAGTTCCAGAGATGGGTTTTGGTAAAAAGCAACTTGAGCTCTTCCGCTTCTGCTCATACCTGCCATGGAATAGGGGTACAGGGCTTGCCAGTCCCGGGCATTAGAGATGCCGCATACTCCTGGTCGTGCGTCAGGGTTCTTAAGTAAAACAAAGACCATACGCTGTAGTTGTGTCAGTGCTAAATTAGTTAACTTTGCACTTCCAGGCTCAAAGTCAATAGACGCAAATGATTTCGCCCTGAAACGTCCCCAGGCATAACGTGCCAACAAATATACGCCATAGGGGGTCAAATAGCTTATCAAGGCATCTATAATTGCCTTTTGTAGCAACTCACTAAATACAAAACTAAAGGAGAACTTGGGATCGCGAATATTGCCGCTAACAGGCATGCCAAACTTGATATCCCCCCGCCCGTCTTTTAGCAACCATAGAGCAATATTCAAGGGAATCAGCGTGGACTTCACCGGTAGCTGATCATCTTTCCGCACCCGGCGAACTTTTAGTTTTTCCAGTCGTATATCGGCAAAGCCATCGAGTTCATTTTCAAATACCCGAATATTAACTACCGCATCTCCCTGCCCCTGAAGGATTTTGTAACCTAACAACTTGGCCATATAAGGCGTAGCAGGTATCAAATTTACGCTGGTGAGATATCCGGTAAGATCAGCATTCCACTTTTTATCTCCCAAGTAATCTACAGTTCCCCCTATCTGAACCTCACCAAATCCGCCAGGCCTTCCATTAACAACAATCACCGCAGGGGGGTGTTTGGCTAAGTTACTTAAATCACTGAGATTAAAGTTGATATCCCGGACCGGTAAGCGGGCCCTGAATTCATCTTGATAGTCTACCCAACTAAAAGTGCCGTGTTTTAGATATAGGTCACCGAGATGATATAGTAGCGGTGGGCTGCCTTCCTCCCTGAAAGCAAATGTGTCAATACCACCAAATCCTCGCAGTTCATTAATTTTTCGGGCTACCGGAAACTTCCCCGATAAATCCCTTAAGAGAATAAATCGAGGGCGCAGAAAGTCGATAAAACCAACAGTGAGTGTTTTCTTAGGGCGGTAGTAGCTCAAACCTTCAACCCACAGGGACTTAAAATCAGCCATCCATCTATGGCGATCAAAATCCAAACTATCCGGGTTTCTCTCAAAAAAATGAAAGTGAATTGCCTCACCACTGGCAAAGCGCCACTCGGTATCGGTAAAGAGCAAATGCGACAAGATTATGCTCTCACCGTGCACTAACTCTTCCCCAGAGGGTGAAAGTAAAGTGATGCCATTGACCCTCACAACAGCAAGTTCTGCCCCCTGACCACGGCGGTAGTTTCCCTCCAGCATTAAACTCGAGAAGCTGAAGCAATGATCTCCCTGATCCAGATAACCACTGGGAAAACATCCTGCAATTTCCTTAAACTGTAAATCCTTGAAGTCAACTCCCTGCCGACTGATATTTAAGTGCCCGGCCCCCATACCGGATACGGATAAAAGTTTAAGTGGCAATTCCTGTGGAAAATTCTGCTCATGCAACTGTACATTACTTATTTTTATCCCAGAAAGGATAAGCTGCCTACCGCTAGAGCCATTAATACCTTCTGCCTTGCCAATACTAAAGGCCCCAAATTCATAACAGGGCGCAATCTTTTCGTCTTTTAATAGTCCCCCTGGCATACATCCCCTCGCACCAGAGGCTTTCGCCAAAGATTCCCCTTGCAAGGAGATATTATCAATTTCAAATTTTGGTATTTTCAGAGGGCCCAAATTTTTCCTGGGTATTGATAACCCAACCAATTCTACAGAACCTTGAACTGACCAGGGGTGTGACAATTTGATTTTCTGTAATCCCGGCATGGATAATTTATCAACCCCAAAACAATGGTGGGAGTCACCTGCCCTGGCCCGACTCAGCTTATCCACAGTTACTGCAAGCCCCGTATCCCGCGTACACACCCGGATATTCTGCAAGCTTAGATTCGACACTGAGAACTCTGCACCGCTATCCCAGATAAATCGACTCCAACTCAAGCTCTGCACACCGGCTTCTAAATAGCCGCTACCCTTTTGCCAAAACGCGATAGGCTTACTCTTTAACGGTCCTAAATCCAAGCGGGGGGCGTCGGAATCTATACCCAATTTTGCCCAGGAATCACTAAAGCTTATTTGTGGGGTCTCAATGCAATCGGCAAGACCCATATCTTCATTATTTTCAGAAGAATAAGATCTCAACCCACAAAGCAGAACATCATCGATATTGAGCCCATAAAAATCGAGAGTATTGGAGGAAAAAGACGTTCTCTTCGTGAATACTCGCCCCAGTTGCAACATGGGTACAGTTTCAAAGTCCTCCTTTAATTCCACTTCTTCGATCGACCAACCGCTTTTCCCTACCGAATGGATATCTTGCCCAAATACACAGGTCGGTATCGATTTATACGCCTCTGCTAGCCAGGGAAGACACAAGGTTACTCTGTCAGCAGCAACATCCTGCAATGCAATTTTTGACTGGGTAGGTTTTTCCCGGGACCATAGCAACTCTAGCTTTGGTATAAGTACACCCCCAAGGTCAAAAATATTCTCGCCAGACAGGTTTTTCAGCTGCACGGATTGAATTGCTGAATCATCCATATTGGCAATTAGATTGCGTTGGCTGAAATAAACGTAGGAGTAATCTCCCAATGAAAGGCGCTCAACTTCTACACAGTGAATATTTAGTGAACTCACTTGTCTACCGCCTGGAAAGCAGCCACTCACCTGCTCAGCATTTGCACCGGGCAAAGCGACATAAGATTCAGAGTCTGGTTTACGTCTATGCCTTAGTCTGGCAAGGGGTAGCTCTATCTTTTTTAAGTCAAATAATTTCCAGCCTCCCTTTGTCTTCGCTTCAGCACTAACCACGGAGATTTTTTTTACAGAGAGATCTATCCCCTGCTGCCAAGATATAAAGAGCGGCTCCCCTTGCTCTAATGAGCGGATATCAAAGCAAACTGGCAGATTTTCGTGGCTTTTGTTGGCGCGATAAAATAACCTTTTCCAACCTTCAGTGAGACAGCCAGCCAGTTTCTTCAAAACAAGGTTTTTTATTTCTAGGTTTGGGTTTTCTATGGTGGCCAGTTCTAAGTCGTCAGGATTTTTATCCGTATCAATATTTTGTTGATCCAGTCTTCCTTTTTCGGTGCCGTAGTTATCATCACCAACTCCTTGAGGAATACCCGGTAACTGACTGGTCGCCATCCAAGGATTATTTGTAACCTTTCTTTTAAATAAGCTATCGCCACTTTCAAACTGCTGTATCAGTAAGCCATTTCCTGCACCCGCGGAATCATTTAGAAGTAATCGGTGAAGGCGCAATTTTCCCAAAATGGCATAGCCATCTTCACCTCCCTGCCAGGCAAAATGTCCCTGCCCTGAAAAGCTGTTTAAACGTGCGCACAAAGGCTGCCAATCCGAGGGGAGAAAGTCCTGCGGCAAACACCCGGATAGTGACTGGATAAAAAAGTCCTGAGCAGATAGCGGGCCGTTACTACCTATTGTATCAATGGCCCGCCAGCGTAGGTCCTGTAGTTTAGCTCTGGGACGACCTCTGGCACCTATTGAAAATTGAGCCAATTGCAGAGGACCGCTGGAAAGCCCCCAATCAATATTGTGTTCAGCGGAACCGAACTGAAAGGCAAACACCTCTGTACTTTTGAGACCAACCATAGAGACACAGTGATCGGGTTTCTGCCACAGACCACCCGGTACACACCCATTGGCTGTTTCAATCGCGAGGTGGGCAAAAGATAATATTCGCGTTTTGGCATAAAACTGAAGAGGACCAAATACGCCATTATTAGCCCTGATGGGATGGCTGGTAGATCGAGCCATATCCAAGAGGTAGCCCCGATTAATTGAACTGGCCCCTGTATTTATTTTTAAGCGATCGTTCCAGTCGAAAACCGTTTTTTCCGGCAGGTCTAAATTAGCCGCTCGCAGACACAGGTGGGAATTAGCGTTACGCAGATGTCGTGGACACCAATCAAATGCCTGGGCAAAGCCTCGCCTCCATCCCAAGCGCTTTTTCGGGCGCTCAAAATTAAACTCACTGATACTAATAACCCCGGCCCGCCAATCCTGCCAAAGGCGATCACTGTGCCTCAGTACAACACTCTCACCATTGAGCTGCCGCCACTGGGCACGAGCTTTGCGGCCAAACCCGAATTTCATATCACCTGCTGCGGCAAGCCGGCGGGCGGAGGCGCAATGTCCAATCAGGCTTTGCAGCCCTGTTATTGCATCGGCCCAACGCTGTGGCGGGCATCCTATAAAGTATTCCGCAGTAAACTTGTTAAGATCTGTATTGAGGCTCGGCCAGGAAAAATTGACCTGAGTTCCTTTCAAGCTGCCTATCACCGTGTTGTATCGTGATTTACCTCTCTCCCAGGCCAATAAATCACCGACCTGTAAATCCCCAATAGCAATATCTACGTTCAGGGGAACATCACCTTTACGCCATAATGCCAGCGTGAATTTATCGGTTTGGAGTTTGCCGATGGCTGCGCAGGTGGCTTGGCTCCAAATAGGCTTGTGCAGGTAGCAAAGTTCGCTGTCTCGTATCTGGGCGCGACCGATAAGCAGCCTGAAATCGCGATCCTGTCGCGCTCCGCCTCCAAGATTCCAGCCACCCACCTCCCACTCCCGGTACAGTTCACCCGGGTAAGATTGCAAGTCCATATAGGCACCGCTCACCGATGCCTTGGGTAAATGAGCTCGCCCCCATAACAATTGCCACCAGCTGTAATCGAGCATTACCTCATGAGCAGAGAATCCCCGCCCTTCGCGATTCTCAGCTTTAACATCAATCGCTATAACACTTAGGTCCAGCAGCGATACGCGCAAATGATCCACATGGAATTCAAGGCCTCGCTCCTCCATCCAGTCGCCAGCTTTTACCCGCACCCAGTTTGCTGCCCACCAGTGAAGAACTTCCACCAGCAATAGCCCAGCTAGCAGCCACCAGATTAAGCGGCGGAAAAAGGCACTCTGAGAAGCGGGCTCTGGGGGCATTAGAATTAAGCGCCAGAAAATGAATTTTATGCAGATTACAACTGCAATTAGGCCCATACAGTAAAGACCAGCACCTGGGGATTTTTTTGCCTTGGCGCTGCTATTCGCGATAATAAGCAGCTGCGTCGTCCATTCGCTCGCAGTCAAATGCGAACTGTCTACTATTTATCCAGGGGTGTATTTGCGCGGCGCGGAAGTTTGGGAAGCCAGTATCCTTACCGCCTCTCATTTTTTCTGTTACCCAGCCAGTGAGTAGACATGCAGGAGCATCCAAACTACCAGGACATCCTTTTGGTCGGCGGCGGCCATAGCCATGCTATTGTGCTGCAAATGTGGGCCATGAACCCTCTGCCAGGCGCGCGTCTGACCCTGGTCTCTCCCCAAGTGCAAACCGCCTACTCCGGTATGTTGCCCGGAATGGTTGCAGGCCATTACTCCCTGGAAGACACTCATATAGATCTTGCCAGGCTCTGCCGGGCCGCTGGTGCCCGCTTTATACAGGCCTGTGCACACGAAATTGACATCGATAATCGCACCGTATCCCTATTGGGTAGACCTCCCATAGAGTACGACCTGCTCTCTTTGGATGTCGGCGCGACTCCCGCCCGCGAGTTACCGGGCTCCGAATTGGCAATCCCGGTAAAGCCTATCGGGCATTTCTACCGTTTCTGGCAAAAGCTGCAAAAACAGGTTGGTGAAAACACCTCACCTTTTCGCTTAGGAGTTGTCGGCGGCGGTGCCGGAGGTTGCGAGCTGTCGATGGCAATGGCTCACGCTTTACAAGGTGCCGTTAAGAAAAAGCAGGTAGAGGTTCACCTGATTCATGGCGCCGCAGCAATTCCCCAGGGCTATCCAGTCAGAGCACGCAAATTAGTCTCAAAGGAGATGCAAGAGCTAGGGGTTCAGTTACACCATAACTGGAACGTTAATGAAATTACCGAACAGGGTGTCGTTAATGGGAGCGGTGACTGCCTGCCCCTCGATCAGGTAATACTCACCACCAATGCCTGTGCTCCCCCCTGGCTGGCCAACTCGGGCCTGTCCCTTGATGACAAAGGCTTTGTGGTGGTGGATCAAACACTTCGTGCCCAGGGGCGAGAAGACGTTTTTGCAGCTGGTGATGTGGCCAGTTTCGCCCCAGAGCCTCTACCCAAGGCCGGAGTTTACGCCGTTCGCCAGGGGCCAGTTCTATTTCACAATCTGCGCGCCTCCCTGACCGGACGCCGCTTAAAACAATACCGGCCACAAAAAGATTTTCTCAGCCTGCTCTCCTGTGGTGGCAAGCGGGCTGTGGCAGTTCGAAATGGCTTCGCCGCTGCAAGCGGTCTGATGTGGCGATGGAAAGACTCTATCGACCGCACATTTATGCGACGCTTCAGTGAGCTGCCAATGGACATGGCTGATCACACTGCCAAAACCAAAGACATCGTCGACCAGCGCTCAGGCTCTTCTCTATCTCCTATGCGCTGTAATGGCTGTGGCGCAAAAGTTGGAGCCGACATCCTGCGCCGCACGCTGGCGACCCTTCCGGATCAGCATTCGGAATACCTGTTAAAGGGCGTCGGTGATGATGCCGCAGTTATGGATCTACCAGCTAATCATTTATTAGTGCAGAGCTCCGACCAATTGCGTGCACCTGTAGATGATCCATGGATATTTGGTCGCCTGGCGGCTCTGCACGCCCTATCCGACCTATTTGCTATGAATGCTCGACCCGCCACCGCACAAATCCTTGCAACCCTGCCTACGGCTGCAGAGGAAATTACCCGGCGAGACCTACAGCAGTTGCTTGCAGGAGCCATCCACGAGCTGAACCGGCACCACTGTGTCCTATCTGGCGGGCATACCGCCGAAGGTTCTGAAATGCTAATGGGCTTAACCGTCAATGGATTTTCCGAGCGGGAGCAACTCCTGGAAAAAACAGGTGCCTACGGGGGAGACTGCTTGATTCTGAGCAAGCCATTGGGAGTAGGCACTATCCTGGCAGCAGAGGGCGCGGGAGAGGCTAAAGGCCTATGGTTGCAGCAGGCGCTGGAAACCATGTTGCATAGCAATGCCGACGCCGCAGAGATATTTGCCCGCCATAACGCCAATGCGCTGACGGATGTCACGGGCTTTGGCCTGCTGGGCCACCTATTGGAAATGCTCGGCCCTGAAGGGTTAAGCGCGACACTAATCGCTGAGAATCTACCGCTAATCTCCGGCGCCGCCACTTGTATCGAGCGCGGATGGCTATCCAGCCTGCAACCGCAAAATGCCAATGCCTACGCCTTTGTCGAAAACCCCCAGGAGTGGCAGCCATTGCCACAGTGGTCATTGATTACCGATCCACAGACTTGCGGGGGGCTCCTCGCTGCTGTTCCTATTGACCAAGCCGAAGCCTGCGTGGGCGCACTGCTAGAACGCGGTTACACCCAGGCGTCAATTATCGGTGTAGTAACAGACTCACAGAATCCAGAAGTAAGCGTACACTTGCGCAAGTCTGCAGACTGGCGAGCGCTAATTTCACAGGACAACGAGACAGTACCAGGCCAGGTTTAAGGATTTTGCGAAACCGGAACAACAGCCGGTTATGAGCTTTGTATGATTTCTATTGAAAGAGGCCTTCACCGACTTTATTAACTTGTCATCTGTCTTTCAGCGCGACATACTGGCGTTAGAAAAAACATCGGTGACATATTTCCCGATACCAAAAAAGGTCTTCACAGATTGGGGAGTCGGCTTTTAGCAATCGACAGGAAGACCCCTATGAAAAAGATCGTCATTATTGGCGGCGGTGCCAGCGGCCTGCATTTGGCTACGCGGCTCGGTCAATATTTTTCTTTTACCCCTTTCTTTAAGCGCCGCCGCAAGTCCCCAGCTGCACAAGTTACTCTGGTCGATCGAAATCGCACCCACCTCTGGAAACCACTGCTACACCAAGTTGCCTCCGGCGCATTGGATGCCAATATGGATGCACTGAATTATCAGGTGCACGCCCGCATTCACGGCTATGAATTTCAGTTGGGTAGCCTGCAGTCTCTGGATCGTCAACGACAGGTAGTTGAACTCGGACCCGTTAATGATGAGGACGGTAGCGAGTTAGTACCCGCGAGGGAATTGGAATACGATTATTTGGTGCTGTGTATCGGCGGGCATAGTAACGACTTTCATATTCCCGGCGTCAGGGAAAATTGTATTTTCCTGGATAGCAGTTATGAAGCACAAAAATTTCACCAAAACCTTCTCAATCGTTTCCTGCGTTTAGAAACCCGTGTTGACGATAAATTGCAAGTGGCGATCGTTGGTGGCGGGGCAACAGGTGTAGAACTCTCGGCAGAACTAGTGGATGCTGTAAAGCTGGTTGGCAACTATGGACGCATTCGTCCCAATGCAATGGAAATCACCCTGATAGAAGGGGGTGAGCACCTACTCCCCGCACTACCAAAACGAATTGGAAATAATGCTGAACGCGAGCTGGCCAAGATGGGGGTTAATATTCTTACCGGCCATCATATTTCAGCTGCAACAGAGAGCGGACTCACCACGTCTTGTGGCAAGGAAGTTCCAGCCGCTATCCGAGTGTGGGCTGCCGGCGTCAAGGCTCCGAAATTTCTCGCTCAACTGGATGGCCTCAGTACCAACCGACTCAATCAAATCGAAGTGGAAACTACCTTGCAGACCCAAACTGACGCAAAGATTTTTGCCATGGGGGACTGCGCCAGTTGCATTGACGGCAATCACCAGCGAGTGCCTCCGCGCGCCCAGGCAGCACAGCAAATGGCTACCCTGGTTGGCGATAATATTATTGCCCTATTTGAAGATAAACCTTTGCACCATTTTTATTATCGCGATCGAGGCTCTCTGGTATCCCTCAGTCAATACACTGCCGTTGGCAACCTGATGGGGGCGTTGGTTAAAGGCAGTCTTACCGTAGAAGGACGCCTTGCTGGCCTTGCCTATCGCTCACTCTACCGTATGCACTTGGCGGCAATCCACGGCTGGCCGAGAGCTATGCTGCTCTACCTAATCGGACAGGCGAACCGGTTTGTGAAGCCGAAGCTAAAGATGCACTAAAGTATCGATCCCATGGAGCTAAGGGGATATTAGACAGTTAGTGCAAAACTAACTAATAGCACTACCAATAAAACCCTGCACATGGAAGTGCCAGGGCGGTAACATTGTGAGTCACACCAGCCCATCAATTAAGACCTCTGTGCTGGATGCGAGCTCCTCTGAAGATCCAGGCAATGCCCTTGTGTGAAAATATAAAATGAAAAAACAGTATCAAAAAATCGTTGTACTTACCGGCGCAGGAATTTCAGCTGAATCCGGCATAGGTACTTTTCGCGGTGCCGATGGCCTGTGGGAAAACCATCGCCTGGAAGATGTCGCAACGCCAGAGGCATTTGATCGCAATCCGGCACTGGTACATAGATTTTACAATGAACGCCGCCAGCAGCTGCTATCTGCAGATATCCATCCCAACCCCGCCCATTTCGCCCTGGCCGAACTGGAACAGAAATTCCAAGGGGATTACTTACTGGTTACTCAAAATATTGACAACCTGCATGAGCGCGCGGGCAGTGAGCAGCTGATTCATATGCATGGAGAGCTACTAAAAGCACGATGCCGTAGGAGCGGAAAACTATATCCCCTCGATTCGGACCTTTCGATAACTGATACCTGTAGTTGTTGTCAGCAGGCGGGAAACCTTCGCCCCCATGTGGTCTGGTTTGGAGAAATGCCTCTGGAAATGGAGACTATCTATCATGCGTTGTCCGATTGCGACCTATTTATCAGCATTGGCACATCTGGAAAAGTCTACCCAGCAGCGGGATTTGTCGAATGTGCCAATCAGGCTGGAGCTCACACCATAGAGTTGAACCTGGAGCGCAGTAGTGTCGGCGATGCCTTCAAGGAACACCGCCACGGACTGGCGTCACAGGTAGTCGATACTTTTATAAAAGAAATTATTAATTAAGATGACTCTGAAACTGCATTTTCAGTCTGCGAGGATTTCATCGGGCCATAGCGCTGTATCAAAGTGGTTACCCCCTCATTATCACGCACCAGGATATAGAGTCGGTCAAACTCACTGGCCTCTCGAATGGGTCGCCCTTTTTCACCGCCGAGCAATTCCGCCAGTTTTGGAGTGGTATTGCTGTGTCCAACCACTAAAATCCGATTTCCCCCCTGCTGCAAAGAGTTAGCAAATTCTTTTAAATCTCTGGGGTTATAAATTTCCACTTCAAGCCCCAGCTCTTTTGACAGAGGCTCAACCGTTTCCCGGGTGCGGTTGTAGTCAGTGCTATAGATAGCATCTATGCCCACTCCCCCAAGAATATAGGCGAGTTGCCGTGCACGCTGCTGGCCCGCCTCAGTCAAATGAGGGTCGCGACCCACCCCGGGCCCTTTCTCTTTTTCTGCATGGCGTATTAAGTAAATCACCTGAGACTCAGAAGAGTCGGCTAAAACCCAATTTGAAGCCCCAACCAGAACAAAAAGTGTACAGAAAATAAACGGCTTAAGTCTTGAAAGCACAGTATAAACTCCCAGGTAAATAACGGGGCAGACATATGCTGAATATAATAAGGTAAGTAAAGAGAGGATGCGGCGAAAATGCCAAATAATGCGATGAATTAAAATCGAACGATTTTTGAAAAAATATTTGATGCCGGATATCCGGCATCAAATTAGTGGTCATCCAGAATTAGATTTTCCACTCTTTTACGGTGTCCAGACCGTACTCATCAATCCACTGGCTCAGGGCCTTAGGATTACGCTTTTTCTTTTCAACAGTAGCGCCGGTATACGGGTTGCGATAGTGACCAGTTTCCAGCTTGGGCTCTGCTGCCTTTGCTGCCGGTGCTGCACGACGGCCGCGACGGGGGCTATCACCTTCCTTCTTGAGGTGACGGGCAACGCGAGCCTTCAGGGTTTGTACGTAGTCTGCAGGATCTTCATCACCCAGCTGTGCTACCAACCACTCAACGATTTGCTGGCCACGGGCAACGAAGAACTCCTCTTCATCCATGTGGTATTCAGCAGCAAGGTTTACCAGTGCTTTATCATAGGCAATTACGCCATCTTTCTTGCGTTCAGCCTGAGCCATTTGCTCTTGTAACTCTTCGATTCTTGCCTGATGTTCGGCGATTTGTTGTTCAAGTTGTTCGTATTCCTGAAACATTCAATAAACCTCAACGACGGTTATTAAAAAACACAGAGATATATCTGTGGCGCTGGGCGACACAGATTGTTATTTCGGATATACCGTGTAAAAAATCAACAAACATCATGGCTGGCCAATGGCAAGCAATTTAGTGATGTTTAGTCCGGCATATTATGAATTGCCTGATATACATGAGTAGATACCACTACACATCGTGTAGTTCTGGTGTTAGGTATATTCGGCAAATACATTATTAAAAACTAGCCGATTTCAGCTCGGTTCGGCAAACACTCCGAATCACTGATTATATTTTTCGACTGAGGTCGCGAATAATAATCTTTCACCGGCAAATATCAACCATTTGTGTCCCTACCTTTGAATATAATAGGAATAATTCAAAATAAGGGCTAAAAAGTGTAACAAAGGCGGCCATATCTGCAATCTTAAAAGGATATCCCTAGGGAGCGCAATTAGCTATATTGTAGCTGCAGTCGTCAATTGCAAATTAGTCGCTGTGTAACGGTAATCGAGCATATTGCCAAATACAATTGGATACCCAGATCATACTATGTCCACTCACAATAATATCCACCATATACCGACTTTGGCCGCTCTGATGACGCCATTTCCCTACCATATCGATATCAATGCCACGGTAGAGGATGCTCTGGCAATGATGGAGGAGCACAAAGTACGCCACCTGCCGGTAACACGTGCAGGCGACTTGGAGACAGTCATTTCCCGAGGGGATATCGAAAGAGCCAATGCACCGGGACACCGTTTAGAAGAGCAGCAACTTTATGTACATGACCTATGTGCCAGACGTCCCTTTATTGCAGATATCCACGACCCGTTAGATAAAATTCTCTTAGCTATGGCAGATACCAGTATTGGTTCGGTACTGGTTATGCGGGAAGGCGAGCTGGTTGGAATTGTAACTGTGACTGATATTTTGCGCTTTTGTAGCAGGTTTATGGCGGAGTTGGCCCAGCCGGTAGACGATTCTATTGCTTGAACTCACTGCGATTACAGGGGCCAAACCCAAAGCAACATGGGGATACTCACAACGAGTACCAACAATTCTAGTGGCAGCCCCATTTTCCAGTAATCACCAAATTCAAACCCTCCCGGCCCCAGAATTAGGGTGTTATTTTGGTGCCCAACCGGTGTTAGAAATGCGCAAGAGGCTCCAATTGCGACAGCCATCAGGAAGCTATCTGGATTCACCGCCAGCTGTTCTGCAGTACTCATGGCAATTGAACACATCACAGCCGCAGTGGCGACATTATTCATAAAATCAGACAGCGTCATGGTAACCACCAGGATCAGCCCCAGGGCCAAAACAGCGCTGCCCTGAGCCAGGATATCCAACAAAACCTGAGCGACCAAGTCTGCAGCTCCTGTTGACTCCATCACATCAGCAACAGCAATCAAAGTCCCCAATAGCACGACTACGGACCCGTCGATAGAGTCATAAACATTTCGCAGCGGCACTATCTTCAACGCCATAAAAGCCAATACACAAGTGGCAAACGAGATTGCTGCCGGCAATAGGCCGAACGCTGCACCGGCGACACCAAGCACCATAGCCAATAGGGCAATGGCCGCCTTCTCCTTGTTAGGGATGCTAATATCCCTTGAGGCCAAAGGCACACAGCCCTTTTCCCTAGCAAAGCTGTTTAGGTTTTCATCGGCTCCCATCATTAACAGAGCATCACCGGCCAGTAATGGTGTCGAACGCAACCGGCGTACCGAGCGGCGCCCCTGGCGCGAGAGTGCTAGCAAGTGAATCTGGTATCTCGCTGCGAGGCGTGAAAACCTCATAGGGCGTCCCACTAAAGGGGAATCTGGCATGACAACCAACTCCCGCAGCTGCATTTCGGTACGATCCGCCAGTGCTTTTATTGGGGTCTTATTCTGAGAATCACTCTCGGTGTTATTGCTACCCGATTGTCGAGCCTTACCCGATGAATCTGCCCCAAGGGCTCCCACTGTTTTCAAACTGAGATTGGACAAGCAGGTAGCAAGGCTCTCCGGCTCCGCCTCAATGACCAAAATGTCACCGCTATTTACTTTATGCCAGGGAGTCGCGGGAGAGACCCTGGCATCATTGTGTACGACACCCACAACTTGGGCATCTTCTGTTCCCAGCATTTTGGAAATTTCACGTAGATTCTTACCGGCAGCAACACTTTTTTCCTCAACAAGTGCTTCTGTTAAATATGTGCCAGTTTCAAAGGAGGAGGCCCCCGTTCGGTTGCGTGCAGGCACCAAGCGCCACCCAACAAATGCAATAAACAAAACTCCGGCTATCGCAACTGCCAGACCCACCGGGGTGAAATCAAACATACCGTAGCTACCGGCGCCAGAATCCGCCCGAAAACCGGAAACGACCAAGTTTGGCGGTGTACCTATCAGTGTGGTCATTCCCCCCAGAATCGTTGCAAAAGACAGGGGCATTAAAACCCTCCCCAGTGCCACTTTCTGTTTCTCGGCCATATCCACAGCCACGGGCATTAATAAAGCCAACGCGCCGACATTATTCATAAAGCTAGATAAAAACGCGCCGAGCCCAATGAGTAACAATATGGATACTGAGATACTCCCGCTTTTGCGGACAACTCGTTGTGCAAGTGCATCCATTGCGCCGGTATTTTGTAAGCCACGACTCAGGATTAACACACAAGCTACAGTCACGACCGCTGGATGGCCAAAACCAATAAAAGCATTTTCCGGGGGAATCAGACCGGTAAAGACACAAGTCAATAAGGCTGCTATAGCAACCATATCGTGGCGCCACCGCCCCCATATAAACAGGGTTATAGTGACACTTAAAATAATCAGGATTAGTAACTGGTCAACAGTCATGAAGAAAGATATCCCTGAATATAAAAGCTGCTCAGATTTCTGTTCAGCTATCTATTCAGGGTATACCCGGGAAACTACATGGAGCGCACTTCTACGCCATAACCCCAGCTACATTAGGGGTACAAAATTCAGGAGAAAGTAACTGCCCGCTCTTCCAATGGATAAAACTGAGTACCTACTTTAATACAAACCCTGGCAGTACTGCAGGAGAACCAACCTCTATATCCAGTGACCTGAATATTTCTATAGGTGCCAACCATCGCCTGGCGCAAGCGTTGAGCCCAAGGTCTTAACTTTTCTCCATCGTAGCCGGAACCACAGGCACAAACATGTAAATTAACGAAATTAGCAGGAAGCCCCTCTTTAACCAAGGTATCTGCTAGCTGTCGAGGCGTGTAGGTTTTCCACTCTCCTCCTTGCCAATTAGGCATGCCGTTTACATATACTTTTTTCTGCTTGTTGTTACTCGTGGAGCGCTCAGCACCAATGAATTGTCCATCCCCGGCACCCGTGCCATGGGTTACGATGTAGAGGGTATCGGCAGGGTTCAGCTTACTTAAACACTGGTTCACCCACCGATACATGGCTTTTCCAAAACCGGAGGTTACTTTATTGGCCAGGATTTGATTCACCGGTATGCCCCAGGCTTTCGCCAACCCCTCCGCATATTCCTGCATTTCATCACTATTTATCGGGATATAGATATATTTTTTAGCCACGTTTTTATCCTCTATACATGCAGGAGCAACCCGCCCATTATGTAATCCAAATGCTTCCAGGATTTTTAAATCCGCTGCAATAATTCAGGGAAGCTAAGATTTACCTTCTGTGACCTGAAATCGCATTAGGTTCAAAAAGTAAATGTAAACACTGAGCTATCGAGCAATAAATTAAAAAAGTATTCTCTCATACTGAGCATTAATTTCCGGTGTAAATATCAAGCTGTCATCTAACGCTAAGCACATCATATATTGCATATACAAGTAGCTTCTTCAGTTGCCATAGGCCTGGAAAGAAAATGGAGATACAATCAAATACCACCTATTTCCTAAATAAGCAGGAGTGCTACCTTGCGGACCGATACTGCGAATTACACGGACATCTTCCTGAATGATATTCCGCTGATGGACGTACGCGCCCCAGTTGAGTTTGTTCGCGGCGCTTTCCCTTCCGCAAGAAATCACCCCCTGCTTGACAATCACCAACGTGAACTGATCGGGACTGAGTACAAGAACAAAGGCCAGCAAGCAGCAATTGACCTTGGCTGGCGTTTAGCAACAGATGAAGTTCGAAGCTTATGTCTTTCACAATGGAGCGCATTTATACGTAAACAACCCCAAGGTTACCTCTACTGTTTCCGAGGCGGTTTGCGCTCCCGAATGACACAAAAACTGCTACGCTCGAATAATATTGAATACCCGATAGTAGAGGGTGGCTATAAAGCCATGCGGCAGTTCCTGTTAAACAAGCTGGAAAAGCATTGTACCCAGCTGCCCTTTATCGTTGTTGCTGGTCACACCGGCAGTGGCAAAACAGAATTAATCCAGGCTGCGCGGCGGTATATCGACCTTGAGGGGATCGCAAAACATCGAGGTTCTAGCTTTGGACGCACCAGTAGTAGCCAACCTTCACAAATCGATTTTGAAAATCAGATCAGTATCGACCTGCTGAAGCTTTCCCAGCAGGCAGGTGCTATTGCGATTGAAGATGAAAGCCGTCTAATTGGACGCTGCGCACTTCCTCCAGTATTGCAAACCGCCATGAAGGCCGCTCCCCGGGTTCTTGTCGAGGAGCCATTGGAAACACGGGCACAGCGCATTGTGCAAGATTATGTTCACGAGGGCTTAGAGCGCTTTAAAAGCAGTGAAAAATCAGCAGCTGAATCTTTGGGGGAAGAATTACATCTCAACCTCAATAAAATCAGTAAACGCCTGGGAGGGCTGCGCTACAAGCAGCTCAACGAAGCCTTAGCTTCAGCTAACCAAGAATTACTGAGAACGAATAATAGTGATGTGTACATCCCTATCGTGGTGTCACTGTTGCGGGAATACTATGACGGCAGCTACGACCATCTTATGAAGAAATCGGAACAGAAAATTCTGTATCGAGGCAACTACAACGAAGTACAACAGTGGTTGAAGGAGTCCAACCACTCACTGCAAAAACCAGAATAACAATCCTCAGCTTTTGTGAGCTAGGCGATTTAATTTAAATCTCCGCATTAAAAACCAGTCCCTAAAACTGCGCGGCAGCCAGCGGGCCATCCAGGGCAACAGGCTGCTGCGGTTGCCAATACGCACCAAAGGACGAGCGCGTTTTCGCAGCAGCTCACGCACCAATTTTTTAGCCAGTGTGCTTGCCAATGTAGCATTCTGTTGGGACTCCTGGGCACGGGCCCTAACCGCCTCTTCCTGCCGTTTATACAGGGAGTCCGGCGGCAAAAGACCGCGCAGGGATGTCTCAGCGTGGCGACCAAATTCCGATGCGATCGCGCCGGGTTGCACCGTCATTACCCGAATGCCAAAGGGTTTTAGTTCAAGTCGCAAAACATCAGAAATGGAGTGTAGGGCCGCTTTAGAAGCACAATAGGCACCAGAGAAAGGTGTGGGCATTACCCCGGAAACCGAGCCGATATTACACACAATTCCGCCCTGCTCCGAACGCATTAAAGGTACACAGGCTCTAATCAAAGCGAGAGGGGCAAATACATTGGTTCGGAACTGCTTTTCCAGTGCTCGCGTGTCCAGTTCCAGCAGCGGCCCCATCTGACCGTAACCGGCGTTATTGACCAAAATATCGAGCCGCCCGTATGCCGCTTTTACTGCGTGAACCACTCGATTGATATCCGCCTGGGAATTCACATCCAAGGCCTCTGTGGCAATTCCCAGGTCCGCCAGCTCTTGTAAACTTTCTGGGCGGCGCGCTGTGGCAATCACTATGGTTCCCCGGCGATGTAGCGCCAAAGCCAGCTCCCGCCCAATACCGCTTGAGCAGCCGGTAATTAAAGCCACTCGATCCGGAACCACATAACCCCGCCCAATTTGCGCAAGGCTTTCCGCAGCAAAACTTCGATTGGGGGAACGAAATCTGGAAATGGGCGGCTTATCCACAGGAACTGCTCCGTTTAATGGTCCTATCTCTCAATGGGCGTTTGCAGGTACTCAATCAATCCAAAAACATTGCCATAGGGGTCGAGAAAGCTCGCCATCAGCACACGTCCAGAAACTTCCTCTATATCCGTGTGCTGCCGCACCCCCATAGTACCGAGTCGCTCAATCTGCGCGGCCAAATCCAAAACCTGCCAGTAAGCAACTACACCATCGGCCCGGCTGATCGCACTGCGCGCATCGGCATTTAATCCGAGCTCGCAATCACCAATACTAAATGCCGCATAGCTATCGCTTTCATAGCTGGGTTTCTGTTCGAGTACCTGCGTATACCAGGCCACAGCCTCGGTAATGTTGGCAACTCCGTAGACTGTTTTGCGCAAGCCAAGAATCTGCCCCATTTGAGACACCCCGTTGAGTAATTTTTATCCACTGGGTGGGGCACTATGGCGCAGTTTATTGCAGCTCTTGCTCCAACTGCTCCAGTAGGTCCAGGGGTTCCATCTCAACCCCTTCCAGTTCGGCGTTCCAGTTTATCCCCACCAATAAGACATCTTCATGCATGCCGGTAAGCCAGTCATCCATAAATTCTTCCAGGTCAATTGCCACTGCCTCATAGTCAGCCCAGTCTCCTTCGCAGTGGTCTTGTGCAAATTCTCTTTGCGACCAAAAGGGCATAACGTCGGTATCGGCCCGCTTTTCAGACTCACAAAGTGCAAAGCCCTCCTCACCCTGCAGGGCCCAGACGCAGCCCTGGCCTACAGCTTCAGGCAAAAAGCGCGCGCAATTATCTTCAAAATTATCGGTTAGGGTTTCGCTTTGCATAACAACTTCGCTTAAACGGTTTTACCGCAGTTTACGTTAGTTTTCCCGGCCTCAATAGGCCCTAAATTCTGTCGAATACTGCCATCGACTCAACATGATCGGTATGGGGAAACATATCCATGACACCCACCTTACTCAACCGGTACCCCAACTTCACCAATTCACCGGCATCCCGGGCCAGGGTGGCCGGGTTACAGGAGACGTAGACGATCCTACTGGCAGAAAATCGCGCCAACCCGCGCACAGCCTCCAGAGCGCCATCCCTCGGTGGGTCCAACAGGATTTTATCGAAACCTGCTTCAGCCCAAGGCGCACCTGCCATTTTTTCGTTCAGGTCGGCAGAATAGAAGTGCACATTTTGTAATTGGTTCAAAGCGGCATTGTCCACACCCCGTTGAGTTAAAGCACCGACACCTTCGACCCCGATCACTTCCGCTGCACGACGCGCCAATGGCAGGGTAAAATTCCCCAATCCACAAAATAAATCCAATACGCGCTCGGAGGGTTGCGGATCGAGTAACTCAACGGCTCGACTCACCATCTGCCGATTCATCGCAAAATTAACCTGCACAAAATCCTGCGGTTTAAACCTCAGCGTCAGGTCAAATTCCGGCAACTGATAACTTAGATAAGCGGCTCCTTCTGTCGGCCAGATTCTCTCCAGGGAAGCATCACTGCCACCTTGTATATACAGGTGTATACCAGTGCTTTTAGCAAATGCTAACCAGAGCGCCAAGTCCTTATCTGACAGGGGCTTTAAATGGCGGAGCACCAGAGCTGTCACATCATCTCCAACCGCCACTTCCAGATGAGAAAAGTTTGCCCGGCCTTCACTTTCGCCAACAAGTTTTTTTAGCGACCCTAAATGTTCGGCAATTTTTGTATGTAGTACCGGGCACTCATCAACATCTACCAAATCATTGCTGTGCTTTTTTCGAAAACCAAAAAGCAGCTCGCCACCCTGGGACTTTTTTAATTTGCGAATGCCGATACGGGCCTTGCGCCGATAACCATAGGCATCAGCAGTTAACGGCGGCAGTATTTCTTCGGGTTCAATACCGCCAAAACGCAACAACTGATCCAAAAGAACTTTTTGCTTTTCAATAATTTGTGCCGATGGCTGCAGGTGTTGAACCGAACAGCCTCCACATGAATCTACATAGGCACACTGCGGCGCGCACCGATCCGCTGAAGCCGATATGACGTCCTCAACAATTCCCTCATCAAAACGGCCGCGCCGTGCGGTATAGCGGAATTTAACCTGCTCTCCCGGTAAGGCACTATCAATAAACACCGTTTTGCCACCTACCCGGGCAATACCACGCATATCGTGACTAAATTTTTCTATTGTCGCTTCAGCGCGGCTCGGCAAGTTTTTTTTAACCGGCTTGCGGCCAGTAATAAAACGGGGCTTCTTACTCATAATTAATTGGGAGAATTCAGTACAACTAAAGAATAGAAAAAAGTTACAGGGTCAGGCGGTGGCCGTTATCGCGCAACCAGCGGCGCAACTCTTTAAATCTGGGGCACACACTTTGGACCAAATCCCAGAAAGCGCGGCTGTGGTTATGGTGTTGCAAATGGCAGACTTCGTGAGCCACCAGGTAATCCACTATAGGTTCAGGAGCGAGACAAACAAGCCAGTTAAACTGCAGCTCACCGCGAATACTACAGTGACCCCACTTGCTTTTGGTACGACGGACTTTTACTGATGAAATACTTAACCCCAGCTGCTCGGCCAACACATGGGATTTTTGCGTTAACAATGCCAATGCTTCCCGCTGGTAAAGGCGTTGTAAAGCAGTTTGCAGCTGCGTGTCATCAGGCTCGCGATAGCGGGTATAAAGCCCGATAGCACCATCGCCAATACCGGCACTTTTACTGCTTGTCGCACGCTGTAAGGGAAGCTGCTGTCCCAGCCAGGGAAAACTCTCACCAAAAGCGTACCGATATTGCGGCACCTGCGCAGCGCGCCGGTCGGCTGCGAGTAACTGCGCTCTCACCCACTGGATATTTTCCTGCAGGAATTCATGCCCGTAGCGGGCTGCGCAACGCTGTGGAATTCGCACTTCCACACCACCGGAAGACAGTACCAGCCCCAGACGCTTTCGCCGGCTCGAACGTACCAAGCGATAGGGAATATCTTCAAAAATAAAATCCTGGGCCTGTTTCAAGCGGGATCTCCACACGCAACCCAAGAGATAATACTAGGCACCATGAGCTACAACAGCCATGGTAATGCGAGAAATACAACTGAGTTTCCCATTGGGTGCATAGATCAGAATTTCCCACACCTGGCTGCTGCGCCCAATATGCACGGGTTTTGCACGGCCGCGAACCTCCCCCTCGGGGACAGGGCGCAGATGATTAGCATTAACTTCCTGACCGACACAATAAAATTTATCGGTATCCACTAATAGGTTGGCACCTATGGAACCCAGCGTCTCCGACAATACGACATTAGCACCACCATGCAAAATACCGAAGGGCTGGCGAGTGCGATGGTCTACGGGTAGGGTCCCTTCCAGATAATCATCGCCAATTTCCGTAATTTCCATTCCCAGGTAGCCGGGCATGCATTGGGATATTCCCTGGTTCAGTTCTTCCAGTGAAGGATCTAAATGCCAAATTGCCATTACAATAAATCTCTTGTGCGTGTGATACCGGAGCATTAACCCGGACTTCTTTACTTACATTCAGGACCAATAAATTTTTCTACTTACCAATAAAATAATCTGGCAGAAAAAAATCCGGGGGGATAATAGCCGGGCGTTAAATGCGTGGGGCCAAACAAGCCATAACGAAACAACTCCATATCCAACATCCGCAGCTCCCAGCGAAGGCGGCTGCGCTGCAAGTACAATGCCTGGGCCTGGGCTTCACTATCAGTGTTCCGATAGGCGTAATGCAGGGAGAGCAACTCGCGCTCTAAATTATCCCGGCGCCACAAAAGGCGCTGGTAATGCTGCTCTATGCGGTATTCGGCGAGACCGCGCTCGTAATT
Organism: Microbulbifer maximicatervae (SeqCode); assembly: GCF_052467615.1. Classification (NCBI taxonomy): domain Bacteria; kingdom Pseudomonadati; phylum Pseudomonadota; class Gammaproteobacteria; order Cellvibrionales; family Microbulbiferaceae; genus Microbulbifer; species Microbulbifer maximicatervae (SeqCode). Next base: position 4,011,461 of record NZ_CP174319.1, read on the forward strand.
CTGTAAAAACAAATCAGCAGTAGGGCCAGTGCAAACTCCTTGGTAATTACGTCCCCTACGCCCCTGGTGATAGCCATTTTCCGCAGTGCAGTAAGTCTCTATACCCTCTTCATGGCCCTGCAGCCATGCATCGCTATCCACATGCATGTCGTAGCTGTCACACTCTTGGGCAATATCGTACACCAGCGACTGTGAGCGACCGCGAGCGCCGTCTTGCAGGCCCCGCTCATACCAGAGCCCCGCGCGGCACTCCTCTTCGGAAATTACTGCGCAGCCGCTTAACCCCAGCACCAGCAAAACGAGAAAAAGACGTATTTTTCCTGCAAACATAAAATGGGACTCCCGGCGCTGTACTTCCCGCCTGTTATTGGAATCCAGGTATCACTTAACCAAAGCGCTTGTCGGCGACAAAAGGATTGGTTTGGCGCTCCTGGCCAAAAGTGGACATGGGGCCATGCCCCGGTACAAATTGAACCTCATCACCCAGCGGCCATAGGCGCTCTTTGATAGAGCGAATCAGGGTATCGTGGTCTCCCTGGGGGAAATCTGTGCGCCCGATCGAACCGGCAAACAAAACATCTCCCACCAGAGCCAACTGGCTGGGGCGGTGGAAGAAAATCACATGGCCGGGGGTATGGCCCGGGCAGTGGTGCACCTCCAGTTCCTGATCCCCTACAGTAACCGTATCTCCCTGCTCCAACCAGCGGTCTGGAGTAAATACTTCGACAGCGGGGAAACCAAACATCTGCGCCTGCATGGGCAACTGCTGAATCCAGAAATCATCGCCTTTATGCGGCCCTTCTATCGGCAGCTGGAGCTGCTTGGACAACGCCGCAGTGCCGCCTACATGGTCCAGGTGGCCGTGGGTCAGCAGGATTTTCTCCAGCTTGAGACCGCGCTCCTCCACCGCCGCCAGAATCTTATCGAGATCGCCACCGGGGTCGACAACAGCCGCGCGCTTACTGTCTTCACACCACAGCAACGAGCAGTTTTGCTGGAAAGGAGTAACCGGAATCAGGTGATATTGCAGCGACATAAGAAAGCGGCCCTTCATCTTTTACAGGAGACTGTTGAGGTAATTGGGGATTATACCGCGAGAGCCTGCTGAGAGGGTTGTGGATGCCGATGAGCGGGCTTATTCACTGTCTTGAGCAGGGAGCGCACATCCTCTATCAGCTGCTCAACAACTATCGGATTCCGCCAGTAATCCTCAGGGGGTGAGGGAAAAGCCACTGAACTCAAGGCGCCGTGGTCGCTGAATGAACAAGTCTCATAATCACGGCACACCGCCTGGTTATAGGAGGGGCTCAGGGGTTTGAGGGGCCAGCCAAACAGGTCATTGGGGTGATAAAAATTCTTCCAGCGAAAATTGTATCCCCGGGAATTGGAGGTGACCGCCTGAATTTGCTCCCGGGGTCGATCGGCGCACCAGAGGGGCATTGTCGGCCCCAGGGTGTACCAATGGCTCAGGGTCTTGAGGCGCAAAAACCTCTCACGCGCCGACCCTTTGTGAACGCCTGCGGGACCACCATCACGCCAAACACCGCAACTGACATTGGGGCGCTGGGCATCCCAGAGGTAATTAGACAGGTTGATACAACCCACCGAATGGCTGATCAATATCACCGGAGCCCGCTCATCAACCTGATCAGCGGCCTTGGCCAGCGCCGCATAGATCTCGCGCTGGGTCTTTTCGTAGTTGCTATCCCGGCGATCCACATTGCCAGACTGTGCCGCTGTCTGCGACATCCCCAGGAGTAAATATTTTCGTGCACGCAGGAAGTCCAGTTCGCGTTTCTGCATACTCTCAAAGGTGCGTTCGATGTTGCTCTGGAAGTGCTCCAGGCCGGGTAATTCAGCGCAGTAGAGACGCGACCACTCCTCCCCAAATTCGGCTTCCAATGCCGCAAACAGTGGCTTTGCAAACGTGTTATCCACAGCCCCCATACCCGCAGCAGCAAGGATTACGATATCCGCCATGGCTTCCTCTTCTTATTATTCTATCGGCGCCTTCGCAGCGCTCGGCTTTTTTAAATGAATGAACATTGATGAAAACCCGCACGACGGGCATTCTCACTGCCAAATAAAAATCGAAAAATACTGAAAGTGGCGCGAGGGGAAGCTGCACAATAATGCATCCCTTTACGAGCCGGTGTGGATACATCACAGTAAATATGAACTAACGTACCCACTAATGAGCCGCAGAAACTGCATTGCGACGGGTTGAGATGACCGATTTAACCCGAATAGTAATATACTGCCCAAAGCTAAACCGGCGCCACTCCAATTTGCCACCCAAGAGGCGGAATCACCAGAAAGCTGGCCTATTACAGTGCTGTAACAATACCCGGGTCCTGGTGCATAATAGTGGCTGTACAAAAATCAAACATTTATAACAATCCCTCCCGCAGCGATGCTTTTAACTTCCAAATACAGCCTGCCGGATTGCCCCGAGCACGCCCTATCGCGCCCGCGCCTGCTGTCGGTTTTGAACCAATGCCACAGCGATCAACTGCTGTTGGTGACGGCTCCTGCGGGATACGGCAAGACCACGCTGGTTACCTCCTGGGCCTCACAGCAGGGCAACCCGGTCGCCTGGTATACGCTGGATGCCAGTGATAATGAACCGAGCCAATTCTGCCGCTACCTGGTGGAAAGTGTGCACAGGGCGACCGGCAATGGTATCCCCCAGACTCACCAGTTATTGTCCGCGCCCCAGCGCCCGGACCCCTCAACTCTGGTGAGCCACCTGCTGTCGGAACTGCGGGGCCTGCCCAGCGAACTGCGCATCGTGCTGGATGACTACCATCAGATCGACAACCAGCAGGTGCACGACACTACCCGCTTTTTGTTGCGCCACGCCCCCGCCGGTGTCGGTATTGTTCTCACCAGTCGCAGCCAACCGCCTTTGGGCCTGGCCACCCTACGGGTTCAAGGGCGATTACTGGAATTGGGCAGTAATGAGCTGGCCCTCAACATTGAGGAAATCGCCACCCTGCTCAAGCAGCGCCTGCCGTTTAATCTCGACGGCGACCGCGCAGCCCAACTGCATCACCTCAGTGAGGGCTGGCCTCCCGCCGTACAGCTATTCACTTTATCGGTGCGCGACAGCAACGAAGTGGATCGCTATCTGGCAGAGCTGGAGCAGGGCCACAGTCATATTCTCGATTACCTGGCTGAGGAAGTGCTGGAACGGCTGGAACCCCAACTGCGCCAGCTCCTTTCCTGCACATCCATCCTCACCCGGGTGAATGCCCAACTGGCGGAGCGCCTTACCGGTCGGCAAGATGGTCAGCAGTTGCTGGAAGAGGCCGCGCGCCGCGGGTTATTCCTGCAGGCGCAGGATTCAAGCCGCCAGTGGTTCCGCTTCCACCCGGTCTTCGCCCGCTTCCTGCAGCGGCAAATTAATGACCGCGAACACTTGCTGCAACTGCACAGCACTGCCTGTGATACCTGGCAAGAATTAGACCAGCCAGTGGAGGCCCTGCGCCACGCCCTGGCCGGCGGCGACCGCGAGCGGTTAAAGCAACTGCTCAACGATCGGGGGGAACAGCTTCTGCGCGCGGGGCAGTCGCGCCTGCTGCGGGACTGCCTCGACTGGCTCGGTGACGAAGCCCTGCAACACAGCGCCCGCTTTACCCTCCTGTCCGCCAAAATGGCGCGGGAGAATTTTGAATACGACCTGTGCGAGAAAAACCTGGCGGCCTCCGAAAGCTGGCTGCAGCGGGAGGACCCGGCACAGTGGCGCGACTTTGAGGGCGCCTTTGCCACCATGCGCGCCCAGGTGGCCATTGCCCGAGGGCAGACACTGCAAGCCAAGGAGTATGCCGAAGAAGCTTTGGCCCTACTCCGCGCAGACCAGCTGGGCGAGAGAATCTCTGCTCTGCTGGTCACCGGTGAGACCAGCTTCTGCCTGGGTGCCTTGCAAGAGGCCAACCGCTATATGCAGGAAGTTGAAGCCCTGGCGATCGCCGAACGGGATATCCCCAGCGCCGCCTGGGCCATCTGCCAACAGACAGAAATCGCCTTTGCCCAGGGCCTGCTGAAAAAAGCGTCCACGCTGCAGGAGAAGGTGCAGACCCTGGTGCAGAAAAATCACCTGTCCACACTACCCATCTCGGAATTTGTGTGCCGGCTGCGCGGCCAGCTGCAATGGGAGTCCGGCGATCTGGAAGGTGCCGAGCAATCCGCTCGCCGAGGTATGCAAATCAACCGCCGGGTCGGCGAGCACTGGTTGCTGCCGGAGTACACCCTGCTGTTAAAAATCGCCCAGGCCCGAGGAGAGAAAGAAGATTCCCTGGAGTGGCTTGAGCGTATCGAGCGGCTGCTCGCAGACGGGCGCTACCACCGGGACTGGATCGCCAACGCCGATGCCACCCGCATCCGCACCTGGCGCGCCCTGGGCAATCAGCAGGCCATCGCCAGCTGGTTGGAACAGGCTACTCCCGTCGCTGACAGGCCCAGCAATCACTTTGAGCAGTGCCACGGGCGCAACCATGTGCGCGCGATGATTGAGCTGCACCACTGGTCCGATGCCAATCGCCTATTGAGCCGCCTGAAACAAGTCGCCAACGAGTGCGGCCTGGAAACAGATCGCCTGCGTAACCGGGTGCTGGAATCCCACCTGCTGTGGCTGAGGGAGCAATACCCCCAATCTGTAGAGGCTATTAGTGAAGCCCTGCTTCTCTCCCACGAACGAGATTTTCGCGCCAGCTTCCTGCAGATCGGCAAACCTTTAATCGTTATCCTGAAAGCCGCCCTGGAAAATGGCCTGGGAGATGCGGAGTCCAGCAAAGCCCAACAACTGATCAAAGCGGCACAGCAGCAGCCAGAGCTGGACGGTGGTATTCGCATCGAGCTGGATGACACCATTATCCGCGAGATACTGGCCAGCGATGCGGTGCCGGACTTCCTGCGCCACTCCCCACTCACCCCAAGGGAATGGCAGGTACTGAATGCAATTCACTCGGGGCTGTCGAACGAGAAAATCGCCCGTCACTTTAAGGTGGCACCGAGCACCATCAAGACCCATATTCGCAGCCTCTACCAAAAGCTGGACGTCAAGGATCGCCAGGAGGCCATCGCCCTGGCCGAGCAAATGCTTCGCTCGGTCCAGGACAAGCCTTAAACAGTCCTGCTCCAGCGGCACAGGGACGTGCCCACTATGCTCCTCATCCCCCGCCCGCCGATACCAAGCCACCCCAGGCCGGTCACCCTTTACCCCCCTCTCCCCCCTCGCCGGGGAGGAGGAAGCCCGCCAATGACTGCTCCATACTCACCCTATCCTTTAAAGGTGGACTATCTCCACATTTCAAATAATGAAACAAGGCAGTAATCCATGAGCGGCAACAGCTATGAGTGGTGGCGCAATAGCGTTATTTATCAGATTTACCCACGCAGCTTCTGCGACGCCAACGGAGATGGCATCGGTGATATTCCCGGAATTACGCAAAAATTGGATTATGTAAAATCCCTCGGCGTAGACGCCATCTGGATCTCACCCTTTTTTAAATCGCCGATGGTGGATTTTGGCTATGACGTTGCCGACTACCGCGATGTAGACCCTATTTTTGGCAACCTGGAAGATTTCGACCGGATGATCGAAGCGGCCCACGAGCGCGGCCTGAAAGTGATTATCGACCAAATCCTCAGCCACACCTCAGACCAGCACCCCTGGTTCCAGGAGAGCCGCGCCAACCGCGACAACCCCAAAGCGGACTGGTATGTCTGGGTTGATCCTCAAGAAGATGGCACCCCTCCCAACAATTGGGTCTCCGTATTCGGAGGAGGCTCCTGGCGCTGGTGTACCCGCCGCCGCCAGTACTATTTGGCCAACTTCCTCAAAGAGCAGCCGGACCTGAATGTGCACAACCCGGAAGTCCAGGAGCAGTTGCTCGCCGATATGAAGTTCTGGCTCGATCGGGGTGTAGATGGTTTCCGACTAGATGCGGTCAACTTTATTTTCCATCAGCAGGCCCTGGCCAATAACCCGGCGCGCCCGCTCAAGCTCGACGAGAAAGGCCTGCCGCCAGTCAATCACTACGACTACCAGTGGCACCAGAATGATAAATCCCAGCCGGAAAACCTGGTGTTTCTCCAGCGGGTAAGACAGTTAATGGATCAATATCCCGGCACTGTGACTGTAGGTGAAGTTGGCGACGACAATACCCATAAAATCATGGCCGAGTACACCACGGAAAAACGCCTTCACATGGCCTATTCCTTCGATCTATTAACCGAGGATTGCAGTGCCGACTTCCTGCGCGAAACCCTGGAAAAAAACCGCGACGTAATCGAGAAGGGCTGGCCCTGCTGGTCGATCAGCAATCACGATGTACCCCGCTCAATAACCCGCTGGAACAAAGGCTTTAGCGACGACCAAGCCGATGCCAGGGCCCCATTATTCCTGCTGATGCAATTGGCACTACGCGGCAGTGTCTGCCTCTACCAAGGGGAAGAACTGGGCCTGCCGGAAGCGGAAATTGCCTATGAAGACCTGGTAGACCCCTACGGCATTAATCTGTGGCCGGAATTCAAAGGCCGCGACGGCTGCCGCACACCGATGCCCTGGACCAATACCAGTGACGACAACGCGGGCTTTTCCACAGCAAAATCCTGGCTACCCGTTTCTGGGGAGCACCAGCAACGGGCGGTAGAGGTTCAGCAGGACGCCCAGCGCTCCATGCTCAACCGTTTCCGCGCACTGATCGATTGGCACCGGGAACTACCACAGTCGTTGGCGACAGCAGAGCAGGAAGTGATCGACACCGGCAGTGATTTATTTGCTTTTGTAAGGCGCAGCGACAGCGAAGAAATGCTGGTTGTTCTCAACCTTGGGCAAACCAATGGCACCCTGGAATTACCTGCAGTATTCTCCGGTGCGCACAATATTACCCCGGCATTGTTTGCTGGCAATGCGGAAGGAAGTAGCTTAAAGCTCGCTGCCGCAGATGCCTGTGTGTTACTGCGTAAAAAAGCCTGATTGATTAGCAAAATTTAAAAGATGCCCAGCTCATATTCGAGCCTGGGCATCGAGTATGAATTACAGTCTCTCTGCAACGTCTCTTCCTTTCGACGTCTGCTTTCCCGCCGGCACAATGCCGGCTTTTTTCTGTTTAACTCCAGCACTTCATCATCTATATCCTGCAAAATAAAAAAAACAGATAAAGATATCCGGTGTGGCTCCCCTCTCAAGGTAAGTCTTCGCTATTGGAAATAACAAAATGCAAGGCCAAAATCATCAACTAATGAAAAATACCAACTCATCGAGTTAAGAATCCTTCAATCTCAATTTAAAGCACTACCACTGGAGAGTCACGTCATATGATTTTTCAAATTAAAAATTGAGAAATTCAAAACATTTATATAAAACCGATAATAGGACTTATGTTTTAGCTACTTCGAAATGGGAAAGTCCTTCCTTGAAGTACAAGGTGAGAGAGGTTTCTCGCAACCTTCCCACCCTATCAGTGAGACTGGTTTCCTTAACAAAATATATGAATTGCTTCTCCCAGTGAGTATAAGTTTACCTCTTCTTTCTAAAACAATCGTACTTAATTTCAAATATGCTACCAGGAGACTCCCGTGAAGCATTCAGTCTTACTTGGTACTCAACCGCGAATATCTTCCATAACATTGCTATTCAAACTGTCTTATATACAGCATTTCATATCTTGTTCTACTTTCAATATCAGAATTAAAGAGAAGCTTCTCCTATTTCTGGATAGAGCGAGCTAAGTCATTGACTTTAAAGGGGGTGACACTATTGTCACGAGCAAGAAAAGCAGGTAGATATATAGTCGCTGTTATATATCTACCTGTTGAGGACTGCGTCAGAGCCTCTAACCTACTGATATTGTTATATTTTTTGGTTAATCTTGGATGACTGCAGCAGAAATATATAGAAGGGTGATATAAAGACGCTTCTTTTGAATTAACTGTTATGTGTAAGGTCACCCATGATCGATTCGAACCAAATTAAAGCCTTGTACGAAAGTGAAAGAAGACAGGACCTTCTTGATCTATTGCTAGAGGAATCCCAATACACGATTCCTTTGAGGGATTATGATGGTGATGAAACAAGGCTGACGTTAGAAGAAAAAGAGTTGCGTGGATGTGCTATCGATCATTTGCGATTCGTCATCAGCTATGGTTTCGTACAAAGCGTGGTAAATGATAATGGTAAAATATACGCACCACGCTACCAAGAGTTCGAGAATTGGTTAAAAGCTGGATGTCCGGGGCTAATCAGCCTAGAAGTAGAAGCGTATTTAAATGATAACTCAGTCAACACATAACAAGCAGCGGCAGAGCGACAGCCAACGCTACGCACCTTTTGTGTTACTCGCTGGCGCTCAAACATTAACACAAATTGCGCTCCGCGCTGGCTGCGCCTGCGCTGAGCGTTATGTTTCACCATGAATGAGTTGTTAGCATATTTAGAGCAATGGAAAACCTCCAAATTAAAAATATTTGAGGCTGGGGACTATGCCGTCTCTATCACCGAGGAATTGGGGAATACGGTCAAATTTCGATACATCGAAATCGATGGAAACGGCCTTCTAGCAAGAGCAACACTTTGGAAAAGTGGTAGCTTGGTAGTTGAGGCAATCGATATTGAGTCAGAGAACCAAGTTTTTCAAAAGTCATTTGAAACACCTGAGCAATGGCAGCTAGATGACAAACTAAATTGGTGGCTAAGTGAGGTGGTTACGTATGAAGCTTAAAAACATAACAAAGCCAAGCACGGCCGCCAGCAAAGCTGGCTGGACCTACATTCCGCTGCTTCGCAGCTCCATTTCGGCCCGTGTTGGCGGCGTTAGTGTGCAGCACAGAATGTTAATTATGGTTTTAAAATGAATAGATTAATAATAGCTTTTTGTATAGTCATGTTTACGGGTTGTGAAATCCAAAAAGAAGCAAACCAAAAATTTGGAGATCAACACTTTAAAACAGCGATTTCTTTAATCGAGCTTCATAATATACGTACTGGTTCGTATCCAGAAACATTAAACGATATCCAGTTCATTGGAGACTGGGATCAAATTGCTTTGCAGTCGGTAAAGTATGGCAGAGTTAAAGGCGGTTATACTTTATCCGTTACTAATGGGTGGGTCGGAAAGCCTGAACTTCAGTACCCTCCAGAGTTTTGGGTGGGGCTTGGAATTAAGCACACTAAATCGGGTAGCCGGTAGTTTCTAGCTACCGGCCCCCACACCACCCATCGTGCGGGTCCGCAATGGGCGGTTCCCTATCCGTAATGAATCTCTACCCAACGATCTCGCAATGAAATCAAACCCATCTCTTCGAAGAACTCATTATTGAGCGCAATATGAATACCCTCAGTTTTTGCGCTTCGCCAGTAACTTTTACCGGACGAGCCGCAGGTAACTGCCAGCGACCCTCTCACACCCATACGCAGTAAATTTCGAACTTTCGTTCTCACTCTGCGCCAATTCTTCCAATAGCTCATTCTTAATCGCCGCCGTATCCAGCAGTCAAGATCTATACATTTTTGATAGCCTTGCGCTATCCCAAAGTAGTTGATCCAACCACGGAGGTATACGGTAAGTTCTTTCAGTTTCTTTTCCATAGAGATACCACGAGATCGCCCTGTAATCTGGCGGACGCGGTATTTAAATTGGCGCAGTGACTTATCATGCCAGACAAGCTTTGCTCCACGGAAAGAAAAACCCAGAAACTTACAACGACTAACGGGGACTACTTGGCTTTTAGTATCGTTAACTTTGAGCTTAAGCTTGCGCTCAACAAAGCGTTTAATACTCGCCATTACCCGTTCACCCGCGCGCTTGGAAGCAACAACAATCACAAAATCATCCGCATAGCGAACAAAATCATGTCGGCGTTTTTCCAGCTCTTTATCGAGCAGGTCGAGTACAATGTTGGAGAGCAGCGGCGATAAAGGGCCCCCTTGTGGAACCCCCTCATGACAGGCTTTCCAGCATCCATCTTCTACACTTCCTGCACGCAAGTAACTTGCGATCAACTTGAGTAAACGCTTATCGCTGATTCTTTGGCCAAGTAAACTCATGAGGAAATTATGATTTACCCGATCGAAGAATTTAGATAAATCGACATCTACGGCTATTCGTTTCCCTCCCTCGATATACTTTCGCAGCTTTTTCACCGCATGATGCTGCGATCGCTTTGGGCGGAACCCATAGCTGAACTTCGAAAAGGTTTTATCGAAACTGGGACCGATGATTTGGGCGATAGCCTGCTGAATAACACGATCAAAGACCGTAGGTATCCCGAGACCACGCTGGCCACCATCTGGCTTGCGAATGTAGACGCGCCTGACGGGAAGCGGCTGGTAATGACCCTGTCGAATGGTCTCGATGAGGTCGTCGCCAACTGCCTTGAAGTGCTGCACAAAATTATCGACAGTAATCCCGTCAATGCCTGCGGCACCTTTGTTGCTTCGCACGTGTTTCCATGCAGCATTAAGATTTTCTTTGCTGAGGATGGCTTCAAGCAGATTTTCATTTGAGTTGAGTGTCATGGCAGTGCGCTACGTCAATTTTATATCCGGCTGGCAACATATCAGTAGGCTAGCCCTGTCTTTTAACTCGTGGATTTTGGGTTCAGGCCTTCACCGTATCCAAGGTGTTAATCTTGGCACTAGGCTACTATGCCGTCGGCTGACTTCTGTTCAATCACCTTGGCCATTACTGACCGAGGCGCTGCTGTGTTCCACCAATTTTGTTTACTCCCGCGATGGTGGCTAGCGGGCTGAGCCTACTTATGAGTCAGCGGCCAAGCTGACAGCTTTACAGCAGCAGGTTGAACAGATCTCCCCAGATAAGAACGTGAACTTTCACTACACAACTGCATCATTTACTCTACCCGTTAGACCACATGGCTTCGGTGTCCTTGGCCACCTCGCCTCCAGGCTAAGCCTTATATGATGTTTCTGTCCGTCAGCTCGTAGCTTTGCTAGCGGCTTCCTCCCCACAAGACCTCGCGGTATTGCAGTTGCCATTCGCTAGTAGTTAGCATTTAATGCAATCCATTAAACGGTGATCCTCCTACAGGGGACTTTCACCCCATTAATTCACGCCCATGCTGGGCGTACCAAGGTACTCAAACACCGTTCCGACCGAAAAACGGCCTCCACTGGACGCGCGAAAGGCGCGCGCCGTTTAGCACGGCTTATGCTCTATAAGTGATGGATAAAATTTCAATTAATGGCGATTGGCCAGAAATAGAAAACAAAGAACTTGAGAAGCTGATCGCTCAAGAATTTTGGTGTAAGAATAAAAGAGAAGATCAAGCCAATATCCTTTATATAAAAGTTTCAGGTGATTGGATCAGAGTTTACTTTGATTATGAAATTTTATTTTGGCGCTCAGGTAACAATGGCCTAGAAGACCCTAAAGCCAGTAGAGAAACAGATTTTGGCTACCCGTTAATAGATTGGGGCAAAACGTTAGGTATTGAAGGTACAGTTATAAAATCAGTTTCAGCAAACCGCATAACTGGTGGTGCGCAAATAGAGTTTAAGTTCTCAAATAACAAAGTTTTTAAAGTCCAAAGCATAGATGACTATACTACAATCAAAACATAACCAGTTGCCGCACAGTCGCCCTCCGGGCTGGACCGCCCTGACGGTCAGCCTGTAGGCAAGACGTTTTATTTTTGGGTGCATCCGATGAACTTAGGAAGGTGGGATTCAGCAATTTTAAAGAGCGTGTTTTTCCCCGCGTTCCTTGTTCTCATCTATACATTGTATGAAATTGGACTTCCTCAAGATCTATATAGTTGGGCGGGCTTTGGGTTGTTCTCATTAATTTTTCTGGGGGTTTACTTACTATTCTCAATCGTTGGCTGGCTATTATTTGGTTTTCCTGTTCATTGGTTAATTTGCAGGTACGGCAATGGAAGTTATTTTCTATATTTCGGCGCGGCAGTGGTTTTTACTGTCGTTATATATATTTTCTCAGGTGTAGCAGAGACGGCAATAATTTATGGTTCTTTTGCGTTAATTCAAGCAATGCTGTTCAAGTATTATGCATATAAACAAGTACAAACATAACTAAGTCCGCCAGAGGCGGCCAAAAACCGCCGCTTCGCTCTGGTTTTTCGGCCCCAGCTGGTAACGTTAGCTCTCTATGAAGATTCGAGTATTTACATTTCTGATACCGATGATCTTGTCTTCTTGTACGTCACAAGAGAATAAAGAGGATGTATTGCAGTCCGCATACGGGGATGACCTTGATTACTTTGGTGGCATCACCTTCCTAACAGGGCCTTGGTATGCACCTGGATCTGAGTACGGTTACCACATAAATGATGGTGTGCTCTATATTGCTTATACTCCGGAAGTTGGCCTCGACAAGCGCATTATCAAAGTTTCAGACTGTCCTCAAATAGAAATTGGCATCAAAGAAATTAAACGTGCCATATTTGAAACAACAGAGATATTTGTTGGCATTAAAAAGCCGGCTGAGTCAGAGATCATTATAATGGATGGCCCTAGCTACCGATTGGAGTATCACTCCGATAGCATAAGTGGTTCAATCATCCTTGAGGTGGAGCAAATAACAGTTACGTCACCCCTTGGATTAACGCGGCCTAAAGCCGATGCTTGCGAATGAGCTAACAATCCATGCAAGCGGGACACAGAGCTACGCTCTCCCTCCTTCACTTTGCGTCATGTGTAAAGGGACTTTATGACACTTTTCATATTGGGCATTCTTTCGGTGACAGTATTTTCCCCATTAGTATTGCCTTGGGGTGAAAAACTACTGATTTATTGTACTGCCGTATGGTTTTTATTGTGGCTTATCTTTTTCTTGCAAACGGAGCGTGAAAGTGATCCGATTTATGGTGTAGGTATAGTTGGCGATAGTGCTGCTTTAGGTATTTCAATTTTGGTCTTTGCTATCGTAGTATTCGCACGAGGCTTTATTCATGTTGTCATGAATGAAGTTAAAGCTAATCGTAATCAAATATGACAAGCGCAGGCATGATCGCAAATACTACATATTTGCTGGACCTCCGCCATTTTTTGGAATGTTATGTTCTAGGGTCTTTCGATGCAGATTAAATTGGTACATCCAGTAGTAAAAGCTTTCCTGATGTATTTTTTAAGTGTTATGGCGATTGCGATGTTCTTTGCCCTATTTGGTGATTGGATAAGGGAAAAAACCAACTACTCGCTCATTTTGAAGGGATACATTGTTGGCCCCCTCGTTTGGCCGGTAGCTTACTTGGGGATGGTTTATGGTAAATCGAGAACTTTAGACAATAGTTAGTGATGACAACTCGAAATCTTACCAAGGTTATAAGCTGATGGAGAGATAGGCACATCGACAGCTTTTCCATTTCGGCCTTGCCTTGATTTTAAAGCCTCGCATACTGCGGGCGTTATGAGACATAAGAGTGTATACCTACGAACTTGAAAAGAACATTTGGTCTGAGAAAGACTTCTCCCTAATGGGGGGCACGACTCCAAAATATGGGGTTTCCTGGCTGATACGGAGAATTTCGAGTTTATGATAGATCTCGATTACATTTTTCAATGGATTCATCCAAGAAAAGGGGAAGCATATTTTAAGTTCTGGGTTGCTCCCGTTACGATGGTATTTGAAAATGCTTACGATATTTTACTTGACATTGAATCCAGGCAAGGTGAGCTAGAAGTCGCCGATCTGCATATGGTGAATGAGAGAAAAACAAAGAATGGTCGCTTCGATGAGCATGATTTTCGTTTTGACTACCAGGAAGGGAAATTTAAAATAAGCGCTACTGGTTTCAAAATGTACGTTCGTACAGCACCAATTTTACAGAGTAGGAAAGCTTTGAATTACAAATTACGCGGAGGTATAGATTTTAGCCGAGAGTACAGTAGCTCATAATAAGTGACTATGGTCGCTCATCAAGCTTTTAAGCCATACTTTCATTCCAATAGGTGTTGTTTTTTACCATCATATTCAGGGTCGTAATCTGCTTTCTCATGCAGAAAATCAGAGCCACCTTTTTAGGTTTGCCAGAGTCGACTAATCGCTTATACATCGGCTTTAGTATGGGGTCATATTGTATGGCGAAGAGTTTGTAGTTGTTTAATGGTATCCTTAATACCATTTTTATCACTGGTAAAACTAAAGAATTAATCAGTAGGTCTCACATAAATATCCAGTTGTTTGCTACCGGTATCGATACTGACATTGATCTCTTGAGGTTCCATAAGATAAGCTATCTCCGCCTTGCTATCCGGGCTAGAGGCCCACATGACTATTCAAGTTATGCCTAGTGAGTGTCTGTCACGTTCCTACTTGTTTTATAAACCGGCGCAGCAACGAACTGTGACAAACAAGGCCTTCGGTGGCCGCAGAAGGTGGATCTCAATTTACCCGTTAGCGAAAAGGATTTTCAACATCAGAATCGATTAAGAACAACCATACAAGTCGCAGCAATCGCTCTCTTTGATCTCAAAGACAGTCAAAACGCTACGCTATTTGACTGTCTTTGTGCGAAGCGTTACTTACGGAGAAACTCTTGAAAAAAACAACCTTTTTTTTATTCGCTCTATTTGCCACAAGTAATACCATCGCTCAGGAAGACAATTACTACTTAAGAATATCTTATGGCAGCGTTGACACAGATATTGAAGCCCAAGAAGTTATAGATAGTTATGATTATTCACTGTCAGATTCAGAAGGCTGGAGCTTTTCAGCCGGTTACCGGATCAATAGGTTTCTCGCTTTAGAAGGTGGATTTAGCGATTTAGGAAAATCTAGTGGAATGTACCACTACTCAAGTACAGATACTAACTTTAGCATTACAGAAAACCTCAGCTCAGAGATTAAGTTAAAGACACTAGGCTTATCTATTTCTACTGATACGAAAAAAGCATTATATACAGGGCTTCGATTTGGATATCAGCGCTGGGATGTTAAATATAAATTCAAAGGGGAGTATTTGGAGTACCTTGCGGCCCCAACTGTTATTGGTGCTCCAGGTACTGGGGGACCTGTTGAGTACTCAGAATCAAGCAAATGGCGTAACGATGGTTACGATTGGTACTATGGGATATCAGCAGGTTGGAATTATCAGAATTGGGCAATAAGCCTGGAACACACAATCTATAAGATGGATAACGAAACCCCTTCTTTCGCTGCATTAGCCCTTAGCTATAATTTCTGAATCATCGGTTTGCAGATTCAAAAGCGGCCTCATGGAGGGCCGCGCTGTTATTAAAATAGTATCAGACCCTTGATACATCTCTATCTAGATCAATTCTCACGGATAGACCAAGTGGTATGATAACAACTCTAGAAAAATTAGGCGCTACATGACAATCTAAGTGTTCACCGCCATCGCTATGAGTCCTCACTTAACAGCAATGGCTCAAGCAGCAGAGATTGGTGCGTGGTATCATTGGTTTAATGTTTCTCTTAAGAGGTAGGTATTTAGCAAATTAATGCTATTCATCTCAGCACTAGGGTTTCATCGGGCCGTCACTACTTCGCAGATCAGGTCATAAAAAATATTATTAATCATGAAAATCGGTAAATTCAAAGACTTTCATTCCCAACTTATATTCTCTATAGGGGTCGGATTTATTTACCCAGCGATTCTTTCATTACTTCTTGGACTCTCTTCCTACATCGACTTATTTAATTCGTTAATAATCGATGGAAAGTTGTATGATCCACGTGTTCCCAGGCACCTAGAGATCTTAATGAATCATCAATTCCCTATGGGTTTAAATTTCTCAGAATGGAGCAAGATTCTTGACTTAACTACCTTTTTAAGTTGCGTTTTAATTGCTTCATTGTTGACATATACACTTAACTGCAAAATGAATATGAGGAACTGGTGTCTATCTCTTATTTATTCGCTCGCTATTGTCTTCGTAGTAACTTTTTATTATCTACCTATCGTGAAGGTTTGGATTCTTGCGCTAAATCAAATATCTACCATGATAGCTATACTTGTTGTCCCATTTCTGGTTTCAGTCATATCTCGATGGATCTTTTTAACAAACGCAGGTACGCAGGACTAAATTTCCGTTGCGCTTCAATTTAGTCCATACCGCGGGCGTTATACCCAAGACCTATCCACGTTTAGTAGGTACCCTATATAGTTATAAAATCCACTATAAGCTAACGAGAACTAAGGAATATCCGGAAAGCACCCTCATGTAGTCTATACCTTAGGCCTGTTGGCCAAGGGCTACAGTACGGATTGCTATTCGAAACCCCGTAGAAAAACCGCGACGTTATCAAGATAGGCTGCCCCTGCGGCTTAATCAGTTGTCACGGATATATCCCTTTCAATAGCCCGCAGGAATAATGGTTTTTCACGCCAGCTTAATGCCGGCTATTTTATCTTTAACTCTACACCTTCAAATTTCTCTTACCACCGTCACCAATGTCCACATAGCGAATGGCGCAAACTGCTAGATTGAGTTATCTAGTGCTGGAACAGACTCCACAGGTAAACCTTTGTCATTGGGAAACCCAAAGTGCAAGGTCAAGAATCATCGCCAAATAATCAAAACAACAGCGATCAGCAATCGCTGGATTTGCAGAACGCTGATATTGATGCAGTTTACACTGAACTAAACACATCACCCGCCGGCCTCACCAAAAATGAAGCCAGCACCCGCCTGCAAAAATATGGTCCCAATGCCATTCAGGAGAAGGAGCAAAGCGCACTCGCTAAGTTTTTGCGATTTTTCTGGGGCCCCATTCCCTGGATGATTGAAGCGGCCGCATTGCTCTCTGCATTAATTGGCCACTGGCCCGATTTCGCCATCATTATGGCCCTGCTGTTGTACAACGCGATTGCCGGGTTTTGGCAGGAACACAAAGCTGCCAATGCGCTGGCAGCACTGAAGGCCAGCATGGCCCCCAAAGCCAATGTATTAAGAGATGGGGAGTATCAATCTATCGATGCGGCGATGGTGGTCCCAGGCGATATAGTGCGAATCAAGCTAGGGCAAGTCGTGCCTGCTGATGTGCGCTTTACCGAAGGGAAATCCATCAGTATTGATCAGGCTGCCCTTACCGGGGAATCCCTACCGGTCAGTAAGGGCATCGGTGATATTGGCTATTCCAGCAGTATCGCCAAACGCGGGGAGATGACCGCTGTGGTCATTGGTACCGGGCACAATACATTCTTTGGGCGCACCGCCCAACTTGTTGCCGGCGCAGGGCAAAGTGCCTCACATTCGCAGAAAGCCGTCACCCATATCGGTGACTTCCTCATAGTGCTGTGTTTGGTGCTGGCCGTTATTCTGGTGGGCACAGAGTTATACCGCGATATCGTGGTCGCCGAAACATGGCACTGGTCAGATATCATCAATATTCTTCGCACTGTACTGGTGTTGCTGATCGCATCGATTCCCGTTGCCATGCCTTCGGTCATCACAGTGACCAATGCTCTCGGTGCCCTGGCGCTATCCCGTAAAAAAGCGATCGTCTCGCGGCTGGAGTCCATCGAAGAGTTGGCTGGTGTTGATATCCTCTGCTCAGACAAAACCGGCACCCTCACCAAGAACCAATTGTGCCTCGAAGAACCTACCTTATTCAGCGCGGAAAACAACGACCAGTTAATTCTTGCCGCCGCTATCGCATCTGAAGCAGGCGCCAGTGATCCAATTGATCAAGCAGTTTTTGCCGGCCTGAAAAATAAGGAAGAACTGAAGAAATATAAGGTTGAGGAATTCACTCCCTTTGATCCGGTGAGCAAACGCACTGAAGTCAAGGTTCAGAATCAGGATGGGCAAACCCTATATTTCAGCAAAGGGGCCCCCCAGGCTATTGTCGACTTATGTAACTTGAGTGGTGCGAAGGCCGACAAAGCCGCTGCTTGTGTGCAACAACAGGCCTCCAGGGGACTGCGCTCCCTGGGCGTTGCGCAGAAGGCAAACGGCTCACCGTGGCAATTCCTGGGTATTCTGTCTCTTGAAGACCCACCTCGGGATGACTCCAAAGACACTATTCAGCGCGCACGGGAACACGGGCTTCAAGTAAAAATGATTACGGGTGACGATGTGGCTATCGGCAAGGAAATCGCCACCCAAGTCGGTATTGGAACAAATATTTTCGCTGCCAGTAGTGTGTTTACAAAGTCCCAGGATATGGACCACCTGCCATCTACTATCGTCGACACCGTTGAACGTGCAGATGGGTTTGGGCGGGTTTTTCCCGAACATAAATATGCCATTGTGAAAGCATTGCAAGGCAGAGG
Source organism: Microbulbifer maximicatervae (SeqCode) (assembly GCF_052467615.1). Lineage (NCBI taxonomy): Bacteria > Pseudomonadati > Pseudomonadota > Gammaproteobacteria > Cellvibrionales > Microbulbiferaceae > Microbulbifer > Microbulbifer maximicatervae (SeqCode). The sequence goes on from NZ_CP174319.1 coordinate 4,029,683, forward strand.
TCACCAAGTTGCCATGACTGGCGATGGTGTGAACGATGCGCCGGCCCTTAAGCAAGCTGACTGCGGTATCGCCGTTAGCGGAGCAACCGACGCCGCACGCGCGGCTGCAGCCATTATCCTGACCTCTCCCGGACTATCTACCATCGTCGATGCCATCGATGAAGCCCGAAAAATATTTGAACGCATTATTAACTACGTACTTTTCCGGGTATCCATGACTCTAGATATTATGGTGGTGGTTGTCTTTGCTACCATAATGTTCGGCTTCTCGCCCCTAACCCCGGTTATGATCGTACTAGTGGCTCTTCTTGATGACATCCCCATTATGACCATTGCCTACGATAATACTCTGCTTCCCAAGGAACCTGTGCATTGGCAAATGCGAGACCTATTACTGGGCTCCAGCATTATCGGCCTTTTTTCTATTGCTCAAACAATGGGTATTCTCTTTATTGGAATGGAATGGCTCAATAACACCAACTGGCAATCCTGGATCGCATTAAATAGAGAGCAAATTCAAACTATCGTATTTTTACAGATCGTAGCGGGTGGACATCTACTGTTATTCGTTGTGCGCTCTCGTACAGCTTTCTTTTCCAAACCACTACCCGCTTTCCCTCTGTTTATCGCAATTGTTGGCACCCAAGCATTTACCGTACTGATGTGTGGATTCGGCTGGCTGGTGCCGGCAATACCCTGGACTATAATCGGTCTGGTATGGCTATACATGATTATCTGGATGTTTTTCCTAGACTTGGTCAAGAAACTTCTTTATCGAAGATTAAGTGATATCTGAGTCATCTACAAAAGCCTAAAAAAGGTAGGCAGTCGAACTATGAATTGTTTCGAAGATTTCAGGGTAAAGCCTGACAGCAAGATAAAGCTCTCCGATATAGATCCGGGTTTCAAACATTGTTACGAAAGTCGTGAAGAGGCACTCCCAGATACCCAGCGTATAGATGAGCAGATACGTTCATTCACTTACAAGCTTTACGCTGAGCGTAAAACATCTCTACTTATCTGCTTGCAGGGAATAGATGCCTCGGGGAAAGATGGCACCATCAAGCACGTATTAGGCGCAACAAATCCACAAATGTGTAGAGCGATTTCCTTTAAGGAACCTTCAAAAGAAGAGAGCGAGCATGATTTCTTATGGCGATATCACAAAGTAACCCCTGCCCGAGGGCATATATCAATCTTCAACCGCTCTCAGTATGAGGGCGTACTGATTGAACGAGTGCATAGCCTGGTCCCAATGGACATTTGGAGTGAACGCTATGATCAAATTAATAACTTTGAGAAATTACTCTCTGAAAGTAACACAATAATACTGAAATTTTTCCTATATATCAGTCAGGATGAGCAGTTGGAGAGATTCAAGCAACGTATTGATGATCCCGCCAAACAGTGGAAAATCAGCGAAAGTGATTATACTGAGGCAAAATATTGGGATGAGTATATATGTGCTTTTGAAGATATGCTAAATCAATGCAGCACCGAATACGCGCCCTGGTTTGTTATCCCCTCAAACCACAAATGGTTCCGGGACTTGGCCGTAGCCTCGATTATTTCTGAAGCATTAAAAAAATTAAATCCCCAGTTCCCTGCCCCCACTGTCAACCTGGAAGAGATAAAAACCAAATATCATCAACTTAAGAATTCTTAACAAATTAAAAGCTAAAAAATTAGGGTTCTATTATTCCTTAAACATTTAATAAATAAGTTATCTTTTAATCATAGATTTCTATCAGAAGAATTAAAGTGAATGCGCTGGGCAGCTCGCCGTCATTCTCAATAAATTATACAAAGTCACTCTGCCTCAATACGAAATCAGCTGAAGTATCATTTTCCTCTGGCTACTGATCCCAAATAAGCACTCAATTGTTATCAGTAGCAAATAACTGTATATCGTTCACCCAAATTCATAATCAGGGATAATGAAATTATCTTCTATCGCAGAATCTATCCACCCATAACTATTGAAGCTTTTCGTCCTAGTACTAAATATACTGCAACATAGTTTTCTATAAAAAATTCACCCCAAGGCCTAGCCCATAAAAAAGACCTCTCGAATAGACATACATAGGGTATAACCGCTAGATAATCCAGCCGTTGGTCTGATTATAGATAACCAAAAATAAAAATTTTATAAAATCTATGCAGATATCACTGCTTGACGTAAGGCGAAAATAAAAAACCAGGTAGCATACACTACCTGGCAGAGAAGGATTTGACTTGGTATCAAACGATCAGACCAAATTAAAGCCGTTCAATTTAACCAAAGCGCCGAAAATTTTAACAGACCTCTACGGTATATGGAGATATGCACAGGCTGACCTGCTAGTCAGCGGTCTCTCTACTTTTAATAATAACGATATTAACTCGTCAGTGGACTTTAGATCCGATTTACATTAATAGATAAAGAACTCTCGATAAGAGCTCATAAGATTTATATCTTAAAAGATAACTGCTTCACTGAAAGAAAACTGCTAACCATATAGTTGCCTCATCTGCAGCTGTCTCCACCACCCGGTGCCTTTGATTTGCCCTAATCAACAAGTTATCCCCCTTCCCAAGGTGGTGCCTCTCACCATTTTCCATTTCTATAACACCATAACCGGAAAGTACTAACACCCACTCATGCTCATCTTGATCATACCACCCTGTTTCCGGCGAGGACTGCCCGTAAGATATAATCCGCTCAATCCTGCAGCTTTTCCCCTCTAGTAAATTCTCAAAATGCTCCTTAGAGTGATCACCTGGTAGTTGAGTGAAAAAATTACCCATAGTCTCCCCTAACATTAAATCGGCATGAAAAAACAATTTACAAAAATACAACTATACTAAAATCAATAGACTCTACAAATGGGATTAAGATAGAAAAACATACGCCAACCGAAATCAAAATGAGCCCGAGACCAGAAAATAGAATATCTTTTACTAAACCTTCAATATTGGCTCTTTGACGCCCCCAAAAACACAACACTCACATAAAATATAAAATAGATCATTCGAAATAGATATGAGCACCTATTAAAAAGCAGCAGATACCAGATCACGACCTATAAAACACAAAGAACATATAATGACTATATATTTACATTCAGGGCTACATAAAACAGGCACCACAGCAATACAATGCTACGCCTATAAATATAGAAAGCTATTAAGAAGTAAAGGTATTTTATATCCCATTATTCATCGAAATTTAATTAGCATAGATAAGGGTCACCATCTTTTTGCACACTCATTTTCCGATCACCCTGAGAGCCCGCCTATATCCATAGGAAAGTTGCTAGCATATGATTGGAAGTCAAAATCGCAGAAAAATAACCTTGATCTATTAATTAGTGCAGAGCCTATTTGTCGACATACTTACAAAACAAAAGATTGCTCCTGGATTGAGGCTCGGCACCATTATTTAAAACAACTCTCCAATACAATACCCCCAGAGCAAACCAAAATCATCTTAACCTTGCGCAGACAAGATAATTTTGCCCAGTCTCTCTACAAAGAACATATTATGAAAGGAGTATCTCCACTAGCGAAACTGTCATTTAAGGAGTTCCTATCAAAGATAGAAGGGAGAACCCTGAACTTTTATAAAAATATAGCAGCATTCAAAAAATTCTTCCCCAATATACAAATACTCATTTACGAGCAGCTATGTAATGGCGACCTACCAGTTAATTTTTTCCGCTCGCTAGGGGTTTCCGGCTTACCAAACTCTAACAAGATCATAAGGGAGAGTCTCTCCAATGAAGAGGCCGTTTTAAAGCAAATATTGAACCAGCAAATACACTCAAAAGCTGAAAATATAAAACTATTAAAATGGATAAAATCTGGCAGTACGCAAAACATAATCAAGCGAACACTACCAAGATCATCACACCTATGGAACTCTGATGAAGATAGAGCTAATTTTTTAGATCGATATTCACAGGAAAACAAAAAAATAAACGATGAATTCCTCAATGGAGGTAAAGAGCTTTTTCCGTCAAACCATACATCTCCCCAAAAAAAGGCTAACATTATCACACTACAGCCATATTTAATTAAAACACTTCAAGCCCTATCTAGTGATATTAAACAGTTACTGGGGGAATACCGCTTTAGAAACATAATCAATGCTATAGAGCACTGATTGCCAAATCTGGTTAGAAGTCCTTTAAAAAGAATCGCCAGCAACAAAGTATGCTGCTGGCGCCTAACTATTTAGAGGATCTAAAGTGATAAATCACTTACCGCTGATATATCATTCCAAGAAAAACGCTCAGCACGATATACACTCGTATCATTGACTACCATCTCCCAAACCGTCTCTGCAGTCTGATCGCCGGCGACTTCAACAATATATGCATCTCTATTGTTGCCGGTACTAGCACTGGATGGGCCGCCCGCGCAAAGTAGAATATTCCCTCCGGAAAGTTCATCTACATCCCCTAAAGAATTCGTGTACTTTGGTGCAACGTACTCCCAAGTCTGCACTGCCACCATTTCCTCTGTGTTCAAAGAGAATTTCACTGCGCGGCTATTATAGATCTCACCACTGTATTCGGACTCATTCCTATTATCGTAAATCAGAATATCTCCGTCTGAAGCAAGCATAGCTGCATGCTGAGAAGCCATCCAGGTGCCAGCTTGCAATGAAAATAATTTCTCAAGAAATCCCTCGGAAGTATCCAAATCCCTACCCATAATCCAGTTTACTTCGCCACTATTATGATCAATATTGACCACCCAGCTTTGAGAGCGACTTGACAGTAAAATCGAATTATCCTCAGAAATATAGTGTAATGAGTTAGAGTGAGTCCAATCCAGCGCACCATTGCTCGATTCCCGACGGGCTAACTCACCGGGGAAACGCTGAGTATCGAGATGATCGAATGCAGACCATTCCCATACAGTATTGCCCTGCCCATCCACTTCAAAAATCGCATCTCCTTTTATCAATTGACCATCAATTGTTTCATAGGCGTTTGTTAATACCAGTAAGTTTCCATTTTCAAGAAGAATTGCATCGTGGTGATAGGCTGGCAGCTCAAATGATTGCAGCGTTTCACCAGCAAAGGAGATAATTCTTGCTTCCTGATCCAACAGCAACATTAAATTGCCATCCTGTAAATTGCGCACTACCGGTGCTCCGGTGAGAGGAGTGTCTCCGTGGAGGTACCAAACAACCTCACCCTCTTCATCGAATCCCCAAAAGGTATTATCCCTGTCACCTGAAGGTGAAAAAATAGTTACACCTCCTTCGCTTTGCTCTGTAAATGTAGTTACCTCAACTGGGGGAGCGCCTTCAGGTAACGAACCAGTCTTGAAAGAAATAGTCGAGCTCTGCACAACGTCTCCACTTTCCAGCATTGCCAGTGCAGTAAAACGGTAAGTGGTATCGGCTCTTAAACCTACTAGGGTCATATCATGCTCTGTGCCCCAATCGGTATAATTTGTTCGCCGACGGTCGGTTACCGCCGAATTGATCCTGATCGCCACTCGCGACTCACTGCTAGTCGATACTTGTGCATTAACCATTAAACTATTTAGTGGATGCATCGAAAGGGTTAATTCTACTTCGTCTTCCAAAATAAGCAGAGTTTCATTCGCTTGCTCTACCTCAACACTCACGCCCGGATTGCTGTAAAGCATTACAATAAATACTAGAAAAAATATGGGTAACGTCGATCTTCCAGTCATAGCCAAATCCTATTTAATAAATATTAAAAGTAATCATCCCTACCCTGGTATTTCATTTTCAGGGGAGCTTCCAATAATCAGCTATCACATAACGCAAAAAGGGTGGATTCGTTTACCTGGCTTTCAAACCAGAAAGAAATATTTTGGGCGATCCCGAAAAGAAAATTTCTTTATTAAATTTTCTAATGCGCAAAGGCCTGCACAACAAATATGAGAAATGGGATAAATGTGGATAACGGTATAGTTGCGACACTTACTAAGATGAAATAAATAACAATAACTTTTGAAAGCTATTTCTATTATTCTAGTGTGATTCAAGAACGCTGTTAATTGACTCGTAAGTTACGGTAGATAACTCATAAAACCTTAGCAACTAAGACAAAATTCCTAAAAATCACCAACAACTAGAAGAGCATCCTCTAAGAGAACCTCAGTATATTCCTTTTTGTTGTCACCAGCCCTTAAGACCCACCTTACCATCCCTTGGACTTGTAGTGGTTCATACCGCCGCAGTACCAACCCGCAGCCGAGGCCGAGTATACGGTTATCTGCTTTGGGGAAATCACCAGCTATGGACTTGTCCCTGTAGAAGGGCAGAAATACTTGCCCTTAGACAAACTGTAGCTGGATTCAAAATCCACGGTTGTTTACACGGCCCACTGGTAGTAGAGAGGTGTGTAATGCATAGCCGATCTTCGCTGCAAAATCATCAATCCATTTCCACGAAACAGAAGGGATCTCTACGCAAAAAATCATCATTCGCCGCTGCCGTAGTGATTGTGGGATCTGCAATTCTTGCCCCACTGACCTATGCCGTGGATTATTCCAATTCCCGCTATAACTCGAGATACAGCGCTCAACATGGACATGGAAACTACGGAGCACACTCCAGGTATAGCAGGGACTACCGAGCAAATTCACGGCATAGCAGGAATTACAGATCGCACTCAAGGCACAACCGGGACTACAGAGCACACCCCCGATACAACAGAAATTACAGGGCGCATTCCCGATACAACAGGAATTATCGGGCTCACTCCAGATACGGAACACATTCCAGATACGCGGCGAATCCACGGCATAGCCGCCATATGTGGTTTAAATCCAATATCCAGGGAACACCGCGTATTGTGATCGACCTCAGTGATCAGATGGCATACTTCTATAAGGGTGGGCGCCTGGCCGGTATGTCCCCGGTATCTACCGGCAAAGCCGGACACCGCACACCTACCGGTAACTTCCGTATTTCACAGAAGAAATACAGCCATCGATCAAATCTGTACGGTCACTACATCAGCCCACGGGGCTATGTAATGCGCAGCAATGTGGATGTGCGCCGCCACCGCAAACCTGCGGGTTCTCGATTCCGCGGGGCATCTATGGATTACATGATGCGTATCAATGGCCCCGTTACCATGCATGCCGGCCACGTCCCGGGATATCCCGCCTCTCATGGCTGTATTCGTATCCCCTGGCATATGGCTAAGATTTTTTATGCCCACGCCAAGGTTGGTACCAAGGTGTCCGTGGTGCCTTAAGTTGGAAGTAACAGGTAAATTTTTACCAAGCATAAAAAAGGCGGACTATTTAGTCCGCCTTTTTTAATTAGGAAGCCTCGGCCTCTTTTCTCTTTGTTAAATCCATACGGGTAAAATAATCGTGAGCCGCTCGATTAACATGCCTTGCCAGCAATAAAGTAGACACCATTGTTGGAATCGCCATTACCGCATACATCCCGATGATGATGCTGTTTACCGCACTTAAAGAAGCCACCGCACCCAATATAATCAGCACCATGTAGAGTCCGGTATAAAGACTCTGCCAGCGGCCACCGAAAAGAAAAACATAGCACTTCATACCGTAATACCAGCAGGTAACGATAGTGCTGAAAGCCAGCGGAAGGACCATTAGCAGTAGCAAAATTGGGCCGAACTGCCCAAACACCTGAGAAAATGCCTGTGCAGTCAGGGTGACGCCAGCAATATCCCCTTCCTGCTGCCAAGCGCCAGTCAGTAGTATCACCAGGGCAGTACAAGTGCAGATAACCAGTGTGTCTACAATGGGGCCCAGCATGGCAACCACGCCTTCTCGAACGGGCTCACGGGTTTTAGCTGCACCATGGGCCAAAGACTCTGTACCTATACCCGCCTCATTAGAAAATGCGCCCCGGCTCACCCCTACTGTGATGACCGAACCCAGAGTACCTCCAGCAATAGCTTGACCGCTGAAAGCATCCGAGAAAATTAACGCAAATGCTGCCGGTACCTGCTCCCAGAAGCTGGCAATTACCACAAGGGTCATGCCCAGATAAAACAGCACCATGCCCGGCACTACTCTTGCGGAGAATTTACCGATACGCTGGATACGACCGGCTATAACGTAAGCCGATGCAACAGCAATTAATAAGCCAATAACAAAATCAAAAGTGAGTGAGCCTCCGGGCGCAACCCAACCCAAGGGCTCAGCAAAAGACTCGCGCAGTAGCTGCGTGGTTTGATTGGACTGAAACACCGGCAACATACCGCAGAGTCCCGCCACGGCAAACAGTACCGCGAGCGGCATCCAGCGTCGGCCCAACCCCTCGCGAATAACATACATGGGGCCACCTTGCAGTTCCCCGGAGGTATCACGACCGCGAAACATCACCGCCAGCGTCGCTGTATAAAACTTGGTAGCCACCCCCACCAGGGCGGTTACCCACATCCAGAAAATCGCCCCAGGCCCACCAATCGTAATTGCGATAGCAACCCCGGAAATATTGCCAAGCCCCAGGGTTCCCGACAGCGCTGTGGAAAGCGCTTGGCTATGATTCACTTGACCAGGGTCATTGGGGTCATCATATCGGCCACTTAAAAGCCCAATACTGTGCCCAAGATGACGGTAGGGACGGCCACGAGAATAGATTAATAGCGCGAGGCCGCCACCAACGAGTAGCACTAATAAGGGGGGACCCCAGACAAAACTGGCAAAAGCCTCTAATGCCTGATCAATTGCAGGGAATATCGACATAATTTAATTCATTTCCGGTGAGATCCGCCCAGTCTAGGTACGCTCACACCAGACTGTCAAAATGCCACCATAAAACTCCGTAGCCCCATAAATGCGAAAACTTTGGGAAAACCTGGAATCCCGGCAATAAAAAAGCCCCTAACAGGGGCTTTTCTAACAATCTTTTACAACTTTTTATCAAGCTGTAGTAGTTGCCTTTAATGCGGGCTCGGGTTCAGAACTCTCCCTCACAAGCGCCACCGATATAGCGCCAAGCAACATACACACCCCCGCCAAAACAATGATGTAAATTGCCTGGTTTTCGAAAACTGTTTTCAATATCAAGCCAGCTACCAGGGCGGAAACAATCTGCGGGGCTGCGATAGTGAAATTAAAAATCCCCATATAAACACCAGTCTTATCCGCCGGCAGCGAGTCGGAGAGGATCGCATAGGGCATAGCCAGAATAGCGGCCCAGGCAATGCCCACACCCACCATCGGTAGCAATAATCCCAGGGCGCCACTGGGTACGGAAACTTCTGTAATCAACAGATTCACCTGTGTGGGATCGCCCCCCTGGAAGAACAGGAAGCTGATGTATCCCAAACCGCCCAGTGCCAGCGATAGGGAATAAGTGAGCTTACGCCCCAGCACCTGAGACAAACGGGCCAGGACAATAGAGAAGATCGCTGCGAACAGGGAGTAAGCAGCAAAAATAATTCCTACCCAGTCACCGGCAGCACCCTTAGCGGCAGCGATATGTGCGGGAATTTCTTTGACGCTTTCCAGATAGGCGGGATCAAACCACTTGGCTTCCACTCCCCAAACGTGCTGAGTGATCGCGGGCGTGGTGTAAACCCACATAATAAACAGGGCAAACCAGGAGAAGAATTGCACCAGGGCCAGCTGGCGCATGGTGCGCGGCATTTTAATTAGCAGTTGGAAAAAACCAATCAAGCGCTTTGCCAGTGGAGCTTTTTGCTGTCGCTCCTGCTCCAGTTGCGCGGAGTCGAGACCTTTATAGGCATTGTACTGCTCCGGCGGATACTCCTTGGTGCGCAGCACAGTCCACAACACACTGCCCAGCAGCACTGTGGCGCCGATATAGAAAGCCCATATAACGGAGGGCGCTACCTCTCCCGCACGAGCGGTATTCTCCAGACCAATCACATTAGTCAGAATAAATGGCAACATGGAGCCGAAGATGGCACCAATGTTAATCAGCAAAGACTGTATCGAGTACCCCAGGGTGCGCTGCTCTGATGGCACCATGTCGGACACCAGGGCGCGGAAAGGCTGCATGGTCACGTTAAAGGCCGCGTCCATCAGGGCCAACATAACGCCGCCGAAAATAATTGGGGCCACTATCGCCACCACAATCCCGGCATTGGGCATAAACGCCATCCCCAGGGCTGCGGCGATGGCACCAAAAAGGATAAAGGGGTTGCGGCGACCGAAGCGACTCCAGGTCCGGTCCGAGGCCGAACCCACGATCGGCTGTACGATAAGTCCCATGAGCGGCGCTACTATCCAGAACAGGGATAGAGAATGAAGGTCCGCCCCCAGATCAGACAAGATTCTACTGGCATTGGCATTTTGCAGAGAAAAGCCAAATTGCACCCCGAGAAAACCGAGACTGACATTCCACACTTGCCAAAAGGGCAAGCGCGGTTGCTGGGCTTGCGGCGCAACGGCGCTGCTTGCTGATTGGGTCATAGAGGTCACCGCATCACTAGTTATGCTTATTCTGCCATTCTCACACGCACTCCCGGAGCATCCATCCTCCCCCATAGGGGAGGATGCGGGCCAGATCCTTCGCTTTAGGATAAACTCAGGCCCATGCGTATACGCCGGGCCAACACGAAACTGTGAATCCTAATCAAGCAACTGAAGTCCCGCGCGATGATCCTAAAACTCCCACTCCTGCGCCTGGTGTGTCTCGCAGCTACACTCTGCCTGAGCGCTCAATCCCTGGCCGCTGAACAGCGCAACTACCGCGATCACACCATGAGCGAAGACTCACTAACTGTACAGACGAGTGAGGGCGAGGTCACCCTTACCCCGGTTGGTCCGTCAGCGCTATCGGTGCACTATCGCCGCGAAGGCCTGAAGCAGTTGCCCTCATTTGCGTTGGCCACCAATTCTGCTGGCCGACCCGAGGCGATGCTGGAGCAACAAGGGGACAAGCTCGTTTACCGCACTGGCTCGCTTACTGCAGTCATCCACAAGTCTCCCTTCCGAATCGAGTACTTGCGCGGTAGCGAACAAATCCTGAGTGAAGAGAGTGGTTTCTTTGCCACCGAGACGATGCGCGGATTCCGTTTCGCACTGTCGCCAGAGGAAAAACTGCTGGGTGGCGGAGAGCGGGTTATGGGGATGGACCGTCGCGGTCAACGCCTGCCTCTATATAACCGTGCCCATTACGGATACACCACCGAATCCAACCAGATGTATTTTTCCCTGCCAGCGGTACTGTCCAGCAACAAATACATTCTGCTGTTCGACAACTCTGCCACCGGCACCCTGGATCTGGGCGCAAACGAAGAAGATATCCTGCAATTTGAAGCTGTAGCCGGGCGCACCGCTTACATCGTGGTTGCCGGTGAGACTTATCCACAGTTGCTGGAAAATTATGTATCCACCACCGGCAAACAGCCCCTGCCCCCCCGTTGGGCCCTGGGTAACTTCGCCTCCCGCTTTGGCTATCACAGCGAAGCTGAAGTCCGCGCAACCGTGGATAAGTTTGCCGAAGAAGATTTCCCCCTGGACGCCCTGGTGTTGGACCTCTACTGGTTTGGCCCGGATATAAAAGGTCATATGGGCAATCTTGCCTGGGACAAAGAAGCCTTTCCCGAACCAGAAAAGATGATGGCCGACCTTAAAAAACGCGGCATCAATACCATCCTGGTGACCGAGCCTTTTGTCCTCTCCACCTCCGAGCGCTGGCAGGAAGCCGTGGCGAATAATGCCCTGGCCAAAAACCTGGCCGGAGAGCCTAAGCGTTTTAATTTCTATTTCGGCAATACCGGCCTGATCGATGTCTTCGCTAAAGATGGCCGCGACTGGTTCTGGAATATTTACGATGGGTTATTGGAACAGGGCGTAGCCGGCTGGTGGGGCGACCTGGGTGAACCGGAAGTTCACCCCTCCGATACCGTTCACGCAATCGGTATGGCCGATGAAATCCACAACGCCTTCGGCCACGCCTGGGCGCAATTACTGCATGAACGCCAAACTGCAAAACACCCTGAGCGCCGCCCCTTTATTATGATGCGCGCCGGTTTTGCCGGCTCCCAGCGCTACGGCATGATTCCCTGGACCGGCGACGTCGCTCGGGAATGGGGTGGCTTACAGCCCCAGGTGGAATTGGCTCTGAGTATGGGCTTGCTGGGCTTTGGCTACACCCATTCAGACCTGGGTGGCTTTGCCGGCGGTGAGAAATTTGACCGCGAACTCTATATCCGCTGGTTACAGTACGGCGTATTCCAGCCGGTTTACCGCCCGCACGCCCAGGAGCATATTGCTTCCGAACCGGTTTTCCACGATCGCCGCACCCGCGATATCCTGCGCGAATATGTAAAACTGCGCTATCGCCTGCTGCCCTACAACTACACCCTCGCCTTCGAAAACAGCCAGACCGGCATGCCACTGATGCGCCCGCTGTTTTTCGAAAACGAAAGTGACCTATCTTTCCTGGACTACAAGGATGCCTACCTGTGGGGCCAGGACTTCCTCGTTGCCCCGGTCGTGGAAGAAGATGTGGATGAGGTCGCGGTAAAACTGCCCGGCGGCACCTGGTTCGATTACTGGACTGATGAACAATATTCTGGCGATCAGGCCCTGGTAGAGGTGAACCTGAAAACGATTCCTGTACTGGTGCGGGCCGGCGCCATTATTCCCACCATTGACGATATTCACAGCAGCCGCGATTACTCCAGTAAAAACCTGATCCTGGACTACTACGCGCACCCATCAGCAGCAAAGTCCGAGCGCTATGTTTATGAAGATGATGGCGCTACCGCGCAGGCTTTTGAAAAAGGCAAATACGAGAAGCTGCATTTCTCAGCGGAAAACAAACAGCAGGGTTTAACCTTCGCCTTTAAGCGTGAAGGAGACGGTTATACCGGTATGCCGGAATCCCGCAAGGTCAATTTAAAGATCCACAACTGGCAACAAGTGCCTGCGCAGCTCGATGTTACCGGCGAATCCCTGCCTATTTTCGACAGTGAAAAAGACTTTGCTCAGGCACCCCGTGGGGCCTGGTACAACAAGCGCAAGCAGCAACTGCTGGTTAAATTTGACTGGCACAAAGAACCGCTGGATTTAGTGCTCAAAAATCAATAATTCAGCAAACCGCTGTTCACTGACAAAAAAATTTAAAGTCATCAGGAAACAATGAAGAAGTTACATTCCCTGTTTATTGCCAAACTCCTTTCGGCTTCCCTACTGGGCGCTGCTCTATTCGGCACCGCCGGCTGCAGCCAGGAGAGCAGCCCGGAAGAAATACAGCCCGCTGAAAAAGTTGCGGAGAAAAAAGCCGTTATCTACCAAGTGCTACCGCGCTTATTTGGCAACACTAACAGTACCAACAAACCCTGGGGCACACTCGAAGAGAATGGTGTGGGTAAGTTCGCTGACTTTACCCCAAAAGCACTGAATGAAATCCACGCGCTGGGCGCCACCCATATCTGGTACACCGGCGCCCTGCACCACGCACTCGTTGGCGACTATACGGAATACGGTATCAGTAACGATGATCCAGATGTGGTCAAAGGCCGCGCCGGCTCTCCCTATGCCATCAAGGATTACTACAGCGTAAACCCAGACCTGGCCAATAACCCAGCAGAGCGATTACAGGAATTCCGCGCACTGGTGGAACGCAGCCACGCGGCCGGCCTGAAAGTAATTATCGATATAGTGCCTAACCATGTAGCCCGCGCCTATCATTCTCTCGATAAACCCCAAGGCGTGCAGGATTTTGGAGCTGGCGACAACACCCAGGTCACCTACGCCCGCAACAACAATTTCTACTATGTGGTGGGCGAAGACTTCCGCGTGCCCGTTGCAGAAGACAGTTATCAGCCACTCAATGGCGAAGCCAATGATCTTGTCGATGGGCAGTTTGTAGAGAGTCCAGCTAAATGGACCGGTAATGGCGCGCGCAGTGCACAACCTGCCATGCACGACTGGTATGAAACCGTCAAAATTAATTTTGGCGTTCGCCCCGATAACAGCAAGAACTTTTCTGAGCTACCCCAGGAGTATGCCGAGCGCGACTACCGGGCCCACGCCCAGTTTTGGGCAGACAAGAAAGTCCCGGATACCTGGAAAAAATTCCGCGATATCGCCCACTACTGGCTGGACTTTGGCGTGGACGGATTCCGCTATGATATGGCCGGTATGGTGCCGGTAGAATTCTGGAGCTACCTGAATTCCTCCATCAAAATGCGCAACCCCAACACACTGCTACTTGCCGAAATCTATACTCCAGAGCGCTATCGGGATTATCTGCATCTGGGCAAAATGGATTATCTCTACGATAAAGTCGGTACTTACGACGCTATTCGTGCGGTCATGGAGAACAAGGGCAGCGCAGATAAAATCGCAGAGGTACAGGCAAGCCTGGTAGATATTTCCTCTCATATGTTGCGCTTTATGGAGAACCACGACGAGCAGCGTATTGCCAGCGCACAATTTTCTGGCAACCCAGAGGCAGGCAAACCTGCAATGCTGGTGTCTGCCACGCTCTCTCCAGCCCCTACCTTGGTTTACTTTGGCCAGGAGTTAGGAGAACCCGCCAACAAAGAAACCGGCTTCGGCAAAGCCAGCCGCACCACCATTTTCGACTACTGGTCAGTACCCAGTGTGCGCCGCTGGAACAATGAGGGCGCTTTTGACACTGCACTGCTGACAAAAGAAGAAAAAGAGCTGCGCAGCTTCTACCAGCGCCTGCTTAATTTCTCCAAACAGAGCCCGGCCTTACTTGGCGATTACCTGGACTTGCACAGCTACAACCGCAAGCAAAACTCTGGCTATGGTGAAAAACAATTTTCCTTTGCCCGCTGGAGCGAACATGAAAAATTGTTGGTAATCGCCAACTTCGATAACAGGGCAGTGGAGTTTAATTTTCAGTTGCCTACAGCACTTCTAGAGGCCTGGAAACTACAACCGGGCAGCTACCTGGCTGAAAGCCAGATATCCAATAAGGTGGCAAACCTTATCTTGGAAAAAGACCAAGCCTCCACAAAGATCCAGTTGGCACCCTACGAAAGCCATATCTTTGCAATATCCGCTGTTCCCCAGAAATAGCCACTCAGCCCTGGAGGGGACTACTCCCCTCCAAGAACGCTTAAGCACAGCAATTTATACCCACCTTATCCCCTTTCTCACAACATATTCCCGACAATCCCTAACCATACTCATCAGGTAACTCGCTTGACATAAACACTACTCCATGTATATTGCTCACAATTATATTGCACACAATTTAAATAAAAGCCGAAATTGATATGCAAGGGGACATTATGAACCGACAACATAGCCGCTATTTTTCACCACTAAACCTAATTTTGGCTGCACTTTTAGCATCAGTAGCACTTCCTACAATGGCTGAAACTAACAAGGCTGAACAGAGCGAAGCACCTATCCAGGTAACAGACGAGACTTTTAACTGCATCCGAGATATGACCAAGGTGCGGGGGTTTTATGTGGATAATTTACTGGGAGATCTGGATGGGACTCTAGAGGTCGCAAACTCCAGCACTGGAGGTGTTTATCCTCCTGGATCAGTGGTCCAGTTAGTACCCGGGGAAGTGATGATCAAACACCAAAAAGGCTTTAACCCCGCCACTAAAGATTGGGAGTTTTTTGAACTGGATGTTTCTGAGGAGGGCAGCAAAATCCGTAAGCGAGGTTTTGTTGATGTAGTTAACCGTTTTGGAGGTAACTGCTTTGCCTGTCATGTCCAGGCCAAACCGCAGTGGGATTTAATTTGCGAGACCGGACACGGCTGTGAACCCATACCATTAACAAAAGAAATACTGGCCTTGCTGCAAAAAACCGATCCTCGTTGTGAATCGAACCCAAAGTTAAATCAAGAAGAGATTGCAAAATTGCAGGCGCTACAACAAGCTCTGCTGGCTAAAGAAAAAGAAAATAAATAACTAAAGAAGCCTGCAGACCAACTTCCTGGCCTGCAGGCTCTTATCAATTACAGTGCAACCACACTATAAATCATGGTTTGATCATTCACCTGCACCTTGTAGCTTCCGCTTACAGAAGTGTAGATATCAGACCCACCCTGCTCCAAGTCACCATCGGAGTCGCTATCACCGTAGTTTTCAGTCCAGTCAGCATTAACATCGAACTTGAAACGCTGCTGCGATTGACCATCAAAATTTACCTGGATTTCCCAGGTATTGTCGGCTACTAATTCCATAGCGTCAGCACCCCAACTATTTGGTGTGCCACGGAAATAAAGTGAGGAAAAGTTGGATGCGTAACTACCACAGTCTGCACAGGTTAGGCTGTAGCTCAGGTTTTCATCATTAACCTCAACAATATAAGTCCCTGATACATCGGTGTAGATATCATCCCCACCCTGCTCCAGAGAGCCGTCCGCATTGTTATCCCCGTAGTTTTCAGCCCAGTCACTGCTGACATCAAACTTAAAGCGCTGGTTACTGCTGCCATCAAACACCACAGTGGCACGCCAGGTATTATCTGCAACCAGGGTCATCGCCTGAGTGCCCCAGCTATTGGGCGTACCGCGGAAATTTAATGCCGTAAAGTTTTGAGCATAACCAGCATTGGGATCAGTCACGGTAATGGTTGCCGTAGCACTATCGGTTAAGCCATCGTTGTCAGTAACAGTGACTGTCTCGGTATAAGTGCCCGCACTGGCGAAGCTCAAAGTCGTCGAGGAAGAACTACCGCCACTGCTCCAGCTATAGGAAATCACACTACCGTCGCTATCAGTAGAGCTGCTGGCATCCAGGGTGACACTCTGATTGACCTCTACTGTGCTGGATACTGGAGTCACACTTGCAGTGGGTACCTGCTGGGAAGAGACCTCGGTGATCGAATAGGCCAGAGTCTCATCATTTACTTCAATCAAGTAGTTACCGGTTACAGAGGTATAAATATCTTCTCCGGTTTGATCCAGCGTGCCATCAGCACCATCGTCACCGTAGTTTTCGGCCCAGTCACCGTAGACATCCAACTTAAAGCGTTGGTCTGCCTGGCCATCAAAATTGACCACCAATTGCCAGGTATTATCTGCTACCAATTCAAAAGCCGTTGCTTCCCAATTATTTGCTGTGCCACGGAAATAAAGGCTAGGGAAACCTGCACCAGAACATTCATCACCACAGGCACCAGATAGCTGCCCACCGTGAATGGCAGCAGCGGAATAAGCTGCAACATTGAAAGTGGCATAGCCATTGCTGCCTACGGAAATAACATCGCCACTGCACTCATCATCTCCCGCCAGGACATTGCAGTAGTCCCCTTCAGGAAGGCCTGTATACAGTGTCTGGCTGAAAGAATTACCCTCGTTATTGATAACGACATAGCCTTTATCACCGCGTCCAAAGGCAATCTGGTTATCTCCGTTATCCCACCAATTTTCCATACTGGTGCCATCGGTGTAGTTACGGAAACCCACCATATTGGCAATATTGCCCCATCGGTGCTGACATACCCATTCATTGTTTTCACAGCTTTCCGGTCCAGTGCTGGGGGGACCTATATCCGTATCGGTAAAGTCATAACCCGACATTACCTTCGGGTAGCCATAGGGGTGTGCCAGCATAAAAACGTTGGCCAGGTTGTACTTGTAGCCATCGTGATAGGTCAGGTTACCGCCGCCACCGTGGCCACGTTCACGATCGTGGTTGTCAATAAAGTGAACTGCATCGCTGGAAGATAAAAGTCCCCAACTCTCGCCAATACTGGCGAGGTTTTTAATTTGTCCGTTAAAATTACTCGCTACATCAGTGCCGTACTTGAATTCAGTCACACGGCCCAGGAATGTATAATTTGATGGCTGGATTTCAGAGGCTTCGCCAGCTGCGCCGATAACTTCAGAAAAGATCCAGGGATTACCAGCTTTACTCATGATGCTGTACATATCGCTGGGAGACATATGCTTAACCGCATCTACACGGAAACCATCAACGCCCATACCCTGTAATTTATTTAGGTAATCGGCCAGGGTCTGCTGAACATAACTGGAACCAGTATCCAAATCTGGAAGTCCACTCAAGCGGCAATTCCAGACATTATTCGCATCGCTATAGTTATCAATAGTGCAATCGGAGTGATAATCCCAAGAGGAAAACTCACCGGGGTGATTCAACAGTGTCCACTCAGTACCGCCCCAACCCGTGCCTCCACCATTCCAGGCCGCCGTATGGTTGATGACTACATCTGCGTAGACTTTTACACCCACCGCATTACAGCGGCTGATCATGCTCTGTAACTCAGCCTCGGTACCGCTGCGGCTGGTCAGGTTAGTGTAGGAAACCGGCTGGTAGCGCGCCCACCAGGTGGAGTGGCTGATATGTTCATGGGGCGGGGAGATCTGTACCGCGTCAAAACCTTTCGGCCCTAGGAACTCCTCACATTCACTGGCGATATCATTCCAGCTCCATTCGAACAGGTGTACAAAGGCCGTGCCTGCGCTGGCATGGGTACTGGACATGGCTCCGAGTACGATACTCGCGCCTCCCAGAAGCCCTTTTAGTGGAAATTGTTTTTTCATTTTAGCTTTCCTTTTTCTCTCATCTTTAGTCGTTATCTTTTTTGTATAAGGAGAACCCCAGGAGCAGTTGCCCACCAATGATTAATGGCTCTCCATTTCTACATAAATAGGGTCAACCTATAAGCACGCCTTTTCCCAGGCACTTGCAAATACTTGGATTGCATTCGCCCCACAGTAGGAGCTAGAAATATTCTCCTCAGGCGACACAACCAATAGGCATTCGCTCAAGAAAAGAATTTGTGGGAAGCACCGAAAGCGGCGAAGAAAAGTTCAGGCTTATCATCACAGGTGACCATTTATTATTTTTTGCAATTCAAGCCAGATATTTGGAAACCCCAACTATGCAGTATCTAAACTGCTGGATTTCAATACCCGGCCAATTGATCACTCATCCTGAGATATCCACAGACCACCAAAGGCATCAATAAGCCGGTAGTGTGTGAATAGATACCGAACAGCAGCGGTAATATGCACCTCCTGTGCTACTGCAAACCCGAAATTACAACTATTCGGGCATTTGGAAGGCTAATAATCAGTGCTTGAGAGCACATCCTCCCTATAGGGGGCGTAGTAGATATTTGTGCTACAGGTCTAAATAGCGAAGATAATTTGGCTTTTAAGACCAAAATTTAAACAGACGGGAAAACAGAATCACTCACAACTCTAGCTTTAAATGCTTGAAGTAATGACGGTATGTGAGCACTTCTTAGCGATGACTCTAGATAGATAGAAATTAATACCCCAGATATTTCTTAGTTATTCCATGAGCATAATCGCAGTGTTCATCAAACTCACTTACAGGCCAATCTCGAAACTCCAGTAGATCCTGACCTATTTCTGATATCTCATCAGATAGCTCAAGTTGAGCCAACCAGTTTGCAAGAATTGCACCCACACCCTAATTGGCACCAATCAGGATTCCGCTAATAGAGCCTGTAGAATCTAAATCGCCATCGTGATTAACAGCCATCAGCAACGCTTCTTTGAAGCTTGGAGCTTTAAGGGCACAGTAAACTGAAATAACAAGAGCCTCTTCAGCCACCCAACCTTCCCCCACCTGTTCAATCGCCCGACCTCAAGGTCTATCTCCACGAGCAAGCTCTTCAGCCAACTCTATAGCTATAGCGTCTCCATATGACTTGGATGTTTACACAGCTCCGTTATAGCTGTAGTAATGCCTTATTTACCGTAGTCTAGAGTAATATTGCATCCAGGATATCGAGAAAATCGACATAATCCTGCATTATGTGCGCTGGGCTTACAAGAAATTACTCGACTGTTCGAAAAGTGTAAATGGAGGCAGTAATTGAAATTTAGCAAGCGGCAAGTAACTTTTCTTTCACTTGCCTTATTATCTGGATTTGTTGCATGGTACGCACTCGGTGCTGCATCTTCTTGTGCTCATTTTGATATTAAAGATTTTTGCAAAGGCGTATTTACTGTTGCACAAGATGAAATGGTGCTAAGCGAAAAGTTAAACTGCTTCCGGCTAGCCGAGTTATCTAGTTCGCTATGCGACTACACTTTCAAACTGGGTATAGGTGCGCTAGCCCTGGGTATATCGACGTTAATAATTAGCATTAGAGAATTAATCTACTCAAATGTCGTAGACAACTGGAATATCGAAAATTCATAATAAATTAATGAAAGTCACTCCGACAGGGCTGGAGCTTCACTTCGCAGTTTCTCTGTAACGCTTAAACCTTTTATAGCGCGTTATGAGCCAAGTAGAATGAATAAAGAAATTGCTAATTGATAAATAGCATATAACTAGCCAATGAACTACACCTCTGCGACATTTCAGGGCTTACATTTTGTTTAACTACGTTTTAGGTACCCCGTACGGCTACCTTAATGGTCGGGAACTGGATTTGTGTCAGTTCAATCAGTAGCTAAAAATATATAACAAACGACGGTACAAACACATGTTTTGCGTTTTGATCTCTCTACCAGTCGCTAGCAAGAGGGAAGGGCGTTAAACATAGAACCTTTCTAAAAACACTTCAATTTGTCACTTAAACACCCAAATCACTAAGTTTATCTACCTACCTCCTACAGTAGATGTGGCAATCTGCCATACAAAACCTGCTATGCATCTAAGCTATTGCGGTAGACAATTTTGATTAGTTCCTCAGACTGCAGGCTCAAGTTTTGGCATAGTGTATCTGAAGGAAACTGCCTTACAACTTGGCACCATAGCTTCATTCAAGTGTGATCTCACCTTATCAGTAGAGAAAGTAATGTATTTTCCTTGTAAACTTACCGGGCAGTGAACATGTAGTTCATTCCATCTGCACTAACTATAAAACCGCTCAGCCGGTAACTGAAATAGACAGCTAGGCTCGATCTTTACTGTGAAGCTTCAGCTTTTATATTCAAATTAAGGGGAAAAGGATGAAATTTTTCAAAGGGATAAAGGTGTTTTGCCTTGCAGTGACACTTTCAGCTTTATACGGATGTGGTGTCGCACACGTAAAAACAGACGTTCAAGCGCAAAGTTTTGAAGACTATAAAAATATATTAATACAAGATGTAAGGGTGTACTCAAATGAAAGTGCAGCCAAAAACAATAGTGCCCTACAGGAAAAAATGAAAAGTTGGGAGCTCCATACCCGCAGTGAACTCGAGGAATTTGCCAGAGAGAGCGATTATCAACTCGTCAATTCCTTAGATGAAGCTGAAGGCAAGACTTTGCTCGTTGATCTTGATGTGAAGGTTCAATACGGAAATCGCGCATTGCGCTGGGCTGTTGGCTTTGGCGCAGGAAAGGGAGGCGTTGACTCTGTCCTGACTGTTAAGGACTCCGAAACCGGTGATGTTAAATACAAGGCTCACGCCGATAGTGATCTGTCCGTGGGCGGTGCAGGTGGAGATATTGGCGCTGTACTTAAGAAAAATATCAAAGCGCTCATTGACCAGTATCGGGAAGTCTAAACCTTACGAATTGAGCACTAGGGACGCGCGTATAGTGCGCGCTCCCTCTTCACCGAGTAAGTTTCTTTGGGAAAGACTAAAAGAACCGATCACGGCTTAACTCAAAGAGCCTGTAGCCGATAGTTACTTATGGTGTTGTAGTTAGCCCCCCACTCTCTAGGTAATTCCAATCCCAACATACTCCAACCAGCTCTCAATAACGCTACCAGGCAAGAATACATTTCGAATTCTGGTCACCCGCATTTTGGTTGTAGTAGGGCTTGCACGCGCTACCTATAAACTTGATCTACCTCAATACCCCCACCCCCAACTTCGCCATTATGCGCAACAAAATTATTCGATGAGATAGGCGCCAAATTCGACAAATGGGACAGTCAGGTACTCGGGCTGACCACCCCATCATGATAGATTAGACCTCTTGGTCAACTGCAGGTCGCACTGGCCAGTAACACGCTTAGTTGAGGAGAAAAAATGGAGCAGCAAAGCACCGTATTCGTTGTAGTGGACCCTAACGATGAGAAGCATGTAGCTCTGGAGCGAGCCCTGATCACTTCACGTGGACGCAATCCTCAGCCGCGACTGGCTGTATTCGTCGCAGTTGATGGTGAAGCGGTGGATACCCGTGCAGTTAACGACCACCTATTTCGCGATGAGTCGTGGTTCCGTGAACAAATTCGTGAACCCATCTCAGAAGCTGGTCTTTCCTGTGAGATCACTGTTTGCTGGTCCAGTGATTGGCAGGCGGCCATCGTGCAGGAATCAAAGCGTTGCAACGCAGAAATGATCTACCTACCAGTACACGCGAAGAGCAGCCGTCGCTTTACCTTCGCCGAATCCAAATGGCGAGTCCTGAAAACAGCGCGCTGCCCAGTAGTATTGATTCGCCCCGGCGCCAAGGACGAGCGCAAAGTTGTATTGGCTACCGTTAACTACCAGGCAAAAACCCTCGAGCAGCGCGAGCTCAATCGCCAGATCAGCGAACGCGCGACCTATATCGCAGGTCATTACGGAGCAGAGCTACACCTCGTAAACGCCTTCCTGGATTCCATGCTCTACCCAGATCGCGGTGCTTTGGCCAAGCTTGCCGATAAAACTGGTGTCCCCACCCATCGCATTCACGTAAAACGCGGCTATACCAGCGATGTTGTTGAGGAAGTGGCTCGTGAGATCGATGCAGACCTGGTCGTGATGGGAACCATGAATCAGTACGGCGAGACCGGTTCATTCCTGCGTGGCAATACTGCCGAGCGTGTAATTGGCCAGTTAGACGTTGATGTGATGGTATGTAACCAGTTCACTACAACAACGATGGATAACGATTAAGTCATCCCATTTTCAAGGATGCTGAAAGCCCCAGCAGTGCTATCTGCAGGGGCTTTCTTTTTTGGATTTACTGCGATTTAGCCGATAGCAGTAGCAGAGTTCCCTCTGTATCGAAATTCACCCTGCCATCCTCAACTTTGGCTCGCTTGCCCGAATAGTAATCGGTCAGTTCGATACCATCGGCAAACACACCTTTAACTGATACGCTCTTCTCACCCGCGGACAGTTCCATCGCCACAACTACCGGCTGCTCACCAGATAAGGTACGGGAGAATGTATAAGGCTTATCCTCCAGCTTCTGGTGTACACCAGCGCCAACTGCCGGGTGCGATCGACGAAACTGCCCAAGCTTCTGCCAATGAGCCAGCAATGCACGGGTTTCCGGCTTTTCCAAGTCATCCCAGTTCATATTGGTGCGCATAGAGGCGTCGCCAAATGCACGATCATCAATCATGGGGCGCGCCAGTTCATCACCGTAATATATCTGCACTGCACCGGGCGCCAACATCAGTTTACTTGCGGCACTCAGTGTGTGCTGGCGCTCGCGGTCAAATGAGTGATGGTCATCGTGGGAGCCTAGATAATTTAGGACACCGAACCCTTTTAGTTCACCACTGTTCAAGGAGGAGGAATAGCTGGAGAAAATATCCTCCGCTGGCTTACCCGCAACCTGGGCAAAATCGAAGTTAATCAGACTGTCAAAACCGTACTGATAAAAGTCCACTTTCCGATCGCTATAATCGTAAGAGCGACCAACACTGGGACCAAAGTTGTTAACGCCGAAATGGTAAACCTCACCCACCATAAAGAAATTGCGATCGTCCAATTTCTTCTTCGGGTTCTCAGTCTTCCACTCCGCCAGGGCTATATCCGCTTCGTTTTTCAGTATTGCCCAGGCTTGTGGCTCTACGTGTTTGACGGTGTCCACACGAAAACCATCGACACCGTATTCACGCACCCAGTCGGTTAACCACTTGATCAGGTAATATTTGGGGGCGCGGGGATAGCCAGTGCGCTCGAAAAAGGCATCCAGTTCACGCTGCTCTTGCTGCAGGCGGCCTTCTTTTTTCCACTTTGCCACCAGTTGCGGCGGCAACTCGACATCTTTCTCGCTCTCCGTGAGGATATCCGTCAGGTTCGCGTGAATTGCACACTCAACATTGCCGGCATAGTCAGACCAGTCGCATTGCTGGCTATTGCGCAGCCAACTCGAGGGCCATCTGGAATCCTGTTCAGTGACTGGCCCGGTGTGATTGAGAATTACATCCAGCAATACGCGAATCCCCTGGCTGTGAGCTACCTCAATCAATTCTGCCAGTTCTGCTTCGGTGCCAAAGTTGGCATCTACGGCAGTCCAGTCCTTAGGCCAGTAGCCATGGAAAGCGTAGGTGCGTTTATCGGACTCATTGTAGCCATGGATGTTCTCAATCACCGGGGCCATCCAGATAGCATCGACTCCGAGATCATTAAAATACCCCGCTTCAATTTTCTCGATAACGCCGCGCAGATCCCCTCCCTCAAAGCCACGCAGGTATGCCGCATCGTCTTTGCGACCGTAGGGGAAGTCATTGCTGCGATCGCCGTTATTAAAACGGTCCGGCAACATAAAATAGACTGTCGCATTGCGCCAAAAAGGATCTACCGGCTCTGCAGCCACGGCAGCTTGTACACCACCCAGCATCAGGCCAATCAATAAGCTGGTGAATTTTCCCATTGTTCTCTCTTTTATTCGCCGCTCAGAATTATTCAGAAGCTCCCCAGGCCACTCTAATAGGCCCAGTAAATCAAACATCCTCCCGCGCGGGGGCGTAGGTGCTGCGCAGGGTATAAGACCGGCAATAAGGTTGTGCAATTACCCCATAGTAAAACTATTTTGCGAGCGGCGCTTTTGCAGAGTAATGTAAAACCAGCAGATCGCGAGAAACCGCAGCGCTTTGTCGTGGTCCAAGCGTCACATTCTGTTAGCAGTCAAAGGAGGCAGGGAATGTCGGAACAACAATCTAGGCAAGGGTGGATCATCGGCATTATTGTGGTGGTCGTTGTCGCTGCAGCAGCCTATTGGCTCTGGACCGGCGAGGAAAAGAAAAAAGAAATTCCCACTATCGGTGTTGTCGAAGAACCCCAAACTGCTCCCGAGCCAGAAGCCCTGGCACAACCTGAGAGCCAGGAACCAGCCCAGCCGCCCGAGGAGCCGGTCATTGAAGAGGAGCCCGGCAGAGAGCCGCCTCCCCCCCTGAACGAGAGTGACAAGGCCGCATATGACGAGTTAATGTCCTTGGCACCCGACGGCGCCCTGTCCCGCTGGCTGGTACCCGACGAAGTAATACGTAAATGGGTGGCCGCTGCCAATGCAGCATCCCGTGGTGAGCTGATTCACAAGCATCGCCCGCTGAAAACCATTCGCGGCCCCATCACCGTTACCGGGTCATCCGCTGAGGGCTACCAACTGTCCCCGGAGAACTATCGCCGTTACGACCAACCAGTACGATTGTTCGCACTGGCTAACACTGATGCCATCATTACTTTGTATCAGTACTGGTACCCCCGTTTAGCTCAGGCCTATGGCGAGCTGGGGATTCGCAACAAGTCATTCCACCAGGTGGTGATTGGAGCAATCGACAATGTACTGGCAGCGCCAGATGTTGAAGGCCCTATTCAATTGATACGCCCGTCGGTGTATTACAAATTTGCCGACCCAAAACTGGAAAAACTCCCTGGAATACAAAAGCTGATGATCCGCATGGGCCCCGACAATGCAGCCCGGGTTAAGGAAAAGCTGAAAGAGATAAAGGCTAAGCTCGAAGAAATGCCCGTTCAGGAGCAAACCCAATAAGCAGATCTCAGGCCACTCAGCTTACAAGCTGGGTGGCCTCCCACCTTTAAGATTCGGTTGTTTTTTAACCATTTCATCGCCTGGACACAACAAACCCTGCCTTCATCAATTTGAACCGCCGAAAAACTTATTCAAAACGCCAGCGGTCATACCCATCCGATACTCAGCCCATAGCCATTGGGGTATATTACCGGCTGTTCACTAAACGATCCCAACACCAAGCGGCAACAGGCACTGCCCTATAGGGAAAGATCCAGGGTTCAACAGGAGCGAATCAATCGTAGGGTGCCCTGCGTGCCCCTTCTGCTTACTCCCCACCCAAGATCTATTCTGTCTCCGCCGGTATAGGCTGTAGATAACAATCGAGGCTCATTTTGAAATATCGTTCCTTCGGCCAAATTCTGGCTGTGACTCTCTTATTTGCTGTGTCGCTGGCCCAGGCTACCCCTGAAATTAACATAGCCCCAACACCCACTTGGGTGGATGCCGTCGACCTCTCGAGTAGTGTCACTGCACCCGAAGGCAGTGTTAGGTATCACCTGAGTAACTCCCAGATATCCCATACGAACGAACAACACCAATACTATTTTCAGTTGGTGATGGAGCCCCTCAATCAGCAAGGGGTTAAACAGGTATCGGAACTGAACATTAGTTTTTACCCCGCATTCCAGCAGCTGGTCGTCCACGAAATTACCGTCACCCGCAATGATCAAGTGATTGATCGCCTGGAAAAACAGGACTTCAAGTTATTCCAGTCTGAGCAGGAACTGTCCAGCAAACTCTACTCTGAAATGTGGAATGCGCTTTACATTCTTGAGGATATCCGACCCGGTGACCAAATCTCCTACGCTTATACGCTCGAGGGAAGCAATCCTATTTTTGAACGCGGGGATTTTGGTACTTTCTACCTATCATGGCCAGATGCCATCGACAGGCGCTATGTAAAAATTACCAGTGACAACAAGCTCAACTACCGTTTTAACAATGAAAAAGTACCGGTGAACGTTACCCGCAATAACGGCACTTACCAGTACACGCTGGACCTGAAGCAGGTGTCTCCGATACTTCAGGAGGGGGAATACCCTCACTGGCATGACCCATTCAACTACATCCAATATTCAGGCTATAACAGCTGGGCTGAAGTGAACGACTGGGCAATGACACTCTACGATATTGACCTTTCCCTGCCAAAGGAACTCACCCGACAATTGGATCAATGGCGTGCAGAGGAAGGCCTTGAGAGAGCGGTCAGCAAGGCTATTACCTACGTTCAGGAGGATATTCGCTACTTTGGGATCGAGTTTGGAATCAACTCACACCAACCGCGAACGCCGAGAGAGACTTTGGATAAGCGCTATGGCGACTGTAAAGACAAGGCCATATTAATAACCGCCATGTTGTCTCACCTGGGGGTTAACTCTTACCCCGCTTTGGTGTCTTCAGGACGCGGGCGTGACCTTGCCAATGATATCCCCTCTCCCAGTTCGTTTGATCATGTAATCAGCGTCATTGAACTCAATGGACAAGATTATTGGGTTGACGGCACCGCTTCCGGACAGGGCTCTAATATCAAGAGTAAAGGCTTCTTTGATTATGAATTGGCACTCCCCATTCGAAAGGGAACCCGAGCATTAAAACAAGTAACCACGATTTATCCCGCCAATGGCACTCTGCAACTGGATGTCACCGAAAATTTTGAAATCAATGCCAGTGCCAATACCGCAGGACTAACTGTTGAGTCCACCTACAGCGCTCTCAAAGCGGAGCAGATGCGTCAATTTTTCCAGTCAGCGGACTCTGAATACATAAAGAGTAATTACGCAAACTTTATGGCAACTTACTACCCCGGTATTGAAATCACATCCAATATCAAGCACCAGGACAATCGGGGTGAAAATATACTTCAGGTATCGGAGCTATATGAGATCAGTGATTTTGCCGAGTTGAACTCTGCCCGGAAGATTTTCTCACTGTATGGCTCCAGTATCGCCTCTTATATTACCAGCCCCCAGAAGCGTATTCGCCAGAGCCCATTAGCGCTGGCACATCCTGTGGATATCAACCACAAAGCAGTAGCCAAAATTACTGGAGAGGTTTTGTGGAGAGAGGAATCCCAGGATCTACAGATAGAAAATCCCTGGTTCACCTTCTCCAGAACCTCCGATCATATTGGCAATAACATCTCGGTGAACTACGCCTTTAAATCCAAAGCGGACCATGTCCGCAATACGGATATTGCCGAGTATATGGAGCAACTCGATAAACTGGATGAAGCACTTCAATATCAGTTCTGGGCCAAGGGCGATAATTCGAATACTCAGGAAACCAGCAAGGCAATGAAAAACCTGGTTAAGTCACTGATCAGGAAGTAAATAATGAAAAAATTCCTTTTTGCCCCCGTTATTTACTTACTGGCCTCTTGTGCGGCCCACACTTCCATCGAACCCGGCGATAGTGAAATAAGGCTGCTAACCGAACAAATTGCTAGCGCTCCAGATACAGTTGCTTATGAGGATTTCTGGGTTGCCTATCTTGAGTCTCAGCAACCCCTGAATAATATCGCGGCCAGAGAGCGCTACCAGGCGGAGCTATCCGCGATTGAATCTGGGGATAAGTCTTGTGAAGCCGTGGACTGGAAGGCCGTAACAAACAACAACATCCTGTCACTGACGCCCCATCTCAGCGCTGCAGAATGCTATGAGTCTGTGGGACAGTTAGAAGCCGCCAACTACCATAAAAACCTGTTTGAATTTATTGCTACTGGTATCCTTTCCGGACGCAGTGGTGAGTATAGCTATAGTGCCTTTGAGGTCGGAAGCTGGGCAGATGCAGAAGACCTGCTCACCATATCCGGCTATGAAATTATTGATAGCTATTTTGAATTTGCAAATAGTCGCAATGCTATATACCGCGTATATAACGTAAAGGAAGTAGGCGGCTATCAGGTATCGAAAATCTACTTCGATAATGCCCGCTTTCTACACCGACTGCTCGCGATCCGGTATCCATTTGCCGGCACATCGGATCAGCTATATGCCGATATTATCCAGATATTAGCCTCTACAGACTATGCTGCTCGACACGCCGAAGGCATTGTGTTTCATGCGGAGGGTCAGTATCCACAGGCTGAACAAGCTTATCTGGACGCTATTGTTATGGGATCCATTTCCGCCAATATCAGTTTAGGGCGGCTGTGTCTCAGTGGCAAAACTGAAAAATTTGCAGTTAACGAGTGCGCACAATTATTTGTTGCTGCTGCGGACCTGGGCCTCGAAGAGGCGAAGATTTACCTAGCCTATATAGCCTTTATGGGCCTGGGAATTGACCCAGACAAAGAATTAGCAACTTCACTACTTTCCAGTGCCGAACAACACCTGAGGAAGGGCCAGGCGGAGTACGAACTCTACTCCCTTTTTGCGTCAGAAGAATTTAACTCAGCTAACGAATCCGGTGCTGCACAATTCTTGCAAGCCAGCGCTAATAAAGGTTACCCCGTAGCCCACTTTACCCAGGCTATTGGTTACCTTGAGCAGAATAATTACTATCAATTTGAAAAGCTTATTCAAAAAGCTTCCGATAGTGGCTTTTCACCAGCCCAGTTTTTTTACGCCAGCTACCTGCTGGAGGAGAAAAAAGAAATCAGTGGGGGCATGGCACTTCTCAATGAGGCCGCAATTGCAGGAAACCCCGCCGCACTCTTTGAGAGAGGGCGTATCACACAACTAGGCGCCCATGGCCAACCGGTTAATATCAATCAATCTATCAGGGACTATCAAGCTGCGGCATATCGCAATCATCTTCCTGCACAATTAAAAATGGGGATCCTGCATTCCAAGAATATTATTGCAGATGCCAACGCCGATATTGCCTATGCCTGGTATTTATTGTGTGGACGGGCCGGCCACCTGGAGTGTATTACCAATATGGGTTACTCCGCCGAAAATGGTTATGGAGTGGAACAAAACCCGACTCATGCAGCACAACTTTATAGGCTCGCAGCTGCAGAAGGCTCAGCCAACTCCAGTGCCAGGTTGGCCGGACTCTACGAGGCAGGTAACGGAGTAGAAAAGGACCTGGAACAGGCAATCTATTATTACACTCAAGCAGCAGAGAGGGGATTAGCAAGTGCTATGAATAAGCTGGGGCTCATATACTTGGACTCCGGTAGTGATTCTTTCCATAACTATCCCGAGGCTCTTCATTGGTTCGAGCAGGCAGCGAATCAAAATTCAAAGTATGGATACTTTAACCAAGCCCGTATGTATGAACAGGGGCTTGGTGTAGAAGCTAATCTAGATCGAGCAATGTCACTCTACGAGGAAGCCTCAAAGAGAGGGCATGGTATAGCTTCACTAAAAATTGCTGAGGCCTATAGTCAAGACGAAAATCCAGGCAAAAACCTTGATCAGGTACGTTACTATTTGAAATTGGCTACTGAACAAAGTGACGACCAGCAGTTGAAACAAATCCTGGAAAACTGCGCAAACACAAAAGATTGCAATGTCTCACACTTAAAACAGTTTCTGAGTGGACTCTCTGCAGAATAAGATTATTTATGCGGTCGACTATTCACAGCGAATAGTTGACCGCGTTCAACCTTCTTTTGCCAACAAGTTCCTAAACCACTCTTTTCCTCACTTAAAAATCCCCAACTATTTTTCAGCCTGTTTTCTTTAGTTTTATTGGCAAAAAATTCCTAGGTGCGATCGATAGCACCATTTTTTGCTCAAGTAAAAAATCAGCCTCAAAAGCAAGCCAACCATCACAGATTATGACTGACAGCTCTTTATACTCCGCGCCAATTATATTTGGTTTAACGGATCTATCGAGGCGATATGACCTATTCACTGAAGTTACTCACAGCTATCAGTTTATCTGTATTTCTTACTGCTTGCGGTGGGGGCGGAAGCTCCGATGACAACGAACCTGACGATACTCCAGTAAGCAACGATAGCGATTCAGGGGCAAACTCTGACGGCGATGATGACGATGGCAATACTGGCTCTGATGATGACAGCTCCAGCTCTGATGATGATGACAGTTCAGATTCGGATGATGACGACGGCGATGACTCCCCTAGCATAAGCGGTGACAGCGGCAGCGTCAGTGAAGATGTCGAGACAACGGTTTCTGGGCAACTGGTCGATGACTCAAACAGCAATCAAACCTTTGAATCCGGAAATTTTCAAGGGACTTACGGAGAGCTTGAAATATCCAGTGATGGCAGCTGGACCTATACTTTGGACCTTGAACTATCCGATCCAATTGCTGGCTCAGAATTAGTGACCGACACATTTAATATTGGTATCGGTTCCAGTGATTCAGAAGCCACTATATCCATTTCCATAACCGGTTACGACGATGCCTACACGTTCAACCCCGCCAGCCCACTGGCCACTTTGATTGTTGAAGGTAAGGAATTTTCTTCGGGAACGTTCCTTTTGGAGGATGTCGATGGCAATACTCCGGAGTTTGTCGAGGAAACACTTAACGGATCCTACGGCGATTTCAAGTTATACAGCAACGGAGATTGGGAATACAGCCTGAATGATTCTGCAGACAGTTTAAACAATGGTGAAACGACAGAAGATACCATTTCATTTCAACTTAGCGATGGCACTACTCAATCGATTACCTTCTCTGTCGTCACTTTAGAGCCTGATGAAAGCAGTATCGTATTCATTTTCATGAACTTCTCTGATGCCGTACCTACAGATACCACTGATATCTCTGATATTGCAGATATGGTCTTTAACGATGAAGACTCTCTCGATAATACCTACCTAAAGAATTCATTGGGACAACTAAAATTCCTGCGCCATCGCATCAGCGACAGCTCCCTGGAACATTACTGCTATGGAGAAGGTAGCAATGAAGATAGCTCCATTGACTGTATCAGTTACAACATTCCGGATAACCAAGACGGTGGCACTTTAAGCGTTGACGATGCGGCAGCCCGCTCCAGCCAGGGAGGAGAATATACAGACGGAGGATACACTTGGCGTGACAATGCAACAGAATGGGCAGAAGCCAATTTAGTTGATAACAATAACAACCCTATCAACCTAAGCGACTGGCGCCACCGTGTTTACATCTACCCGCCAAAGGCCAAGAGTGCTGGGCTGGTTGGGGCTGGTGTCGCCTCTGTTGGTGGTAAATGGAGCATCGTTACCGCTTATACAGACCAGATAATAATGGGCCATGAACTTGGCCACAATATTGGACTCAGCCATGCCGGCAATGATGACAACAATGATGGCGATACCTTCGATAGTGGCGAAAGCGAGTATGGAACAGATGGGAGCTTTATGGGGAATGCCTGGACTTCGCGCTTATTTGGCAGTGGTCACCGAGAGTACATGGGCTGGTATGATTTATTCCCCGAATATACCCAAACGGTAACCCAGACCGCCGGCAGCACCGAAGAGGTGGAGATTGAGGCTATTGAGCTGACTGCGGGAGAGCTCTCAGGAAACCTGCCCCAGCAGCTGAAAGTTGAGAGTGCGGGTAGTCAGAATGGAGAAGACTACTACTACGTGAACTACCATGTAGGCCATGACATACTGAACCCATCGTCTCATATGGAAAATTCAGTATCCATTCATTATCTCGATAATAGACTCTTTAACCATGTAGCAGAACTCAAGGAACCAGGAGATAGTTTTACCGACTCAAATATTGGCTTAACCATTGAGTTTCAATCTATGGCCGCAGACAAACAGTCGGCCACTATCTTAGTCAGTTACAGTGATTAGACTATAAATCCGTTACCGCAGGATAAATACTATGAAAAAGTTCATTCTAATAGCGTTTGCATTGAGCTTCTCCCTGTTTGTGCAAGCAGAGGAGATTGTAACTGGCACCTTGGAGGAAATTATCTCTGAAGATTTTGAAACGGGAAAATCCGAGCGTAAGTTTTCCCTGAAAGATGAGCAGACTGGCCGCTACTTCTTCCTGGATGCCGATGAGGCCAAGCTCAAAGGTATGAAATCTGGAGATCGGGTTAAAATTCGTGGTGAGCGTGGAGAAAAGCACATACTACGTATAAAAGAATCAGAGAAAATAGAAGTAAAGGATAGCGAATAGCCATTTATTAATTTAAAACGATTCACCTCCCTATCTGATTAAAGCGGAATAGTGCTCAGAGATAACCCGAGCACTATTCCAGATTTTCTTCTACCCCACCCTTAATTGATTTAACTGATCCATGTGCGGCATAAAGTTCAGAGCACAGCGGCGGTTAAAATCCTTGATTTCCTCCAGTTTATATTTGTGTGCAAACTCATTACCTGGACGCAACTGTTCCTGCCCCGGGTAAATCCCCTTGCCAGTCAACAGGCAATTCCAGGATACATTCGGGAAATAGACATCCAGTTTTTGATCCAGTAGTTCATCAGTAATATTCTTGCCTGCCATCCAGGACATCAAGATTGAACGCAGGGAGGGAGATATCTTTTCATTAGAGCCATTGGCAATCCAATAATCCGTATCTGTTCTCGAACTAATACGATAGTGACAGACGATATAGTCCCGCACCGCATCAAAACGAGCGCTGATACGATTATTAAAGTCATCCCTATATTTATCAGTATGATCACCATTGTTATAGGCCTCTATAAAGCGCACTACAGTCTCCTGAACCATATCAAGCGCCGTTGCCTCCAAAGGCTCAATAAAGCCTTGGGAGAGCCCCACCGCCAGGCAGTTCTTGGCCCAGTGTTGGGCAACCCGTCCCACCTTGAACTTTAATCTACGCGCCTCGACATCACTGTCCAGCAAACCCAAGTGAGCGCGAAATTCCGTTTCTGCCTTGTCATCATCGACAAAGCGAGAGCTGTAAACGTAGCCGTTGCCATTGCGATTAGTCAGGGGGATTTTCCAGGCCCAGCCATATTTCATCGCAGTAGAAATAGTGTGCGGTGCATACTCCCTTTCCTGGTCCGTAGCAAATACAACCGCAGAGTCGTTATACAGACTCTCAGCGCTACTAATAAATGGAACTTTCAAGGATTGTTGTATAAGACTTCCACGGAAGCCGGAACTGTCCACATACAGATCAGCTTTGAGAACCTCACCGTCAGTAGTTTTCAGGTGATCAATATTCCCCTGTGCATCGAGCATAGCACCAGCCACTGTCGCCACCTTATAGCGAACCCCTTTTTTTTCGGCAACACCCCGCAGGAACTGGCCCAATAAACCAGAATCAAAATGGTAGCCATAGGCAATTTCAAAAGGGAAGTTTTCTGGTGCGACCGGGGATAATTTTTGCCGAATCATCTCAGTGGCCAGAAAGAAGTGGTCCGGGTGCCCCTCCAAGTCAACGCCCTTCCTGCGCAGGTAACTATTATGAAAAAATGCCGGGATAGTAAATTGGTCAGGCTGGCCAACAAAGGGATGAACATACTCGGTAAAGCCCGGTTTGACCGACCAATCCCTAAAGGTAATACCGACCTTGTAAGTAGCGTTACAAGCAGGCATCCACTCCGATTCGCTAACTCCTATAGTCTCCATAAAACCCTTTAGTGGCGGAGTTGATCCCTCCCCCACACCGATAATTCCAATATCCGGTGATTCCACCAGGGTGATTTCAAACCCTTTATTCTGCCAATGGGTCGCCATCAGATTGGCGGTTATCCAGCCAGCGGTACCCCCGCCAAGAATAATTATTTTTTTACATTGATTGCTCATGGCGACTCTCAAAAATTCGGCACCGCACTTATTTTCGGGCCATTTGATATTTCAAAAAAAAACCGCCCGGCAAGCGTAGCTCAGCGGGCGGTCTCTTATCACATCTTCAGTTTACACCGAAAGAATCAGCGATACTTAGTAGCTATAGTTCAAGCCGAGGTAGAACTGACGTCCAAACTCAGTGTATTCACCGAGGACGCCATCTACTCCGTATGATTTCACATCAGCCTCATCCGTAAGATTGTTCGCTGAGAAAATCACATCGATACCATTATCAAATGCGTAGGATATCTGTGCATCGACAGTGGTATAGGCTTGCGCTTCCACTGGTGTGGAGCTACCTGGTACCGGCATATTCAGGATAAATTCATCCCGATAGCGAACATTGACATGGGAGCTGAAATTACCAATATCCCAGAATACTGTAGTGCTCCAGACATTTTCAGAGAGGCCCGGCAATGGCAGGTTTTCACCATAGAGGTTACCGCCACTCACTTCGGTTTCACTCTCAGTATATGAATAGCTGGCGGTCATACCCAAGCCAGCCCAAATACCTGGCAGCTGATCAAAGGTTTTGGTACCCGCAAGCTCGATGCCTCGAATATAACCACCCTTGTCATTGTTCACGTAAGTCTCAAAAGCGCCAGCTTCCAGACCAACGGGAATTTCAATACCCAGGGAATCAAACAGCGCCGTCCGATCTGCCTGGCTGTCCAGGTAGATATACTGCTTTTCTACCAGGCTTTCGATATCTTTCCAGAAAATGGCTGCAGTTACCGCGCCGCCATCTTCGAAATAGTGCTCATAAGCCAGGTCAAACTGGTTTGCACGGAAAGGATCGAGGTAGGGAGACCCCTTGGTCCAAACGTTGTACTCCGTAGCGCCATCGTTGTTAACACTGTTCCAGGAGCCAGCGCCGCCCTTCAGCTGCCCAACTGGCGGACGGCCCATCACTTTAGCTGCAGCAAAGCGAATGTAGTCCTGCTCGGTCAGCTCAAAGTTCAAGTTAAGGGAAGGCAGGGTATCTGTGTATTCGGGGCCGTACTCAACATAGTCGTAGCTATCTGAAGTTACACCCACGTCATCAGTAATTTCGATACCATTGCCAGCACCCACATTTTGGATACCGCTGGACTTCACATCGGTTTCAACAACCCGTACACCGAAATTACCAGTTACTGGAATACTACCCAACTGGGTTTCGATATTGGCCATCAGGTAGTAGGCAAAAACTTCCTCTTTCACAGCACCGGACTCAACGAAAGTCCAGTCCTGGCTAAATACCTTTTTACCTTCGTAATTACCGGCACCAAAAATACTGGAAGCCAGGGCATCCATATCGTTGACTACGAATTGTGGTATCCCATTGGTAGATTCAATGCTGACATAGCCGTCCAGTAGTTGCGGCTCACAATCGATGTCGGACAGGTTATCCGCGCAGTAGTCATTGAATTGACCATCGCGGCTACCGTACAGGAAAGCACCACGCTCAGAATCGAAAGTACGCTCAGAGACACGGAATCCAGTCTCTATAGAGGCAATGGCTCGCCACTCCAAGTCAAACTTGTAATCGAACTTGAAGGCTTCAACTTTATCTGTGTACTCGTGGGGGTACTCTTCGTAGCGCGACAAACGCATGGTATCCAGATCGGTGAAATCTACACCGGAGAAAACGCCTGAGGGAATACCATCACCATTAAGGGAATAGGCAAAGCTCTGCCCAGCAGCTTCTTCCCAGGTCTCTAAGTTCCCATTGTCATCGTAGGTCAGGTCGTAAGCGTGCATGGATACAATCTGATCCTTGCGCGTCTTGGTGCCCTTACTATAGGAGTAGTCAACGGCCAGGGTATGGCGGTCACCAAAATTCCACTCCAGGTTCAGGCCAATACTATCGCTGTCCGCCTGAGTGGATTGATCCTCAGAGCGGGATTCAAACCAGGGGCTGGAATCGTAAACAGTTTTTGGATCGGTAATAATTACCGTTCCATCGGTAACCACTCCGCCGTTTACTTCCGTATCGGAAAGGGTATACATGTCTGTATTGGCCAGCCCACCAACCGTAATACCGTGGCGAGTATCCACACGCTCAAAGTCAGATTTGAAGTAATCCAACTGGGCCTTGAAACCATCGGTAGGCTCAAAAACGACGCTAGCCAGGTAACCATTGCGGGTATCGGTACCATCACCTGACTGCCATTGGAATGCGCGCGGCAAAGCATCTGCGCTGCCGTCACCATCGTAATCGCTTGCCGGCGGTTCATAACCGATCTGGGCGTCTGCACCCGTGCGGGACTTTACAAAGCTATTCGGCTGCTCAAGGTGGGAATAACCCAGGGCGACGCCCACCTTGTCATCCATAAATTTACCCATGTACGACAGCGTGACACGCTCACCGAACTCGTCGGCACCGACGTCATCTGCTGCGTCGTTAAACGACATACGCACATTGGCATTAAAGTTGTGTTCTTTGTCGGCGTCGAGAGGATTGGCTGTTTTCAGCTCTACAGAGCCCGCTACACCACCTTCGATATGAGAGGCTTTCGGAGTCTTGTAGACCGCGGCCTGATTAATCAGCTCAGCTGGGTACTGGTCAAAAGATATCCAGCGAGTACTTTCGGTATAACCACTGGTAGAGGCCTGCTCACGACCATTCAGGGTGGTCTGCAGGAAGTCGCCGTTCATACCGCGGATATTTAGCTGTGAGGACTGACCGTTGGATCGCACGGTGGTTACGCCGGGCAGACGGCCCAGGGCATCAGCGATTGATTGGTCGGGAAGAGATGACAGAGCGCCGGCATCTACCACATCGGCCACAACATCAGCGGCGCGCTTGGCTTCAACGGAGTCCAAAACGCTGGTGCGAATACCGGTAACTGTTACTTCTTCCAGTGTTTCCTGCTCCTGCGCATAGGCCCCAACCGAGGTGGACACGGAGGCCGCGATGGCAGCAGATAGCAAAGTGGGTCTGAGCGCCCCTTTACCTTTATTGGATAGACTCATCATCTTCTCCCTGGACTTATCGTTATGTTGAGACCCTGCATCCTAGGGCGGCCCCTAATCCATAACATCCTCCCCCGAGGGGGGAGGAGACGGGAAAAAGTGTGAGATCAATCACAGGTGTAATTTAATACACGTTTGTCAGGCCATAACCCAACAAAAGTACCAGGCAATTACCCCTCAAGCTGTACTGCAGCGCCAATCAGGGCCTGATAACCCGCATTCAACGCGTATACCGGAACGGCCTCCATCCATTGAGCGACACGCCCTTTCGTCAGGAAACGCTGCTCAAACTCGCTCTCAGGTAGCAGTTCAGCGATCCTGGGCAGTATACCACCGCCCAAAAATACCCCGCCACGAGCGCCCATATACAAAGCCGCATCTCCGGCCGCACTGCCGAGGAAATTGAGGAAATCTATCAGAGCTTCACGACACAGTGGATCTGAACCTTCAAGGCCACGGGCGCTGATATCGGGGGGCGTCAGGTCCTCAGCGACCTCTCCGTTCAGCTCGCAAACTGCGCGATAGAGATTAACCAGTCCATTGCCCGACAAAACCCATTCATTGAAAACGGGTAACTGGGTTTTCATCAGGATTTGCAGCAACTGCAATTCACGCTCAGTGGAGACTGTCAGGTTTGCATGCCCGCCCTCTCCCGCCAGCACATGGTATCGGCCATCGGCTTCAGCCAGCCCGGCAACACCGAGGCCAGTTCCGGGACCGAGCACCGCCATAGGAGCACCTGCCTGCCGGGGAGTATCGCGCAGTACCTGGTAATCTGATTCGGCCAGACGGGGCAGAGACTGAGCCAAGGCGGCAAAATCATTAATCAGCTCTAGGTGGGGAAAGCTAAACTCTTGCGCCAGCTCCCCGGCGTCAATAGTCCAGCCCAGGTTGGTCATATAAACCTTTCCACCTGTTGGAGTCATCTCCAGCGGACCGGCTGCTGCAATACACGCCTTTTCCGGGCGCGGCTGGTTTAACCCATCGAGCCAGTGCTGTAGTGCTGCATCAAATCCCTCGAAGCGTTGGCAATCAACGACTTTGAGTTCTTCCAGCTGGTAACCCTCTGCTACAGGCTTGGCGATGGCAAATCGGGCGTTGGTCCCACCGATATCCGCTACGATACTCGTCATAGTTATCCTTCTAACTTCCCCCTAAAAAAGGCGATATAACTTAAGGCGTCAGACAAAATATTGCCAGCCCCAAAGCTTACTACAGAGGACAACTCACCCTATAAAGAAACCGCATAACCCCATATATAACCCAGATAAACTCGATAAACCTCGCAGCAGAAAACCAAACTGCAACTTTCAGTCACTTTATTTTAGCGATCAGCGGGGGGGATATTTTTCACGCTATTGGTAAACGAGCAGATTTCATCTTTACTAAATCGAGTATTGACTCGCTTCTGTGAGGCCGGTTGATAGCTAATACCCACACCGCCACGCCGCGCAACCTGGGGTCGAATGGGGCGGGGGCAAAAATTACCGCCACAGTTAGGGCAGACGTTACTGAGTAATGTCTCGACGCAGGGCTGGCAGAAAGTACATTCGTAAGTACATATCATCGCCTCTTCAGAGTTTGGCGGTAGATCTTTATCGCAATTCTCACAGTTCGGCCTTAACTCCAGCATCCCAGTTCCCTCCTTGTTCGCTAAATAATTTTTTGAAGTTTATTAGTCTTAATTTCTCGCTCAACCTCCCTACACAAAGGAAGTTATCCCAACAGAAAATGACTACATAAAATCTGTATAAGCTTTATATATGGAAGATTAAATAGCTTTTTATATTAACGACTTACTCTCTCCAATAGTGGTATTAAAATGACAGTAAATCGACAAATTCCGACATGATCCATTGTTACAAAATCAACATTGCAAAATGCTTATCCAAACCATCAAATTGATGACTATCTCTTGATAAGATAACCATATTAATTAATTTCTAAGAAAGGAAAACCAACTTAGACACTTCCCTCAGATTCCACAACCAGAATACGAGCCTCACCAACAGGATGAGCTACATGTTCCGTGCCCTCAGAAGCGTGGAATATATCACCAGGTCCGAGAAGTTCCGATTCGGTTCTACCTGCCACTTTGTAAAACATTTCTACATGACCATCGAGAACAGCGAAGACTTCCTGGCCATCATTGATATGCCAAATATAAGGTTTATTAGTCCAATGCAGTTTAGTGGTAATCCCGTTCATATTTGCGATAAGTTGCGATTCCCAGGGCTTACTACCGGTAAAATCTCTGCTACGCACTATTTTCATGATGTTTATTCCAATATCGCTTTATAAAATTTCCGGAACCATCATTTAGAAAGTCGGTAACTATAAGGCGGATTCTTCAGGCGCAGGGGAAGTCATGACACCATTTTCATCAGCCTTTTTTTCTGCCAGCTCATCAACTCGCCTCACCCCAAAAGTCACCGTTGGTGGAATGCCCATCCCCAGATCGATGTCCGCAACACGATAATTGCATCCCCTGGCTTTAAGAATGGCATTCACCTTCTCCTGTTTCTCAACCGCTTTGATAACGGTATTGGCTATTACTTCATCACTGCCAAAAGCGGTTACGGACTCATTGACCCTTTCACCGAGTTCCTTGGCTTTATCAAAAATACCCATAATTTCCTAATCCTTCTCTATTCATTCGCAGCCGAAATCATAGGTTAAATATCTATTTTTAGGAACCGCACACAGGTAGCCCTGACTCCACCTCGGGGCCACAGCAAGCAAAGGTTAAGACGAGCTGGTCACTTAAAGCAGAGACTTTGAGCAACCAGTTAAAAGGGGCCCATTAGTCAGCACCAGGCCTTCGTACAAAATAATCTGACCACCTATTCATGGACCGGTAAATCCGCTGGACTTTTCATGCCAAAACCTATTTAACCCTATAATTTCGAGACTCTCCCCCTCTCGTCTTGCCCACCCCAGGTTGATGTGTCACTATCATTTTTTTGAGGTTTGGTAACGATAAATGAGTGGGCGCAAGCAGTTCGATGAGTCACAAGTACTAGACAAGGCCATGCGCGTTTTCTGGGAAAAAGGCTACAAAGCAACTTCCTTGTCGGATCTTGAATCGGCCATGGGACTGAATAAATCCAGTATCTACAACACCTTCCAAAGCAAGGAAGGGTTGTATGGCCGCTGTCTGGAACATTTCCACACCCAATATGCCTGCGATGCTATGGATACCTTGAACCACCCGGACTTCCGCACAGCTATGGGCGGCTTCCTGGAAATGCTTCAGTCAGGTATGGAGAGCTCTGAAACTCCTGAAGGCTGTATCGCTACTATGGCAGCTATGGAGGTGGGTGCCAGTGAAGGGTTTCTCGCTGACCTGGTAGCCAAGGGTACCAATGATATGCTGAACCGGATCGAAACCCGTATGCAAAAGGCTATTGACGATGGCCAATTGCAGGCCGATGTCGATTGTGCCGCCCTCGCCGCGATGGTTATGGCGGTAAGCCGAGGCGTAGTGGCCCTGAATAAAGGCACGGGCAGTACCACAGCAGGCAAAAACAGTTACCAACAGCTATCCACAATTCTGGACCAGTATACACTTCCCTAAAAAAAGCCCACCCCAAAACTTCTTGCCTCTTTGGGGTGGGAATGGGGGTATTCCTGTGAGAATTAACTTTTAAAAATAGCGACGTAATTCCAACTGAAAATAGTCGTCGTTGCGCAAATTGTAGGTAGGATCTTCTTCATCGGCATTACCGAAAAAACGCGCTTCCGCTTCCATTAACCAACGGTCATTTAGTCGGTGGGTCAGTTCCAGATTGGAAAAACGACTACCGTTATCCAAATCGGTACTTACGGCAAATAAAAGCTCCGTATCCTGTGTATTATTTAGGGCGTATCGCGCACCTATTGCAATGTCATTTTGACTGGCCGTAGACCAAGGTCCGGTACGATCATCAAATTGATACTCCATTAATACCCCAAGATCTGAGATCGTTTCGCCAATACCATAAAATGTATATTCGAAACCGCCGACAGCCGCTGTCTGGCGATCTTCACCGCGAGGTTTAAATGAAATAGCTTCAAACTTCCACAACCAATCTCCACGGGTAGTTTGGATGTCCACACCCGTCTGATCGATCTGTGCATAGTAAGGCGCAAGCAAGCCATCTTCCGTAAGCAATAATAATGGATCCCGATTAGTGCCGGAAAAATGGCTGAGACCCAGGTCCCAATCCCCAAGTACATGGCTGTAACGCAAGGCCCAATCTATGTGCTTCTCCTCCCGGTCAGATTGATAGACCGCAGCATCCTCATCCACCGGCAGCGGAGCACGCAATCGCCCTTCCCGGCCAGCAAACTGACGCTCGCGAAAGCCCAGTAAACCGTACACCTCCAGTGTTCCCCAATCACGCTCCATCAGGAGGTTAATCATGGGTTGGCCAAGCTTGTCTTCACCATCGATATTTTCCAGCGCATCATCCTGGTTAATCACATCCACCAAATGCACGGTTTCAGTAACTCCCCAAAATACTTTGCGCACCCCGGCGTAAAGCTCGAAACTATCGTAAGCTTTCCACCAGTAAAGCTCGCCGAGATCCGCGTGATTGCGATCGCTATCCTCACTGTCCCAGCGTCCAAAGACACTGGCCACAACACGCTGGTTTCCATCGTCAAAATCCCGGTAGTACTCGAGATTTAAAGACGCAGAAAGACCGGCATCACTTTGTGCTGAATCCAAAGGGTCTGCGGTGAATGCGCGGGCCTCCAGGCCCGCATAACCGCTCAACTCATTTGCTCCAGCCATATGACTCAACGCCGCCAATAGTGGCAACAAAGTGAGTATTTTTCGGTTAACCATGGGCGCAATCCCTATTTCGCCCTGGAGAGACTATTTTTGGTGAAGTCGCGATCGGTAAAACCATTGCCAAATACCCAGTCGCCGTACAACAACTCTGTGGATTTACCAGTCTGGTGATTAACCATTTCCATTTTATTGGCTCGCCAGTATTGATCGCCGTACTGGTTGTAGTCGGAAATCGTGAG
Source organism: Microbulbifer maximicatervae (SeqCode) (assembly GCF_052467615.1). Classification (NCBI taxonomy): domain Bacteria; kingdom Pseudomonadati; phylum Pseudomonadota; class Gammaproteobacteria; order Cellvibrionales; family Microbulbiferaceae; genus Microbulbifer; species Microbulbifer maximicatervae (SeqCode). The sequence goes on from NZ_CP174319.1 coordinate 4,071,922, forward strand.
GGTCTTCATCAGGTCCCCTTTTCGGTCATAATAGTCGGTTCTCCATGCGCGGTACTCCTCTGTATCAACCCAAAGGTGTTGAATGGAATAACCGGATTTAGGATCAACCGGGTCCAACTCCAGAACAAAGTGATCGCGGCCATCGAAAGACTCGTTGCGCAGATATTTGTAGGTGTATTTCTCCACCTCCTGTGAGGCGATATCTTCATAGGAGAATTCACTACCCATAAATGGTCCAGACTTGTTACTGGAGGAAATACGCTTTACTCGCTTTAAAGCAGGCAAATAGAGCCACTGGTCATCGGATCCCACTTTATGAGTAAAGGACAAAAATGCTGTGCCCTTTACATCCCGAGGGTTGTCAAAAATCACCAGGGATTTATCTCCGTCATTTTCCTGCTCCAGAGTTTTGGTGCGCATAGCCCGCACACTCTCCTCTCCATATTTATTGCGCAGGGTCATTGTTAGGCTGTTGCTGAGATCGCCGAATCCCAAGTCGCGGCGGTCCGCCTCCTTGGCAATTTCCAGACCTTTTTCTGCGGCCAGATCCAGTTCACTGGCAGAAACAGATAAAGCTGCCAGAGCCAGGGCACCTGCTAGGGCCCGTGTCAAAAACGGTTTATTAGAGCGGCTGGGTTGCATAGTTTTGCTCCTTATTTTCAATAGGGGTGATAGCGGGGTCGTACGCCTTGGCATCGAGCTTCATCAAGAGAATCGGAAGAAGTAGGAAATCCGCCAGCAAGGCCATCAAAATGCAAATTGCGGTCAGAAGTGCCATGGAAGAATTCATACCGAAGGAGGACTGGGCCAACACCATAAATCCGGCAATCAGAATGACTGAGGTCACAACTATCGCTACACCCACTGAAGAGAAGGCGTAACGCAGTCCGTCCTCCACGTTATAGCCTGCACGGCGCTGGCGCAGGTATTTACTGAGGAAGTGCACTGTGTCATCTACCACAATACCCAGTGCCATACCGGTCACCATAGTGACAGCCACATTGACTTCAGCTACCAGTGCACCCCAGAGGCCAAATGCCAGGCCGGCCGGCAACAAGTTGGGAATTAAGCTTAAGAAACCGAGTTTGACACTGCGCAGGGCAATACCAATCAGTGCAGAAATTAACACCAGCGCAACCAGAGTGCCCACCAACATGCCCTCCATATTGCGCTCGGCAATATTGGCAAACATGATCGCCGGACCTACACCATAGGCAGTTACACCAATGTTTTTCTCCAGCCAATTACTGCCGGCATCCGCTACCGATTTGAGTTCTTTCGACTTGAGGTTATCGAGAGTCACAATAATCTGCGTCGACGACTTAGCCACATTCAGCTGATTATTTAAATCCAAGCCATAGGGAAGAGACAGCTCGTACAGTAATAAATACTGGGCTGCCAATTCCTGCTCTTCAGGCAACCTGTAGTAGGCCGGATCGTCAGCATGCAGATTTTTGTTCAAGCGCTTGAAAGTATCGCCAATGGTATTGACATGGCGCACCCCGGGCTGGGCCTGCATCCACTCAGTGAAACGCTCCAGATTGGCAAGAAACTCCGGATTGCTAACACCATTGTTGTCACCGGATTCGATCGAGTAAATCAGCTGGTAAATACCAGAGAGGTTGTCATTGATATAATCTGAATCGGTTCGGAACTCCACAGATTCATCAAAGTAACCAACAAAGTCATCATTAATCTCATTGTTTGGAATCATTGCCAGTAATCCCAACGAGATAATGACTCCCGCGAGTAATATTGGGCGCTGACGGCGAATCACAAAATCTCCCAGAGTATCCATGGAGCGTCCAATTTTGGATTCACTGGCGCGACTCTTGGCTGGCAGTATCGCCATCAATGCAGGCAGTAAGGTAACCGATAAGAAGAAAGCCACCATCACACCCATCGCGGTAATATTACCCAGATCGTGGAAGGGAGGCGCATCGGAAAAGTTCATCGACAAAAAGCCAATGGCGGTAGTGATCGAAGTTAAGAACACAGGCCCCATGTTGAGCTGCAAGCTCTCTTTAATTGCATCGTGCTTGCTGAGTCCACGGCGCATTGCAGCAAACAGACTCACCAATATATGTATCGAGTCCGCCACTGCGAGAGTCATAATAATGGTGGGCGCAGAAGCGGAGGGCGGTGTCAATTTAACACCTATAAAACCGGCCAAACCCATGCCTGCGGCCATGGAGAAGACGATAACCAACAGCGCTGCAAAAGTCGCACTGAAGCTCCGCACCAATAAAAATACAACTGCAATAATCACAAGGTACATGAGCGGAACTAAGGTGCTCATATCTGACTGAGAGGCTTCAAAAAATGCATTACTCAGTAAAATAATACCGGTCGCATAGACCTCTACATCGTATTTTGCCTCAATCTCTTCCATCAATGCCTGTGCAGCTTCAGCCGCTTCAGGGGTTTCATGCATGGATTTTTGTGGAAGCTGGAAGGTGATATTTATCCCTGTAACGGAGCCATCACTATTTACCAGGCGCTCCTTCAAAGTGGGATCTGCCAGCGCTACAGCCTTGATAGAAGCCAAGGTTTCTGCATCTAAACTGCTGGCATTTTCCACCAAGTCCTGTACCAGAAGGTCATCTTCTTCAGCAATGGTGTGCTGGAAGTTAGTGATTGAATCCACCCGCAGCGCATAGGGTAACAACCAGGATTTCTCGGTCATCTCCTCTACGGCTGCCAGGGCATCATTGGAAAAGGCATTGCCATCTTTTGGCACTACCGCAAACAGAATATTGTCATTCTTAGTGTAAGTGCGCTGGATTTGCTCATAAGCTTGTAGTTGAGGATTAGCTTCACTAAAGAATGCCCGGTAATCATTGTTGAAACCCAGGAATCTTGCTCCGCTTACCGCAAAGAAGGCTAACAGTAGTGCGCCAATGGCTACCAGCCATCGATATCGAATAAGCCAATCCGCATAACGGCTGACCCAATTCGAAGGTAATTGGGGGGATGACATGAAATCAGCTCCTTCAAACAACCTGATAAAAAAATTATTAATAAACAACCTAAGCAAATGGGTATTTACTTACGGCCACAGAATTCCGTAATAGCCAATATAAGATCAGCTACAAAATTTGATAAAAAGGCACACTAATGCCATCAGCCAAACCGTAAATATGGCCGAGACATAAATAAAGAGTTATCGCTTTAGGCGCTATAAGAACCACTTCTTTGTAATTAATAGTAGCCAATTTCAGGCAAAGCTCACCTTTCCCCAACACAGGGGCGACCACGAGAGAGCCGCCGAGTTAAGAGAATACCTAATTTAAAATATCGTAAATCTAACAATAAATATAATAATTATTAATATATGCCTGAGACATACAGATATATTAGTAACCTGCCTATTGTTATCACTATAAATTAACTCGTTAATTATCCTTTAAGAAATAATTAGGGGGCTCGACAAGTTAAACATCTTTAATTGTTTCCAACCATTACTTTAATCACGTACTTAGGCCCAAAGTGATTGGTCAGCAATACCAATAGCCTTGGACACCGTAGCTACTTCTGGGCATTCTATTGTGCCCACTAAAACAGCAGTACAACAGCTTGCCCAACCTATGACCAACCAGTATCACTTTCTGTATCACCCAGTCTCGTGAAAACCTTGAGAACCTCCTGCAGCCATCATTGTTCTGTGGTTATAGCTCTTTCCACAATCTATACAGAACATCTTGAACCGTTCGGTTCATCATGTCAACAGCGGAAATTCAAAATATATAAAGGCAAGACAGCTTGAGGGAGTCGGCTGCGCAAGATCTGAGTTAAAATCGGGCGACGATAATGAGAATGAAGGAATTGTGCTGTGAAAAAACTGCTCCTGCCCATCGCAATCGGTGCATCGCTGCTGGCTACTCATGCCTTTGCAAGCGATCCTAAGCCTCAGCAATTGCTGGAAAATACTGAATCCAAAGTGATCGAGTGGCGTCGCCACCTGCACCAGAACCCAGAACTGGGCAATCGCGAATTTGAAACAGCCAAATATATTGAAAAACACTTACGTGCACTGGGCCTTGAAGTTGAAACAGGTATCGCCCATACCGGCCTTGTGGGCTTTTTGAGAGGCGGCAAACCGGGACCAACTGTGGCCTTGCGCGCGGACATGGACGCTCTGCCAGTCACCGAGAGAACCGATGTGCCCTTCGCTTCCAAAGCGAGAACCACTTACCAAGGTAAAGATGTTGGCGTTATGCATGCCTGTGGCCACGATACCCATGTGGCCATGCTGATGGGCACTGCCGAGGTCCTGGCAGGCCTTCGCGATGAGCTGGCTGGAAACGTCTTGTTTATATTCCAGCCCGCAGAAGAAGGCGCACCGGACAATGAAGAAGGTGGCGCGGAGTTGATGCTCAAAGAAGGGATCTTCAAGAAGTACAAGCCGGACGTGGCCTTTGGCCAGCATGTCACTTCCTCGCTACCCACCGGCGTCATCGGCTATCGCTCGGGCCCGCTTATGGCCGCTGCCGATGAATTCCGTATTACCATCAATGGCCGCCAAACCCATGGCTCACGCCCCTGGGGTGGAGTGGACCCTATTGTCGCCGCAGCACAAGTCGTAATGGGCACCCAAGCCATTGTCAGCCGCCAGATCGACATCACCAAAGAGCCCGCAGTCGTTTCTTTCGGACGTATTGACGGTGGTGTCCGCAACAATATCATTCCCGATAGTGTCTATCTGAATGGCACCATCCGTAATTTTGATATGGATAACCGTGCAGAAATTTTCAAACGCTTAAAAACCACTGCGGAGTTAATTGCTGAAAGCTCCGGTGCAAGCGCAGATGTGGAGATTCTGGAGGGCTATCCGGTAACGATAAATAATGCGGAGCTGACAGAAATGGCCCTGCCTATTCTGAGATCTGCTGTCGGCGACAAGAATGTTGTAGAAGTACCCAAAATCACGGGGGCAGAAGATTTCTCCTACTACGCCAATGAGGTCCCTGGCTTTTTCTACTTCCTGGGAGTAACTCCTAGGGATCAGGATGCTAGCCAAGCTCCAAGCAATCACTCACCGCTTTTCTATGTGGATGAGGACGCTTTGCGTAAGGGTACTGAAGCGCTGACCCTGTTAACTTTGGATTATATGGCGAACTATAAAAAACAGTAATTGTAAAGGAGCCCCTCTTGGGGCTCTCTTTCACAATTATCTATTCCTCAACATCTAAGGTTATAGTTTTTTCAGTTGTTGCTCCATCATCATCCGTAATGCTGAATTTGAAAGACAAAGTGGCGGGCTCTGCTGGTGTCATAAAATAAGCAGTCAGCTTGTCCGCATCAATCAATTCAACTGCAGGGCCAGATACCTGCTCCCATTTCTGGCTCACAATAGTTCCATCCTGATCTCTTGAAGCCCCACCGCTCAAGGTCGAAATTGTATTAATCTTAACACCGCCAACAGCCCCATATGCAACAACCATAAACGGTGGAATGTTCCCTTCTACGATTACCGTAAATATACTCGTTACTATTTGGCCATTGTTATCTTCAACCTCCAGCTCAAACTCCAGAGTAAACTCACTTCCCGGGTTTTGCGGTGCTATAAAACTCGCACTACCATCAGTGTGAGTTATCAATTCAATCCCCCTATCGGAGAGGGAACTCCAGCGATAGTCGACAATATGCGCACCAGGGACATCCCAAGAAATGCCAGGAACCAGTAAGACATTTTCACCGGGCTCAACTTCTTGAGTAGTGCTTATTACTTTCGGGGGAACTAACTCAACATCTACGCTGACTGTCATTTGGCTTGTCGCCCCTCTGTCATCAGTGACACTCAATTTAAATGACAATACAGCTGGCTCTGCTGGAGCTTTAAAATTGGCAATTAAATTATTAGCATTTACTAATTCAACGGGTGGACCCGATACTTGCTCCCATTGTTGGCTCACAATATATCCATCTGGATCATTTGAATAGGAACCATCTAAAGTCACATTTGTATTCGGTTGAACCACTCTCATAGTTCCAACACCCATATTTGGGGGCACATTCCATTTTACAAGTACATTGTATATACCCGTTGCAGTCAGACCATCGTTATCTTCAACCTCAAGCTCAAACTCCAGTACTAATTCTGTACCCCAGGGAATTTGAGGTGCTGTAAAGCTCGGAATTCCATCGGCGTTGACTGCCAATTCAATATCCGTATTGGAGAGCGAACGCCAACGATAATCTACAATGTGACCATCACTATCCGAAGCCGATATAAAAAATAAAACTTCTTTGCCTGGCTCTACCGTTAGAAAAGCATTCCTGACCACAGGAGGTGTTAACACCTTAACAAAAAAAAACCTTTTCTGTTCAGTTTTTGCACCACCGTTATCTTCAATCTCAATCGTAAATACTAATGCTGAGAAAGACACTCCTGGCTCTGCAACTATCCTTGGAACAGTAAAGGTTACGGAACCATCATCAAGCTCTTTCAGCTCAATACGCGGGCCACTAGAAACCTGCTGCCAATGATAGCTAACGATGGTTCCATCGGGATCATAAGACTGGCCTGCGGATAATGTAACCTCTTGGCCGGCAGTAAATGCTGACATTGGCTGATCGACTATCAAAACAGGAGCTAAATTAACTCCAACACTAACCGCCACTTTGCTAGTATTCTTTAGACCCTTATCATCCTCAACTTCCAGCTCGAAAATTAACTCCTGTACAACTCCAGTAATTTCGGAGGGCGCGGTAAAGCTAGCGAAACCATTACCAGAGTCATCTAAGATAACAGGAGTACCGGAAATCTGTGTCCAGCGGTAAGCCACAATACTGCCGTCGGAATCTGAAGACAGAGTACCATTGAGCAGTACCGCCGAATTACCTTCAGCAGTTTGATTTTCACCGGCGATAGCCGTGGGTGGCTGGTTGATATGCCCAGCACCACCTTTTAATATAACCAATCCCTGTAACGGATTTGCGACAACGATATCCGCAATACCATCCCCGTTGATATCTCCACTAGCCATACTCTGGGGGCTAGTATAAGTTGCACCAGGAATGGCAATTTGTTCACTCAAAGCCAAGGTACCATCATCTTGCTGTTGATAAATTCTTAAGAACTCTCCACTGTCCGGCAAGACAACTAAATCAGCAAGGCCATCATTATCAATATCTTTTATTAAAAGCTCTCCAGGAGGACTTCCAAAGCTGTGAATTTCAGGTTGCTGTAATAAGCTATCTTCTCCCTGGTAATATACAGCGATTCTTAAATTATCCTGCCCTCCACCCACTATTGATAACGAAATATCATTGCGGCCATCATTATTAAGGTCACCAATTGCGATTCCTTTTATTTTAATATCATCATTAACATCAGCATTTCCATCTAATTCAATACTGCTAATTTCGCTCAACCTCAAAGAATCATTCGGCGCTAGAACAACCAAGCTATTTTGGAGAGACCCGTTAGCAATTAGAGAAATATCTGTTATACCATCTCCATCCACGTCACCCAGTGCCACCTGCCCTGGACTTTCAATAGCTAGATCGCTAGCGCTACTCACATAGGTAGATGACTCCCCTACTTTATGGGTTATTACAGCACCATTCTCTCCCCAACTAATCCCGAGAATTCCTTTATCACCATTATTACCAAGGTTGACAATTGCGACTCGCTCAGAATAGGAGTTCTCCAAAGATTCCGCATATTCTAAACCGTTAGCAGGATCTTGCAGGTATACCTCAATTATGCCGCCATCAACCCCAACAATAACATCTTTCAAATCATCATTATCAAGATCACCTACTGTAATAGACTGAGGCAGACTTGCCTCTCCACCTGCAAGCGGGTAGTCAATAGACCCTGTCAGACTACCAAATTCATCCTGTAGAAATACTTTTAGCTTAAAGTCATTTTCGGGATCAAAGTTACTCGATGTAGTTAGTACAACATCATCAAGTCCATCATTATTAACATCGGCAACAGAAACTGCCTCTATTTTTGATCCTGTGGAATAAATCTCTACCGGCTGAAACTGAACCTCTCCAATTGCAGTGCTTGCAATCAGAAAAGCAGCTGAGGAAAGAGCAAAATATTTTGCAAGTAATTTAAGTTTCACAACATCTCCTTGTGTAAAATCGCTTCAAAAGCGGAAGTAAATTAGCACAAAATGTGAAAATTAAGTGTGATCAATTATGAAAGAAAATATCAAGAAAAGACACAAAAGCAGACACTAGTACCGAAAAACAAATTTAAAAATTAATCCTCAAAACAAAAAAATGTATTTCTTTAAGTAAATTAGGCAGGTAAATAGATAAAGTTAAAAGGGACCTCCTAGATTTTTTCTAAGAAATAAAAAAGCGGCCTAAGCCGCCTTTTTATTTCTTTTAATTAAACACGCTAAGCGCTTTCCGAACGTCCTCTATTAGGACGCCGTCTCGGAGCTCGTTGTGGTTTCTGTCCATCACTGCGACCAGCCTCAGCACCGCGCCCTTTACCGTTACCGCCCGCGCGCTTGGCTGGGGCCCCTTTACCCGCAGAGGCGTTACCGCTGCGGCTGCTAGAATTTCCACGCCCCTCAGGCTTACCGCGTCCATTGCCGCGGTTGCCCCGACGTTCCTCGCTATTGCCGCGCGCTTCACGCCGCCCTTCACTCTTCTGAGAGTTACCCGCTGGGCGCTTGCTGGAGCCGGGCTTTTGCAACCCACCCCGCTTTGGATTTCCGGATGCGGGCACCTGGTGGTCCGGTTCAAACTCTTCGATTTCCTCGCGCGGAATTGGCTTGCCGATCAAGCGCTCAATATCGCGAAGCTGCTTAATCTCATCAGCGCTAACAAGAGATACCGCTTGCCCCTGAGCGCCCGCACGCCCTGTGCGGCCAATACGGTGGACATAGTCCTCAGGCACATTGGGCAAATCAAAATTTACTACCTGGGGCAGTTGGTCAATGTCGATGCCTCGGGCCGCGATATCAGTCGCCACAAGAATCTGAACCTTGCCAGCCTTAAAGTCCGCCAGGGCACGAGTTCGTGCATTTTGACTTTTATTACCATGAATGGCTGCTGCCAGGATGCCGTCACCTTCGAGCTGCTTCACCAACCTGTTGGCACCATGTTTAGTTCGACTAAAGACCAAGGCTTGGTGCCAGTTATTCTCCCTAATCAAATGACTAAGTAGTTTCGTTTTTCGAGCCTTATCCACAGGATGGAGTTTCTGTCGCACCGTTTTAGTAGTGGAGTTGCGTGGACTGACATCAATTTCCAGCGGATCTTTTACCAAGCCTTTCGCCAGCTGACGAATATCTGGTGAAAAAGTTGCGGAGAATAGAAGGTTCTGACGCTTAGCCGGTAAAATCCTCAATACTCGTTTGATATCGTGAATGAAGCCCATATCCAGCATGCGGTCTGCTTCATCAAGTACCAGGGCTTCTAAGCGATCGAAGCGAATTGCCCCTTGATTGTGCAGATCCAGCAAGCGCCCAGGGGTAGCTACCAAAATATCCGCTCCGCCTCGCAGACGAGAAATCTGGGGGTTGATCTTCACACCACCAAACACCACCGCATGGCGCATAGGCAGGTACTGGCTGTACCCCTGCACATTATCGAAAACCTGAGCCGCCAATTCACGGGTTGGAGTGAGCACCAGTGCGCGTACTTGCCCTTTTCTAGCGCGCTCCCCCTGGCTAAGACGATGCAACAGCGGCAAAGTGAAGCCAGCCGTCTTACCGGTACCAGTTTGGGCTGCGGCCATAATATCGCTGCCCTTCATTACCGCTGGAATAGCTTGTGCCTGGATTGGCGTAGGCGCAGTGTATCCCTGCTCTGCAACGGCACGGGCAATCTCCTGGGCAAGGCCCAGATCTTCAAACAACATAAAAAAACCTCGAACTGCGCCGCAGGCGCAATCAAACACACTCACTCCCCCTGAGGGAATGAAGAGAGAAATCGGAGTCGACATCGGGAGCCTGTATTGCTCCCAGCGTGTACAGCCGTCTAATCGCCAGTCCTCGTAACCGGCGCGCGGCATTCAGTAGAAATTTCCTGGAAGAATTTTTGAAAAGTTCCGGAGGGGCTACCGGCGGATCACCGGCCTACAAATGACGCAGCTGAGAAAAATCAGCGGCTGTACTATACCACACAAAGGCTGACTGTATAGTTTCACCCAGCCAAACTCCTTTCTTTTATAGGTTTATACAGAGCAGTTGTTGGGGAGGTCGTCTTCAGGACCGTAACATAGTTTCACGTTCGCAGCGCGAGCGTCTATCTTTGAGGTACCCCATCCCGTTGCGAACTTGTAAAACAAAGCTGCTCAAAGCAGCCAGGATAGGAACCGTTATGTCACCCAACAACAGTGTGAATACTGAACACCAAGTTGAGCTGATCACCCTCGGCAATGGACGCAAAGTCTCAATACGCCCCATCTGTCGCAGTGATGGTCAGCTTGAGAAAGAACTAATTGAACAGTTGTCTCCAGAAACTCGCCGCGATCGCTTTATTGGCGGAAGCTGTAAAGCCAGCCAAAAGCTATTGGAGTTACTCACAGATAACGACCACCATGTACATGAAGCTTTTATTGCACTCTGCAGTAGTGACAGAGCACAGAGAGCTGTTGCTATAGCACACTACGCACTTGACGTTGACGGACGCGCTTGTGAGTGTGCCGTTGTGGTGAGCGATGACTGGCAGGGGTTAGGTTTGGGACGCTTAATGTTAAAGCGACTCATCAACTGCGCTCAGGATCAGGGGCTTGAACGAATCTATTCGATTGAGTCAGCACAAAATAGACGAGTGGACAGTTTCGCAAAATCCATGGGCTTTACCTGTAAAGCCGATGCCAAAGACTATACCCTGCTCACCTATACACTAGAATTGAAAACTAATCTTGAGACTAATGGCTTTAGTCACAAAGAGGAAGTTTCCCGAATAAATTTGGAGTAAGTGAGTAATTTAAGAATTTAAGTCCATATTTATATTTATTTATCTATATGAAGCAGGTGCCCTTGGTACTTGCTTCACCTATTTTCTACTTAACTGTACATCGTTTTCCTAATACAGTCTTGGCGACCTCAAATTACTTACAGTTATTGGTCTTTTATAATACGACCTCAAGAAAAGTTGGATCACCACCGTCCGCCAAATTTCCATATACTTATTTTGTATTTATACGCTCCACAGCAGGGTACCGCTCACTTACCCATTCATGGCAGATATCTGCCAAGCATTGGGCTAAATCTTTCTCACTAATTTCCGAAGGTATTGATATCCCGGCACTGCGACGCTTACCTTCATTGCTCTGATAGAATGTGGCCCAGCTATTCGACTACCTTTCGATAAACATCTCTTTATCAAAAATATTATATTTAAATTTTTTCATAAAAAACTACATAGAATAAAAAAACTCCACAGGTTTACAGTTACCCACATGAAAATTATTGTAAATTCTCAGTTATACCATCCCTATTTTGTGTAAGTACTTGATAGCTACCGATGATTCTTTCAATCAACTCTGGGGTTAAATCTAAAGCCTCACATTTCTCGCCATTTGCTACAATTGGGGCCAATTGATTAAATTCTTTCTTCAATTCCATAACATGTAAAGAATACAAATGTAACAATATTATTAACAACTCAACCTCTTCTTGCTTGATTATTACTCTTTGCTCAGCCAACTCAATAACTTCAAAAGCGTACTGCTTCTGTCCTTTAGCAGTCAAATTTTCCCAGTAATCTGGTGTTTGCGAAATAGCAAGCTTTGCTTGAAGAGCATTGAAATTTTTTTCACGCTTCGAAGCCAGCCTTGCTATTGGCAGCAGCCGGTCTTCCTGAAAAATTTCCCTGAAATCATCCATATAATACCGGGCCTTAGAAGTACATTTTTGAGGAAGGTCCACCCAGGAGCACGACGCAATAAGAAAATTAATAATTATTAATGACAAGTATTTCATAGATAAACCCCCTTAAGAGCGAGACCTCTATTCAACGAAAACCATACTGAAACAGAAATGTAACATCGAGACTTGTCAACTTGCCACTATGTATCCATTTAGAAACAACTGCCATCAATAGAACACCATCTGGAAAAAAGGATTAACTTTCCAATAAGCAGTAATTACAATCGGTACTACTACAAAGAAAAGCACTATTCCCCAACGTCCTCAGAAATCCATTACCTATAGTGTAAATAGTACGCTTACCACAAGAACGGCCCCTAGTTTCGATGAGATAGGGTATCTGCAGGAGTTAACTTAACTCCTGCAAACCCAATAAGTTCTTCTTTTATATCACTCTTCTTTAGTCAAAAAAATCATCACACGCCAATGGCCCACTAAATTCTAGCAAAGCCTGGGGCATTTGAATTTGCTCCTTCAACTGTCCAAATTGATACAGATAGAAGTTGACATCTGCCTGCATGGATTTCATATAACTCTGCTCACCACCAAAAATAATTACAGAGGGAAACTCCAGCGGATAAAAGCTGGCAATATCTGCTTTTGCTTCGACAACTAACTTGTATGAAATTTTGTTAAGTTCAACTTGTAGATAACCTGAACAAGCATCAGCTTCCCGCTTAACAGAGAAACCATTAAAAGCCGGTAAAAAAATCAGGTCATACTCTTCAGAAACATATCGCCCCGCCCACATTTCAATCTCTGAGTCACCCAGTTTAGCTCCGGTAATCATATAGTAGAGGTCATCTGTTAGCCCCATTGAATAGATCATACCGGCACTGGATTCTTTGTCATACCAGCCCTTATCCAATTGCGCATAGCCAACACCGGCTAGAGACATAGAACCATCAAAGTAACTGTAATTGACTGGGGTACCGACCGTATATAGGAACCACTTTCCTCCTACCCCAGGTATCTCAGGAATAAATCCAAAAGGGGTTTGACCGGGGTTTAACCCATGCCAGTAATGGTGGTGTTCACCAGCCCACTCCATATTAAACAGGAAATCTGGGTGTAAGACCTGTACACCCTGCTCATCGGCCACAACTACTCCCGGTACTTCATAGTAGAACTCATCAATACCTTCAGGGTGCTTCAAGATCACTTCATCAAAAAAGAGATCATACTTCGTGGTAGCTCCGGCCTCTGAAGAAAAAGCTAAATGGATATAGGCTTTAGGCTTGGCAACTGCAAAGTCAGGTGCAATATAGGTTTGTAAGCTAACTTTGAAATATCCCACATCGGGAATTGCAATGTTATAGAACCATTGCTCAGCCCAGGTTTCATCAGAGCTAGGCTCATGTGCACTTAAGTCACTTAGAGTGGTAGCACCAACAAATATGGGAGATATCATTAATCCGATTACAATCAGTATTCTTTTTATCATAAAATACATTGAATAATCCTCTTTTACTCTTCACTAGTTACATTACGACAACAACGTTTAAGCTGGGCATTAATCCAAAGCCGAATTGCCAGCCACAAGATACTAGCCGTACAGTGCAAGATTATTTTTCATTTCTTATGGGTATTAATTATTTGCGATCTATTCTACAAAGATAATCAAATACATTTATTTTAATTTTTTGGTCAATCAACCTTCTACTCAATAAAAGTGGATAGTCATAAAAGCAGCGTGATATTCCTCTTTAATCGCGAATAAACACCTAAACTGTTGGATAAAATTCCCTCCTCTCGGCGCTTTAATTAACATGAATAAGAATATTCCTTCCAAGTTACCAATATTGATTGGTGGTGAGTGGATTCAGTCCAAAAGTACTGAGTGGCTGGATGTAACCAACCCCGCTACCGGCAATGTTATTACACAGGCGCCATTGTCTACCCCGACTGAACTGGAGAATGCAGTAATTTCCGCCAAAGAAACATTTGACCAATGGCGAAATACGCCGGTTACCGCAAGAGCACGGATTATGTTGAGGTACCAGGCGCTTCTGAAAGAAAATCAGGAGCTGCTGGCTGAAATCCTCAGCGAGGAAACAGGTAAAACTTTTGAGGATGCCAAAGGGGACGTCTGGCGCGGTATTGAGGTTGTTGAGCATGCAGCCAATATCGCTTCACTAATGATGGGTGAAACCGTAGAGAATGTTGCCAACACCATCGACTGTTACTCCTATCTACAACCTATTGGAGTTTGTGCGGGGATCACACCATTTAATTTCCCCGCAATGATTCCACTGTGGATGTTTCCAATGGCGATTGCCTGTGGGAATACTTTTATTCTGAAACCCTCTGAACAGGATCCTGTCACGCCTTGCAAACTGGCCGAATTATTTGCTGAAGCGGGGGCTCCAGCAGGTGTTTTACAGGTAGTACATGGCGGCAGGGAACAGGTGGATTTTCTTCTAACGCATCCCGGCATTCAGGCCATTTCATTCGTTGGTTCAGTCCCCGTAGGGCGGCATATTTACCAGATGGGTACCCAGCACCTAAAACGAGTTCAAGCTTTTGCCGGTGCAAAAAACCATATGGTCGTGATGTCCGATGCCAATAAGGCTGCGGCTATTAATAATATTGTTGGATCATCCATCGGAGCTGCCGGGCAACGCTGCATGGCGATTTCCGTCGCTGTACTTGTTGGGGAGACACAACAATGGGTAGACGACATTAAAGACGCTATGTCAGCTATCAAGCCCGGTCATTGGAAGGATACGCAAGCGGGCTTCGGTCCACTAATATCACCCGCTGCTCGTGCGAGGGTGCTTGGGTATATCGCCCAGGGCAAAAAGGAAGGCGCCCGCTGTGTATTAGATGGCTCTGAAATTACTGTCGAAGGGTTTCCCAATGGAAACTGGGTTGGTCCCACCCTATTTGCCGATGTAACTTCGGACATGTCGATCTATACCGACGAGATTTTTGGTCCCGTACTTTGCCTGGTAAATGCCGACTCCCTGGAAGAAGCAATCCAATTAATCAATAACTGCCCCTATGGCAATGGCACCTCAATATTTACGGCTAGTGGCGCTGCCGCACGTAAGTTCCAACACGAAATATTAGTGGGGCAAGTCGGTATTAATGTACCTATTCCAGTGCCATTACCTTTCTTTAGTTTTACCGGCTGGCGAGCGTCTTTTTACGGTGATCAACACGCTTATGGAAAACAAGCTGTACGGTTTTATACCGAAACCAAAACTGTTACGGCACGCTGGTTTGACAGTGATATAGAGCATGCAGAGCACACCAACTTAACCATACAGCTCAAATAATGTTAACTGGAGAGCAGCATGACTAAAACAGTCGCATTTTTAGGGTTGGGCCATATGGGACTGCCTATGGCCACCAACCTGGTCCAGGCGGGCTTTGAAGTTAAAGGGTTTGACCCAGTCACTGAAATACTGGATACCGCTGTAGAAAGCGGTATCAAAAAGTGCTCCTCTCCCCAAGAGTCCGTCGAGGAAGCAGATTTTGTGGTAAGCATGCTGCCTAATAGCGCGGCGGTTGAGTGCCTGTATATTGATACCGACAAACTACTCGACAGTATTTCTCGCGACTGTTTGATTATCGACTGCTCCACTATTTCTTCCAACAGTTCTAAGCGCCTTATTCGTGAAGCCAGAATCAAAGGCCTGCAAGCCATTGAAGCCCCTGTTTCCGGGGGAGTGGCGGGTGCTAGCAAAGGAACTTTGAGTTTTATGTGTGGGGGAGAGGCCGGTGATGTCGACAGGGCCCGGGAAGTTCTAGAGCCAATGGGTAGCAATATTTTCTATGCAGGAGCAGCGGGATCTGGCCAAACAGCAAAGATTTGTAACAATATGCTGCTGGCTATTCATATGATTGGTACCGCTGAAGCCCTACAAATGGGGGTAGATAATGGACTCGACCCCAATGTGCTCTCCGACATTATGTTAAAGAGTTCAGGAGCCAACTGGTCCCTACAAAATTACAATCCCTATCCCGGAGTAATGCCCGAAGTTCCAGCGAGTAAAAACTATAGCGGTGGCTTTATGGTAAAACTTATGTGTAAGGACCTGGGGTTGGCGCAGGAAGCAGCCACTCAGAGTAAGAGCTATACGCCTCTCGGCTCAATGGCGCGCAATCTCTATGGAATTCTCAATTTGCGCGGAGGTAGTGATTTGGACTTCTCATCTATTCAAAAGCTATTTCAAGAAGTGGATTAGCCGCGTAGCAGGCTGGGTATCCACAACCCCTGCCGCAGCTCCACTTCTCTCCAGCACCAGTTACTGGCTATGGTTGCATGACTTTACCGAGAATTCGGATTTCACGCACTTGATCCCACTCTATAGCAAAGTAGAACTTTTGTTTGCGTCCAGCATTACTGGGAATCGTGAGTTCTTCAGGGTTTCCTTTGCCCCTAAACAAGTTGGTTGCATAGCCATCCTGGTCAATAAGGATCACTGCCTCGGAGCTATCCAGGTCGATTAACCGCACGGGGAAGTCATTTTGATTTTTAAAACCAACTTCAACATAGCAACCACTCTCTGCATGGGCGGTCACTGCGATAACGTCGCTTTCCAGATACTTATTGAGATCTTCCAGCGTATTGATAAGTACAGCACCATCAGTACTCTGCCCTGTTTTACGTCCATCAACCACACCTTCACTGGCACCATCCATCAGGTTTTTACCAAAGCTGACGATGTTAGACATCACTGATTTTGCCGTTTCCGCTACGCCACTCTCTTGCTCATCTGTATTTTGCTGTGCAAACGCAGAGGAACATAAAATCAGGCCGGCAATTAAAATCGTTCTTCGCACTGATATCTCCATATCCTTTACTATCCATTCCAACTTAAGCCAGCTCCAGTTAGCTGGCTTAAGTTGGGAATATTAGCAAAAGAAATATTGCTTGGAAAAACGATTAGTGTTTGCGCGGTACAAAATCAGGATTACTGTCCCTGCCCTGTTGCTGCAATTTGAACCTCTCGAATATTTACATGCTGGGGCTGGGAGTACATGAACATAGCTGTGCGAGCAATATCCTCTGCATTAATTGCACCACCAATGGATTCTTTCCATTGTTGATAGGCCTCAATAATTTCTGCTGAGGTAGTGTGGCTTAGCAGCTCTGTTTCCACCGCGCCGGGGCATATGGTCATTACACGTACCCCGGTAGGCGCCACTTCCTCGCGCACGGTTTCACCAATAGCAGAGACAGCATATTTGGTACCACAGTACGCAGCATGATTGATAAATGTTTTTACTCCAGCAATAGAACTGATATTGATAATGGTCCCGGAATGGCGAGTTTTCATATCCTCCAAAACTGCCTGCATACCGTTAAGCAAGGCCAATACATTCACATCGAACATTTTCCGCCACTCATCGGGGTTCTGGGTTTCAATATTGCCCAGTAACATTTTGCCGGCATTGTTAATCAGACAGTCAACCGGACCAAACTGAGTCTCAGCCTCACGAATTGCCTCGCGCAAGGCTGCCATATCAGTCACATCCACTTTCCTGCAAAGAGTATTTGGCAGATTTAAAGCTTCCAGCTTGTCCACACGCCTTGCCAACAATAATAGAGGATGCCCGGCAGCAGACATATGTTGGGCAATGGCAGCACCAATACCTGAACTGGCTCCAGTAATAACAACGAGTGGTTTGGACATGGGCTCTCTCTCCTTCAATGAGTTATCCCGGCGGATAGTTTTGTTTAAGTAGACCCAGTATAGGAATTCCGACTAATATGATTAGCCCAACCAATAGGAAAACATTGTTTGGTTTTTATGAACAATATCTCATGGCGCGCTATTCGTGCATTTATTCAGGTGGCCGATGCCGGAAGCTTCACCGCTGCAGCGCGGAACAGCGGCTTTTCCAAGGCCAATTTGAGCCAACTGGTCACAGAGCTGGAAACAACCCTGGATATACAGCTTCTCTACCGCACGACAAGACAACTGCGTCTTACCGAGATTGGTGAGGGTTACTATTTGCGTTGCAAGCAAGCGATGCAGCAGTTGGATTCAGCCGCCGAGTGGGCCAGTGAATCAAAGGGAGGACTGGAGGGAAACATCCGCATCAACGCTGTTGGTGGCATTATCGGAGAGAGCTTAATTGCTCGGCTGGTGATCAAGTTTCAGCAGGCCAATCCAGGAGTTAGAGTTCATCTGGACTTTTCCAGCACCCGAGTAGATTTGATTCAAGACCAGTACGATTTGGTTATTCGTATGGGCAGTTTGCCGGACTCCTCTCTAATCGTGCGTAAACTTCACACTATCAAAACCCGATACGTAGCCAGCCCAAAGTTCCTTCAAGAATATGGACCTATAGAAAAACCTGCTGATTTAGCATCTGTACCACTAATTTCCGGCAGTGTAGATCAATGGCTGCTGACACGAGGTAAGAATCAACAGGTTGTGCAAGTTGAAAACAGCACTAAATTGATTAGCGGAAGGGTAATGCACCGCGCTGCAATTGAGGGACTTGGAATTACCCGGCTGGCAGATATCTATGTCCAGGCAGATATTGCCAGTGGGCGTCTGGTTGAAATTCTGCCCGGCTGGTCTGAGTCTACCGAGCTCTCCATGGTATGCCCGCCCCTACGCCACCAATTATTACGGGTGCGCAATTTGATGCAGTGGCTAAAGGAAGGTTTTGCGGATATTTATTTACAGGCTTTAGCTGTTAGTCCTATTGAATAAAGTACCTCAAATAAACGCGAACAATTTGTCTCTGTGACTAGCTTTTCCTAATTACCGTCAAAGTTCACCTTCTGATTGTTTTATTGCCTGTAATTCCACCGGTGACAAAGCCTTGTAGCCACGCAAATAGGGCCAGCCATACCCCCAGCGAAATGGGGTGGGTAAAAAAGGCGTACCGCCAACCCGAACTCCAAGTAACATCATTAGTGCAACTTCTTCTTCCCCGGTTCCAGCTACACAGACTTCCAGATCTTTATCCGCCTGCTCGCGTTCATCGTATGTGCCCCCTTTCCAGTAGGCATAATCATGGGCAATACAGCAGTCGAGCCACAACTCCTGTTGATCAAAAGTTCCATCGGGAAATGCGCTACAACCATCAGTAGTAAATGGTTCTATTTCCTGCGCAAAGGCTTCCAAACTCAATAAGGAAATGAACAACAACCAGCGGCACATCAGTTCTACTCACACACTCGAAAAAAGTAAATCGGCTCGGACACTGGAATATAACCCCACCTCTTCGATAAACCACTAAAAATTGAATTTAAGCCCACTTGCCATTAGTGTCCATTAGACACATAATGTTTCAAGACTTATTATTCAAGCCCTGGAGAGACCGGGGTTTACTCACAGCAAGGAGCTTGCTGCTATGGCCCTGCACTACGATTTTGCCGTTTTTATCGGTCGATTCCAGCCATTCCATTCCGGACATCTAAAAGTAGTCCAGTGCGGATTAGCTCAGGCCCAGCACCTGATTATCCTGATTGGCTCCGCCAACCAGCCCCGCAATCCTCGCAACCCCTGGACTCATCGCGAGCGGGAACAATTTATCAGGAAAAGCTTAAGCCAGAGTGACAACAAGCGCCTGACCTGCCTACCTTTAATGGATGTGCCCTATAACGATGAGCTGTGGGTACGCAATGTACAAAACTCCGTTAACGGCATAGTGACCGCTCATCACACCATTCCCCACAAGCCACCTCAAATTGCATTAATCGGGCACCAGAAAGACCAGAGCGGTTTTTACCTCAACCTCTTCCCCCAGTGGGGATCCCTTGGGGTGGAGAATCACAACGAAATCAGTGCAACCCCCTTTAGGGAGGCACTATTTACCGACAGCGCCGATAGCTTGTTGAATTCACTCAACCAAGAAAAGCAATTGCCAGAGGGCACTATTGGCGCTTTAAGAGAGTTTGTGGAGACCAATCCAGCCTACGGCGAAATGCGCGAAGAAATGGCATTCATCCAGCGCTACAGATCCTCCTGGGCCACCGCTCCCTATCCGCCAACTCACGTTACTGTCGATGCTGTAGTGGTCCAATCTGGCCATATCCTGCTGATAGAGCGACGAGCTTTTCCCGGGCGGGGTTTATGGGCGCTGCCCGGTGGTTTTGTCGACCCCGGTGAGCGACTGATCGATGCCTGCCTGCGAGAATTGCGAGAGGAAACACGCCTTAAAGTCCCGACACCAGTGTTGAAAGGATCTATACGCCGGCAGGATGTATTCGATGAACCCTATCGCTCGGCCCGTGGAAGGACTATCACACACGCCTATTACATAGAACTGGCTCCCAGCCAACAGCTACCCAAGGTAAAGGGCGGTGACGACGCTCGCCATGCCCGCTGGGTTCCCCTCGCTGATCTGGACCCTCAGCAGCTATTTGAAGACCACTATTACATCATTCAATCCCTGATTGGCGGTGCCTAAAGCTGGTAGGAGGTGGCCAATTGCCGCCTCTTGCACATTCAACAACTCGCATTACCTTCACCAATACCCAAAAAAACACGCCAATACTTGACAGCTTAGTATCGAAAAGACACTATTAACTTAGTTGGTGTCCTTTAGACAATAATTGGCAAGGCCCGCACTGGAGAGACCGGTGCTAACAACTACTCACGGAGGATTTCCGCGATGAACCAGTACAACCCAATCCTGAATGTCGACAGCTATAAAACCAGCCACTACCTTCAGTACCCAGAGGGAACCCAGTATGTCAGCAGCTATATCGAGAGCCGGGGCGGCCAGTTCAAAGAGGCTGTTTTCTTTGGCCTACAGGCATTTATCAAGCAGTACCTGACTACCCCGATCAACGCAGAGCACATCGAAGAGGCAGAGGAGCTCTGTCTGGCCCATGGCCTGCCATTTAATCGCGAGGGATGGGAATACATTCTCCAGGAGCATCAGGGTTACCTGCCCATTGAGATTCAAGCAGTTCCCGAGGGCAGCGTTATCCCGACTAGGAATGTCTTAGTCCAAGTAGTCAATACAGACCCCAAGTGCTTCTGGCTAACCAGCTATATCGAAACCGCCCTGCTGCGCGCAATTTGGTACCCCACCACAGTTGCCACCCAAAGCCGGGAAGCCAAAAAGGTCATTCAACGATATTTACTGGAAACTGCTGAGGGCCTCGACTCACTGCCCTTCAAGCTACATGACTTTGGCGCACGCGGTGCTAGCAGCGAAGAGACAGCTGCGATTGGGGGCCTGGCCCACCTGGTAAATTTCCAAGGCACAGACACCATTGCCGCCGTACTCGCCGGCCGCCGCTACTACGCAGCCCCAATGGCCGGATTTTCAATACCCGCTGCAGAGCACAGCACCATGACCAGTTGGGGACGCGAGCAGGAAGCCAAAGCCTATGAAAATATGCTGACGCAATTCAGCGGTGACAATCGTCTGGTCGCCGTAGTGAGTGACAGCTACGATCTTTGGAGTGCTATCGAGAATATCTGGGGCGGTGAATTAAAAGAGAGGGTAGAAAATAATGGCGGCACCCTGGTAATTCGCCCGGATAGCGGCGATCCCGTTGATATAGTCACTCAGACTATTGAGCGCTTGATGAGAATATTCGGAGCGACCATTAATAGTAAAGGTTTCCGAGTACTTCCTGACTTTATTCGGGTGATCCAGGGTGACGGGATTTCTCTACACACCATTGAGGGCATCCTCAGCGCAATGAAAGCCAGAAAACAGAGCGCTGAAAATATTAGCTTCGGTATGGGAGGTGAGCTTTTACAAAAAGTTAACCGAGATACCATGAGATTCGCCATGAAAGCCAGTGCGGTTCGAGTCGATGGCCTATGGCGGGATGTTTACAAAGACCCCGCCACCGATAGCGGTAAGCGCTCCAAGAGAGGGCGCTTGGCATTAATAAATCATCCCGGCGGAACGCCCTACACTATTCATGAGCAAGATATTGGTAGCCGTAATAATCTGCTGGAAACCGTCTACCGCAACGGGAAATTACTTATAGAACAAGACCTGGAAACTATTCGGAAACGGGCAGTTATTGTTGAGGGTAGAGATATATTGGCTGTTGCCAGTTAATATTAACTAATCAGTAATCTTTTAGGGAGCGTTGATGTTATTGGAAATTGCAGTTGGAGATGCCTACGGAGCCGGATTTGAGTTTTGTAGCCGTGAGATTATTAACAATAACAATCATGCTAACGGGTATATCTCTCATCCCCTTGGCATCAAACCCGGTTGTTATACCGACGATACTCAGATGAGCTTGGCTATTGCTGAGCTCCTTCTTGAGAATTCGAATCCCCAAGAGTCGGACTTTGCACAAGCTTTTATCCACGCTTATAAGCGTGATCCTCGCCTTGGATATGCATCAGGCTTTCAAAGCCTTCTCGATAGCTGTGAAACTGGAAAGGATCTAACTCGCAAGATAAGGCCTCACAGCAAACGTAACGGTGCAGCAATGCGCTCAGTACCCCTTGGGCTTATTCCCGATATTGATCAACTACTAACAGTGGCTAAATGCCAAGCTAGCGTTACGCACAATACCGAAGAGGGGATCTTATCTGCTCAAGCAGTTGCCCTAATGGCACATCTATTAATCTACCAAAAATCAACTCTAATTGAGTTGCCCAAGCTTATTGAGAAAAAGCTCAACCTAAAATTAATAGGAAGCTGGTCTGGCAAGGTCAACTGTGATGCCTTAGAAACCTTGGCTGCGGTAAATATAGCACTACAAAGTAATCGAGACTTCCTTGGACTATTGAAGACCTGTATAGATTTTGGTGGTGATACTGATAGTGTCGCCGCAATTGCCTGCGGGCTTGCAGCACTTACCAGAGAGTACGATTTGGAACTTCCTTTCAGTTTACTCTCTGGCCTGGAAAATAGTACTTATGGATACCAATACTTGATTGAGCTAGATAAAAAATTAGTTAACAATTTTTTATCTTAAGAAGCGAAACTATTTTTCAGTTAAAGCTCTAAATTTCTTATAAATTTATGATCAGCGGAGCTTTCACTCAAACGATAGAGCGCTGCAGGCCGACCTTTTTCAGAACGTTTTTCACCAGTATCTACTAACAAATTTGCCTGCTCAATTCGCCTGCGAAATGATTTTTTCTGTATTGGTTTACCAATTATTGCCTCATGTACATGCTGCAACTCTGGCAAGGTAAAAGTTTCCGGTAATGCAAATGCAGGCACAATAGTATAGAGCGCTTTTTGAACCAAACGCTCATGGGCACGACTAATAATTTCCTGATGATCAAAAGCCAGAGATAATTGAGATATCTGAGAGTAAGGCAACCAGTCCACACTCGATACGGTATCGATTGCACTTGCACAGCGCTGGTGGGCAATCAAGGCAGTATAGGCAACCGATATCGACCATCCGCGCTTGTCTCGGCTAGATCCACCAAAGGTATAAAGCTGCTCTAAATAGGGAGGTATAACTGATGTCTTTTCTTTTAGCTTTCGGTTAACCGCCGCCTCCAGACTATTATCTTCGGTTTCAGAGACAAATCCTCCAGGCAAAGCCCACTTTCCTTTCTCTGGGTGAGCCGAGCGCTTAACCAATAACACCTTGAGAAAGCCTTCGTGATAGGTAAATAGAACTGCATCCACAGTAACTAAAGGAGCGTCAAAGTTACGCTTCTCATAGCGAGCTATATAGTCTTTTTCATTCATAGGGAGAGACAAGTATCATTTAGACACTTAGTGTAACTCGAAGGTATTGGTGGGATAAAGTTATTTACTTTCAGATAATTCTGAGCCGTCAATTTCCTCTTGTAGCTTTTCCAAGTCGTCCAGAATTCTCAGGAATTTCTGTCCAAATTCTGTAACGTTATATTCCACACGGGGAGGAATCTCTGCATAGCTGATCCGCTCCAGTATCCCGAACTCCATATTTCTTCGTAAACATTCATTCAGGACCTTGGTAGTCAAACCCTCAACGCTGCGAACCATCTCCCCCGGTCGATTTACCCCTCCAGCCAGAAGCTGATAGACAGTAAGGGACCATTTACAGCCATAGATAGTCTCAACCATTCTGGCACTTCTCTTGGGCGGGCGCTTTCGCGTGAGCATGTTTTTCTCTGATTTCATCAATACTTACCAAAAAGTAACTAGTGCACCATTTTGTGCTTACTTTTCAACCTATCCGATTCTTTTCTAAACTCCACTCACGTAATGAGCATATCTCAGTGAGGAAATAATATGAGTGACTCCACTAAAAGACCAGATTCTACTGAACAAAAAGAAGTTGCCTTAATCGTTGGTGGTTCCAGTGGTATGGGACTCGCCATTGCAAACCTACTGGTGAAACAGGGAATCCACACAGTTATTATTGGCAATAATCTCAACAAACTTGAAAGAGCCCACAACGAATTAACTCAGATGGGCTCTGCAGAAGCACTTCAGGCAGACCTCTATCAACAGGCTGATATCAGCGATATTATCGAATATATAAAATCCAGCAATCATCATTTTAAATACCTGGTAAACGCCGCTGGATATTTTAATCCTACTGCATTTCTTGAACATACTCGGGAAGACTACGACACTTATCTCGACCTCAACCGTGCCACCTTCTTTATTAGCCAGGCCGTAACAAGAAACATGGTAGACAACGGCGGAGGGAGTGTAGTGAATATTGGCTCCATGTGGGCCAAGCAATCCGTAAAGGCGACACCCTCCTCAGCCTATTCAATGGCCAAAGCCGGTTTACATTCGCTCACCCAACATATGGCGATGGAACTGGCCGATCACAAAATTCGTGTTAATGCAGTATCCCCTGCGGTGGTTAAGACGCCTATCTATGAGTCCTTTATCGATTCGGGGGAAATAGACCAAGCACTTGCTTCCTTCGATAACTTTCACCCTATTGGCAGAATTGGTACCCCCCAGGACATCGCTGGTGTCGTAGATTTTCTTTTAAGCGACAAAGCAAGTTGGGTAACTGGAGCCATTTGGGACGTTGATGGCGGGGTAATTGCTGGGAGAAACTAGAATACCAAAACGCCCGGATAGAAGTATTTTATTCGGGCTCAATTTAGAGAAATTCCTGCACTGCAGCTCCTGCTAAAGAATTGTTATTTTACCTTTTATTTAAATATCCAGAGTAAACCATCAAAACCATCTAAAGTAGAAAATTAAATCCTAAGACATGACCAATCGCTTGTGCAACAAAATACCACTCACTATAAGGTATTTTACAGCATCAACAACATTCTGATCGGCTTGCAATAAGCTATCACTCTTCTCAAAAAATCTAATTGCCTTCTTATGGTCCAAAAACGGCATATCCAAAGTTGCACGGCTATGAACAATATCCTTCATATATTCATAAAGTTTCCTGTTTTTCTTATCCGTAAGTGGTGGAGTCCAAAGAGGCTGTTTTTGCTTCTTGTATACTTGCTCTGTTAACACAGGTTTCATGGCTTCTCTGAGTATATATTTCTCCGTTAACCCGCGAATCTTGTATTTATCCGGCAATACTGAGACATACTCAACCAGGTGATGATCCAGAAAAGGTAGGCGCCCTTCGATAGAGTGAGCCATTTCTGTTCTATCCCCCATCATTGTAAGAACATAGTGGGGCAGCATAGACTTGGTAAAGGTATATAGACTTTTTGATAAAATGGACCTGTTCTTAACCGAAAAGGCACCTCCCAAGTGTTCCAACAGAGTTTCTGCAGGCTGTAAGTTCTGTATATACTCGGCATAACCCTCACAAAACAATGGGAATATCTTTGTGCCCATATCCATAAAGCTCTGCATCCAGTTTGGAAAGAAGCCAAGGGCTGACTTCACCACCTGTGACTGATGCATTCTTGTAGAGGCCATAAAAACGCCTTCGGAAACAGGATCACCAGACTGCAATTTCTGCAAGATAGCTTGCTTTTCTTTTTTTGGAATTGCATCTAAATAATTTTCGATAAAATCTTGCCTGAACCAACCGTAACCAGCAAATACTTCATCTGCTCCATCCCCAGTAAGAACCACTTTATAACCGTGCTCTCGAACAACTCGGCTTAGAACATATTTAGTGATAGCGTTACCGTTAAAGAACATTTTTTCGCCGGTATAAGCAGTATCCTCAAAGCAAGAGATCAGTGTGTCACTATCAATTTCAACAGGGTGATAATTACTTCCCAAGTAATCAGTCATGGATTTTGCGTTAGAGGACTCATCATAGGCCGGATGATCAAAAGATAAGGTGAATGCATCGATCGGCTTATCCACCATACCTTGCGCTATACCAAGCACGGAAGAGGCATCTATGCCACCACTCAAATAGCAGGCAACAGGTACATCAGCTTTGAGCCTTAACTTAATCGATTCAGAGAAGCGCTCGCGCACCTCACTAATAACCTCTTTCTCATCGAAAACATTACTTCTTTGTTCCGCAATAGTGGGGAAGTGTAAATTCCAATAAAGATGAGTCGAAAATTGTAGATTATCCAAATAGGCCAAACCATAATGACCAGGAGGAAGCTCATGAATATTGTTAAATAAGCTAGAGGCTGGAGCATGCAAGAAGCTAATTTCTTGCCAAAAAGTATGTGGATTCCAATCTATCGGCAAGCCAAGCGCTTTGAAGGCCTTAACTTCTGATGCAAAACACAAGCATCCATCTGCCCAGTAATAAAAAAGAGGTTTTATTCCAAATCTATCTCGAGCAGAAAATATTAAGTTTTTTCTTTTATCGTAAAGTACGAAAGAAAATTCTCCTCGAAGATAGTCCAAGCAATAAACGCCAAACTCTTGATATAGGCCGATAAGTATTTCACTATCCGATTGTGTAAGAAAACGATAGTTCCACCTTATCAAATCATCTTTTATCTCTAAATAATTATAAAATTCACCATTAACAATGCAGACTACCTCTCCATCATCACTCAATAGTGGCTGCTGACCACCTTCCAAGTCAATAATACTTAGGCGCTTATGAGCCAGCCAGGCCCGTCCATCTCCTGATGACCAGAACCCTTCACCATCAGGCCCTCGATGGGAAAGGGTCTGTAATGCTCGATAAATCTGTTCCCGGTTGTATACAACGGTATTTGAAAATACAGCTAGCAGCCCACACATTTTGCTGCCTCCCCAATATCGATAGAAGGACTGCCTCAGATTAGCAAAAAAGTACTTCGCGCCATCTACTCAAAAAAAAGCGAACAAATACTTATACATTAAAGAATTGAACTAGAGATAAGTATGAGATTAAAATTTATAACCAAACTCACATTTCACTAGCTGAGCTTGATTACAAGCTCAGACTTAAAGAGAGTTATAAATTTTAAAGATATCATTTTCTTTCACTATCCAGCTAAGCTTTAGCTAAAACTCTAGATATATTGCTGCTCTAGGAAAATCTTTTGATTTACCTGAGCAACCTAAAATCTTTACTTAGAATAAAGATCTCTAAAATTTACATTGTACGTATTCCATTCGGTCTAGATTAATGATAACAATACCATTTAAACTCAAACAACTAACTTTATACGTAAATACAAATTATACAGCCCAATCAATAAATATAAACCGCTCCTGAAGAATAAGCTTCATTGTTCTCAGGGCTTGCGAGTAAACCACTATCGGCACTTCCTTCACCGTTCGCCCCTACTGCTAAACTAGCTCCATCTCCACTTAGCGCAACAGAGCCACCAAATTTGTCTCCCGAGTCTGTGTTGCTCGCCTTAATATAAGCCTCACTAGACCAGTCTACGCCATTAAATATATAGGTATAAACTGCTCCTGCTTTATTTGAAGATTCGTCTGTACTATCTCCGAACAATCCTTGGCTATAGCTTTTCTCTCCCCATGCTCCCACGGCGATAAAACTGCCATCATTACTCAGGTTTACCGCCTCTCCAAAGTAAGCCGATACATGAGGATTGGAAGCTTTCAAATAGGCAGTTTGCTCCCAAGCATTTTCTTTTCGAGAAAAAATGTAGACAGCGCCACTGTTAGATCCACTTTGTAATGGGGCGCCAACTGCTAGAGTTTGCCCATTACCACTTAAATTGAGCGCAAATCCAAACCAATCACTAGCGACAGGATTACTAGCCGATATCTTGCTATCTTCTACCCAAGATTCACCATCCAACTGATATAGATAAACGGAACCTGCCTCTGCATTGTCAGTATAAGCCCCAACTGCGAATGAAGCCCCGGCATCATCAAGGCTTATCGAAGAGCCAAAACCTAACCCCTCAGAACTATCAGTAGCCTTAATGTAGGCATGCTGTGACCAACCTCCCTCCTCATTACGGAACACATATACAGCTCCAGAATCTTCAATAGAATCACCATCAAGACCACCATCTTCACTGGGTGCGGTTACTGCTAAAGTAGAACCATTCCCACTAAGGCTAAGGGCATAACCAAATAGGTCATTATTTCCTTGATTGTCTGCTTGAAGTCGGGCGCTATGGACCCAACCTTCATTACTTCGGGAAAAAATATGAACAGCGCCCGCAGAAAAATTATCATTTTCCCCGTTCTCCTTGAATGCCCCTACTGCAAGCGTATAACCATCATCGCTAAGACTCAATGCAGTTCCAAACTCTGCAGCTTCTTGAGGGTCTGGAGACTTAAGATAGGCTTGCTGTGTCCATTCGCCATCTTCCCGACTAAAAATATAAACTGCACCTGAATCAGGTGTCAGGTTATCCTCTTGGTCACCACCGCTATCTTCGAGAGGAGCACCTACTGCAAGCAGGTTGCCATCATCGCTAATTGCTAGATTCCAACCAAACTGATCGTCAGCATCCGTATTACTGGGTTTAAAATAACCGATACTGCCTATCACATCCTGATCAATCGCTACTGCATCAGAATCGATACATCTCTGATCATCGCAGGTTTGCAATAAGTATTGGGCATTAAGCTTTTTGAATAAAGGCACCACTAATTCAATTTGCTCTTCTTTTGGCGCAATGGGGTTTCCAATAGGTTCAAACCCAGAGTGCCCATCAGCATTTTCAAATAACTGATAATAAGTTGCCCCAGAAATATCGCTCCAGCGAAAGGTTAGCGTTTTAGGTTTCTCATAATGGACCGCCATCGTAGCAGCTGTAAGCTCGCCACCTGTGTCTGGATTATCTCCCCCGCTCGAAGATCCATTACAACCTGAAAGATATACACTGAACATCAAGATTGCTAGGTTAATATTAAATTTCACTATTTGCTTTCCTTATAGGTCATCGTATAATTTTTCAAAACTCTCTTATCCTTAGCTATTAATTAGATATAATTTTTATTGTCAACACGAAAATACAGACTATTCTCGCATCGCCTTAGCACTAAAATATCTCCAACAAGAACTACTGCGAGAGGTAAAATTAGAATAAACTTCGAATATATTCGTAAATAAACAACCCCTTTTATAGATTTAAGTTTGATTCTCTTTTAGAGCCTTGACAGGATTAAGGGCTAAGACTGCTTTATTAATTTGCCAGTTGAGACTTAGAAATTCACTTCTTGAACTCACAATAGCTAATATGAACTTTAAGGCTAAAATAACCAGCATGAAAAAACATATAAAGCAAAAACTCAGACGAGCAGACATTATTATATATATTTTATTTGTTCAGCAGCCGGCAGTAATAACTACTAAACAAAGTGTAAAACTCTAATCAACGTCTACACTATTTATCTTTTATCATTGGGTTTGCGCCAATTATTCTGCACACCAAATGGAGCAACCGACCAATACGAAACCAATAGCAATGTCTATAAACATAATTCATTAATTTAACCTATAAACTATCACTCTTCACATTATATCCGAGGCTGTATAAGGCACTTATAATGAAACGACCATCTAAACACACTGATACTTTTAAGCAGCCTACAAGATTCAACTGACAGAGTGAACTTTTTTTAATAAATATATTTTTACCCTCCGAATTAGAACAATAGGTCCAACTAAAAGTCTTTAATGGCTAGATATCTGTCCGAACTTGAGGGTACGTTTTCATAAAGAAGTGTGACTTAAAACTTCTTAGTAAGCCAAAATATGGATAGCTTTTTAGCAATTTGAAGCTAGATACCCCATATAATCACACAAAATAAATCAATAAAGAGATGGCAGCTTAAAAACTTTCGTGCATCAAAAATAAGAAATTTGGGCTTCTAGCCATTTGGATGATAGAGTATTATTTTTATCGTATCCCATACCTTTTATGCATGAAAGCAGTTTAAAAAGGTGTAGTAGCAATTTCTTGTAACAAAAACCTGTGAGTATTCCAATATTTATTTGGAGCTCAAGCTATTGGATACTCAACTACTCTTCCAGCTCGCCCTGTATGTAATTTTCGAATTCACGGTTTCATCCTGGATTTACGAACTCCCATGACCCCACAATATTCATTCATTATATATTTTGCCTTACTATCGGTTATACAACCTACTATTGGCACTCAGAAAGAGAAAATACATCTTTCACAATTGGATTATTATTGATCTTGTTGAGAGTGATGCTACCAGCAGACAAATTTAATATGACGATTCCTTTTACAACATCTAGATAAATCACAGCCCTATTAAGGCATAATTTAAGATTAACCTTTAGAATCACCTCTATTACTAATTGAATTTGGTAAAACCAAATCTACTGATTTTCTTGAATTAACATAATCACGGAATTCGGGAGCTACATATTCAGAGCGCAACTCCCATATCCTTTTAAAAGGTGCCATTGATAAGTATGCTGTATATTGACGAGTCATTGAGTC
Organism: Microbulbifer maximicatervae (SeqCode); assembly: GCF_052467615.1. NCBI lineage: Bacteria > Pseudomonadati > Pseudomonadota > Gammaproteobacteria > Cellvibrionales > Microbulbiferaceae > Microbulbifer > Microbulbifer maximicatervae (SeqCode). The sequence continues at coordinate 4,102,436 of NZ_CP174319.1, forward strand.
CCAAATAGTAAAATCGAGTCTGTTTGCCTTGTATTGGAAATAAGCTTCTTCCCAGATCTTAAAAAAACGATATACAAAACCAATGACTCTCAAGGTGTCAGCACTAGATAACGAATCGAAATCCTTCATCGCACTCGCAAAAACATCTGCCATTGGACCTTCACAAATTGCTGCTACAGCTTCTCGATGAGCAATAGATATCTCATGCATAGAAGCAATCTTGGATTCTTTATTCTGAACTCTTATTAAAGCAGCAAGATAGACCAAGGATGCGACAACCGCGAAAGCTCCAACAAGCTCGCCAACAGCACTTAATGTATCCCATACCATAATCCGGCTCTACTCCTTCGAACAAGACGGTAATTTACATAACTTTTAGTGCCAACTCTTAGATTTTACAGATTTACCAACAGATAACGTTCTATTACCAAAATTATATAATCACCTACCTTGTAACGTTCATTTCCTATTTCTAGGCATCTGGAAGACTGACGACCAAAGAAAACAAGAAGAAGGTTAACGTATCCACAACTCTAATATTATTGTCACCTAATAGATCTCACCAAGCAGAAAAAAATACTTGCACGCCTAAATACCCTATATACAATCAGCCAACGACATAACCTTTAGATAAAAGCAAAAACAATTCCTCTGCCATTAAATTTTAGAAATTTTAAATTAGTAAGTAAATGCACCCGCCAAGATTAAACCGAGAAGGAAGAGATGACGTATATCAACCTAAAGAAAATCGCGACCACATGTGTTAAACATACTTCTATACCAACAGAAAACAGGAGAGGAGAGTGAAAGGTGAGTTATGAGCGAAATGACAAATGCATTTCGCTCAGTTGTAGCTACCTAGCCGAGAATTTTCCTAACGTGTCTTCTGATTTTTCTGTGTACATTTCTATCATTAGCTATAGAGTTCAGAAATTCCTTGTACTCACTTTTATTAACCGTACCTAGTGCTTTGCAGTACCAAGCGAGTGTATCGATATGCAGTTTATCTACAGGCTGTCGAACATCCTTCTCTACCGCTTGGTAAAACCACTCCTGAATTGCAACTTCAGCAGTTCCGTCACGGACAACTTCCTCAGCGGCAAATCGCTGCATGATCATATCGTTACTATTAAGCAAATTTAGTAACCGTGTAGTATGCAAGCTATTAGTGGCTACATGGCCTTCCATATTCTGCATTATTGCATTGCGCTTTCGATAAAAATTAAACTTAGTCAGCACATGCTTCGCTCGATTTCTAATCGCACGATTACCACTTTCGCGCATTATCTTATTGATAGTGGGGGAATATTTTGTATTCCCAGATGACGAAAGTGTACGTAACAAATTAACGATTTCACTAATCACTTGTTCATCACGTTGAGCAACTGTCATATTCGCCTGGTGTTTTTCCAGGAGAAGCTGTTCAGCCACATCAAATAAACGTTCATCGCTTAATCCAGATCCTGTAATACGATTAGCAGCTTTGGTCAAAGCTAAATTATCTTCACCTTTTAATTCAGCTATAAAGTTATCTACTTCCTGATTTAGCAAAGACTGAATGTCTTTGGCCAATCCGGTTAAAGGAGAAACTAAAAAAACAAATAAGATAAATAAATGGCTTAATTTCACAAAACACCTTCCATAGAGCTTTAAATTGTTGCCCTAGTAAACTAAGGCAACCTAAGAAAAATAGATCAGAGATTAATTAGAGCTTAACCCACTTCAGCCAGATTCCCTTTACTTTCCAACCACTGCTTGCGGTCTCCAGCACGCTTTTTAGCTAGGAGCATATCTAGTAGTTGATTACTGTCATCTCCTGAATCTATATAGAGCTGTACCAGACGACGGGTATTGGGGTCCATCGTAGTTTCACGCAATTGCATAGGATTCATTTCTCCCAATCCCTTAAATCGGGTTACCTGAATCTTGCCCTTTTTCTTTTCTGCACTGATACGATCGAGAATGCCCTGTTTCTCAGATTCATCCAGCGCATAATAAACGTCTTTACCGATATCAATTCGGAACAGTGGGGGCATGGCCACATAGACATGACCGTTAGTGACCAACGGCCGGAAATGACGTAAGAAAAGCGCGCATAACAGCGTGGCAATGTGCAGGCCGTCTGAGTCGGCATCGGCGAGGATACAGATTTTGTTGTAACGCAAGCCTTCCAGGTTATCGCTGCCCGGGTCCACGCCGAGGGCTACAGCAATATCATGTACCTCCTGGCTAGCGAGAATTTCCCCTGAGTCAACTTCCCAGGTATTCAGGATTTTACCGCGCAAGGGCATGATAGCTTGGAATTCCCGGTCTCGCGCCTGCTTGGCGGAGCCACCAGCTGAATCTCCCTCCACCAGAAAGAGTTCAGAACGCGTGGTATCTCCACTGGAGCAGTCTGCCAGTTTTCCAGGCAAGGCCGGTCCCTGAGTAACTTTTTTACGTGCAACTTTTTTTGCGGAGCGCATGCGCTTCTGTGCATTGCCAATACACAGTTCCGCCAGTTTATCGCCCTCTTCCGTATGCTGATTTAGCCACAAACTGAATGCATCTTTAGCGACACCGGAAATAAATGCGGTCGCTTCACGGGAGGAAAGTCTTTCTTTTGTCTGGCCCGAGAATTGGGGATCAGCCAGTTTGGCAGAGAGAACGTAAGAACACTGGCTCCAAATATCTTCTGGTCCCAATTTAATTCCGCGCGGTAGCAGATTGCGGATTTCACAGTATTCGCGCATTGCTTCCAGCAGGCCAGCCCGCAAACCGTTGACATGAGTACCGCCCTGAGCGGTGGGAATCAAGTTTACGTAGGATTCGGCGGTGACTTCTCCACCCTCTGGCAACCATTGAACGGCCCAATCTGCCGCCTCAGTAGTAGCTGCAAAACTGCCTACAAATGGCTCTGCTGGCAGTACTTCCCAACCCTGATTTGCAGCGGCCAAATAGTCCTTGAGGCCATCTTCGTAATACCACTCATCGGACTCGCCATCCTGCTCATTGATAAACGTAACCGTGAGGCCCGGGCAGAGCACCGCCTTGGCACGCAGAAGGTGTCTTAGGCGCACCACTGAAAATTTAGCGGAATCAAAATATTGGGGATCTGGTAAGAAGCGAACACTGGTGCCTGTTGTGCGCTTGCCGCACTCACCTACTACTTCCAGATCGGAGGCCTTTTCACCATCCTTAAAGCCAATGCGATGAACCTTGCCATCTCGCTGAATAGTAACCTCCAGCACTTTTGAGAGGGCATTAACCACCGAAACACCGACGCCGTGAAGGCCACCGGAGAATTGGTAATTATCATTGGAAAACTTACCGCCGGCATGCAGGGTGGAAAGGATAACCTCTACACCAGGCCGTCCCTGCTCAGGGTGGATATCGACGGGCATACCGCGGCCGTTGTCGCTGACAGAAAGCGAGTGGTCCTTGTGTAACACCACTTCAATTTTCTTGGCATGTCCGGCGAGAGCTTCGTCGACACTGTTGTCGATTACCTCCTGAGCCAGGTGATTTGGGCGTGCGGTATCGGTATACATCCCGGGGCGCTTACGCACCGGATCTAGTCCCGTGAGTACCTCAATATCTTCGGCGGAATAATTAGCCATAATTCTTATTGATTACTGCTCGTTAAATAGAAATTCGGTGATAGGGTCGCAATAGCGTGCGAACTCCTGAAAACTATGATCGCCACCGTCTTCAATGGTCTGGCGTTGCCCTTGGTAGAAATCCTGCGCATCGCGATAATCCAGAACTTCATCCCCGCGCTGGGCGAGTAACCAGTAGCGACTCTGTAACGGCTTCTCCAATTCAGCCTGTACCCGCTGCATGGCATCTACATCAACCTGGGTAAGACGGAATTCCTCTTCTTCACCGCTATAGGGTTTTAAAACCTTCCCCACATAGGCTGGGATAAAGCGCGCGGGGCGCACTGCGGGATTTATCAGTACAGCGGGCAATCGGAAGCGCTCACCAAGGTAAGTGCACCAAAAGCCCCCCATAGAACTCCCCACCAATCCAATGGGTCCCCTATCGGACTGCCGAAGGAGATCCTCCACAAGAGCCACCAAAGATTTCTGCGCCTCCTCTGTATAGGGAGGAATCTGCGGTGCACAGAAGGTAACATGCGGGTATTGGGCCTGGAGCCGTTCCCGCATCAACTGGCATTTGAAGGACTGTGGTGATGAAAGGAAGCCGTGCAGATATATCAGCACCGGCCTTCCCTGAAGATCATTAGTTTGCATAGGCGGTGATTATAGCGCCCATATCGTCAATCGGGGGCGCTATGTAACCAGAAGCCTCAAACCGTGTGGGAATCACAGCAATGTGCGATTCAAACTGGCAAAGGCCCGCCCCATATCTACACGCATATCAGACCAGAAAGTAACACTGGTAAAGCGCTCCAAGCGTCCACCCGGGCCATAGGCACCAAAGTTCTCACCGATATCGCGGCGATCCCGGAAGCGCATCACTGCATTGCCCTCTCGATCATAAAGAGTTCCAACCAGTACGCCATAGGCACTCTGCTCGGTGTAGACGCGCCAGGTCCAGGGAGAGGGGTCCAGTGGCGCAGCTACCGAAAATTTCTCCAGGGATAAGGACAATGTGTAATCTGCCTCTTCCTGCTCCTCTGCTACCACGCTGTTACGCGGTTCGAGAAACTTCTCGGCAAACGTTTTGACCAACAATGCATTCATCTGCTGTAGGTCCCTATCATCCAGCTCGTAATCTTTCTCTCTGTAGCGGGTGCGCGGCAACGAAGAAAAACGCTTGGTGTAGTCAATTTGCACAGGGGCAATAAACACTTTGGAGCCGCTCATATCAAAAGCAAAGGCTGCGGCAACTTCATCCAACGAGCTGGATCTGGGAACCAAACCTTGGCTATCCTCCTGTTCAGCCAACTTTGAGTCCCCCACCTTACTGGGATCATGAGCGCAGGCGCCGACTAATAACGCCAAGCCAATGAGCGGTAAAACAAATATTCTGTTCATTATTATTCCTCACTTCCCGATGTTATCCACTTAACTGACGGAGTAGCTGCAAAATACGCATGAAATGAGGGGCAGTAGCACAAATAAAACCCCAGTACCTATTAGCGTATTTTATCAACTGTCAAATACTACTATTGATTCTGGTATGCCCCATTAAACAAATATCATCAATGATCATAAGTCTGGGGAAATTTCATTGTACGGTCAGAAGACAAAAAAGATAATGGTAAGTTCGTAAAGGGAGGCTTTACAAATAAAGGCGAGCTAGAAACTCTTAAATAACACGATAGAAATCCCACAAAGTGGGACTTCAAAAAAGCAGGCACATCTCAAGGAGAAGTGACTCAGTAGCCGGAAGATGCAAAATCAACAGAGTATTTTGAAACCTCAACCCGTTCGACCCCGGTTTTATAGCTACCGTCATCATATAAATCGAACCAACGATATCCCGGCATCTCGTCGTCTACAGCAAAAGGCCCACTACCCGGAGTAAATTGTACAGATGTGGAAGGTGTCGCATGTAAGCCGACCCGACCCTCATGGTTATCAAACTGCTGATGTACATGGCCCCACACGAGCGCTTTGACTTGGGGCGCTTTGGATACCATTTGCAAGAGTTGCTCACGTCCATCGCGCAGCATATGGCCATCAATCCACTTACTACCCACCTGTACCGGCTGGTGGTGCATCATGATCATTACCGGGTGTTCCCGGGTTTCCCAAAGCAGCAGCTGCAAACGCTCAAGCTGAGCTTCGCTGAGACCGCCACATATCTGGTTTTCAACACTGGTATCGAGAAGCAAGAGGCGCCAATTTCCTAGGGCAACCACTTCTGTACAGCGTTGTGGGGCCAGCTGTTTCATACGAGAGCTTAAGTCGTGATTCCCTGGTAGCCAGTACCAAGGTTTCTGCACCCTGCGCATTTTCTGAAGAAACCGGCGGTAAGAGGCCTCGGCCCCATTCGCGCTAATATCTCCTGTCGCCACCAGCAGCTGCGCTGCCTGCTGCCTGGAAACGATTGCGGACAGTACCTCATCCAAAGTATGACCGGTATCCAAACCCAGTAATTGATAATCCGGCCGGCTGCCGATGTGTGGGTCTGTTATTTGGATCAGACGATATGAATTGGTCTTATCGGACCTGCTAGGCTCATTGTGCTCGCGAATCACTTGCTCACCTTGTAATCACATCCATGTGTTCTACCGCAGAATTAAATTTTTCGGCCATCCAGCACTAATTGAAATTCTGCGCGACCATTTGCAAGACAGTACTCAAGCCACTCACCGAGAAAACGGTTGGCCTGAGGCCTCTCATCTGCGCGCTGCATACGGGAATTTGGGTAAGCGATATCCACTCCTTTACCACCTACCGGTCCACAGCCATTAACTGCTATCACCTCTGCCATCCGCGCATCGTGATAGAGACGAGCGGTCAGGTTGGGAGATGCCAGCCAGTGGCTTTCACTGAGATTTACCTCTGCGTCCAGTGACACTTCTGTGGTGTACCTGGATCTCGCTACCACTCTCAGCTTTAAGCTGCCACCAGGGATTTGATAGCACCATTGCTCTCTCTCTGAAAGCTCAGGTAGCAGCCTCAGTAGACGTAGGTAGTTAGCGTCGCAGTCGGCATGATAAGACGGTAAATCGACGCGATATACTGCTTTACCGTTGCCATTTGGCGACATTTTCATCTGCCTGCGCTGGTGCGCACCTACCTCACGTACTAGAGCCATTATCAACACTCCAATTCATTTGCCGCCGTGACTTACATCTCAGTTTACCTTTTGTGCGGGTAAAGTAGCGCAAAGAGCTGTGACCGCTCAGGCGGGTGGCGTCATATGAGTAAACTGCTTCCGATTTAACTCTAGCCACTGCACCGAAATCAGTGTGGTGGCATTGTCTATCGGGTTTTCTCCCGGGCCGTAATTCCCCCGCATCGCATCTACGACGTTCTGCCTCGGGAATACCCGCAAACGGATATCCTCATTTTCCTCAGCCAAGCCGAATACGCCCTCAGCCTGCTCCAAATCTACCAGAGCACAATACAGATGTATCCGCTCCGAGCTGCCCCCTGGGCTGGGGATATAACTGTGGATAAAATGCAGGTCGTCCACAGTACATCCAGACTCTTCCAACACCTCTCTGCGCGCTACATCCTCCAGACTCTCCCCTTTCTCCACCATACCGGCTACCACTTCAAGACACCAAGGCCCTGCTGGGCGCCCCAGGGCACCAGTGCGGAATTGCTCGGTAAGTGCCAACAGGTCCCTGACAGGATCGTAAAGTAGGACTCCAACGGCCTCTCCGCGCTGAAACAGTTCCCGCTCTATTTCATTGCTCCAACCCCCGCGAAACAAGCGGTGGCGCAATCGCAGGCGCACCATAGTGAAAAATCCCTTAAACACGGTTTCCCTGGAAATTATGTCTACCGAATCAGCGGTGAACTCCGGGTTTAAATCAGTTCGACTGTTATCTTGTGGCATGGTTCGTCTTTCCCTAGGTTTCGGTTTTGCTGCGCTGCTTCCGCGACAAGACCGGGGTACCAGCTGTTATACTCTGCGCCCACCGTACCAGCCGCTGACTGCAGAGGCTATCCGGGTTTCCGTGTTGAATTTCGAGAGTACACAACATGAGAGTGCTGAATATCGCCTATCAGCAGCTACGGCGCTATGGCAAGACAAGGGTTAGCTGGGCACAAAAGCTCACCTTCGGCCTGATTAAAAATGACCACTACACCCAAGTGTTCAGCGACCGCGATATCGCCGCGTTTGAGGCACCCTTTGGTATTCGCGACCTGGGTGTAAAAAAGGCGAACCGACGCTTGATGGAAACTGTCGAGGCCTTTGAGCCAGACCTGATCATCGCAGGCCACTGCGATATGATCACTAACGACACCCTGAAGGCCATTAAGCAACGCCTGCCCAATTGCTTTATCGCTCACTGCAATAATGATCCCCTCTTTGTTCCCAGCAATGTCGAGCGAATCAAATACCGCGCGGAAGTCGCCGATGCAGTTTTTGTATCCACCGGGCGAAGAGAACTGAAAATTTTTGAGGGCTTTGGTGCTCGTGTTTATCACATGCCGAACCCGGTTGAACCCTCGATTGAAAACCTCAATAACGCTGAACGCACAGATTTAGCCATCGACCTGCTTTTCTGCAGTAACAGCAATAATTTCACCAAGCGTCTGCAAATGGTTAAAAACCTGAAAGATGCCTTGGGGGATTCGCTGAACTTTAAAACCTATGGCAGCTTCGGCGAGGCACCCGTTTGGGGCCGCGACTACGACCACGCTCTATCTCAAACCAAAATGGGATTGAATTTCAATCGCCAGGATACCCATTACTGGTATTCCTCAGCACGCATGGCGCAGTTGGCGGGCAACGGTATTTTGCAGTTCACCAGTGATAAATTACATTTTGACGACTTGTTGCCTGCTGAGAGCGTCGTTTATTTCTCCGATGAGCAGGACCTATTAGAAAAAATCCGCGAATTTAACGGTGACGATGCCAAGCGACGCGCCTGGGCCGCACGGGCCAGGGATTTTTTCCACAATGAAATGAACTCGAAGCTCTACGCTCAGTACATTGTCGAAGCCACAAGCCTACAGCCTTTTAGCCACGACTATGCTTGGGCTCAAGATATCAATCTGGATGGCACTCTCAGGTAGTGTTGTACCCATCCTATTCGATCAGATGCAATAGATTATGAGTAATAACCCAATTCGAGTCGCACAAATACTCGCCGGTGCTGAGCACGGTGGTGCTGAGAATTTCTTTGTGCGTCTCGTCAGTGGATTAAATCCCCGCAGCGAAATTACAGAAAAAGCGTTTATTCGCAACCACGATCACCGGGTACAGGCACTGCGTAGCAACAATGTTGAAACCGAAGGTTTTAAATTTGGTGGCAAGCTGGATTTTCTCGGCCGAAAAAAATACCGCGATGCCCTGAACCAATGGCAACCGGATATCGTGATGACTTGGATGGGACGTGCCACTTCAATCACCCCCAACTCTGAAAAATACCGGTTGGTAAGCCGCCTAGGGCACTATTACAACCTGAAGTATTACCGTCACGCAGATTATTGGATCGGCATCAGCAAAGGTATCTGCCAGCATTTAAGGGACGGAGGCATCCCCAAGGATAAAATTTTCCATATCCCCAATTTTGCCGATGAGACACCAGTTAATCCGCTGCCTAGAAACAGCTTCAATACTCCGGAAGACCGGCCCCTGATCCTGGCTGCAGGCCGCCTGCATATCAATAAAGGGTTCGACACCCTCCTGCATTCACTCACCCAGGTTCCCAATGCCACTCTGTGGCTCGCTGGTAGTGGCCCTGAGGAGAGCAAGTTGAAATCCCTGTGCCATCAACTCGGCTTGGAAGAGCGGGTTCGCTTCCTCGGTTGGCGCAATGATGTCACCACCCTGATGCGCACTGCGGATATGTTCGTGTGCCCATCACGCCACGAAGGCCTGGGCTCTATTGTTATGGAATCCTGGGCCCATCGCTGCCCTATAGTAGCGACAGACTCTCAGGGCCCTGGAGAAGTAATTACCAATGGCAAAACCGGACTGATTACCCCTATCGATAATGCCGATGAATTGACCAAAGCCATGAAGTCCGTTATCGAATCGCCGGAATTGCGCCAAAGCCTGATCGAAAATGCGGCTGAGGAGTACGCAACGACTTATGCGAAACAGGTTATCGTCGACTCCTATATCGATCTATACGAAAACCTGATGAAGAAAGGGCGCTAGCGGTGAATGGCAGCCACCGAATACCCGGTGGCTGCAAAACTTATTTTTTCGTTTCGTGCCAAATCGTACTTATTGATAGGCCGGGGGCAAATCCCGCAAAAGAGCGCTAACCCCATTGGCGATCAGTCGTTGACGCTGCTCAATACTATCGGGGCGTGTTAACAATTCACTGGCTCTCCCCCCCCATATCACAGCCCCGCCCGGGCGCCCAATACCCACGCTCATAATCACCAAGGGTGCATCTGTCAGGGGCGGAAGTTCCACCACATCCTGTGGCGCATTGCTATCAAACTGCTTGTCCCAGCTGGGATCGCGGGTGTCGCCGGAGAAAAACTCATCGACTACCGCAACCTGGTAATCCACCACCATATCCGCATCCTGGTCCTGGGACACTTGGCGATAGCCTCGTTGCTGTAACTCTGCGGCAACGGTATCGCGCATTTCTTCATCCAACTCCACCAGCTGGGCAGTGGCATCCTCTGTGCCACTCAGCGGCGCTACCCCCCATTTATACGTGGCAAAGGCAACCGGTGGCTCCCCGGTAGCGGCTTTTTCAACCTGTACCTCCTGGCAACCCGCCAATAGCAAGATACTCAGCAAGCCTGTTAATAAATAGCGCATAAAAACTCCTACATTCCCGTACTTATTTTACTGGTTCGACCGTGCCATAAAGTTCTATCTTAGGACTCCAGGTATACCATTTGGGTTCAGCTTTTGGGTAGAGAGGGAAATGGCTGCCCGACTCCACTTCAAATCCCATAAAAGGGGCTTCTGGCGTGGCAAATGCGATCCCCCCCTGCAACAGGGCCTGAGCCGATTCTGTGTTGATATTAAGCCCACTTTTCAGACCGAAATTCACATCGACGCCACTGGCATTCCAAAACACCGTGTGCTCTCGCACCAGGGGCTGGTATTGGGGTTCGATATGAACATAGATATACACTCGATCAGCATACTCCCCCAGGGAAAAACCTGTAACCTCTCCCACTTTTACCTGGCGATAATAAACCGGACTCCCTGCTACCAGAGATCCTCGCCTCGCAGCATCCAGGATAATTCCCAGTCCAGGGCGGGTAAAAGTTTCTGCAAGATCCTCTTCCGGTGCCTGTTCCAAAGCGTAAAACTTTGTCTGTGGATCTCCTAAGCCAGGCTCAAGCGCCAGGTAGCGCCCTGTAATCAGGGTATCCAGATGGGCAATCTTATCGATGCTAATTTGCGGGGAAACCACCCATATACGTGTGCCCTCCCGAGCAAACTGCTCTCCGCGGTGGTAAAGCTTGGCCCTGGCCCACACCTCGCCCAAAGAGCGATCGAGTCTCAGGCGAGTAATCTCTCCAACTTGTACCCCGCGGTAGCGCAACGGTGCTCCAACTCTCAGCCCCTCGGCACTGACAAGGCTGACTTGAATTTGTATTCCCCCCTCCATAGCCGCTTCCCGACTGCTGAAAAGAGGGAACTGGTCTCCATTTTTTGCCTGCCCGCCTTTCCCAAGGTGCTCCCGGCGTATACCAAAAGCGACGCCTCCGCGCAGAAGCGACATCAGCGAGTCGGCCTCTACTTCCACCCCCTCGGTCAAGCTTGCTGTAGCCCGCAATCCGCTCACATTCCAGAACCGAACGCCTTCCTGCACAAAGTGGGCATAGCGGGGCTCTATCACCACATAAACCTCTACCCCCTCGCCATCCCTACGCAACTCCATGCCCTGAACCTTTCCCACCTCTATGCGGCGAAAATAAACCGGCGCTCCTCGCTGTAAAGACCCGGGATTGCGTGAAGTGAGGCGTAAATGCAGCCCCGGCACACGGGGGTCCATCGGTGGCGCAGAGGTTCGCGCAGTGAAATTGCGCTGGGAGCGCTGTCCTTTGCGCAAATCTACTTCTATGCGATTACCTTGGATTAAATCGTTTAGTCCGCCAGTAAAGTCGAAGGTCGGGGGGGCCAGCCAAAAACGGGTATTTTCGGTGAGCAATTCATCTGTTGTCGGATCCATCAGAACTTTGACTTCCATACCATTCAAACGGCGGTTTGCCTTGGCCCCACTGACTTCCCCTACCTGGATGCCCTGATAGTAAACCTTCGTAGAATCCGGAGTAACATTCACCCCCTGATCGAAATTTAATGTCACTGGAATTCCCGCATCTGCTGCGGCAAAATTTTTATATAACTCAAACTCACTACCATTTACAGCGAGTGGAGACTGACGTTGATTTTCCGGGGTGTAAAAACTTACGCCCCCGGCAAAAAGTGCTGCCAGGGATTCTAAATTGACACTGATACCGCTAATACCGCCTTCAATAGAGATCCCTGAACTATTCCAAAAGCGGCTGCCCCGATGAACCAGATAGGCATATTCACGGCGAATAAATAATTCGATACTGACTTCAGTTCCGTTTCGATCCAAACGGTAATCCGCTACCTGACCAACTCGCAACTGACGATAATATACTGGCGATCCTCGACTTAAAGAGCCCAAACGACGGGACTGCAAAACAACACGCAAGCCATCCCCACGGATAAATGCAGGAGGCTGATCCAGGGCCACAAAATTGCGTTTGCGCTTTCCACTACCTGATTCAACGGCAATATAATTGCCAGAAAGTAGTGTTTCCAAGCCACTAATACCGGTAATAGATAACTCGGGTTTTACTACCCAAAACTCAGTGCCCTCTACCAATAAATATTCTGCACTGCGATTTAAACTAACTTCGGCCAGAACGCCATCGGCTCCATTCAGCTCTTTCGCATTAGGTACAAGGCGCACATCCTGGACCATACCAATATCGACCCCGGAATATTTGACCACCGTTTTTCCTTTTACCAGGCCGTCGCCAGAATGAAATAAAATAGTGGCTTTAACGTCTCCCTCTGACAAATCCTGATAGAGCAACCAGAGAGCAATCAGCCCCGCGATCAAAGGTAAAATCCACACTAGGGGTAATCCCCTGCTTGCGCGCACTACTCCCCGCTGAGCACCTCCATCCAAGCGAGACGCATCACTCGTATCCTGCGGGGGCAGCTCATCAGCCATTTTCTGCGGCGCTCCTATGAGCCGTTTCTGGCTCTACTGCAGACTCATATAAATCTCCGTCATAGGCATCCCAAATTAAACGGGAATCGAAAGTTCGTGCCGCCAACATGGTCACCACTACCACAGAGGCAAAAGCCGTAGCACCAGCTCCAGCAGTTACTTGGGAAATAAATCCCATATCCACTAGCGACACCAAAATTGAAATCATAAATAAGTCTAAGAGTGACCAGCGCCCGATGCCGGAAACTACTCGATATATTTTCATGGACTGAATGGGGTCGAAGGACAGGCGCAACTGAATTTGGATCAGGAGCAATCCCAATCCCAGTAGCTTCATCACAGGAACTGCAATACTGGCAACAAAGACAATTAAAGCTATTCCCCACATTCCCGAGTTATAGAGTTGCATGACCCCGCTAATGATGGTGCTGGGATCACCGGCACCTAAATAAACTACTGTCATTATCGGTAACACATTGGCAGGTAAAAGCAATAAAGTGCCAGTAATCGTCAGAGCCCAAGTTAACATCAAGCTTCCTTCGATTCTGCTGTGTACTCTCGCTCCACAGCGCGGACATCGGCAACGACCATTTTGGGGAAGAATAATTAATTGATGACAGCACAGGCAGCTAGTTAAGCCTTTTTTTAAACCTTTATTTGGTACGCTATTCACAAGCTTGTCCCTTAAGCGCACGACGCTGTGCTAAGCGGTGCCAAATTGCTGTTTGGTCAAAACTCAGGGAAGAGAGATTTGCCAGTAGCATCATGGCACCAAAACAGTACAGCCCCGGTTCTACCTCCATCTTGCCCAAATCCCGTAATTTAATCAGGGCCACCAAAATTCCGAGCATATAGACATCGAGCATGCCCCACTCTTTCAAGTGCTGGTAAAAACGAACAGCATTGGATACCGGTCGGTCAAGCCAGGCCCAAGCACTGCCCCAACAAATAAATAACAACAGGGCAAATTTACCTACCGGAGCCAAAACGCTACAGAAAAGCACCAGCGCCGAGAGCCAAATAAACCCAGCCTTGAAAAGAGAGTAAACGCCATTAAGCAAGGTACTTTCTGCACCAAATGAGAACAGAGAAAAGTCGAGCAACGGCAAGCTAACAGAGGGAATAAACAGTAATAGGCCGGTTAGGCTGAGAGCCAGAGTGTAGTAAATACTATGATTGCCATTGCGATGCAAAGTACAGCGACATCGTGGGCAAATTAGCTTTTGTCCCGGAGGCGCCAAGCCGCCGGTTAAAAGTAGATCGCATTCGTGACAGACCCTCTGCCAATCAGCCAGCATCGCGTTACGCCCCTCATTCATGGACAGTCAGTCCTTGCCTTATTCTGCACAATTTTTGCCGCATCCAAATGCTTATGAGGCGCGTCTATTGAAATATAGGCCCTCAACCTTATTCAATGGGCCAGTGTTATTGCCAAAAAATTACCGATAACCGCACGTAGGTGTCGGTTTAACGAAGATATAGCAAAAAGCCGAAAGCCGTCTCGACGGTCGGTTTGACCCCGGGTAAACTCTCGCGACTGCTATTGGGGAGACTGGCAATATTAGTAATAATCGCAAGCTGGAGCCCTCTATATCCCCACTACGTGACACCAGCTCCAAATAACTTGCAAAAGCTTGAAGACCGTACCCTCCACAGGAAGTCGAAACAGATGAAAAGAAGTAACCGCACAGAGCCGCAAGGCCGCAAGTTGCGTCCGCTGAAAAAACTAATCGCCGCTACGCTGCTGGGCCTGGGCGCCATGCAGGCGCAAGCCGACACCCTGTGGGATATCTATACACAGGCCCTGGAGAATGATCCTCAATTAGCAGCTGATCGCGCCGCTTACCATGCGGGTATCGAGGCCAAATATCAGTTCCGCGCATTCCTGCTTCCTCAGGTTAATGCTACTTTCGAAGCCGCTAGAACTCACTCTGATAGCAGCCGGAATTCTGCTCAGTTACTGGATTTGACTGATAATGACGACGACAATGATGTCGAACTAGTGGATTTTAGAAGCCAAACTAGCAATTCCTTACAGGAAAGAACCTATAGTGCCAACCTGACCCAGGCTATTTTTGACGCTCCAGCCTGGTTCGATTATCAACAGGGCAAGAGATTAACAGAGCAGGCGACAGCAGAATTCAGTGCTAACCAGCAAGAAATGATGATTCGTGTCGCCACCGCCTACTTTGATGTATTGCGTGCTTATGACGTCCTCGAGGCAGCTGCTGCCGAAGAACAAGCCCTGGCTAAACAGCTGGAACAGACGCAACAGCGCTTTGAAGTCGGTCTAACAGCAATTACTGATGTCTACGACTCCCAGGCTGCCTATGACAGTTCCGTTGCCCGGCGCTTAACAGCTCAAGACAACCTCCTCAGTAACTTTGATGCCCTATCAGTATTGACTGGAGGCTACCATGATCAAGTAGCTCCTCTGGTAGATGACTTCCAGGTAGCTCCGCCGGTGCCTTCAGATCGCGCCGATTGGGTTGAGTTTGCCCTCGCCAACAACTTTGTCCTTAAAGCTGCACGACTTGGCGCCGATGCCGCCCGCTATAACGCTCGGGCAGAAGCCAGTGAACACCTACCCACTGTCACTGGCTCGCTTTCTTATAATAAACTCACTCAAGATGGTAACGAGAAAAATCGATTCAGCGACATAACGGGCAGCCAATTTGTACGTTACCCGCAAGATATTGACCAATGGGGAACAAGTGCAGGGGTAACTGTAAATGTGCCCATCTTTACTGGTGGCCTTCTCAGTGCCAACCGTCGCCAGGCTAGAAACCAAGCCTTCCAGGCCCAGGACCTTAGCGTCCTTGCAGAGAGAGATACCATACAAACCACGCGCACCCTGCACCGCGCTGTTGTCACCGATGTATCGAGAGTAGCGGCCCGAGAGCAAGCCGTCGTCTCTGCCAAGAGTGCATTGGATGCCACTCAGGCAGGATACGAAGTAGGCACCCGAAATATTGTAGATGTGCTCCTGGCTCAGCGGACCCTGTTTGACTCACAAACTGACTACGCCAACTCGCTGTACGACTACATTCTAAACTCACTGAGCTTGAAGCAAGCTGCAGGACTCTTATCCCCTAAAGACCTTCAGGATCTGGATATGATGCTGAATCCTGCAAGTAACGTCTCTCGCGTGGAGGAAACTGGAGGCACCAGCCTTCCAGCACCTTCGAAGTAACTGCGTATACGTATCTACCAGAGAGCAGGATTTTTATTCTCTCTCTGGTCTTCATTTTGTGTAGCCAGCCGCTCCACTTCGCCCAGTAAGCGCTGCAAAGCACCACTATTTTCTGAAGCTACTTTTTTCGCTCTCTGACCGGCGGCTTTTCTTTGCCCCACATCATCCAGCCAAGCCTGAACCTGTGAAGCCATCGATTCACTGTCTTCGACTACAATCATGGCTCCAGCCTCCTGCAACAAACTAGATACAGTGGCAAAGTTATGCAGGTGGGGACCGGAAATAACTGGTACCCCCCAGGCAGCGGGTTCAATCATGTTGTGGCCACCAACAGAAACCAAGCTACCTCCCACAAAAGCAATATCACTGGCCCCATAGAAGCGCAGCAACTCCCCCATGGTGTCTCCCAGAATAACCTCATCACTAGCTTTAATGGCTGTGCCTTCACTCCTTCGAACCAGGGCAAAGCCACGCTCCCGACACAGGCGGGCAACACCATCAAAACGCTGTGGATGCCTGGGCACCAACACGAGTAAAAGATCTTTAATTTCTCTCTTCAAAATAGAGAAGGCATCCAAGATCACCTCATCCTCACCCACATGGGTACTAGCCGCCAGCCATATAGGCCTGGAAGACTCCCCCCGCCACTGGTGCGCCAGCGCCTGCGCTTCACTGGCCAGTCCCATATCAATACTGAGGTCAAACTTGATATTGCCGTTGGCTACTGCTCTCTCCGCAGGTAAGCCCAGATCGATAAACCGCTGCATATCAGCAGGGTATTGCGCAACAACACGATCCAGGTTGCTCAACATCGTTCGAGTCAAAGAGGGAAAACGCCCGTAACCTCGTGCAGATTTTTCACTGAGCCGTGCATTGGCCAATAAAATTGGGATCTTCCTGCTCGAGCAGAGCTTGAGTAGGTTGGGCCAAAGCTCAGTCTCTATAATCACCAATGCACTAGGGCTAAGTGCATTAAGAAATGGCACCAGGCATTCAGGGAGGTCATAGGGAAGGTAGTAGTGAAGTAAGCGGCCACCAAGAATTGGCTGCAAGGCTTCTTGTACGCGCTCGGATCCGGTTGGAGTTGTAGTCGTAACCAACCACTGCCAGTCTGTATGTCGCGCAGCCAATTTAGAGATAACTGGCACGGCGGCTAGGGTCTCCCCTACAGATACAGAATGGACCCAGATTAACGGTGCCCGGCTGTGCCTTTTGGGAACCTGACCCAGACGCTCTCTTAAACGCAACCGATAGGCCGGCTGGCTACGCCCTCTCCACCAGAGACGTAGAAGGACAACAGGTAAAAACAGGCGGAAGAGCCAGGAATAAAATATTTGCATGAAGCAGGGATCACCTAAAGATCAATATTGCCACCAAAGAAAATGCAATGATGACGGTTATCTCTTCCAGGTAAAACACCCCCGTAAGAAAGGCCTCAGGCCATTAGTGATCGACCACCCGGTAAAACTCAGAGCGCACCCCAAAAACACCACAAGCCATGCCGGCTGAACGGCAGGCGCGGAGCCAAGGCCCAGAGCCCAAGCGCTTTCCACCGAAAATCAATCCTAAAATACAGCCTATGCTGGAGATCAACAGTTGCCCCAGAGCCGATACAAAGATGCTGGTATGACCGCGACCTTTGGCAAGTTTATGCTTTGCCAGAGTGATACCAGCGGAGAATTTTCTACGCGACAACCAACGCATATTGGCGCGACTCTCCGGTACAGCCTCGTAAACCCTCGCCTCCAGGCAGTAAACAATCTTTCCGCCCTTGGCCTTAAACTCTGTGAAAAAAATCACATCTGTACCGGCACCTAGAGGGTCCTGCTCATTAAACCTCAGGCCTAGCGATCGGATACTGCTCATCGGTATTAATACATTGCTGGTCGCACAGTAGTTGAGCTGTTCTCCAGTCTTTCGTTTCTGCCGATAAAAAATACGTGAGTAATAGGCAGGCACAGAATCCGGCCAACGCCGAACAACACTGCCACAAACCACGCTACTGCCCCCCAGCTTTTGTGAGTAATCATATAGCTGGATCAACCAATCGGGCTCTACCCACTCATCATCATCAATGAAAACTAGGTAGTCAGCTCCCATATTATCCAGTTCATCGATACAGCGATTACGTGCACAAGGGATTCCCCGCCGCTCTTCAACAGCACAGTTGAGAGGAAAGGGAAAACTTCCCGACAACTCCCCCACAACTTCCCTACCAGCCTGAGTATCCGAATCGTTATCGACAACCAGTGCAGCCACATTTAAGCCCGTGGGTAGCTGTAGCTTGGCCAGGCTTTGCAGAGAACTGCGAAGCCGCTCCGGTCGCTGATAAGTACAAATACAGATCACTAACAAGGGGTGCAATGTAAACTCCAGATTACGGCCAAGGACAAATCGGATATAAGCTATCTGAGCTGGGTTAAAAAAGAATCAGCCTATACCCTTAAGAATGACCTGTCTATAATACCACTTTTGCCAAACGCTTTATCAGGGCATCTATGCTCCATATTATATGCTTGTGCCCGACCTTCCTTGCTAAAACGCAACCCATTAGTCAAATTAATTCAAAAAACTATTCTTATAAGCCCTGGTATATCTCCCCATGAAAATTATGCAGCTTTTACCCGCCCTGAACTCTGGGGGGGTTGAGAGGGGGACCGTTGATCTTGCCCGCTACCTGGTAGCAGGTGGTCATCAGTCAATCGTTGTTTCCAGTGGGGGGAGCATGGTCGAGCAGCTACAAGCTGAGGGCTCAGTCCACATAGAACTGCCAATCCACAAAAAGTCTCTTTTAAGCCTGTTACAGGTCAGATCACTTCGAAAGGTTATCTCTCGTGAGAAGCCCGATATCATCCATGTGCGTTCCAGAGTTCCAGCTTGGCTAGCCTATCTTGCCTGGCGAAATCTTGACCCCGCTAAGCGCCCCCGCCTTGTAAGCACGGCTCATGGCCTTTACTCGATAAATCGATACAGTGCGATTATGGCGAAAACCGAACAGGTAATCGCTATTTCAGAATGTGTGAATAACTACTTACTGGAGAACTATGCAAACGATCTAAAGCGCCCCCCACAGATCGTTTACCGGGGTGTAGATACAGATGAGTTCAATCCCGATATCCAGCCACCGGTGTCCTGGTACCAAAAAGTACACCAGGATTTCCCCCAGCTTGCCGGCAAGCGCTGGCTCCTCTTACCCGGCCGGCTGACCCGCTGGAAGGGGCAAGAAGACTTTATCGATCTAATCCATCAACTAGTCAAAAACCGTTCTGATGTTCACGGCATCATTCTCGGCGGAGCGGAGAAGAACAAGCAGCACTACGCCGATGAATTGGAACAAAAAATTTGCTCAATGAAGCTTGAGAACCACCTTACTCTAGTTGGTCATCGTAGTGATATACGCCACTGGTATAGTGCCTCCAGTTTGGTGTATAACCTATCACGTCGACCTGAGCCATTTGGCAGAACCGTTATAGAGTCCGCAGCAATTGGCACACCTGTCATCGGTTATAACATTGGGGGCCCGGCAGAGTCGCTGAACGCCTGTTTCCCTCAAGGGCTAGTTGATATCAATGATCCAGAAGCCTTATTCACGCGTACTCAGGAATTGCTCGACAGCCCTGGGCAAAAGCCTCATTTATCTACCGATTTCACATTGGGAAGGCAGGCCGAACACACTATTGAAATCTACAAGAGCCTACTCACAGAGCGTACCGGAGCGAACCCGCGTGATTAATTTGAGCCAGAGCGAGCCGTTTGCCAGCGGAGGCAATCGCTTTTGCTACCGACACCCGGAGCGGTCTGAACTCTGTGTCAAGGTGATGCGACCCGGCCGAACAGCGGAGCTATTGGGACGAGCTCCCTGGTACAAAACCTGGCGAGGGGAATCATATTTTGATGACAATCTTCGCGAACAGGAAGGTTATAGCCAGCGGGCCATTGCAACTAATCGAGATGGGCTTTGGCAACATCTGCCTCGATGGTTTGGGATACAGGAGACCAGCTTAGGCCCCGCTGCCGTCACTGATATGATTCTTGACGCTGATGGCAATCCGGCACCTACTCTTCGCCAATACCTAAACAAATATGGACTCAATGCCGAGGTGCGCGAATCTTTACAGCACTTTTCTGAGTGGCTACTTGAGTATGAAGTACTCACCAAAAATCTGATTGCCCACAATCTGGTCCTGCGAAAAGAGCAGGGGAAACTACAAACTTACCTGATTGATGGGCTGGGTTGTTCCTCTTTCCTGCCTCTGCCAAAAATTTCTAGCTACTTTGCGAAACGCTATATCCATCGCCGTATCGAGCGCATGTGGCTGAGAGTCGAGTGGGAAATTTCCGATAAGGAAACCCCCTGGCGAAAATATGAAGCTGAGGGACTCAAGCGCTAACGGCTTGGCAACCCTGATCGACGCAACAATGCTTGAGCACACAATAGGTATTGATCCAGGGGGTCACGCTGGCCTCCTGCCTTCACCTCAAGCTTTTCACTAACCAAACCTTGATCCAAAAGTCGTAATACCGCTGAACGCACCTTATTAGACTTGCTGCGACTCGGAACCCGAATTACACCGACTTGGGCCCGACTTTGTAACGACTCGAATAGCATAGAGATACTGTCCTCAGTGACCCAGATTGTCTCCGCTTCCGACAACTGCTTCTGAAGCCAGCCCGCCGGACAAGAGCGCCAGTCAACCAACTCAACACTGCTTTTCTCCAGCTGCTCCATGGTACCCGCCGGTGTTCTCCGACTGTCAGAGATACACCAACTCAAGGGTTGGGCCAATAATTTCTCAACTTGCTCCCGGATTGAGAGGGTATCCCAACTGTAATGCTTACTGGGTCCACCCAATAAAATAAGCCCCCTTCCAGGCTGCAGTACATCGCTCTCAAGCGGTTCAGTCAGTGCGCCCTGGCTCACAATCACATTAGGTAGAGGGGGCGGACGGTCGTGTTCGGGTACGACCGCAAAATCAAACCAGCTGTAGGGTAACAAAGGGCGGTTAATTGCCACCGCGCGACCACCAAACCGGCAACGGGCAGACAACATAGGAAGCCGGCTGCGGCGACCTGTGCCAATTAGAAAGTCTGGGGCTGGCAACTCTTCCAGCTCCTCTCCGGCTTTTAGGAGAATACGGCTGGCTGTATATTCTGGTGATATATCAAAAACCTGCACCTCCCCGATATAGCTCCTGCGCACCCCTTCAATCAGAGCTGCGCTCTGCTTTTCATGGGCCCGGTTGCCATCTAAAAAACGCCAAATAGTAAGTTGCAAGATAGGACCCTAAACTACTGAAACACCGGAATATAAGGCAGTGTACCTAGCGCATGCCAGTGGAGCTACTGTAACAAGGCTATGGGAGCCCCAAAACATCCAGTATACTCCTTCCAGGGATTTCCAAAGGGCGTCCCCAGTGAATCCATGCCTCTCAGGAGACCCCGTTAAAGCGCTCAGCCAAACAGACATCCGCTACTACTTTGTGTAAAGCCCCACAATTATCACCAAAAAGCAAAATTTGAGCGTTCATGGACAACAGACTTTTATATAGTACCCACCCATACAGCCTATTTTCGCGCACCTAAATACAAAATTTTCTGAATGGCCGACAGTTGCACCTATGCCTGAACTTGGAAGTACTCTAAACAAGCTTTCCCAGCCCATTTATCGCCAGCAAAGCTCACTGTGGATTTCAGGTCTGCTCAAATGGGCCTTTCTTGGATTATTTCTGCTGGTATGTGGTTACTATGTTTCCCCCAAAGTTTCAGGGGTACAAACCAGCTTTTATCTAACTTTACTACCCACAGCCTTTTTACTGCTGGTATGGAGGAAGAGCTATCACTTCTTAATTTCCTGGCAATTCCTAACCTTTTGTAGCCTGCCAATCATTCTAGCGCTATCAACACTGTGGGCCTCACCGGACACCGCAGATGTTTATAGGCAATCCGATTACTACTGGAAATTGGTTTTATACCTAGCTCTATTCTATTGCGCTGTTTTCTTCCTACTGGAACAATACGGCGACAACATCCTCCATAAGCTATTACTCTCACTTATTGCGATTGGACTGCTGTCCGGTATTGCCTCATTAGTTTCTTACTCCCTTGACGGCGGACTACAGAATCTGCACCGAATTGGCGGTATATCTCTTGAGGGCAATATTGATAAAACAGGAATGCTATTTGGCTTCCACGCTCTTTTTTGCTGCTACGGCCTCTACCAAAACCCCCGCATTTGGCGCTGGTTATCAGGAGCGGGCTTACTCACCTCCTGTATCTATATAGTTTTGTCACAAACCAAAGTCCCGATTGTTATGGCCGGCTTCTCAATCTTTTTGGTTGTATTCGGCAACCTTTCACGACTGCTGAAGATACTCGTTGTTGTTGCCATAGTTTGCGTACTGCCCCTAGCCTATTTTACGTTATATGGTGATCTGCCTCTTCTACACCGGGGTAGTGCCTATTCCGTTCGCATGACGCTCTGGCAAAAGACACTTGAAGAGTTCCTGCAATCCCCACTGTTTGGTCAAGGCCTAGTGCACAAGAAGTTTATCGAGCTAAACAGAATGGTGCCCCATCCACATAATTTCCTCCTGGATATCGCACGCTTCAGTGGAATATTGGGGGTGGCCGCTTGTGCCTGGCAAGGACTCGCAGCCCTGTGGACAGTGAGATCCAAAGAGAGGCTTCTGAGCTGGATTCCCGGTTTGTACTTCACCTGGTTCCTATTCGGTGTATTGGCAATGCTGACATACGCCCAGCAACCTTTGGCCAAGCCCAATTATATTTGGTTCTTTTACTGGATTCCCCTAGCTATCCTGCTGGCACGAAGCAGCATTGAAGACCGGGGCTTGAGCCATTGTAAAACTATCCAGGAAAGTAACCCTCAAAAACAGTAACCGCTGAGAGATAGAGTCACACTGATGAATGTAACCGTATTTGGCACCGGCTATGTGGGCCTGGTGCAAGCAGCAGTCTTAGCCGAAGCTGGCAATAAAGTAGTTTGTATCGATATAGACGCGGACAAGATCAACCGCCTCAAACAGGGCATTATCCCCATTTATGAGCCCGGCCTCGAACCTATGGTGAAGAACAGTATCACCACAGGCAATCTATCTTTTTCAACCGATGCCGCCTTTGGCGTAGAACACGGTGAACTGATCTTTATCGCTGTGGGCACCCCTCCAGATGAGGACGGCTCAGCAGACCTTCGCCATGTGTTAACTGTTGCAAGGACTATTGCAAGCCACATGGAGTGCAAAAAATACATCATCAACAAGTCCACAGTACCTGTGGGTACAGCCGACAAAGTGCGGGCTGCTGTTGAAGAAGAACTGGCTGAGCGGGATAAGTCCGATCTGCCCTTCGATGTTATTTCCAACCCTGAATTCCTCAAGGAGGGGTCGGCGCTCAATGACTGTATGCGGCCAGACCGGATTATTATCGGCACCTCCGAAACAGAATCAGAACAGAAGCTTCGCCACCTGTACGCACCATTTAACCGAAATCACGAAAAAATCCTGGTGATGGACGTAAAAAGTGCGGAGCTGACCAAGTATGCCGCCAACTGCATGCTGGCAACCAAGATCAGCTTTATGAATGAAATGGCAAATATTGCCGATAAAGTGGGCGCTGATATTGAAGCAGTTCGGGCCGGAATCGGCTCAGACCCTCGAGTTGGTTACCAGTTTATCTACGCAGGTATCGGCTACGGTGGCTCATGTTTCCCTAAAGATGTGAAAGCCCTGATTTCCTCGGCTCAACAGCTGGGCATTGCTGCAGATATTCTTGCCGCCGTGGAATCCCGCAACGAGCGCCAGAAACACTATCTCGCCGAAAAAATACAACGTCATTTTAACGGAGATATTCAGGGCAAAACTTTTGCGCTCTGGGGCCTGTCATTCAAACCCAATACAGATGATATGCGCGAAGCCCCAAGCCGTGTGCTGTTAGCTCGATTGTGGGAGCAGGGTGCGAAGGTGCGGGCATTTGACCCTGAGGCCATGGAGGAGTGTCAGCGAATTTTTGGCGATCGCGAAGACCTGACCCTTTGCGACTCCAAGACAGAGGCTTTACAGGGTGCCGACGCCCTGATTGTCGCGACCGAATGGCAACAGTTCAAATCTCTTGATATCGATGAAGTAAGCAGCGCTCTCAGTGCCCCGGTTGTGTTTGACGGACGCAACCAGTACGAACCAGAGGAAATGCGTGAGGCAGGCTTTGATTATTACTGCGTAGGACGCCCGGACACCACCAGCTCTTACTAAGTAAGCCTTACTTAAAATAAAAACCCGGCATCTGCCGGGTTTTTATTTTCCATCATGCTATTCGCATCTTAACTTCCGCCTGGCCCGCCACATCACTGAGCCAGCCCCGATGCGCGGCACTACGCCCATGTACCACATCAAAATAAAGGTTTTGCAAACGCCCGGTAATAGGGCCGCGACGACCACTGCCGATAGAACGCCCATCCAATTCACTAATGGGCAATACTTCCGCCGCTGTGCCAGTAAAAAACGCTTCGTCAGCGATATAGACTTCGTCCCGAGTGATACGCTTCTCTAGTACCCTATAGCCGCACTCCCGCGCCAGCTCAATAACTGTATCGCGGGTAATTCCATCCAGGCACGAAGTCAGCTCCGGGGTATATATAGTCCCATCGCGAACAATGAAGACATTTTCTCCACTACCCTCAGCAACATAACCCTCGGGGTCCAGTAATAACGCCTCCTCGCACCCATTGCGCACCGCCTCCTGTAACGCCAACATCGAGTTTATATAGTTGCCATTGGCTTTCGCCTTACACATGCTGATATTCACATGGTGTCGGGTGTATGAGGAGGTATTCACCTTAATCCCCTGCTCCAGCGCCTCGGGGCTCATATAGCTGGGCCACTCCCAGGAAGCGACGATCACATGGGTTGAAAGATTTTCCGCGCGCAACCCCATTCCCTCTGACCCGTAAAATACCATTGGCCTTAGATACGCTTGGCGCAGGTTATTTTCGCGCACTACAAGCCGCTGAGCTTCATTCAGCTCATCAGTGCTATAGGGCATTGGGATATTCATTATTTTTGCAGAGCGAAACAACCGACGGGTGTGCTCTTGCAAACGAAAGATACTGGTGCCGTTACCGGTTTCATAAGCCCGTACGCCTTCAAACACCCCCATTCCATAATGCAGGGTATGAGTGAGGACATGCACCCGGGCATCGCGCCAGGGAACCAATTCACCATCAAACCAGATAACGCCGTCGCGGTCGGCAAAAGACATGGGTAACTCCTACAAATCCTGAAAAACAGTTTAATCGGGCAGCAGGTAGAAACCCGGTGTTAACCGAGTAATTGCTGCCAGTTTGTTTGAACGGTCTTTCTTTCCGCTGTGAATTGGTCATCGCTCACAATCCCTGGCAGTTGTTGTAGTGCCAGGCGATGACCTTCAGATCGGTAGGCTTTGTAGGCGTCGATCAGATGTCCGGCTTGTTGGGCCGGCATCAGGCCTGCGTCAATCAGACTTTCGAGAATGCGAATATTATCGGTATACCGCACGATCGAGGGCGAAGTTTTTGCCCAGGCCAGAGCAGCATATTGAACCATAAATTCAATATCGACAATACCGCCCTCACCGTGCTTTAGATCAAACTTTTTATCGTTGCTCTTATCGAGGTGCGCACGCATTTTATTGCGCATTTCCACCACCTCATCACGCAATTTATCGCTCTTTCGCGACTGGCAAAGCAATTTCGTACGCAACTGTTGAAACGACTCACTCAGGCGGAGACTACCGGCGACAGATCGAGCTCTCACCAGTGCCTGATGCTCCCAGGTCCAGGCACTCTCCCTCTGGTACTTTTCAAAGGCAGCCAATGAAGTCACCAAGAGTCCTGAATTACCCGAAGGGCGCAGTCTTGTGTCTACCTCATAAAGAGGCCCGCTCAATGTACGGGTTTGCAATATGTGGATAAGTCGCTGTGCTAGTCGGGTAAAAAAGCTCAGGTTATCAATACTGGTTTTACCGTCGGTAACCTGCATCGCATCTGCATCGTGCACAAAAACAATATCCAGGTCAGAACCGTGGCCAAGCTCCAATCCCCCCAGCTTTCCATAGGCGATAATGGCAAAGTGCATATCCTCTGCCGAGGCCCCCGCAGGCACACCGTATTTATCCACCATCTGTGCCCAGGCGAGTTGCAATGACTGCTGCAATATCGCCTCTGCCAACCAAGTAAGGGAATCACTGACTTTCATCAAAGGCAGGGCACCATTCACCTCTTGTGCCGCAATGCGCAGGCTTTGACTCTGTTTAAAATATCGAAGCGCCTCCATTTGCAATTCCAGATCTTCAGGATCGATCCGCAACAATTCGAGACGCAGCTCATTGGCAATATCTGCCGCCGTAGAGGGTGCTAGTAACCTGCGGGAATCCAGTAACTCATCCAGCAGAATTGGATGGCGCGCAAGTTGCTCAGCAATCCACGGACTGGCACTACAGAGGCGCACCAGCTGGTTGAGCACGGGGGGATTTTCATTAATCAGGACGAGATAGGCACTGCGACGCAGTACTGAGCGCACTAAAGGTAAAACACGGGTTAGCACTAACAAGGGATCAGCCTGTAACCCAGCTGCGGCGAGTAACGTAGGCATAAATTGATCCAGGCGCGCGCGGGAAGAGGCGGGAAGGGCTGCAACCATTGTTGACTGGCACAGCTCTTTTAAGTGCTCGAGTGCCTGCGGTGGCGGAAGAAACCCTGCACTTTCCAAAAGCTGCAAATTCTCTTCATTCGCGGTTTCATCGGCGCAACTTGCCCAGAGTCCCTGCCACTCTTCAGCCACACTGGGGGCGGCCAGCTCCTCTGGTGGAGCGATTACAGTATCGAACTCCCGCTCAACCAAGGAACGAACATCGACCAGCTCACTCTCCAATTGCTCCCAATTATCGCGACCCAGGGCAAATGCCAATTTTTCCCTTTCTTCCTCCTCAGCTGGGAGTGCCTGTGTCTGTTGATCCCGGTAAGCTTGCAGTGCGTGTTCGACTCTCCGCAGCAGCAAATAACAACTGGTCAGTTCACTGGCCACTCCCGGTTCAACATGGCCATCACTTTCCAAAAGGGGCAGCAGCTTGAGCAAGCTGCGCTCGCGCAGGGCGGGTTCGCGCCCTCCGCGAATTAACTGGAATGCCTGGGCGATAAATTCCAACTCGCGTATGCCGCCCCGCCCAAGTTTGATATTGTCCGTTAAACCGCGAGCGCGCACTTGCCGCTGTATCAGGGCTTTCATTTCACGCAAAGCATCAATAGCACTGAAGTCGATATAGCGGCGATAAGTAAATGGGCGCAACAGCTCCATCAACTCTTCAGCAAACTCTTCCCTGCCAGCAACAGGGCGAGCTTTGACCATGGCGTAGCGCTCCCACTCACGCCCTTGAGTCTGGTAATAGTCCTCCAGAGCGGCGAAATGGCTTACCAGGGGGCCACTATCACCGTAGGGGCGCAAACGCATATCTACACGAAAAACAAAACCATCCGCATTGATTCCATCCAGTGATTTAATCAAGCGCTGGCCGAGTTTTTGGAAAAACTGCTGATTTTCTACACTCTTTTCGCCATCGGTATAACCGGGCTCTGGGTAGGCAAAGATCAGGTCAATATCCGATGAGAGATTGAGCTCCCGGGCCCCCAATTTGCCCATCCCCAACACCACCATCGACTGACTATCGCCGGCTTTATTACGAGGCTCTCCATAGCGCTCAACTAACTTTTCATGGTGCCATCGCATCGCCGTGCGAATAGATAGCTCTGCCAATTCACTGAGGCGCAGACATGCCTGAGGAATATCCCATTGGCCGGTAAAATCGCGAAATATGACCTCAGCTGTTGCCCGGTTACGCAATAAGCGCAATTGAAGGTCTAACTCCTCATCGCTTTCTATGGTCGGCAGGGAGAGCCCGAGATCTTGTTTAAGTAACAAATCCCGTAAAAACTCTGGGCGGCGACAGCACTGTTGATAAAAAAATTCTGAACCAATTAAGCTCCGAGCCACTCCCTGCGCAAGCAATGGCTCTGCCAGCAAGCTCTCCACCTCAACAACAAGCGCGGCCTCCGCCAGTTCACACCAGTCATGCCATAGTGACTGAAGTTGAGCGCGGATGGGTTTTGGGCACGGAATGTTGTCAAACATGAGGGGCAGTCCTTGGTGCGAATATCAGCGGGCAATTCTGCCTAGCTATCGACATTCCGATAGCTAGCGGTGGTATCGGATAATGATGAGTGGCCGAGCAAGCCCGCCTTCCGGTCACTTCATTGGCCTCGACATCTTCAAACAGTTATATCAGAGAAGCCTCTCAAGCTAGAAAGCGATATCCGGCGGTGGGGCCACCCTCAATACCTCTGCCACAGTGGTCAAACCCGCCGCTACTTTTTTCGCACCGGAAAGCCTGAGACTATTCATACCTTCGCGCATCGCCTGGCGCCGCAGTTGCTGTAGATCACAATCGGAAGTGACAATAGTTTGTACCGACTCGCTAAATGGCAGGATTTCATAAATTCCCTGACGCCCACGATAGCCCGTATTACGACACTCCAAGCAACCTTCCGGCCGGTAGACTTTCTCTGGCAGCGGCGCTCTCCAGGGTTTGACCAGAGACTGCCAATCGGCCTCTTCAATTTTGTCCTCCTGCTTGCAACTGGGACATAGTGTGCGCACCAAGCGCTGGGCCATCACCCCGAGGATGGTGGATTTCAACAAATAGTGGGGCAAGCCCAGATCCAATAAGCGGGTGACTGCTGTTGGAGCATCATTGGTATGCAGAGTTGAGATAACCAGGTGGCCTGTCAGTGCCGCTTGAACCGCCATCTGAGCGGTTTCCAGATCTCGAATCTCGCCCACCATGATAATATCTGGATCCTGGCGCATCAGGGTTCTGATACCCGCAGCAAAATCAAAGCCAATAGCATGGTGAACCTGGGTTTGGTTAAAGCTCTCTTCTACCATTTCAATAGGGTCTTCAACGGTAGAGACATTCACCGCACTAGTCGCCAGCTGCTTGAGGCCTGTATACAAAGTGGTAGTTTTCCCCGAGCCGGTAGGGCCGGTGACCAGTACGATTCCATTGGGCCGTGACAGCATCGTCTGCCAACGAGCCAAGTCATCGCCACCCAGCCCCAGGTCTGAATAAGATCGCGCGAGAACTTCCGGGTCGAAGATACGCATTACCAACTTCTCCCCAAACGCGGTGGGCAAAGTAGAGAGGCGCAACTCCACCTCACTGCCATCAGGCCTTTTTGTCTTGATACGGCCATCCTGGGGTTTGCGCTTCTCTGCTACATTCATGCGCCCTAGAATCTTCAGGCGACTGGTAACCGCAGCATTCACTTGATCTGGTAACTCATGAATTGGATGCAAAACACCATCAATACGAAAGCGTATTCGCCCCACTTCCCGGCGCGGTTCAATATGGATATCACTGGCTCGCTGGTCAAAGGCGTGCTGCAACAACCAATCGACGATATTGACGATGTGTTGATCGTTGGCTTCAGGGTCCTTTAAGGTGCCCAACTCCAGCAACTGTTCAAAATTATTTGCTGCTGAGGTTCCCTGAAGGCCGCTTGCGCCAGAGATTGAATTGGAAAGGGAGTAAAATTCGACGCAATGTCGCTTAATATCGGCCGGATCAGCTACCACACGGCAGACCTTGCGGCCGGTGGTATGTTCCAGCTGCTCTTCCCAGCCATGTGTAAACGGTTGAGCTGTTGCCACCACCAGCTCTTCAGCGCTCGCCTCAACACAGAGAATTTGGTGTCGCTTGGCAAACTGAAAGCTCATCACCTCGGTGACAGCGCTTACATTAACCTTAAGCGGGTCTATATGATACAAGGGGTGAGAGGAGCTCTCAGCCAACCAGGCACTGAGGACTTCCCTACTCAGCAAGCTCCCAGGTTGCTTGCGGTTGGCCAGGTCACAACTGGCTATATAGCTGAGCGGGTGCATCTGGGCCTGTTCTGCAGTCCGCGGAGTACCTACGATGCGGTTGGCATCCTCTCGGCTAACAAAGCCCTGCCCCACCAAATCCTCTAGTAATCCGCGCAGTTCCAGTATGCGGTCTGCAACTCTGCTTTCTGCCATTGGCAACCCCTTTATTCTCATATGGCGACGTTGCATTGTAGCCCTATCATCAAGCTGTGAAAGTGCGCTGTTAACGCACTGTTACGAAGTTGCCCCGATTGGGGTACCATGCCGCCGTTTTCGCATTCTGAGCAATGGAGCTAACCATGGCCCTGTCGAATATTGCCAACTTATTTGGCCGCTCTCCGATTAAGCCAATCGAGAAGCATATGGCTACGGCCCACGAGGCATCGGCTGACCTGATCCCCTTCTTTGAAGCACTGATCAAAGGTGACCTCAAAGAGGCAGAACAGATTCAACTGCGCATCTCCGCCTCGGAGAACCGCGCTGACGATATCAAGAGAGACCTGCGCCTGCATCTGCCGGACAGCCTGTTTATGCCAGTGTCCAGGACTGACTTGCTGGAATTGCTGCATGCCCAGGATGAGGTAGCCAACACTGCCCAGGATATCGCTGGTCTGGCTGTAGGCAGGAAGATGCAGATTCCCGCACCTCTCCAATCCTTGATGACCACCTTTGTGGAGAGCGCCGTCGCCACCTCTGCACAGGCACTGCGCGCGATCAACGAACTGGACGAGTTGCTGGAAAGTGGCTTTGCAGGGCGCGAGGTGGATATCGCCAAACGCATGACCGAAGAGCTGGATGAACTGGAGCGCAAGTCAGACAAGCTTGAAGTCGAAATTCGCGCGTCGCTGTTTGCTATTGAGAAAGACTTACCTCCGGTGGACGTTATGTTCCTCTACCGGGTTATTGAATGGATCGGTGAACTCGCCGATCGCGCCCACAGCGTGGGCAACCGATTGCAGTTGTTGTTAGCACGTTAGGGGGTTTGGCGTGGAAATTATTAGTCAATACGGCCATATATTATTGATTTTGGCCTGTGTGGCAGGCTTCTTTATGGCCTGGGGCGTCGGTGCCAACGACGTAGCCAACGCCATGGGTACCTCCGTAGGTTCCCGTGCACTGACTATCAAGCAGGCGATTGTTATCGCCATGATCTTTGAATTTGCCGGCGCCTATTTGGCAGGCGGAGAGGTTACCGCAACCATCCGCAAAGGCATTATCGATTCTGAAGTCTTCGCCGCCCAACCGCAGCTGTTGGTATACGGTATGCTTTCGGCACTGCTGGCGGCGGGCACCTGGCTGCTGGTAGCCAGTATTCTCGGCTGGCCGGTATCCACCACCCACTCTATTGTCGGCGCAATTGTCGGCTTCTCTGCGGTAGGTATATCCCCAGATGCAGTGGCCTGGGGGAAAGTGGGCAGCATCGTAGCTAGCTGGGTGGTCTCCCCGGTTCTCGCGGGCACCCTTTCTTTCCTGTTATTCCGCAGTGTCCAGCGCCTGATCCTAGACACGGAAGACCCCTTCAACAATGCCAAGCGCTACATCCCCTTCTACATGTTTGCAGTAGGCTGGATGATTGCCATGGTGACCCTTACCAAGGGCCTCAAGCACGTTCTTAAAGATGCCAATATCCAGCTCAGCTTTATCCAGGATGCCGGTATCGCCGCCCTGGTGGGCCTTGCTGTCGCCGGTGTCGGAGTCACCATGCTCAAGCGCGTCCAGCGCGACCCGGCAGCTGAAGCTGAAAACCGTTTCGCCAACGTCGAGCGCGTATTTGCGATCCTGATGGTCTTCACCGCCTGTGCCATGGCCTTCGCTCACGGCTCCAACGATGTCGCCAACGCCGTTGGTCCTCTGGCTGCCGTAGTTAACACCATCCAGAGCGGCGCTATCACCGTTAAATCCACTATGCCTTCCTGGATATTACTGCTCGGCGGTATCGGTATCGTGGTGGGCCTGGCGACATACGGCTTTAAGGTAATGGCCACTATCGGTAAGAAAATCACCGAGCTGACACCGAGCCGTGGCTTCGCTGCCGAGCTGGGTGCGGCCTCCACCGTCGTACTGGCTTCTGGTACAGGCCTGCCAATCTCCACAACTCACACTCTGGTGGGCGCGGTATTGGGTGTTGGCCTGGCGCGGGGTATTGGCGCCCTGAACCTGCGTATGATCACCACTATCGCCGCATCCTGGGTAGTCACCCTGCCAGCGGGTGCAGGTATTGCGATCCTGTTCTTCTACTTCTTCAAAGGCTTGTTCGGCTAAAACCGAAGCAGCACACAGAGCAGATCAGCAAAGGGGGCTAAAGCCCCCTTTTTTATGCCTCTCATATCCACCACTTTAGTAAGGCTCCCTGTCGATATCTATTTCGCTCCTCTGGCATTAATATTTAGGGAAATAAACTGGGCCGAGCCCGCCGACCAATCTATGCCTGCGAATCCACCCTGATGCCATTACTGTTGTTTGTCACTCTTCTGTGGGCCTTTTCCTTCAGTTTGATAGGCGCCTACCTGGCCGGACAGGTGGATAGCTATTTTTCCGCAATGACACGGGTGCTCCTTGCCACAGCGCTATTTCTACCCATGCTGAAAAGGAAGGGTTGCCCTCCCCGTACCGCGATACATTTAATTGTGATCGGTGCTGTACAACTGGGGCTGATGTACTTGTTTTACTACCAGTCATTCTTACTGCTCAGTGTCCCCGAAGTACTTCTATTTACTATTTTCACTCCCCTGTATATCACCGCCCTTGAGGACTTCCTTAACAAGCACTTTTCTGTCTGGAACCTCACTATCGCAGCCGTAGCCGTATTGGGAGCCGCCACTATTCGCTGGGGCTCTCCCAGTAACGACTTTTGGATTGGGTTTGCAGTCGTCCAGGGTGCCAACCTATGTTTTGCCGTGGGGCAGGTGGCATACAAGCGCCTGATGTCCAAAGAGCAAGGCCCCCTCCCGAGACAAACCTTCGCTTGGTTTTTTGTCGGCGCCAGCTTGATCACTGTTATTGCCTGGCTCCTATTTGGAGAACCGCAGTACCCACAGGGCTCACAGCAATGGGGGGTCCTACTCTGGTTGGGATTGGTGGCATCAGGTCTGGGATACTTTTTGTGGAACAAAGGTGCTACGCAGGTCTCTACTGGTACCCTGGCCGCAATGAATAATGCACTGATTCCCGCTGGCTTATTGGTAAATCTGTTAATCTGGAATCGGGATGCCGATCTAACCCGTCTCGCCCTCGGGGGAGGACTGATCGGAGCCGCTGTTATCTTGAATGAATGGCGCAACAAGAGTAGGGAAAGTCACCATGGCGAGTATCGCAGTACCTGACCTGAAGACCCAATTACATCAACTGATCGCCTGCCCCAGTGTCAGTGCAACCGACCCTTCCCTGGATATGGGTAACCGCCCGGTGGTGGAGCTACTGGGTGGATGGTTAGAAGGACTTGGTTTCAATGTAGAGATAATGCCTTTAAAGGGCTCTCCCAACAAAGCCAATATGATTGCTACTCTCGGCGGTAAAAGTGGTGATAAAGGCGGGCTCGTTCTATCCGGACATACTGATACAGTCCCCTTTGACGCGGGGCGCTGGCAATCGGACCCCTTTAAGGTTTTAGAGCGCGACAACCGCTTATACGGTCTCGGCACCAGTGATATGAAGGGTTTTTTCCCTCTGGTCATCGAGGCTGTGCAGACTTTTCTCGACAAGCCTTTACAAAAACCATTGATTGTTTTGGCAACAGCCGATGAAGAAACAAGTATGAGTGGTGCCCGCGCCCTGGTGCAGGCTGGCAAACCCCAAGCGCGCTACGCGGTAATTGGTGAGCCCACCGGGCTTCGCCCGATACGTATGCACAAGGGGGTTATGATGGAAGCAGTGCGTATTACTGGGCAATCCGGCCACTCATCAGATCCCAGTTTGGGGGCCAACGCGCTCGAGGCCATGCATAAAGTTATTGGTGAACTATTAACACTGCGAAAAGAGTGGCAACAAAAATACAACAACCCCGGATTCGCCGTTCCAGTACCCACGATGAACTTAGGCTGTATCCATGGGGGTGACAACCCCAATCGGATCTGCGGCCACACAGAACTCCAGTTTGATATTCGCCCGTTGCCAGGAATGCAGCTTACGGACCTGCGGGAAGAACTAAACAAACGTATCCTTACCATTCCACAAGACAATAAAATTCAGGTGGAAGTGGCCTCTTTATTCCCTGGCACTGCGCCCTTTGAACAGGATGCCCATTCAGAGTTAGTAAAAGTTGCAGAACAACTTTGTGGCCATCCCGCTGAAAGTGTTGCCTTTGGTACTGAAGCGCCCTACTTGAAGAGTTTGAATATTGACACTATCGTGCTCGGCCCCGGCGATATTGACCAAGCTCATCAGCCGGATGAATTTCTCGCCCTGGATCGTATCAACCCTATGGTCAACATTCTGCGCGACTTGATTGGCCGCTTTTGCCTTTAATCTGCCTGCGACAGCCTCCGGGGCTTTAACACCACAAGACTTGCACACGGTAAGAATTAGTGAGCGACGATAACGCCTCCCTGAACTGGTTTCGCCACGCGGCACCTTACATCAACGACCTGCGCGGTCGCACTTTAGTAATTGGTATCCCCGGCGACGCTTTAGAGCACGCCAATTTCCGCAACCTAGTGCACGATATGGCGCTGCTTGCCAGCCTTGGGGTTCGCTTGGTTGTTGTGCACGGCGCGCGGGAACAAATTAATCGAGCCCTGGATGAGCGCGGCATTGAAAATCGATTTCACGAGAACCAGCGTATTACCAATCGAGAGACATTGGAGATTGTTAAGTCTGTCGTGGGTAAACTGCGCTTCGATATTGAAGCCGCATTTTCCCAGGGATTGCCAGACTCGCCCATGGCACGTTCGGCCCTCAAGGTAGTCTCGGGCAATTTTGTTACCGCCCGTCCCAGTGGCGTGCTAGATGGCGTGGACCTGGGCTGGACCGGCACCGTGCGACGCATGGACACCAACACTCTGGAGCAAAACCTAGATCAGGGTTCCCTGGTACTCCTTTCTCCCCTGGGCACATCCCTAACCGGGGAGCTTTTCAATATCAATTACCTGGACCTGGCCGCTGAGGCTTCCAGAGTATTGCGCGCCGAGAAACTAGTGCTATTCCGCGAACCTGAGCAACTTCAAGTGGACGGAAATCCGGTACACGAATTGAGTATTTTGCAGGCAGAGCAAGTTTCACCCAAGGTGCAAAGCGCAACCTTGCGCTGCGCCATTCGAGCCTGTAATGCAGGGATCGCCCGTACACATCTACTTAGCTTTTGTAAAAACGGCGCCTTAATTCAGGAGCTATTCCGCCGTGAAGGCGCCGGCACCATGATTTACCGGGACAGCTACGAAGTTGTGCGCAGAGCGCGAATTACCGATGTGGGCGGCATTCTTGGACTGATCCGTCCGTTAGAGAAAGATGGCGTTTTGGTACGGCGCTCCCGCGAGAAGCTCGAGGCGGAAATTGAACACTTCACGCTTGTGGAAGTGGATGGCACTCCAGTTGCCTGTGCAGCTCTGTATCCTATTAAGGATGATAAGGGCACTACCACAGCAGCCGAAGTTGCCTGCCTTGCCAGCCACCCGGAATTTCGCGGTGGCGGGCGTGGAGCCAAGCTGATGCGCCACCTTGAGAGACAGGCGCAAACAGTCCAGGTTGATGAGCTCTACGTCCTCACCACCCAGACAGAGCACTGGTTTATCGAGCAGGGTTTTGAGCAAGTCGGTATCAGTGAGCTGCCTACCGCGCGAAAGTCCCTGTACAACATTCAGCGCAATTCGAGAATCCTGCGTAAACGCCTGGGGAAAAGTCAGTCCACTTAGTCATAGAAATTTGAAATATCTATCCTTATTACTCCTTTGATGGGTAGTTTGGGCGCAAAAACATCCCAGGAAAGTCCGTTTTTTGCTAAGCTGGCGCATTCATTGTTGCCAGCTGGAATCTGTGACTATGCCCCAATACCGCTCCCGCACCTCTACCGCCGGTCGCAATATGGCCGGAGCCCGCGCCTTGTGGCGTGCCACCGGTATGACGGACGAGGACTTCCATAAGCCAATCATTGCCATCGCAAACTCCTTTACCCAGTTTGTCCCCGGACACGTACACCTAAAGGATATGGGTCAGCTTGTCGCAAGGGAGATTGAACGCGCCGGCGGCGTGGCCAAGGAGTTCAATACGATCGCTGTGGATGACGGTATCGCAATGGGTCACGACGGCATGCTCTATAGCCTGCCCAGCCGCGAAATTATCGCTGACTCAGTGGAGTACATGGTCAATGCCCACTGTGCCGACGCCCTGGTTTGTATCTCCAACTGTGACAAGATCACACCGGGAATGATGATGGCAGCCATGCGCCTGAACATTCCAGTTATCTTTGTCTCCGGTGGCCCGATGGAGGCCGGCAAAACCAAACTGGCTGACCACAAGCTCGACTTAGTAGATGCTATGGTGATCGCCGCTACAGATACGGCCTCCGACGAGGAAGTTGCTGAGTATGAGCGCTCTGCCTGCCCGACCTGTGGCTCCTGCTCAGGTATGTTTACAGCGAACTCCATGAACTGCCTGACCGAGGCCCTGGGGCTTTCACTCCCTGGTAACGGCACCATGCTAGCGACTCACGCCGACCGCAAGGAGCTATTCCTCCGCGCTGGCCGCGAGATCGTAACCCTGACCAAACGCTACTATGAGCAGGATGACGAAACTGCCCTGCCGCGCAACATCGCCAACCGTACAGCCTTCCGCAATGCCATGGCACTCGATATCGCCATGGGAGGCTCCACTAATACCATCCTGCACCTGCTGGCAACCGCTCAGGAAGGTGAGATTGACTTCACCCTGGAAGATATCGACAGCCTCTCCCGTGAGGTTCCACAGCTGTGCAAAGTTGCCCCCAATACCGAGAAATACCATATAGAAGATGTACACCGCGCTGGTGGTGTAATGGCTATCCTTGGGGAGTTGGAGGCCGCAGGTCTTATCGACTCCTCGCTGCCAACCGCCTACAGTGGTTCGCTCGCCGATGCCCTTGCGCGCTGGGATATTTGCCGCACGGACGACCAATCTGTACTGGAATTCTATCGCGCGGGCCCCGCAGGCATTCCCACCCAAACAGCTTTCAGCCAGGAATGCCGCTGGTCCACTTTAGATGCAGACCGCCAGCGTGGCTGTATCCGTTCTGCTGAATACGCCTACTCCTCTGAGGGAGGGCTCGCCGTTCTCTTTGGCAACCTGGCCCCCAATGGCTGTGTAGTGAAGACTTCCGGCGTCGATGAGTCGCTGTGGAAGTTCGAAGGCCCCGCCCATGTAGTAGAAAGCCAGGAAGAGGCTGTTTCCAATATCCTCGAAGGGAAGGTCAGTAAAGGGGAGGCTGTTATCGTCCGCTATGAAGGCCCTAAAGGTGGACCTGGAATGCAAGAGATGCTTTACCCCACTAGTTATTTAAAGTCCAAAGGACTCGGTGAGCACTGCGCATTGATTACCGATGGCCGCTTCTCAGGCGGTACTTCAGGCCTCTCTATCGGACATGTTTCACCGGAGGCGGCGTCTGGAGGTAACATCGCTCTCGTGCGCAATGGCGATTTAATACGTATTGATATTCCAGCGAGGAAAATTGAAATCGCTATTAAGGAAAGTGAACTCGATAAGCGACGCCGAGAAATGGAAGAAAATCCTAATGGCTGGACGCCAATCGAAAAGCGCCCTCGTAAAGTCAGCAAAGCACTGAAAGCCTATGCCATGCTTGCCACCAGTGCAGACCGCGGGGCGGTGAGGGAAATTGACTGATTAAAACTGTTCTAAACAAAACGGCCCCAAAGGGCCGTTTTTTTATTCCGCTATTTTGTAACTGATTCGATTGCGTACCCCGTAGCGCTCCACTGGCTGGCCATTCTCCATTTGGGGGCGATACTTAAACCGCTCTGCCGCGGCTACAGCGGAGCGATCAAATACGCTCGTGGGATTACCATTAGAATCATAGCCCCCAACCACACGAGCATCACGTACCGCCCCAGTTTTGGTTACCGTGAATTCTACAACGGCATACCCCTCTACCCCCCTGCGCAGTGCCGCATTGGGGTATCGCGGTTTAGCTTTATAAACTGGTAAAGGGTCGCGCGTTATTTGCACCCCGGTAGAAGTAACAGGAGTGGGCGTACCAATCACTACATTCATCGTAACGGGTGTTACCTCAGTTTCCTCAACCCGCATCGTTGGCTGCTCCAGCACAGCTTGTGGCGGTGTAGGCTCCTCATAAGTTTGGGTAACAATCTCTTTTTTTGGCATATGTACCGGTTTTATCGTAGGCAACAGGCTGAGTTTGGGCTCCTCGATATCAGTAGCTACTAGTTGACTCATCAAAAAGATCAATCCAACTGTGATTGCAGCGGCAAAACCCAGGCTCTTTGTGTAGCCCGCGAGTAAATGTGGGGGGAAAAATAAGGGGTTGGAAATCGACTGGCAAGCTCTGTCCATAACACCTCTCCTATTATTGTTAGGGTGCGATAAGCGGCATTCATATGCCGAAAATGGAAAAGCTGATCAGCTACCATTAATCATTAGCCAATTTACAAAAAAATGCAAATAGTCTGTTTATACAGGTTGTCTCAAAATTTTGTATTGCCGCGAGAAGAGAAAAAAGCATAAAAAAAGCCGCGCATTACTGCGCGGCTTTCAGGGAGCTTAACAATTAACTGGTATTAAATTGCCAATTGTTTTTCACGCTCCTGTTCACCCTCAACAAAAGAGATCCACTGACTAGCGAACTTCTCAGAGCGCTCATCTTTCCGTGCAAGCTTGAGGCTCTTTAGTGCTGCGTCATAACGCTTCAAGTTGGCATTAGCCATACCCATCACGATATGCAGCTGATCAACACGCTTGATCCCGCCTTTTGCCAGGGCTTTTTTACCCATGGAAATGGCTTTCTCATTCTGATCCAGGTCGAGATAAATACCGGCCAAACGAGAATAGATTTCACCTTTGTCAGAAAGCTTGGCTGCCGCTTCCAGCTGGGGAATAGCTTTCTGCAGCTCCTGTGCCATCTGGTAGGCCTGAGCCAGGGTTTCCAGGTTTTTAGCCGTACGCGGGATCTTCTTCTCTTGAATACCCTTGGCAATCACCTTGGCCCCTTTATAAGGCATTTCATGCCCCATAAAGAGATACCCCATATTCAACAGGTCCCTATCCTTTTCCAAAGCTCCGGCAAGGTAAGCTGCTTCCATCATGTGCAGCTGGTCCTTTTCGCGCTTTAACTCGCCATACATCGCCGCCAGGGTGGTGTAATAAACGGGCTTCGGATAGTACTTAACCAGATTTTCGAGAACACCGGCCACTTTCTTGTAATCGGTGCGCTCAAAATAAATGAACTGCTGTATACCGTACCAATTTTCTTTTGGTACTTTGCCCTCTTTTTCGTACATGGATACCGCTATATTGATATCCGCAAGAGCCTTATCCTGGTTGCCAAGCTGATTATAAGCTGTGGCACGCAAAGCGTAGGAGTCAGCAGTGATACGATCGGAAACCTTAAACCACTGGTTCAGGTAGTTAATCGCCTGCTTGTAATCCTCAGTAACGAAATACAGCTGAGCCAGCGTAAACAAAGTGCCTACTTCTAAAGCTACCGGCAGGTTTTTTTCACCCTGGTCCAGCACCTTTTTAAAGTAAGGAATCGCCTCTTTGTAACGCTCAGTGCTGTAGTAAACAACACCGAAGAAGTTGTACATCTGGGCAATTTCATAGCCATTGAAGCGCTTCTTAGCCGCGTCCATTTCTTTCAGCGCTACAAGCGCGGCTGACCAATCCTCTGCATCAGCTGCCTCTTGAGCTTTTTCCAGCTTCTTATACGCAGCTTCGCGCATCGCCGGCACTTTACGAGTTTTTTGCTTACTCGGCTTTTTCTGTTCCTGCGCCTGTGCAGAAGCGAAAGGTGCTGACACACCTACCGCATCCAGCACGGTAACGCTGACCGTCGGTGCCAAAACCAAGGGTAGCGCCACTGATGCGCGCAGAGCGAACTTGGACAAACCTTTCTTGATGGTCGTCAACTTCATAGTGCTTCCCCTTTAGTCCTTAGCCATGTTAAAGCTAATCTTAGTCTTAACATTAGGAACTTCGATCGGCTTGCCATCGACTACCCGCGGCTTGTACTTGTACTTCAACGCGGACTTCAGGGCTGCGCGATTGAAAACCGTTGTGGGCTTGCCGTCCAAAGTGAAGGCTTCAATTACGATCGGATCACGTACTGAACCGTTAGTCGTTACGGTGTACTCAACGATTACGTAGCCTTCTATCCCTCGCTGCTGAGCGCGACGTGGGTATTGTGGCTGTACTTTAACGATCGGCAGGTAGTCACCTTCGCCAAAACTGAAACCTGACAGCTTAACGCCGCCTCCCGCCTTCGGAGCGGAAATGTTGATGTTGCCATCAAGATCCGGCTCTTCAAAATCGGGCTCAGGCATCTCCGGTGGCGGAGTTTCCGGCTCGTCAGGTTTTACCGGCTTAGCGGTGTCGTACTGTGTTTCAATCTTCGTATCAGGCATCACCACATCGGCAACTTTGAAAGTTTCCTTATCCTCAGGAGCTTTCATGTTTGCCGCAATCAGCTGATGCATGGTGAAGATGAGGCCAAAGGTTGTGGCTACCGCCAATGTACCTGCCCCAAGAAGTCTTACCGGATTCATAGCTGTTAACTCTTCTCTGTAGCGACCGAAACTTTCTTGATACCAATCTTCCTGGCTGCTTCTGCAATCAGGGCAATCTTCTCAATACTCGCTCCCTTATCGGGCTGAATTACCAACCACCCTTTCGGGTTTTCCGAGTAGAGACGCTCCAGGACAATTCGTACCTGACGCTCATCAACCTTCTCTTTGGCAATCCAAACCTCGTCACTGTCGTTGATCGCTACCAGGATAGAGGCGGCCTTGAGTTCAGCGGTTGTCGCTTGCGGCTTCTCAACATCAGCACCCGGCTCCTTAATAAAGGTCGCGGTGACGATAAAGAAGATCAGCATGATAAACACCACGTCCAGCATGGGCGTGAGGTCAATTGCGCCGGCTTCTTCTTCTGCCGTATTTTGTCTTTTGCTCATAGCAACTCTCTTAGCGAACTTTTTCAGCGGGAGCTCAGGGAGCCCCCGGCGAAAGTATCTGGCTTGGCTAAACCTTCACAGCAAATAAGTTGGGTTATTCGCCGGTGTGTGCTTAGTGATCCATCGTCAGATGATCTTCGAGCAGCTGGGTTTCACGCTCAGCTTTACGGGCGAGATAAGTGTTGGCAAATACGCCTGACAGAGCCGCAACCATACCCGCCATTGTCGGGATAGTTGCCATGGATACACCACTGGCCATCTGCTTGGCGTCACCACCACCTGTAATCGCGAGAACGTCGAACACGTTGATCATGCCCCAAACCGTACCCAACAGCCCAAACAGAGGGGCCAGGGCGACACAGGCTTGGATCATGTCCATATTGTCCTGAATTTTCTCGGATACCCGGGAAATCATCGCATAACGGATCTGGTGCGAAGCCCAGGATTTGCGCTCACCGCGCCCCTCCCATTGGTCTACCGCACCTTGAACGTCACTTTTCAATCCTTTGTTGAAGTAGAAAACACGTTCAAAAATCAGCGTCCACATAAAGAAGGTCAGGCCGGCGATCAGGAACAGTACTGGCCCGCCCGACGCCATAAAGGCGTTGACGGCGGCCCATGCGTCGATTAATGCGTGCATGTTGCCGCCTCCTCTTATTTGCGCTCGGCGTTTTCTGCCACGATACCAGCGCTCTGTTCTTCAAGAATATGCAGAACACGCTTGGCACGGGCATTCACGATGGTGTGCATCAGTACAGTCGGGATAGCAACACACAGACCGAGAACGGTAGTGATCAGGGCCGAGGAAATACCGCCGGCCATTGCCTTGGGATCGCCCGCACCAAAGATGGTGATCGCCTGGAAGGTTACGATCATACCGGTAACGGTACCCAGCAGACCCAGCAGCGGAGCAACCATGGCGATGATCTTCAGCAGATTGAGGCCGGATTCGATTGCCGGACGCTCTTTCAGTACCGCTTCTTCCATCTTCAACTCGAGAGTTTCGCCGTCTACACCTTTGTTCTCTTCCGCAACAGCCAGTACACGACCCAGCGGGTTATTGGTGTTCGGAGTAGAGGAACGCAGCTGAGCATTCACTTTGGCACCAACACCCGTCAGAACGATCAGGCGGAAGATAGCCAGCAGCATCGCGAATACACCAACAGCAGTGATGATGTAACCAACAATGTCACCCTGGTGCCAACGCTCTACGATGTCCGGGCTGTTGATCATGGCTTTCAGGTAGGAGCCACCGGTAGGACCAGTTGGGTCTACACCGAAGGCACTGAAACCACTGGTAGAAGCCTGCAGAGTTTCAGCCATGCCTTGGAACTTGGCGTCCGGCTGACGGATCAGTTCAGCCATTTTGTAGGCATTGTTCATTTCCAGGTATTTACCATTGGAAACCAGGTTGAAGTTACCTACACGAACAACTTCCTGCTCAGCCTGCTCACCGTTGGGCTTGATCACGGTCGCGTTAAATTTAACGATTTTGCCGGATTCAACAGTCTCACGCTGAATTTCAAACCACAGACGCTCGATCTCTTCGATAGTCGGCAGCTGGGTAGCACTATTCATTTTGGCCAGAAGACCATCGATGAACTCAGTACGGTTAGGGTATTGAGCGGAAACCAGAGAGGAACCGATATTGGCACGCAGGTCAGCAGCAGTAGAGGACATATGGCCAAACAGTTCCTTCAAGGAACCCAGGCGCTGGTCCAGTTGCTGACGCTTCTGATCAACAGCGACTTCCTGCTCCTGGTATTTCTTTTCCAGTTCAGCAGAGCGTTTTTCTTCAGCGGTGCGAGTATTCTTAGCTTGGTTCAGCAGAGCATTCTGGTTCGCCTTCTGACGGCGGAACTCAGCTTCACGCTGCTTGTGTTCTTTGGACTCGGCAACTTTGGATTGCTGAACCATTTTCAGCAGGTCATCCAGGGAAGCAGCCTTCTCTTGAGCAACCGCGGAGAAGCTGATCAGACCAGCTGCTGCCGCTACTAAAACGCGTTTGGCGAAAGAGGTTTTCATTGCGCTGCCTCCGGAGCCGGAATCGGCATGGTCATGATGTCGATAGTGGCCTGCTTCTTAGCAATTTTCAGACCGTTCATGAGAGCGCGGCGGTATTCACCAGCGTCGATCTCAACCCACGCTTTTTGCGCTTTGTCATATGCGAGGGCAATTTCTGCATCTGTAGTCTGAGCTAACAAGGCAATACGGCCGATTTGCAGAACGCTCACCTCGCGCTCCTGACCAGCAACGGTCAGAGTATCGCGGTAAGAGTCGATCTTACGGGCGTATT
Organism: Microbulbifer maximicatervae (SeqCode); assembly: GCF_052467615.1. Lineage (NCBI taxonomy): Bacteria > Pseudomonadati > Pseudomonadota > Gammaproteobacteria > Cellvibrionales > Microbulbiferaceae > Microbulbifer > Microbulbifer maximicatervae (SeqCode). Next base: position 4,145,765 of record NZ_CP174319.1, read on the forward strand.
CCGCTTCGAAGTTGTAAAGTTCCAGTACCTGGCGGAATTTCTCCGCAACACTTACATCGGAACGGTCCATGGTGCTCTTAACACCGTTGAGGTTCGCCATACGCTCTTCGAGCTTGAACGGTGCGTCCAGCTCAATGAACTGCTCCAGACCTTCCAGCATACGCAGGATCAGCGGCTGAATCTGACGTTCAATGACAGTAACGTTGGCAATAGACTCATCCAGCTCATTGATAACTTCGAGCTGATTGGCCAGCTGCTTTTCCAGCTGACGGTTGTATACGCGCAGACCATCGATTTCTTTATTAACCACCTTGAAGTCCTGCAGCAGGCTGCTGGTTTCGTCGGCAATCTTGTCGATGCGTTTTTGCGATGCCTGGGCCGCAGTGGTTTTCTGCTGGCCGACGGCGAGTACGTTATCGAGAGTATCCGCAGTGGCTACGCTGCCGTAGAGCGCGCCGGCAGACAGCGCAGTGGTCAGCGCCACAGCCATGAATCGCTTGGTTTTCATTAGACCCCCCAGTGGGTTCAATATTTCACAACATGGTCGCGATGAGTTAGCTGCCACAACGCGGTGTCCTTTTGTTTTAAAAACATTGGTTAGAAGACAGCTAAGAGCCGCACATTGTAAACAGCCGATTTGATTATTCAAATGCCGATTGCCAGCATCGGCCCGCTTGGGTAGCAAGGTAACACTTGGGTAACATCCCCGGGTTACTTGCACACATTAGCGGCGACGTTCCTTGTGTAAGCTGTTGGAGAATTTAACAGATCGATCAACTTTTGATCAAATTGTTTTTATTTAAATCTGTCATATTGGACTAATGAGTAGTTGTACTCATTCCTGTCCGAGGCCGGGTAACACTCTCGTGCTGATTCGACCCACGAGTCATCCATGTCGGGAAAGTATGCATCCCCGTCGATATTTGCGTCAACTTCGGTGACATATAAGCGGGCAGCCAGCGGCAGTGCCTGGCGGTAAATTTGTGCCCCACCAATGACCATCACTTCAGTGGCGCCGCTGTCTTTAGCGCAGCTTTGGGCCAGGCTCAGGGCTTTATCCAGAGACTGGACCACCTTTACCCCTTCCGCAACCCAGTCAGCATTACGCGTAATGACAATATTGACACGCCCCGGAAGTGGGCGACCAATAGACTCAAAGGTCTTTCGTCCCATTACTACTGGCTTTCCCATAGTGGTCCGCTTAAAAAACTGCAGATCGCCGGAGATTCGCCAGGGGAGTTCATTGTCCTTGCCGATAGCACCATTGCGGGCAACCGCCGCAATCAAAGCAATTGAAACCGTCATTACCGCTCCTTAAACCGCTACAGGTGCCGGAATATGTGGATAGGCCTCGTAACCTTTGAGTTCAAAGTCCTCGAAGCGGAAAGAAAACAGATCTTTCACATCTGGATTCAAGTGCATTTGTGGCAGAGGCAGAGGGTCGCGTTGCAATTGCAGTTCGACCTGCTCCTTATGGTTGGAGTAGAGGTGAGCATCACCAAAGGTGTGGATAAAATCGCCGGGCTTCAAACCGCATACCTGTGCCAGCATAAGGGTCAACAGGCTGTATGAGGCGATATTAAAAGGCACCCCCAGGAAAATATCTGCGCTTCGCTGGTACAGCTGACAGGACAACTTGCCGTCAGCGACATAAAACTGGAACAGGGCGTGGCAGGGAGCCAGGGCCATGCGTCCTTCACGGGCATTATCAGCAGGTGAAACACCTTCATCTGGCAGATCCGCAGGGTTCCAGGCGCTAACCATCAGGCGCCGGGAGTCCGGGCGGGTTTTCAACTGGTGTACCAACTGCTCAATCTGGTCGATCTGGCGGCCATCCGAAGTGGGCCAGGAGCGCCATTGATGGCCATATACAGGGCCCAGATCACCGTCCTCTGTCGCCCACTCATCCCAAATCCGCACCTTATTGTCCTGGAGGTAGCGGATATTGGTATCCCCCTGCAAAAACCACAGAAGTTCGTGAATAATCGAGCGCAAATGGCACTTTTTGGTGGTGATCAGCGGAAAACCCTCCGCCAAATTAAAGCGCATTTGATAGCCAAACACACTGAGAGTACCAGTGCCGGTGCGGTCACCTTTAACGGTGCCGTTATCGCGCACATGGCGCATTAGATCGAGATACTGCTTCATCTACTGCTATGCTCCGCCTTTAACTCGGGAAGACCCTGCTTTCTTACCTTTCTGCTCAGTTCTCCCCTCGGGAAGCGGCTGAGTTTTATAACTCCACACCAGCAATGCGATGCCGGCAATAATCATTGGCAGGCTCAAAAGCTGCCCACGAGTCATCCATCCAAATAAATCAAAACCAATATGCCCATCGGGCTCCCTGACAAACTCCACCAGGAAGCGGAATACACCGTAGAGCGTCACGAACATACCGCCCACCGCGAGTCGAGGGCGCGGCTTACTGGAGAACCACCAGAGCAGCGCAAAGAGAACCAGCCCCTCAAGGAAGGCTTGATACAGCTGGGATGGGTGCCGGACCAGAAGGTCCGGGTCCTTTGGAAAGACCATGCCCCAAGGGCCTTCAGTTTCACGCCCCCAAAGCTCCTGGCCAATAAAATTACCGATCCGCCCAAGCCCAAGACCGATGGGCACCAGAGGAGCAACGAAATCAATTAGAGCCGGGAAGGTTGTACCAATTTTGCGCGCATAGAGTGCCGTGGCCAACATTACCCCTATCAGCCCGCCGTGGAAGCTCATTCCCCCTTCCCACAGCCGGATCAGTGATATCGGGTCTTCGAGCAACTGGGGGAAGTTGTAAAAGAACATATACCCCAAGCGGCCACCGATAACGACACCAATGGCACAGTAGAGAATCAAGTCCTCAACTTCGGATTTAATGACCGGTGACCAGGGTTTGGCACTTCGGCGCAATGCCAACCACCAGGCCGCGACAAAGCCAGCCAAGTACATCAGCCCATACCAGTGCACTTTTAAGGGGCCTATTGCAAAGGCTACCGGGTCAATTTCGGGATAGGTCAGCATGGGGGAATCGCGATTGCTAATAAAGGGCGTATTATGGTCGTAAAGCCCCCCGCTGTGGAAGGGCAGCTTGCCCCTAGGGAAGATCCCCATGTGTCTACTGCTATTCGCCTATCAATGCCACCCGAAATACCCTCTGCTGTTGATCGCCAATCGGGATGAGTTCTATCAACGGCCAACCGCTGCAGCGGCGCGCTGGCCCGGGACCGAGCTAATTGCGGGTAGAGACCTTGAAGCTCAGGGAACCTGGGCCGGCGTTTCCCCCGGTCGGGTCGCGGCTGTAACCAATATCCGGGAACCTGGAACACCTGAACCTGAAGGAGCGCTATCCCGCGGGGAAATACCGCAGAAATTCCTCAGCCAACAAATTAGCCCTGAGCATTTCATCCACTACCTGGAATCCCAGCAGTACCGGGGCTTTAACGCCCTGCTATTTGATATTCAGAATCAAAACACTCTCTTCTGTGCCGGAAACCGGCACAAGCCATTTACGTTTGAACCGGGTATTCACGGTATCTCCAACGGCGCACCGGACGAACCCTGGCCAAAGGTGGAGAGGGGCAAAGCGGGGCTGGCAGAAATAATACCTGCGGCCGACCAGCTGGTAACAATCGAGAGCTTTGTGGAGCCAGCCCTGGCACTACTCAAAGATCGCACCCCCGCGCCGGACCAACAACTCCCCCATACCGGGCTACCACTGGAGATTGAGCGGGCGCTCTCTCCTATATTCATTCAAATTGATGCCGATAGCTCGGCGACAGAACCAATGCTTCGCAATGGAGGTTACGGCACCCGCGCGAGTACCGTGATCACCATCGACCAGAGTGGGTGTGGCCAACTTTGGGAGCAGACTTTTATACAGGGCAATGAAAATGGACCCCTGCGCTACTTCACTACCCAGTCGCCCAATTAAGCGGGCTCAATGCTAATGGCAGAGAAATTGTGCATAACTTTTTGTGCAAGCCTCTGCACCATATTCAAATAAGCCCCAGTAAACACGCCCCTTTTTCACCCACGAGCGAAAAATTTGACGCAAAACTCATCATTCGCAAATCCTTACTCTAAAAAGAATGAAGCGCCAAGCAAATTTTGCATTTATTGCCATACTTACTTTCACAGACTGAAGTTGGTTGAGTTTCGCGCAAGCAGGACACCGACATCAGTCTTAATAAAAGGAAGTCGCGCGGGACGCATGACACGTGCGAGTCACCGATAATATCCCTGAGTATCTGGATGGGCTCGCCACAGGTTGGGAAGGTATGAACGATCTGGCGCCCGGCATTTTCCAAAATATCGCACCGGGCCCCCGCAGAATCGCTGAGGTACCATGTCGTATTTCAACCCCGAGCATCGTAGACGCAAATCTGTACTTCCACTGCTGACACTGGGTAGCCTCTGTGTCTTCATTCTTTATTATGCTTTCGCAGCAAACCAGAAAACCGTGCCCGTTTTACCGGAGAACGCTGTTCGCCCTCATTTAGTACACTGGCTTGAGGAAAACCCCGATGCCTGGCCAGCCCAGGACCCCATTTTCAACCCCGCCGCTGTGCGCAAGATCTACCAGCGTACGGATTACCGCTTGCTTTGGTTCGATAACTACAGCCTAAGTGATAGTGCCAATGACCTGCTGAAACAACTCACAGCTGCCAGCTCCGGCAATCCGAGCAGCATGGTCGACTACCGCTACCACCTGGGATACTTCGATCGCACCCTGCGCGATACGCCTCAACGTCTGCAGATGGCTGCGGTATTGGATATCTTACTGACCGATGCCTTTGTGTCCTATGCGCAAGATACCCAGCTGGACAGGCTAAAGCCCAAAACCCGCCCGCGCCGGGGTGTCACACCGGTTCTGCGGGATAGTGAAGGTTTCCGCTTGGTTGCGACCAGCACAGCTCAACAGCAGGCTTCCAGTGAACCCAGCGGGCGCAAGTACTTCCGCGGATATGATCGCGCAGCCAATCTCGGCAGCAATGTACGCAGCCGCTATTACTCGCGGGAATACAATGCGGATACTTCCGGCAATTACTCAGGACGCAATTATTCCGGTAGCACTCGCACCTATGAGCGCAGTCGATACCGTTCCTACCGGGACAACAATAGTGGCTCGGGTTCTGGCAGTCGTGTTTATTACAACCAGGGGCGGTCAAATACTGCCGCCCCACCGGTGAGATCTGAAAACAGTGAGGGGCCTTACTACGAGGAAAACCGGCCCTATGGCAACGATGTAAGAGCGCTGCGCGGTGAGCTGCAACGACTGCGCAAGATTTCTTCCAGCGGTCGCTGGCGTCCGATCCCCGCGGGTCCTGCCATGACCATGGGTGCACGCCACCCACATGTGGGCCTCCTGCGCAATCTGCTCTCCCTATACGGTGATTACCAGTCTTACTACAGCTACGGCGGCACTGATCGCAATCGCTTCGATCGGGGTCTTCACCAAGCGGTGGTGCGCTTCCAGAAGCGTCACGGCCTGAGGGCAGATGGTATTGTCGGTCGCTCAACTCGCAAACGCCTGAACTTATCCCCAGCTGCGCGCGCCCGCATTGTGGAAATGAATATCAAGCGCCGCGAAGAGTTGCCGGAACAATTGGGTAGCCGCTTTATCCAGGTCAATATTCCCGCGTACCGTCTCAAGTACGTGGAAAACGACCAGGTCAAACTGGCGATGAATGTCGTCGTCGGTAAGAAAAAACACGCAACGCCTGAAATAACCACCCGTGTCAGCAAGGTAGTCTTTAACCCCACTTGGACAGTACCGCGCAGCATCCTGGTGAATGAGATACTCCCCAAAGCTCGTAAAAACCCAGCGGGTATGGAAAAAATGGGATACCGGGTGATTAGCGGTAGGGGTGAAAAACTGCCCCTGACTCCGCAAAACCTATCTGCTGCAGGTGCGGGTTCCTACCTTATGCGCCAAATGGGCGGTGAGGAAAATATATTGGGACGAGTCAAATTTGAAATCCCCAATATTCATGACGTGTACCTGCACGATACGCGCGCGCGCAAACTTTTTTCCCTGACCTCACGGGGCTATAGCCATGGCTGTATCCGCCTGGAAAAACCCCGCCACTTGGCCGAAGCGCTGCTTCGTCCCCAAGGAGATTGGGATCAGTGGCGTATCGATCAATTGACCACAGGAGAGGAAACCACGGAAGTGGATATGTCCCAACTGGTGAAGGTTTATATCACCTACTGGACTGCCTGGGTCGATGGCCAGGGCAACCTGAACTTCCGCCCGGATATTTATGGCAAAGATGGACTGACCGATAATCAATTTTAAAAGAAACCGGGGCGGCTATACGTCGCCCCGGTTATAACCAGGGAATTATTGAGCGTGTTATTCCATTAATTAGCCTTTCTTAAGCAGCGCCATTCCTGAAAATTATTTAAAGACTATCAGTCACAAGTTATCAATGTGAGCACAGTGATAAATCTCACTGATTTCTCAGTGCTTGCAGGGGTGACTTATGGGTGCTGCCAACAATTCACTTTGCGCTTTTTTGCCACGCAACCAACTAACCTCCCTCAGGGCGAGTGCTGCTGCGATTGCCGTAGCAATATCGCTGGGCATTCACTCACCACAAATACTCGCCGAAGCTAAAGATACCGTCGAACCTGACCTGATCGGCAGTCGCGATCCTTTTTTACCTCAGGGCAGGCAATTTTCCCTGCTCAGCGAAGCGTTAGCACGCTATCAAACCCTGGCACAAGGTAATTACTGGAAACCGCTCAGTGCTGGACAACCTATCGCACCGGGCAGCCGCAGTCCCCGGGTTGCGCAATTGAGAAGCCTGTTAATGCTCTATGGTGATCACCATCCCGAAGAGTACGGAGCAGATACTTCTAAAGCAGATGTCTACGACAAAAAATTGCAGCAGGCCGTTAAACGGTTTCAGAAACGTCACGGATTAAAGCAAACGGCACTGGTTGATGAGGGAACCCGGAGTCGACTCAATACCCCGCCAGCTAAAGTTGCCAAAATTCTGGCAGCAAATATTGAACGCTGGAAACAACTCCCCAAGGATTTAGGGCCTCGCTATATCATCGTGAATGTTCCGGAATTTAATTTGCGCCTAATTGAAGGCGATAAAGAGCAATTCCGTATGCGTGTGGTTGTGGGAAAACCAAAACACAAAACACCGCAAATCGCTACCCGTATGACGCGACTGGAATTTAATCCTGTATGGCGTGTCCCGCCCAGTATTGCGCTGCGGGAACTTTTACCCAAGGGCAGTTCCGCCCTCAGGGCAAAAGGTTATCGCCTGATGAATCATCGGGGTAGATCAGTACCATTTACACGTGGAAATGTAGCCGCAGTGCGTCGAGGACAAGTTTCACTGCAACAAAAAGGCGGGCCGGGAAATGCTTTGGGAAGAGTGAAATTTGTTATCCCCAATCGGCAGGCCATTTTTCTCCACGACACAAATAGCAAGCACTTATTTAAAAAATCCCAAAGGGCCTTTAGCCACGGTTGTATTCGCCTGGAAAAACCACTGCAGTTTGCTCGCATGATGTTAGCTCAGCAAAACAAGTGGAGTGATGCCCGTATCAATCGCGCGCTGGGAAGTGGTCGCACCCATGGTGTTGCCCTTAAAAATCCCCTACCGGTTTATATCGCTTACTGGACTGCCTGGATCGATGAAAATGGGCAGCTTCAGTTTCGGCCGGATATCTATAACCGGGATCAGTAATAGGAGGTAGCGGAGTGAAGCGGATAAAGAGCTATAGGGACTACTGAGTTATCAGTATGGCAAATGGCCCATTCCAGCTCGGCATCGCCGCACTGATAAGCCTCGTAATTGCCTCGGCCAGCCCTTTGAATGCTTCATTCACTGGGCAGACCGATGTCATTATTGAGCCAATCAGTTCAACCCAGCAATTGCGCGATACCGCTCAGGCCTACCGAGTGTTAGCGAAAAACTGGCGACCGATTGCCCAGGGGAAAACTTTACAGCCCGGAGACAAAGGCCCTCGTGTCCTGCAACTACGTAACTTGCTGGCAATTTATAAGGATTATCACGGTCAACCCGGGCCGCTTTCCGCCCCACAAAAAGACCCCCGAAGATTTGACAGTGCGCTCCAAGCTGCAGTGGAGCGCTTTCAGGAGCGTCACGGACTGAACGTTACAGGCATCGCCGATGAAGACACACTTGCAGCCTTGGCCGTATCTCCAATAGAGCGCGCTCAGCAAATGGAATTGAATGCATCCCGATGGGAGAAACTAAAGCTCCCTGAGGATGATCGCTACGTAATCGTTAATGTGCCTGACTATCGCTTACAGCTTATCGAAGATGGTTCAGTTGCTCTCGATATGAAAACCGTCGTGGGAAAAAGCAGCACGCGCACACCGGATATGCGCACACGAATAACCAATATTGTTTTCAGCCCAACTTGGACTGTCCCCCGAAGTATTCTTGTCACCGAGCTTTTGCCCAAGGCACGACACAACCCAACAGCCATGCACAAGCGAGGTTATCGAGTGGTGCAATATCGCAGCGGTAAATCGTCCCCTATTACAGAGGAGACTATTGCCAAGGCAGCCGGTGGGCACGCTACTTTGAGGCAATTGAGTGGCCCTGAGAATACTCTGGGAAAAGTGAAATTTGTTATCCCCAATAAGCAGGCTATTTTTCTCCATGACACCCAGGCTCAAAGCCTGTTTAAACTTCGCCAGCGAGCATTAAGTCACGGATGCGTAAGGCTACAAGCACCAGAAGAATTAGCTTATTTTCTTCTCCGTGACCAGGGGTGGGACAGAACCCGGGTAGCGCAGGCAGCCAATGGGCACGATGCTCTGAATGTAAAGGTTAAGGGATCACCCCGTATTTACATCGTTTATATGACCGCCTGGATAGATAGGGATGGGCGCCCCCAATTCCGCCCTGATATTTATCATCGTGACAAAGAGCTGCCTTATCCAAATTAGGGAGCTTATCGGCAAGTAAAAAATATTAAGTATCGCTAAATGATTTTGTCTGCTCTCATTTTCGCTGAAATCGGACTGTAACGCTAAAGCTCCCCAGGAAATAGAACTTGAAAGACACCGGTCAAAATAACCTCCTAAGCAAGTTTTATTTAATTTTTCAAAGCACTACTCACATTCCTCTTTAAACCCAGGCTTTGGTTTGGAGACTACATCCTTGTCATCACAAAATTAGAGCTTTGCCATATTCACAACTGTGGTAGCAATACTGGCCGGATCTTATTTTTCCAGGTTTCTTTTTATCGTCCGCTGCTAATGGCAGACTCCAGGAAGTTGAGATCAATACGCCCCCCATATATAGGGCGGTCCTGGATGCCGGATAACCTAAACAGCTGTATGTCCGGAGAAATACTACGCTGGCAGAGCCCAATCTGCATGTATATACATGTACATACAAATTCTTATCTTCTATATATCTAGGTTGTCCTCTGTATATAAATGGGTAAACCAGCCACTAATAAAGAAGGCTATCGAGCTCATGACCGAAGAGGTGATCGGATAGCTCCCAAGTACACTGACGAAACCGCCCGATAAAACTTATAAGTCGCAGAAAAATAATTTTTTAGCGATTAGCGTGCAATGACAACGCTGTCTCCACCCTATTCAGCACTATCGACTAATCAGCAATAAAAATTCCGGCTTCAAGTAGCAGAAAAGAAAAAATATACCACCCAGGCTATCTAATTATTTCTGAATTAGCAGCTTCAGGTTTGTAACAACTGGTTATTTTTTGTACATTTTCCGCCGTACCCGGTTGCGCCAACTAAGGCAAACCGACGAGAGATTTAACGACGAGGCGGAATTATGAAGAATCCATCCAGACGTCGATTCCTGGCAGTGACCTGCGCAACTGCGGCGGCCGTCAGCGCCGGACCGACTTTCGCAAAAGTAGGTAGCTCCCGCACCCTGAAAATGCGCAACCTGCACACTGGGGAGAAGCTGGAGGCCGCCTACTGGACCAACGGAGATTACAGCAGCGGAGGCCTGAAGCAGTTCAACAAATTGCTTCGTGACCACCGCGCCAACGAAGTGACCCGAATGGACCCCAAGCTTCTAGATATCGTCTACAAGCTGAAGGAGAAGTTCAATTACAACGGCACCATTGAGATTATCTCTGGATACCGTTCACCTAAAACCAATGCCAAGCTTCGTGCAGCTGGCCGAGGCGTAGCGAAACGCAGTTACCACACACGTGGTATGGCCTTGGATATCCGTATGCCGGGAGTGTCCCTGTCAAAGTTGCGCCAGGCAGCACTCAACCTGAAAGCGGGCGGTGTCGGATACTACCCGAAAAGTAACTTCGTACACGTGGATACTGGCCCTGTACGTCGCTGGTAATCCCCACCCAACAGATACAAAAAACCCGGCAGTCGCCGGGTTTTTTGTTATGCCTGTGAGAGCAAGATTTATTCGCCATCAACCGGTAAGCTAACCGGCATCACATCCTGATCGGATACTGGCACTTGGGTAGTACCTGCCATCAACCCGGCGATACGCTCGAGAAGTTTGCGTGCCTGCGCCAATTGGGTCAGCTCCGCCAGTTCAATCGGGTCTTCCATTTGCAACAACAAGCTCTCGAAATCCACAAAAGCTTGCTCTAAAGCCGTCACCTGATGTCGATCCAGCAACAGCTCTGCCAAGCCGCCCCCACCAGTGGGAATCCAGTTTGACTGGAGAGTTGCCATAATTGCCAATATCGCCTGCTTTGAATCGGCAGCACGGCTACTTTCCACATCGCTCTCGGAACTCTCCGGCAACCTGCGCAACAGCTGCTCATCAATCACCCGGGTGTGCGATGCACGGATTTGCTGCAATCGGGCAACCGGTCCAAGGGATAGATAGGGCCGCGACAGGCTGTTGGCTGCCGTCGGCCAACGGCGGGCCAAGCCTGCCATATCCTCTTCCACACCTTTAACGATCAAGCGGGTTAGTTCACGGCGCCGATTGACGGCCAGGGCCTCGGGTTTTTCCCCATCGGACTTAGCCAAAAACTGCTCCGCAACCCGCTCGCTGGTGGGCCCCCAGAGCATAATTTCCAGGGCGTGAAAACCGGTGCTGGCCTCTTCATGTGCCGTCAGGCGGTGCTGCTTGCGCAGGTTCGTTAAGGTCAGATCAATGGCCGTATCGTTAACGATACCGCTCTCAGAATAACCCGGCACTGTATCCAGGTAGCCCGCCTGGGCCGGCCAACTATCTACTGATAACAGTAATTTTCTACCCTGGCTGCGCAACTCTCCCGAAGAAAAAGCCAACTGGATATAAGGCAGTGCAGCAGCAAATTCCCTGTGGGCATCCAGCCAGGCAAGCCTGGCATTTTCCAGCTTATTTTCATTCGGCTGAGCCAGGAGACCATCCACTTCACGCTGCAACGTTTCAACAGCGGCATGGGCGTGGATAACCTGGGCCTCACCCGCCTGCCAAATTGCAAGGGATAATTCGGTCGCAGCCTTTTCATTCACAGGTTGCGGCGCAATACTTTGTTGCGATACCTGCTGCGGTTTTTCTACCGCTTTTTGTTCACAGGCAGAAAGTCCGGCCAGGGCCCCGATTAAAACAGCCAGGGCCCGGTACTGGATAATAGATCCGTTCACTCAATTCCCCATCTTGTGCATTTCACAAATACTGGCAAGCACCTACTCACTCTCTTCCCGCAAACTGATCACCGGCCAGCCGCGAGCCTCAGCTTCTGCGCGCAGGCGATCATCCGGGTCCACCGCAATTGGGTGCTCAACTTCGCCCAGTAAGGGCAGATCATTGATGGAGTCACTGTAGAACCACTTTTCACTGTTGGCGTATTCCGGGTTGTGGGCCAGCCATTGGCGCAACCGGACAACTTTTCCCCCCTGGTAACAGGGTTCACCAACGACCTTTCCGGTGAACCGCCCCTCATCCTCCTCTGGCTCAGTGGCCAGCAGGGTATCGACACCGAGGCGCGAGGCAATAGGCTCAACCACAAAGCGATTGGTCGCAGTGATAATCATGATGTGGTGGCCTTTGCGGCGGTGCTCGCCGATCAGCTCCTGGGCCCGAGGCAGCCACAATTCACTGATAACTTCCTGCATAAACTCGCTTTGCAAGTTATCCAATTGACCACGGGAAAGCTGAGCCAGGGGCTCCAAGGCAAATTCCAGGTAGGCAAAAATATCCAATTCACCGCGCTGGTAATCTTGATAAAAGCGATCGTTAGCCGAGCGGTAACGGGTCCCGTCGACATGTTCACGCTCCACCAGAAATTCGCCCCAGGCATGATCGCTATCACCACCTATCAGCGTGTTATCCAGATCAAAGATTGCCAAGTGCACCGTCGACTCTCCCATAACTATAGGTTCCCCATAAGCATTTGACCGCCAGGAAGCCGGAAACGTCCCCTGCGCGGCCGCTAATTTTACCTTGCGCCGCACGACAGCACACGGACTGCGTCACTGAATTGCTGTAAACCCCCCGCTGTGGAACAATGCAGAACAAGTAAGTGCAGCGCACGGCCGCACACAACAGTATTGAGGATGGTATTTTGGGCGACGGCAAGCCGGCACAGGCCGGACGAAAGAACCGCCGTAAGCCCGCCAAGCATTCGAATCGCAATGATAAAGCCCCGGCCGGTAACAAGAACCGGGGCACGAGTGGCGAGAGCAGCAGCAATATCGATGCCGAGGGGTTCCGCCCCAATGTCGGTATTATCGTGCTCAACGCCCGCGGTCAGGCACTGTGGGCGCGGCGGGTAGGTGGCAAGGACGCCTGGCAATTTCCCCAGGGTGGTATTAATCCGGGCGAAACCCCTGAACAGGCGCTATATAGGGAACTATACGAGGAAGTAGGCCTTACTCGCGATCAAGTCAGTATGATTGCCTGTACTCGAGGCTGGCTGCGTTATCGCCTGCCTCAAAGGCTGATTCGACGTCGCTCCGAACCACTGTGCATCGGGCAAAAGCAAAAGTGGTACCTGCTGAGGCTCGAGGCAGAAGAGGCCTCTATCAGCTTCGACAATGGTTACAAACCTGAATTCGACCACTGGCGCTGGGTAAGCTACTGGCATCCACTGAGTAAGGTGGTGACCTTTAAGCGTGAAGTATACCGGCGCGCACTAACCGAGCTGGCCCCACAACAAATACAGCTGGAGAGACGCTGGCTGCGCGGACAGGAAAGCTGACCGCATAGGGTAGTTAGCAGCGAATCTTCACAAAATGGCCCCGATCAGCATCGAAATTCTACTTTCCGGGGCCATCGAATTTCTCCGTTGATTGGCGAGGACAGGCCATTGCTCGGATCTCTGCGCAGTATCGTTCAGGAAGTAAATGCCGCCCGGAACCTCACCGCGGTGCTCGAAATCATTGTGCATCGCGTGCGGGAAATCATGCACACCCGCGTCTGCTCCGTATATCTGCGCGACAAGCAACACGGTAACTATGTCCTGATGGCCACCGATGGCCTCAACCCCAAAGCGGTTGGCCAGGTCCACCTGGCCCCCGGCGAGGGGCTGGTGGGCAATGTAGTTACCCGCGAAGAGCCGATTAACCTGGAAAGGGCCGAAGCCCACCCCGCCTTCCAATATTTCCCCTCTACAGGAGAAGAGCGCTTCAGCGCCTTTCTCGGCACACCGATCATTCACCACCGCGCCGTACTGGGTGTCCTGGTTGTGCAGCAAGAAGAGAAGCGCCGCTTCGACGAGTGGGAGGAAGCTTTCCTGGTCACACTTTCGGCGCAGCTCGCCGGCGTTATCGCCCACGCCGAGGCCACCGGTCTTCTGGCCTGTATTGGTAAGCAACAACGGGAAACTCACTTCTCTGGCATTGCCGCGTCCCCCGGTGTGGCTATCGGGCGGGTACATATTGTCACCCCGCATGCGAATCTCGGCACAGTGCCCTACTCCGAATGCGAGGATGTGGACACTGAACTGGCCCTGTTTCAACAGGCCCTGACAGCCGCCCAAGAAGAAATTCGCGAAGTCGGTGAGCGCCTGAAGAGCGACCTCAGCCCCGAGGAACGGGCGCTATTCGATGCCTACATCAGCATGTTGGATGACAGCTCCCTCGCCGTCGAAGTGTGCGATCGCATCCAACAACAACTCAGTGCCCAGCGGGCCTGGGCCGAAGTTATGTTGGAACATGTGCGGCGCTTTGAAGCCATGTCCGACTCCTACTTTCGCGATAGGGCCGCCGATGTTCGCGACCTGGGCGCCCGAGTGCTGATGCACCTGCGGCAACAGCAGCAGAGCGACCGGGACTTTCCCGATAACACCATCCTGATCGGCGAAGAGCTAACCGCAGCAGTATTGGCAGAAGTGCCCAGGGAAAAGTTGATCGGAGCCGTATCAGTTAAAGGCTCCTCCAACAGCCATGTGGCTATTATTGCCCGAGCCATGGGACTGCCCGCTGTAATGGGAGTCCAGGACCTGCCCTACGAAACCATCGACGGTGTCGATATGGTGGTGGATGGCTACCGAGGCGATTTGCATATTCACCCCGGCGCAGAACTCAAGCGCCGCTACGACGATATTGTTGCAGAAGAGCAGCAACTGGCCCGCAATCTGGACCACCTGGCTCAACTCCCGGCAATCACTTCCGATGGCCATCGCATTCGCCTGATGGTAAATACCGGGCTGATGGCCGATGTCGTTCGCTCCCTGGAGCGCGGCGCAGAAGGAGTAGGACTTTTCCGCACCGAAGTACCTTTCTTATTGCGAGACCGCTTCCCCTCCGAGGAAGAGCAGCGGGAAATTTACCGGGAGCAACTGGAAGCCTTTGCCCCCCTGCCCGTCACGATGCGCACCTTGGATATTGGCGGCGATAAAGCATTGGCCTATTTCCCGATCGAGGAAACCAATCCCTTCCTGGGGTGGCGCGGCATTCGCGTAACTCTCGATCACCCGGAAATATTCCTGGCGCAAGTGCGCGCCATGATGAAAGCCAGCCTGGGGCTAAATAACCTGCGGATTATGCTCCCCATGATCAGCGGCCTAAACGAGCTCGAAGCCGCGCGCAAACTGGTGGAAAGAGCCTACCGGGAGCTGCTTGAAGAAGGTTACGAAATTGTTATGCCCCCACTCGGGGTAATGGTAGAGGTACCCTCCGCCGTCTACCAAGTGCGGGAACTCGCCGTACATGCAGATTTTATATCGGTGGGTAGTAATGACCTCACTCAATATCTCCTGGCGGTGGATCGCAATAACAGCCGCGTAGCCAATATTTACCACGCCCTGCACCCAGCGGTACTGCGCGCTTTGCAGGAAATCGTAACGGCAGCCCATGCCGTTGGTACCAAAGTAGGGATCTGTGGAGAACTAGCAGGAGAACCTAGTGGTGCATTGTTATTAGTAGCCATGGGCTACGATATGCTATCGATGAACGCCACTAACTTACCGCGAATAAAAGCTACGCTGCGCGCCGTTAGCCGAGCCGATATTGAGCAGCTCTTGCAACAGGTTTTGCAGATGAATAGCCCCGAGCAAATTGAAAGTACCGTGAAGGGGTTTCTTAATGAGGCAGGGTTGAAGGTCTCTTTGCAGCCGTAAATGATGAGGTATTTAAATCTAAATTTACCCAATTTTATAAAGCCTGAGTTCAATATCTAACAACCAAACCGTTAGCCCCTCGCAACAGCAAGATATTTGCCCAAGCGACTAATTAAGAGCTACATCGCTCAACATTATTCTGACCCACCAAATAGCTTCTCAATGTTTCCTAATCCTTAAGCTGCTTTTTCAGAAATGGCAAGCTCATTATATTTTTAAGCGTGTCAATGGAATAGCAGAATGTCCCCCACCCAAAGAAAAAACAAATAACTACTAAATACGCGTGATACTCAATTAGTACACTCACCCCTGAAGCCTTGGCCTCATCACACTTCCAAATTTCCGATAATTCTGACAAGTTAGTGAGTGCCAGCTCTGGTAATTATGGTCATTTTGACCGTTATTTTTGAGCTTTACATAGAATGTATAAAAATACTTTACAAATCAGCAAGTTATAAGTTGAGTTAAAAACCGGGATAGTAGTCAAAGTGATCATTTTTGTAGTTTGCACTTTAGTAGCAATTACATCTAACCCTATGATTTTAATTTAAAATTTCCATTACAGCGGGAAAATTGATTCCGAAATAGTAATCATGATAAAAGTGGTCAGAATGAATACTATATAAATGTTATGCAGATACACACAACAAAGAAAGGACGGAGTTATGTCTAGTCATTATTTCTATGGGGAAATACATCTTGAAAGCCAAGAAAGAGCTCAAAAACTCTGTGACATTGTAGATTACGAAAACATATCAAAATTATACAAAAATGTACCTCCTGAAAAACGACGACACTCTTCAATTCCATCAATTTTTGAAGAAGGCCACCCTGAATATTGTCAATTCGAGATGTGTGTTAACGAAGGAAATCTTGTAAAAATAGCGATTAATGCAACTT
Organism: Microbulbifer maximicatervae (SeqCode); assembly: GCF_052467615.1. Lineage (NCBI taxonomy): Bacteria > Pseudomonadati > Pseudomonadota > Gammaproteobacteria > Cellvibrionales > Microbulbiferaceae > Microbulbifer > Microbulbifer maximicatervae (SeqCode). Next base: position 4,162,159 of record NZ_CP174319.1, read on the forward strand.
TTGAGCTGACGGAAGAGGAAGAACTCAATAATTTAGGAAGGTTCTTATCATCCTTTGGTGCAGAGAAAGGAATCCTGGCTTACTATTACTCAGGTGCTGATTTTACTCCAGAATTTTATAATTATTTTGGAGGGGAGTTTAGTTTGGTCTATAGCTTTGGAGAAGATCAAAATACTGACAATAAAATTCTAGATGAGGGGGCCAACAGTCTAGAAGAAACATTTGAAAATATTCGTAAGCATAATATTAACCTCGAATCTATTCCAAAAAATCCCGAAGAACACTATTACGAAAAGCTAGTTGAAATTATAAAAAAACAAGGCCCACCTATACTATTTGATAGCACCCCGATTCATGAGCTAGAAACTGATCAATATTTAGCAAATAGAATACGTGATAAGTTAATAGAAAAGCTGGAATTCCTTGACAGGGATGGTAGAAAATTACTACAAGAATATATTCATGAAGTTCATAATTCAGCTATAAAAATGTGTTTGGAATCTTTTTATAAATGTAATTGTGAAATTCGCATAAATGGAGTAGATATTTCTAATAAAGGAAAAAATAGAATCGGTGTACATTTCTCATAAAAATGTGTTTAACGAACCACCAGGCTTGAAACTCTATTTTCTAAATATCCAAGCAATAGTCACTTCGCATTGAAAAAGTTACCATAAATGCATAAACTGGGTAGCCGGTAGTTTTTAGCTACCGGCCCCCACACCACCCATCATGCGGGTCCGCAATGGGCGGTTCCTATCCGTAATGAATCTCTACCCAACGATAGTGTCGAGCAGATCTTCATTTGAGTGGAGTGTCATGGCAGTGCGCTACATCAACTTTAACCGACTGGAAACATATCAGTAGGCTAGACCTGTCCTTCAACTCGTGGATTTAGGTTCAGGCCTTCACCCTGTCCAAGGTAATAATCTTGGCATTTGGCTACTATGCCGTCTGCTGACTTCTGTTTAATCACCTTGGCCATTACTGACCGAGGCGCTGCTATTTCCCACCGTTTTGTCGATCCCTGCGATGGTGGCTAGCGGGCTGGGCCTATTTATGAGTCAGCGGCCATGCTGAGAGCTTCACAGTAGCAAGTTAAACAGATCTCCCCAGATAAGAACGTGAACTTTCACTACACAACTGCATCATTTACTCTACCCGTTAGATCACATGGCTTCGGTGTCCTTGGCCGCCTCGCCTCCAGGCTAAGCCTTATATGATGTTTCTGTCCGTCAGCTCGTAATTTTGCTAGCGGCTTCCTCCCCACCAGACCTCACGGTATTGCAGTTGCCATTCGCTAGTAGTTAGCATTTAATGGAACCCATTAAATGGTGATCTCCCTACAGGGGACTTTCACCCCATTAGTTCACGCCCACACCCTGTCCAAGGTATTAATCTTGGCATTTGGCTACTATGCCGTCTGCTGACTTCTGTTTAATCACCCTACTCATTACTGAGCGGAGCGCTGCTGTGTTCCACCATTTTTTTTCTATCCCCGCGATGGTGGCTAGCGGGCTGGGCCTACTTATGAGTCAGCGGCCACGCTGACAGCTTCACAGTAGCAAGTTAAACTGATCTCCCCAGATAAGAACGTGAACTTTCACTACACAACTGCATCATTTACTCTACCCGTTAGATCACATGGCTTTGGTATCCTTGGCTACCTCGCCTCCAGGCTAAGCCTTATATTATGTTTCTGTTCGTCAGCTCGTAGCTTTGCTAGCGGCTTCCTCCCCACAAGACCTCACGGTATTGCAGTTGCCATTCGCTAGTAGTTAGCATTTAATGAAGTCCATTAAACGGTGATCTTCCTACAGGGGACTTTCACCCCATTAGTTCACGCCCATGCTGGGCGTACCAAGTAAAGGCACCCGACGTCAAAACCGCCGCTTCGCTTTGGTTTTGTCGCAGGTGCTTTAAACGTTAGATTAATTAGAGTGATTTATGAAGAAGTTAGCGTTTTTTTGTTTTTTATTATTTTCATGCTCATGCATAGCGAAAGATATTGGGTATGATCCACTAGCAGATCCCTTCCAACAGATAGATGAGTCTGCAATACAAGCAAAAAAGGAAAATAAATATATTTTGGTTATTTCAGGTGGAGATTGGTGTCGTTGGTGCCATGTGCTTGACGATTACTTAAGCTCAAATAAAAAAATATACAATGACTTGAAAAATAGCTTTGTTCTAATGAAGGTATATCTGGGAGATAAAAATTACAATGATGAATTTTTTTCTCAGTTACCAGAGTCTAAAGGAGCACCTCACTTTTGGGTATTAAATGCCAATAAGGAAGTATTGCTATCACAAAATACTAGTGTTTTTGAAAAAGGTCGAAATAGCTACGACGATGAAGTATTTACTAAGTTTATTAATCTTATTGAAGAGCACAAATCTAAATCGGGTAGCCGGTAGTTTCTAGCTACCGGCCCCCACACCACCCATCGTGCGGGTCCGCAATGGGCGGTTCCCTATCCGTAATGAATCTCTACCCAACGATCTCGTAATGAAATCAAACCCATCTCTTCGAAGAACTCATTATTGAGCGCAATATGAATACCCTCAGTTTTTGCGCTTCGCCAGTAACTTTTACCGGACGAGCCGCAGGTAACTGCCAGCGACTCACTCACACCCATACGCAGTAAATTTCGAACTTTCGTTCTCACTCTGCGCCAATTCTTCCAATAGCTCATTCTTAATCGCCGTCGTATCCAGCAGTCAAGATCGATACATTTTTGATAGCCTTGCGCTATCCTAAAATAGTTGATCCAACCACGGAGGTATACGGTAAGTTCTTTCAGTTTCTTTTCCATCGAAATACCACGAGATCGCCCTGTAATCTGGCGGACGCAGTATTTAAATTGGCGCAGTGACTTATCATGCCAGACAAGCTTTGCTCCACGGAAAGAAAAACCCAGAAACTTACAACGACTAACCGGGACTACTTGGCTTTTTGCATCGTTAACTTTGAGTTTAAGCTTGCGCTCAACAAAGCGTTTGATGCTAGCCATAACCCGTTCGCCGGAACGCTTAGAGGAAACAACAATCACAAAATCATCCGCATAGCGGACAAAAAGGTGTTGGCGTTTTTCCAGCTCTTTGTCGAGCAGATCGAGTACAATATTGGACAGCAGCGGCGATAAAGGGCCACCTTGCGGCACCCCCTCATAACACGCTTGCCAACATCCATCTTCTACCCAGCCTACGCGCAAGTAGCTTGCGATCAGTTTGAGTAAACGCTTATCGTTAATTCTTTGGCCGAGTAAGCTCATGAGAAAGTCATGATTCACTCGATCGAAGAACTTGGATAGATCGACATCCACCGCTATTCGCTTGCCACCCTCGATATACTTTTGTAGCTTTTTCACCGCGTGATGCTGTGATCGCTTTGGCCGGAAGCCATAGCTAAACTCTGAAAAAGTCACATCGAAAATAGGGTTGATGATTTGCGCGATTGCTTGCTGAATAACACGATCAAAAATCGTAGGTATCCCTAGACCTCGCTGACCACCGTCTGACTTGCGAATGTAGACGCGTCTAACAGGCAGCGGCTGGTAATGACCTTGCCGAATGGCTTCGATAATTTCATCGCCGACTGCCTTGAAGTGCTGCACAAAATCATCAACGGTAATCCCATCAATGCCTGCGGCACCTTTATTCGCGCGAACGTGCTTCCATGCAGCATTGAGGTTTTCTTTGCTGAGGATAGCGTCGAGTAGATTTTCATTTGAGTTAAGTGTCATGGCAGTGCACTACGTCAATTTTATATCCGGCTGGCAACATGTCGGTAGGCTAGCCCTGTCTTTTAACTCATGGATTTAGGTTCAGGCCTTCACCCTGTCCAAGGTATTAATCTTGGCATTTGGCTACTATGCCGTCTGCTTACTTCTGTTTAATCACCTTGATCATTACTTACCGAGGCGCTGATGTGTTCCACCACTTTTGTCGATCCCCGCGATGATGGCTAGCGGAGTGGGCCTATTTATTAGTCAGTGGCCACGCTGACAGCTTCACAGCAACGAGTTAAACAGATCTCCCCAGATAAGAACGTGAACTTTCACTACACAACTGCATCATTTACTCTACCCGTTAGATCACATGGCTTCGGTGTCCTTGGCCACCTCGCCTCCAGGCTAAGCCTTATATGATGTTTCTGTCCGTCAGCTCGTAGCTTTGCTAGCGGCTTCCTCCCCACAAGACCTCGCGGTATTGCAGTTGCCATTCGCTAGTAGTTAGCATTTAATGCAATCCATTAAACGGTGATCCTCCTACAGGGGACTTTCACCCCATTAATTCACGCCCATGCTGGGCGTACCAAGGGTAGGCAACATCGCCAGCGCAAAAAGCGCGCTGGCTGGACGTCTTACGCTACGCTTCAGCCGCCGTTGCTACCGGCGTTATGTGTAAGTACGAATAATGGACAAGAAAAATAGATGGGGCATCCCAAAGATATCTAATCTGGCTCATGAGAAGTTTCATGAAATCGCCAGTGATCACCTATCGAAGCAAGATATTGAAACTTGGAATCGGGAATCAGATTCTCGCGGCTTTGTCGCACACAATGCTCCAGATGATTCTTGGGAGCCGATCATAGGTTTCGTTCCAGATCCCACATTTTACTCTCAAGTAACGATTGGGTTGGCAGTTGATCCCGGCGAACAACCGGAAGTTTTTGCAAAAGTACTTATTTGCCGTGAAAAAAGTAATGAGTTTACGAAGTTTGTTTGGCGTCCAAAAAAATAACAAGATTGTCAAACAACGCTACACATCTTTGGCGTTCCGCTGGACTCGCTCCTGCGTCGCTCGCCATTTACAAAAACGTTAGGTGCCTTATGAAGTTTATTGCAACACTTTTATTGCTGGTATTCAGTGAAGCTGTTTGGTCTGAGGAAAATAAAAGTGAATACGATTTAAAACCATTATGTAATCAACTCTACAAGATTGCCACTTCAGCACTTATGCACAAAGAAAAAGGTATGACTAAAGAACAATTGCTAGCGCCTCTTCCAGATCTCACAATTTTAATTGTGATGCCTTTTTCGAAACAAAAACACTTAGCCCAAAATATGTATCGGATAGCAGATGAAATTTATACATTTAAAGATTTAGAGATGAGGTCATACTCAGCTTTTACTGCTGAATCTTGTCACAGACAACTTCAAGGGTTACATGTTCCAGAGAGTTTCGAAGTAGCTTACCCGAAACTATTGGAGTGTAATAAGCTGCCAACACCACAAGAAAGAATTGACTGTGGCATGGTTGTCTCAGGTTCAATTGTGAAACCTCAGAAATCAGCACCTAACAAGCAAACTCAACCGACGCCAAACGGCGGCGCGGCTGATTAGGGCGTTATAAATCGCAAGAACAAATATGCTCTCATGCCCTAAATATACAGTAAGTAAACTCCGATTGATTTCGAAGTTGAAGTTGATTTTTGATGGCGACGTTCTTCATTGCGAGGGGTGTGGTGTACAGATTCTCACTGTAAGCTATGCATCGTCTGTAATCGGCATTATTTCAACAGCATTAGCTCTCTTCTTATTTGCGCCAGTATTTGTGTATTTTGGGTTTATGGCTGCGACAGTGAGTATCCCATTGATTGCGATAGCAAGTGCCATTTTTATGGTGTATATCACACTATTAACCACAGGGCATGATGGTGGCAACAACTTATAACAAGTTGCTGAAGTACACTTCGGCCGCAAAGTGCGCGGCCTTCGCGGGACAGCCTACGGTACGCTTCGGAAAAAATGAACAACAAAGCTCTTAAATGGATTTTACTTCTATCCTACTTAGTCATTGCAATTTTGGCAGCGAGTCATTATTCCTGCCCCGCAGATAAAGGTAGGCCATTTGTTCTATTTCTTAGCCTTGCCTATTTAGTAAATTTAAATATTAATTTCTTCTTAAAGTTACCTATGAATGTGCCTCATATACCAGAGGCAAGATATGTATCAAATTTTGGTATGAGACGACGTTTAATCCTAATTACATGGTGTATGTTTTTGGCGGCAATAGTGTGGGGTATAGTGGATGATTTTAGCTGTAGCGTATAACAAGGCGCTTAATACGTGTGTCACTGCGTGCCACACTGGGACAGTAACGCAGCGGCGCTTCGCGATTATGCCGCTACGTCACTGCCCGTTAGCTTAGCGTTAGAGGTAGTCTGTGAATGTAATAAAGCAAATCTTAGTTGGTTTTGGAAAACTCATTTTAGTATTCTCAATACTGGCCGCCGCAACTATAGGTTTTGCGATATGGAAAATGTACCCAATAAACAGCTATTGTGATTCACTCACAACGGGTATGGCTTTTGATAATGCTGTGAAAATGGCTCATGAAAGAGCACTTAATACGCCTTTTATAGATATGGATGAGAGTGATAGGCTAATGGTCTTTAACCATGATGCACCATTTTTCAGGCTTGCTTGTGAAATACACTTTAAAGAAGGCAAGCTAATTTTTAAAAAGGCCATTGGAGCGGATTGAAGTGTACAGTACGCTTAACCAGGGCCAGCATCAGACCTCTGGCGGCTGTGGCCAGCATTATAGGGCATACAAGATTCAACTATGGGATTAATAGAAGCAAGACTGTTAGAAATACAGTTTAAGAAGCTACAAAAGCCTCTAGTGTTCTTTTCTATGCTCATCGGTCTCGTTGCATTCAGTATTTTCAGTGTTGGTATAATCGAAATACTAATTACTGAGCTTGCATCTACTGACAATGAGTTCACTCTTCAGTTAGCTGGTGCAAGCTTTGGTCTGCTTGCCATATCAGGTATCTTTTTTGGTCTGGCGTGGGTATGTGATTACTTAATAAAAAGGTGCTTCGAGTAATGCCTTATAATAAGTTGCTCAAGTACACTCCGGCCGCAAAAAAGCGCGGCCTCCGCGGGACAGCCTACACTGCGTTTCGGCTGCCCCTTAGCAAGGCTTTATAAATCATAAGGAGTGGCATGAAACTAAGCATTGTATTACTAACACTTCTTCTCACTGCTTGCGCAGGAATGAACCCAAATCCCGGTGAAAGAACAACCGATACTAATTGGGAGCAAGGCAATTACTCCAGGGCAATTGAGGTGGCTAGACCGTTAGCCGAGCAAGGCTACCCTTGGGCTCAATTGCGTTTGGGTATTTACTACAATTCTGGATACGGCATCGAAGTTGATATTCCTGAAGCGATAAAGTGGTACAAACTAGCCGCGCGTCAACTCGAGGAAAGCAAGTGGGCTGAAGGCTATCTCGTTGATGCAACTGGTGAGTACGGTTACTTTGGGCAAAAGAATGATGCGCTTATCGCTCAATACCGGCTGGCTGATCTCTACTATAACGGTGAAGGCAGCGATAAAAATCTCGTACTTGCCTTGCTTATCATCAACAATGTAATTGCAAAATCAAATGGTGAACCACAAGTCTTTTTCTGCTGTGACTGGTCTGGCGGTCGCTGGTTTCGGCAAACTCAATTTACTGACTTAAAGTCAAAAATTGAGGAAGAGCTTACTGATACCCAAAAAGCAGAGTTCAGTAAATTGTCGGCAACTTGGGTGCTAAAAAATGATTTATAACAAGTGACTATGGTTGTTCGTCAAGTTATTAAGCCATACTTTCATCCCAGTAGGTGTTATTTTTTACCATCGTATTAAGGATCGTAATCTGCTTTCTCATGCAGGCAATCAGAGCGACCTTTTTAGGTTTGCCAGCGTCGACTAATCGCTTGTACATCGGCTTTAGTTTGGGATGATGCTGTATGGCCGACATGATGGAAACAAACAAAACCGTTCGTACACGATGCCTTCCACTCCGAATATATCTCTTTCCCTGGAAGCTGCCGCTATCACGGTTCATTGGGGCGATACCGACAAATGCAGCGATTTCTTTACGGTTCAATTTTCCTAGCTCAGGAAGTTCACTCATCAACGTATAAGCCAATACATTTCCGACCCCTTTAGCACTCAACAATAAGCCCCGCCACTCAGACACACTGTTAACCAGTTTATCCAGTTGCTTGTCGATACCTTGTAGCTCTTTCTTGATGGTGTTTAGAATGGTCCGTATGGGTTTGTGTACTGATTTCGGCATTCTCTGAAGCCGATTCTTTTGCATTGTACTCATCTCAAAACACTGACTTCTTACCGCCAGTAAGTCACTGATCTCCCTAAGCTTTTCTGGCTTTAGCACCGACAGCCTTGGCTTCATGGCCTCACCAAAATGTGCAATATCTATTGCATCTAGCTTGTCAGTTTTGGCGAGGCGCCCTGCGGATTTAGCGAAGCTTCTTATCTGTGAAGGGTTGCAAACAACAACAGGTAATCCTGCTTTGTCAGCGGCGCAAACAAACTCTAATTCGAGTCTTCCTGTAGACTCTATTAATACTCTTTGAGGTTTAAGAGGTTGTAATTGTTTAATGGCATCCTTAATGCCATTTTTATCATTGGCAACGCTAAAGAATTGGCCAGTAGGTCTCACATAAATATCGAGTTGTTTACTGCTGGTATCGATACCGACAAGGTGGGTCTCAATTTACCCGTTAGCGAAAAGGATTTTCAACATCAGAATCGATCAAGAACAACCATACAAGCACAGACAGAATGCTCTGGCCCGTAGGGCCTGCGCGGGACGCCCTACGCTTCGCTTCGGTCGCCCCTGCTGTGGGCCTTATTGTGGCGGCCGATTTTTAGATGTTCTGTAGCTGCTGCAAGCATCAATCTCTATCTGAGCACTTTTTCTGAGAGTTTTCCTGCAATTTGGTACTGCAGTTTCGTTCCAGTGCCATCGTTTTAAGTCAGCAAGCCCTGCAAGTCAGCTACGCCATCATGGAGTGCCAATCAGATAGTTGACCGGTTGGGAAAGTATGGTATTTTTCCCTTTAAATTTATCGGGCAGTGGCCAGCCAAACTTGGCTGGTAGAGAGCAAGTAGGTGGTTCAGTGCGCGCCAGCCATAACCAGGCTAGTCAAGCTCGCCCAACCCCTCCTGGGCTGGGCTGGATAACCTACGTGTTACTTCGGCTGCCCTTGCTAGCGGCGTTATGGAGCCTGAGCTAGGTGTTGGTATGAAATTTAAGTACGCAATCGTTGCCATTTTGTTTGTGGTAAGTATGCCCAGTTTAGCTTTAGCTCAATCATCAGATATTGAAGATCAGGCTAGGAAAATTGTTGAGGAGTACCTTGTCAAAAATGAGATGCCTGTAGAACAACTGCAGTCTTATAATTCGAAAACATCACCTAAACCAGATTATACTTTTCTTTATAAAGGTGGTGGCCGATGCATAGAATTTATAATTAATTGTTGGGGTAATCGCTGCGGTCAGCTTGGTAAATATCCATATGATGAACACGGTGAAAAATGCCCCATAACAAATCAATCAATGTCGCCTTCGGCTGGACAAGCTTAAGCGTGGCTTCGCCACAAGGTTGCCCATTATTGAAGCATTATGCATCAACATAGTAAGGGAGATATATGCGAGTTTGTCTATTTTTGATGTCCCTTTTCTTTTCATTTTTCAGTAATGCCGATCCATTGGAAAGGTATGATCCGCAAGCTGTAGCGAAGGCTGTTACGCTTGCAAGTAGGCTTAGCAATAGTGAGTGGAATTATACCTGGAGAGGGCGTAACTATAAATTTGTCCTTGAAGAGGATGGATCGATTTCTAAACTAAAAAGCTGGAAAGACGTGCGTTGGGTAGTAGTTGGTGCTAATGAAATCGTCCTGGAAGGGTATACCGATAGAATGCATTTGCTCTTCGATAAAAATATTAAAAATTTCACAACATTCGACTGGGATGGAACTAAGGCAACAGGAACCTTGGCTCATTAAGTAAAATACATAACCAACGGATCAAAAATCGCTCCACAGTGTTCCGCTGGACCTCCTTACGCTGCGCTTCAGCCGGCCTTTTATGTGGGCGTTATTCATATTTTGGGGTAGTTCGTGAATTCTAAGAAAAAATACCTAGGCACTTTCCATATATTCATGCTTTATTGGTTGGTAACAATCCTAGTTATTGCGGGATTGGTCTTTCTCGGATATCGATACAATAGCTCTCTAGAAGATATGGATGCGGAGTTTGCGGAAGTAAACAAAAGCTTTCCAAAAAATCTCAATGATGAAGTTTCTATGATTGGAGTCTATCGAGAAGATCAGAAAATTGTGTATATATTTGAAATGCTGGATCCGGAAGATCTGGAATTAAATGAAATATATAGTGCAATCCCTAAGTCAGAAACGGTTGAAGAGTTTTGCGCTATAGAAGAAAGCAATGATATATTTAGCGGAGGATTTTCAGTCGCTTATAGGTATAGGCTTCCGAATGGAAATATACTGGTAGAGCACCTGGTTACAGCTGACGACTGCGCAACTTTGCGAGAATCAGCATAACAAACGCAAGCAGAATGCTCCGGTCCTTTGGGCCTCAGCGGGACGTCCAACGAGGAAAGTAATGGCTCAAGAAAGAAAACCATTCATCACACTTGGAAAGTCAAAGCTTTCTAAATTCGCTAATGGCACTGTACTCATCATCTTACTTATCTATGCCGCTGTAAAGAGCGGCATCATAGAGCCAGCTGTAACACGAGGATTTGATTACACGATTCCTGCAAACGAGTTGTCAGTTTCTAGTGCTCGGGAGTTACAAGAAAAATTGGGGAGCTTCTCTCTCAACGAGGCACAATTAAGCTCAGAACTTGCAAAAGCCGGCATAGACTTACATCAGTTCCAAGAAAACACGTCAATGGAACTCGTTATTAGCACAACGCAAAATGGATTCGAGGGCCTGGTTATTGAGTTTCAATCAACACTGGACCCAAATAAGCTAAAGTTAGTTTACGCAAACATTGCTGACCAAATTCAAAAACATGTTTTAAATAAAAAGGGTTAACAAGAAGCTGCACCCGACTCCGACGCTCTCACGCCTCCGCAGGTGAGCTTGGCGGTAGGTAATAAATTGGATATTATGATAAGAAGACTTAGCGGAGTAGCTTTTACATATATTTATGCATTTATAACATGGCTTGGAGCAGTAGCTGGAACATGCACCATGGGTGATGATGGCGGTTTTTTGGCATCATTGATTGTAGCAATTTCACTATTTCTATTAGTAGCGGGCCTTCTATGGCCTTCTCGTAAAGTTAACTCTGGAAAATTATTGCTTGTTTTCCACCCATAGCTGCTTGTTTTGTTTGCTTTATTTGGCTACCAATATTTATTGGCAAATCAATCTTAGGTAATCACCTCTGTGGTCAAAACTACAATTATTACCTTACAGATCCATATGTTTTTGAGCGTTTTGTTCCAGTAGTTCATTTGTTCTGTATTATAGGTATTTTGGCTTTATCAATAATTTCATATCGTATTGCGTCGAATGCCTAACAAATCAATCAACGATCGCCTTCGGCTGGACACCAAACCTACGGTTTGACTGTCCGTTATTGAGGCGTTATGTTTCGAAGTACCCATAGAGCATGAGTGTTAAACAAGAAATATATGTGGCGCTATTACGGCACACCATCCCAAGAGCAAGAAATGAGCTTTCTCGGAAGCTACCCGTTGGTCGAAGCAAAGAAAGCGCATATGAATTGTGTCAGTTAACCCATGATCTTGTAATTTCTATTTTAGAAACTGACTTTGTTGATCATGATTTCTATTTTCTAAACATACACGCACGGTCATACTGCCAGTACGCGACTGGAAAACCAGAATGTAGGATTATAGTTGGGCTAATAAATGAGCTATTTGATGCTGTGCCGCAAAATCAAAGGCATCGTCTTAAGTGGCGAGGCCCAGAAACATAACAAGGTAATTAACTTCGCATCAGCCACTTCGTGGCTTCCGCCGGACCTCCGGCGCTAGCGCGCCTCCGACCGGTTATTGCGGGCGTTAAGCGTATTAGGTATGAATACTCTCAAGAATCTGGAAAAGAAGTACAGTATTGCTCTGCCAAGGAAGTACAATGAGTGGTACAACCAAGGAGGCCATAAGGTTAAAAGCCTTGTCGGAACTGACGTAGATTTTCCTAGATTAGCTGAATTACAAGAATGGGCTCGGGAGTTATTGGAAGAAGATAATTCTAATTTTAAACTACCTGAAAACAGCTTCGTGTTTCTAATGCATCAAGGCTATCAATTCATGTACTTCGTATGCGATGGCAACGAAAATCCAGAGGTGTGGTATTACAATGAAGGAGATATGGAGCCTGCTGTAAAGTGGAAATCATTCAGTGAATATGTACAAAGTACTTAACAAACGTAACCATGAATGACCTGCGAGCTGGACTCGTCGCTATGCTCCTCACCCATGCTACGGACATTAAGTGAATATGAGATATCTGATAGTTCTGCTCCTAATTTTTCCGCCACAAGCTAGTGCCGTCGAAGCGTTCATTTCGTATTGCAAGTACGAAGACTCTATTCTGGGTATTATGTATCCCCAAAAGACGGGCTCAAGCACCTACTACTTATTTGAGTTGAAAGGTGGCGAGTACGTTGATCTTGGTAGCGGTGACGCTGGAGGCGACTATTTTCAAAGTGGTATTGCGGCAAACAGGGAAGAAGGCGAGGCACTTTTAGCCAGGTCGCAACGCCTCGTAAGCTATTTCAAAGGCAAAGTATTTAAACTAGTTTCGCTGCCCGATGACCATACAAAAATAAAGCTGGAAGCCACCAATGTTTGTGCCATACCGTAAAAATCACTTAACAAATTGCGCAGGCGAGACAAAGTGTCTGCACCCTTCGCCCCTTCGCCCCTTCGCCCCTTCGCAAGACGTTAAGCATCAAATAGGAGAAATCAAATGTCTAAAATAAAGGGAAACCCAAAATTATTTTTATGTTCGCTATTGCTCCCATTTATTTGGTTTTCCATTGGTGGGGTAATGGCATATTTCTTTCCTGATACACGTTTAGGTATCGCGGGGTTGATTTTGATTATCTATCTATCAATTACTCCGATCAGTCTGTATATGTCCAAGTTCTATCACAGGTACTTTTTTACGAATGAAAAAGTACGCCTGGTAATATATTTGACCGTTTGGGCTCTAATATGTGACTTTTGGGCACTCTGGTATTATGTTTCATTTGAATCAACCACCGGACTAGATAGTAGTGTTTTATATTTCACCTTGATATTTACGTTCTTGTTAGATCTATTGTTTATATTTTTAGGCGTACAGTTTGCTGGGCAAAAAATATTCAATTACTTTAATGGTAACCAAAGGCAGGTCTGTTCCTAACAAAGCTATCTACCCAAGCTGCTGGCTAGGCCAGCAGGGATTCACGCTGCGTTGCAACGCTCGCCAGCAATTGCGGAGTTATAGCCTTTTGAGAGATCGCTCTATATAGATAGAAGGATAAGGAATGGAGTTTATAAAATTAGAACAACAAACAGCCTTTAAGGATGCAATTGATTCTCTGCAAGGTAATAATCGCATTGTCGTGTGTGGCTCGGAAGAAGATAAACAATATATTGAATAAGGGATGGAAGGTTAAAATCCAAGTGTTGATGAAATAATTTCCGGCCCTGAAAAAATCGATATCCAAGCCTGGTTTAGTGAACGTAAAAAAGAACTCGAAGAAGATTTTGAAATGGATTTGAACGAGTCATTAGGTGAATGGCTTGGAGAACTAGAAGCGAAGCAAGGGTTTACACTACCTTTTGATATGTTGTCTGGGAAACCACACAAAGATTTGGTGGTGCAGGCATTGAAGCTGACCAATCTTGGAACATTCCATCTCATTTCAAGTATGGTGGATGGAATGAATGCCCAGAAGCAGAGTTACACTGCGCTATTTGGAAATATTGGCAAGAGAAATATGGAACTCAGATTGTTGAGCTAAGTAATGACGTTATTGAAGCTCACATTACTAATCCTCATAAAACTAAAGAAGGAGCAATGCAACTTGCGTGGGAACAGTATTTATATTGTTACGATATCGTTGATCAAAATTTAGAAACCATTTCAAATTTAGGTGCTTAAATCATTAATCATAACTCATGGTATTTTTGGTGGGACTAAGCCATAACAAGGCGCTGCAACCAAAAGTTGATCTTGCCCCGTTTTAACGGACACCAAAGTTAAACAGACGAGGTGTCTTATGCCGAAATACAAAAAACCTAGAAAGACTTGGCAGTATTCAAACGAATTCAAAGTGAAAGCGGTAATGCTTAGCTTGATAGAGGGTATTCAAGTTAAAGAAGTGGCCGAAACTCTCGACATTTACCCTTTCATGCTGTCACGATGGCGAAAAGAGTTTCAGGAAGGGAAGATTGTGGCAAATAAACTAAGAAAGCTTACTGGTGTAGTCTCTAAAACAGAAAAGGAACTTTCTAGGGTAAAGCGTTTAGAGGCGGAGAATCGTAAATTGAAGCAGGAGCTTGATTTGCTAAAAAAGTGGCAACGGTTTCTTGCGGAGGAACATCAGCAAGATATCGATTCATCCAGAGGTTCGGATCAGAACTAGGTATCAAAAGAACTTGTCAGTGGCTAGGAGTATCACGTAGTGGCTATTATGGCTGGTTGAAGAGGCCGCGATCGCATCGAAAACACCAAGATGATCATCTAAAGGTTCAGATTCAAAAGATTTCAGAGGACTCTGCAGGGCGATATGGTAGCCCAAGAATTTGGAAAGCCCTGCTGACCAAGGGATATGAAGTTAGCCGTAAGCGCGTAGCCCGGCTGATGCAGGAATTAGGAGTTGTAGCCAGAGTTACGAGAGTGACACGTAGGGCACCAGGTATAAAGCGTTTCCTAGCCTCTGGGGAGAATCTCAGACCTGATGGAGCTGTGCCTAAAAGCAAGAATCAAGTTTGGGTCGCTGACGTAACCTACCTTAAGGTTAAGGATCAATGGCAGTACTTGTCAGTGGTGATGGATTTGTACTCTCGCCGAGTAATCGGTTGGAGTTTAGATACAAAGAGAACAACAGAATTAACCCGAAGAACCCTGATGAATGCTGTAAGGAAAAGAGGATCACAACCGGGATTAATATTACACACGGATAGAGGTGTAGAGTACAGAGGGTCCGAGTATCAAAAAGAGTTGAGAAAATATGGAATCCAGCATAGCTTGAGTAGAGCGGGTAAATGTACGGACAATGCTCATATGGAGTCGTTCTTCCATAGCTTAAAAGCTGAACTGATTAGAGAAACTAGATTTCAGACAATGAGCCATCTAAAATATGCTTTGGCTCGATATATTAATGATTTTTACAACCGTAAGCGGCTGCATTCAGCTGTAGGCTATCAATAACCAATGGAATATGAGCGAATAGCAGTATGAAAATTAGTGTGTCCGTTTTATCGGGGCAAGATCACATCCAGAGCTGGGCGCATCATTGTGCACGAAAATTATGAAATATTTCGAAATTGAACCTAATGTGGGTATTGGCCCAATTAAACTTGGAATGTCTAAAGCTGAATTAATAGATTTAGTTGGTAAACTTGAATTCGAAAATAATGAACGGATAACTTACCTGTCAGATTTTATGGTTTATTTCGATAAATCAAATCATGTCGAGTTCATCGAGTTGGCAAAATCAGAATTGTTTGAAGCCTCGTATAACGGCATAAACCTTCACAATGTCACAGCGATCCAAGCCCTCAAGCATGTGTGCAAATTTGATAGCTACGATAATAATGATCCCGAGCTCGGTTATAGCTACGTATTCAAAAAGCTGCAGCTAAGCTTATGGCGAGGAACATTGCCAGAAAGCGAGCACGATGAAGACGGCAAGTATTTTGAATCAGTGGCAATTGGGGCAAGTGGCTACTTTGATTAAATATAAATCGAATAGCCAACGGCTCCATCAGATAAATTCTCCTGTCATCTTTTTAGCGCTGAGCGGTAAAGAAGCCGTCAGCAAAATGTCCCGATGTTCCGGGCGTTAGGTAGAAGACTTACCCACGTTTAGTAGACACCCTGTATAGTTAGGTTTAGACCTAACACGGAGGTGTAACATGGGTAAGAAAAGAACTCAGGCGTATACGGAGGAGTTCCGTAGAGAAGCAGTTAAAAGAGCGGAAAAACCTGGAGCAACAACGGCTTCTGTGACACAAGAGTTAGGTGAGCCATGCTCACGGAACTACGTCGCTAAGCTTATGCAACAGGAACATATTAGAGCGAGAAATGGCAAGAGCTTTCCATATAGTTAGCCTGTAGAGGGGAGCATCAATATCTCCGCCAACCTACTTAAGCGTTGCTTCGATGTGGATCGACCAAATTGCCGCTCGACCAGTGAAATTACGTATATCTGGATTTTGTAGCGGTGGTTCTACCTCGCGGTAGTAAACGACCTGTACTCTCGACGTATTGTAGGTTGGGCATTCGACTCGCAGATGACCAATGAATTGACACGTCGAGTATTCAAAATGGCTGTAGAGCGACGAAAAAATAGAGTCTGAAATAATAGCTCACTCTGACAGAGGGTGTATAATATCGTTCGCGGAAATACCAGGATCTCCTGTCCGAAAGCAAGTACAAGCCGAGTATGATTCGTGAGACTAACTGTTGGGATAATGCCGCAATGAAGTCACTCTTTAGCAGGCTAAAGGCGAGCTGGTCTATGCCGGAACATTCGAAAGCGAAGAGCGAGCAAAATCTGAGGTGTTTGAATACATTGAAATTTTCTACAATAGGGTTCGTAGGTACTCTGCATTGGGCTATGTAAGTCCGGCAGAGTATGAGTGTAAATATACATAGTTAGAGTGTCTACTTTTTGTGGGCAAGACCTGGTACACGATGGGAACATTTCGATGATAAAAATTTTAGCTTTTATACTTTCGGCACTTCCATTTTCTGCGTTCGCTTGTAGCTGTTTACATCAACCTATAGAAAAGCATGTTGAGAATGCAAATAATATTTACTTGGGTGTACTTATGTCCTCAAAGGTCATAATCCCTGAGTCGGAGAAAGAGTGGCCCTATATAGAAGGTACTTTCAAAGTTGAGACCATAATTAAGGGTACTCCAAATAAAATCGAGACAGTACGCACAGGATTTGGTGGTGGAGATTGCGGCATTCCTATGACCACTGGTAAAGCATATGTAATTTTCTTTAAAGGTGAGGATTACCATATAGGGTCATGCGGAGCTTCT
Organism: Microbulbifer maximicatervae (SeqCode); assembly: GCF_052467615.1. Taxonomy (NCBI): domain Bacteria; kingdom Pseudomonadati; phylum Pseudomonadota; class Gammaproteobacteria; order Cellvibrionales; family Microbulbiferaceae; genus Microbulbifer; species Microbulbifer maximicatervae (SeqCode). Next base: position 4,179,243 of record NZ_CP174319.1, read on the forward strand.
GGCGAAGTCCGAAGATATGAAGAAAAGGATTTTGTGAGTAAGTTACAGGGCATCGTAAGCACACAAGGTTAGCCGCGGCCGAGCGCTGCGTTATAAGGAGATCGCAAGTTGAAAAATTTAATAATTATCTTGGCAATCGGGTTTGCGCTTTATAAAGGGTGGGAGCAAGTTAAAAAGGAATCAGTTGAACCAATTGAAGATGGCTCTTATGTCGCAATATATGGGCGCGATCGATGTGGTTGGACCCAAAAGATGCTTAAGGATATGAAATCTGCCGGCGTAAATTACCACTACTACATCGTCGATGACAAAGAGGTCGCCGATACGCTTCACATACGCATGGAGCAAGCTGGAATTAGTATTAGACGGTACAACTTACCTGTAGTAGATGTCAATGGCGAATTAAGTGTTCGTCCAAATGCAGATGATGTTCTTATCAGCTACAGGGCTTCCTTATAGCAAGTACAAGCAGGTTGCTACGAGCCTTTGACCCTTCGCGGGACAATCTACGCTGCCACCCCTATTGTAGTCGTTAACTGTATTATAGAATCTGGAATGTTTTTCAAAAAGAAAGAATCTATTGATACTAAATCTAATGGCAAAAAGGCTGTATTTTGGGGGGCAAGTGATCGAATGGTTTGCTGCAAAGGAATAGATTGCAGTCAAAATGAGTTCAACATAACTTCTCAGCCTAAACTATGGGAAGTTGGTTATGTTTGTACTCTTGAAATAACTGTCCCAGGCGAAATCCAAGGTATCTTTGTGCATGCGTTCTACTCAGGCCACTGGTCATTTGCAGTAGGCCCTTCAAGTGAAGATTCAGATGATATGCCAGAGTGGCGGATTGATAGAGACTGGGGAACAATAAACTCCCATTCAGAAACTCTCACAATTTACTGTCCAAAAGGTGCGCGAGTTGAAGTGATAGACCGAATCGGGGATTAGTTAACAGGTAAAGGTATCCAACGTCAAATCTGTCGCTTCGTTTTGGTTTTGCCATTGGTGCTTCAAGCGTTAACCATATCGAATAATTCGTTTACTACCAAAAATTTAGGAGTAAGGTAGATATGAAAAATTATAGAACTTATTTTTTAGTAGCAGCGGCTTTGAGTTTTCTTGCAGGGTGTAGCCATACATATACTCCGAGTGTATACAATATTGAAGAGAGCAGAATTCCTGAATTGGATGTGAAAGGAAACGTCAATCTTGTGAATAGTCAAAATGACACTAAAGAAAAATATGTAAAGGCTTCAGGCCACAAGTGGGAATATACTAATAAAGACATCACTGATGGATTTAATACCTTGCTTCAAAAAGAAATATCCTTAAGAGATCCAAATAAGGAAGATGGAAATAACAAAAAACTGATATCTAAGGTTAATAAAATTAACTGCACTGTTGGGTTTGGATCGTACGTAAGAAAATGCAGTATATCTGTTGAAATCGAAACAGGAGATGGAAGCCTTGTGAAGATTGAAGGCAGCCAAGGTTCCCCAATTTTTAATACCATGGAAGGCTCCCTTGATGGAACTATCGCAATTGCAGTGATAGAAGCATTAAAACATCCAGATATTGTTTCTTATTTGGGGAAGTAATTCAGTTAACAAGAAGGTGCATGTAGCAGTCGCCGCTTTTCGTCGCCTGCACATGACCTAAATACCATCCAATCAGGTGACCTACAATATGAAATCACGATTATTAAATCTAACATTATACTGTGTTGCATTTTATTGAATTACGGTTGTGCTAATACACAGTTTGAAGTTGAATGTGATGACTTTGCAAGTCTTCAGAGTGGGCATTCGAGACATGAAGGCCAATTGTTGTCACTCGTTTTCTCGCTATCAAATGGCGTCGAACTTAAACCTGTAGTATGGATAAAATCCATTTAAGCTGCTTATAGAATACCCTCAGAAACAAGAAATATAGTTACAAAAGTGGTATTTTTGTCTGATAGCACACTCCCTAAAACACCTCAACTTTTAGTGACATATTTTTCATTCACTCTCGAAGTACAAAAAGGTGAAACATATTGCATTAAGGTGTTAGTAGAAACCGGCATTGTTACAATATGGACGGCTAGTTCTCGCAATGAAATTGTTAAACTTGCTATGGAAGAACGACTGAAGCCATTGCCATACATTACAATTGTTCCAGTAATTCTCTAGAAACTATAACTCGTGAACAAATTGCATAACAAATTAATCAACGCCCGCTAACAAGCAGGCTCACCCACTTCGGCACACCATGTCTGAGTTGAGGTCCGTTATTAGGGCATTACATGCATTAGCAAGGAATATACAATTGATTTGGGCGGCTATATTTGCAGGAACTATTATGTGGCTAATTCAGGACCACAAAGATAGTAGTGAGCCAGTAATGGCTTTTTGGATTTACCTTGGTAGTACATTGGTTTTTGGATCAATCATGCTCTTTATCGCTGTAAAAACTAATCATTCCCCGCACGTAGTATTCTCAACTTATTTAGACGGAGGGAGCGGCAAGCTATTCTTATGCTTCTGGGCATTTCTAGCTGCAGCCACATCTCAATTTATTTCGAATTTACGTAGATCACTGTAGTGCCTTGTAACAAAGCTATCATACACGCCCAACGTTGTTGGGTTGAACAAACTTTCCGGCGCTCTAATTTGTGCTTTACGCTTACGTTAGAATAACAAAAATTTCTCACATATAACGGCGTCAGGTGTAAGACTTACCCACGTTTAGTAGACACCCTTTATAGTTAGGTTTAGCCCTAATACAGAGGTATAGCTAAATTACGTAAGGTAAGTAAAATTTTGGAATCAATGTTCTCGACATGTTGATTGTTATTTATAACGATATTTAATACATCAGAAAATTTTGATCAAAATGTAAAAAGAATGGCATTGAAATACTTTAAAGTTTTATTTTCAATCATAGTTATACTCACCAGTTCTACTGCCTCCTCAAGTATAGTTGAGACGTAAACATCTAAACAACTATATATCTTAAGTCTAAAAAAATATGGTACTAATATCGGTTTACTAGCCGTAGAAAATGGCTTGATATTAATCGACCCAATGCCGGGAGATAATCACCTGAGTGAATTAGACCAAGTAATTCAGTCAATCTACAATAAACCTGTTATTTTTATCTTTAATACACATGCACACTCTGATCACACTGGAGGAAATAAGTATTTTGAAAATAAAGGTGGAAACCTAATAGAGGATGACATCCCCCTAGAAGGGTTTACTCACATTAGAGTTGAATCTCATTCATCGATTGACAATATATTTTATCATAAGCAGAGTAACGCAATATTTGTTGATGATATTTTCGATACTAGCTGGCACCCCATATTTTATGCGGGTGGAATTAAAGACTTCAGCAACGCAGTTGATACTATTTTAAATATGGGTAATGATCAAAGCTTGATCATACCCGGGCATGGTGTTACTGCCAATAAATCATCTCTAATTGAATTTAGAGAAAATACTTTTGCATAAATAAATAGTGTTCGAGAACTTTATCATATAGAATCGGATCTAAAGAAAATAATTGTGGATACACAATTAAAGAGTATTTTGCAGAAATTCAACATGAGCGATAGAGCCACATTTATACCTGAAAAGGCTTACAAAAGATTCATAGAGAGAACAATCTCCGTGATAGATAATGAAGAGAGTTTGCAACAAGCTCATTGATGAGGTGAGCTTTAGTACCCTTCTTTTGTTATTATTCTTCTGAGGAAGAACCCTTCACTGTAAAACTTGTTAACTACAAGAGCCTACGCTCTATTGAAAGTCTTGGTATTTGATTTGAAGAAACTATTGATTTTTACCATTACACTCCTACTTGCACTTGCTGCATATTACCTTACTTTTACGGCTTTCTATGAGTCATGGTTTCCTTATTATTATGAGGAATATCTTTCATACTTCTTCTTAGCTGGACTAGCAATAGTTGTATTTTTACCATTCGCCATTGCAGCCACTTCAGGCCAAAAGAATGGCCTAGGTTATTTTTCTAAGTACGCCAATTCAGCAATGAAGATTCATTTAGCTTTAGTTATCTTATCTGTGTTAGTTTTTGCTTATATGATGTCCAATGGCGTTTTACTAGATGAGGCCGGTATTTATCAAGTGGTACCATCAGGTGAATAGACGTAACTAGCAACGGCACCTGGCACCAAGACCGCGGTTCTGCTAAGGTTTTGATGCCGATGCTTTGGATGCTCCACAATTAGGACCAAGCTCTCAACAGTTTCTATTCCCCTGCACCCTTCCCTTCTGGACACGTATGTAAATTTCTTCACGGTGAACTGGAAGTGATCTGGGAGCTTGTATTCCTATCTTTACCTGATTTCCCTTAACTTCCAATACTGTGATTGAGACATTAGCTCCGATCCTTAGGTTTTCACCAGTTCTGCGCTTTAAGATCAACATAATTCTATTCTCTGATATTCAAGACTTTTATTGATGGACGGCTGAGAAACTAATCTGTTGAAGAATGCAGGGGGAGCGCGAGAACGATAGGCATAGAAGAAGAAAAGGCGGACGCAACGCTCCCAGAGCTTGGAAAGTCTCTCCAAGCCGCTGGATGTACTCCACTTTATTGAAGACGAGCGGGTTTCTAGCGTATGATCCATATAGCCATTTTGATAGTCTAGTTATCAACTTGGTTAGCTGGCCCCTGGTGTTCCCGCACCTTGGGTCAGCGCCTTTTACTTACTCTTACATCACACTACCGTTCTCCTTTAAGAGGGTGGTTCTTACAGAAAATCTTGTTCTATTGAATCTCTTTGGTTATAGGCCTTCAAAAGCGACTCATTTACGACCAAAATACCAATAAATATCTATCGATTTTACGCAGATTTGACACTGAAACAAACTTAATAAATTTTAATAAGATCATTTTTGTGCCTATTTTTTGTAGGTTATCGCCTTGGAAAATATCGGAGTATGTAAAAAATGGTCAATTAGATTGGCAATCTTTAATGGCCCTTACGTTAGAATCTCAAGGCACTTGATAATTAAAAATAGCTACCTGAACGTACTCCTCATTTCAAAAGAAAAAGGCGAAATATATTGCAAACATTGCCATGGATTTTATGTGGCTTACTCATTGGCACTGGCACTCTGATTTTCCGTCAAGAATTTAGGGGAGATTTCTTGCATGATCGTACCTATTTACAAGTTCAATGCCCCTGAAAAATCATTAGTTACTCTTCTTAAGCCATCTGTTTTGGTTGGGAGCTACTTATCATACATTCTGATATTAAAAATACTGCATAAATCATCCTAAATCATTGATATATACAGATTTTTGTCTTTTCTAAAAGAGGACTCAAAGCGAATATACTATACACCTGATATGGTCACTGGAATATTCTTCAATCGATACTGGTTAGTATACTAGTGGGTATCTTTCCCTGATTTTAGTCGTTTTCCATTCTCTGGGCATGCTGATAAGTGATATGATTTCGTCCACTTTCGAATATACGAATAAACCAGTCAAGGAGAGTAAATGGTCAGTCAGAGAATTAACTATTTGCAGGTAGCAGGGATACTCACAGTGTTGGCTGCTTTAGTTCATATCGGGTGTATAGTATTTGGTGGTGATTGGTATCGGTTTCTCGGTGCCGGTGAGCATATGGCTCAACTAGCTGAAAGTGGCCACCCTTACCCAACTATTGTAACTAGCGTAATTTCAGCCGTCCTACTGCTTTGGGCTAGCTACGCTTTTTCTGGGGCGGGTTTAATTATTAGGTTACCGCTGATTCGGCTTGGCCTGATACTAATCTCAACGATATTTTTGGCTCGTGCGCTGGGTTTTTATTTCATAATGCCAGCCTTCCCAGATAATTCGCTAACTTTCTGGCTAACCAGCTCAGGCATATGTTTAATTCTCGGATTAACCTATTCGCTTGGTTTAATACAGAGATGGAACCTAATCGGCGGAAAGGCCTAACAATGGGTGTGTTACTAGAAGATTTTATTCGTGAAGAGCTCTCCGAGCGCTTGATAGGGCGTATTGAAGCGACTGTTGAAGAAGCTAAGCTTAACCCATCGATAGCTTTTAGAGAGTTTAATGGAAATGTTTATGACCTTGTATTTAATTTTGAAAAATCAGAAGTAAGTGTAAATAGTGTCTTAGACACTAGTTCAACCGGCACTGAGAACTTGTCAATAGATGTATTTTTATTAGCAATAGGGTCCAATCTTAATTGTTACGTAAATTTGTAAAACTTAAATTTCTAGTTCTTATAGCATGTACCAATTTAATTATAAGTTGTGGTGAAAACTCGTGCACAGCACAATCTGATAAAGTGGTCGCAGCAAAGCGTTTGACTAATGAACAGTTAACATCTCTTTATCATTCATCACTAGAGCTTATGGATAGCTCTGAAAATATAATACTTACGGGCGATCAGATTCCGGCTATATTTTCAAATACAATTAGTCCAACTCTTATTCGGGTGAAGTCGAAATCTATCTGGCTGTACCTAGAGATATGTAGCTTTGGCAATAAAGTGGTTATCTTTATTAATGCTCCATCTGTGCTCAGCAGGGGTAATATCACAATAAGATGGGGAGAAGGCCCAACCACACAATCTATTGAGCTTTGGCATCAAGTGTAACAGGTAAGAGCATTATCTTTCCCTATATCATTAAAGATTATGATTAAGAAATTGATATTAGCATTTGTGAGCAGCATAGCTATTGGCTGTTCCACAGTAGTTACAGAATATATTGAGCGGTCTAATAGCTTTGATTTTAAAGAGATTGTTTCTTTCGATAGTATTGAAACTTATGGATTTAAAAATAACAGGCATTGCTCTATAGAGTATAAAGTATGCACAAATAACCTTCTAGGGGAGCCACTTGAAAAAAATAAACTTCGCTATGAGGTTTTCCTGGAATCATTTAGCGGTGTGGAAAGTACTGTCAGCTTAGATATTTCAAAAAGCTCACTACCTGAATTACATTCAGGCACAGTTGTTCTTATACATGGTTTTAGGGCATCTAAAGAGTTTATGCTGAACTCGACTCTGTACATCAGGATGTTAGGTTTTAGAGTTATAGTCCCTGATTTATTAGGGCATGGTGAATCTGATGAGGATAAAGAATATGGTGTTGGTGACAGTAAAATAGTTAACGAAATTATCAACAAATATGAAAATAATACCCTGTATATTGTTGACAACTCTATGGGCGGTACAACTGCAATGCACATTTTACTTTAAGAAATGACATTGATGGAATATTTCTATAAGCTCCAATGCTTCGATTTGATAAGGCAGTTTTAAATTATACTAAAGCTAACTTTCCGAGTATGATAATGCTTTTCTCAGAGGAAAGCATCAAGCAAGGAGCGTTAGATAGTTTAGTTAGATCCGATATCACCCTTGAACAGACGGACATTAAGCCAATTATTGGATCTTCTAATTTACCTATAATTATTTTTGCATCATCTTCAGATCCTATTGCTCCACACAGAAGCTATAGCAATCTAGCATCGAATAGTGTTTCAATTGTAAAAGTTGACGACCGAAACCACCCAAGTATGTCAATAATTGGTGACAATGAAAGTCGGGAGTTAATTCACTGGTTCGGCAAGCTATCAAGATGACGATTTCGGCATAACCGGCTTAGCATTTAATCCACTATTAAACGGAGTGACGAACCTTGAATGGTGTTATATTCATTGGCTTACAGGCCAGCGGGAAATCCTCTTTTTATCTTAAAAATTTCTATAAAAGCCATCTCCGCCTGAATTTGGATATGCTTAGAACACGACATAGAGAGAAGATTCTATTCAATGCCTGCTTGAAATCTAAGCAGCCAGTTGTGATTGACAACACAAATCCAACGAAAGCAGAGCGGGAAAAGTATATTAATGGCTTTAAAGAGCACCGCTTTGAAGTCATTGGGTATTATTTTTCATCAAATTTGGCTGATTGTATTCAAAGAAATGCCTCCAGAGAGGGTAAAGAGCGAATACCAGACGTTGGGCTAAAAGGGACATACAACAAGCTGGAACTACCGGAATATTCAGAAGGTTTTGACAAGTTATATTATGTAACAATGAAAAACGGGGGTTTCACAATAGAAGAGTGGAAAGATGAAGTTCAATGAGTTAGATAAGAAAATGCGCGTATATGAAACTGCGCATGATCACATTGTTTTACCCGGTATATATATCGTTGCTCGGATTGATGGTCGTTGTTTTACAACACTAACTAAAGATAAGCACAGTTTTGAAGCACCTTATGACCCCAAATTTCGAGATATGATGGTCGAAACCGTTAAACACTTGATGCAATGTGGATTTAAGGTTCTTTATGGATATACACAAAGCGATGAAATATCACTACTTCTTGATTTGAATGAGAATACTTTCGAGAGGAAGGAGCGAAAACTAAATTCAATTCTTGCAGGAGAGGCGAGTGCAAAATTTAGTTTGCTTCTAGGCGACATTGGGGCTTTTGATTGCCGTATTTGCCAGCTGCCCCATAGGCAGCTTGTCATCGATTATTTCCGTTGGAGGAATGAGGATGCTCACAGGAACGCTCTGAATGCCCACTGCTACTGGAGTCTACGCAAGGAAGGCTTATCTCCCGAAGAGTCTGCCGCTACATTTACAAAAATGTCAGTAGTTCATAAAAATGAATTCCTTTTCCAAAAGGGAATCAACTTCAATGACCTTCCGAACTGGCAAAAAAGAGGTGTGGGAATTTATTGGGAGCCTTACGAAAAAGACGCATATAATCCCATTACCGGTGAGGCAGTTAAAGCAAGTCGCAACCGACTGAAAGTTGACCTCAATCTTCCGATGAAGAACCAATACAGTGATTTTATTGATGATATCGTTCCTGAAATCACATGAGGAAATTCGCAACGCGGTATCATTTGATCAATAAGCAGAAATTGATTTAGACGCTTATAAAACAAAAAAGGCTGTGGGGATTACCCACAGCCTTTTTTTAATATGCTTTTTAGCACACTCGCTCTATTAGTCTTCAGACTCTGAGCGATACGTGTCTGCATCCAGCATATTGTCCAGCTCGCTCACGTCGGAGGGCTTGATGCGGAAGAACCAGCCATCGTCGTAAGGAGAGGAATTTACAGTTTCCGGAGCATCTTCCAGAGCTTCATTGACAGCAACTACTTCACCGGAAACCGGGGAGTAGATATCGCTGGCAGCTTTAACGGATTCAACTACACCTGCCTCGTCACCAGCAGCCAGGTTGGTGCCCACTTCTGGAGTCTCAACGTAAACCACATCACCCAGGGCATCTTGTGCGTGATCGCTGATGCCGATGGTTACAGTGCCGTCCTCTTCCAGGCGTGCCCACTCGTGGCTGGAGAGGTATTTCAATTCATTGCGGATTTCGCTCATGCTGTTATCCCTTGATTAAGCATCTAAGTTTATTGTCTTAGTGACGCGTACACCTCTGGGCGACGCTTAAATAACTGACTTGCCGTTGCGTACGAAGCAGGGCTTAACCACCTTGACTGGCTGCAGTTTCTTGCGGATTTCCACCTGTGCGGTATCACCAACACTCACCGGAACTCGCGCCAAGGCGATAGAGTAACCCAGTGTGGGGGAGAAAGTGCCGCTGGTAATGATACCCCGGTCATCACTATCGTCTACCACTACTGGTTGACCAGCGCGCAATACACCGCGCTCTTCCAGCACCAGGCCTACAAGCTTGTGCTTAACGCCATCGGCTTTTTCCTGCTCCAGAACACCACGGCCGATAAAGTTGCGGCTCTCCGGTGCCCAGGCAACCGTCCAGGCCATGTTGGCAACCAGTGGAGAGGTCTCATCGTCCATCTCATGCCCGTACAGGTTCATACCCGCTTCCAGGCGCAGGGTGTCGCGTGCACCCAGTCCACAAGGGGAAACGCCCGCTTCGGCCAGGGCGCGCCAGAAACCACTGGCGTCTTCACCCGGTAACATAATTTCCAGGCCATCTTCACCGGTGTAACCGGTGCGCGCTACGAACCAGCCACCCCGGGCAACGCTTTGGAAAACTTTTAGTGCATCAATCGCGGAAGTCCAATCAATGCCCAAAACCTCTTTGGTTTTCTCGATGGCATTGGGGCCCTGGATAGCGACCATCGCTACATCCGGGCACTCTGTCAGGGTCACATCGAAGGACTCTGCCTGCTTGCGCATCCACGCCAGATCTTTCTCACGAGTTGCACAGTTAACAACCACTCGGTAGCCGGGATCGCGCAGGTAGACGATCAGGTCGTCAATCACGCCGCCTTTGTCATTGAGCATGCCGGTGTAAAGGGCTTTACCCGGGTTGCCATCCAGCTTGGCCACATCATTGGCCAGCAGGTAGCGCAGGTAGTCGCGAGCTTGGGCGCCATCTACGTCGACCACGGTCATATGGGAGACATCGAACATCCCCGCATCGGTGCGCACCTTGTTGTGCTCATCCAGCTGCGAACCATAGTGCAGCGGCATGTCCCATCCACCGAAATCCACCATTTTGCCGCCCATAGCGACATGCGTGTCATACAGAGGAGTTCTATTTCCCATTTTTAAAATCTCAGTCCGTCAGGTTCCGAAGCGGCGTATTCTAGCGGCTTGGGTACCGGCCTTTCCAGCGGGGCAGGCGCGGCAATATATATGCTCTGCAAGCCTAGCAGGCATTGGTAGTAAAACCTGTCCAGGTTCACAGAGGCCGTCAAAGATTCCGCTGGCGCTCTATCCTGCATTCGCCCGCGTTTGGGAATCGGGCAATACCCAATACCCGCTGTATTGGGCTAGTGCAGAGATGATCATTTTTTGATCAGATAAATTCTTAATCAGTCGCTGCCCCGGTCGCGCCCTTGACCAGCCTCTTCCGCGTTCTCTTCTGTGTTTGCAGATTCGTCGACTTTGAGGCCGTACTTCTTCGATCTCCAGCGCCACAAACGCTTAGCCAGCTCCTGGCGGTCGGGTGTTTTATCTGCCTCGTCGACAATTTCTTCGCCGAGCAGGGTCTCCAGCAGATCCTCCAGGGTCACCAAACCTTCGAGACTGCCATATTCGTCCATAACAGCACTAATCTGCACGCGGCGGGACAGCATTTTCTGGAACGCTTGGTAGATAGTGGCTGTTTCCGGCAGGATCAACATTTCACGGCGATAATCCGCCAGAGTTTTCTGGTGCTCGCCTTTGGCGTAGGCCAGCAATAGCTCCTGCCGCAATACAAAACCCACCACACAATCCGGGTCGCGATTTTCATAGACCGGGATACGGGAGAAACGCCCTTTCTCTGCATCCTCGTAGGCCTCTTCCACAGTGATGTCCTGCGGCAGGGAGAAGACCACCGTGCGGGGAGTCATCACCTCGCGCACGGAGTGGTCCCGCAGGGTGAAGAATAGGTTGCGCAGGATACTGGACTCCCGCTGCTCTAACTGCCCTTCGGCCTCGCCAATTTCCGCCATAATGGCGAACTCATCGCGGCTAAAGCCCGTAAGGGTTGGGCCGTGGGACAGGCCTTTGGTCAACCACTCGGACATTTTTACAAACGGGTGGAGCAACCAAACCAGACCGCGCAATACATAAGCGGTAGTGGGGGCCAGTTGGCGCCAGTACACGGCTCCCAGTGTCTTGGGGATAATTTCAGAAAAGACCAGAATCAACAGAGTCAGGATCGCTGATGCGATACCCAGGTATTCATTGCCAAAAACCGCTGCTGCCTGGGCACCGGCACCTGCAGCACCCGCTGTGTGCGCGACGGTATTCAGGGTGAGGATAGCGGCCAGGGGGGCATTAATATCGGATTTTAATTTGCGCAGCAAAGACCCCGCTTTATGCCCTTCCCGTTCCATTAGGCGCACGTATGGCGTTGTTACGCTGAGAATAACCGACTCGGCTATCGAGCACAGAAAAGAAAAGCCAAGGGCAATAAAAATGTAGGTTATCAGTAAAATCATAATTCTCGAGCGTAAATATCACCAGAATAAAAGTTTCGCGCTCCACCTATTGCGCAATAAATCAGTCCACTCAGCAATCCACTGAGTAGCCCTCCAATATTTGCTGGGTTGGCAAAATTAACCCCCAAGATGAAACCAAATATCCCCAACGCACTTAGAACAAGCCAAGCCGTCATTACGAGTAAAATACTCCTAGGAATATCCTGCCAAGCAGGTTGCCAACGCTGAACTACCAAAGCAAAACCAACAAGTGTGTAAATTACTCCCGACATGCCGGCAAAATAGGACTGTGGAGCCCACAAGAACTGTGTGAGGTTTGCCACAAGCCCTCCAAGCACCACCAACGCAATTAAAACTGAGGCCCCTCCTCGAACTTCAATTGGCCGGGCTAAAATCCATAGGGCTAAAGCATTCATAAGGGCCTGCAAGAATGAAAAATGTACAATTGCAGGGCTCCACAACCTCCAATACTCACCTTCCTGCAAGTGCTTAGCCAATGTTGACTGACCGACGCTAGTGCCAGCCGGGTCAGGAGTAATTAAAAGCAAGCCCGCCAAGCTACTAGTGAATAAAAACCACCCCAGAAAACAAAGAGTAATTAACAGAAAAGTTAAAGGGGTGCTATCCAGAGGGAAGCTTGGTATATAGTAAGTCCTCTCACCCCTCTCAGAATCTGGCTCGCTACTCTCCTTGCCTTTAGATTCATTTAACTCTGAATCCACTTCATTAATTTCCAAACCCCGGATCAACTGAGAAAAATAAAAATCAAGATCTATTTTTTCAGTATCCCAGTGACTAATCAGTGGCCTTAAGAGTTCCGCCAATTTAGTATCTTCGGCTATTACGCATTGTTGTTTGCCTTTTTCAATAATTCGTACTGGCAAACCGTGACTTTGTATAAAACGGGCTAATTCCGTCAATTCTTTCTCCATCGGGAAAGAATAAACGGTTATCCATTGGCTCACTTATCACAACCTTTTTTCTAATAGAATCTGAGTCAAAATCCGAGCTACAACTAAACCGCCATAGCCCGCATAATAATCCGCTTCTTTAACATGGGGCTTGCATCTACCATGCTCAACCCAGTGTTACGCAGCCAGCGCCAGTGCACATCGCCAGCACCGAACAAAGACTTAAAGGCACTCATCGCTTTCATAGTGGCGGCGTTGTCGCCGCGACGGCGGCGTTCGTAGCGGGCCAAAACTGAAGAGTGAGAGGGCTCCAGGCCGCGTGCCATAGCGCGGTCAATTTCATCTGCCAGCACCCGTACATCCTGCAGCCCAAGATTTACACCCTGGCCCGCGAGGGGGTGGATACTGTGGGCGGCGTCTCCCACCAATACAGCACCAGGGCCACGATAACGTTCTGCATGGCGCGCGCGCAGGGGGAAGGAAAAGCGCTCACTGACGGATTCCACTTTGCCCAAACGGCTCTCAAAGGCTTTTTCCAGGTTCAGGGCAAAGGCCTGGTCATCCAGCATCAATAGCTCCTGCGCCAACGCTTCATCCGCAGACCAAACCACGGCGCAGTGATTGTCATCCCCCAACCCCGCGAGAGGTAAAAATGCCAGTGGACCCGTTTGTAAAAAGCGCTGCCAAGCGGTGTGACGGTGAGATTTCTCACTGCGCGCGACACACACCAACGCAGTTTGATGGTAATCGGTATCCTGGGAGCGGATATGCAGTAAGTCCCGCACTTTAGAGCGGGCGCCATCGGCACCGATTAACAGGCGGGTGCGCACTATCTCAGGTTGCTCACGGAGGCCATCCTCTTCATTTAAGCGATCTTCACCGCGGGGCTGTAAATGCCAGAGTCCGCAGTCGCGCCACCAGCTCTCCAGGCGAAAACCATTGACCAACTCCACGTTGGGTAGGGTTTCCAGCCGTGCTCTTAACGCGGCGACAATGACATTATTCTCGACGATATGACCGAGATTCGGCAGCTGCACATCGCGGCTGTTAAAGCTTACTGAGCCGGTTCCATCTGCATCCCAAACCCGCATTTCCACATAGGGGCAGGCGCGGCGGCTGGCAATATCATCCCAGGCTCCCACCTCTTCGAGCAGCTCGCGGGAGGCCTGTGTCAGGGCCACCACGCGAGGTTCATACTGCGGTGACAATTGCGGCGTTGTTTCCGGGGACGCCTCCAGCAAGGCCAGACGCATGCCCGGGTGCCGAACTGCCAGCAGCGCTGCCTGGGCCATGCCCACCATGCCCGCACCCACAATGGCAAAATCCAAACGATGTCTGTTCATAAAAGCCAATTCCGCTGAAGTGGCAGTAGCCGTCCCCGACCCTGCACCTTTTAAAGCCCAAATCCCGCCGCTTGACTGACAAATTCCCGGCGCAGCGGCGGGACCATTGTAAGGCCGAGCATTCCCAACTGACGAATTCCCTGTTGCAGCCAGCCGGAAGAGGAAAACAGTGTGGGAATACGGTCACTGAATCCAATCGTCAATTGCTGGTCCAGCTGGCGCATCTCTCCGTATTGCTGCAGGAAATCGAGCCGCCCTGGCAATGTATCCGACGTCACTGTCGACAGCGCTTGTGCCAATCCATAACAGTCCCGCAGAGTCAGGTTAAAACCCTGCCCTGCTACTGGGTGCAAAAAGTGGGCACAATTGCCCATCAACACCACATTCCGGCGCCACTGTTCCTGGGCGATCGATAAACTCAGTGGATACCCCTGAACGGCTCCAACCTTAATAAAACGTCCGGCACGCCAACCAAATACCTGCTGCAGTTTTTTCAGGCGTTCAGCCTCAGGCATTACACCGACACGCTCAGCTTCTGCTTCCTCGCAAGCCCACACTAGTGCCGCGCGGTGCTGCCCTTCTCTATCTGGCAGCGGTAAAAGTGCCATGGGCCCCATTCGGGTGAAGCGCTCGTAAGCCACACCTTGGTGAGGCTGTTGCAGAGCGACAGTAGCGACCAGCGCTCTCTGAGGGTACTTAACCGAGCTGATTTCTATTCCCAGCTGGCGGCAAAGGGGAGAGTTCACCCCATCGGCAACGACCACCAATCCGCAGAACAGTGCCTCATCGGGGGAATTCTCACCGGATCGCCACAACAGGTTTGCGCCCGCAGAGGTCATGTTAATGTCAGTAACCTGCGCCGGCGCTAATAATTGGGTGGAAGTGCTAGTCAGTGCACTGTGGAGAATCGGGCCCAGCGCTGCATTTTCTATCACTGCACCCAGAATGCCCTCAAAGTTGACTCCCTGTCCCTCACGGGTCGAGAGGGCGGCGCCAAATGCATGCCCCCGGTCACTCACATGAATACGATCAATCGGGGCGCTATAGGCTTGCAGAGCAGGCCAGAGTCCAAGCTCCGCAAACAACTGCAAGCTGCCTGCGGCAATGGCTGTGGCTCGCGTGTCGAAACTCGGCAACTGAATACTGGCAGCGGCATCCGGCAGTGCTCTCTGCTCCAGGAGCGCCACACTGAGTTGAGGACAAAAATGTGACAACATTAATGCCAGGCTGGCTCCCGCCATGCCGCCACCGACAATGGCCACATCTACTTTACGCGCCGACTCACCCATCCCAATTCCCCCTTTGATTATTCGGCATTGAAATATTATTGGCCGAACAATCCAACAATCACTTCTAACGGGTCAGTAAGTCCCGTCCGTGAAGCATGGTGTATTCAATATCTTCAATCGCTTTTGGAGCCGCTGCTGAGAGGATCTGAGGCCCTCTATTGGTAAGTGCGACATCATCTTCGATTCGAATCCCGATCCCGCGAAATTCTGCGGGAATACTCTCATCGTCCTCCGGGACATAAATTCCGGGTTCGACCGTCATTACCATTCCGGCTTCCAGCTGGCGCCAGGCTCCATGAATGCGATAATCACCCACATCGTGCACATCCATGCCCAGCCAATGGCCAACCCGGTGCATATAAAACTGCCGATAAGCGCCAGACTCTATCAACCCCTGGGTGTCGCCTCGCAACAGTCCTAAATCGACCAACCCCTGAGTGATTATCTCAACACTGGCAGCGTGGGGATGGTCCCAGTGATTGCCCACTGAAACCTGTTCAATCGCCGCTTGCTGTGCCGCCAAAACGATCTCATAAAGTGCGCGCTGCGGTCCGCTAAATGAACCATTAACCGGATAGGTGCGAGTAATATCGGCCACATAACCACGGTACTCACAGCCCGCATCCACCAGCACCAAGTCCCCATCGCGCAACTGGGCATTATTACTGCAATAGTGCATCACCAACGCATTGCCGCCACCCCCAACGATAGTGGGATAGGCTGTTTCCCGAGCTCCGGAGTCGACAAAGGTATGCAGGAGAGCAGCCTCCAGCTGGTATTCGTAAAGGCCCGGCTGGCATCGGGTCATAGCCCGGCTGTGTGCCTCGGCACTGATT
This sequence comes from Microbulbifer maximicatervae (SeqCode), assembly GCF_052467615.1. NCBI lineage: Bacteria > Pseudomonadati > Pseudomonadota > Gammaproteobacteria > Cellvibrionales > Microbulbiferaceae > Microbulbifer > Microbulbifer maximicatervae (SeqCode). The sequence continues at coordinate 4,195,549 of NZ_CP174319.1, forward strand.
TTGGCCGCCTGCTCCATTAAGCGAATTTCCTGGGCCGACTTGATCAGTCGCATTTCCCGCAACTGGTAATCGAGGTCGACCATTTCCGGTGCCCCCCCGGTATCCGGCGCTGCGGTAATCCGCTCCAGGTAATTGCGGATTCGCTTATCCAAATGGGCGTAGCGGCCCATGGGGAAATAGAGCAGCTCGCGCCCTTCTAGCAGCCCCGGCAAAATATCATCGAGATCACCGATGGGAAATGCATCGTTCAAGCCGCACTGCTGCATCGCGCGCTCCGGCCCCAGGCGCGGGCCATCCCACTTTTCTTTTTCCGCATCGCGCTCGCGACAGAACAACAGGGTTTCTCCCTGTGTTCGTCCCGGCACCAAAACCAGCAGCGCTTCCGGTTCATCAAACCCAGTGAAATACAAAAAATCACTGTCCTGGCGAAACGGAAAATAAGTATCCCGGGAACGCAGTTGCTCCCCAGCAGATGACACGATTGCCAAACTACCTGCGGGCAAATCTGCCATCAGGCGGTTGCGTCGGCGGGCGTACTCAGATCGACTGATTCCCGCTGTGGTTTTCGGGGTCTTAGACATCAGTGAATGGTGGGCTCGCTATTGGAGTCCTTACCCTTTACCTCAGTAAATATATTGAGTACGGCTACGCGCACGTATTCCTGCAGTTCCACCAGTTGCAGCTCAGTCTCCTCACCCTCTTCAACATGTTCGGCATCCAATTGAGCGATGGCACTAATATCTTTTAAAGCTTCGTCACTGGTGGGCATCAATTTTTCCCGGGCCCCGCCGACACCAAAGCCGTGCAGGAATCCATCGCACCAATGACCCAGCGCCAGAGCGCGGGAGACAACATCTTCGTCATCGCACAGCACCAACTGAAAATCGAAGTTAGAGCCGTCGAGCTGCTTGTGGCTTTCCTCAGTCAGCTGGAAAAAATCCCGATTGAGATCTGCCGGCACCGCCTCCACATCGAGCAATCCGGCCAGCTCATTCTGCCAACGCTGTTTGTCCGGTCGCTCGCCCGCCGCCAAAATGCCACAGATAAAACCGTGCAATTCACTGGGGTCAGCCTGCCCCCCAGCTGAGAGAATGGCGTTGGCGAGGAGTTCAAATCGGCTAGCTTCAGAAGTCATGGTTACCGTACAGCTTTTTGTAAATTAGGCTTTTCAATCCGGCCGTCACACTAGTGCCAAACCGGGAATTTGAGGCATTAAGAGACAATTTTGTGATTGTCCGCGCAGGTGCAGCGATTGACCCACCAATACGCCGGCAATATAGTAGCGGAATCCCTCGCAGTCTGTCGTGTTGCGAACTCAGACGTCGACCTCAAATGCAGGAAATATGGATAAGCTGCAAGCGCTAGAAAGCACCGTGGATTCACTCATTGCCCGCTGTCAACAATTGGCGGATGACAATCGTGAATTACGCCGGCAGGAAGCCGACTGGCTGCGTGAACGCCAGCGCCTGATAAAAAATAACGAGGCCGCCCGCTCGCGGGTAGAAGCTATGATTAACCGTCTTAAGGGGCTAACGCAAGATACCTGATGTCTGAAACCGCATCACCCTCCGAAACTGTAACTGTTTCTATTCTCGATAAAGAGTACCGTGTCGCCTGCGCGGAAAGCGAGCGCGCCGGACTACAGGCTTCGGCACACCTGCTACACGAACGCATGTCCCGCATCCGCGCAACAGGTACTGTCATCGGCTTAGAGCGTATCGCCGTAATGGCAGCGCTTAATATTGCCCACGAGCTTATCCAGGCGAAAGCTGAGCTCAGCTCCATTCCCCTGCAAGAGGAAATGTTGGAGCGGCTTACTGATAAGGTGCAAAGTGCATTGGGCGAAATAGACTCGGAAGAAAAACTTCAGGAGTAAGGTGACAAGAAGCCACTTTCTGCTACCGGTCACTTCATTTAAATTTCTGGTTAACAGCCCCCCGCTCTACAAGTTATAATTGGTTCATACCCTGGGGTGTTGGCCAGCAGACTATGTCCTTGAGCCGATAATCTTACCCCGGTGGTTTCCAGCGGGTGCTGGTGAGCAAGTCCGCCTTGTAGCGGAAAGCCTTATGTACTCCGGATCCCACCACCTTGAACCTTACGGTTCAAGGCTCCGTCTACAGCCGCACACTCGGGGTACCCTATTTCTTCACGCTCTTCTCTTCCCACAATGACTGAAACCAAAACGCAACTGCGCCGCCGTATGCGCGCGGGGCGACGGGAACTCAGCGCCTATCAACAGCGTTTGCATGGCCGTGCAGCCATCACTCTCCTGAGCCGTATCCCACAAATGAATCGAGCAGTGCATGTCGGTATCTATTGGCCGACTGATGGCGAGCTGGATGTCCGCTACCTGCTGCAACGTTTTCCACAAAAACATTTTTATTTGCCACAGCTGCCGGCAGAACCACACCCCCACCTCCGGTTCAGGCGTTGGCAAGGCGAACCCCTGGCTTTTCGCAATCGCTATCGCATTCCGGAGCCTGTGCGCACAGCTCACCGCGCTCCCAAGCTCCTGGATCTTGTTTTGGTTCCTCTGGTCGCCTTCGACCCCAGCGGAGCGCGCTTGGGTATGGGGGCCGGTTTCTACGATCGGACTTTTGAGCGCAAACAGTTATTACCAGGCACTGGACCACAACTTATCGGCGCGGCGCACCATCTACAATGTGTGGATAACCTGCCCACAGACAATTGGGATATCCCACTGGATATGGTGGTTACAGAGCAAAGGATTTACCGCTGCCGCTAAAAAGTGGATAGTGGAGTACAAAAAAAGCCGGACACCTAAGTGTCCGGCTTTTTTTGTGTTTGCTCGTGGGCAGAGCGCCCCCCCGGCATCAGCCTAACGGGTAACCACTCCCTGTTGCAGAGCAGCCGGCGGTTCAGCTTCGGAAGAAAATACCTCAGATAAACCACTGGTACTCAACAGAACGCCCGCGACAAAGACAACCACAGCGATTGTCAGCGCATCGGCTTTCATTGGGACCATCCTGTACGATAATTTTGTTTTTATATGCGTTTCGCCCCGCTTATGACCAGAGCCACAGCAAAAGTTCCACGCGAATAGACAATACTCAAGAAGCGGCGTAATAGTAACCGTTTATTGGATATTTTATGAGTTTTTTGTCTCAAAATTAGACAAGCAAGTTCGACAAAACAGGATTTGCAGTCTATACACGTTTCGATAAATGAGACGTCTTTCTCAGGTATCGGGAAGCGATGGTTTAAGCGCCCAAAAATAACCGATAAGCCGGATTCTGCGTTTCATCCCAAAAACGAAATTGAAGTTGGTGTAATAGTGTCTGTAGTTCGTCCCTCGCTGCCGGCTCCACCTGCAATCCCACAAGGACACGCCCATAAGCTGCACCGTGATTGCGGTAGTGAAACAGCGTTATATTCCAACGCCCGGCGAGATGCTCGAGGAACTTGCGTAAGGCCCCCGGGCGCTCGGGAAATTCAAAGCGGTAAATAACTTCGTCGGGCAAGCCCGGCACTCTACCTCCCACTAAATGGCGAATATGCAGTTTCGCCATTTCGTTATCGGTGAGATCTGTAACCTGATAATCTTTGGACTCAAGCTGACTGACCAATTGGCTGCGGTCTTCCTCAGATACCACCTGCAGGCCCACAAAGATATGCGCTTCGTTATCGCTGGCAAAACGATAGTTAAACTCAGTAATTGAGCGGTCCCCTAAATCCCGGCAGAACTGCAGGTAACTTCCCGGTTGCTCAGCAATTTTTACTGCGAGGACCGCCTCGCGCTTTTCACCGATCTCAGTGCGCTCACTAATGTAGCGCAGGCGATCAAAATTAATATTGGCTCCACTGCACACTGTGGCGAAGGTGCCATTGCGATTGTCGTTTTGCTCCAGATATTTCTTCAGCCCCGCCAAACCGACGGCCCCGGCCGGCTCAGCGATAGAGCGTGTATCCTCGAATATATCCTTAATGGCCGCACAGATTTCATCGGTACTAACAGTGATAACCCCATCCACGGTTTCGCGCAGAACCCGGAAGGTCTCCTCACCGATTTGTGCAACGGCAACACCATCGGCAAACAAGCCCACCTCCGCTAGCCGAGCGCGCTCGCCGGCTTTCAGCGCGGCCTCCAGACAGGCAGCATCCTGCGGCTCTACACCGTACACTTTGGTTTCCGGACGTACATATTTGATATAGGCGGCCATACCCGCAGCTAAACCACCCCCTCCGACCGGAATAAACACCGCGTCCAGGTTACCCGAGTGCTGTCGCAGCATCTCCATAGCCACGGTGCCCTGGCCGGCGATTACATCGGGGTCATCGTAGGGGTGGATAAATACCAACCCCCGCTCTTCAACCAGCTCTCGAGCCCTCGCCGCCGCTTCATCAAAAGTATCTCCATGTAGCACGACTTCGGCACCGCGCATGCGCACAGCACTCACCTTAATTTGCGGGGTGGTTTTGGGCATCACTATAGTGGCGCGCACTCCCATTTGGGCAGCGCTCAGGGCAAGCCCCTGGGCATGGTTACCCGCCGATGCAGCAATCACTCCCCGGGCCCGCTCCTCGGCGGGCAACTGCAGGAGCTTGTTGTATGCCCCTCGAATCTTGAAGGAAAACACCGGCTGCAGATCTTCGCGCTTCAACAGAATCCGGTTGTTAAAGCGATGGGAGAGTTGGCGCATTTGCTCCAATGGCGTCTCGGTAGCGACATCGTAAATACGTGCGTCTAAAATGCGCTTGATATAGGACTTGGGCATGACGTGTTTGACGGCCGTAGCGGTTAATTACTGTGCGCGACTCAGCGTAGACTAATAGCAGGGTTACAAAGGCCCTGTGTGAAGCGCAGCACCGGCATGACAGTCTAAGCCTTGAGAAGCATATTTGCCACAAAAAACAACCAGATGCGCTTTTTTTTATCGTCAGATACAAATTAAGGCGAAATAATTGCAAAGGAAACTATCCAGAGTATGACCCAGGATGAATTGAAACAGGCGACAGCTCGCGCCGCTATCGACTATATCGCCCCGCGCCTGGAGGACAATTCCATTGTCGGCGTAGGTACCGGTTCCACCGCTAACTTCTTTATCGATTACCTGGCGGAGATCAAAGGTACCTTTGACGGTACTGTGGCCAGTTCTGAAGCCTCCGCACAGCGACTCAAATCCCACGGCATTCCCGTTTATGAGCTTAATGCCGTCGACGGCATCCAGTTCTATGTGGATGGTGCCGATGAAGTGAACCCGGCCCTTGAAATGATCAAAGGTGGTGGTGCTGCATTGACTAGAGAAAAAATCGTGGCGGCCTGCTCTGAAGAATTTATCTGCATTGCCGATGAGAGCAAGTGGGTAAAAGTCCTGGGAGAGTTTCCCCTACCGGTTGAAGTTATCCCCATGGCACGCTCACTGGTTGCCCGGGAGCTGGTTAAACTGGGCGGTGATCCGGTTTATCGTCAAGGTGTGATCACAGATAATGGCAATGCCATTCTCGATGTATACAATCTGCGTATCGAACACCCCACTGTCCTTGAAGAAACCATCAATAACATTACCGGTGTGGTAACCAATGGTATCTTTGCCAAGCGCTCCGCCGATATTTTACTGCTTGGCACCGGTGCCGGAGTGAAGACCATTACCGTTTAAACATGTCGTAAATAGTTATGCACAAAAAAAATAAAAAATGCGGACTGCTGGTTTTGCTCAGTGCTGTTGCACTGAGCAGCGGCTGTGCAACCGCGCCTCCAAGTAATCTCGACAACGTCTGCTCTATTTTCCAGGAAAAAAAGAAGTGGTACGGCGAGGCAAAAGATGCGGAGGAAAAATGGGGCTCTCCAATTGCAGTGATGATGGCAATCATGCACCAGGAATCCCGTTTTGTGCATGATGCCAAGCCCCCGCGCACCAAGATCCTGGGCTTTATCCCCGGCCCGAGGCCGTCCGATGCCTACGGTTATCCCCAGGCTCTGGGGACCACTTGGCGCCACTACCAAAGGTCTTCCTTTAACTACGGTGCCGATCGGGATGATTTTGGCGACGCCATCGATTTTATCGGCTGGTATAACAACACCAGTGCACGCCAGTGCCAGATACGCGCCAATGACACCTACAGCCTTTACCTCGCCTACCACGAGGGGCACGGTGGTTTTAATCGGCGCACTTTCCAGAATAAAGCCTGGCTAAAGAATGTATCCCACAAGGTATCTGCCAGGGCGCAAAAATATCAGCAACAACTCAATAGCTGCGAACAGTCGCTGAAAAAACGCAAGAAATTTCTCTGGATTTTCTAGCTGATCACAGCGACCGTTAGTCGCAAGGCCCACCTCGGTTTAAATTCGGTGCAGTTCTCTGCATTATGAGCGGCGGCAGCCGCTCACTAAATTTTATGACCTCACAACCACTCCAGGAAAAATTCTCCTTGCTGGCGGAAAAAGGCGCTACAAGGCGCCAGAAACTGACTACGCTGAAGACTAATAGCTACCCGCTTTAGACTTGGTACAGGTCACTAAAGCTCCGCCACAAGCATAAATTTACAGCCCCAACGTGACGCTGGGTGCTCCCTCTGAGAAGCAAAAGCGTCCTTATACTTTTTGGAGTGCCCGATGAAGCTCTTTTTGAAATACCTGGCTGTATTGGCAATATCACTCAGCGTGCCGATGACCTTCGCACAACCTGCTACCAGCCAAACAACCGCCCCCAAAGCTTCGTTTAGCGAACCGCAGCTCAAGCAATTTGCCAACGCCTATCGCTCTATCGTGATGCTGAGTCGAGAATACGCACCCAAACTGAAAGCGGCTGCCGATATCAAGGAAGCGGAAGCGATCAACAAAGAAGCACAGGGAAAAATGATCGCCGCAATTGAAAAAGCCGGCCTTTCCAAAACCAAATACCAGGAAATTGCCAACAGCATTAAATCGAATCCCGCCCTACTGGAGAAAGTGAACAAAATTCTTCAGCAAAGCCACGCGCCACAGCAGTAATACAACTTTGTGAGTGGCGCTCTGATCAGCTCATTGCGTCACTCAAATCCAGCTTTACATCTAACACCTGGCAAATAATCGGCAAATTGGTTTTCACCCAATTCTTGTCAAAAGAGCCCCAATCACGCAGCAGGTAGTAGCCGTCATTGTGGCGCACGCCTTCCTGAATGAACTCTACAACTGTGCCATGCCCCGGCAATCCTTTCGCAATAATGTCCTGCACCGTACGGCGAGGCCATCCAGTTGCCTCCTCCAAAGTAGGATTATTGGGACGCGGAATATGCTCGATCAGGTAAGCAATCAACATTCGCCGGCAGATGGTCGGGTTTAACAGACTTGCAACAGACGTCGGTGACATTTGACCAGTCCTTCACTAACGGAATTTTTCCTATTGTTGACGAATATGACTTACAGGTCGAGGAAATAGTGATTCACTATCGCTATCAAACTTTAAAAGAACTGTCAGTCCACAGAGGATCAAGCATAGAAAATTGTTGAGAGCAAAACTGGGATTTTCAGTCGTTAACGCAAAAAATACACATTAAAAGACAGAAATAGACAACTTTTATTCCATAAGCCCATTAAGTTCGAAACTGTCACCACTAATAAAAGCACAGGCAGTTGCATATAAATTAAGCAGAAGCCTGACTTTCTCTCTCTGTTTGCGCATAATCCATACCGTAATACAGCAGCAGACAGAAAATAATTGTGAGGCTGAAAGAGTGGACAATGAAAACCCCAAACTCCGCGAAGCGGGGCTAGGTATTCCCGCCGCTGCGGTAAAGGCCCATCTGGTTGGCGCACAAGCGACCGGACTGGACTGCCAACAACTACTCATCGATAGCGGAATCGCCCCCGCCCAGCTAGATGATCCCGATAGCCGCGTTGGCCGGGAGCAGATGGCCAACTTGTTACGCCTTGAGTGGGATTTTCTGAACGATGAGTCAGGAGGATTCCTGGCGCGCCCTTGGCTGCCGGGCACTTTTGCCATGATGGGGCACGCTTGTATCACCTGTCCCAACCTGCGCCGAGCTCTGCTTCGCTCTAGCCGCTTTATCAGCATGGTGAGTGACGACTTGCACATCAAGCTGGTCGAGGACGGTGAAGAAGCTCGACTGATCATTCACCACACCAATGAAAAAAAATTGCCCAACCAAATTTTCGTCGAATCTATCGCGGTAATCTGGTTGCGCTTTTTTAGCTGGCTGATCGACCGTACCATTTTATTAGAGCGCGTTCTTCTGGCGTTTCCCCCGCCCGACTACAACGAAGACTACAGCGATATGTTCCCTTGCAGGCACTACTTTAACCAAGGTGAAACCTGCCTGGTATTTAACACTCGCTATTTGCAAATGCCCCTGGTACGCGATGAGCAACAGCTGGCAGACTTCCTGTCCCGCGCCCCCGAGTGCCTGTTGACCCAATACAAATCCGACCACAGTTTCACCGGTCGTATTCGCCGTATGCTGCAACAGCAAAACAGTATCGAAAATCTGTCACTGGATGATGTCGCCGCACGTTTATACACATCTCCACAGACGCTGCGCCGCCGCCTCAAAGAGGAGGGCAACAGCTGGCAGGATATTAAAGACTCTGTTCGGCGGGATATGGCGGTTTACCAGTTGAAGCAGCAGGAAACTGCTGTAGCTGAAATTGCCGAGCGCCTGGGCTTTTCCGAACCCAGCGCTTTTAATCGCGCATTTAAAAAGTGGACGGGGCTAGCTCCTGGAGCTTACAGGGATAAATTCCGTAGTTAAGGCGACGCTAAAAATCCCGGTCAAAAGACCGGGATTTTTTATAAATGAAATCTACCTTGGAAAATATCCTTTAAAGGGATTCCCGTATCCCGGCTACTCCTGAGAGTTTGTCACTACCCGGATACTAACTCGCTCAACATTAAGGGCTTTTTGGTCCCTCTTCTCCGCCATATCTTCCGGGACAAGCTTAGCTGAGCCCATTCCTGTTGCAGTGATACGATTTGCCGCTATCCCCTTCTTCAGTAGAAGTTCTTTCACTACATCCGCACGTTCTTGGGACATTTCCTGCTCTGCAATTTCATTACCCTCACCTTTTACATGCCCTTCAATAGCAATGGTTAAGTTGGGGTTGTCCTGCATGATTTTTGCCAGAGCATCGATATCCTCAGCTGCAGGGTTGGTGATTTTTGCAGTTCCCTTTTCAAAGTTCACTCGCATGGGGAATTCCCGGTCGGGATTGTCTGAAAAGCTCTTGAGATAATCACGTAAATTACTGGAAAAGTTATCGGGGCCCAGTTGCGCTTCCTCTTCCGCTTTTTCAAGGGGGGAATCCCCTACCGGCTGTGAAGCGGACTCCATAAAGCTCGCTTCCTGGGAGGTCATGGAAGGATTACTTTCTGATTTTTCCTTTTTTCCTTTCAACATACACATATTCAATGCGTAGAGAACCACAAGTACCAACAGCAAAGGAAAAAACCAGCTACTGAAACTAACCGGTTTACGTTTTTCTTCGGGCCCTTGAATTGCTGTAGCCCGAGGTTCCTGGGGTTTGGCGTGGCCATGGGTAACCAGAGCATCTCCCAACTTCCCAAAATCTGGAACGTCGATTGCTTGAAGAAGGTTATCCGGTATATACCCCTGTAAATGCTCCCGCTGCCCAATCAGGAATGAAGCCAAGTCGGAAATATCCATTTTTTGAGCTTTGGCCTGGTTTTGCATCAACGAAGTAACTATCGGTGCGGATACACTCAATAGATCTCCGCCCTCGTTCCCCAAATTATTCGCTGCAACTTCCAGGACCTCTTTTTTACGACTGCTGAAAATTTTTTCCAGCATTTTCTCACCGATGTCTGTAATTGACTTCAACTTTTCTGGTGAGGAAATAGCGGTGGCGAATTTAGACAAATCCAGCGCTTCACTTTCAGAAATTAAATTAAATAAATAACCCATTCCTGTTTTACTACTGGCCCTGTTCAACATACCAGCCAGTATGTAAGCAACGCCTGAGCAGAGTGCAGCTTCACCTTGCCCTGCCGGCAAATTCAAAGCCTTTGTCAGCGCATCAATACCCCCGGAGCCCAATTGGCCGGTAGCCATATCCAAAACATTATCCGCCATAGCCAAACCTCGCTCACCACCTCAGGGACCGTCAAAGTACATTTATTTGTCCGGGGTCACCCGTGTGTTACCCATTCAAACTTTTCTCAGATGCCCTGAATCACCCATTACCCTGCCTGACATGGAATTTCTCCAGCCGCAAAGATAATTTAAGTGCCAATTTACCGTGCCAAAATTTCAATAGATTTAGGCGCCTTACTTGAGTGTACGGCAGTACCTCCACATGGTTAGGTTAATTTGGAATAAATAAAAAGATATTTGACTAGGAATTTTTCGGTAGTACCTGGAAGCTGAGTCATCTTCCGTGGCAATTTTTATCATTGAACCCAAGCTGCACCGCACTATGGTAATAAGCGAAACCATAAAATAAAAAGAGGCTAAAACCGTGCCAACCGAAGCCTACATCTACGATGCTATCCGCACCCCGCGGGGCAGAGGCAAATCCAGCGGTGCCCTTCACGAAGTCAAACCTATCACCCTGCTTTCAGATCTCCTGAAAGAATTACAGACCCGCAATAGATTCGACACTGCCAAAGTGGACGACATCGTTATGGGCTGTGTTACACCGATCGGAGATCAGGGTGCCGATATCGCAAAAGTTGCAGCTTTAGCTGCCAATTGGGACTGGGATATCGGTGGCGTAACTCTAAATCGCTTCTGTGCCTCCGGTGCCGAAGCGGTCAATCTCGCCGCTACCAAAGTTCGCTCCGGGTGGGAGCATCTGGTAGTGGCCGGAGGCGTAGAGTCCATGTCGCGGGTGCCCATGGGCAGCGACGGCGGCGCCTGGGCGATGGACCCACGCACAGCAATAGATACTGGATTTGCACCCCAGGGCATTGGCGCGGACTTGATCGCTACACTCGGAGGATTTTCCCGCGAGGATGTGGATAACTTTGCGCTGGACTCTCAGCACAAAGCGGCAGCCGCCTGGAAACGCGGTGCTTTCGAAAAATCTGTGATTCCCGTACGTGACCAAAATGGCCTGACCATTCTCGATCACGACCAGCTGGTGCGCCCAGATGCGTCCATAGAGGCCCTGGCACAACTCAAGCCATCCTTTGCCGGGATGGGTGAGCTGTGCTTCGACAGCATTGCCATATCCCGTTACCCACAGGTCGAATCAATCAACCATGTTCACACTGCGGGAAATTCCTCAGGAATCGTCGATGGCGCAGCCGCCCTACTGATCGGCAGTGAACAGGCCGGGCGAGATCTGGGGCTCAGCCCCCGCGCCCGTATTGTCTCCGCTGCGGTAGTGGGTACCGAACCCACTATCATGCTCACAGGCCCCGCGCCCGCCACTCGCAAAGCCCTGAAGGCCGCAGGCCTGACGGTGCAGGATATTGACCTCTTTGAGGTGAATGAAGCCTTCGCGGCAGTGGTGATGCGTTTCCAACACGAGTTGGACGTGGACCCACAAAAACTCAACGTTAACGGCGGCTCAATCGCTATGGGCCACCCCCTCGGCGCGACTGGTGCAATGCTGATCGGCACAGTACTGGATGAGCTGGAACAACGGCAACTTCGCTACGGCCTGGTCACACTATGTGTGGGTGGCGGTATGGGTGTAGCAACCATTATCGAAAGAGTTTAGGGGGCAGACTATGAAATCCATTCGCCTGGAAAAAGACGATCACAATATTGTCCACCTGATCATGGACAACCCCAATGCCTCAGCCAATGTGATGGACCGGGATTTTACCGAGTCGCTGAGCGCAGCGGTTGAACAACTCAAGCAGCAAGAGTTTTCTGGAATTATTGTTCGCTCCACAAAAAATACCTTTTTTGCCGGCGGCGACCTCAAATCTTTATTTGCGGCAAAAATTGAAGAAGCTAAACCTTTCTTCGAATCTTGCGAATCAATGAAAGCCAACCTGCGCTGGCTGGAAACCCAGGGTAAACCCGTCGTTGCTGCGATTAATGGCACAGCTTTGGGCGGTGGCTGGGAAATTGCCCTCAGCTGCCATCAGCGTATTGTTATCGATAGCACCGCAATAAAACTGGGATTGCCTGAAGTCACATTAGGCTTACTACCTGGTGGTGGCGGCTGTGTACGTATGCCCCGCCTTTTAGGCATCCAGGAGTCTCTACCCTACTTACTGGAAGGAAAACAGGTGAGGCCGCAACAGGCTCTCAAAGCCGGTCTGGTACATCAGCTCGTTACCAGTGAAAATGAATTACTAGAGAAGGCTGTCTCTTATATTCGAGAGAATAGTGAGCAACCTGTTGCTCAGCCTTGGGATCAACCGGATTACCGGATGCCGGGAGGGGACGCAAAGAACCCTAAAAATGCGCAGTTACTGATGATCGCCCCAGCAATGCTGGAGAAAAAAACCAAGGGATGTCTGCCGGCGCCAGAGTCGATAATGGCAACCGTCGTCGAAGGGTCCCGGGTCGACTTCGAAACTGCTACGCGAATTGAATCCCGACATTTTGTAGGCCTCGCTTGCGGGCAGGTTGCCAAAAACATGATCGGTACTTTCTGGTTTGCACTCAATGAGGTCAAAGCCGGAGCATCACTGCCCGCCGCCGCCCGCGATCATAAAACGTCGCCCATGCAAAAAATTGGCATACTCGGCGCCGGCATGATGGGCTCAGCCATTGCCTACGCCTGTGCCAGTAAAGGTGTTGATGTCGTATTAAAAGATGTATCCATGGAAGGTGCCTTAGCCGGCAAACAATATGCAGAGAAATCCCTGCAAAAACGCTTACAGCGGGGTCGCATTACCGAGGACAAGGTCAATCAGATCCTCTCCCGTATCACGCCCACAGACAGCAATACCGACCTGGCTGATTGTGAGTTGGTGATAGAAGCAGTTTTCGAAGACCGGGAACTCAAGCGTAAAGTTACCCAGGAAGCCGAAGTACAGCTGCCGAAAAATGCAGTATTTGCCTCCAACACTTCGACACTGCCGATCACTGGGCTCGCTCAAGCTTCCGACCGTCCCCAGCAATTTATCGGTCTACATTTCTTCTCCCCTGCCGACAAGATGCCACTGGTGGAAATTATCTGTGGGGAGCAAACCAGTGATGAGACTCTCGCCCAAGCCTTCGCCTTTGTATTGCAGATTGGCAAGACTCCTATCGTTGTTAACGACAGCCGTGGCTTCTTCACCTCAAGGGTATTCGGCTGCTTTACCAATGAAGGTATCGGCATGCTCAGCGAAGGGGTTAATCCCGCCACCATTGAAAATGCCGCAGCCCTAGCTGGCTTCCCAGTCGGCCCTCTAGCTGTTAGTGACGAGGTCTCCTTAACGCTGATGAGCCGGATACGCCAGCAGACCATCAATGACCTGCAAAAAGAGGGTAAACCCGCCCCCACGCATCCCGCCGACGGAGTGATCGACCGAATGCTTGAAGTGGGTCGCGCTGGTAAGGCCGCAGGTGGCGGCTTCTATACTTACCCTGAGGGCGGGAAAAAGCACTTATGGAGTGGCCTTGAGAAGGAGTTTCCCGCCAAAGAGGCACTGCCGATAGAAGATGTGAAGGAACGGCTGCTGTTTATTATGGCTCTGGAGACACTTCGCTGTTATCAAGAGGATGTGCTACGCAGCGTACGCGATGCCAATATTGGCTCTATCTTCGGTATCGGCTTCCCACCCTGGACCGGTGGTGCATTGCAATACATCAGCCAGTTTGGCCTGAAAGCGTTTACCCAACGCGCCCAGCAACTGGCTGATGCCTATGGGGATCGATTTGCCCCGCCAGCAATTTTGCTGGATCTGGCAGAGTCAGGAAAAGCTCTGGCGGACAACCCTTAACCCAGGGGTTTGAGCGATGTAAACAGGCTTTTAAAGTCTTGCTGTTTACATCGCCAATCAAAACACTGGTTCAATTTTTCAGTAATAAAATGCGGTGGTGTAAGGATGGTACCAAGAACTGTTTACAACGAAGATCACGAACAGTTTCGAGAAACTTTACGTAAATTTTTAGAGAATGAAGCTGTACCCTACCACCATCAGTGGGAAAAAGATGGTCAGGTAGATCGTAAACTGTGGAATAAAGCTGGAGAAATGGGCTTTCTGTGTCCGCAAGTTGACGAAAAGTATGGTGGCTTGGGGCTGGACTATGGCTACAACTCCATTATTGATGAAGAGGTAGCCCGAGCGGGACTTTCCGGTATTGGCTGGGGCCTGCACTCTAATATTGCAGTGCCCTACATTATTAATTATGGCACGGAAGAACAGAAGAAAAAGTACCTTCCCAAATGCATTAGTGGTGAGATGATTACCGCTATCGCCATGTCCGAACCCGGTGCAGGATCGGATCTCCAAGGCGTGAGAACCACAGCGGTGCGCAAAGGGGATCACTATCTGCTCAATGGTTCCAAGATTTTTATTACCAATGGACAGCAGGCAGACCTGGTTATTGTCGTGGCCAAAACCGACCCTCACGAAGGGGCCTCTGGGGTCAGTTTGCTGCTTGTGGAAGCAGATAGCCCTGGATTCAAGAGAGGCAGTAACCTAGAAAAAATAGGCATGAAGGCCCAGGATACTTCAGAGCTGTTCTTTGATGATGTCAAAGTCCCTGCGGAAAACCTTCTCGGTGGAGAGGGACAGGGATTTATTTATTTAATGCAGGAATTGCCTCAAGAACGTTTAAGTGTGGCAATTTATGCAATAGCTAATGCAGAAGCAGCCCTGCAATGGACGATTGATTACGTACGGGATCGCAAGGCTTTCGGCAAACCCATCTCTGCCTTCCAAAATACACAATTCAAGCTGGCTGAGCTGGATAGTGAGTTAACCGCTCTTCGGGTATTTATCGATCGCTGCTTGGAGCTTCACTATAATAAGGAACTCGACGTTGCAACTGCAGCGAAAGCCAAGTTATTGAGTACAGATTTCCAATGCAAACTTTTGGATGAATGTGTTCAGTTACATGGCGGCTATGGCTATATGTGGGAATACCCCATCGCCCGGTCTTGGGCCGATGCTCGTGTAGCACGTATTTATGCCGGAACCAATGAAATTATGAAATTAATTATTTCCCGAGACCTCCTGCGCGATGACTAAATTAAAGTGCTAGATTGAAATTTCTGTTCTCAATTAAAATAATGAAATAAAAAGTGAAACAGCAAACGAAGAATCACTGCGCCCCTCTTGAGGGGCTAAAAGTACTCGACTTTTCTACCCTACTTCCCGGTCCCTATGCCACTATGTTATTGGCGGACTTAGGCGCAGAAGTACTAAGAATCGAGTCTCCCACACGGCCAGACTTACTACGGGGCTTTCCCCCTTTAGTCGATGACACGGCTTCCCTATCCGCCGCCCACGCAACCATTAACCGCAACAAACGCTCCCTGGCGATCGATCTAAAAAATCCAAAGGCGCAAGCGGTGATTCACCGACTGCTTCAGCAATACGATATTGTAATCGAGCAATTCCGCCCCGGAGTGATGGATAGGCTGGGCCTTGGCCACCAAAGCTTAAGCCAACAGCGCGCAGACATTATTTACTGTTCGATTACCGGATATGGCCAGACTGGACCATTAAAGCAACGTGCTGGGCACGATATCAATTATCTCGCACTATCTGGCCTGGCCAGCTATTCCGGCAACCGTGACCATGGCCCCTGCCTGAGCGGCACACAGATAGCAGACATCGCCGGCGGTTCACACCATGCGGTTATGTCGATACTGGCTGCGGTATATCATCGCCAGAGAACCGGGGAAGGCAGTTATATCGATATCAGTATGACGGACTGTAGTTTCGCGTTAAACGCAATTAGTGGGGCCAATGCACTGGCTTTAAATACCGATCCCAAGCTGGAATCCGAGCTGCTAAACGGTGGAAGTTATTATGATTACTATCGCACGGCAGATAACCGCTATCTTTCTGTGGGAAGTTTAGAGCCACAATTTGCTGAGCAATTTTTAACAAAAATAGGCCGAAAGGAGTGGCTGACTCGCATTGTCCAAGACGGACAACAAGAAACACTTAAGAAAGATATTGCAGCAATTATTGCTACAAAAACCCAGAAAGAATGGATTGATATATTTCAGGATATTGATGCGTGCATTGAACCCGTACTTAATTTTACAGAAGCTGCTGATAGCAATCTTATCCAATCCAGAGAGATGATCTGCTCTGTGAATGGAGACATTAAACAGATCAACACACCCTTTAGATTTAACGGCCAAAAGCCCCACTTATTTAACCGAGGGGCAGCTCTGGGAGAGCACAATCACGTTGTGCTGGGTGAGCTCGGCTTTAGCGCTGAAGAAATTGAAGAGCTTTGCGAAGTTCAGGGTGTCACTCATTAATCACGTTGAACAGGGTTGCTAGAGCAGTGATAGCTGCCTCTAGCTGCCACCCCCGCCACAGCCCCCACCACAACTGCTTCCAGAATCTGAAGAGGAGCCGCCACCCCAAATACCAGAGAAGACACTGCCGGAAGTTCCGCCTTGACAGCTCGCGGCACAACCAATATGACTGGCACAGTGATCCGCAGCGGGACTATTTCTCGATCGACAGTTTAGCGAATAATGAAATCCATCTTTAATCCCCAACTTTTTATCAATTGAGAAAACCAGAGGTAACGACTTTGGCTTGGATGGACTTATACCACTTCGAGCACAAGCAATTCGCCACATCCTCTTAATCCCCTCACTAGCTATATCCTTATCTGGCAAAACTTCATTGGGTGTGTGGTGCAGAAAGTGTCCAAAAGCTTTATTACAAAAATTGCGATACACCTGTGTGCTTAATATAAATTCATGCCAAGCGACATCAAGCACTTGAGATGGCATAGCGATCATTTGTCTACCAGCCGTTTGACAAATATTCCCTCAACCCATCAAGTACCATACCCAGCTGCTTGTTGCTGAGATGAGGGTATTTTTTCTTCACTCTTTGTTTGAGAGACGGATGGAATTGATAGTCTCTTAAAAATCGTTCCCGCCGTGATTTTCGGTAAAAGAAAAAAGCATAGTACTTACGATCAATAGACAAATTGCTATAAAACCTTCAATTACCATAGTAACCCCCACTTTTAAACAATTATTGTTCTAAATCAAGTCGTAAAAATGCTTTATCTCAATGCAATATCAATAACACTCTTATACCACTCTATTTTAGGAGTTGAGAGTACCAAGCGAGCGCTTATAAGTTGGGACTTGAAGTATTTTTGAATTTTTATTAATCTAACACTTAACAACTTTTCTTTTTGGAGCTATCTACGCCAATGAATTAAGCCTTGCACACACTGGAGATAAACCGGTTTCTTAAGAGGCCATCAATTCCCGTGCAAGTGGCGTACTCCATTCTCTACAATTTTTTCTCAAGATCATGGTATTGCGCCACCCATTCCGACTACCGGAGGGTGAAATGCAGAGCATTTGTTCTATAAAAAATCTTTACTTAAACGTCCCTGAGAAATCTCTATTTAAAGGGATCCATCTTGACTTCCCTCCGGGATTTACTGGCTTAGTGGGAAATAATGGCAGTGGAAAATCGACCTTTTTTAGAGGCTTTGATTGGGAAACTAAAGCCTGAACAGGGAAGTATTACTTGGTATACAGACTATCTTAAAGTGGATCAAGTGAGCAGCAATTCCAACAAGAGAATTGTAGATATATTCGACCCTACGGGCCTCTATGACTGTTTTTCACGTATTGAATCTGGCAATCAGAGTGAGGAAGATCTGATGCGTGTCTCAGATTCATGGGAGCTACCTATAATTTGGCAACAGCATTTATACAGCACCGGAATAAATCTCACGTTAGACACTCCTATCGGCAATCTTAGCGGTGGTGAAAGAGTCCGACTGGCTTTAATCAATGCCTTCTCTCATAAAAAACACTACCTACTACTGGATGAGCCTAGTAATCACCTAGATTCAGACGGTAGAAAATGGTTACAGCAGAAAATTAGAAACCATTCTGCCGGAATTCTATTGGTCAGTCATGATCGAAGCTTACTCCAACAAGCTGACACGATAGTGGAACTAGATTCAGGAAAACTACGCACATATGGTGGTAACTATTCACACTACAAGAAAGAAAAAGAGATACAGAGACAGTCTGTAGAAAAGAAAATTGAAAGTACCAAAAAGAATATAAAAAGCCTAAACAAACTTAAGCAAAGTTCTGCTGAAAAAACTACAACCAGAAAAAACCAGGGTAAGAAATTAAAAGGTTCTCAATGTAAATCGCTACTAGATGCGAAAAAAGATCGTGCAGGGCAAAGTTTAGGCAAGCTGACTAGAAACCTGGATCGTCAGCACCAAAAGTTAAAGCTAGACTTAGAAAGTTGCCAAAAGGACTATAAGAGTCATAAGCTCCCCAATATGCAACTTAGTAAAACAGGGCTAACTGGCGGTATTCGTCTGCATGTTGAGGATCTCAAACTGCCCTACGGTATTCAGAGTGATCCCATATCACTTACCATGCACAGTGGCGATCGCTGGCATATTTGTGGCGCCAATGGTAGCGGAAAGACAACGCTACTAAAGATCATTGCTGGTCGAGTTAAACCTCGCAGCGGTTTGTGTAAAACTTTTGGCAGCTGTTTTTATCTGGATCAGAACCTAAGTCAACTAAATGGAAATCTATCTGCCTTGGAAACTTTATCCCGCCTGCACTCTGATAAAGATACCAACTTCTGGCGCACAGCCCTAGCCACAATGAATATTCGAGGTGATTCTGCACTTCGCTCTACCAATACTTTAAGTGGAGGGGAGCGACTAAAGGTTGCTTTACTTGCCGCTACTCGTGGCACTGAGGCACCAGACCTGCTACTACTGGACGAACCGGATAATCATTTGGATCTGGAGTCGCGTATAGCGCTGGAAACTGCGCTGGTAGAATACCCCGGGACATTTTTATTGATCTCCCATGACTCTACTTTTGTAGAAAATGTGGGAGTGAATAGAAGGGTCTATCTATAGGCATATTAAGACCTAAATAAAGGAAGTGAGATGTGAAAACGCTGCGCTTGCTATTAGGGGATCAATTGAACCAAAAACACTCCTGGTTTAGAGGTAACCAGGAGGATAAAATCTACTTTATGGCTGAAATGCGCCAAGAGACCGATTACGTTGTTCACCACATCCAAAAAATTGTTGCCTTTTTTGAAGCTATGCAGATTTTCTCAGAGTGGCTTAAAAATAGGGGCTGCAATGTCATCTACTATCGAATAGACGATAAAAACAACAAACAAAACCTTACAAAAAATATCGAAGATATTATTAGAAAACGCAAAATTGAAAAATTTGAGTACCAACTTCCCGATGAGTACCGACTAGATCAGCAGCTGCTACAACTAGAAAAGAGACTATCAATAGAATTTCAAGCCTACGACACTGAGCACTTTTTAACCACCCGAAAAGAGCTGGCAGACTTCTTCCAGGGGAAAAAATCGCTACTTATGGAAAGCTTCTACCACTATATGCGGAAGAAGCATGACATTCTGATGAATAATGAAAAACCTGAAGGGGGAAAATGGAATTTCGACCAAAGCAATAGAAAGAAATGGAATGGAAAGCTGGACAAACCCAAGCAGGGAAAAATAACAAGTAATGTCACTTCAACTTTATCTCGTATAAAAAAGTCTGGAGTTAAGAGTATTGGAGAGATTGATCCAGAGAATTTTATATGGCCAACCAGCAGAGAGGAATCTATAAAACTACTTCGTCATTTTTGTAAACATCTACTTGCTCATTTTGGCGATTTTCAGGACGCAATGGATCCAGATGAAGCCTTTCTTTATCACAGCCGAATTAGCTTCTCCCTAAATAGTAAACTCATATCTCCAAAAGAGGCTATCGATACAGCGATAAAATCTTGGAAAGATGGAAAAATTTCAATAGGACTTAACCAGATTGAAGGTTTTGTACGCCAAATATTGGGCTGGCGAGAATATATGCGTGGTGTCTACTGGATGTCTATGCCCAGTTATGAGCATCAGAATAAGTTGAAGAATAAAAATAATTTGCCAGATTTTTTCTGGGATGCCAAAACGACCATGAACTGCCTTCACAACACCATCAGGAATAGCTTGGAAAATGCCTATGCTCACCATATCCAAAGGCTTATGATTACCGGTAATTTTGCGCTATTAACACAAACTGACCCTGACCAGGTGGAAAGTTGGTATCTCGGTATTTACATAGATGCTATTCAGTGGGTTGAAATGCCTAATACCCGGGGAATGAGCCAGTTCGCCGATGGTGGATTGGTTGCAACAAAGCCCTATATTAGTAGTGGCTCCTATATCAACAAAATGAGTAACTATTGCAGCGACTGTATTTATGACGTCAAACAACGAACTGGAGAGAAGGCCTGCCCATTTAACAGTCTCTACTGGAATTTCTTAATTGAAAAAAGAAAAATGCTAGAGGGCAATCATAGAATGACAATGATGTTCAGCCTTTTGGATAAGCTTGAGAAGAGTGAAGTGACAGCAATAAAAAAAAGGGCAAAGCAATTTATGACAAAGAAATCGTAATCTCTATATAGATCATAAAATCCTTTATCGAAGGCTTCCTTAATCATTACTAAACTAAGCCAATACTCGCCTTATTAGACTCTGGTCATGAATACTGCAATCATTACCCTCGATTTTATCAACGATATTTGTCATCCAAAAGGACAAATATCAGCAGCGGCCCCAAGAGTCCATAAGAATAGAGTTATTGAGAACACCAATAAACTCCTTATGTGGGGAAGAGCAAGACATCATCTTATTTGCCATATCAGAGTCGCTTTTTCCACCGACTACAGGGAATTCTCCTCTAACTCTCCCCTCTTCAGCTATATCAAAGATATAGGCGCCCTCCGTCAGAAAAGCTGGGGCACTGCTTTTGTTGATGAACTCAATATTACTGATAGCGATATATCTATTTATAAGAGGCGTGTCAGTGGCTTCTATGGGACCGAACTCCCAGTACTTATTGCTAGCAACAATATAGAAAGGATTGTTCTCTGTGGGGTATCAACACAAAATACAGTCGAACTGACAGCCAGGGAAGCTCACGATAGAGATTTTTCAGTACTCATTGCCTCAGATGCCTGTGAATCTGACACGGAATACAATAAACAGAATAGCCTGAACTTCCTCACGAAGATAGGCAGTGTAAAAACTGTCGATGAGATTATTGCTAGTGAGGGTGTTAGTAAACCATGAGTACCCGCATTTCCAATAGAGAATTTGCCCTCAGTGTCATTACCGCAATTCTGGCGGCCAGCTGTATGTCGCTAACCGGGCTATTTGGTAAAGAACTAACCACCTTTAGCTCCTTATCACTGGTGGTCTTTATTCGTTTCTTTGCCCCATTTTTACTCCTAACTTGGATTTGCCTCATTGTTTTCGATAAAAACCCTGTAACTCATCGAATAGACAGGATTGATGGTGCAAGGGCGTTATTCACTTGTCTCGCTCAGTATTGCCTGTTTTATTATTTGTCCAAAGGCTCTCTACTTGTCGCCGCCCTTCTATTTTCAACGTCAGGTTTATTTCTCCCTTTTATTACCCGGTTTGCCAAAAAGGATCCGATAAAAAAGAAGACAGTAGCGGCCTGTTTAATCAGCTTTATCGGCGTTGCTTTTATATTGAAGCCAACTGCTGGCTTTGATAGCTATATGATAGTGGGCCTGCTATCGGGCTTCTTTGGAGCTTGTTCACAGTTTGTAATGCACCACTCTTCAAAGAAGCAAAATACGATATCCTCAACCACCAAGATGTTCGGCCTATCCAGCCTCTATATGCTTGCCATTTTATTGATTGAAGGAAATCTTGGGGAGCTTACGAAAGTCGCGGTATCTCTATCAGACTCGGTAAGTTTTGTGATTGTGATTATTGCTTTTAGCCTGGCGACAATCAGTAATCAATCCTTGCGCACTAAAGCCTATCGTCGGGTAAACAGGCCTGCCAGCCTATCTCCCTATTTATATACAAGCCTGATTTTCTCCGGCATATTGGATTGGTTTGTTTATAGCACACTCCCAACCTGGAATACTTATGCCGGCAGCTTACTGATAGTTATCGGAGGTATTATTCAGGCAATCAGAACTCAACCCCAGATTAAGGCATCTCATTCTTAGCAAGGATAAGCGAGGACAGGGAATAGCGGGAGAAACTCAGCCCCACAGATTCAATTATCTGCAGGGCCCAGACGATTACTTGAACATCAGTTCAGGATTAACCATCGTTTTCATTTCCAGAACGTTGCCATTTGGATCTTCGATAAAGAAAGTTTCCTGTTCGTATTCATTGCCGACAAAGCGACGGTAGGGCTTGTCCAGGTATTCCAACCCGGTAGCTTCGATACGGCCTTTCAGTGCCTGAAACTCATCTTCCGGCAGGTGAATGCCAAAATGAGGAACAGCCACTTCTCCCATATCCACCTTGTGGCGAACATTGGGGAGCTTCTCCTCACTCTGGTGCAGGGTGAGTTCGTTACCCCAAAAGTCGATATCTACCCAGCGACCTTCTTCACTGTTGCCGGTCTTGCAGCCTAAAACATCGCAATAGAATTTCTTGGCGGTTTCCAGGTCCCCTGCCGGAATCGCAAGGTGCAAACAATTCGATTTCATATAGCCTCCAGCCTTTGCTAGCTCCTCATAGAGATCAAAAATTGATTGACTGACATCTGCTAGTCATTAGCCCTTCAACCCTCCCCCCTAACTGCATTAACATTTACTTTGCCGTCGGAGCCACCCAAAGGATACAAATAGGATCAAGTGATCCCGTTAATTATTTAAATAAAAGTGGCCGCTTTACGCGCTGGCAACTTATACCGGGAATATTCCTAATATTAGGGCCCATAGCTTTAGCTAAAGAGCCCGAACTCAGGGAGTATACAGATGCATATCATCGCACCCCACCCCGAAATGGAATATCCTCCTAGCCTAGGAGTATACTTTAACATATATATTTCAATCTCTAATATCGAACCCGCGGAGAAACTGCTTAGTTATTGAACGTACTCCTCGACACTTCAGCGCCAAATCCTTATAGTGCGGCCCCCACATCACGCCTCCTATTTTGGCGAAACTGGCTTACCAGAGCCCATTTGTAATCCTCAGGAATACTCTCTTGATCTCCACCGCGAATATCACCATGCAGTTTGGTGCCCAACCACTGTTTGAAAACATTTCTGTAAAGTTCGGCAATGGCAACCGATATGGCCTTATCGGGGCCAATGGATGTGGAAAGTCAACCTTTATGAAGATCCTGAGTGGTGCCTTGGCGCCCTCGGCCGGCAACGTATCCATTGAGCCTGGATGCACCATGGGTACTTTGAGCCAAGACCAGTTTGCATTTGAAGAGTACACCGTCGTCGATGCGGTCATCATGGGAGATGTCCGCCTGTGGGAAATTAAACAGGAACGTGACCGTATATACTCGCTACCGGAAATGAGCGAAGAAGACGGCATGCGCGTAGCCGAGCTTGAAGTCCAATTTGCTGAGCTGGATGGCTATAGTGCAGAGAGCCGTGCGGGAGAAATCCTGCTTGAAGCTGGCATCGACGAATCCCTGCATTTTGGCCTGATGAAACAGGTAGCTCCCGGCTGGAAATTGCGTGTATTACTCGCCCAAGCGCTATTTGCCGACCCAGATATCTTATTGTTGGATGAGCCGACCAATAACCTGGACATCCACACTATCAAGTGGTTGGCAGATGTACTGAATCAACGCAAAAGCACCATGGTCATCATTTCCCACGATCGCCACTTCCTGAACTCTGTCTGCACCCATATGGCCGACATAGATTATGGTGAATTGCGGGTTTTCCCCGGCAATTATGAGGACTTTGTTGCGGCCTCCACGCTAATACAAGAACAACTTCACGCAGAGAATGCCAAGAAAAGTGCCGAACTGGACGAGCTACAGAGCTTTGTGAACCGCTTTTCTGCCAATGCATCCAAAGCCAAGCAGGCCAGCTCCCGCGCGAAGAGGATGGAAAAAATCAAGCTGGACGAAATCAAACCCTCCAGTCGGGTCAGTCCTTATATTACATTTAACCAATGTAAAAAATTGCACCGCCAGGCACTGACTCTTGAGGGGCTTACCCATGGTTTTGACAGTGAAACGCTATTTCAAGGTGGCGAAATGCTGCTGGAAGCCGGTGCGCGCCTGGCAATTATCGGTGAGAACGGCGTTGGTAAAACAACCTTCTTGCGCTGTCTTGTCAATGAGATCCAAGCAAACAGCGGAGTCGTCAAGTGGTCAGAAAATGCCGCTATCGGCTACTGTCCGCAAGACAGCAGTGCAGATTTTGATGGTGACCTGACGATATTTGAGTGGATGTCCCAGTGGCGCACCCCCAAGCACGATGATCTGGCTGTGCGGGGTATTCTGGGCCGACTATTATTTACCGCAGATGATGCCAATAAAAAGGCAAAGGTCTGCTCTGGCGGCGAGAAAAATCGCCTGCTCTTTGGCAAGCTAATGATGATGGACACCAATGTGCTCATCATGGATGAGCCAACCAACCACTTGGACATGGAAGCCATCGAAGCCCTGAACAAGGCACTGGAGAAATATGAGGGCACACTTATTTTTGTGAGTCACGATCGTCAGTTTGTCTCATCCCTGGCAACCCGAGTTATTGAAATCAAAGATCAAGCAATGATTGATTTCCAAGGCACTTACGAGGAATACGTGGCGCACCAGTCAGGTACAGAACAGCAGGTAGCCTGATTCCAAACTCGAATCGGAAAAGGCATATTGGGGCGATAACAATACTCGCCCCAGGTCTCAAAAGCTGCAAAATGTAACCAATCACCACCAGCTAATACGGGACTCGGTAGGCATCACCTGAGCCCCCCTAAAGTCGCCCCCCGTTACTGCAATCCCTTCCAGACTCATTCCTGGGCCAATGTCCAACTAACTAGCCAAAAAACCAAACAGCCAAATAATTTTTATACAGGTTAAAAGTTGATTTACTTTTCCCAACCATCACCATCGACCTCAGGCCGATGTCTGCCTATATAAGAAAGACGCTCAGAAGATACATTTCAACCATCCTTATTCTGCTACCAAGCGGATGACTTCCAGTGTCATCAAAGTTAAACAACATCTATTATCGCGAACCCTAAAAGCACCAAAAGTATTCATGTTGCCTGTGCAAGCACCACTGGGGAGCAGATGCCGACTTTCTGGACTATTTACCTAATTTGCCCCTGCAATGTAGCGATTCCCTACTATCAAACCAATTAAACAATACTTTTTTGCTACACCGGCCCATCGCTAACCAATAAATGAGTATCTCGTTTTCCCCAAGCGTGATTTTTTGGTGCAGAGTTACTTAAAAAGCTAGGAAAAAAGCGTAAATGCCGAGAAAAAACACTGGAAAACAGGGGTTAAGTTCTGGTACATTCCGCGACTATTTTTTAACCAACTGCCGATTTTCTCATCGGCCGCCAGTGCGAAATTCGCCTGTCGCTGTAACAGAGGTAATAGAATGAAACCAACCAAGCCCCTGCTACTGCTGGCCTCTAGCCTGTTGTCCGTAGCTGCCCAAGCTGAGATGACCTGGAGTGACAACAGCCTGAGCCTTCTTTACGGCCACGATTACAAAGTCGACTACAGCAAGAACACGGATGACTCTGAGAGATCCGTAGTAACTTTTGAGCACGCCAGTGGCCACAGCTGGGGTGACCTCTTTATTTTTGCCGACTACCTGGACTCGGAAGATGGCTCCAAAGAACTGTATAGTGAGATTTCTCCCCGCCTGAGCTTAGGCAAGCTCAGCGGCAGTGAACTGGCTTTCGGACCGGTTACCGATGTACTGATCGCCACAGCAGTTGAGCTGGGCAATATGGATGATCCGGACCACTTGGCAGCAACCGGCCCCCACTTTACCAATTACCTGACGGGTGTGGGCTTTGATCTCGCGGTACCCGGTTTCTCCTTTGTACAGGCGAATGTTTACCACCGCGATAACGATGACAAGGCCAGCAACGAGCAGCTGACCCTGGTTTGGGCCATGCCTTTTACCCTGGGTGATGCCAGCTTTGTCTACGACGGATTTATCGATTGGACCAGTGCTTCTGAAGATTCACATCCGAGCACTAACTTTACCTCCCAGCTGAAATGGGATGCCGGCGCTGCCTGGGGTGAACCCAAGACCCTGTACGCGGGTATTGAGTACGTACACTGGAACGACAAGTTCGGAATCAAAGATGGCACTTATGGTGTCGATTCCAACGAGCGCAACGTTAACCTGCTAGTAAAGTACCACTTCTGATATGAAACCCACTGATATCCAAACATCGGCGACCCCAGGGTCCGACATCCCGCAGGTGGGAGGCAATGCCTCATTCCTGGAGAAGTTGTTCAAGCTCTCAGAGCGCCAGACGAATGTTCGCCGGGAAGTGATTGCCGGCGTTACCACATTCCTGACGATGGCCTACATCATTTTTGTGAACCCCAATATCCTGGCTGCAGCGGGTATGGATAAGGGTGCTGTGTTTATGGCGACCTGTCTTGCAGCCGCTATTGGCTGCCTGATTATGGGGCTCTACGCCAACTACCCCATCGCATTGGCGCCAGGTATGGGCCTCAATGCCTTCTTCGCCTACGTTGTCGTCGGTGAAATGGGATACAGCTGGCAAGTAGCCCTGGGGGCGGTGTTTATATCAGGGGTAATCTTCCTGCTGCTCAGTATCTTCAAACTGCGAGAGTGGATTATCGATAGTATCCCCCTCTCCCTGCGACAATCCCTGGCAGCGGGTATCGGCCTGTTCCTGGCGATCATTGCCCTGAAGAGTGCCGGTATCGTTGTAGCCAGCCCCGCTACCCTGGTAACCCTGGGCGACCTCAAGTCAATTGAGGCGATCCTGGCAGCACTGGGCTTCTTTATTATTGTGGCGCTGTCCTACCGCCGTATGCTGGGCTCAGTGATGATCGGTATCCTTGCGGTAACCGTCATCGCCCTGGCAATTGGTAAGGTAGAGTTCACCGGTCTGGTATCCGCACCTCCCAGCCTGGCACCAACTTACCTGGAGCTGGATATTGCTGGCGCCTTCGAAGTTGGCATGATCAGCGTGATCTTTGCCTTCCTGTTTGTCGACCTGTTCGACACCGCAGGCACCCTGTTAAGCGTTTCTGATCGCGCCAAACTGCTGGATAAAGATGGCAAGTTGCCTGGAATGGGCAAGGCCCTGATGGCCGACAGTTCCGCATCTGTTGTTGGTTCTGTGCTGGGCTCCTCAACTACTACCTGTTATGTAGAGAGTACTGCGGGAATTACCGCCGGTGGTCGCACAGGCCTGACTGCTGTGGTTTGCGCCGGGCTATTCCTGTTAGCGACCTTCTTCTCGCCCCTAATCGGTATGATTCCGGCCTATGCAACCGCAGGTGCTCTGCTGTATGTTGGCGTCCTGATGACTTCCGGTATGTCATCTATTGATTGGGATGACATTACCGAGGCCGCACCGGCAGTAATCGCCGCAGTGATGATGCCTTTGTCGTTCTCGATCGCGCACGGAATCGCCCTGGGCTTTATTTCCTACGCAGTTATTAAAACGCTGAGCGGACGTAGCAAAGACGTCAGCATCAGTGTCTACGTGTTAGCGGCACTCTTTGTTGCCAAGTTTGCCTTTTTCTGAGGGGTACATTGATGAAAAAGCACTTTATTAGCGCACAGCAGCTCCTGATAGACTCTTATGCTCTCGCCGAGCAAATCTATAAGGACGGCTTTCGCCCAAACTATATTGTCGGTGTTTGGCGCGGTGGCGCTCCTGTGGGCATCGCTGTACAAGAGCTGCTGCACGTGATGGGAGTGGATGCAGACCATATCGCTATCCGCACTTCCTCCTATCTCGGTATCGGTGAGCGTGATAAGAAAGTGCGCGTGCATGGCCTGAACTACCTGATCAAGCGCCTGGAGTCCCACGACTCCCTGTTGATCGTGGACGATGTGCACGACTCTGGCCTGAGTATTGAGCAAACTATCGAAGACCTGCGCGCTGCCTGTAAGAAGAACACGCCGGAGATTCGTATCGCGACCCCTTACTACAAGCCGAAGAACAACAAGGCCAAGCGCGAGCCGGATTACTTTATCCACAAGACCGAAGAGTGGTTGGTATTCCCCCACGAGATCGACGGTCTGTCCCGGCAGGAGATTCTGGAGAACAAACCAGAACTCGCCCCCTATGTGGACAGAATCGCCACTGCTGTTTAATCAGCAATATTACCGGGGGCTAATGCCTCCGGTTCTCTTCTCCTCTCATCTCCCTCTCTCCCTTAGGCCATTCCGGCAAACCCTCCCCCGGCACTCAACTCCGGCCATAGGCAATACTTCAATACTCTATTAATAAATCCCACTTATGAAACTAAAGTTAGTGAGAATCAATTTATAAAGTAGAAAAGTTGGTCCAAAATTAATGCGATAAGGCCAAATGTCGGAAAATAAAAATGAACGACAAATCAGCGGGACTTAGTAAATCGCAGCTCGATGCTTACTGGATGCCTTTTACCGGGAATCGCCAATTCAAAAGAGATCCCCGTATTATTACCTCAGCCAGCGGCTGCTATTACCGTAGTGCTGATGGCCGCCCCATTTTCGATGGTCTCTCTGGCTTGTGGACCTGTGGTGCCGGACACAACCGTCCGGAGATAATTGACTCCATTACCCGGCAAGCAGCCCTTCTGGATTATGCACCCGCTTTCCAATATGGCCACCCGGGAGCCTTCCAACTAGCGGAGTGTGTCAGCCAGATGATGCCCATGGGGCTCAATCGTATTTTCTTTACAAACTCCGGCTCTGAATCCGCAGAAACCTCTCTAAAAATAGCTAGAGCCTACTGGCAGAAGATCGGCGCTCCAGGGAAAACAAAATTCATCGGACGCGTGAAAGGCTATCACGGAGTTAATTTTGGCGGTCTTAGTGTGGGCGGTATTAGCGCTAATCGAGCAATCTTTGGCTCATCTTTAGATTCTGACCACCTTCGCCACACCCTTTTACCCCACAACCGCTTTGCTAAAGGACAGCCTGAACAGGGAAGTTTCCTGGCAGACGAGTTGCTGGAACTTATCAAACTGCACGGTTCTGAAAACATTGCCGCTGTTATTGTCGAGCCCGTAGCGGGGTCTGCGGGAGTATTGCCCCCACCAAAAGGCTATCTCCATCGCCTTAGGGAAATATGTACTCAATACGACATATTGTTGATATTTGATGAAGTCATTACCGCTTTCGGACGCATGGGGAAAGCCACCGGAGCAGAGTTTTTTGGAGTGACCCCGGATATGCTCAATACAGCCAAACAGCTTACAAATGGCGCTGTTCCCATGGGCGCTGTGGCTGTGCGTCAAGATATCTACGAGATATTCATGGAAAATGGAGGACCTCAATACCAACTGGAGCTTCCCCACGGCTATACCTACTCTGGGCACCCACTAGCCTGCGCAGCGGCATTGGCGACACTGGATATTTTAAAGAAAGAAAATTTATTTGAGAGATCTGCGGAGCTTGCCCATATCCTGGAAGACCATATCCATCAACTCAATGGATTACCGTTAATAGAAGATATTCGTAATTGTGGACTTGCCGCAGGCCTGACAATCGAATCAGCTCCGGATGAGCCATTACTCAGGCCTTACTTAATTGCTATGAAGATGTGGGAAAAAGGCTTTTATATTCGCTACGGCGGCGACACATTGCAAATCGGCGTCCCATTTATAGCACAGGCAGAGGAGATTGACGGAGTTATCAACGCATTAGCGGAATCAATCACTGAGGTCGCAAACGGCCAGTAGCCAGAACCTACCCCTTCTCACTCTGTATAAAAGATTCCCCCTACTGATACGGAAAATTTATATCGCCGCCTAGCTATCTTTAATGATACAAAGTAAATCGCAAATAGTAATTCAATAACTCTATATTAAAAATAGCGCCATGAACAAATATATTCGCCTTACAAATGTATTACTAAAGTACAAAGTGGTTATAGCGATTCTATGTGGTATTTTATTAAGTTCCTGTGAGCAAAGAACTACTAAGCAAGAAATAAACTTACCAGCAAAGAAAATTTCATCTCCTATTAGAACCACAGCCCCAGGACTTTCAGAATCTTATGCTGACATTCGTCGTCAGCAAATTGCTGAAGTGGACTATCGGCTAAGCATCAATCTGGATAGTCAAGCTAAGAACTTCTCCGGAATTGTGCACGCAGATATCAATTTTGGAAAAATACTCGAACAGCCGCTCACTATCGATTTTTCCGGTGGTGCGGTTGATTCAATCCAGGTCGATGGAAGATCTGTTCCATTTGAGTACAACAACTACTTTATTTCTATTGATTATCAAAATCTACCAGAAATATCCCACACGATTACGGTGAATTATCAACACCCGTACTCTAACAATGGCTCAGGATTACATCGCTTTAAAGACCCCAAAGACGAAAAGGTCTATTTATATACGGACTTTGAACCTTATGATGCCAATCGCCTATTCCCACATTTTGACCAACCCAATTTGAAAGCGCGTTACACCCTGGATGTAAAGGCTCCAAAAGACTGGGTAGTAGTTAGCGCGGAAAGAGAGGAGAGAGTAGAAGAGAAAAGAAAATCGAACCACTGGTTTTTCCCTCAAACCAAGAAATTTTCATCTTACATATTCTCTTTACATGCAGGTCCTTACCACATCTGGGAAGACACGGCAGGAGATATCCCCCTTCGCTTAATGGCAAGACAGAGCCTGGCAAATTACGTAAAAACAGAAGACTGGTTTACCTTCACCA
This sequence comes from Microbulbifer maximicatervae (SeqCode), assembly GCF_052467615.1. NCBI lineage: Bacteria > Pseudomonadati > Pseudomonadota > Gammaproteobacteria > Cellvibrionales > Microbulbiferaceae > Microbulbifer > Microbulbifer maximicatervae (SeqCode). The sequence goes on from NZ_CP174319.1 coordinate 4,226,291, forward strand.
AACAATCCTTTGAATTCTTTCAGCCCTACTTTGAAATTGATTATCCATTTAAAAAATATGATCAAATACTAGTTCCTGATTTTAACGCCGGCGCTATGGAAAATGTTGGGGCTGTAACATTTAACGATTCTTACATATCCCGAGGAAAAAAGACCCAGGCCCAGCGGATGCGCCTCGCCAATGTTATTGCCCATGAGCTGGCCCATCAATGGTTTGGTAATTTGGTCACCATGAATTGGTGGGATGACCTCTGGCTCAATGAGAGCTTTGCCACTTACATGGCCAATCTGGCTCTAGCCGAAAATAGCGAATTCACTACAGCCTGGGAGAACTATTATTTAGGCGCCAAGCAATGGGCTTACCACACTGATCAACGCCCCACTACCCACGCTATCCAACTTCCAGTTAACAATACTGATGAAGCCTTTGCCAATTTTGATGGAATTACTTATGGCAAAGGCGGCTCAGTACTCAAGCAATTGCCCTACTATTTGGGCAAAGAAGAATTTCGCAAAGGCGTCAGTAATTACTTAAAGGCTTTGTCTTATGACAATTCAACCCTCAATGACTTTATCAACCACCTGGGCAAAGCTGCGGATAAAGATCTTAATTCCTGGCAGCAACAGTGGCTTTACCAGGCCGGCCTCAACACAATTGAAGCCAGCTTCCAGTGCGATGATGACCAAATCAATCATCTGGTAATTCAGCAAACAGCACCAGAGGAATATCCGATATTAAGGGAACAGCGCACACAGCTGGGGGTTTACCAAATGAAAGCTGGAAGTATGAAACGGGTTGCAACCCTTCCAGTGCTTTATAGTGGTGCCAGAACCGAAGTAAAAGAAGCCGTGGGGCTACCCTGCCCAGAGGGGCTATACCCCAATGAAGAAGATTGGGCCTATGTGAAGGTAAATCTGGATGAAGTTACCATCAAGAATATGGCTCAGCATATCAATGATATTGAAGAACCGTTTGCACGACTAATGTTCTGGCAAAGCCTATTTGATAGCACCTATGACGCAAAACTGCCTCTGGATGAGTATATTAGTTTTATAGTGAATAATGGCGCCGACGAAAAGGACATCAATATTATTCGTTTGAATGCCAGATATATTGAATTCACTTACGATTTTCTGACTCAAATCCCCCTAAGCACAAAGCGCCGTAACGAACTTACTCAGACCGTTGAGAGCTTTGTCTGGGGTCAACTACTAGAGGCGGCTGAAGGTAGTGATCAACAAAAAGTCTGGTTTGGTGTTTTTACCAATATCGCCCACTCCACTCCAGCATTAAGTCATGCTAGAGACCTATTAATGGGAGAGTTTGCCATTAAAGGACTGGAACTCAATCCTGATATGCGCTGGAAACTTATCAAGTTGCAGAATCGTTATCTGTTCTCAGATTATGAGCAGGCAATCACAAGAGAATTGGAAAAAGATAACTCCGACAGATCTAAACTCAACGCACTATCTGCTGAAGTTATTCGCCCCCAACCCGAAAACAAATCAAAGTGGGTAGCTAACCTTATATCTAATCGAGAAAAATTCAAGTTAAGCGAAATTCGAAAAATTACAGAGTCCCTTTTTGCACCAGAGCAAATAGAGCTATTTAACATTCACGGTCAACCCATTTTTGATTCACTGGCTCAGGTCAATGAGGATGAATCTCAGGAATTGCTTACTGCTTATGCTTACGCCCTACCGCTAATGTGCTCTAGAGAAAATGTAAATGAGATTACTAAGTCACTAAAAGAAAAACCACAACTTAAGCCCATATTGGTAAAGGCACTAAAAAATCATCGCTACTCCGGAGAACGCTGTATCAATATCGGGAAGCGATTACTTTAAATCTTCTTTAAACTAGCTATTAATATTGAACTAAGGGCAATATCCAGCCCTTAGTTTCCCTTACCAGGCTTTTGGCTGGGTATTGCGCGTAATAAAACGGTGCAAAAAATGATATATTTTATCTCAATGCCCCCTAATAAAGCATATCTATTGCACCAGCCAACTTATACTTATCCTTCTCTAAAAATCTTGTTACAGTGACATTTCAAAGCCTAAAAGTTTAAAGGGCGTTCCTATTTGAACCATTGTTTTAAAAAGAAAGACAATCAAATAAAGATGTATATATCAGTACAATTAGACGACCTGTCCGATGGTTCCATTAACAATCTTCTTGAAACTCATCTACGGGAAATGTACCGACATTCCCCACCTGGAAGCGTTCACGCACTAAATCCTGATGAGTTAAATGACCCTATGATTACCTTTTGGGGAGCGAGAATTGATGGAGTTTTGGCCGGCTGTGGTGCCCTAAAAGAGATCACCCCTGATTTGGGCGAAATAAAATCCATGAAAACTCATTCTCTATTCCTGCGCAAAGGTGTTGCCCGCGCTTTGATAGAAAGAATATTGGAGGAGGCAAAGCAACGTAAATATAAAGAGATAAAGCTGGAGACAGGTCGCGCTGAAGCTTTTGCTCCCGCAATCGCCCTCTATCGCCGTTATGGATTTGAAGATTGCGACCCTTTCAGTCACTATAAAAATGACCCTTTTAGCCTATTTTTAGGTAAAAAATTATAATCAATAGGTATTCCTTATCAGTCAGTGTGAGAGTTTTTATTACCATGGCGCTATCCAGAAGATCATTTATTAAATATTCCAGCTTAGCTTCCCTAACTTTTGGTGGAGTCAATCTAACCGCTAATGAGGCTAATTCCAGCCTATCTATATCAAGCCTTCCCAGCCTGGAAATACCTTTACAGGAGATATACCCCGCAGTCTTTTCTGGCGAGATCTATGTAGCAGGGGGATTTATCCCATCGGATACAGCGGTTTTCTTCGGTCTCTCTCCAACTAAACAAACACATATCTTTTCTCTAAGGGAACAAAACTGGAGACCAGGACCCAATTTACCAGAGTCAAGACATCACCTCGGTATGGCCAGTAACTCCAACAGCCTATATGGCATAGGTGGATTTTTTGGCGATTCTGATAGCGCTTGGCAAGCCCGAAATACCGTCTATAAACTTTCCAGCGAATATAAACATTGGATAGAAACCAGCCCTCTCCCCCGGCCCTTGGCTGAATCTATTTACACCAACATTGGGGAAGACATCCATGTCATTGGCGGTAAGGCCCCCAACGAACAGTCTAAAAATAGAGATACAAATTTTCATTATGTGCTTACAAGAGGAGATCATTGGGAGCAAGCAGCACCAGCCAGTATCAAGCGAAACTCCGCAGGTGGGGCAACTTTAAATAACAGAATTTATGTAGTTGGTGGCCGCCAGGTTAGCGACAATGGTCGCAAGGCCAGGAATCTAACTTATGCCGAAGTTTATGACCCCAGCCTGGATAAATGGGAAAAGATCCGCCCCCTCCCCCAGGCTGCTGCCGGGCTCACAGCAACCCCATTAAATAATAAATTAATAGTTACCGGCGGTGAGGCATTTGGCCCCAATGGCAACTGGAAGACCGGTACTGCATTTAACAATATTTGGATTTACGATCCAGTCACAGATGATTGGAACAATCAGGGTCATTTGCCCCAGGCACGACACGGTCACGGAGCAGTAGTTATCGGTAATACCCTTTACATATTAGGTGGAGCAAAAAAAGTGGGGCCGCAAGAAACTCTCGCTTCTTTAGTACAAGTAAGATTGAAAGACTGAAGAGTAGACCCATACACAACAAAATTCTCTATTAATTATAAAAATATAGTAAAATATTCGACGAACAATATCGCACACGATTAAAAAACATACAAAAGAAGAGGTTTCAATGAAGCTAATTAAGCTTTTCTCTGTAGTTTTCTCAACCCTTTATATGATCGGCTGTGGCTATGTAACTACCAACTATGGAGCCACTCCAGAAAATGTAAATGCTATCAAGGCAGCTGGTGAGAACAGAGTTTCTGTTGATAAATTTTCATCTGTTTCAGGCAAAGAGCGCTCTTCTATTGGCTGCCGAGCTGCAGGACCCATTAAAAATCAAAATGACCAAACATTCGAGTCTTATATCCATAATGCATTTATCAATGAGCTAAAGATGGCTGAGGCTTATGATGAAAGCTCGGAAGTTTCTATTCGAGGTGAAATCTCTGAATTGGATTTTAACTCCAACATAGGTGCTGGAAAATGGAAGCTTTCAGCTACTATTTCCTCTTCGTCTCATAATGGATATCAGGTAGAGTCGATATATCCTTTTTCAACAAACTGGGTTGCTGATAAAGCTTGTCAACAAGTAGCACAAGCCTTCCAGCCCGCAGTATCTGACCTTATAAACAAAATCGTTACACACCCAGAATTTTCCTCTTTAATGAATAATAATTAGTATTAATCCCTCTAAGATCGGCAGGCAAACACGGCATAGTATTTGCCTGCTTTCTTCGTTCTTTATAGTCCACATCAATAATCAAATGCCACTACCACTCTGCCGAGTAGATAAGTATCCAATATATCTATCCCGTATCTCACGCACATAATTAACTGGCTCCCTGCCGCGCACATAACCAAAACGGCTATCGCGATAGTATTCAGGCTGGGACAGCAGCAACATGGCCTCTTCAACATGGCCAAACCACTGGTTAGGGTCCCACTCCAGTCGTCGGGCTAACGCTCTGGCATCCCTGACATGACCGTGACCCGCATTATATGCAGCCAGGGTAAAATAGATCTTCTGCTCTAGGGGTATATTTTCAGGAAAACGTTTATCCAGCCACCCCAAATAAGATACACCTGCGCGGATACCGTTTTCAGGATCATACAAATTGTTAACTCCCATCTGTCGTGCTGTCCGCGGTAATACCTGCATCAAGCCCTGAGCACCGGCAAAGGAGCGCGCTTGGGGGTTAAATTGACTCTCCTGGTACATCTGCGCAACCACCATACGCCAATCCCTATCGGTAGCCTCAGTATATTTCTTTACTATGGGATCAAAGGGCGATAGTTCATCAGTGCTGCGCAGGCGCTGCCCTTGATGTCGGAGGATACGCTTTTGCTCCTTGAAATATTTATTGTAAGTAACGTTAAAGAACAGGTCCCGATTGTGCTTGTTCAGAAAGTTATTCAGTTGTTCCAATAATACCGGCTGGCCAGTTCGAACGGCCCAGGCGATATCTCGCTCCCCTGGCAACTCCCCCACTACAGTAAAGTCATCCCGGTAAGTTCTCTCAATGGCGGCCAAGTGTGAGTCAACTACGGTATAGGGAAAAATACCCCTGGCTACTGCATCAATAAGAAACTCACTGGTAGCGCCTTTTAAACGATGGATCTGTAGCGGCACCATATCTTGCCCGTGCTGCTTTTCCATTATATTGACCAGACTCTCGTGATAGCTCGTGGTGGGATTAACCACTACTGTTTGCCCTGAAAGCAGGATCTCGGGAAGGGGTAGCTCTTTATCAAGCACATTTGATTTTGCAGCTACTACCTGTTCCGTAACTGTCATATAAGGCTTGGAAAATGCCAATCCCTGCTGGCGGCGGGCCTCGGTAACAGTAAGGGATGCAGCAATCATGTCCCCCATTCCATCATTCAATGCTTCGACCAAATCCTGATCTTTATCGGGCACAACCATGCTCAGGCGTAATTTATGGTCACGGGCAAACTTCCTTAGCAGATCGTAATCAAACCCCATCAACTCACCGCGCCAGATAAAGTAGGAAGCGGGGTGATTGCGAGTAAGCACCCTTAAAGTTCCGCTCTCCTTTATTGCCTGCCAATCTCTCAGTGGCTGCTCTCGGTTCTGACTGGCCAATACCAATTCAGCGGTAAAGAACTCATTCAACTCACGTCTCAAAGCGATAGCATCTTTACGTACAGCCCAGGCGATAGGCCTGCGGGAATCGAGTTCTGTGGTGGCTGTGAGTTGCGGGTAATCAGTTAGAAATACATCGGCCAAATTACTATCAATAATTGTTGCGGGGTATTCACCCGCTGCTACAGCCGCGATAAGCTCGCTGGTTGCAACCGGCTTATCGAGGTAAGTGATCCTGTAATTTTCCCTATCGGCTTGCTGCTCCAGGGTTTCAGCAAATGCACTGCCCCGCCGCAGCACGACTTGTAAGGGCACAGCCTCTTCCACCTCGAACTCTTTATGAGTAATTAGCAACTCATCAACATATTGTAATGGGCGGGTAAAACCCAGTAATAACTTGCGTTCTTCGGTGCGGGAAAAATTAGTGGCAATTACATCCCCACGTCCATCAACAACCGCTGGAATTAAATCGGAAAAGTTATCTACGTAAACCCACTGAGGCTTTAATCCGCGGCTACGAGCAAAACTTTCCGCAAGTTTTCGCCACTCTGTTGCAGGTAGTCCTTCTCGTGGTAAGGCGCTCTCCTGGGGACCCCTTGGGGCCAACAGGCGCAATACACCTCTCTCTAACAGGGCTGGCAAATCTCCCTGCTCTACATAATTTTCAAATTGCGGCTTTGCGGGCTGTTTATTCTGCGGCGTTGGTATTGGTTGTTGGGGAGATTCCGTTAAAACCTTTGAGTTTTCTATAACAGGATCTCTATTACTCTCGCATGCGGCAAGCAGCAATATTAAGACAAATAGCGGAAATATAATGAAAAACCGTTTTCTGCTCACAGTGCACCCTTTCTTATTCTATGAGAAGCATTACCCTTAACGCGCACGCTATGCTTCGCAATATGGAATTGCCGCTGTTACAGAAATCGTACCAGTTTGCTGGGAAATTATCCCCTAAAAAAAAAGCCCGGCAAAGTCAATTGCCGGGCAAATATACGTTGGCGAATGTCGGATGTCTCTTACACAGAGTGACAAGCCTTTTTTATTCAGTGAGCGCTCTTATGGTTGCTATGATGACTTGGGTTTGCCCTTCAGCTCTGCCAACCTCATTTTTATTTCTTTGTTCTGCTCCTCGTCTGGGAGCTCGAACATCAGCGGCTTCGCCACTCGGGCAAAATACTCCGCATCTTTCTTTTGGTAGAGCTCTTCTGCCAGCCACTGGGCAATATGCAGCTCACGGGGGGCACGCTTGTAAGCCTGCTCCAGCTTTTCCAGATATTCCTCTCGGGGGTAATCCAGCATCTCCATAGCCATCGCCAGGCCAAACCAGTGAGATGCATTTTTCGGTTCTTCCTTCACCAGGAAGTCGAACTCCTCCCGCGCCATTTTCAAGCTGCGAAGATCCCGCTTACTACCGGGCGCCACCGCCTGCTGATTAACCGTTAACCAGGCATGGGCACTCAAGTACCAGAGCTGGCCTCGGTCCTTAGTGGGGACACTGGCCAAAAGGTGGCTGGCCTGGGGGAAATTACCCAATCGCAGATCGGCACTCGCTTTAATCGCAGCCAGCTCAGTACTGTAAATACCCGTGCTGTAGGCATACTCAATCAACTCATCCAAGGCCAGCAGGTTGTAACCAGACTGGGCGATAAATCCAGCCAGGATACTCACCGACTCTCTTTTGCTGAGGCGTTTAATCGTAGGGCTGGCCTCTTTAAAGTCCGCGGGGATAGCGCCACTAAAATGTTCAAAGCTATCCGCCTTATAAGTGGCTACATAGGCCTTTTCGATTTCTTTCACCGACATTCCCAGCGCTTCTTCCAGGGCAAGTACTGGGTCGGCACCATCGTTATAGGCTTTGACGAAATTATCGAAATTATCCTGCTTGCCGCTTTTCATCATCAACCAGTGAGACAGAATCCAACCTCCGGCATAGACATCTGCCTTTTCGTCCGCATCGGTGTTGTACACCGTCGCGCGCAACAGGTCTTCCAGGGGCATAAGCCCGGTATACATCAGGGTCATGGCCCGCTCGCTGGGAATGGAGCCAATTTCGTAGGTGCCTTTTTCCGGGAAGGACATGGTTGCCATAAATTCAGCAAACCCCTCGCTATACCAATAGGGGTAGTGGGTGGTGTTGCCGTTATAGCTCAGAAAATGGGTGTATTCGTGGAACAGGAATTCGCGCGCTTTGAGCTGCCTCTCAACGCTGCGACCATCCAGGTTTACCAGGGCATAGTTACCCTCAGCAGAGGTATCGAACAAACCATTGGTCATATCCGCCAGCTCAACACCCACCAGGTTTGCATAGGTGTCCCGGTCTGCGGCCGCATAAATAGTTAATCGCTCGCTTTTTGGATCTGCATCGAGTAACTCCAAGGCCACTGCGCGATAGCGCTCCAGGTCTGCTACCAGACTTTTGACTGCGTTGGGATCACCATCGGTAATCACGCGAAAATTATCACTGTCGACTTCATACCAGGTCACCTCCCCCAAACCACGCGGCACAGCGTAGGCTGAAGCAATAAATCCGAAACAAAGTACTAATAGAACAACTGAACGAGAAACCATAGTTCGGGCCACCGAGTCATTGTTGCTGAAGCCCTCCCTAGCTGATTAGCGAAGACGACACAGTACCGGTTTTCACTGATCAAAAAAAGATCAATTTGATCACAAAACGGCTTTTCGTCTGTTTTTGTGTGACCGGAAAGACACAAAATAGATAGCTGTTCACAAACAGTTTTCTGCAGCAGATTGCGACATGAAGCGAGACAAACGTCTCAAATTTAGCCCTGTTTACGTACAAAACTAGGATGAACTCCTATAGTACGGGGTCGACCAAGGAGGGAATCCTGGTCAAAAAAATAATAATGATTTCATCAGATGAGAGAAAACTAATGAATACCAAGCCACTACTGGCGCTGCTTGGCGGCGCCCTAATGTCTGCTCATGCCTGGTCGGCACCGGAATATATCGCCGACGTGGATATTACTTCTTTTGACGGTACGGTCCTGGATGCGAATTTATTTATCCCGGAAACGCCCGCACCAGCAGACGGTTACCCCACCGTTATTTTTACCAACAGCTGGGGGCTGGAGAAGCACCAGTACCACTTCCAGGCCAAAGAGCTGGCAGAAAACGGCTACCTGGTGCTTAGCTACTCCACCCGGGGATTTGGGCACTCGGGAGGACTTGTTGACGTCGCAGGGGATAACAGCCTTAACGATGTGGGAGTCCTGATCGACTGGCTGGAAACCAATTACCCGGTGGGCAAGCTGGGTATGGCCGGAATTTCCTACGGCGGTGGAATTTCACTTTTGAGTGCTGCCAAGCACCCTCGCGTCGATGCAGTAGCTGCGCTATCCGGTTGGGCAGATGTAGTAGAAGCTTTGTACCCCAATGAAACCGTCAACCTGGTTTGGGGCACGCTGCTTGTTACTACGGCCTTCCAGAAAGAAGCAGAACTCGAGCAGGTATGGAGCAACCTGCGCGACGGCGAAAATATGGAACAGGTAATTAATTTCGGTGCTGAGCGCTCCGCAATGAGTTACGTGGACGAAATCAATCAAAACGGCACAGCGGTGTTGCTCTCAAACAATTTCGCCGACTACCTGTTTAAGCCGAATAGCATGACCGATTTCTACTCCCTGCTCGAAGGGCCCAAGAAACTCATGCTAAACCCCGGCACCCACGCGATTACCGAGACTCTTACCGGTAACAATGGCCATATCTGGTCCACCAGTTTCCGCTGGTTCGACCACCACCTTAAAGGCGAGGACAACGGGATCGACACCGAACCCAAGGTGGATATGACTGTGCGCATCAGCAATGAGCTGGAGCAATTCGAGGACTACCCGGTAACGGACGAAAGCACCACCTGGTACCTGCAGCCACGCTTTACCATGTTTAACAATGCAAAAATGGAGAGCGACAAGTACGACGGTTGGAGCTGGAGTAACGAATTCCACGGCGGCTCAGATACCTTTGCAGGCACCGGCATCCCGCTGGTTTCCGATGCACTGGAAGGCTTCGGTATCCCCGCTTACGCGCCCATGATCGCTATCAACGGCTACTACGCCATCGAGTACAAATCACCGATTCAGCGGGAAACCCTGAAGATTCGCGGCGAACCCAAACTCGAAATGTGGGTGGAACCCAGCAAAAAAGAAGTGCAACTCAACGTGCACCTCTACGATGTGGGTCCGCTGGGATTGGGACGCCTGATAACTCATGCCCCCATTACCCTGCATTCAGACAAGTCTGGGCAAAAACAAAAGTTCGAAGTGGACTTTTTCACCACCAGCTACGATGTCCCGGTTGGCCACCGTGTAGTATTGGCCATCGATACTCAGGGTTATATCTACCAGAAGCCGGAAAATACCAATTACACTATCACAGTGCCCTACAGCAGTAGCAAGGTCTCTAGCCTGACCGTACCGCACCTGTAGGTCTCCCCACAGAAACCCGGCGTTCACCGCCGGGTTTCCTCCCACCTTCCCCTCAGCCCAACTATTTGCATCGCATAATTTTTCTCCAAAGCGGTACAATCAGCCTTTTGGCTGAGTGCTCCCCCTACCATGAAAAAGAACATCCCGCTCACCCTGCTAACCGCGGCCCTGCTCTCAGTAGCAGGTTGTAACCCCGCAGAAAAAGCATCGGAACCAGCAAAAACCAGTACTGCCCAGGAAATCGAGGCTAAAGGCCTCGATTTTGATAAGGCTCCCGAAGGGCGCCTGCCCGAGGGCACTACCCCCTTGGATTACCAGCTGGAACTGGTGCTGGACCCGCGCAAAGACTCCTTCACCGGCAAGGTGGATATCGATATCCAGCTGGCGGAAGGTGCCCGACATATTTGGCTGCATGGCAAAAACCTGGATGTGCGCGAAGTCTACGCACAGCTCGATGACGGCCGCCAGATTCCGGCCGAATACCGGGAAGTACTGGACAGTGGTGTTGCCGCAGTAGAGTTTGCGGAGAAGATCGATGCGGGCAGTTTCAAACTGCATATCGACTACAGTGCTGCATTTGATCGCAACCTGGCCGGGCTTTTTAAGGTCGAGGAGCAGGGCGATGCCTATGCCCTGGCAAAATCTGAATCGATCCAGGCCCGCAAGTATTTACCCGGCTTCGACGAGCCAGGCCTGAAGGCCCCCTTTACTGTCAGCCTGACAATACCCGAAGGCTACGCAGCGATTAGCAATGGGCCCGAGCTGAAGCGCGAAGCGGCAGGTGACGGCATGGAGAAAGTCACTTTCGCCACCACACCACCGATGTCCACCTATTTGCTGTCCCTGTCAGTGGGCCCATTTGACCAGGTTGAGCGCCCAGCCATTCCGCCGAGTAAATACCGCAAGGAGCCCATTCCCCTGCGCGGCTTCGCCCGTAAAGGTCGCGGTGAGGATATGAACTACATCCTCGATATCACCCCCAAAATGGTGGAGACCTTCGAGACCCAGCTGCAACGCCCCTACCCATTCAAGAAGCTGGACATTATTGCCGCCCCCCAGTGGCCCAGTGGCGCTACTGAGTTGTCTGCGGCAATTACTTATCGCGAACAGCGTATCCTGGTGGGCGACAACCCCGCTCCCGGCACCCGCCTGGCTCTCGTAGAAGTTCATGCGCACGAAATTGCCCATATGTGGTTTGGCAATCAGGTCACCCCTCCCTGGTGGGACGACCTATGGCTGAAAGAAGGTTTCGCTACCTGGGGGGAGGCGCTGGCCCTCACCATTATGGAACCTGAAGAGGGGCACGACCTCAACGCAGCGACTTATGCGATCGGCGCCATGCAGCTAGACTCCCTGGCCAGCACCCGCGCCATTCGTGAGCCCATCGCGGACAACAACAATATTCGCAACGCCTACGATTCGATCACTTACTCGAAGAGCCTGGGCGTTATCCACATGGTGGACACCTATTTCGGAGCGGAAAACTTCCGCCCGGCACTGGGGCGCTACCTGGAAACCTTCTCCGACAGCGTGGCCGACTCACCACCCTTCTACAAAGTGATCGGCCAGGAAACCAACACCCCGGAACTGACCGAGACTTTCCGCAGCTTTGTCGAGCAAAAAGGGGTTCCACAACTGGATATCGCCATGGACTGCAATAGCGACGGCAAGGCCTCGCTAGTGGTTCAGCAGAGCCGTTACAAGCCACTCGGCTCCCCTATCGCCGACGCCAGCGATAAATGGAGCATCCCCTTCTGCTTCAGCACCGATAGCGGCGTGCAGCAGTGCCAGATCCTGACTGAGCCAAGGGAAACCCTGGAGATTACCGGCGGTGCCTGCCCAAACTGGGTAATGCCCAATGCTCAGGGCAGCGGCTACTACCGCTGGAACCTTCCCAAGGCGCAGTGGCAGGCACTGATTAAACAATTTGCCCAGTTCTCTGCCACTGAGCAGCTGTCCATTATCGACAGCGCCTTCTCAGCTTTCGAGGCCGGCAATCTCACTGCGGCACCACTGCTGGAAGTAGTGCGCAAATCCGCAGTGGCGGACAAGCGCCAGGTGATCACCATGCCACTGCGCTACCTGCAGAAGTACCGGGATAATTACCTGGGTGAATCCCAGCGCTCTGCATTCCTGAATTTTGCCCAGAACCTGTACCTGCCGATACTAAATCGCAGCGCCAATAGCAGTGATAGCGACCAGCAGATGCTGCACAGCGACCTGCTAACCTTTATGGCACAAGTTGCAGAAGATCCTGACTCGCGCAAGCAGTTACAGGAAATGGCAACCGCCTTTACCGGCTTTAAACAGGAACGGGATGCGAAGGCGTTAAGCTCTGACCTATACCAGGCAGCCCTGAGTGTGGCAATACAGGATGCGGGGGAGGATTTCCTCGCACACCTGATCAAAGTCCGCGCCGAGCTGGATGATCCCCGCTTTGAAAATGCCAGTGCCAATGCCATCGGTACCAGCAACAATCCCAAGCAAGTGGAAACCATTCAAGCATTAGCGCTCAGCGACGAAATGGGGCCGAGAGAATCATTTGGCCTGATCCATTACGCCCTGGCCCAGCCCAGGGTTCAGGAACAGCACTGGGAGTGGCTGCAACAGAACTTTGACAAGGTAGTAGATAAGATTCCGGCCCAGATCCGCCGCCGCACCCCATCACTTGCCGCTGCCTTCTGCGATAAACAGCACCTGGGCGAACTGCAACAACTCTTTGCCCAGCAAGGTGATTTAGCCCCCGGATACCAGCGCAGCCTCGCGCAAGCCGAGGAGCGAATCCAGCTGTGTATGGCACTGGAGAAAAAAGGCAAAGCGTTAATGGGGGCATTGCCGAAGGCAGTCAATCTCGCTGCTAAACAATAAAAAACAGAAGCTGTTATTTAAATAGCAATTCGAAAAGGCCGGTATTACTAAGTAATACCGGCCTTTTTTATTACTGAGCGTATTTGAGTTAAACGGTTATGAAGAAGCAGACTTATTATGCTTGCGCAGTCGGAAAGATAACCAGATCAATGGCAGTCCCAAAATAATCGCATAAGCACCGATTACCCAGAGCAACGCCAGAGCACCAGCCCCGGGGCTGACTAAAATCGCAACTCCGAAAATCACCGAGAGAACACCAATAGCGATCAGCAGCCACTCGTTATCAATTTCCTTGCGCAGGCGAACAGCACCGACAATTTCAAAGATACCCCGTACCAGGGCCCAGGCACCGATAAAAACGACCAACACTAAAGCGGTAACCTGAGGGAAAATAAAAGTCACAATTCCCGCAGCTAAACTGATCAGCCCCGAGATAATCAACCACCACAGTGGAGTGGACTTATGCCGCCCCATCACCGCTGCAACCAGGGAAAAAATACCATCCAGGAAAGCGTAAACCCCAAAAAGCAGCACCAGGGTCAACAGGGACAATCCCGGCCAGACAAAAGTCAGCACGCCGAAAATCACCGCGACAATACCGCGCAGCAGGAGTAGCCACCAGTTTGCAGACAACACCTGCAAAATAGGTCCGGTCGCCAGGGGAGGAGTGTCAGCGGACATAGAAAAGTCCCCAGGTTGAGTAACTTTCCATATTGAAGAGTCCCTTACCATCAGGGAATTGAATTTTTCCCCAGCGGTTTTTAAAGGCAGCCTACGAGCGCGGCCAGGCAGTCGACTCTGCAAAGACTGTGACCGCGCCGCAGACCACTATTTTCAGTGTAGCTCTAAACGACAATAGGGAAGTTACGCAAACTGCCCTGCGGGTCATAAAAGGAGAGGAAGGGAGAAAACTAATAAGGCAAGACTGCACTCGGGACCGTATGAGGCATGGATGCCGATTATGAGTTTACAGGGATGTATACACGGAGCGTCTCGAGAGAAGTGTATTCTTTCCTTCTGACCCAAGAGTAATTTGGAGAGAACGGCAGCCCGAACGGGCTGCCGCAATAGCAAAATCAGGCCAGAGCGCCGATCACACCACGCAGTTTATCCACAACGGCATCGATCTCGTGCTTCTCGATAATCAGCGGTGGAGACATACACAGGGCATCGCCAATACCGCGGGCCATCACTCCAGCTTCCCAGGCCATGCCAGAGACTTTAGCTCCGTATTTCCCTTTCAGATCCTGCGGCGCGCGCAACTCAATAGCGCCGACCAAACCGTAATTGCGCACATCGATCACATTGTCCAGGTCAGCCAGGCTGTGCAGGGCATTTTCCCAGTGCTGGCCAATTTCACCGGCAGCGCGGGTCAACAGGCCTTCGCGCTCGTAAATATCCAGAGTCGCCATACCCGCCGCACAGGCAACCGGATGTGCTGAGTAGGTATAACCGTGGAAGAATTCCACCGCACCATCGGGAGCCGCATTCATCACGGTTTTATAAATTTCGTCGCTGACAAATACCGCACTCAGGGGCACTGTGGCATTGGTAATCCCCTTCGCGGAGGTGATCATATCCGGGGTTACGCCGAACTCGGTGGAGGCAAATGCAGAACCGGTACGGCCCCAGCCAGAGATAACTTCATCAAAAATCAGCAGTAGGTCGTGCTCATCACAAATTTCCCGCAGGCGTTGCAGGTAGCCTTTGGGAGGCAGTACCACACCGCCGGCACCGGCAAACGGCTCAACAATCACAGCAGCAATCTGGTCGGCACCGTGGAAAGCTACCAGTCTCTCCAGGTCTTCAGCCAACTCAATACCGTGTTCCGGCAGGCCACGGCTGAATGCATTGCGTTCGATATCCAGGGTGTGACGCATATGGTTGGCTTTCACCGGCTGGCCAAAACCCTGGTAGTTAGGAGGAATACCGCCCACAGAAATACCGCCGAAGTTTACTCCGTGATAACCCTTCTCACGGCCGATAAACATAGTGCGAGTGCCCTTGCCGCGTACACGCTGGTATTGCAGGGCAATTTTCAGGGCGCTCTCAACTGCCTCGGAACCGGAATTACCGAAGAACACATGGTCCAGGCCATCGGGAGTGTGCTTTACCAGGCGCTCGGAATATTCGAAACCCAATTCGTGGCCGAAATTAAAAATAGAGCTGTAGTCGAGTGTTTTTGCCTGCTGGTAAATTGCCTCTGCAATTTCAGAACGGCAGTGACCCGCATTGCTGCACCACAAACCCGCAGTCGCATCAATAACCTGGCGACCGCCTTTCTCCGTGAGATAAATCCCCTCGGCGTGCTCTACAATTCTCGGTGCAGACTTAAAGGTGCGGTTGGGGGTAAACGGCATCCAGAAAGCATCGGTTTGCATCTCAGACATAGTATTAATCTCCGCAAGTTCCCTGAAGTTTCAAACTCTTAAGTAGGGGAGCCACAGGCTCCCGAAAATCTGTTCGGGCGCTTGTCACCTAGGACAAGCGCAGGCCAGTTGTGTTCAGACCGGGGCTCAGGCCCCGAAACAGCAATATTTGGTCTCGTAAAATTCGGCCATACCCTCGACGCCGCCCTCGCGGCCAATGCCGGACTCTTTAACACCACCGAAAGGTGCCACAGTGGTGGAGAACACTCCGGTGTTACAGGCAATCATGCCGTAGTCGAGCGCCTCTACCACACGATTGGCACGGCGAATGTTTTCACTCATCACGTACGCCGCCAAGCCGTAGGGCGTTTCATTGGCACGGCGAACCACATCTTCCTCATCGGAGAACTTCTGTACCGCCGCCAGAGGGCCAAAAATTTCCTCCTGGGCGATACGCATGGTATCGGTAACTCCAGTGAGGATGGTTGGCGCAAAAAAGTTATCGCCATTGGCCAGCTGCTCACCGCCAATTTCAATTTTTGCTCCGGCCGCAACCGCATCCTGAACCAGCCCCTGAACCCGGTCCACAGCCCTGCGGAAGATCATCGGGCCCATATTGACCCCTTCATCGGTAGCGTGACCGATCTTCAGGGCGGCAACCTGCTCGCGCAGCTTTTCCACAAACTCATCGTGCACGGATTCGTGCACGTAAATACGGTTGGTGGCCACGCACACCTGGCCCGCATTGCGGAATTTGGTCGCCATACAGGCGCTGACTGCGGTATTCATATCCGCATCGTCAAATACGATAAACGGGGCGTTGCCGCCGAGTTCCATAGACATTTTTTTCACGGTGCTGGCGCACTGGGACATCAACTGCTTGCCCACGGCAGTGGAGCCGGTGAAGGTGAATTTGGCCACACGGGGATCTTGGGTCAGAACCTTGCCGATACCCGGAGCATCACTGCCGGTAACTACATTGATAGTCCCCTTGGGCAGGCCAGCTTCTTCCGCTAACTGGCACAGTGCCAGCGCAGATAGTGGCGTCTCCAGGGCCGGTTTGATCACCACAGTACAGCCCGCCGCCAGTGCCGGACCCGCCTTGCGGGTGATCATGGCATTGGGGAAGTTCCAGGGGGTAATACAGGACACCACACCCACCGGCTGGCGGATGGTATTCAGGCGCATGGCCGGGTTGTGAGTCGGGATCGTCTGGCCATAGGCCCGACGGCACTCTTCCGCGAACCACTCAATAAAGGAAGCCCCGTAGATAATCTCACCTTTCGCTTCCGCTACCGGCTTGCCCTGCTCCAGGCTAAGGATCATTGCCAGGTCATCGCTGTTATCCACGATCAGCTGGTACCAGCGCTTTAGAACCGCAGCTCTCTCACCGGCTGTACGGCGGCTCCAAGCGGGGAAGGCTTCACTGGCCGCCGCCACCGCCGCCTCGGCATCCTCTGCGGTACCGTCGGCCACGCGGCCCAGCAACTCACCATTTGCCGGGTCACATACATCTACAGTGGCGGCAGCGTCACGCCATTCGCCCGCTATATAGTTCTGAAATTTCAACAGGTCCGAATTTGCAAGTTTCACAGGAAAATTCCTAGTAAATAGATGTTATTAGTAGTATGCGGCGATTCTGGCCGCAGCTGACTGAGGAGAATAGTAGTATTTTTCCAACTAAAGTTTATATTTATCAAACTTTAATTATATCTACAGCCAGAAACCATCTCAGCGCCCCAGGAAGTGCAGCTATGAGCAAAACCAAAAACGCCCTGGGAGGCCGCCTCAGCGATATGGATTTGCGCCTGCTGCGCGTCTTCCGCGAGGTTGTGCACGCCGGAGGCATCACCCCTGCCGAAGTCACCCTGAATATCAGCCGCTCCACGATCAGTGTGCATATCTCCGACCTGGAGACACGGCTGGGTATGCAGTTGTGCTTGCGCTCTCGAGGCAGAGCCGACTTCAAACTGACCCCGGAGGGGGAGGCCTTGTATCGGGCTATTTTGGAGCTCGATGGGCACCTGGATACCTTCAAAAGCCAGGTCAATGCAATCCAATCCCAACTCACCGGTACCCTGCGCCTGGTAATGCCCGACGATGTATTGGAAATACCGCAACTGAACTTGCCCGGAACTATCACCCAACTGCGTGAGAAGGCCCCGCAACTCCACCTGGAAGTACAACTGGCCGCCCCTCAGGAACTCGAGTTGGAAATCCTCGCAGGCCGCGCCGATATCGGTATCAACCCCCTGCATTCACGTCGACCGGGGCTGGAGTACCAACCCCTGTTTTATCACCAATCGATTCTCTATTGCAGTAACAGCCACCCCTGTGCCCAGGTGTCAGCTATTGATGAGGAGCTACTCACCCAGCAGGAGTTAGCTGCGCCCAGTCATACTGTTCTCTCTGGTGCGGCGCACCTGTATCGATTGTTTCCCAAGCGATCCACAGCCAACCATATGGCGGCCAGGTTGGCGATGATACTTTCTGGATGCTTTGTGGGTTTCCTACCGGAATACCTGGCCCGCAGATATGTCGGGGAAGGAACCCTGCACCCCCTGCTGCCGGAGAAGTTTCACTACCAAATACAAAATGCTGTCACCTTCAAGAAAAGTGCAACAACTCATCCCGCTGTGCAGCTTTTTTTGGAAGCCTTGCAAATCAATAGACAGATATAGCTACTGCTATTTATCCCTGGTGATACTGAAATAATCGAGCCAAGAATCCAGTAAATAGAGAGATAACCATTTCAAAAATTACCAACTACTTATGATCGATCCTCTATTGTGGAAATTGTCATAATAATTAAATAAATTTAAACATAAAAACACAAGCAAAAAGTAAATCATCTGTAACTTAATGCGCCACAGTGGTAATCTCCTCCTCCAATAGAATTACAGGGATAACCCGTGATAGATTTTAAAAACTCACCAGTATTTAAACTCAAGCCTATAGATATCTCTGAATCCAGGGATGACTTTAATAAGTTCCTGATCGAGGGGGAGTTTATTTTTGCAGGTTTTAAAACTATTCGCGATCAGGTAGTTTTCACCAACAAACGCATTATTGCCGCCAATGTTCAGGGTATCACGGGCTCAAAAGTAGACTACACCTCTTTGCCTTTCAGCAAGATACAAGCATTTTCTGTTGAGACCGCTGGCACTTTTGATCTGGACTGTGAAATAGAAGTTTATTTAAGCGAGATCGGTAAGGTAAGGTTCGAAATAAGAGGTTCTTTCGATCTTATTCAGTTCAACAAATATATCAGCCAATACATATTGGACTGATATCAACCCTTAGTAAATATACAAAATAACTGGGGCTCAGCAGCCCCCACAACTTTATCAATCAACCCGATAGTAGAGAGGGATGTCCATGTCGCAAATCTGGTTAGAAAGCCTAATTACTGAAAATGCACAACAAGGCTTTGAACTTGCAATGAAACTATCCAGGATGGGAGTAAAATACACCCAGCCTTCAGATGAAGTACGGGGTAAGCTGAGGTCCGCCTATGAGGAAAATGCAGACAGCCTGATCGCCTCCTCTCAGGTTGTTGCCATTAACTTCCAAACCGTTGCAGCAGCCAATAATTACTGGCGCGGCTAAAGGGTTAAGAATGCGTTATCTTTGTAGAACGGGTAACGCATTCGAGGGAGCCTCTGAATAACTCCGTAATGCCTCTGCGGGCCTTGAAGGCTGCAGATGTTAGGCGCAGCTCGCCGCGAATGGCCGTAGCCCTTGGCAAGAGCTGCAACGCAGCAGCTGTAGCCTTCAAGGCCCGCCCTTCGGGGCTCGCAGAGCGATTCACACTCCGCGTTGCGACTTCTTGAAAGGTCTAGACATTCCTGCGAAGCCGCGTCTTGATTGTGAACCGCTTTGCAAGCCAGAGGTATCACGCAGTTATTCAGAGGCTCCCTAAATCTACAAACATTCAAACAATTTCCCTTCATCTCCTCTTCAATAATTTATGGTCTTTTAGTACTACAAACACTCTGATTCTGTACTAAAAATTAGCCATCACTATAGGTAGCTGCAAGATCGTCATATTCACTGTTGACGCTCTCGACCTTATTGATATTTATAAACATCGAGATACTGTCTTTGGCACAAGATAGATTAACTCAACGACCAGTAATATTGCGCCTCAAATAGGAAGGTGAATGAGATGGAATACAATGACGATGAAAAGTACTTAATTCAACTTTGGGAAACCCATACCGAGGCCGAATTTGATCTAAAAGATGCCGACACCGCAATTGCTACCATGACAGAAAATCCCGTATTAATTCATGTACCGGTTAATACCGGTGCAACGGGAAAAGAACCCTTACGAAAATTTTATAGGGATATATTTATTCCTCAAATGCCAGCGGATATAAATTTACAGCTTCTTTCCCGCACCGTGGGCAAAGACAGCTTAGTGGATGAGTTTATTCTTCACTTTACCCATTCTATTCGTATGGATTGGTTCGCACCTGGTATCGAAGCAACAGGGAAGAAGCTATCAGTTCCCCATGTGGGAATTATTAGCTTCTCCAATAGAAAAATCAGCTCTGAGCATATTTACTGGGACCAAGCGACTGTCTTGGATCAATTGGGTATATTGCAGTCAGGTCTACCGGTAACAGGAAGTAGTCAATGTCATCGCTTGCTAAATAGTAATGCTCCGGCAAATGAGCTGATACCGTAAATTTTATACCCAACGGGTAAAATCCAAGCCGCGAACCAGCCTGACCAACTAGTCACAAGCGGGTCGACGAAAATAGCCATAACTGAATCCAAAGCGTGTGCATTTGCGTCTAACTACTGTAATTTAAATAAATGATATAGCGATTAGGATTTGCGGTAACATCAGTAGATTACCGTTTTCACTAATAAATTTTACCGAATTGGTAGGGGTAGTTATGCGAACACTTGGAAATTTCCTCTGGTTTATCCTTGGCGGTGTCTTTATGGGACTCTGCTGGTGGTTTTGCTCGCTGATTGCCTTTATCAGTATTATTGGTATTCCCTGGGGAAGAGCCTGCTTTGTAATCGGCAAATTTTCCTTTTTCCCTTTCGGCAAGGAGGCAATTTCCCGAGAAGAACTCACCCTGCGCGGTGATATTGGGACAAGCGGCTTTGGTTTAGTCGGAAATATTATCTGGTTCCTATTGGCTGGTATCTGGCTTGCTATTGGCCACCTTCTGCATGCTATTGCCTGTTTTATTACCATTATTGGTATACCTTTTGGTTTACAGCACCTTAAGCTTGCGGCAATTTCACTCTCTCCGATAGGAAAGACTATTGTCAGCAAGGAAGTAGCCCATTCCGCTAAAATGCGTAATGCAGATGTTGAAGTGACCAGATTAAGAAGTGGTACTTAAGTAAACATACATTAACAATGATACCGTACCAACTTGGGGTTATTACTAAAATAGCCCTGAGTTCTCAAGCCTCATCGTATTAACTCGACCATAAAAACTTTCAGATCAGAAAAATCACTCTATTAACTTTGTTATAAGTAGATACGATTAATTTATAGTATTCAATTTTGAATCCATCCATTAATATCAAATTCAGAGCTATTCATTTCGTACGGCAATTAGGCAACCTATAGAAACTAAATAATAAAATAAGGATATTTAATGAAAAACATAGCAAGACAAATCTCTGGCTCAATTATACTTTCTTTGGGGCTTATTGGCCTGGATGCCTATGCGGATCCAGTAAAAAATACAGAGCCCGCACAGGTTATGCTTTTTGGTAGTTTTCATTTTAGCAACCCCGGTAAGGATATGGTGAAAACACAAGTTATTAATGTTTATACCGAAGAAAATCAAAACTATTTGGAAGACTTATCCTCACGGATTGCCACTGACTCACCAACACATGTTCTTCTGGAATGTCACACCAATGACGAAAGCAAAATGAACCTTCGCTTTGCCAAATATATTAAAGGTGAGCATAAGTTAAATATAGGAGAAAGCGAACAACTGGGATTTAGGGTAGCCAAGAAGGCGGGCCTATCAAAAGTAAATTGCTATGATTCGGATCAGGATCTTCCTTACGGCGAGCTTTTATCCTATCTGGAGAAGAGTTCTCCCGAGAGGAAAAAGTTGATAGATGATTACCTTGAAGCCTGGGGAAAACGCTTCAATGACTTGTATGCCTCATCAACCTTGGAGCAAGCTCTTGATAAACACAATGACCCCGCCGAAGACAAAGTAAACCTAGGCTCCTATATAATGCTCAATGACGTTGGCCAAGGTGATAACTTTATAGGGGCCGATCTATCCTCCAAATGGTGGTCCAGAAACTTCCGTATGTATGCCAATATCCAAGCCGTCGCCCAACCGGGTACCAAAGTTTTCGTTCTAGGTGGACAAGGGCATAGCTCTATAATGAGACCGATGCTCGAATTGGATGATAAACGTGAAACCTGGGATGTCCGCAGTTATTTCTAAAGAAGGCTCAACACCAAAGTCAGCCCCTTAGGGGGAGGAGCCCTGCCACTGGTTTTATAGATAGAGTAGAACTTTATCTACACCCCAAAGGCAGGGCGCTATGGATATCTATAAGACCTTATTATTCGGTATTCTTTTCAGTCTAATACCACCGTGTAAAGCTGAAGAACCCCCTAAAGAAGTACAAGTATCGGCAGGAAAGCTTGAAACACTGCCCTCCCTGACACTGGAAGGACTTGCTGAGCGCCCAATTCATGTATGGCTGCCTGATCAATATCCTACACAGAAACCCTATGCCGTCCTTTATATGCACGATGGACAGATGCTGTTCGACAGTAAAACCACCTGGAATGGTCAGGAGTGGGGCATGGATGAAGTCGCCTCTCGGTTAATAGCAGAAAAGAAGGTACGTCCCTTCATAGTTGTCGCTATCGATAACATTGAGACACTTCGCCACGGTGACTACTTCCCCCAGAAAGCTTGGAGTTTTTTACCTAAAGAAGCTTCACAGGTCCAACATCCATTTAACCAAGCCGAATTGCGTGGAGATCTTTACTTACAATTTTTGGTGACCAAGGTTAAACCCTATATTGATAGTCATTACGCTGTGAGTGGTGATCCCAGCGACACCTTTATTGCCGGCGCGAGTATGGGGGGATTAATATCACTCTATGCGGTCACAGAGTACCCCGAAGTGTTCTCTACGGCTGCAGCTATATCCACCCATTGGCCAGGGGTTAACCCCGACGATAAACTACCGATAGCTGAGGCTATTCGCGACTATCTAGAGGCAAATTTACCTAGGCCTGGAAGTCACCGATTTTATTTTGACCATGGTACAGAAACCCTGGATGCTTATTACCCACCTCTGCAACGGACTGTGGATAAAATTATGCGCCAGAAAGGGTATTCCTCTTCAAATTGGCAAACCCAAGTATTTGAGGGTCATGCCCATGATGAGAAATCATGGAATTCTAGACTCGATGAAATATTAATATTTCTATTTGGAAACCCTCAAATAGACGCTTGAATTATTTTTCTATTTTAGATACCGGCATCTATATAAATAAAAGACATAGTTGCCGGCATTCCAACTTATCCCTTGAGACTACTTTGTTACTTTGTGGCATCCAACAATAGTTCTGCAACTACACTTCTCTATCAAGCTTCCAATAGTTTTTGGCAGACAAATAACTATTGCGATTGAAGCTTTTCCTAACGCATCACTTCTCCTGCGACAAGAATGAAACGTAAAAGCCGAACTGTTCTTTTAATACCTGGAATTTTTGATCGAGGAACCTCCTTACTTAGAATGCAGCACGAATTAGCTGCCGAAAATTATGACGTACACTATATCCACCTACGCTATAACTCCGGCTGGCATGGTATGGAACACCTTTCGTCCCAGCTTCTCGCAAAATTGGAACACATCGTAGATAAAGAAACTACCTGTACCCTGGTGGGATTCAGCATGGGAGGGATAATCGCTCGGTATTATTTACAAGCCCTTAATGGTTTGGAGCGGGTGCATAAATTTATATCAATTTCCTCTCCTCACCATGGTAGTTACTGGGCAAACTTTCTTCCTTACAAAGGTGGGAAACAATTGCGGATCGGCAGTGATTTTTTACGCGCGTTGAACTTAGGCATTCAAAAATTGGAGGTTACCGAGCCGGCTTCAATCTGGACACCCTATGACATAACCATTATGCCCCATAGTAGTGCTATCCTGGGCTTGGGAACATCCTACGAAGTTCCAGTGATACTACATCGAATGATGCCGCTAAGTAGCAAGGTAATTTCATTACTAAAACAGGAAATTAAATCAGGATTGGATTAAGAAGCTCACTGACAGAAACTAGCTTTAATTTTATGAGTTTAACGAGAAGTAAGGCATGGACAGCCCAGAAGAAAAAACTTCGATTACAGATAAGGCAATTCACAACTACTATCGAAAATTTGAAAGCCTGATTGCCTTAATTTTGACTTTTATTATTGTTGTAATCGTAATAGTCGCGATCAGTCGATTGGGATATTCTGTATACAATATGTTACTGGTGGGCATGCAGGACCCTCTGGACCACAAAGTATTTCAAACAATATTTGGCGAGATTATTACTTTACTGATTGCACTGGAATTTAGCCATACACTTCAATATGTAGTTACACGTCAACAGAGTATTATTCAAACCAAAGTTGTCGTACTTATTGCTATTTTGGCTTTATCCAGAAAATTTATTATTTTAGATCTGGATAAGGTCAATGCTGGCGAACTTTTGGGATTATCTACTGCCACTCTCGCGCTGGGCCTTACTTACTTAATATTGAAGCTTAAAAATAGTAACTAAGGGTACTATTGCAAACCAGACAGTAATCCGGGGTGGAGGAACACCTCCACCCTCTCACTATATTAACTATCTTCACGTAGAGCGTGATGTAACCTTACCGGTGGGGTCTTACGGATTTTCTTGCTGCGCATACGCAAATTGAGGAACTCCACAGCCATTGAAAACGCCATGGCAAAGTAGATATATCCCTTAGGTACATGGACATCAAACCCTTCAACCACCAGAGTTAAGCCCACCATAATTAAGAAGGATAGTGCCAACATTTTCACGGTAGGATGACGATCAACAAAATCCCCGATTGGTTTAGCCGCTACCAACATAACGATTACCGCCAGAATAATCGCTATTGCCATGATTGAGATCTCGTCGACCAATCCGACAGCGGTAATTACAGAATCCAAGGAAAAGACAATATCCAATAGTGCAATTTGTAGTAGCACCATCCAAAATCCCGCACTGCCGAGCGAGGATGCACTCTCCTCTTCACCCTCGAGACTATTGTGAATTTCATGGGTAGCTTTAGCGATTAGGAACAGCCCTCCGCCAACCAAAATAATATCGCGACCTGAAATTTCCATGCCATAGATGCTAAATAGTGGCTCGACCAAGCCCATAATCCATACAATAGAGAAAAGCAGAGCCAACCGGGTCACCATTGCCAGGGTAAGACCAATAAAGCGCGCGGGCTCTCTCTGTTTTGGAGGCAACCGTCCAACCAAAATGGAGATAAAGATAATATTATCGATGCCCAGCACTATCTCCAGCGCCGCCAACGTGGCCAATGCTATCCAGGCCTCAGGGCTGGCTATCCACTCAAACATACGGTCTAATCCTTATATAATTTATTATTTAATAAGCCTTTAATGGACAAATACTTTATTTTTCTATTCTGGCTTTATCACTTCAAAATCTAGGTATCTTCCTCCAGCCAAGCTTTCGCCTCAGTTTCTGATTCAAATGTTCGATATTCACCACCAATAAACCAGCTACCTACTTTTCCGGCGACTTTTAGCCAGCGTTTATCTGAAAGTACGGCAACCCGGTTAAACTCCCGGCCGTATTCAATACCCAACTTAAAATCATCCCAGGCCGCCCGAGGCTCCCACCCCTCCAATTCTCGAGCATCCATAAATACGTTTATCTTTGGGTGCTCAACTTTTTCTATTGCCGCGGTCAACATTGGCACCATGGCTTCGTAATCATCATGGGTCAACTTACCACGGGCCTTCACAGTAAGGAAAATATAATCGGATTTCTGTTCCAAACCGATAGACACACCATGGGACGTAACAGTCATAAGACACCTGTAAATCTTTTACGAATTATCACTACATAATCCATACTTTAATCATCAAAAAAGCCATGAATTCATGAGTTAAGATAAAAAGATCATATTAATTGAAAGGTGATAGGTTTAAGTATTTAAATAGCTACTCTCTTACAAGCTGATAGTATCATAACCACTGCCATCAAACTGTACCAGACAGAACTCATTTCCAAAGGGATCAGTTAATGAAGCCTTAACTCCCCATTCTTTTTGCTGGATTTCACCCTGTATCTGTCCACCAGCATCGACCACCTGCTCTATTACCAGAAGCAAATCCTCTACAACAATATCCATATTTACCGGCGTCCAGTGCCGATCATAGCTACCCATATTTTTTTTACTGTTTATCGGCCAGATCCCCGAATCCCTTTGCTGTAGAAATATAGGCACTGTGCCACCGAGCATCTCAATCATATCCGTTCCCAGGCGGCGACCTTCGTAGAGGCCAAATGCATCTCGATAAAAATTGATCGCCCGGTTTAAGTCATCGACATCAATGTTGAGAAGTACTTGCATTGTGATATGCGACCCACAAAATTCCGCTTTAGTCAGCTCCTGCTGGCTTGGGTTCTCCACATTGCCAGCAGTAATCAAAAGCTGCACCGTTATCTTCCCCACATGCCTGGCAGAACCAGCTATTCGAATCCACCTCAGCCTCAGCCAGGACCTGTCGTGCCCGCTCCAAATCGCGGTCACGCTCTAACCATAATTCTGGCCAAACCTGGTTGGGGGCTAATTCACCAGTAGCCCCCTGGGCATATTCATTTTTTAATCGTGTTTTTATTCCCGCAACTTCAAGTCGACTCTTTGCCAACTCAACCAACAAGCGGTTTTCATGGGTATAAATAAGTTTCATAATTGGGCCGCACAAATATCAGGAATCCCCAGATTACACAGCTATTAATCTGCAAACAAACCCGGTTTCTGCTAAGCCGGCAATCCCTGAAAATTCTCAGCGCACACCGATCAAACCACAATTTTCATATTCACAGTATTTTTCTTCTCCAACCGTAATGATCTCCAGAATAGACTCTACGGAGTCAACTGCTGAACGGCTGTTCAATAGAATTCTGCCTGAGCGATTGGCAATATATTCAAGGACAACTTTTCCTTTTCTATTGCGATGCTCAGCAATTTTCTGCCCTTTTCTGACTTGATCACCACGATTGACAAATAGCCTGATCCACTCTCTTTGCCTCTGCTTGAGATTGTTATTGTGAGACATACTCGTATAAATTTTTTCTGCGCTAACAAGCCCTGCTATTTCGCCAAAAATTGGCGCTTTTTCAGCATGGGCATAGGTCGCACCAATGGCACTTAAAGCCACGAATAGAACGGTAGTTTTGTTCAAATCAGCACCCCTACACGCTATAAAACTCGTGAACTGGAATACTCATATCCTGAAAATGTCGCCCCAAACTTTTCTCAGGGCAATAAGTTAGGTATAGCTGACTAGATAATTCACGCCAGAAAATCCACTGCGCGGCGATCCGGCAGCTGGTATGAAGGTAGAGGGAGATAAATACTGACTACACCGGAGCCCTGTATGTCTAGTGGAAATTCCGGGGTGAGTGGGAAAAATGCATGAGGACCGGGAATCCGGCCCTCTAAGCTGAGAAGCTAACTCAAATCAATCCAGGTGGACTTGAGTTCACAATACTTATCCAGCGCGTGTAGCGACTTATCGCGGCCATTTCCAGACTGCTTAAAACCGCCAAATGGTACGGTGATATCACCGCCAAAATAGTTATTTACCCAAACAGAGCCGGCGTATATATCCCGGGCCATACGGTGTGCACGCCCCAGGTTATTGGTCCAGATACCCGCCGCCAGGCCGTAGATTGAGTCGTTGGCAATGGCGAGTGCTTCTTCCCCTGTCTCGAACTCGATAACAGACAGTACCGGGCCAAAGATTTCTTCACGGGCGATCGTCATGTCACCGGTGACACCGCGAAATACCGTTGGCTCATAGTAGTAACCGCCTGCTACTTCATCTACCGGTTTGCCGCCGCAAACCAATTGCGCACCCTGCTCCAGGCCCTTGGCCACGTAAAATTCAACCGTATCAAACTGGCTGCGATCGATCAGGGCACCCATACGGGTACTTGGGTTTTGCGGATGCCCAGGCTTAAAGCACTCTGCAGCTTTAGCCACCTTTTGAATAAATTCATCGGCAATAGATTTTTCTACCAACAGACGTGATCCGGCGGTGCAGGTCTCTCCCTGGTTGTAGAAAATGGCCAAAGCCGCCGCTTCGGCCGCCTTATCCAGATCTGCATCGGCAAATACAATATTCGGGCTTTTACCGCCGAGCTCAAGGAAAGTACGCTTGAGGTTGGACTGACCTGAGTATTCGGTCAGGGTTTTGCCTACTTCGGTGGAACCCGTAAAGGTCAGGCAATCGATATCCATATGCAGGCCCAAGGCCTTGCCCAAGCTACTTCCCGGCCCCGGTAGCACATTTAACACACCATCTGGCAGGCCCGCTTCCTTAGCCAGGCCCGCCAGCTTAATCGCGGTCAGCGGTGTGTTAGACGCGGGCTTCAGGATAACGCTGTTGCCGGTGGCCAGGGCCGGCCCCAGTTTCCAAGCGGTAGTGGATAAAGGGAAGTTCCAGGGCACAATGGCGGCCACCACCCCCAGGGGCATACGGGTAACCAAGCCCAGCTCACCGGGGCCGGTCGGGGCCACTTCATCGTAAATCTTGTCGATTGCTTCACCGCTCCAGCGAATCGTAGTGGCCGCTCCAGGGACATCCACGGCCATGGTATCGCCAATCGGCTTACCCGCATCGAGGCTCTCGAGCAGGGCAATTTCCACCAGGTTCTCTTCAATCAACTCTGCAAAGCGCACCATAATTTTTTTGCGCTGCATTGGCGGCATTTTCGACCAGACGCCAGACTCAAAGGTTTCCCGAGCCACCTTTACCACCAAGTCCGCGTCATTTGGACCGCAACTGGCAATTTGCGCCAGCTCTTCACCATTTGCGGGATTAAAAGTGGCGCGAGTTTCACCGGAGAGGGCATCGACATAGCTGCCATTGATAAAGGCACGGCCCTCGATCTTCAGTGAGGCCGCCAGAGCCTGCCATTCCTGCAGGTTTTGGGGGATATTATTTTTCGCTGACATGACACACCTCATTTAATTTGGAGATAGTTTTCCCGGTTATATCGAAAATGTGATCACAAATCAAAGGGCTGAAGTCATTCTAAACTAAGCCACCTGCGTTTCCACACGCAGCCAATCATCTTCCAACTGCATCGCCAGATTATCGCCGTGGTGTAATTCGCCCACTCCCGCCGGTGTGCCCGTCAAAACCACATCACCGGGTTCGAGCGTAAAGTAACTGCTGACATAGGCCACCAGATCGAGAATTGGTGTCAGCATATTTTCGGTTTTACCCTGCTGGCGCAGTTCACCGTTCAGCCATAGGGAATAGCTGAGCTTGTCCCAGTCCGGCAACCAATCGAGTTTCACAAAGGGAGAAAGAGGGCATGACTTATCGAACCCCTTGGCCTTTTCCCAAGGATGTCCCGCTTTTTTCAGCTTCGCTTGGAGGTCGCGCAAAGTTAAATCCAGGGAGAGGCCCAAGCCAGCAATGGCCCCGGGGACTTCTGCCACGTTGGCATTACTCAAGCGCTTACCAATCAACAGGGCAAGCTCACCTTCAAAGTGGCAACTACCGCGCCCCGCTGGTAAATGGATGGCGTCTGCCATAGGTACCGCGGCTGTTGCCGGCTTGATAAATAGCAGGGGTTCTTCTGGCACCGGATTATTTAACTCCGCCGCGTGGTCTGCGTAATTGCGCCCCACACAGACAACCTTCCCCAAACCAAACGGTACTTCACTGCCACAGGTAAATTGATGTTGGTACATAGATAAACAAGATAGTTAGGATAGAAATTTCGAATAAAGCCTTGGAGGCTGCATGTGCTATGATCGCGCCTTCGCCAAAATTGCGGCACCCCCGAAGAAGTGATCTAAGCACTTTGCACCTGTTATTCGCACTCAGTGAAGAGATAGTTTATGGCTCCGCACAGTTCCGATCAAAAGAAGTCCCTGCAAAAAGATAAAATCCGCATCCTGTTGCTGGAAGGCGTACACCAGTCCGCCGTCGACTTACTCAG
Organism: Microbulbifer maximicatervae (SeqCode); assembly: GCF_052467615.1. Taxonomy (NCBI): domain Bacteria; kingdom Pseudomonadati; phylum Pseudomonadota; class Gammaproteobacteria; order Cellvibrionales; family Microbulbiferaceae; genus Microbulbifer; species Microbulbifer maximicatervae (SeqCode). The sequence continues at coordinate 4,255,986 of NZ_CP174319.1, forward strand.
CTCCCGAGGCTACACCAATGTGGAGTACCTCAAGACCTCCCTGCCTGAAGATCAATTGATCGAGAAAATTGCCGATGCGCACTTTATCGGTATTCGCTCGCGTACCCAGTTAACCCGCAAAGTGTTGGAACATGCGTCCAAACTGGTAGCTGTAGGCTGTTTTTGCATCGGCACCAATCAGGTGGATTTACAGGCGGCGACGGAATTGGGTATCGCGGTATTTAATGCGCCCTACTCCAACACTCGCAGCGTTGCCGAGCTGATTATTGCCGAAACTATTTTTATGCTGCGCGGTATTCCAGAGAAAAATGCTGTGTGTCATCGCGGCGGCTGGCAGAAGTCAGCGGTGGGCTCATATGAGGCCCGGGGCAAAACCCTGGGCATTATCGGCTACGGCGCTATCGGCTCCCAGGTTTCTGTTATGGCCGAAGCTATCGGGATGCGAGTCAGATTCTACGATGTGATTACCAAGTTGCCGCTGGGCAATGCCACCCAAGTAAACTCACTTCCGGAATTGTTGGCGGAATCCGATGTGGTCTCCCTGCACGTACCAGAGTTGCCTTCCACCAAAATGATGATGGGCGCCGAGCAGATCGCGCAGATGAAGCCCGGCAGTATTCTCCTCAACGCCTCTCGCGGCACTGTGGTAGATATTGATGCCCTGGCAGAAGCACTGAAGAGCAATCACCTGGCCGGTGCGGCAATCGATGTCTTCCCGGTTGAGCCCCGTGGCAACAGCGACGAATTCGTCTCTCCCCTACGCGGAATCGATAAGGCGCTGCTGACCCCTCACGTAGGTGGCTCCACTGTGGAGGCCCAGGAGAATATCGGTACAGAAGTATCGGAGAAACTCGCTCACTATTCCGATAACGGCACCACCACCAGCTCTGTGAACTTCCCAGAAGTGGCACTGCCCGGTCACCTGGATACCCACCGCCTGCTGCATATTCACAAGAATGTGCCCGGTGTACTGAGCGCCATCAACCAGGTGTTCTCAGAAAATGCCATCAATATCTCCGCACAGTTCCTGCAAACCAATGAAACAGTGGGCTATGTAGTGATCGATGTGGACGCAGAGTATTCTGATCTGGCACTGGAAAAATTGAAGAGTATCCCCGGCACCCTGCGCTGCCGCGTGCTTTTCTAAGTCTTTCGGTCGTTGGCGGGTACCCACAAATACCCGCCAATGACACGCCAATCGGAGCCTTCCTCGCGGTAAAAAAGATTGATCCCCCCCGGCCACCGCTTCTACAATGGCCAGACCTATTCTTTTGCTTCAGGCCCAGGTGACCACATCCACGTGCCACCCCTGAACCAAAGCCAGAGTTATCCACAGCAGGTGCTCCCTTGCGTAGTAATGATTCCGCCTCAACCGGCCTTCTCGCCGGGATTTCCGCCTTCCTCATTTGGGGGCTGGCGCCACTGTACTTCAATAAATTACAGGATATTCCCGCTGCGGAAATCCTTGCCCACCGCAGTATCTGGTCGCTGGTACTCGCTATTGGTATTCTGCTGATTGTACGCAAAATGCCGGACTTTCTAGCCACCCTGCGCGATGGCAAGAAGATGCGGATGCTGGCCCTGACCACGGTATTGATCGGCGGCAACTGGCTGGTGTTTATCTGGGCGATCAATAACGGCCATTTGCTCGAAGGCAGCCTGGGTTACTACATTAATCCACTGATCAATATTTTGCTGGGGGTCCTGTTCCTGGGTGAGAAACTGCGGCGACTGCAATGGATCGCTGTAGCGCTGGCCGCTACCGGCATTGCCTATGAGCTTTGGCAGTTTGGTCGCATACCGATCATTGCCCTGTTCCTGGCCTGCTCCTTTGCGCTATACGGTTTGGCCCGCAAGCAGGCCCCTGTGGAAAGCCTTACCGGCCTCGCAGTAGAAACTCTCTTTATATTGCCAGTGGCCGTGATCTACCTGTTTTGGAGCGACAGCCCCACCAGCAACTTGCTGAACAACAGCCTGGAGTTAAACAGCTTACTGCTCTTTGCCGGCCCCATTACCCTGGTTCCCCTGCTGCTGTTTACGATCGCCGCGCGCAGGCTCAACTTATCTACACTGGGCTTCCTGCAATACATCGGCCCCACACTGATGCTGGTGGTCGCCACCCAGGTATTGGGCGAGTCTTTCAGCGAAGAAAAGCTCACCACCTTTATGTTTGTCTGGCTGGGTCTAGCACTCTACTCTGTCGATGCGTTGGCACAGCGGAGAAAGCTGCATCTACAAGGTAAGGCAGCGCTTTAACGGTAAGACCTGTGTAAGAATGGCCACCTAAATTAACCGAAGGCGGCCATCATGAATTACTCGCCGACAGCCAACCCACCTCAAGTGCGACTGCTACCCAGCAGGCAGCGGTCGCTGACTGTTTTGCTCGCTACGCTGCTTTGGACCCTGCTACTCAGCTTCGGCTGGAAAGGTACTTATACAGAGCTCCTACTGCAAACCAGCACAGCTGCCATATCAGCACTGGTTACTTTTTGCCTGTTCGAGCAATGGCCGCGCAACTTGCCTCAACGATTACCTCGCTGGGTAATACAGGTGGTGGGTGTGGCAATCTCTATTCCACTATCGCTGCTAATCCTGTCTCCTGCCTTGACAGAACCGGAGGCACTTCCACTTTGGCAGGACCACAGCCGACACTGGAGTTTTCTCCTGATAGCGGTGACCGGCATGTTATTCGGGCCCTGGCTCGCTATGTCTGCGCTGTTGCGCCAGCGGGATATTGCTGTACGAGAGCAGGCGCAACTTTTTGAACGGCAGCGGGGTGCCCTGGAGCACCAAGCGCTCAATGCGCGGCTGCGTTTATTGCAATCCCAGGTGGCCCCACACTTCTTATTTAATACACTCGCCAATGTACAAGAGCTGGTAGAGTCTTCATCCCCTCAGGCACCCGCACTACTGAACAACCTGATTGCCTACCTGCGCGCCGCAGTACCGAAACTTGAGTCGGAGCAAAGTACCGTCGAGCAAGAGCTAACTCTGGTGCAGGCTTACCTGGGCCTGATGCAAATGCGTATGCCGGATCGCCTGGAATTTTCTATCAACGCTGATGACGAGGTGCGAAGTCAGTCTTGCCTGCCCATGTCTCTGATGTCACTGGTTGAAAATGCCGTCCGCCATGGCATAGACCCCAGTGAGGAAGGGGGACGTATTGATATTGAAATAAAGCTGGAACAGGGCCTCTGTATTGCCACCGTCACCGATAGCGGTATCGGCATCCAGGACAATTCCAACAGTCTCGGGACAGGGTTGGCAACTTTGAGAGAGCGGCTACAACTGACCTATGGCGATAGTGCAGGCTTGCGTTTGATCGACCAACAGCCCACAGGTCTTTGTGCCGAATTGCTATTCCCTGCCGAGGAGCAAATATGAGTGCCACGCCCACCACCGCCCTAGTAGCTGACGACGAACCACTGCTGCGCCAGTCTTTGGTCCGCAAACTCAAAAGTGTTTGGCCGGAGCTGAAGGTTGTTGCGGAGGCCCGCAATGGTCGTGAAGCCGTAGAACTATTTGAAGAAAAGCAGCCCGATATCTGTTTTCTGGATATCCATATGCCGGGTAAGTCCGGCATTGAGGCAGCCCAGAGTATCGGGCGTCGGGCCCATTTAGTTTTCGTTACCGCATACGACAACTACGCCGTGGAAGCTTTTAGGCAGGGTGCACTGGACTACCTGGTAAAACCGGTAGAGATTGAGCGGCTCGCCGATACCGCCGAGCGGCTTAGGGAAAGGCTCAGCAGTTGCAAACCCGTCAATCATCAACAGGAGTTGTTCGAGCAATTAGCGAGACAGCTTCAATCCAAGGGAGACAAACCATACCTGCGCTGGATTCGCGCTTCCATAGGCCAGCAATTGCGGATGATACCGGTAGAAGATGTGCACTATTTGCGTTCAGATGAGAAGTATACCCTGGTAGCCTGGAGCGAATCCGGCAACAACAATCTGGAGGCCTGTATTCGCACACCATTAAAGGATCTAACCCACCAACTTGACCCCGAACTCTTTGCCCAGGTTCATCGCTCTGTTGTCGTCAATTTAAAGGCCGTCCGCCACGTAATAAGGGACGGAGATACCGCTCGAATTACCCTGCTAAATAGGGAGGAAATACTCCCCGTAAGCCGGCGTTACCTGCATCTATTCCGCCAAATGTAATCAGTTTGTCAGTAGGGGGCATTTAAAAGCCAATTTTTTCTCCGATGTAGGTCCGTAGAGATTTTCCCGAATTTATTGGACAGCATTAATTCTTGAACGAGAATTACATAAATCTCCATAAGATTGCCGGAAAGTTCAATGAGCCGCCACTTCCTTTTCCTTGCCATTCTGACACTTGCATTTATCTCGGAAAATATATTTGGCCAGGACAAAACCAACGACGTAAAGCTTGAAACACTAGTTTCCTCTACAAAGGACTGGGAAGGACATTCCCTACCAAAAGTGAAACCGGGGCAACCGGAATTAACGATTTTTAGCGTTACTATTCCGGTGGGTGAACAGATGCCCGTACACAAGCATCCAGTGCTAAATGGTGTTTATGTAGCAGAGGGCACTTTAACCATTGTACTCCCAGGACAGAAGGAAACGCTTACTCTGGGGGCAGGTAAGGCATTTATCGAAGTTACCGATAAATGGCATTATGGGCGCAATGATGGTGATACTCCGGTAACTATTATTCTCTTTTACTCGGGCCTGGAAGGACAGCCAACCACCATCTATAAAAATCCTGATGACAAACTAAGTTAATAGCAGCCTAAATCCTGATACTTTACAAGACATGAGTCCACGTCATCTACAGACTTGACCAAAATTTTTAATCATCTTTTTGTACGTTTAAAAATGTCTGCATATCCTTGGTATGTATTTTCCGCACCGACTGGAATCTATAAAACCATGCGACTGATCGTTGATATGTTTGCCACTCTTGCCCTCGGGGTGTTCTTTGCGATTTCAAGCCTGGCCGAGCAGCCTGAATCTCTGAAGCGTTACCCACCTTATGTGGAAGATGATGGCAAAATGCACATCTACTTTTGTGGAACTGGCACGCCAGATCCAGCCTATCAATACTTGCGCCATCCCGCCTGCGTTGCTATTCGCAGCAGTGGGAAACTATTCCTCGTCGATGCCGGCGAAGGAGCTACAGCAAGAATTGGCCAGCTCGGCCTTAATCTCGCCCAGCTGGACCCCATTTTTATTACCCACTGGCACTCGGATCACTTTGGTGGTTTGGCCATGGTGATCAACGAGTCCTGGTTTGTTGGTGCCGACTCGCCTATTAATGTCTACGGACCCTACGGCATCCATCGCATTTTGGATGGAATTAACAAGAGTTTTGGGCCGGACATCCTTTTTCGATCGGCAAATAGGCAGGGAATTCTCGATCCAGTCCTAGCGGTCGCCACTCCCCACCTAGTGAATATTGCCGGGGATCAAAGCGAGGTCGTACAAGATGTGTGGCACCACAGGGATACCTATGTCTCTGTGTTTGCCGTACATCACGAACCGGTTTTTCCCGCATTTGGTTACGAGATACGTTTTGGCCCCTGTAAAGTCATCATTACTGGTGATACCCATGTTTTCGATGCGCTAGAGCCAATTGAACGGGATGCCGATCTACTGATTTCTGAGGCTCTCAGCTATGCCCAATACATCAGCAAGCTGAAGCAAACCGGGGATAACCGTCGCGCTCGTTTGCGATATGAGAAGGCAAATCAAATTATCCACTACCATTCCAATACTCTGGACATTGCCAAGATGGCAACCAAAGCGGGAGTAAAATCGGTTGCCTTAACACACCTAATACCACCCCCCGTTACTGAAGCTGACAAGATCGGCTTTATTAAGGGAATGCGTAAATTCTACTCGGGCCCAATTCGGGTAATGGATGACCTGGATGAAATTGTGCTATCGGACAATGGACAGGGTACCTGTAAGGTTGAATACCCTACTAACAAAGTTCCCACAAGTGCAAAACAGACTTCGGAGAAAAGTGATAAACCCCGCAAGAAGCCAGCCTCCACACCGAGTCCCTCCGAATCCAAGAAAGCCAGTCAACAACCCGATTAACAGCAGGCTAAACAGTGTGAGCCGCATACAGTTGGCGGCTCACAAATCTTCTGGATGGCCATACCATCCCAAATCACTTATCTCACTATTCCGCACTTCAAACCATGCTTTCCGCAGCCCATGCCTAGCTGGGTAGCGCACAACTCAATATTCCAATAGGTTTCTTTGCATACAGTGACTCTAAAGAGACCACCATGGTGTCAATAGCTAGTACCCCACACCCAATAGTCTCAGTACCGTTAGCGATACAGAATCTTTACCTCTATTCACAACGGAACAACACCATAAGTACGTCTTTGCTGACCATATTCTTCTTATGAAATTCCAGCTGATTACCGTGGTTGGAATTTCATCGCAGTCCCCTTTATATGGGTACCGCGACTAGGACCTAACCGACTATTGGCTCTCTATCTGTCAATTTGATTTTACAAGGATATAAAATGACTCAAAAAGAATATGCCAGACTTTCTGGGCTTATTTATTTACTTACTATATTGTTGGGAATATTTTCTTTAGTATATGTGCCTTCTAAAATTCCCACAGCGTGGGAAAATGCATCATTAACAGCGCAAAACATCCTGGAATATGAATTTCTATATAGATTAGGAATTTTAGGCGGGATACTTCTCTATATACTATTTTCAATACTGCCACTAGCTTTATATCGCACACTTGCACCTGTAAATAGAGGATGTGCGTTGTTAATGGTTATTTTTGCTCTCACCAGTATTCCATTTACTCTACTCAATATAGTTAACAAAGTTGATGCTCTCACACTTCTTAGCGGAGCAGAATATCTCCTAACTTTTGAAAAAGAACAAATTTATACCCAGGTATTATTGTTATTAAAATCGTACAGCAACGGAATCCAAATAATCCACGTTCTCTGGGGATTATGGTTACTTCCTTTCGGATACCTGGTCTACAAATCAAACTTACTACCAAAAATACTGGGCATACTGTTAATGGCAGGATGCCTTAGCTATTTAGTAAGGTTCTGCGCAAATTTACTTTTCCCTGAATATCAAATCCCCGCTTTTATTAGAGTACCCGCCTCTCTAGGGGAAATCGGAACCTGTCTATGGTTACTAATTATGGGCATTAGAACTCCACCAACTATTACCGAATCAAATCAAAAGTTATCTACCAGTAAGATCGAGGGAATGTCATGAACGATAAAGACAACTTAAAGAGCACATCGACCAAGCTCACTGACAGTCATATAGATGTTAAGATTAAAATAGCCGGGCTATGGGCTTCAGTAGTACTACTTTACATCTATGGGGATTTCTTTGGGCTATTTAGGACAGGAAAAATAGATAGAATAATTGAGGGGTTCGGGCCATTTGGAGCGGTCACACAAGAGTCACTACTTACTGTATCAATCATTGTGTCACTCCCCTGTATTATGGTTGCCCTTACTTTATTACTTAAACCATCTATCTCTCGCTGGATAAATATTATTACATCCTCAGCTTTCATTATTTTCTTATTTGTAACATTTTTAATGTCCACCTGGTATTTCTACTTCTATCTGGGATTTATCGAGATTATTCTAAAACTAGCTATTATTTGGCTGGCTTGGCGCTGGCCTCATGAGGAGTATTAATAGAGTTTTTGACCAAAGGAGAAGGAAAGAACATATTGTACTTGGGCACCGCCGCATAAGGCATGGATGGCGTCTTCGACCTTATCGGGGAAATTTACAGAGCGTTCATTTCTTCTAACTAAGTAGATTCGCTAAGGCTTTCCGAGTGAAAAGTGCAGGTCAAAACTCTGCGAGTTGAGCGATACAAGTTATCGCTCACAGCCTATTTGGTTAACCACTCATCCATCGCCGCTAATATTTGATGGCGATAAGGTTGGGTTTCGTTAATCATCTGGTGCCGAGCGCCGCGTATCAATACCCGGTGGCAATTGGGAAAACGATTCCGAACAGCATGAAGACCATAACGCCAATCAACGGTTTTATCATCCGTTCCCTGAACCAAAAGGATCGGGCGCGGGTTGCGTGCCGTGCGGGGAAATGTCTGCAACCAATCCACCATCGCCCTGAGCCAGCTCATAGAGATTGATTGAGATTGAAGGGGGTCCCTGAGTGCCTGACGTCGAGAAAACTCCACATCGTGGGTATTAATCGTAAAGGCCCGGCCGGGTTCGCGGATAAACAGGCGGCCCACATAATATTTCCAGCGATTTAGCCAGGCCCAGTTTGACGGCCTTACCAAGGGAGCCAACAAAAAGACCTTATCCAGAGGCTGCCAGCGGCTGTATTGCAGATGGGCCAGTAGTGCAGCGCCACCGGTGCTCTGGCCCATTGCATGCCAGGGCCCGGGCAACTTATTTCGCGCAATTTCCAACAGTCCATCAAACGCCTGGCGGTATTGCAGGAAAGTATGGATAGCAACACGCTCACCACTGGATAAACCATGTCCGGGGAAATCAAAAATCACTACATTGAGGTCCCGCTCCAAGCCAAAGCGGATTGCCGGGCCATAAATACCCGTATGATCAAAATAGCCGTGGCAAATAAACAAGGTGCCCTTGGGTTTCTCGACCATCCAATACTGTGAAACCAGTTCAAATCCGGCAACTTTAAAAGTGCCTACCCCGGTCTTATGGGCTCGGGGAAAATGCAAATCGTAAAAATTACGATAATCCCGCAGCTCTTTGCACAGAGGGGTTTCGTCAGCGCCGAAATCCAGTTCAGGCAACTTCTGACGCAATGCAGAGTAGTCCGGGCGCTTTATTACCGGGCTATTATCGTAGGTGCTGAGGTCTTGCAAAGTATCCATTAGTGCAATGGTACTGCATTTTGGCGGTAGGGGTAGTGATATCGTAGCGGGAAAGACAACCTGAAAAGAAAAAGGTGGGCATAGAGCCCACCTCTTCGCAACAGTGGAAGACTGTTACTTGATTTGCGGCTCCAGCTCACCGGCAGCGTAGCGTTCGCTCATAACATCGAGGCTAACAGGGCGAATCTTGCTGGCATTACCAGCAGTGCCAAACGCCTCATAACGAGCGATACAGATTTCCTTCATCGCCTGCATAGCGGCTTTGTAGAACTTGCGCGGGTCAAACTCGGATGGGTTCTGAGCCAGGAAGCGACGTGTGGCACCAGTCGAGGCCAAGCGCAGGTCGGTATCGATATTGACCTTGCGCACACCGTACTTGATACCTTCACAGATCTGCTCAACAGGAACGCCGTAGGTTTCCGGGATCTCACCACCAAACTCATTGATTACAGCCAGCCACTCCTGGGGTACAGAAGAGGAACCGTGCATTACCAGGTGGGTGCCTGGAATACGAGCGTGAATCTCTTTGATACGATCGATGGCCAGGATGTCCCCAGTGGGCGGACGAGTAAACTTGTAAGCACCGTGGCTGGTACCACAGGCAATTGCCAGGGCATCCACCTTGGTCTTCTGTACGAAGTCAGCGGCCTCTTCCGGATCGGTCAGCAGCTGGTCGTGGGACAGCTTGCCCTCAGCGCCAACACCGTCTTCCTCTCCAGCCATACCGGTTTCCAGGGAACCCAGGCAGCCCAGCTCACCTTCAACAGAAACACCACAGGCGTGGGCCATATCCACCGCGCGCTTGGTGACATCTACATTGTACTCGTAAGAAGCCGGGGTCTTGCCGTCTTCCTCAAGGGAGCCGTCCATCATCACTGAACTAAAGCCCAGTTGGATAGAGCGCTGGCAAACGGCGGGGCTGGTGCCGTGATCCTGGTGCATAACTACCGGGATCTCAGGGAACTCCTCAATAGCCGCAAGGATAAGGTGGCGCAGGAAGGGAGCGCCGGCGTACTTGCGGGCGCCCGCAGAAGCTTGAACGATTACTGGAGAATCGGTCTCTTTGGCCGCTTCCATAATCGCACGCATCTGCTCTAGATTGTTTACATTAAATGCGGGTACACCGTAGCCATGCTCTGCGGCATGGTCCAACATTTGGCGCAGGCTGATAAGAGCCATAATTAATTCCTTTCTCGTCTACTCGTAGTATTTGTATTTTTGCTTTTATGACCTGCCTGCAAATTGCGACAGGCCTTATTTTTCGTTATTTAGTCTTGTGCGCGGCTTTCCAGTATAGCGACCGCTGGAAGCTTCTTACCTTCAACATATTCAAGGAAGGCACCGCCACCCGTGGAGATATAGGAAACCTTGTCGGCAATGCCATACTTATCCACAGCTGCCAGAGTGTCGCCGCCACCAGCTATAGAAAACGCTGCGCTCTCGGCAATGGCTTTAGAGAGGTGCTCGGTACCGCCACCAAACTGGTCAAATTCAAACACACCTACAGGACCATTCCAGATAATGGTTTTCGCACTGCTGAGAATTTCTTCCAGTTGCTCGGAGGATTTCGGACCGATATCAAAAATCATATCGTCTTCAACCACAGCATCGGCACTTTTGGTTTCCGCTGCAGCGGATTCACTGAATTCTTTACCTGTGACTACATCAGTTGGCACAGGGATATCACACTTCTGCATCAGGGCCTTGGCGGTATCTACCAGATCGTGCTCGCAAAGGGACTTGCCCACTGGCTTGCCGCTGGCTGCCAGGAAGGTATTGGCAATACCACCACCAACAATCAGCTGATCGACTTTGTCAGCCAGGCTTTCGAGTACCGTCAATTTTGTAGAAACTTTGGAACCACCAACAATAGCAACCAGCGGGCGCGCCGGTTCAGCCAGGGCTTTCTCCAATGCGTCCAGCTCAGCAGCCAATAGAGGGCCGGCGCAAGCAACCGGTGCAAATTTAGCCACACCATGGGTGGAAGCCTGGGCCCGGTGGGCAGTACCAAAGGCATCCATCACGAAGATGTCGCACAACTGGGCATAGGCCTTTGCCAGGGACTCATCGTCCTTCTTTTCACCGCTGTTAAACCGTACATTTTCCAGCAGGGCAACTTCCCCATCGGCCAGCTCAACGCCATCGCGCCACTCTTTGACCAGCGCCACATCACGGCCCAACAGCTCACCCAGGTGTGCGGCGACCGGGGCCAGGGAGAATTCTTCCGCGTACTCCCCCTCTGTAGGGCGCCCCAGATGGGACATCAACAGCACTTTAGCCCCGGCTTCGATGGCGGCTTTTATCGTCGGTAGTGCCGCGCGAATACGTGCATCGGAAGTTACACGACCGTCCTTAACCGGTACATTCAGGTCCTCACGAATAAGTAAGCGCTTACCAGCGAGATCGAGATCTGCCATCAGTTTGACCGCCATTAGCCAATCCTCTTCTACTTCGATTAACTGAAAAATGTGGGCGGCGATTATATCAACTGGAACCTATCGATGCCGATATTAAAAACAGGGGAATACGTTGTTATATCAGCCAATCTACGCATGATTAGCGCACCTGATACTGTCTTAGGGGTCATCAAGCCAAAAGCGACCTTAGTTGATAGCTGTTCGCCCAGGAAGTTAGCGAGTAGTCACTTCAAGTAGAATTGACACCTAACGCCAACTAATGACAATGCTTTCAGGATCAATCCTCCAACCTCCAAAGGACTACCTAAGCCAGTTAAATAAATAAAAGGCCATGTAATTGCGATTAAAGTAGCAATCGACACCAGACAATGTAAATAAAGCCTTGTAGAACTCAGAGTATCAGCCATGAATCAGCCATTCACACACAGAGAGTTACTAATTAATTACGCCAGATAACAAGCAGGCACAGCCAAATTGTACTTCCCGCTTCTAAATTCGATCGCTAGAATCGCCGCCCCCCTTCCAAATGCATATTAGTCACAGAGGCCACTTAAAAGTAAAACTGAGGGTGGCCAACATAAGAGGTAACCAAAACGATGCAACCAACGGATAGTGATATCGTTTTTCAAAGCTATGGACGCTGTTGCAATAAAGAACAGTTTTTTGTGGATTTTTATGATCGTTTTATGGGAAGTTCTACAGACATCCGTCAGCTCTTTGCCAATACAGATATGAAAGCCCAGCGCCATCTTTTGCGTAACGGCATTATGCAGCTGGTGCTTTATTCACGCGGCATGCCAGACACCAAGCTGCGCGCTTTGGGTAAAAGTCACGATCGCAACGGCTATAATATCCGCCCAGAATGGTATCGCCTCTGGCTCGACGCCCTACTCGCCACCATTAGGCAGCACGACGAGGAATATTCGCCAGAAGTTGACGCTGCCTGGAATCGAGCAATCCTTCCGGGTATTGAAATCATACGCCAAGCTTACTGAGTCATACGCCCAAAAAAGTACAACTTAAATTTGCTAAGCCCCAAGCCAGCCATTTATTATCAGACTTTCTGGCAGTTTTTCTCTGCTTATATCAATGCAGGGTTTACTAATGCTGGTTTGGCGCTCCCAATCTAACTTAAAGGGAGTGCAAAGAAAATCACCTGATGCCAGTTTAGAACTATAAAAAATTAAAGCCATGGAACGATAATTCTCTCCTGAAGGAAAAAGGGACAAGGAAACCATTATGAAAACAGTACGGAAGTACAGCATTCCATTAGCGCTCGCTATAGCGCTCTCAGCTTGCAGTGACGCTCCCCAAAATAATAAAAACCCCGAGGCCAAGAAAGATCTGTTTGCCTCCGAGAATTTAGAAAATAAGTTTGAGTCCCTAAAAATAGGTTATGAGAAATTTACTCTGCCCAATGGCCTGCGTGTAATCGTCCATGAGGATCGCAAGGCTCCTATTGTTTCCGTGGGCGTTTGGTACCACGTTGGCTCAAAAGATGAAAAACCTGGAAGAACAGGGTTTGCGCATTTGTTTGAGCACCTGATGTTCAATGGTTCAGAAAACTATAATGACGAGTTTTTTAAACCGTTTGAACTAGCTGGTGCAACTGGTATGAATGGTACCACCTGGCTGGATCGTACAAATTACTTCGAAACAGTACCCACCAACGCCTTAGACATGGCTCTATGGATGGAGTCTGACCGAATGGGTCATCTATTGGGCGCAATTACTCAGGAAAAACTCGATGAGCAACGTGGCGTTGTGCAGAATGAGAAGCGCCAGGGCCAGAACCAGCCCTATGGGAAAGTATGGGAGCGGATGCAGAAAGCAATTTATCCAGCTGGGCATCCCTACTCCTGGACCACCATCGGCTCAATGGAAGACCTGAATGCAGCTTCTCTTGAAGATGTTCACGAGTGGTTTAAACAGTATTACGGCGCAGCTAATACCGTACTAGTACTTGCCGGTGATATTGATGTAGAAACAGCAAAAGAAAAAGCAGCCCATTTTTTTGGCGACATTCCCTCCGGCCCTCCTCTTATCAAGAAAAAAGCGTGGATTGCCAAGCGAGATCAGTCCAGCCGTGAGCAGATGTTTGATCAAGTTGCTCAATCGCGTCTTTATAAAGTCTGGAATACCCCTAATCTAGCTCACGACGATGCTGGAGCTATTGCTTTGGCAGCAGCAGTTTTGGGGGATGGAAAAAACTCCCGGCTCTACCAGCGCCTCGTATACGAAGATCAAATCGCTACCAAAGTTAATATTGGGCTGCATGAATTTGAATTGTCTTCCATCTTCCCTATTGTTGCCGATGTAAAGCCCGGGGTTGAACTCGCAACAGTAGAGGCCGCCATTGAGGAAGAACTACAACGTTTTCTCAAGGAAGGGCCAAGCAAAGAGGAACTTGCAAGGGTTAATATGAGTCACTATGCATCCCAAGCACGCAACCTCGAGCAGGTAGGTGGCTGGGGCGGTAAGGGCGTAATTTTGGCTCGGGGTGAACTCTACCTCGACAATCCCAACGCTTACCTGGAAGCGTTAACCAAAATGCAAAACACCAGCCCTCAAAAGGTAAAAGAAGCCGCAGTAAAATGGCTTTCCAGTGGTGATTATAATCTGGAAGTACACCCTTTCCCCAAATACACTACTTCCGAGACTGGTGCAGATAGGTCTAAATTACCCGATACCGGTGAATTCCCCAGCATCCCATTTCCAGAATTACAGACCACGAAACTCTCTAACGGTCTAAAAGTGATACTTGCCCAACGCGACTCTGCGCCAGTAGTCGATATTCGCCTTATGTTTGATGCCGGTTACGCTGCAGACCAGGGTGCTAAATTGGGAACCTCTAGCTATGCCATGTCCATGCTAAAGGAAGGGACTACAAAATTAAGCGCCTTAGAGATTGATGCCAAAGCAGAAATGTTAGGGGCCAGAATCTCGGCTGGTTCGAACATTGATACTTCTTCTGTACGGCTCAACGCATTAAAAAACAATCTCGATAGCTCCATATCCTTGTTTGCCGATATCGTAATGCATCCAGCCTATTCCGATGAAGAGATTGAGCGGAAACGTGCTCGGTGGATAGCAGGAATCCAGCAGGAAAAAACCCAGCCGGTAAACATGGCTTTGCGGAATCTGCCACCTCTTTTATATGGTGAAGGACATGCTTATGCAGTTCCTCTCACCGGTTCGGGAACAGAAAGCTCTATCAGCTCCCTGAACCGTGAAGATCTGGTAAATTACCACAAAACCTGGATGCGCCCCGATAATGCCACTCTGGTTGCAGTCGGAGATATCAGCATGGGTGATCTGACAAAAAAATTAGAGCAGCACTTTGCGGATTGGAAAGCACCCGAAGAGCCGTTACCTACAAAGAATCTACAACAGGTTGCGCACCCAGAAAAAACCAGAATTTATCTAATTGATAAACCGGGGGCTGAACAGAGCATAATTATTGGCGGTCTCCTGGCTCCGTCGGAAACGGTGCCACAGCGAGAAGCCTTACATATGATGAATGATATATTTGGAGGCACTTTTACCGCACGAATTAATATGAATTTGCGGGAGGATAAGCACTGGGCTTATGGAGCCTATTCATTTATGACTGGGGCCAAAGGACAGCAACCGCTCTTAGTCTATGCACCAGTTCAAACGGACAAGACCAGTGAATCTTTAAAAGAGCTTTATAAAGAACTCCAAGCCTATGTCGGCGATTCTCCAGCAAAAGAAGACGAGCTGCAGAAAATTAAAGACAAGCGAATCAATGAATTACCCGGCCGTTTTGAAACAGTTCGAGCTGTATCAGGAGCTATTTCTGGAATGGTTACCTACGATCGACCTTTGAATTATATGGAAGGTTATGCAAATGAAGTTCGCAATGTCGATCTACCTTCGATCCATTCACTTGCTCGAGATACCTTAAAGGTTGATCAATTTACCTGGATTATCGTTGGAGACAAAACCAAGATAAAAGATAAAATTGGTAAACTTGGTATGGGATCAGTTACCGAGCTCAAAGTAGATAAGGATTTATCTGGCGCAACTTCGACTGAAGAGGGATAAAAGCTAGCGATAGCGGCCAGCCTGTACTCTCATGTATGACTGGCCGCCTTATATCGTTCCAAACGGATGAATACCGATGAAAAATAGAAACACACCTTAATGCTACTCATCTAGTCAACAATAATTGACATGCTGCATTCAAACTAGAATTCTTTGCTCCAACTCACAATTCCCATTATTAGGTATCAAGATGACTCTCGGAGCTTCAACTTTAAAACCCCAATAACTCCCCACAAAAATAGAAACAGCCTAAAAATCTAGCAAACAAAAAATAAAAGCTACGACCACACTTAAAAAAAAATTAAAAACATCCTTAAAAAGATAAAAATAAAACAAAATATAAATTCAATAAGAAAACAAAAACAACAGCAGTCAAAAAATAATTATTCATACGACAAGAAAAGCCTGATAAATTCCCCTCTTCGACGCTCAAGTAAATATCAACAACTAAAAAACTTGAAATTAGAACGTCGACAAAAGCAACAATAAACATAGAAATCTTCAGGAGCATCCAATGAATAAATCCTTGTCTGTATTTGCAGCCAGCATTTTAGCGCTCGCCGTGACCGGCAACGCCACTGCTGAGGACAAGCGTTATATCGTGACTTTCAAGCAGGGAAAAGGCGAATCCGTTAAGTCTTTTATGAAGAAGAGAGGCGGAAGACAGGCTCTTGAAATACGCCGCCAGAATGCAATGGCAGCACATATGTCTGCAACAACCCTAAAAGAAATGCGCTCGAACCCGGATGTTGCTTTTATTGAAGAAGACGTTAAGCGGTATCCGATGTCCCAGGAAACCCCCTACGGAATCACCATGGTGCAGGCAGATCAACTAGGTGATACTCAGGCCGGCAACCGCACAGTCTGTATTATTGATTCCGGCTACGACCTGGTTCACGAAGATTTATCCGGAAACGCCGTCACTGGTACCAGTGACCCAAGCGGCGCAGGTAACTGGTATGAAGATCAAAGCGGTCACGGTACCCATGTGGCCGGCACTATCGCTGCGATGAATAATGGTACTGGTGTCGTTGGCGTGATGCCCAGCAGTAATATTAACCTGCATATTGTAAAAGTGTTTGATGGCGACGGCTGGGCCTACTCCTCCTCCCTAATGGCAGCCGCAGAGGTTTGTGCCGACAATGGTGCCAACATCATCAATATGAGTCTGGGCGGTGAAAATGCCAACTTCCTCGAAAGACGAACCTTTAACAACCTAAATCGTCAGGGAATCCTGTCCATCGCGGCAGCCGGAAACGACGGCAACACCGCGCACTCCTATCCAGCCTCATACTCTTCCGTTGTATCCGTCGGTGCTATCGATAGCGATAAAGCTATCTGGTCCTCCTCTCAACAGACTGACCAGGTAGAACTTTCCGCCCCCGGAGTACAGGTTCTATCTTCTGTTCCCACTGATACTGGCAGAATCTCTAGCTTAACCGTCGGCAGTATTGACATCGAATCAGCCCCAATATCAGGCACCCCAGCTGGTGCAATCACCGGTTCAATGGAAGACTGTGGTACGGCTGAATCCGCTTGCACCAGTGTAGCGGGTAAGATTTGCCTAATTGCGAGAGGCAATATCAGCTTTGCGGAGAAAGTTTTAAATTGTGAGTCCGGTGGTGGTATCGGAGCGATTATTTACAACAATGAAGAGGGATTACTCTCCAGCGCAACCCTGAGCGATACTGTAACCACTATTCCCTCGGTTGGTATTTCTGACACTGACGGTGCAACTCTGCTCACGCAGCTGAGTGCCAGCGTAGATTTGGAAAATGAGGCTACAAGCTACGAATATTTCAATGGCACTTCCATGGCTACCCCACACGTTGCCGGTGTTGCCGCATTGGTATGGAGCCACTTCCCCAACTGTAGCAATACAGAGATCCGCAACGCCCTTACGGCCACAGCGGAAGATCTCGGTGATGCGGGAAGAGATAATGCTTACGGCTACGGCCTCGTCCAGGCAAAAGCAGCCTATGACTACCTGGATACCTACGGCTGCTCCGGCTCCTGATCCCATTCGGATTAACTAGGGCTTAAATAAGAAAGGGGAGCAAAGCTCCCCTTTCCTTTGCCAGAACCGAGAAAAACCTGTTGAGAGTTTTTATAGATAGCCACAGGGTTAAGAAACTGTTTGGGACTCAAGATATATCCACCCCCGTACTGAAATCGCTCTCAGAGAGTAATCCCTCAGCGAGCAGCTGCTTTAAAACCCCCGAACACCGTTCTCTCAAAGTGTCGCGCACTAATCGTACCGTCGGTGTTATTGACTGCCTCCCCGGAGATACCAACCATAGCTCCGTTGCCTTGGGTTTATAGTCTCGCATAGTGGCCACTACCTGACCGGAAAGTAAATCCGCAGACATATCCAGACATGACTTAATGGCAAGTCCATAGCCAGAGGTACACCAACGTCGCACTAGGTCACCGTCATTTGACGACCTGTTCCCAGACATACGTATCTTGTATATCTCTTCGCCCCGAAAAAATTCCCAATTATTGTGCACAATCTCGTGAAGCTGATAAAAAAGGCCATTATGTGCGGAGAGATCCTCCGGTGTTTTCGGGGAACCCTTTTCCTGTAAGTAGGCCGGGGTTGCACACAATAAACGGGGCACGTCACAAATCTTAAAACCATACAGGTTGGCATCCGCTGGGGGGCCGTAGCGCAACGCGATATCCACAGGATCCCGGTAAAAGTCCACTTGACTATCACTGATATTCACTCTAAGACTCAGCCCCGGGTGCTCCTGTAACAATTGATCTAACCACGGAGTTACAAGGTTCCTTCCCAGGTCCGAGGATGCACCTATGCGAAGCTCGCCATCTATCTGACCGCTGTCTTCCTTGAGATTTTGCCGGGCGAGGTCCAAAGTCAGGAGGGCCTCCTCACATTTGGGAATAAACCTTTCCCCAGCACTGGATAGCCGCAATTGCCGCGTTGTGCGAATAAACAAGTCCGCTCCCAGCGCGCTCTCCACACGCTTGATCGCTGCGCTGGCAGTTGCAGTGCGTAAGTCGAGACTGGCGGCGGCCGCAGTGATACTGCGAAACTCAGCCACTTTAAGAATGACCCTCAAGTCTTCAAGCTGCATATTTTCAATATATTTTTGATAAAGATTCAAAGATTATAGTGTTTCTAGCGATGCAATCTAGATCTAGAATGACTTCATCAGCTCGACATCCCAGTCCTTACCCAGGAGGCAGCTAAGCTGTTCACTAGGTCTCCTCTGAAAGGATCAAGGAAAAGAGTACAAACCTTAATCCAACACATATTGAAACAAAGAGGCGTTCACATGAGCAGGCTCACTATCGTTGCCAACATTAAAGCCAAGGCCGACAAAATTGACCTGGTGAAATCTGAATTGTTAAAACTCATTAATACAACACGAGCAGAAGCTGGTTGCATTAATTACAACCTTCATCAAGACAATGACAATCCTGCACACTTCCTGTTTTATGAAAATTGGGAAACTCGCGATCTGTGGCAAACCCACATGAACAATAAGCACCTGGAAGACTATATGAAAGCAACCGAGGGCGCCGTTGAAGAGTTTGTATTGAATGAAATGACCGAGATTGATAACTAATCAAACTCGGTGTGTTATCCAGGTTCCCGCCTGGATAACACCGAGCTAATAAATACACTTCTTCAAAAGGCTTTCCCGGTAAATTAAGCGTAAAAGCCCTTCGACGGAGCAACTCTTCGTCTAGAGCTATTCCCCAATTGCAACCCAGCCAAATAAAATACTAATCAACAAGTCCGGATTGCCAATTAAGGTTGATAATCACCTGTAAATTAAGCTGTCGGTTTATCTGGGTCGGTCATCCTTTGCACTCAATCAGGCCCTATGCTTAAATTATTCCATTAACAGTCACTAATAAACATAATTAGCCTGAAGGATTTATGGAACTGGAATTTTTAACGGCAACCCTGTTTAACCTGGGCATTAACCTAATTTATACGCTGCTAGCGTTATTTATTGGTATCACCGCACTGATTACCATTGATAAGAAACTGCTTCGCTCTGTAGATATCGAAGGCGAGCTAAAAAATGGCAATATCGCCGTATCTATATTTGCATCAACCATATTGATATTTGTTGCCATCATTATTTCGTTTGGCCTCAAGGGATAGCACTATGCGCAAGTGGCTGGCTATCACACTGATACTTTCCCTCGCACTGATCACCCCTGAACTTGTACGGCGAGCTAATACACAGGAGCCGCCAACTAAAAGCACACCGGAAATCCCCCTTTCCGATAATTTATGGAGCTTTGGTAGCAGCGGCAGTCAGTTAGCCAGTATTGTGGACTCACAACAAGGTGTAGTGCGAGTAGTGGGTACCCGCTATCCTCTGGAAGAAAAAACCATCCAGCAAGTAGTCGACAAACGCTCACTGGAAGAGAGCGCTCATGTCTCAGTGTGGAACTGGCAGGGAATTGAGGCGGCGACAGCTTCCGCTCGGGGACTGGACCAGCAGCATCACTTTGCCAATAGCTACCTGGTGGGGTTCAAGCCCTTTAAGACTCAACAGCTTTGGGTGCCTCTTTATACACTGGCTATGAATAAAGAGTACCAATACGATCACCTGCAATACGCCGGCTTGTCAGACATTTGGCAAACATCCCGGCAGGCCTATTACCAAAAGCGTGGTGACTGTGAAGACCACGCTATTTTGCTGGCAGATTGGCTGATTGAACTGGGAGTTGATGCGCGGGTGGCACTCGGAACCCATAAAGGTCAGGGGCACGCCTGGGTAGTGGCCATCTTGAACGATCAAGAGTACCTGCTGGAGGCAACCAGCAAACGTCGCCAGACCAGCTGGCAAGCCATGCCCCTGGCAGCGCTGGCGGAGGGTTACGATGCTGAATTTCAGTTTAACCGCCACTTTTTCTGGGCGAAGAAAAACCCAACACCCACTCGACAATACCGAGGCAATCACTGGGTAAAGAAATCCCAGTTTATTCGCGGTTAATGCCCAAAGGGGGTGAGCGTTTACAGCCACCCCCTTTTATCCATTTCAGATCAGATCGGAGACCCTGGCGGCAATGCTTTAACCGCACCAGGTTTTACTTCCAGCTTACCCTGCTTAAAGGCATCGATGCGCTGTGCCTCATAGTAATAGTGCGCACTATAGCCCTCAGGATCATCGCCAAACAGCCGCATAGAACCAATTTCCTGAAGAAGTTTTGCCAGCTCCAAATGCGCTTTGGCCCGCACTGATTCGTCTGCCTTTGCATTACTGGCCAGTAACATCAACTGCTCGATATAGGCATGATTAACCCGCTGGTGCACACTCGCCTGCAGACCGGTATAACCCTCACCCTGCAGAGCCAGTGCGCTCAAGCGCTGCAATAGGCTAGCAAACCCCGGTACCTCACTGCTGCGGGCACTCTGTTGATTCATTCGCGCCGCGCGCTGCGGGTCCATCAGGATTGATAGCGTATGCCCAGCAGCCGCTTCCGCCAGAGCCACCCCATCAAAAGCTACCCCCGTATATGAGGGGAAGCTCTCGATAGTACGTTCGTAGCCATAGGACTTGGGCGGAATCAGCTGCAAGACCTGCTCCGGCAAGGTGAGAAACTGCGGCGAAAGTGTATCCAGCAGTGCATCAATTGCCCGCTGTTGTCGCTCTGCGGGCACCAGGGTATAGCTATTTTGATCGGTACCGTTGTAGACATAGTCATAGTCCAAGCCACCAATCAATTTGCCCACAGCCTCCGCCTGGTAGCGATGACCGTAGTACACAGGCACCAGGGTCTCTTCCAGGTCAGAGCGGGGCGCGGATAAGGGCGCTGCCGCCGCAGAGAAGCTATCCAGGGCATGACGCCTCAAGTCGACCATCCGCTGGAATTCCGTCAATGGGTCGGTGCCGTTGTCCCAAAGGTGTGAGACTGCGTGAGCATTATTGATGGTGCGGGAGTCCGGGTCTGAAATAAAACGCAGCTCTAGTTCCTCAGCCTCAGCGATAACACTGTCGAGATAACTTTTTTCATCATCGCTCTCGCCATAGCCATAGCGAACCGCCAACTTATCCCAACTGCCGATGCCAGTGGCGTAGGCATCTGTCAGGTCCAACTTACCTCCCAGCAGAGAGACCAGCGGAGCCGGGTAATCCATAACGGAAGCCCGCTCTTCGCTACTGGCAGCAAAGTTGTGCGCCAGACCCAGGGTATGGCCTACTTCGTGAGCGGATAACTGACGGATACGGGCCAGGGCCATATTCTTTAGCTGCTCAGTACTGACGGTATCGCCGCGGTAGGGCTGTACAAGCCCTTGAGCAATCAGAAAGTCCTGGCGAACACGCAGGGACCCCAAGGTAACATTGCCTTTTAGAATTTCGCCGGTGCGGGGATCGTAAACCGAATAACCGTAGGACCAACCGCGAGTGGAGCGGTGTACCCAATTAATCACGTTATAGCGAACATCCAAAGGATCGACGCCCTCCGGCAGAATCTCTACGCGAAACGCATTTTTAAATCCTGCTGCAGCGAATGCCTGGTCCCACCAGCTCGCCCCTTCGATCAGGGCGCTGCGCACCGGCTCAGGAACTCCGGAATCTACGTAGTAAACAATCGGCTCCACAACCTCATCGCTACCCGACTTCTTCTCCAGTCGATGACGGTAGATATAACGCTGGTCCAGAGGCTCTTCAATCGCCGTAGCGTAATCTCGATAAGCGAACGGGAAGTAGCCGCTGCGGCTGTGAAAACGGCGGGGCTCATAGTCTTTATCCGGCAATTCAATCAGGGAGATATGCTGGCGCAGGGACACCAATGTAGGAGTCGGAACCACTTCGCGCAGATAGTTTCCCGGAGCTGATCCAGCAAAAGTTAGCTGGGCCTCAAACTCACTGTTCTTGGGAAAGTTTTTTGTGCGGGGCAGATAAATTGCCGATTTGCTCTTATCCACACTGTAACTGCCCTGCTCTGCGCCCTTGAGACGTGTAGCAATGCCGTGCTGATCGCTCAACAGGAAGGGCGTAAAGTCCACCAGTACCGCCTTATCGCTCTGGGCAAGCACCTTGAAGCCCCAGAGTACGGACGAAGCGAAAGCTTCCTCAACCGCGCGGCGCTCAGCCGCATTTGCTGATTGGGCACGGTATTTCAGGTTCACCTGATGCAGTAATACCTTGTTACCCGACTGCTGGAACTTCACCAAGCGGCTCTCACCCACCTGGTTGCGATCCAGGCCCACCGGGTTTGAACCCAGTCCCTGGGCCAGCCCGGTGAGCAAGAGCAGCTCGCGCTCAAACTCATCGATCTCCAACAACACCCGGCCGTTAGCCTCGTCCCAGTAAAAGTCGTGGAAGCCGCTGTGCCTATGCATGCCTGCGGTGTACTCCGCGATGCTCCCGGCCTGTGCCATTGTGCTGACTATCAAGAAGCACAGTGCGGCAATGTGCCTGCTTATGAACATTGAATACCCTCAATTTATTAAGTGTTATGGGCTAAAAATACAGAATACCCGCTGGAACATCCACGCCTGGCCATCACTCCCCGGGCCTGCGTCAGGAAAAAATGAAGAATATTTCTAGCTGCCTGCATCTGTTCGGCTACTCAGGCGCGTCACATTGAAAAGACACACAATAGGAAACCGGCATATGTGGAAGCCAATCGCACTTTCAACCTTGATAGGCCTCGGTATCAGTACCCAGGCAATGGCCCACGATTCTTTTCATGTCGATACCAGCACCTGCACAGTGTCTACGAATTACGCTATTGAAGTAGGCCCGGACTTCTTTACCGTCGATGGGGAAGACGGAAAACTGGTGACATTTCAGCTGCCCAACCAGCTATCAGTGGATGGTGAGTTGCTGTCCCTCAATTCTCA
Source organism: Microbulbifer maximicatervae (SeqCode) (assembly GCF_052467615.1). NCBI lineage: Bacteria > Pseudomonadati > Pseudomonadota > Gammaproteobacteria > Cellvibrionales > Microbulbiferaceae > Microbulbifer > Microbulbifer maximicatervae (SeqCode). Next base: position 4,279,177 of record NZ_CP174319.1, read on the forward strand.
GCAGGAGCAACTACTTCAGGAATACCGCCAACAGCTACACATCGCCGGTCGCGACACACTGGTACTCACCCTTGAGGCGGTCGATATTGCAATGGATGGCCTATCCATTGCCATCAGCACCCTCGCCGGGCCAGACCACCCGGATATCCTCGAACTCCAACAGTTTTCCGCCGACCTGATCCAGCGCACTGAGGACCGCCTCAATCGAGAGGGCGAGATCTACCAGCTGGGAAACGAGGAAATGGGTAACTATATAGAGAAAACCATCTCTGAAGAGTTTGAACCCCGTATCGAACGCCTCGCTATGGAGTCCGCGGGAACTATTGCCTGGCATGCCTTCAAAGCTGCCTTTACCGGCGGAGAAAGCATTGAAGAACAGGCCACTGAAGAGGCGGAGCGCTTACTGGAACAGCGCGGTAAGAGTATTGAGCAGTCTGCAAACCGCTTGTGTACACAACTGGAATCCATCGATCGACTGGAAAGCGACCTACATCAGCAGGTACCAGAACTCAGTCACTACGACATAGTGAAAGCCGGCCTGGTTGTCATCAATTAGGCGCTCTTGATTTTCATCCCCCCAAACTCGGCCGCACTGCGGCCTCTTTTTTAAATTTTCCACTGTATTGTCACAGCCCCTGACGCTGCAAAAACTCCATTGCGTCGGTGACACTTTGTTCAGCATTTTCGACATGGGACATATGCCCCATCTTCTGATATACGATTAACTCTCCATTAGGCAACTTGTCAGAGAAGTACTTTCCTACGGACAAGGGAATAATTTGATCTTCTGCCCCCCAGATAAATAAAACTGGAATTTTTATAGTCTCCAAGTCCGGCAACGGTTGGAAATTGATTGTGGCATTAGCAACCAAATTGATCGCTGTACCGCGATTCTTCTCATAGCGGGAAAGCAAATAGATTCGTTCCAGCATTTCCCCCGGCAGAGCCTGCGGATTGTAGAAAAATTTGGAAGCCAGCATTTTTCTCAATAATCCACGACTACCAATGTGCGCAACCATTTTTCGCCCCCAATGGCTGGTGGCAAATCGGGCAATACCAGCAGGCATTTCCAGTCCCTTGCCACATTTATAACCACCGGGAGAGACAAGAATAGCGGCCCTGGGTATATTCGGATGTCCTGTTAAATAGCGTAAAACCCCATTTCCACCAAATGAATGGCCAGCGATCACATAGTCCCTAAGTTTCAGGGTTGCGACAAATTCTGCAATAAAATCGGCAAAATGCTTAGGTGTATAAGTGCCTCCTGGTAACGGGTCGGTCAATCCATGCCCAGGTAAGTCCACCAAAATAACATGATATTTTTCTGCCAATTTTGTCGCCCAGGCATTCCAGGCGCTCAGTGAATCACCACCACCGTGAAGACAAAGTATATTAACGCCATCAACAGGCCCCATCTCGCGATAATTAACGGATAAACCACCGGCTAGCGTAAGTTGATTAAAAGAGAATTTCAGTAGCTCATTGCGACTTAAACTGGGACTACAAAACGCCATCCACATAAGCCAGAGTAGAATTAAAAAAAGAATTAAAACCAGCCAAAAAGTCATCGTTCTACCCGAGCCCCTCACCTTTATGCGCTGAAAAAGTGGCTGAGTTGGCGGAAATAGTAATACCCAAGCAAAAGCTTGAAAATAATGGCCCAGATCCGCGCCCATTCAACAAGGATAGACGGCGCTCGCCACTGAAACTGGCTGCTACGCCCAAAGGTAGAAAAAAGAGAACCTCTTAGTAATTCACCAATATCCCTGCCTAACCTAAAAGATGCAAATATTAAGTGCTATTTACTTTAGAAGGCCCCTAGTACTTCATGTCACACAATGGGTTATCTAGACATCTGAGCCCCTGTCGCCCGGCAAATAGCATCCAGGGTGAGGGCAATATCATTATCGGTAGTCGCCCAGGAAGAGATGCTAATACGCAGGGCCGTTTTTCCTCTCCAGGTAGTCGTTCCAAACCAGCATACGCCCTCCTCCTGTATGGTCCTGACTATCTCTTGAATGTCTTCCGCAGTGCCAATAGTTGCCACCACCTGGTTTAACACTACATCGTTAAGGATCTCATAGCCCATTTCTGCCAAGCCTTCGCACAGATGCTGGGCATGGATACAGCAGCGATCAATCATCGCCGCTACTCCCTTCGGGCCCATCTCCTGAATCGCCGCCCACACTTCCACCCCTCTGGCCCGACGTGAGAATTCTGGCACCATATCCTTGGGGGGCACCAGCGATCCCACTTGCAAGTATGGCGCCTGGGTTGTCATCACATTGTGTACAGACCCCGGCTTTCGACAAATTGCCAAACCGCAGTCATAAGGCGTATTTAGCCATTTATGAGCATCTACAGCCCAGGAATCTGCTTGTTCTACTCCAGTAGTCAACACTGATTTCGCTGGAGATGCCGCTGCCCACAAACCAAAGGCACCGTCGACATGTACCCAGGCACCTTTGGATTTAGCTTCGGGAATTATGTCTGCAAACGGATCAAAACTGCCGGAGTTTACGTTGCCCGCCTGAAGGCAAATAATGGTGGTTTCATCAACCTCGGGAAAAGTATCTGCACGCACCCTCCCCTGTTCATCACAGGGCGCTTTAATCACCTGGTCCATACCAAATCCAAGAATAGAGAGCGCCTTGTGAACTGTGACATGGGACTGTTCAGAAACAACAATACGCAGTGGCGGCGCACCAGCTAGCCCGCTTTTTGCCAGGTCGATATTTAATTTTTGATAAAGCGTATTTCGCGCAGCAGCCAAGCACACCATATTGGCCATAGATGACCCTGTGGTGAAACCCACACTACTTTCCATCGGCAAGGTTAACAATTCCAATATCCAGTTTGCCGCAATACGCTCCAGATAAATTGCAGAAGGCGCCGACGCCTCCAGAACCGCCACTTGGTCCCAAACGGCGTTCATTACCGCCGCGCCCATAGAAGCTGGCGTAGCCCCACCTACCACCAATCCGAAAAATCGCCCACCGGTACTGGCAACTGTTGCCGGAGAACCATAACGATGCAGGCTCTCGACAACAGCCTCTGCCGGTTCCCCAGCCCGGGCCAAGTCGCTGTTAAAAAATTGCATTTGATCAATATCAAAGGCGGACGGACTTACGCGGCGATCGCGAATATCGGAAACATACTCCTCAGCGTACCGCGCTGCCAGGGATAGTACTTCTATGGCATTAGAAAAATTTTTGCTGTCATTATTATCCATTTTCGCCCCCTCAACTCCTTTTCCAGCACCTGATCTAGTATAAAAAATTAATTACTCTATTAGACTTAAACTAATAAAAAATTAATTAAAACGATACGAACAATAAGGACAAAAACACCTAGCTTTATGGCAAGAATCGCTTTTAGATAAAGTTGAAATAACAATAAACCTGGCACGTTTGAAGACAAGGATTAACTTGAAAGGACTTTTTATCTAGTGCTATCTTCTGCCCCAACATAACCAGTCGGGGCTCATACAGTGTTTGCTTACTTGGGGTTTATCTCGCTGGTATGGATGGTTGTAGGTGTTACATTGGCAGGAGCAAAATACTCTGGCTATAGCCATTCAAGACAATTCTGTAGCGAACTAGGAGCCGTTGGAAGCCCAACCCAGAAGCTCTCCCCCCTCATTAACAACTACCCACTTGGCATATTATTCTTCTTATTTGGCCTGCATATAATTCAAATTGAACAGGCCCCAGTTGTACTTACCATCATTGGAGTTTTAATTATCATCCACGGTATTGGAACCTGGGTTGCGGGTTATTTTCCTATGGATGCAGATCCCTATACAAAAACCCCTAGTCTTGAATGCCAGATACACTCCTGGGCGGGGATACTTATGTTGTTGTCTTTACTCATTGCGCCATTGCTAAGTACTTTCATTAGTTACTTCTCAATAGAATTCAGGCTATTTAGTACAGCCTGCTTGCTCGCTTCTATCTATTTTACTGTTACCTTAAAAAAAGCCTACGAAGAAAAAACCAACCCCGGTCTGCACCAACGTCTCAGCTATGGAGCACAGTTGATATGGTTAACGGGGCTTTCCTTTAATCTGATAACGAGCTGACAAATAATTTATAGCAACTTGGAGTGATCAATCTGATAACGCTTCGAGAACAGTAAAAGCCCCTTCTGGGAGAAAGTAATCGCCCTCGAGTCCGCTCTTCTAACCGCCCACTGCTTTGCCAAGGCATCTTCGAGTATCCATTGGCCCAAGCTTCCTGCAAGGTGGCTTTTTCGCTCGCTCCAGTCTAGGCATGACTTGCAAACAGGGCGCTTACGCTGCTTAAAACTAGCTACGGCTACTCCTCGTTCCTGAAAAAATATTTCACCCTCTTTGGTCAAGGAAACTTGCTGTGATTGCTCAGAGAGCAACTCACTAGCCAATAGGGCCTCGTACAATAGTACACCAGCCATTCCTGCTAAATGGTCATAGCAGATGCGGGACTTCCTTAAATCTGGATCTGCGGGCCCAGTGGTAACTTTTTGAGGTACCAGGGTGCTACTCAGATTGAGCAGTGCCTCTAGCGCTTCGGCAACTTGATGACTCGCCAGCTGAAAGTACTTGTGCCTACCCTGCTTGCGAACTATCAGCAGCTTGCTATCTACCAGCTTGAAAAGATGGTTACTTGCAGTCTGTGCAGTCACATCAGCCTCACAGGCTAACTCTGTTGCTGTCAGTGCTTTTCCACTCATAAGCGCCATCAATATTTTTGAGCGCGCCCGATCCCCAATCAAACTGGATATTACCGAAATGTCAGGTTCCATGGTTATCCTCGCAACAGTTCGCTGAACACCGAAGTATAGAAAATTAAACCACCTAGAATGCCAGCAAATTATGAATAGAGGCAACTTAGATGACTGTAACCTGTTTTATTGAATACAAGATCGATCCGTTTAAGCTTGATGCTTTCCGGCAGTATGCTGAGAACTGGGGCAAGATCATTCCCAATTGTGGCGGACGACTATTAGGATATTTTCTACCTTCTGAGGGCACCAACTTTCAGGCCTTTGGTATTATTAATTTCGATAGCTTGGCTCATTATGAACAATATCGAAAACTGCTTAAGCAGTCTCCTCAGGGCAGTGAAAATTTTCAGTTTGCGACAAGAGAGAAGTTTATTCTTGAAGAGAAGCGAAGCTTTTTAAATGCTGTGCCAGAAACCTACCTGAAATTCCCACAGGAAAGTCACTGATGATCGCCGTCATATTTGAAGTTACACCAAAATCTTCAGGAAAAGACAAATATCTGGCCGTTGCAGCCGACCTAAAAGAACACCTAATCAGCTTCGATGGATTTATCTCAGTCGAGAGATTTCAAAGCCTCAATCAGCCAGAAAAAATTTTGTCACTCTCTATTTGGCGGGATGAAGAATCTGTAGTGAGTTGGAAAAATCACAAGGCTCATTGTGATGCACAACACCTAGGCAAAAAACAACTATTTGACAACTATCGTATAAGGATTGGAAAAATTCTTCGGGATTACTCTATGCAATAAATCAACAGTCAAATTTGACTCAAACTATAAGGCCTCTGCATCTTGTTCTTTTACTGAAAAACAGAACGCAGAGGCCCCCATTCCTAAAAACGGACCGACCAAAATAATCGAATTACATTGGCAGAGAAACTATAAGCGGGTTCGTCACCGGGACTGATAGATGTAGCTGAACCGTGTACTGTGACATCGAGAAAGTCATCGTAGTCAAATAGAATATGATCCCAGTAAAGATTAATTGTATTCCTGCGATTTAATAGAGACCAGCGCCGTGGCAACTCATAGGACACTCCCAGGCCAAGGGCCAAGGTTGTGAAATTGCTCAACTCCTTATCACGAGCACGAAAGTTGGTAGCGTTGAGATAGGGAAAAAGGTCGCTGTAAAAATCTGCACTACTCTGCTGATAGTAACGGATCTTTCCTTCAAAAACCCACTCGTCTTGCTCTTTCCAAGGATGGGTATAGCGAAACTCTACATTGTCTGCAACGATTCCCCAACTATCCGCATAGTGTCGATACTCCCCTTTAATCGCTGCGCGATAGGGCAATCTATATTTGGCCCTTAGGGCAACCGCATCACTGTTACGAGTTCTGGGGTAAACCTCGGCCTGATAGCTAAATCCTGTTCCAGATGCTTCATCGAGATACCTAACACTGCGATAAGGGTTGTTGAGATACCCTTCATCCGACACAGTTTCGACACTCACCTCTGCAATCAGCTTTTGCGTGAGAATCTGATTCCAACTAAATGCGTAGCGACGGTGTTGCGCTTCCTCGGCAAAATTATCGTCGCCATTGCGGAACACATCATCACTTCCGTAACTAACCCGCAGGTCGATAGTACTTAGGTCGCCAAAGAAACCCTGACTGATGCCGAAAGCAACGGTTTGTGCCTCGTAGTCATTCTCAGAACTGTTGGTGTATCCCACGCTGATCGTAGTTTTATCCACCAGGTAGTCAGCGCCCAAAGAGTACTCATCCCGTTGCTCCGAATACTCACTGGCCGTGGCCTCCACATCAATAGAGGCCCCGGAAATCATGTCCACATAGTAATTGGCAGACAGGGAAACATTGTTGCCAACATTCTGGCGAATCAATACTGAAGGCCCATCAATGGTCACTCCACCACCGCTATAGGCGTGATACATATTGTCTGCCCGCTCTTCGGGAAGCACTGCGGCCACGGCAGCGAGCGGTGCCAAAAATGCCAACCCGCCCCAGTGAGATAGAAGCTTAGTTACAGCCACATCCACCTCCACTGCCTCCTTCAGCTCCACGCGCAGCTTCTCGAGCTTCATACACGTGATTCATATAACGAGCAGCTACCGGATCCTGCTCAAACCCCATAATAGGATCCGCAAGAAATTGCCGTTCGTAGGGTGCAATCCACGGGTTAACAGTGCAACCTGTACTCATCAAGAAAGTGCAAACTAGCAATAGTGCACGCATGACACTACTCCCGAATCAATTCCTTAATCATTTTTTTATAGGCAGCTTCATCCCCATCACGATAACCTTTATGGATATAGCGAACGTTGCCATCACGATCAATAAATACGGTGCTGGGCATAGCGGCAACACCATACATTTTGCTCACTTCCCCTTTGCTATCAAAAAGAATCGGAAAATCCACTGGGATTTTCGCTAATAGCGAGTCCGCATCCTTGCGCTGTGCATCCACATTGACTCCCCAAACCTGGAAGCCAGCAGCTTCATAGCGAGCATGTAGCTGATCCAACAGCGGCATTTCCTGACGACAAGGGCCACACCAGGAAGCCCAGAAATTCAGCATAATGACATCGCCGCGCTGCTCTGCAAGCCTCAAATTTCCGCCTTGGTTGGAACTCAAGGTAAAATCCTTAGAGGGCTCTGCGGCGGAAGCCTGTGACATCGATAAAAGCAGCGTCAGGAAAGCAGCCAGGTATTTCATGGAAGAGTCCTTGTTATTTTTTGATGATCAATTAAAAAAAGATGGTAAGTCCCAATTGGGCAGACAGATTATTGGTGACTTGGGCCTCGCCAAATAATTCATGCTCAAAAACATGGTCGCGAACATCCAGGCGCACTGCGAGCCAATCGTTGGCAAGCATTCTCACTCCTGCACCAAAGTTGTAAGTGAAGTGCTCCTCGTCAGCAAACGAGGTATTTCCCACACCTCCCGCAACATAAAAATTGGCATTAAAAGCCCAGTCATCAAATACAAAGTACTCACCCTGGAAAATATTCCAGCCCACAGAGGCATTGTAATAACTGAGTTCACGCTGCTCATCAGTCAGCAGTGGTGCGGCACCGCTCAACCTTTCAAAACTGGATTCTCCCAACTCAGTCTGGGCATAGGTGGCCTCAATAAAGAAATCTTCGCTGATATGGTAGGCCGCTGAAGTGCCGTACAGGGAGTTTGAGCCAAAATCCTCGACATTGATAACACCAGCAAACAAACCAATTTCTATATTTTCACTATCTATCTGGGCGTCACGTATCTCTCGCCGCTCCAGTTCAGGTGCGACAATATCCGCAAGTACTTCATCATCCTGCTGAGCACTGCATACCTGGGTCCCCACCAGTGCGGAAAGCGCCGCAGAGCCTACAGATATACGTCGAAACCAAGTTTCCACTCGACTATCTCCTGATTATTTTCCTGCGTAGTAAGCAAGTAGTGATTTGTGTATTCAGCCCTGATGGCAAAGCGGCGCGATAAGTAAGTACGCAACCCTACGCCCGCCAACATCGTTGTATCTTGCCGATCTTCGGTGGCAACGATAGTTGCGTTTGGAGAGGTAACATTTATCCCGGCTCCCAAAACAAAATAAGGGGATATCTTCCAACGTGGAAATGGCTGGTGGACCATTGCCACCTGATAGACTTGGCTGTCTGAATAGGAACCTACCGCCTGGGTTGCACGTATTTCAGTAGCTAGATTGGCAGTAAATTGGTAGCCCAGGCTAACTCCCAGGGAGTCCGCTCCAGCAAAATCACCGTAATTCAAACCTAGGTAAAAGTAACCGTCGTCAACATCGGAAAAATCCGGCAGAGGAACTCGAACAATTTCTCCATTTTCTCCGTAGATTTCACGTAAGTCGTCAACTTTTACCCAGCCACTTTTATTGCGTGAAGTAAGCACTTTTACCCAGTCGGTGCGGCGTTTAAGCAACCAAATTTTTTCACCATATTCCGCCACATAAAAAATAGGGTAACCGCGGCCCGGACCTCGATATATATTGATAAATGCATTACCTACTGTAACCAGCTCTGCATCCTCAGGGTCTTTATCCTTTTTCTCAGTCTCAGTCTCAGTCTCAGTCTCAGTCTCAGTCTCAGTCTCAGTCTCAGCCTCAGCCTCAACCTCAACCTCAACCTCAACCTCAACCTCAACCTCAACCTCAACCTCAACCAATTCTTCTTTCAGGATTGCATCTGAGACATCAGATTTCACCAAAGTTTCTTCAGAAAAGACCGGTCCTGAGAAAAGGATAAGTAATATAAATACCGGGAAACTACCAATAAAATAGCGTTGTAATTTCAACATGGATTAATCTGCCGGTGCTGCAAAAGGATCGTTATAGTACTGGGCACCGATATCAAACCACTCGGCAATCAAACGCAACTCGGCATCCTCTAAGTACCCTTGGTGTGCACCACCATTTTCAAAAAGGGAAAAAAACGAGCTCTCAAGAGCCGAGCTCGCCAAGGGAGAGGAAATATTGACGGTTACCATTACCGGAATCGGATCTCCATTACTATCGAGAACCAGCTCACCATTTTCATCAACTTCGTAAACAGGATTTCCATCATCATCAAATTCCTGTACAAGCCGCGGTGTTAGCACCCCACTGGATAACTCCAATTCAGGACGATCGGCCACCAGCTCAGAATAGGAAACAAACCAAGCATCATTAACAGAGGAAGCCGAGGTTGTAAGATCTAATTGCCCATCGGGTATTTGGGTTGCTCCGGCAGCATCAACAGGAGAGTGACAGCCTGTACAGGTATAATCAGCTATTACTGCTCCTGTACTATCCAATATTTCACGGGGGAAATCCCAGAGCGGCTGAATATGTTGTTCATAGTGAATGACGATTCGACAGTTACTTTCCCACTCTGTTAAACAGGTGGATTCCACCGGTGCATCCGTACTCAAATCACCGTATGAAAGCAATAACTCATCATCCTTAGTCCGTACCGCAGGATCAGTCCATAAATCGGTAAACTGGAGATCTCCTGCAAGTGCAGCCTCACCAATATACCGGGCCAATAATTGAGCCATGGTCTCGCCCATTTCCGCCAGTAGCGCGGGCTCAGTATTGGCAAATGGTGCTGCCGAGGTCGGCGCTCCATCCCAAGCTGAATCCAGCTGCATATCCGTGCGGCCATGGGGAACTTCGCTATCGCTAGTATGACAACCGTTACAACTGCGCACTTCGCCCGCTTGTAGCTGTAACCAGTTGTTATGACTATCGAAAATGCGTTTTCCATCCGCATCGACAACGGAAATTGCCAGGGGCGTATCTGCGGGAACTTTTACCCTTACGGAGCCGTCGGGCTGGATTGGGGTATAACCCAATATTTCACGCATGCCCTGATTACCATTGCGGCCAAATGCCGCTCCATCAAAGTCCAGAACATCATCGTCGGGAATGCCCACGGCCTTGGAAATTTTCAGGAATCGTGCAGGCCGCAAATCTGCTGTGGTTTGGGCGGGATCCGCCAAGGTTTCGATTCCGGCAATATCTTCACCATCAAAATCATAAACACTGCGAATATCCAGGATTCCGACAGATTCCTCCACCAGATCCGCATCGACATCGACTCCCGGGACGGGATCTGGAATATAGGTAGGTTCAGTGCGAGGCTCCAGAGTAACCCCTTCGGATATCATTTCTCCCTCTTCCACAACCACAATAGGAAGCTGAGTGCCAGCGATATAATCGTAAATCCACAGACCGTAGAGTGGGTCTGCCAATTGAACTTCTTCGTCTTCGGCAAGAGTATCCGGGCAGGTCTCCAGCAGCTCGGTTTCTTCATTGATAACCCGGCATTCACTCCAGGTTACCAACAAACGACTTGTCCCATCGTAGAATGGCCATGCGGAAGCAAAAGTACCGTGGGGAGAAATAGTATCGTCGGTAGTGACTTCTCCAACAGTGATAGAAGCCTGCCCGACCATTTCACCACTTTGCTCCGGCTCACTGTAGGCTTCGCTATAAACAATTCCGTCGATAGTAACGAGATCGCCGCCATAAGTGAGCCCAGAGGGAGCGCGCAACGTTACCAAAAGGCGGCCATCCGGCATTTCGTGCGGTCTATTGAAGGCGGCCTCAGTCTCTTCTGTACCCGTATTTTGACTGTGATAACCGTAATAAACCGCCAGGTCAGAACCATCTGGCTTTACTGTATATAAGCTTAATTTATCGATACCTGCTGCATTGTCCCAGCGATTAAACAGAATCCGTCCATCGCTCAGTACAACTGGATTTAAATCATGACTCTGATTAAACGATATCTGAGTGATATCGGTTCCGTCCGCTTCCATTACATGGAGTACAAATGCCGGCTCCTGTCGATTTTCAGTCAGAGCTGAAAATTGCGGTTTATCGTCATCCAGTAAAAGAGCTCTGGAGCGCCGCTGGCGGGTAGAAGAAAAAATAATACGTCCATCGGGTAAAAAAGCGGGAGCGATATCCTGGCCTTCTTCAGCAGTTAAATCTGACTCAATTACCCGATTGAGTTCTTCTGTTTCGGTGTTGTATACCCAAATATTCCAGGTAGGCTGCTCATCGTCATCAGCGTCTTCTATTTCCGGTGCCCGCATAGAAAATATAAGCTGGCTGCCATCTGCTGAAGTATTCAGGTCTTTTACATCGTAATCACCGTCAAATATATTTGCAGTAATGACAGTTTCTGCTGCACTGGCGGTTGCACGGTCTTTTAAAATCAATTGGGCTCCGGCAAAAAATTCCGCGGGCTCATAAATATTATCCTGAAGGAGGCTGCCATCATCGTCACTACTTAATTGACGAAGTACAAAAGCAACAGGATAGTCCTCCACCACGGGATCTTCGGCTTGGTCTTCACCACCACTGGAACTGCCACCGCCACTACAGGCCGTCACCAATAGCAAAAGCGGTAGCGCACGCAAACATTTCATTTTTGTTATCCACCCGGGTTTGGCACGAGCAGCACACGCCTTTTTTGTGCTCTTAGCCTAAGAACTTTTTTATACGGCTTTGACCGCTGAGGCTAATTCTCGCAAGTTGCGCACAAAAAGTTTGCCAACTGGGACGCAAATATTGAAAGTCATTCTGACATTGTTGAAATCTGCTTTTAGACTGCTTTGCCACATCCCAGTGATCTCACCGACAAAAATAGTCCAATGAAAAATAATTCGTCTCGAGCGCGTGTACTCCGGCTCACCACGGTAACCGCACTGCTCGGAGTAGGTTTGTGGAGTAATTCTGCCCTATCAGCATCGCAGGACCAGGCTCTCCAAATTCACAGCCGCATCACCGGAACCATTCCTAGCGAGAGTGTATTGCTGGATATGGCAGAGGATATAGAAAACGGTGATCCCACCGCTGCGGCGTATACGGCAATGGAGAATGACGCCTTCTATAATGTCACTCTAAAAAATCTGGCCACTCCCTGGACTAATGAGGAGCAGGACGTATTTGAACCATTAAATGATTACACTGCGACGGTAATCGGCATGGTTCGGGACGATATGGACTTCCGCCAACTGCTCTCGGCAAATATTCTCTACACCGGTGATATTTCTGGCCTGCCCTCCTATAACACGGGAAATAACGACCACTACGAGACACTGGAAGCCGGGGGTTATTCCCTGCAGGACAATCTGGTGCAGGAAGCTCAATCCTCTCTCAATGGTCTCCCCGCAGATGCCACCGCCGGCGTTCTTACCAGCCGCGCAGCTGCCAAGGCTTTTTTTAGTGCGGGAACCAATCGCGCCATGTTTCGCTTTACCATGCTCAATCACCTGTGTAACGACATGGAGCAGGTGCAGGATACTTCCCGCTCACCGGATCGTATTCGCCAGGATGTAAGCCGCAGCCCTGGGGGCGACAGTCGGGTATTCCAAAATAACTGTATCGGTTGCCACAGCGGCATGGACCCCATGGCACAGGCATTCGCTTACTACGACTATGTATACGATGCAGACAATGATCCCGATGGTGAAGAGGGAGCCCTGGATTACAACGCAGCCGGTGATATAGATCCAGAAACCGGCAGCCGTGTTAAGGCCAAAAACCTGATCAACAGCGGCAATTTCCCCCACGGTTTTATTATTCCCGACGACAGCTGGGTTAACTACTGGCGCGAGGGCATAAATATGCATCTGGGCTGGAGCGACACCTTGTCCGGCAACGGCAACGGTATCAAATCCCTGGGAGAGGAGTTGTCTAACAGCCGAGCTTTCGCCAAATGCCAAGTAACTAAGGTGTTTCGCCAAGTTTGTCTGCGCGAGCCGGAAGATTCTACCGACCGCAACCGAATCGAAACTATTACCGATGACTTCAGCAATACCGGCTACAAACTTAAGCAGGTATACGCAGACACTGCGGTTTACTGCGCGGGAGATTAACAAATGAAAACCTATAAAAGTCTCCCAGTGATAGAAAATACACTGACAGTTCGCACGCTTCGTATCGCTTCACTGTTTTGTGCTGCCCTAGCAATCAGTGCCTGTAGTGGTGGCAGTGGAGAGGGCACCGAAAGCCAACCGGATACCAGCGACAACGATGGCACCGCTGCCTATTCCGGACCGGATCCTGAAACCGATGATGTCAATCAATATAAACAGTACATCTGGGATAACCTAGCGGCGACAAATCGATGCGGCAGCTGTCATATTGAAAATAACCAGAGCCCACATTTTGTCCGCGGCGATGATATCAATGCTGCCTACGATGCCGGGCGTGAGTTAATTAACTTATCAGTTCCCGATGAATCCCGTTTGGTAACCAAGGTTGGTGGTGGGCACAATTGTTGGCTTTCCAGCGATGATGCCTGTGCGGAAATTATTACCAACTACATCGAGGAATGGGCTCGGGCTAGCGGCGGCCTAAGCAATACAATCACCCTTGTTGCACCTGTCGAGCGTGAGGTGGGTGCCAGTAAAAGTTTCCCCGAATCCAGCGGCAGCTTTAGCACTACAGTTTACCCTCTGTTGCGCAGCTACTGTGCCAACTGTCACAGTGAAGATGCGACAACGGCACAAACCCCCTACTTTGCCAGCTCTGATGTCGATCTCGCCTACGCATCTGCGGTCAGCAAAATTAACCTGGATTCTCCGGCCGACTCCCGTTTCTCTGTGCGCCTGGGCAGTGAATTTCACAACTGCTGGGATGACTGCTCAAATAACGAAGCGGAAATGACCGATGCGATCCAAGCCTTCGCCGATACTATCAGTGTCACCGAGGTAGACCCCGACTGGGTTATCAGTAAGGCACTGCGCCTCACAGACGGTATTGTTGCGAGTAGTGGCGGCCGTATAGAGAGCAATGCAATTGCTCTCTATGAATTTAAAACCGGCAGCGGCACCACTGCCTACGATACCTCCGGGGTTAACCCTGCAATTGATCTCGCCCTATCTGGCGATGTGGAGTGGATCGACTCCTGGGGGCTGCAATTGAAGGGGGGTAAAGCACAGGGGGCTACTGCAACCAGCAGCAAACTTTACGATACCCTCACAGCCACCGGTGAATACTCAATTGAAATCTGGGCGGCACCAGCCAACGTCTCACAGGATGGGCCCGCGCGTATCGTCACCTATTCCGGTGGCGATGATATTCGCAACTTCACTCTCGGCCAGGATCAATACAGTTACACCGTGCAAAACCGCAATGACAACACCGATGCGGACGGTATGCCTGCCCTGGCAACCGATGATGCCGACCAGGTTGTACAAGCCAGTCTCCAGCATGTGGTGGCCACTTACGATCCAATTAACGGACGCAAGCTTTACGTTAACGGTGCAAATACCGGGGAGCCGGACCCAAGTGAATCCGGTTTGCTCTCTACCTGGGACGATACCTTTGCCCTCGCAGTAGGAAGCGAAGTCAGTAACGGCAATAGTTGGGAAGGCTCCATTCGCCTTTTGGCAATTCACTCCCGCGCCCTATCGGAAGAGGATATTGCTACCAATTACGAAGTCGGCGTCGGTGAAAAATATCTGCTGTTATTCAAAGTTGAAGAGCACACAGGCATTGCTGAAAGCTATGTCATGTTTACTGTGCAGCAATTTGATAATTATGCCTATCTGTTTAGTGAGCCCACCTTTGTCAGCCTCGACGACAGTGTCGATCCATCTGGAATCGCCATTGAGGGAATGCGTATCGGTATTAATGGCCGCGAAGCGGAGGTGGGCCAGGCCTGGTCCAAGTTATCCACTGAGGTCGACAATAGCTACTTAGTAGGTGAAGGACAGCAGCTCTCCAGGCTTGGGACCATTATCACTCTGGATAAAGGCCCCCTCGATGATGAATTTTTCCTGACCTTCGAAAAAATCGGCAGCGAAACCTATAACCGGGTTGAGGCTACTCCAGCAGAACCTGCGGATGCCGCTGATCTGGAAGCGCAATCACGCATAGGTCTGCGCCGATTTGAACAAATCCATGCAAGCCTGTCCCAGGCGACCGGAGTCTCCATGTCCCACCCGGATATTTATGAAACCTGGGAAACTGTGAAACGCCAGCTTCCGGTTGAAAGTGACATTGAAGGATTCCTCGCTGCACAGCAAATGGGTATTACCCAGCTGGCAGTGAAGTATTGCAGTACCCTGGTGGACTCCAGTGAGCGCAGCAGCTACTTCAGTGGGTTTGACTTCAGCGCTTCCGCAGATACCGCCTTCGACAGCGCCAGCAAGCGCGCGCAGATTATCGATCCGCTCATGGAAGGTTTGCTTGGCCACGAGATGAACTGGCATGACGGCAGCGTCTCGCAGCTTGCCAGCGCCCCGGACCTGGCCTCTGTAGAGACAGAACTGGACACGCTTATCGACACCATGACCGCCTGTGGCAGCAGCTGTGATTCAGGTCGCACAGAAACTACGGTGAAAGCCGTATGTGCTGCCGCCATGGGCAGTGCCATGATCCTGATTCACTGATCGCATAAAAAAGACTAGCGGCTTTGTCGGCAAAACTTTCGCCGGTAGAGCCCCTCCACAATAAAGAGCCGGCACACCGAAAACTATATCCGGGAATATTATGAGCAAGAAAAAACACTTTGATCTGGACCAGCCCCTACGGCACCCGGACCACCACCGCCCGGTAACACGCCGCGACTTTCTCGCTCAAGGCTTCCGAGCGGGCATGGGAACAGTGCTGGGCGGCTCTGTCTTCAGCTTGTTTGCCAATCCCCGCAGTGCCCATGCAGCCCTTTCCTCGGACCTGGAAGCACTGCGAAAAACCAATGGCGGCCCCTGTGACGTCAGTGCATTCGGTGCCGGTAAAATTCCTTTTATTTGTTTCGATCTCGCCGGCGGCGCCAATATCGCAGGCTCCAATGTGCTGGTAGGTAAAGAGGGCGGACAAATGGATTTTCTCGGCACAGCCGGCTACAACAAGCAAGGCCTCCCCGGGGACATGGTTCCCTCCCTCGGTGATGAATTTATCAATACTGACCTGGGTCTCGCCTTCCATAGTGACAGCGGCATGTTGCGAGGCATTCTGGAAAAAATCGCTGCTGGCACAGCATCGGCGACCAACGGTGCGGTTATTCCCGCTCGCTCGGAAAATGACACCGGCAACAACCCACACAATCCCATGTACGGTATTAACCAGGCGGGAGCCAATGGTTCCCTACTGGCCCTGATCGGCTCCAGCTCCAGTGATTCCGGTGGCAACTCCATGGCTCCTTCCGCCATGATCAACCCCGAAGTTCGCCCCACCAAAGTGGATCGCTCTTCCGACGTTACTGGCCTTGTAGATGTAGGAGACCTGGTGGGGCTGCTCAGTCAGGAGGACACTGTCGCAGTGATGGAGTCCATGTACCGCATCTCCGAAGCGAAACTCAGCAACGTAAATACTAAAGTCAGCACCGATGCAGTCATTAAAGACCTGGTGCGTTGCGGCTATATGAAAAGTGCTGACCTGGCTGATCGCTTTGGCAACCCTGCCGATTTAAATCCCGAATCCGATCCTGATATCGTCGGGCCATCCGGTGTTTTTACCAGTTCAGAATTGAGTGGAGACAGAGAGTTCCAAAAGACCGCCTCAGTGATGAAGCTGGTCGTCAATGGATATGCCGGTGCAGGCACTATTACCATGGGTGGCTATGACTACCATACCGGCGACCGCGCCACAGGAGAGATTCGCGATTTGCGCGCTGGGCGCTGTATTGGCGCTTGCCTGGAGTATGCCGCCCGCCGCAACCAGCCCCTGATGATTTACGTTTTTAGTGATGGTTCCGTTTTCTCCAACGGAATGCTGGACGACTCGGTAGAAGGCCGTGGCAAAGGCGTCTGGACTGGCGATGATCAACAGACAGCCGCCTCATTTTTCCTGGTATACAACCCGGCGGGCCGACCACAATTACTCGGTGGCACGGCGGACGAACAGGCGATCCACCAGCAACTCGGCTATATGCGCAGCTCCGGTGATGTAGAAACAACATCCACCCCCGCCGCTAACAACGTCAATTTATTGGTGGAAACTGTAGTACTCAACTATATGGCCCTGCACGGGGAGCAAGGTAATTTCTCAACCTTATTTCCGAATCACGGTCTCGGCGATAGTAACTTACAAGACAGTATGACTGCCTTCGCCCCCATTATTTAACTTGGATAAGTGATGTTCCGCTTTTTTAAATTGCTATTACTGTGTAGTGCCACACTTTGCGCAATTCCTTCGATGGCCGAATGGCACTACGCTGAACGTGCAATTATGGGAACTCAGGTTCGCCTACAACTTTGGCACGAGGACGGCATTGAAGCCGAGCACCTTATTGAAGAGGTCATGGCAGAGTTTCATCGACTTGACGATCAGCTCTCGCCCTATAAGGAAAACAGTGAACTATCACTCGTTAACCGCACAGCTGGCCGGGGAAACGTCAATATTTCTAAAGAGCTCACCAACCTGATTGATAAATCCCTTTGGTTTAGTCAGCTCACCGACGGTGCATTCGATATCAGCTACGCCACCCTGGGCAAGCACTATGATTTTCGCCAGCAGAAACAGGCAGACGCCCAGCTAACGGACTCGTTGTTAGAAGCGTTGAATTACCGTCACTTAAAACTGAATAAAAAGGCCAATACACTCCGTTTTGGCCACGAAAACACAAAAATAGATTTAGGGGGAATTGCCAAAGGCTATGCGGTTGATCGGGCAATTGAGATCCTCAAGCAGGCAGACATTTGCTGCGCCAGTGTCAGTGCCGGTGGCGATTCACGCATGCTGGGAGATAAACAGGGGCAACCCTGGTTAGTGGGTATTCGCCACCCCCGTGAAAAAAGTAAGAATGCTGCGGTTATCCCCCTGCGTGATATTGCTATCTCTACCTCAGGTGATTACGAGCGTTATTTTATTGATGAGCAGCAGGATAGAGTGCACCATATTTTTAATCCATCCACAGGAAAACCCTCGGAAACTTCTGCAAAAGACACTGATAAGTTGATTAGTGTCAGCATTATTGGCCCCCGCGGCTTTGATACCGACCCCCTTTCTACCAGTGTGTTTGTTCTGGGAAAAGAGAAAGGCTTGGCACTTATTAATCGATTGCCCCAATTTGAAGCAGTAGTTATAGATAGTAACCGGAAGTTGTTTTTCAGTCGCGGTTTGGAGAATCTTTGAGTAATCCGTTTTATCTTCATAGAAAATTTGCCAACAAGATCACATCAGATCGTTGATCCCCTGACATAATTTGCGCCGACCAAAGAATAATGCCAATTCCTATCAAAAGGTCTGCCATGAGACGCCCCTTTCAGTGCTTTATTTTATTTATCGGCCTTTTAGGCTCTGCGTTTGTGCAGGCTCAGGAAAGCGATTTCTCTGCGGAGAAATTGGAAGAATTAAAGCGCGATGTACTTAAATTAAACAGGGATTTATTGATTCTTGAAGAAGATTTGCTCTATCCCGCACAGAGCCAAATCGCCTTTTATGTGTCTATGGATGTAGGCCACTATTTTACTTTGGATGCAGTAAAGCTACACATCGATAACAAGTTAAGTGCAAGTCATCTGTATACGGAGCATCAGCGGGAAGCGTTGATTCGCGGTGGTATTCAACCGCTTTACAAAGGCAACCTAAAATCCGGTGATTACACTATTTCTGCTTTTATAACTGGCCTTGGGCCCGAAGGGCGCGAATACAAGCGGGCAGCCAAGTTGGAATTGAATAAAAGTGATGAGCCCGCCGTTATTGAACTGGTTATCTCAGACAACTCCGGAAAACAACAGCCGGAGTTTGAGTTGGTGCAGTGGCCAACGCCCTGATTAGCCATGTACTACCCATCTTTTACCCGCACCCTATCCCTGGCGCTCATCCTTGCCGCAAGTAACCTTTGCGCTCAGGAAGCTGATACTGTGGCCGAAACAAACGGTCCCAGCAATGAGCAGCGAGCCCCACAAAAATACCAAAGGGCTCAAGACCTGGCTTATGGCGCTACGCTTTACGAGTATTTTCAAGGGAATTACTTTGATGCCCTGAGCACACTGCTGGTTGCTCAACAGCGGGATTCAATTCAAATTCACAGGGATAACGCCGCATTGATAGAGGGCGGGATCAGCCTAGGGTTTGGTTTACATAGACGAGCAGCTGAACTTTTTGAACAGCAGAGTAATGTCGAGGCTGCGCCAAAATATCGCCGCACTGCCTGGTTAAAGCTGGCCGAATTAAATTACCTGAACGGTGATTTTGTCAGCGCAGCAGCACACTTGGAAAAGTCAGGGGTTGCCGAGGAGTCCTCTCTA
Organism: Microbulbifer maximicatervae (SeqCode); assembly: GCF_052467615.1. Classification (NCBI taxonomy): domain Bacteria; kingdom Pseudomonadati; phylum Pseudomonadota; class Gammaproteobacteria; order Cellvibrionales; family Microbulbiferaceae; genus Microbulbifer; species Microbulbifer maximicatervae (SeqCode). Next base: position 4,298,607 of record NZ_CP174319.1, read on the forward strand.
CCTCTCAACTTAGCGCTGCGCAATAAAGACCTCACCACGGCTCAAAAATTACTGGAAACCAGCGATTTATACCCTGCGGAAAAGTTATTGGGACATATCAACTTAGGCGCTGCCTTTGCCAGGTCCGGCCAATTGCCTGCAGCAATTCACGAATATCAAGTCGCTGTTGATTTTGCAGAAACAATTGATATTCCTTCATCTGAAATTCCCATACTCATTGATAAAGCCCATATTGGTATGGGGTACGCCCTGGCTCTTGCAGAGCAACACAGCGCAGCTAAAGAAGCCTTTTCCAGGGTTCGCCTCAACACGCCCTGGGCAACTCGCGCACTCCTGGGAATGGCTTGGTCCTCTATCAATGGTGAGGACTACCAAGCGGGCATAGACGCACTGCAATTTTTACTGGATAAACACCGCTACAGTCCCGCCGCACGGGAAGCGATGGTAGCCCTGCCTTATGGTTACGAAAAACTGGAAAATCGCTCTGTAGCCCTCAGAGCATATCAAAGCGCTGAAGCTTATTACCTGGAAACGCTTACTGAGTTACACCAGTTACAACAAGACCTGGCGACGGAACCGCTGGCCTATGATCCTGTTCAGCGCGAGGCTTGGCGCTATGGCTGGTTACAACTAGCCCAGGCCTCTCCCCTATTGCGCGATAACCAGCACTTTCTGCGGCCAATCCTACAAAGTGACCACTTCCAATTGCGGCTCACCGAACTGCGCGATCTGCAGCAGCTCACCCAGGTCCTACAGACCTGGCAAGATAAACTACCCCAATTTGCTGACCTTATCGAAGAGCGTCACCTGCGCCGTACAACGATTATTGATAACTACAATAGCGCCCAGTTTGACCAGCAGTTGCAGATGGCAACACAGCAATATGATCATTTGAGGGCAGCTCTCGAGCATATTGAACAGGAGCGCGACGCACTCACTTTATTGGCGACCACCGCCACTCGAAATGAACAAAGTGAAACCCTCGAATTACTGGAAATTCTCACCGGCGCTCAAGAACGTCTTAAAAAAATCCAGGACAGCGGCAAAGCCAGCCAACAACAAGCAGAAACCCTGGCGAAAGCCCGGGGGATTTTGCTTTGGCAAGCCAGTGAACAGTATCACGAGAAGTTGTGGCAGCAGCAAAAATCCCTACAACTGCTCGAAGATCAGTTACGCAGGGGGCGGGAACAACGCAAGAAAACAGATACCGAAGCACAGCGAGGGCCACAACTGCGCCAACTAGCCTATCGGGTGGTCACCGCCGGTGACGAAATTCCAGCTCAGCAAGCGGCGATTGGTCGAGCCAGCGAATTGATTGAAGCCGACCTACGCCGAGAAGTTATCGCCCAGCTGGGTAGGGAGCAGCAGCAAATTCACAATTATATGGCCCACACACGCCTGGCTATCGCACGTCTGCAAGACGCTGAAATGCAGGCGATCCCCACAACCTCTCAGGCTGACAGTGACACGGATAATACCGGGGCCGCAGACAATGAATAACGCCCCGCATCCGGCAGCTGTGTTTACCCTGCGCTCCCTGGCTATTGGTATTTGCTGTGCCCTGACAGCTTGTGGCAATCAACCGGTACAAACCCTGGCTGACCTGCCCCGTGCCAACCCGCCCAGCTCTCAGGAAGAGGCACCGCAAAGTCCGCCCGTGCAAACCGCTATCGCGTTGGAAAACCTAGTGCAAAGTTACCGCACAGCACTGCAGAGCCACGCCGATCCCAAGGTTCGGCAACAAATCCATCTGCGCCTGGCTGACTTGGAAATGGAACGACTGGAGCAAAAACAGTCCGACAATCCGGATACCATTGTCGACTACTCCAGCGCGGTCGATTATTACCAAAGTCTCTCTGCCCAGCGCCCGAAAGATGATTACATTCTCTATCGCTTAGCCCGCGCCAGGGCACTGGATGGGGAAATGCCCGCGGCCTTACAGGCATTGGAAAAGATAGCCGGTAGCGCACCGGACTCACCGTTTATCGGCGAAGTCTTATTCCGCCGTGGCGAGGCGGCATTCAACCGCAAAGACTACCCCAGTGCCGCCCGAGATTTCCGTGCATTGCTCAAGCAGGGGCCGAGTCCATTTACGGATAATGCTCGCTATATGCTGGCTTGGTCAGAATTTAAATCGAGCAATTACCGCGCATCCACAGAAATTTTTCTCCAGTCGCTGGATATTTTGCACAGTGAGGAACAGGGGGAGGAACTCCCTGTTGGGCGGCAACGCCTGCGTGAAGACAGCCTGCGCGGGCTCGCATTAAACTTCAGCTACCTGGGAGGTGCTGAAGCCATTGAGTCTTTTAACCTCAATGGAGAGCCACGTCCCTATCAGCACCAGCTATACAGTGCACTCGGTACCTGGTATCGGGAAAAAGAGTTGTTCCGCAATAGTGCCGATACCTTTTTACAATTCGTCAATCACTACCCACAAACCCAGCAAGCCCCACAGCTTCATCTTCTCGCCGTTGCAACCTTGCAAGCGGGGAGACTACATAAGGAAGTTCTGCCCACGAAGCGGGACTTTGTGCGTCGCTATGGTGTGAACAGTGATTACTGGCAAGCAGCAGGTGAAACTCAACAACAGGAGTTGGCCAAAACCCTGCAACCATGGCTGTATGAATTGGCCCAGTTTGACCACGCCCGCGCTCAGGAATTGGCTCAGCAGGTCACAAAACTACCCGCGAATAAGGTGAAAGAACGTCGCCTTGTCAGCGCACAATCACTGGGTGCCTATCGCAGCGCAGCCGCGTTATATCAGGAATACGCGCAGACTTTTCCACAAGATCCACGCACGCCATCCATGGTTTTCCTGATGGCGGAGTGTCTTGAGCAGGCTGCAGATCACCCCGCCGCCTGGCGCGCTTACAGCCAGGTCGCCTGGGAATACCAAGATCCCAAGTATGCTGCCGAAGCCGGCTACGGAGCCATCCTCAGTGCAGCCAGAGTGCATGAACAAACTCCGGATCAAGAGTCGGAACAGAAAATCCTGTGGCTCGATCGCAATATCGAAGCGAGCCTGAAATTTGCACAGAGCTGGCCCCAAGACCCGAGAGCTCTGCCAGTACAGCTGGCCGCTGCCGATAAGTTGTTACAACAATCGCGCTTTGCCGAAGCCATCGCCGCTGCCGAGCACGCCGATCAATGGCAACCGCCAGCCAATAGGCAACAGCAAATAAGTATTGCAATAATACTGGCCCACAGCCATTTTTCCCTGAAGCAATATCCCCAGGCAGAGGCTGCCTATACCCGCGCGCTCGGCTACCAGCCAGACGATAAGCTGCGCAAAGACGCATTGCGCCAATTGCAGTTATCCATCTATCGCCAGGCAGAAATCATTTTGGCCCAGCGCGAGAGTGAGGATGCCGCTCCCAGTGAGGAAGCCCTCAATCACCTGCTGCGTATCCGCGATAGCGGGCGCACAGAGGTTGCGGCCACCGCCCAATATGATGCGATTAATTTTCTTATTCAATTAGGGCAGTGGCAGCGCGCCAGCACAGAACTCGCTGATTTCCGCCAGTTTTATCCCGCGCACACCTTGACGCCGACACTGGCTGCCAAAGCCATCGTTATCTTTGAAGCTCTGGAAATGCCGGCGGCTGCCGCCACAGAATTACTGCAATTAGCCGCTACAGATCCGGATCGGGAAGTTCGCCGTCAATCCCTGTTTATGGCAGCAGAAAACCTGCAAAAAGCCGGTGAATACAACAGGGCTATTGAAAGCTATCGCAACTACAGCAAATTGTGGCCAGAACCCGCCGAGCAACGTCTGGAAGCGCAATTTCAGCTGGTCGAAATCTACGCTCAGACCAAAAAGCCCACTAAGCGGAATTACTGGCTACAACAACTTGCACAGAACTCGCTGCAGTCACCCCGCGGGCGTTACCTGGCCGCTTATTCTCAAAGTGAACTGGCGGAACAAAGTTATGCGAAATTTGCTGAACTGGCACTGCGCTTGCCGTTAAAGACCAGTCTCGCTAATAAAAAGCGGGCCATGCAAACCACCGTGGCGGATTACCGCAAAGTCCTGGAGTTTGGCATCGCAGAATTCACCCCTCAAGCAAACTATCGCCTCGCGGAAGTGTACCGACAGCTCAGCCGTGACCTGATGGACTCACAGCGCCCTAAAAACCTTAACGAGCTGGAATTGGAACAATACGAAATTCTACTGGAGGAACAGGCCTATCCCTTTGAGGAGAAGTCTATAGAGCTTCACGAGGCCAATATCCAGCGCACGGTTGAGGGTATTTACGACGACTGGGTTAAACGCAGCTTCCATTCACTGGGAGAGCTGTTACCCGCACGCTACAAAAAAGAAGAAAAAACCCTGGAGTGGAGTGATGCACTGCACTGAATTTAGCGCCCAGAAATTATCTTCAATCGCACGGTTATTCACTACTGCGCTATTGGTTTTTCTACTCTCTGCATGTAGCGGCCTGCAAAAGACGACATCGCCCGCAGATAGTGACGCCGCGCAACAACTTACAGAGAACCCCTACTTGCGGGATGGTAAAAGAGTACCGCAACAGGCCCGTGCGGCAATGGAACTGGCTCGCCAGAATTTTCAGGCAAATGATTTACCTGCGTCTGAATCGCAACTGCTCCAAATTACTGAAAAGTGGCCGGAGCTCTCTGGAGCCTGGCTTAACCTGGCAATCGTGCAACAGTCCGGCGAGAAATACGAGGAATCCGAGCGCAGCTTTCGCCAGGCTATTGCTGTAAACGATAACAATGTATTTGCCTGGAATCGTCTTGCCGCCCTGATGCGTGACCGGGGGCGGTTCGAAGATGCAGAGCAATACTACAACGCCGCCATAGAGCGTTGGCCACACTATGCCGATGCACACCGCAACCTGGGAATCCTCTACGACCTTTACCTGCAACAACCCGAGCGTGCCCTTCAGCATTATATGGCAGCGCAAGATTCCGGTACTGAACAGGATAAATTGCTCAGTGCATGGATACTCGAGTTGGAGCGGAGACTTTAACAATGAAATTATTTTCTAGCCTCATACTGAGCCTGTCTATCTTTGCATACGGCGCAACAGCAGAGGAAATAACAACGCTGGAGTCCACCGTAATTGGCAGTCAGGAACAACCTAAGGTTTTATATATCATTCCCTGGAAGCAAGCCGACAGTTTACAAAGGCTCGACAGCGTTCTGCCGCAAACTTTCTCCTCTGTATTTGAACATCAGGAATATTCTGAATTTCGGCGGGAAATAAAGCTGTTACAAGCTGAACAGGAAAAAACCGATTAGGCTGGCCCAGCAAAATTAAAAATAATTTTTTGCAGCGTATGGAAGCGGCACTGCTGAATTTATACAGCGAAGACATGGACCGCCGCAGCAGGCTTCAACGTCCCGCGGCCCTCTTTATACACCAAGGGTGGGAACTCAATCGCTCTCCCTTTGCACTACAAATTTATAACTTTATCTGTGGAGAATTAAATCATGGAATTCACTCAAGCGATGCTGCGTTTTTTCCAAAATGGCGGACCCTTCATGTACCCAATTGCAGTGGTCCTGGTTATCGGACTGGCAATGGTAGTAGAGCGCTGGATATTTTTATCACGCGCGCGGAATGCCAATAAAAAGGCGTATCAACAAGTATTGCCCATGTTGCAAAAACGCAGCTATCAAAGTGTCTTGCAGCTGGCCCGAGACAACGATGCAGCAATGGGCCGTATCGCCGCAGCGGGCATCAACACGTTGCAATTTGCCAAGCGCGAGGAAAATATTGCCCTGGCTATTGAGGAAGGGATTCTCGAAGCTGTTCCCCGTCTGGAAAAACGCACCAGTTACTTGGCCACTCTCGCTAATATTGCCACTCTGCTGGGCCTACTCGGCACTATTATGGGTCTGATTGCTGCATTTACTGCAGTAGCCAGTGCCGACCCATCTGAAAAAGCGACCATGCTCTCCACCAGTATTTCCGTAGCGATGAACACTACAGCATTCGGTTTGATTTCTGCCATTCCCCTGCTGTTGTTTAACTCAATGCTACAAAATAAAACCAATGAGATTGTCGATAGTTTGCAAATGGCCGGGGTTAAATTCCTTAATCTGCTGACCATGGGACGCCCACAGAAAGCGGAACAACGCACCGCTAACAGCTAAGGGATACCGCCATGCTGAACATAAATATTCGCCGGCGTGGATATGAGGAAGCGGAACTCGATATCACCTCGTTTATGAGTTTGATGACCATTTTGGTTCCTGTGCTACTGCTAAATATGGTGTTTTCCCATATCTCCGTGCTCAAGCTGAACCTGCCGGGTATCAGCGATGGAAGTTCCAGCAGTGTGGAGGAAAATCACCAGCTCGAACTCGTTTTGCGCACGCAGTATGTCGATATCAATTATCCCGCTGGGCAGCGGGTTAAACGCATCCCACACGAAGAAAACTCACCGGATTTCGCCACGATATCTATCGTTTTACAGCAGATAAAACGGCAGTTGCGAGAAAAATCTATCGACAAAGATGATCTGGTGATCCTGTCAGAAAAGGGAACGCCTTACAAAACTCTGGTCGCCGCCATGGATACTGCACGCAGCTACCGGGCTGTAGTGGCCGCATCTGTTGTTGATGCAGAACTGTTCCCCCAGATATCTCTCGGCGATGCACCGGAGCAGACAAAATAGCGGGGCCAAACTATGAAGATAAATGCAGCCGCAAAACTGCAAGAGCGCAGGCAAAGGCAAAAAAAGCAGCAGTCAAAACTGAACCTGGTATCACTGATGGATATCTTCACCATCCTGGTATTTTTCCTTCTGGTGAACTCAACCAGTGATGTTCAGGTTCTGCAGACTGATAAAACCATAAAACTGCCCAAGTCCACCTCACAACAGAAACCCGAGGTGACTACTGTAGTGCGGGTCAACAATAAACAGCTGTTTGTCGGGGACCGATTTATCGCCAGCATCGATGACATCGATCCCAGCGCAGAGAATATTGAAGCCCTGGTAACAGAGCTTAAATACCGTGCTGAACGAGCGGGAGAGCTGAGCGAAGCCCAGAAAACTCTGGGCCGAGCAGTGACTATTTTAGGTGATGAACAAGTTCCCTATGAGTTGCTGAAGCAGATCATGCACACCTGCGCAGCCGCAGACTTCCGCGATATGTCTTTCGCCGTAGAACAAACAGCGCCGGAAGATCCCTCGGGGGTGGAATCCTGATATGAGTACAGCAACCATTAGTTACGCCCCCTGGCAACTACAGGAAACAGTGCTTCCCTGGTCCGCCTCAAGAGAGGAGGATCAGCGCTTTATCAAATTGCTGCGCGGTGGCCTGATAGCCCTGGCCATCAGTGGCATTGCCGTTGCACTGGCGCCAGTACCCGAACTCACCCGGGAACAGGCCGAAAGGGTGCCACCACAGCTGGCCAAAGTGATTCTGGAAAAAAAGGAATTGCCAAAACCCAAGCCAAAGCCGAAACCCAAAGAGCAAAAGAAGCCCGAGGAAAAGAAAAAGCCCGAAGAGAAACCCAAAAAGAAAGCGGAAACACCCGACAAGCCCAAGCCTGTGGAGAAGCCGCGCAAGGTTGAAAATCCCCCGGTTGCCAAGGTACAGCAGGCCCGGGAGAAAGCGGCCAATAGCGGTCTGAATGCACTCGCCGATGATCTGCTGGATATGCGCGAGAGTTTTAATACATCGGATATTAGCCGGGGCCAGCTCAGCTCGGGGAATGCTACTGCCACTAAAATAGAACGCAGTATGATCGCGGATAAGTCAAAAGCCTCCAGTGGCGGCGTTGCCGCCGGTAGAGTAAGTCGGGATACCGGTGGTGTCTCACTGGCCGGACGTGAGAACACCCGAGTACAAAGTACCCAGGCAACGGGTTCAGCCAAAGAAGCGGTGGCCAAGGCCCGAGGGCAAAAATCCATACGTACCGACGATTCCATTCGCAGTGTTATGGAAGCCAATAAAGAGGCCATTATTGGAATCTATAATCGCGCGCTGCGCAGGGACCCAACTCTGCAGGGAAGACTCACCGTACAGTTGGTGATCGCACCGAATGGTGCTATCGCGTCGATCAAACTGGTAGAGAGCGAGCTCAATAACCCGGCACTTGAACGCAAGTTGCTGGCGAGAATCCGCATGATCAATTTTGGTTCTGCCAACGTTGAGAGTACTACCAAGAACTACTCAATCGACTTCCTGCCTTCTTAAGTTTCGATAGCTATCTTGTTTGTAGCGTGGCGACACAGGGACGTGCCGCCATTTGAAGGGCGTTAATAGGTGGGCAAGAAGCTGATCCACCCAATCAACTAAAGCAAATCCAGCGCATAGCGACGCAATGTTTGCATAGGAATAATTTCCAGTGCCTTCACATGTGTACTCTGTAAAAATACCCGGGGTGCCATATCCAATTTCTCCGCTTCAAGCCAGCGCGCGGCACAGAGACACCAACGATCCCCTTCCTTTAAACCGGGAAAATTAAACTCCTCTACCGGTGTGCTCAAATCATTGCCGCGACTGCGGGAAAACTCCAGGAACTTATCAGTCACGGCAACGCAGACGGTGTGAGAACCGAGATCCTCTTTACAGGTGTTACAGCAGCCATCGCGAAAGAAGCCTGTCTTCGGGTCCAGGCTACAAGGCACCAGTGGATCACCAAAGACGTTGACTGAATTTTCTATCTCCATTCCTGACTCTCTCCACTTCTATCACCAATTAGCTGGATATCCACCAGTTGCCAGCGCAGACCATTACGTTGCATCAACAGGCGCAATTCAGGCCGGCCATGCTCACCATATTCAACACTCAGATGGTTGAGGTCAGTAAAATGCCAGCCCATGCGCCGCCAGGAATCTTCATTCTCTTCCGCTACAGAAGTCTCATTCCCGGAAATATCCGGTGTTTCACTACCCTGTCGATAAATTTCCCGCTGAAATGCCTCCAGATCCTCTCCCCCACGAAGAAGGTCGGCAATGCCCTCAGGAGTAATAAACTGTTGTAACAGTGGATCCATAAAGAAATTTGCACCAGCACTCAGTAATTCATCAAATTCCTGAGGAATAGAATTACTTAGAGAGTTCCTAAGTTGCTGCTGTATGCGGATCTTTAAATTGTCACGTAAAACAGGAAAATCGACATAATGCTCTAACGTGTCGATACTCTCAGTTCTAACCTGCGGCTGATCGGATTTAGCCATTTTCGCCGCACGCTGCAATTGCTCGATAGAATAAAACGGCAAGGCGACATATCCAGCGGTAATCAACACCAAAACCAGACCGCTCATCCACAGTATTTTTTTCATCAATTCTATTCCTTAGTCACTCTCCGGGGATTTTATGCTGAGAAAGATGTATCACCTAATTTGCCGATGTATTGGCGTGGCATTGTTCGCCACTCCTGCCTGTGAGATATTCCCCTCCCAAGACTCTGCACCCCAGAAATAATCTAAATCTCAATAAGGACAGCTAACAGGATGAGTGACATCTATACGGCACCAAAAGCCGATTTGGCAAGTACGCGGGAAATGGAGGAATTCGGCTCTGTAGAGAAGGGGATTGCAGGGGACTATTCGTTTTCTCTCGGTGAAGCCCTCAGTGAAGGGTGGCAATTATCACTAAGCAATATGGGAACTATATGGCTTAGTTTTATTCTTTACTCACTGGGCGCATCCGCAATAATGCTCATCCTAATCGCATTAATGTGGGGTTCTATATCATCGGCTGCTGGTTTATCAGGCATGCTATTCCTAGCCATCTTAGCGCCTATCGCCGTAATAGTGATCGTTGCCCCTCTTATGGCAGGTTCTATGATGGTAAGTATAAAGATTGCCAGAGGAGAAAAAACCAGCGCCACCGAGGTATTCTCCTATTTCGATAAAATCGTGCCCCTTGGCCTGGCAATGTTTTTATTATATTTCCTCGTTTCGATTGGCTTTTACCTGTTACTTATTCCCGGTATCTATCTCTCAGTCGCCTATATGATGGCCCTGCCGCTTATCGTAGATCACAACCTGGGTCCCTGGCAGGCAATGGAGGCTTCACGTAAAGCCATCACCAAAAACTGGTTCGCCTTTTTTGGCCTTTTGCTGGTAATGATGGTCATTTACGTTGCAGGCAGCCTTCTATTCCTCATAGGATTAATATTCGCCCTTCCCTGGATTTTTGCGACTTACGGCGTTGCTTACCGTCAGGTCTTCGGCGCCCCCACTCAAAACACATAATCGGTTCTACCAAACAGGAGCGGTGGCTTGCTGGATACCACCTATAACGTCGAAACACCCGAGGGGATTGATTTGCGCGCGCGGGCCGCTGGGCCCGTGCCACGTATCCTTGCGTATGCAGTGGATGTGTTTTATCGATCATTGATATTGGCTGCGATCGGCTTTGCGTTGCTATTTGCCGGCTTTGCCGGTGCGGGTATCTGGCTCGTCTGCGCCTTTCTTCTCGAGTGGTTTTACCCGGTGTTTTTTGAAGTTTTGCGGAACGGCCAGACACCGGGCAAAAAGGCATTTGGCCTAATGGTGGTCAACGACAACCTTACGCCGGTGTCTTGGGGAGCATCCATCGTTCGCAACCTGCTACGCTTTGCGGATTTTATGCCATTTGCCTACGCCACTGGCGTAATAAGCATGACACTGGGGCGTCACTTCCAGCGCCTTGGCGACCTGGCAGCAGCCACCCTGGTGATCTATCGCGAAGAGGAAAAGGCACCAGTTGCCCTGCCGGATACCACCCCGCTCCCACCACCGCAAAACCTTCGCCAGCAAGACCAACAGGCACTGGTTAGCCTTTTGGAGCGCCACCAGGATTTAAGCGAAGCGCGTCAGCAAGAGCTCGCCAATCTGCTCGAACCGATTACTCGGAAAAGGGACAGCGATGCCTTGAGCTACCTGCGCTCCGTGGGCAGTTGGCTACTCGGTGGCAGGGGATAGGCAGAGGTACCTATGAAGCAGAGAGACTTTGAGAATCGCTACCGCGACAGCTGGGAGCAATTAGAAGCCTGGCTGAAAGCGGATCGGAACAAGTCCGAAGTTGCGGCCCTGGACCTACCCGTCGCCTATCGCAACCTTTGCCAGCAGCTGGCAATGGCTAAGGAGCGACAATATACCAACCGCCTGATAGACCACCTCAACCAGCTGGTTATGGCGGCACATCACCGTGTCTACCGCCAGGAAACCTTGCGCCGCAAGGGATGGTTGCACTATTTGTTGGCAGGTTTTCCCCAAGCCGTGCGCGCTAATAGCCGCGCAGTACTGCTGGCATCCGCTTTGTTTTTAATACCTGGCTTGATCCTGGGAGTCGGCACTTACAACAACGATGCCCTGGTGTACGCAGTAATGTCACCAGAACAGGTTATGGGTTTTGAATCCATGTATGATCCGGGCAACCGGGTACTGGGCCGCGAGCGCGGCTCTGATACCGACCTGTTCATGTTCGGTTTTTATATCAAAAACAATATTGGCATCGCCTTTCGCACCTTTGCCGGCGGTGTACTGTTTGGCCTTGGCTCAATTTTCTTCCTGGTGTTTAACGGCATCTATATTGGCGCAGCGTTTGGGCATATCACCCGGGTGGGCTTTGTCTCCACCTTCTACCCATTTGTGATTGGCCATGGCGCCTTTGAGTTGACCGCCATAGTTCTGGCGGGAGCAGCGGGCCTGATATTGGGACGCTCTCTAGTGGATCCGGGCCAGCACAGGCGTACGGTCGCACTGCGCTTGGCCGCTGTCGAAGCAATGAAGATTATGTACGGCACTTTCCTGATGCTGGTGATTGCCGCTTTCCTTGAAGCCTTCTGGTCCTCCAGTGCCAGCACACCGATTGCGATCAAGCTCGGGGTAGGCGCCCTGTTTTGGGTACTGGTCTTTGCGTACTTTATCCTGGCGGGACGCAGGGAGGGCGCAACTCATGCAAATTAAGAATCTGGCTGTGCGAGCCCGCTTGCGCTCTCCCTGGGAGTCTGTCGATCTCGGGATCGCCCTGGCACGAAAATACTGGTGGCAACTTTTTATAGTCTACCTGTTGCCTGCAGCACCGCTATTTGCTTTGTGTTATTGGCTGTTTCCAGAGTCACCAACGCTCTCCATCTTATTTATTTGGTGGCTGAAACCCGTATTTGATCGGCTGCCCCTGTTTATGATCAGCCGCGCATTATTTGGCTCACCGGTATCCATTGGTGAGGCATTGAAGCATTTCTTTAGCCAGAATCGTCGCGACTGGTTTATGTGGCTTACCCTCCGTCGGCTGAGCCCCACACGCTCTTTCGATATGCCAGTTACCGTGCTGGAGCAATCCACGGGCAAGGCCCGTACCTCGCGCCTTGGGGTACTGCACCGCAAACACTCTGGGGCCGCCACCTGGCTAACACTAACGCTTTACCATATTGAGATATTTCTACTTGCCGCATTAAGTGTGATGGCATTTCTGTTTATCCCTGAACAGTATTCCGATGGGATCGATTGGATCCCTCTGCTCCAAGGGGACACTCAATGGCTGGAATGGATATATAACGGACTCTACCTGTTTGTTATGGCAGCAGTAGCCCCCTTCTATATCGTTAGCGGATTTTGCCTTTATATTGGCCGTCGTATTGAATTGGAAGGCTGGGATATAGAAATCCAGTTTCGGGACCTGCTGGAACGCCAGCAGCGTGAACAGGAGTCCCACCGCAGAAGAAAACCAAGCACTGCTGCCCTAATCCTGATCTGCGGGCTCACCTTTGGCTCATTAATTCCAGCGCCCCCCGCCAGCGCCGCATCTTTGGAAACCCCGCAGCAGGCCCAAGAGCATATTGACGAAATCCTCGCCGGCGATGAATTTCATCAAATGAAAGAGATCAGTGGTTGGCGCAAAAAAGACAAATCTGAAACAGAAGCCGTCAAAGAAAAGTTCCCCGAGTGGTTAATTAACTTTATCGAATGGCTTTTTGAGAACTCTAAAGATACGCCTGAAGTTGACGATGAAGTTAAATGGGGCCCAACAATTGCGAAAATCCTGGAGCTGCTGCTTTGGATTGGCTTGGTATTCGGCCTGGGCTATCTGCTTTGGAGACATCACGATAAAATTCTTCAGAGCTTGAAATGGCAGCCTAAGCCAAAGAAAAAGCAGCCCGTCCCCGAAACCCTATTCGGCCTGGATGTACGCCAATCGAGTCTGCCCGATGACGTTTGCGCGGAGGTCATGCGCCTGTGGACAGAGGGAGACAAGCGAGCCAGTTTGGGACTATTGTACCGCGCCACCCTCTCTCACCTGATTGAAGACTTCGAGTTTTATTTTGGCGATCACCTTACCGAAAGTGAATGCGCACAGCTGGTACAAGTAAGGCAACAGGAGCCGAATGAAGTACAGCGCCCAGTAAGTCCCGCCCTGAGTCAATTTGTACAAGAGCTTACTGCAAACTGGCAGCAGCTTGCCTATGCCCACCGGCCGCCAAAAGAGGCTCAGTTAAGCTCACTTTGTAGCCAATGGCAGGAGGAATTTGGCAATGACCGCTAAGAGAATTCTGTTGGCAGCTTTGGTCATAAGTGGCGTTGCACTTGTATGGCTATTCCTCACTTTCTACGAGCGCTACTCCAAGGAGATCGACAGCGGCTGGAGCATGGAAGCCAGACGAAATCCCTACCTGGCAGCAGAAAGATACCTCACCGATATCCAACTGGCGCCGCGTCAGGCAGATAATATATCTGTACTCCAAGGCCTCTCCTCCGATGCCACCCTGTTTATCAGCAGCTCCAGCCAGGTCTATAACCCCACCAAGGCCCAAGAGCTTCTCGAGTGGGTCGAGCGCGGTGGCCACGCCATCGTTGTAGCCTATACCGGCAACTTCGACAGCGACTCCGGGCGCAGTGAAAACCGCGATTGGCTACTTGAGTCCATGGACGTCTCTATCCAAGAGGGACACAGTAAGTTCGAACTGCAAGAAACCCTGGAGCAATTGCTCGGGGAGGATGCGGTACTCGAGCCTGAGCAGAGCCCCGCTGATGCCATGCGGGAGCACAATCGCAAACTGGACGAAGGCGAAACGGAAGATGAGCCGAAGGAACAAGAGGAACCTCGCAACCCCGATGTGTCAGAAGAGGATCTGGTAACCCTGCCTGTTGAGGGCGGCAGCGATATACAGCTATACCTCGATGCCAGCCACCTGCTCTACCATCCTTCATTTAATGACGAGACTATCGACAGTGGGCCTGTTTTCTGGGCTAAGGTACGACGCGGCGATGTCGGCGTACCGTTTATGCAGTTCGAGCGCGGCAATGGTGTGATTACCCTGATGACTGACAGCACCCTGTGGCAGTCCCAGCGTATTGGCCACTTCGATCACGCCTATTTCTTACAATTGCTGGCCGGCGAAGGAGAGTTTGTCTTTCTCACCCGCCCCCGCTTTGAAACCCTTTCTAAGGTTGCTCGTCAATACGCTGCAGAGTTTTTTCTCGCCGGCGCACTGGCCTTACTCGCTTGGCTATTACTACACGGGCGCCGCTTCGGCCCCTTGCAGCCGGAGCCAGAAGTGTCCCGCCGTTCTCTGCTAGAACATATATCCGCCTGCGGCCATTACTACTGGCAGGACGACCAGGGGGAAACCCTGCTGCGCGGCCATCGGGAAGAACTTCTACGTCGTCTTGGCGCCACCCATATCAACGCCACTAAAAAACGCAAACTGTGCGACAAGCTCTGTGCCTCCACCGGTATGGATGAACGGCTAATAGTTGAAACCTTGTGGGGCAAGCCCCCAACAACCGAAGAAACATTTACTGAACACATGCGTAATCTGCAGCGAATTGAGGCAGTCCTATGAACGAGACCACCCTTCAACCAGAACAACAAACCACGGGCCCGTCACCTGACTGGCAGGCTGCGTCCGCCAAACTTCAGATACTGCGCAACAATATCAACCGGTTGCTGATTGGCCAGGAGCAGGTGGTTGACCAGGTACTCGTAGCTCTATTGGCTTCTGGCCACGTACTGCTCGAAGGTGTACCCGGACTCGGCAAAACCCTTCTGGTGCGCACCCTGGCCAACTGCTTTGGCGGCAATTTCCGTCGCATCCAGTTTACCCCGGATTTGATGCCCGCCGACGTTACCGGCCACGCCATGTACAACATGGGAGAGAGCCGCTTTGAAGTGCGTCGCGGGCCGGTATTTACCAACCTGCTGCTGGCGGATGAAATCAACCGCGCCCCCGCCAAAACCCAGGCCGCCCTGCTGGAGGTGATGCAGGAGAAGCAGGTCACTATCGACGGCCAGGCACTGAAAGTACCCAGTCCATTTATGGTACTCGCCACTCAAAACCCCATCGAGCAGGAAGGTACCTACCCGCTACCAGAGGCGGAACTGGACCGATTCCTGCTGAAAGTCCTCATCGATTACCCCAGCCTCGAAGCGGAACTGCAATTGGCCGCCGCCGCCAGCAGTGGCCGAATTGAGCGCAGCCTGCAGGAAAAGCTGGCCGGAGAAATTACTGTCGAGGGATTGCAGCAACTTCAGGCCCTGGTGCCCCAGGTGGGCTTGGACGAACAGGTATTGAATTACGCCGTGCGGCTGGTGCGCGCCACCCGTCAATCACCGCAGCTGCGCAGCCCCGCCGGCCCACGCGCCAGTATCGGCCTGCTACAGGCAGCCCGCGCCAATGCGCTGTTACAGGGACGGGAATTTGTACTGCCGGATGATATCAAGGCCATGGCCATCCCGGTAATGCGCCACCGTATCGGCCTATCTCCAGATATGGAAATTGACGGTGAAACTGCTGATACGGCGCTGGCAATGATTATCGACAGTGTTGAGGCGCCGCGACTGTGACACAGACTGTAGCTGCAACAGAGCAACAGGTAGCACCAGCACAAAGCGGTCGCACCGGCCCGAGTCCGCGCCAGGTCAAACTGCTCGGCTACTGGTGCCTGGCAGCTCTGGCAATTACAGCAGCGCGAATTTGGTTTCCGCAAGCCAGCTCATTTATCGGCAACCTTTGGTGGGGAGCGAGTGCCCTGTTAATCAGCGCCACCCTGCTGGACTATCTCACTGGTTACCGTGTAACCGGTCTGCAGGGGCTGCGGCGATTGCCAGGCAACCTGGCCCTGGGCGTACGCAATACTGCGCGGCTAAAACTTCACAATACCGGCCCACGCCCACTATTACTCCAGATTTCCGACTCAATCCCACAGCAACTGGGATCGACAGGGCTGCCGCGCTCCGCACAACTTAACCCGGACCAGGAAATCACCATCGAGTACGACCTGGTACCCCGTCGCCGAGGCAGTGCCTCTTTCGGACGAATCGAGGTGCTGGCCAACTCTCCCTGGGGACTCTGGCAGACAAGGGTATGGCTGGGACAGGAGCAGACCGTCAAGGTCTACCCCAATTTTCTTGGTATCTCCTCGCTACAATCTCTCTCCACCGAACAGAGCCTGCGCCTGATGGGGTTGCACCAGCAGCAGCGTCGCGGTGAGGGAATGGACTTCCGCCAGCTGCGTGAATACCGCCAGGGAGACAGCCAGCGACAGGTGGACTGGCGCGCGAGCTCACGGCTGCGCAAACTGATCAGCCGTGAATACCAGGACGAGCGCGACCAGGAAATTATTTACATGCTGGATTGCGGCCGCAGGATGCGCGCTAAAGACGGCGAGTTGAGCCACTTTGACCACGCACTCAAT
Source organism: Microbulbifer maximicatervae (SeqCode) (assembly GCF_052467615.1). Taxonomy (NCBI): domain Bacteria; kingdom Pseudomonadati; phylum Pseudomonadota; class Gammaproteobacteria; order Cellvibrionales; family Microbulbiferaceae; genus Microbulbifer; species Microbulbifer maximicatervae (SeqCode). The sequence continues at coordinate 4,315,214 of NZ_CP174319.1, forward strand.
GGCTTGCTACTTTCAGCTTATGTCGCCATCAAACAGGGGGACGCGGTCGGCTTGCAGGCATTTGCTGCGGCACAGGAGAGCAGTGGTGGACAGCTGCCGCCAGTAAAAGGCGAAAGTGCAATCAATCTACTGTTGAATAATGTCTACGACCTCCACTCTGGCACCAGTAGCGCAGATTACACTAGCGCCGCACAACAGCTGATGGCCCACCACAAACGCCGTGCCCTGGTAATCCTGATTACCAACTTGCGCGATGAAGATAGTGATGAACTCCTAGCAGCAGTCAAATTGCTGTCGCGCAATCACCTGGTGATGATTGCCAGTCTGCGGGAGACTTCTGTGGACAAATTGCTGCAACAGCCGATTCAGAACTTTGATAGTGCAGTAAACAGCGCCGCAGCGAGGGACTTCCTACGCCGCAGGGAGCAATTACTTCAGCATTTGCAGGCACACAATGTCATAGTGGTAGACTCGAGGCCGGAGCTTTTGCACCAGTCTCTGGTAGAGGCCTATTGGCGCCTAAAGCGCAGCGGCAGAATCTGAATCGACAAATTTACCGAGTGGGGACTCTCCGAGCCCCCACTCTGCAAACCCTCCCTATAACCTTCCCACTACCCGCAATAATCCAGGGCTGTCCGGGAACTCTACCCAATCCCGGGAATCTCTTATTGAGCGCGCTACCTCCTGGAACCTTTAGCTTCCAGCAAAGTTAGATTTATTTTTAGAATGCGCTGAAGAAAAGAAATTAAATTCCAACAAAACCTGATAAAGCTCAATTTACCTCGTATTAGTTCGCAAAAGTTAACTTGGGGCAGTGGCACTTTGCTGTATCACCCGTTAACCTCTTGTTACTCATCTCCGGGTATTTAAAATGGGCCCGGGCAAAGTACAGACCTTCTTATTTATGAGCGGTAAGCGCACCATCCAATACTGTTCCCGTCTGTCCCAGTGGCAGGCGCTATTGCTATTGCTGGTATTTCTCAGCGCGCGAGGCCTGGTTCCTGCCGGTTTTATGCCGGCAGATTTTGCAGCGGGAACGCCCTATGGGCTCTGCCATGGCGATAGCCGCAGCGCATTATTGCTCAATGCCCTCAAAGCGAATTCCCACAGCGATCATCACGGCGACCACTCTTCAAGCCACAACCACGATACGCTTACCGCTCACTCATTTGCCGATAACCATTGTAATTTTTCCGCCGCTGCCAGTATTGCCAGCGCACCAACAACAGAATTGGAAATAGTCCTAACCGGTTTTACTCAACCGCCCTCTTATCCGGCTTTTTTCCACGTTATCTCTAACGCTTACAGCCGCCCACTGATTCGCGCCCCCCCGGTTTAATTCCTTTTTTATTCCAACATCATCACTCCGCAGTTCGCTGTGGACCGCAAGTCTCATTGCTGTCTTAATATTTTCAGCGCTTTGGATCTTGCCAAAATACGACCACTTTTTCAGGTGGGGATATGTCGCGTGCGCCAAATATTACTCAGGCCTGCGCGCTCACTGCTGCGTGTTCGAAACGCCAGCGAAAAGGATTGAAAACCATGCATCAGAGCATCAACGCAAAAATTTTTCTGAAAAAACCTCTCAGCCTGGCACTCGCTGCCTGCTGTACCTTTTCAGCACATCTCGCAGCGGAAGAATCCGAAGAGCCAGAACCATTAAAAGATAGTGAAATGGAACAAATGGTGGTTACTGGGGTAAAGACTGAACTCCCCCTCAACCTGGTAACCGACCCGAAAAAACCCCGTCAGCCATTACCTGCCAATGACGGCGCCGACTACCTGAAAACAATTCCGGGATTTTCCGTAGTGCGTAAAGGCGGCACCAGTGGCGATCCGATGCTTCGCGGAATGGGGGGCTCGCGCCTGGGAATGGTAGTGGATGGAGAAACATTGGCGGGTGGTTGTCCCAGCCGAATGGACCCACCTACAGCCTATATTTTTCCCGAGGCAATGGACGAAATTGAAGTTATTAAAGGGCCACAGAGCGTCCTCTATGGCCCCGGAAATTCCGCCGGCGTAGTTGTGTTTAACCAGCAGCAGGAGCGCCCCACTGAAAGCGACTGGAATATGCATGCGAGCCTGCTCGGCGCCAGTGCCGAGCGCCGCGATGGTCTATTCGATATCTCCTATAGTTCGCCGCAGTTTTCTATCCGCAGCTCCTCGACCTCGGCATCTGCGGACGACTACGAAGACGGGGATGGCAATGAGGTAAATTCCAGTTATGAGCGCTGGAGCAGCCAGGTCAATTTGGCCTGGACTCCCAGCGACGATACACGGGTCGAGTTCGATACTGCATTTAGCGATGGGGAAGCTGCCTATGCAGATCGGGGAGTCGACGGTTCCAAGTTTGCCCGTGAGAGCCACAAAGCTAAATATGTCCGCAGCAATATCAGTAGCTGGCTCGACTCAATTGAGCTCCAGGCCTACTACAACTATATCGACCACATCATGGATAACTACAGCCTGCGCGAGCTATCCAGCACCGCTACCCCCATGGTCATGAATCTCGATAGTGAGACCACAGGTTTCAAGATGGCTCTGGTGTTTACGCCTATGGACGATGTGGAATTGACCAGTGGAATTGATGCCCGGGAAAATCGCCACACCGGGCGTTCGACCATGAACCAGTCCACCATGGACTACCGGGATATGAAGCGAGAGGCCGATGCCGAATTTAGCCAGCTGGGGTTATTTTCTGAGGTCAGCTGGCAAGTCGCAGCCAATCAACGCTGGATCGCCGGTGCACGAGTGGATGATTGGGAAGTAAAAGACCTTCGCGATGAAGTTGCTCTATCCATGATGTCCTCAGTGGATAACCCCACTGCGGGAGAAACTCGCTCAGAGCTATTGAGCAGCGGCTTCCTGCGCTATGAATATGGTCTCGAGAGCGGCCCCAATAGTTCTGCCACACTCTTTGCCGGGCTCGGCTACACTGAGCGCTTCCCCGATTATTGGGAAATTTTCTCCTACGAGACAGCAGACTCTTACAGCGCACTGGATATCGAATCAGAAAAGACCACCCAGCTGGATATCGGCTATATCTATCGCGGTGAAAAACTCTCTGCCAGTGTCTCCGGATTCGTCAATCAGATTGATGACTACCTGATGATTGAGACGGATTACGAAAAAGCGGCAGTAATGAGTAGCATGGACTCTATGGGTAGTATGAATATGGATAGTATGGACTCCTCCGATATTCGCACTACCTCCATTGTCAGAAACATCCAGGCGCGCTCCTGGGGTTTGGAGTTTGACTCCTCATATCAGCTCAACGAGCAGTGGCGCACTGAATTCACCGTAACATCTGTTCGCGGTGCCAACGAAACCGATGGCACTACCTTGGCACAACTGCCGCCTCTGGAGGGCCGCCTGGGACTCTACTATGAACAGGCCCAGTGGTCAGCAGGTGTTTTATGGCGCGCTATCGCAAGCCAGGACCGGGTGGATATCGGCAAAGGCAATATTGTTGGTCAGGATATTGGTGCAACCGACTCTGCCAACGTCGTTTCCATCAATGCCGGCTGGAAACCCAGTAAAAGTGTACTGGTAACTACCGGTATCGATAACCTATTCGATGAGACTTACGCTGAACATATCAGTCGCTCTGGAGCCAATATTATTGGTTTCGATCAGTTGACCCGGGTTAACGAACCGGGACGCACCTTCTGGCTGAAAGCCATTTATCGAATTTAAAAGCTATTGGGGCCCCAGGGCCCCTTTTCCATTCTATAAAAAAATCAGTATTTAATTAAGAAATTTCTACGAATAAATTATTGAGAAAAATAGGTTAAAAGGCGGAGGGCATACTAAAAGCGGTAGGAAAAATTCAAACTCAGGGTACGCAGATGCCCGAGGTTAACACGTTCTATTTTGCCAATATTATTGTAGTTATACTCTAATGAAGTATCGAAATCCTGAGTCCACATAATTCGGTAACCCACCCCGGCGTTCCAAAAGGTATCACTGCCACTGGCATCAATAATATAGATATATCGATCATCCGGATAAAATGGTGGGTATTCTCGATACCAATAGCCTCTTCTTATAACATTGTTCAAATCCACATCGGCATAATTATATCCCACCATCCAATAGAGACATTGAACGTGACAATTCAGGGTAAAATCAATTTTAAAATTTAAACCTACCTGATCTACTGTGACATGATTATCATCAAAATGTGACGCCCGCAGCTCAACTTGCCAGACTCCTACCGCCGGCGTAATTCCAAGGCTGACATAGCCAAAAGAATCCCGCTGCTTATTTAACTGCTGCTCGCCACTCCCAAAACCAACGGTACCGATAATCCGGTACTCTCCCGTGGCGACACCATCAAAAGGATTATTCGCCTCGAATCCATAACTGGTCGCAGCTATAAAAAAGGAAAGCAGGTAGACGGATAGCTTTATCATCGCCACTCACATCAAAAAGCCAGTCATCAAGTTCAAGCTCAGTGAATTATTTCAAGTTGTTTCTACATCAATAATGGCCCAGACGCCTCCTACAAAAGCCGGGTTTTTCTTCAGGTTGTCTACTTCACCTGCTTGCGGCATTGGCTGTCCAGCCTGACGGAGCTCTTCCAACCGCTGAAAAATCGTTTCAGCCATTTTTTGCAGGGTCCCCTCAAGGGTATCGGCATAGCAGTGGCAATGCGGCAGATCCGGTGCAATGGCACCAAATCCGGCATATTCAATATTGTGCACCACAACCGGGTAGCGCATTGAAAAATACTCTTATGTATTAGCTTTCCAAAGCGTAGACTGCTTTACATTTTACGGGGGAATTTGGCAAGGAAATTAGCTAATTAGCTGGGAAATAATATTTCGCGCTGGCACAGATTCAACACTATAAGTGACAGCACTGAGCAGGAAGAACTGCCGTATTCAAATTAAAACCTGCAGCACTACAGTTTTTCACACAAGAAAATATTTGGAATTTAGTTAACGGGGCATTCTACCTAATAGGGCCCGGCGGGAAAATAGCATGCTGTTATAGGTGCGCCGCAGCGCAATATCATTTGCATCGACTGCATTGGAGAGGGCTTCAAAATGCCGCTGCAACCAGTTTATTTCCTCCTCCAGTTCCCGACGCAAACAGCGAATTTCACCTTTATCCTGGTTAAAGCGCAGATCGGGTCCAGACATCAGTGAGCCTCCTGAATTTGGAAATATCCAGATCCCCTTTAAAGCCTCCACCAGTGGTGGTGGAGGCACAAATATACTCTCTATATGTTTACTGGCGTCACACCCTAAGCAGCGGACTTATCCAGCAGTAGGGATTGCCAATCAAAAGAAGAATCGCCAATTACATAGAAAAAGGGATTCAGCAGAGAGTCTTTAGTGTTGTAGCGCAACAAATTAAACTCTTCGTCCACAACAATACCACCTGCTGCTTCAACTACAGCCTGAGCTGCCGCAGTATCCCACTCGCAAGTAGGAGCGAGACGCGGATACAAATCTGCTGCACCCTCAGCAACCAGGCATAATTTCAGCGACGAGCCCATATTTTTGCACTCGACAGCACCCAGTTCAGACTCGATACGTTGTACCAACTGGTCGACGGTGCCAGTTCCATGGCTGCGGCTGGCCACAAGCTCAACAACTTCACTATTATCCAGGCGCGGCTTCAGTGGGCGCACCCGAATGTCAATTTCGCCATTGGCATCGCGCTTAAAGGCTCCTTCGCCCTTGCAGCCGGCGTAAGTGATATTCAGTACCGGTACGTAAACCACCCCCAAAACGGGCTCGCCATTTTCGATTAACGCGACATTTACAGTAAATTCACCGTTGCGTCGGATAAATTCTTTGGTGCCATCGAGCGGATCGACAATCCAGTAACGCTGCCACTGACTGCGCTCTTCGAACGAGGGCATTTCCTGCTCTTCTGATAAAACCGGTACTCCCTCGATAAGCTGTGCTAACGCCGGTTCCAGTACTTTGTGAGCGGCCAGATCTGCGGCAGTTACTGGGGAATCATCTTTCTTTGTCTCGACTTCCAACTCAGCGCTGTTGTGATAAACCTCGAGAATCGCCTCTCCCGCGCGTTTGCAGATCTCTATCACCTGCTCCAAAAGTGCTTTATCCATTACAACTCCATACTCTTTGAATTCACCATTATAAAATCTTAGGCGGAGAAAAGGTCCTGAACGGACAGATAGCGCTCACCAGTGTCATAGCTGAACACCAGTACCCGGCTGCCCGCATCCATCTCCCCCTCGCGCTTTTTCAGGGCCGCAAGGCTGGCACCGGAGGAGATACCCACAAAAATTCCCTCTTTTAATGCGCAACGACGCGCCATTTCAAAACTGTCTTCCTCACTCACCAATACAGTACCGTCGAGTACTTCCGTATTGAGTACCTGGGGTACAAAGCCGGCGCCGATACCCTGCAAACGATGCAGGCCTTTTTCTCCACCGCTAATCACCGGTGATTTCTCCGGCTCTACCGCATAGACCTGTAATTTGGGAAAGTGCTCTTTTAAGACTTCACCACAACCAGTGATATGCCCGCCAGTACCCACACCGGTAATCATATAATCCAGCCCCTCAGGAAAATCTGCCAAGATTTCCTTGGAAGTAACATCCCGGTGCACCTGGGCATTGGCGCGGTTATTAAATTGTTGGGGCATCCAGCTATTCGCATGTGAGGCCAATAACTCCTCCGCCTTAGCAATAGCGCCGCCCATACCGCGCTCTTTAGGTGTAAGGACCAATTCTGCGCCCATTGCCTTCATGACCTGGCGACGCTCTACCGACATAGACTCCGGCATGGTCAGGATCAGGCGATAACCCTTCACGGCAGCAACCATCGCCAGTCCAATACCCGTATTACCAGAGGTCGGTTCGATTATTACCCCACCGGGCTGCAGGGCTCCACGACGCTCTGCATCCTCAATCATCGCCAAGGCAATTCGGTCCTTAATGCTGCTGCCCGGATTAAAGCGCTCTACCTTCATCCAAACTTCTATATCGGGACGGAAGAGGTGATTGATTCTTACGTGAGGGGTATTGCCGATTGTTTCCAGAATATTGGCCGCTTTCATCAGTGAGGCTCTCCATGACTAGTGCTCAAGGCAAACAACTGCCGGGCATGTATTTTCGATGCTCCATATTACCCTAGAAATGTCCCGCGGCCGGCACTGGAGAAAACTCAATTGGAATTAGAGAGTACAAGCTATCGATGATGCGGAGGAAAACCGTTAAATTGATGGGGAGGTATACAAAATAAAAATAAGGTAAGTACCTATGTCCGTAGAAAATTCCGCACCCCAGCACAACTTTCGCAATTACCTGGTACCGATGTTCCTGGCCAGTGCCACTTTATTCATCTTTCTGGATACCTGGAAGCTGGATAACTTGTGGATGCCCGCGCTAAAAGCGCTGCCGATACTGTGCCTAATGATGATTGCCAGACTGGAGCTGCGGGGCAAAACCCTGCTTTTCACTTTTCTAGCCCTCAGTTCCTCCGCCATCGGGGATGTACTCCTCGAAATGCAATTCCCCCAACACTTTGTGTTTGGACTGGGTGCTTTTCTTATTGCCCAGCTAGTCTACGCGCTGGGTTTCCTGCGTTTTGCGGAGCCCCCCAATCGGCGCAACCTTATTCGGACACTGCCTGTAGTGATTGCCGCACTGCTTTTGGCTCAAATTATCCTCCCTGCTGCTGGGGATTTAGCCCCGGCAGTATTAGCGTATCTGCTGGCTATCCTCGCCATGGCGGTCGCAGCCGCAATGCACAAGGGTGACGCCGCCCTGCTATTTGCCGGGGCTGTCATCTTTATGGCTTCAGATACATTGATCGCTATTAACAAGTTCATAGCCCCACTACCGCTAGCCGATGCCGCCATCATGCTCACCTACTACAGTGCGCAACTGTGTATCCTGTACGGAATCCGCCGCGCCCAGGCATAATGAAAACGATCCGGGAAGGCAGTGGCAAGCCAACTAAACTTGTCTTCCCGCCCCATTTCAAAGAGGTACATAGCTCCCATGCTCGATTGGCGAAGTATCGATACCGTATTGCTGGACATGGACGGCACCCTGCTGGATTTGCATTACGACAATCATTTTTGGCTCACGCACCTGCCCAAGCGCTACGCTGAAGTCCACGGCTTTGACCCACAGGAAGCCCAGCAGAAGCTCGAGGCTGAGATCAATGCCCGCCGTGGTACGCTGGAGTGGTACTGCCTGGACTTCTGGGCGGAAAAACTGGAGCTGGATATCCTCAGCATATTGCGCGAGATCGAGACCCGCATCGCCCTGCGCCCTCACACTGAGGCGTTTCTGAGCGGCCTGCAACAACTGCAAAAGCCCACCTACCTCGTGACCAATGCGCACCGTCAAGGGTTAGATCACAAGCTGGAGATCACCGGTATCGACCGCTGGTTTGACGGCATCATCTCCTCCCATGATTATGGACATGCCAAGGAGAGTGCCAATTTCTGGGACTCTCTGCGAGATAACCTGGAATTTGACCCTGAGAACACCCTATTTGTCGACGATAACCAATCTGTTCTGAGCGCGGCCCAGGACTACGGTATCGCCCACCTATTGTGTATTCGCCAACCGGATAGCCGCGGGCCCAAACGGGAAATCACCAACTTCCCGGCGATCCATCATTTTGATGAGATCATGGCTTTTAAACGCAGCAGACTGGACACCGGGTCCACCTGATTTCACAAGGAAACCATGGAAAAAGTACGTATCGATAAGTGGCTCTGGGCCGCGCGCTTCTTTAAGACTCGCAGCATTGCCAAGCAGGCGATTGAAGGTGGAAAAGTCCACGCCGATGGCCAGCGGGTCAAAGCCAGCAAGGAAGTCACTACCGGTGTCAAACTGAGCATCCGCCAGGGATGGGATCTGCTGGAAGTTGAAGTAACCGCTCTATCGGATCAGCGGCGCGGCGCCGAGATTGCGCGCACCTTATACCGCGAGACCGAAGACAGTATCGCCCGCCGGGAAAAAGAGAAAACCGAGCGACAGGCAGCCAATGCCGGGATGCAACAGGAGCGCCCCAATAAAAAGCAACGCCGCCAGATACACCGCTTCCTGCGGGAACAAGAGTAGACTCAGCAGACAAAAGTGGTGAAATTTCCGCCATTTCCCACTTTAGCTGCTAAACTGCCCCCACTTAACCGGATAGAAAACAGCCATGTTGAAACGACTGATCGCCATTTCCCTGCTGATTTTGCTCGGTACCCAAACCGCCCTAGCAGACAGCCGAGAACACGAGCAGCTCAAGCGCTCAATCATCAAGATTTACACCACCGCCGCCGCCCCGGATTATTTCAATCCCTGGGCCCTGCTCAACCCCAAGCAGCTGTCCGGTTCCGGTGCCGTCATCCGCAACCAGCAGATCCTGACCAACGCACACGTAGTGGCCAACGGCAGCTTTATCCAGGTACAGCGCCACGGCGATGCAAAGAAATTCCGCGCCCGGGTGAAATTTGTCTCCCACGATGCCGACCTCGCCCTGCTGACCGTCGATGACGAAAGCTTTTTCAACGATACCCGCCCCCTGGCCCTCGGAAAATTGCCCGACCTGCAGGAAGAGGTCACCGTCTACGGCTACCCAATTGGTGGCAAATCCCTTTCGATTACCCGCGGAGTACTCTCCCGCGTGGAGCACCAATATTATGCCCATGCGGAAAGTTACCTGATGGCGGGCCAGATAGATGCGGCCATCAACCCGGGCAACAGCGGCGGTCCGGTTATCTCCAATGGCCGCATCGTCGGCGTGGCCATGCAAACCAACCAGAGCGCTGAAAACCTGGGTTACTTTGTCCCCCCCAGCGTGATCGCTCATGTCTTAGAAGATGCCAAGGACAATGTGCACCAAGGGTTCCCCGAACTGGGACTGGTAACCCAGAGCCTGGAAAGCCCATCGATGAAAAAAGCGGCCGGTCTCGAGGAAGACCAGGATGGTGCCATGGTCGTTAAAGTGTTCGACAATTCCCCCGCAGCTGAAGTGTTTAAACCCGGCGATGTCCTGCTCGAAGTCGATGGCTTTAAAGTAGCGGCTGACCGGACTGTGGAATGGAGGGAAAACCAGCGCACCAACTACCACTACGCCGTGGATCGCCACCATGTCGGTGAACGTTTACCCGTGCGCTTCTCCCGCGATGGTAAAGAGCAGACCGCTGAGGTCACGCTGGCCGCAACACCTCCCTCACGCGCTATGGTGCTGGGAGAGCAATTTGACCGCCAGCCCCGCTACTATATCTACGGCGGTGTTGTCTTTGTGCCCCTGAATATGAACCTGATCAAACGCTGGGGCAAAAACTGGCACTCCAAGGCGCCTATTGACTACCTCTATGCCCGCAATCAATGGAGTGACGAGGAGCGCCGCGAGCTGGTCGTCGCCCTGAAAGTACTGCCCGCCAATGTGAACCTCGGTTACCACGACTGGAAGAACTGGATTATCGACTCAGTAAATGGCCACAGCATCAAGGACTTCGACGAGTTCGCTCAATTGATGGAAGGCAACAAACGGGACTTTGTAGATTTGCGCGACCGCTCCGGTTATCGGATGGTCTTGGATGCGGCAGAGGCCCAGGAGCAGCAGCCTCTGATACTGCAGACCTACCATATCCCCCAGCGCCATTCACAGGGGTTGTTCAGCCAGCTGGCCAATAAAGAAGAATAAACATCGGGAGAGGCAAAGGATGCCCATAAAGTTACTGTACTTATCCAGCATTTTTGGCGGTCTGCTCCTGACCGCCAATGTTAATGCAGGGGAACTGTATCGCTGGGTCGACGACGATGGCCGGGTGCACTTTGGTGACCGCCCCCCGGCCCACGCAGAGGCCAAGGATATTTCTGGCAACCTGACCCCCATTAATTCTGCCGATGCCACCACAGCACCCAGACGCAGCCAATCGGAACAGCCGCGGAATATCGAACAACAATACCAGGAGCGCTTAAATCGTGAAGCGCAGGAAAGACAACAACAAAGAGACAAGGCCTGTAGCAAGGCCCGCAAAAACCTAAAAATATTACAGGGCCGGGTCGTATTTTTTGACGACAATGGCAAGGAAGTACGCCGCACAGAGCGGGAGCGCGAACAGATGGCACTCGACTATCAACGCCAGGTCAACCTCTATTGCGGATAAGTTAGCCGGCCCCCAGGGGCGCGGCTTCCCCCCATTACTCAGCGACAGCTACCATTTAGGCATATCCACCTCTAAAATCCTGCGGTTTTAATACCGAGAGCCCCCGACCTATGTCCGATCAGCTGGAACGCTTTATTTTCTCCAAACACGATATTCGCGGACAGGTGGTGACACTTACTGATTCCTACCGCGATGTACTGGAACACAACCCACTGCCTACACCAGTAGCCCGCCTGCTAGGGGAGTTCCTCACTGCAGCCAGCCTGCTTTCAACCACACTGAAGTTCGAAGGTGTCCTGAGCCTCCAGGCCCGTGGCGAAGGCGATGTGCCGATGATTATGGCGGAGTGCACTCACCACAGCGACCTGCGCGGCATCGCCCGAGTTGCCGAGGGTGCACAAATCGACGAAAACGCCACCCTGCGCGATATGATCGGCCCCCGTGGAGCCCTGGCCATTACCCTTGAGCCAAAGCGCGGTGAGCGCTATCAAGGTGTGGTTCCCATGGAGCAGGACAACCTGGCCGGCTGCCTGGAAGACTACTTTAAGCAATCGGAACAGCTGGCTACCCGCGTATGGCTGGAAAGCAGTGACAATACCGTCGCCGGTCTTATGTTACAGATTCTGCCGGGCAATAATGCCGCCACAGAAGAAGAAAATCAGGACGCCTGGGAAACATCGATTCACTTGGCGGAGACCGTAACTGACGAGGAGTTATTTACCGTTCCCCACCCAGAGCTTATTCACCGCCTATTCCACCAATTGGAGCCGGCAACCCTGGGTACCGACACTATTCGCTTCAAGTGCAGCTGCTCGAGAGAGCGCAGCGCCCGCGCGCTGGTTTCCCTGGGTGCAGAGGATGTCTACCGCCTGCTGGAAGAGCAGCAGGGTGAGATTATCGCGGACTGCCAATTCTGTAACACCCAGTACCGCTTTGACCGGGACCAAATTGAGTCGCTCCTCAACGCTCCCCCCCACACTCTTCACTGATCCTCGAAGGGCTGCGCAACCGCCGAATCCTCAGCGCAGCCCTACCACCTGACACCCCTAATCCCTCCATTAAATTCAAAAAAAGAATAATTAGGCGTGCAGCCATAAATGGTGTGAATTTATGTCGACATTATTTTCCATGACAGCGCTGTCATTGACTACAAAATAGCCATAGTTGGTATCCGCATATTTTGAATTTTGCAATAATGCGCCCCCAAAATTTTCTACGGCTGTCTAAACCTTGGGCAGCCCCATTTTATTTACTGTCCAACTTTCACGGGTATTCCACGAATGGCACAGATCGACGACTCCGCGATGGTCTTCAAGAACCTATCACCGGCACAATTGGTAGAGCAGGCTCTGACGCGCGGCGAGGGCAAGCTGTCAGATACAGGCGCTCTGGTGACTGAAACCGGCGCACGCACCGGTCGCTCCCCGGCTGACCGCTTTGTTGTAGAAGAGCCCTCCACTGCCGACAGCATCGCCTGGGGCAACGTCAACCGTCCTTTCCCGCAGGATAAGTTTGACGCCCTGTGGGATCGTGTAGAGGCTTTTGTTGCTGGTCACGATACTTTTGTTCAGCACCTGCATGTGGGCCAGGATGAAGACCACTACTTGCCAGTGGTAGTGACCACCCAAACTGCATGGCACAACCTGTTCGGCCGCAACATGTTTATCCGCGCCGAAAAGTACAACCCCAAGTCCAAGGAAGAGTGGCAAATCCTGCACGCTCCTCACTTTGTCTGTGAGCCCGAGCGCGATGGCACCAACTCCGAAGGCTGCGTAATTATCAACTTCGGCCAGCGCAAAGTACTGCTGGCCGGCATGCGTTACGCCGGCGAAATGAAGAAGGCCATGTTCTCCGTACAGAACTTCCTGCTGCCAGAAAAAGACGTAATGCCAATGCACTGCGCGGCTAACGTCGGCGAAGATGGCGATACCTGCCTGTTCTTCGGCCTGTCCGGTACCGGCAAGACCACCCTGTCCGCGGATCCCGAGCGCTACCTGATCGGTGACGATGAGCACGGCTGGACCAAGGGTGCCGTCTTCAATATGGAAGGTGGCTGCTACGCGAAAACCATCGACCTGAGCCAGAAAAATGAGCCGGTAATCTGGGATGCCATCCGCTTCGGCGCCATCGTTGAAAACGTGGTAACCAACGATCACGGCACTGCTGACTACTGCGACACCAGCCTGACTGAAAACGGCCGCTGCTCCTACCCGCTGGAACACGTTGAAATGCGTCAGCTGGAAAACCGCGCCGGCGAGCCAAAGAATGTTATCTTCCTGACTTGCGATGTATCCGGCGTACTGCCACCGGTATCCATCCTCTCCAAAGAGGCTGCGGCTTACCACTTCCTGTCTGGCTACACCGCCCGCGTAGGCTCCACCGAACTGGGCGCAGAGGCCGGTATCCACCCGACTTTCTCCACCTGCTTTGGCGCGCCGTTTATGCCCCGTGCACCGCGCGAATACGCAGACCTGCTGATGAAGCGCATTGAAGAGTTCGGCTCCAAGGTCTACCTGGTAAACACCGGTTGGACCGGCGGCTCCGGCGACAACGGCAAGCGCTTCCCGATTCCGGTAACCCGCGCTGTCGTTGCCGCTATCCAGAGCGGCGCCCTGGAAGGCGTTGCCACTGAGCACCTGGATGCCCTGAACCTGGATATCCCGATGGAAGTGCCCGGCGTGGACAAGTCTTACCTGAACCCTCGTGAAGCCTGGGCTGACAAAGCTGCTTACGATGATCAGGCAGGCAAGCTGGCCAAGCTGTTCGCCGAGAACATTGAGAAGTTCAATGTCAGCGAAGACGTTAAAAATGCAGGCCCTAAAGCCTAAGTAGAGGTTGTCGGGCACAGTGCGCTGTCCGTGACCCAAAAGCCGCTGCTCCCCCGGGACCAGCGGCTTTTTTTGTGGCTGATCCCAAGCCCGCAGCCCGTCGATTTTTGCGGCTATAGTGAGTAAACAGGCGCCGACGATTTTAGCGTCGGAGGAAAAACTCTCTCAGCAGCAGTCGCGAGCACTATGTCCGCAGGTAACTCGTTTACTCGCTTCGAAACTCTGTTCCCACACAGGCCGCCCGGGCAAAGAGTCAATCGGGTGGTCGTCAGTGCCCTCACTTTAATACTCAGTGCCATCCTGTTTACCCTCTGGCTCTATCTATTCCTCTCCTCGCAAGAGAAGTCCTATGTCGAGCAGCGTGGCTATCGCCTCGCCAACGAGGAGTCCTTTAACAAATTCCTGCGAGAGGGCAGTAACCGCTCCAGCGTACAAGCACTCAATCAGTTGCTTCGGGACCGGGGTGTCGCTGAGGTTTTTCCTATTCGTGATCTTCTGCGACAGGGGGGGGACTGGCTGGAACTGGGGGAACCCCCATTCGCCATACCACCCAGGGACCAGTGGTCCAATATTGTGAAAACCCTCACCCTGGTACGAGACCAGGTAATACCGCTAATTGGCCCTGTCACTGTGGTTTCCGCTTACCGCACTGATGCCTACAACCGAAAACTTGCGACCGAAGACCAGCCCCGCCACCGTGACTTTTGCGGGCTGGACTTAATTCCGAATTCCAATATCGGTAAAAACGAACTCGCTGAAGAGCTAAGCACACTGCACGCACGCCTCGGTCCCGATAGCAATGTCGGGATGGGCCTGATTGACGATGTCCTGTTTCATGTCGATACCTGTGGCTATCGCACCTGGTAATTGAGGGAGCTGCCCGATGGTTATGCAAAGTAACAAAGAGTGCGTAGAAATCGGCCAGCGTCAACTGCGCCGGCGGATCATCATCATTGGGTCAATCGCACTGGCAATTCTCACCGGTCTATTTGTTTTTACTTACGAACGAGCGCGCGAGGCTGATGACCGGGTGAAATCCCCTATCGATATCCTACCGCTGCTAATGATCCCGGAGGTTTACGATATCCAGGGCTATCCGGCAGCTTCCGAGAGGGCATTCAGCCGCTTCCTGAGCAAAGGCAATAACCATGCACGCTTTACTCAACTCAAAAAATTCCTGCGCTCCAACCGGGTTGAACAGGTTGTGCAACCCTATGAGCTATTGCGTCAGGGCAGTGACTGGCAGGATTTGGACGAACCCGCATTCGCCATCCCTCCCAAGGAGCTCTGGTGGGGCATCGTAAATACTCTGCGGGTAATCGAGCGGGAAATAGTGCCCCGCGTCGGCCCGGTAACAGTGGTCTCCGGGTGGCGCACAGTGGATTACAACCGTAAGGCCGGGGGTTCCAAGGGAAGTAAACATCTGCATTTCTGCGGGCTGGATATAGTTCCGAAAAAGAAGTTCTCCCGAGAGCAATTGGTGCCCGTACTGAGGGATATCCACAAGCGCAACGGCCGCGAGTGGCAAATGGGCCTCGGAATCTATCGGGGCATTCGATTTCACGTGGATACGTGCGGATATAGGCGCTGGTAAAACCCCACTGCATCTGCTTAGATAGAGCAAAAATTAGGCGCCCTACCACTGGGCTGCCGAAAGAGAAGCAGAGGAAGTCGCAGTGCAAGAAAAACTGGAAAGGCGCTCATTTATATTGACCTTATTATTGGTCAGCGTAGCTTTTTTACTCCTAATAAAACCCTTCTTTACCCCTATTTTTTGGGCTTGTGCCACCGCACTGATTTTCTACCCCGTGTACCGTCTGCTGATGCAGCGCTTTCCCAATTCGCCTAATTTAATGGCTCTGCTAACCCTGTTTATGTGTATCGTTCTATTGGTGATACCCGTATTGGTAGTGGCCACCTCTTTTATTAATGAAGCGGTAACTCTGTATCACCGGATCCAGGAAGGACAAATTGATGTTTCTAAATCCTTTGAACAGATTCGCAGTGCTTTCCCCAGGGTTAACAGCACGCTCGAAAGTATTGGCGTGGATGTCGAGGAGGCCAAGCAGCGCCTGATGGGTGGAGTGATGAATGCCGGTAGCTTCGTCGCAAAAAATGCGATTGAGGTCGGACAGAATACTGTTAACTTTTTCGTTATGTTGGGTTTAATGCTTTACCTCACCTTCTTCCTGATTCGCGATGGCGAAAGGCTGGTAAACCTGATTATCCATGCCCTACCACTGGGTGATGAGCGCGAGCACCTTTTACTGGCAAAGTTTGCTGAAGTCACTCGCGCAACCATTAAAGGAAATCTGGTAGTCGCTATTACCCAGGGCGGCTTGGGCGGAATTATTTTCTGGGTGCTGGGTCTACCGGCACCGGTGCTTTGGGGTGTATTAATGACACTGTTGTCATTGTTGCCCGCCGTCGGTGCCGCATTGATCTGGTTCCCCGCTTCTATTTACCTCTATGCTATTGGCGAACCCATGAAGGCAACGATTTTACTCGCCTATGGTTTCACCGTGATCAGTCTGGTAGATAACCTGTTGCGCCCAATATTGGTGGGTCGAGACACAAAACTCCCCGACTATTTAGTGCTTTTCTCCACTGTCGGCGGTCTGTTTATGTTTGGAATCAGTGGCTTTGCGATAGGCCCCCTTCTCGCTGCACTATTCCTCGCCTTCTGGGAAATTTTTATGCGTGAGTTTGTGCATCCCGAAGATGTCTTAATGCCACAAAAACCTGAAGATCTTTAACCTGTTCCCCGGGGCGGAAAAGCCTTAATTCCGCCCCACCCAATTAATATACAAAGTCAGCTCGCACAACAGCTCAGTGGGCAGCCTCCTGTAGCTCTTTCAGCTGCAAATTGAGATCGCTCATCGGCGACTGATCAACCAACAGTGCTCCCTCATTTGCCCGATCCAAATCCGCCACCAGTAAAATCACTGTTGAGAAAGTCAGGGCCAAAGCTATAACTACCTGGGCAGATCCCCCGCGACTTATACCCAACTGGTATCCAATTGCCAGCATCGCCAAAATGGTCATAAAGTACAGGGAGAGCCAGAGTGGACCCGGTATACGGTATTGCAGCCCAACCACAACCCTGGCACGGTGCAGATCTACCATCCCGTTAACCTGCTCGGCAAACTGGCGTAAATAATCGGCGTTGTAATCCTGTGCGATGTGCGCCTCGATCAAACGCCAAAGAGCCTGGTGAATTTCCTCACTGCGAGCTACATCTTCCGGAGTGACGGCGATTGATGGGTCAATATCCCTGAGATTTGCATATTCAGCTATTAGGTCTCGCGCCTTATTCTGCTTATCCAATTGCAAAAAGCTCGCATTTAAATATGCGGCCTGGATGGTATTGACCTCCTGCAACAGCAATGCCTTGCGTTCATTAAATCGGTCGGCTGTCATATTAAAGGTAAATGCCAAAACGAATGCGACTAGGCCCAAAGTGGCAGCTACCGCACTGCCCAGGGAAGAATCCTCCTTGATACTGGCATTCACTACCCGCCGCCGCCCCAGATAAATCCCCACAGCTAAAGCGCAAAGCACTACGGCAACTGAAATGGTATAGATCAGTGGAAGTGGCAGAGTATAGAAAAGGCTGTCAAAGCGCATTTAAGCCCCTGCAAAACGGCAAGTCCATAACGGTGCATTGACGCACCAATATTCTTACTTTGGCGCATAAAGCATAGCAGTTATAGCTGAGCTATTGGCCAGTTAGACCTTAGGGCAGTAGCATAGGCGTATCGGTAAACTACAAGGGAAATATTCGTGAAATATCTGCTGATCTTCTTTATTACTGCGTTTATCAGCCTTCCCAGCCTCGCTCTGGAAGTAGGTGAAATGGCGCCAAATTTCACTCTCAAGGGGTCTGATGGCCAAACCCACACATTGGCGGACCTCCAGGGAAAAAGCGCTGTTGTGATCGCCTGGTTTCCCAAGGCATTCACCCGTGGCTGCACCATAGAGTGTAAATCGCTCGCCCAAAACGGTCACTTAATCAAAGATTATGAAGTCACCTATTTTATGGCCAGTACAGATGATCTTGACGATAACACCCGATTTGCTGAAGAGAGCGAAGCGGACTTCCCGTTACTCAGTGACCCCACCGGTGAAACGGCTAAAGCGTACGATGTACTTATTCCCGTAATGAATATCGCCCGCCGCGTTACCATTTATATCGGTAAAGATGGCCGAATTAAAAAAATTGACAAGGATATTAAACCGGCAACCAGCGCAGAGGATATAGCGCGAACGCTTGGTGAATTGGGAACTAAAAAAGTTTCAACCTGAAGGGTAATCCAGATCAATTACTATAAATATCAAATAGCTCAAATTTTGGGCTATTTGTATTGCAAAATCACTTTTTAATAGAAAAAGAAATTCCAAAACAACATTGCTCTCCTTCAAAATCCGCCAGCCACTTACACACACTTAGGTTAACTTCACCCAGGCTAGATTGAACGACATGTTCGAGAAGGTAATCGGGCTCCCCTGAGGAAAATACACGCTGATCAGCCTCACGTAACGCTTTGGCATTCTCTGCCCAGGCCAATTGGACATCAGTTTTACCAACCACATCCTCTCCAGCCAATTCGCATATCCTTTGGTTACCCCAAATATATCTCTCACTTTTATCTTTTACCCAAAACAAGAATGGAACGTCATCAACGACTTTCAATTCATCTCGAGTCATATAACACCTGTGGATTGCTCACATAAAGCATTTAATAAAAATAATAATAGCTGAGTTAATCGACCCCATAAGCTCATAAAAAAATAAAAGGAAAACTTAGCTATATAACTTAATGCATGCGTACCACTATTATGCCGTGCAATTTAACTTCACAAAGGTATCATACGGCCAATAATTAATATTGAATATAGAGAGAGGTTATGAAGGAACTGACCAGACACCTAACAATACTGGCAGCATCATCGATTCTTGTTAGTGCATGTAGCGGAGATGGAAGCAATTCATCTAGCCCAGAGCCGACACCAGAAGTACCATCAATTACCCTACATGGAGTCTTTGATGAAAGCTTCTCTGAGTTTCCAGAAATAACAGTCAGCATTGGCGAAAGCCAATATACTGCCGAGCAAACAAACAACAATGAATTCACGGTTGAAATAGAAGGCGGGCATAGCGACGAGCTAGTAACCATAATTGCGCAGGGTGCGGTCTCAGATGACTGGAGTTATAGTTTTAAATCCTATGCTGGGTCATTTAGTGAACTTTCGAGCCAAGCAATAAATAATGAAGTAAGCTACCTCAACAATAACCCGGGTTTAGTGTTAAACAGCTTATCAGCGTCGATCTCCAATCTTGCAGAGATATCAAACAACAACAGTGAAATCACAACCACTGAAGGCCTAAAAAAACATATTTTCGAAGTGCCTATGGAGGATGCTATTAATTTAGCTATATTCCTAAAAGGTGCAATTAATGAAGAGTTCTCAGACAACACGAACTTTTTCTTTCTCGAAGATAGATATTCAAATACGACAGACTTCATCAGAGATTATTCATTCTCAAAAGCCTATGTAGAAGACATAATTCAATCAAATCAAGAGTATGCAGATGAGCTTCTACTGAAAATCCTAGACAATAATTACTCTCACCAACAGAATTACAGGCTGAATGAATCCTTAGAAACAATCTTTTTGACTGGAAGCTCAGGCAGCGACAATTTAATACCCGGGGTCATACAACTCAAGGAAGAATTACAAAATTCCGGCACAGCTAATTTTATTGGAATTGGAGAGTTCACTCTGTCACTGAATGAGGACGGTGACATTAATGGACAAATAGCTGACGGAGTAAGCTGGGGCAGGTTCAGCCTTCATAACTGTATAGATATTCGAAACAGCAACTTTAATACAAGGCATATTTATTCGACGCCATATAGCCAGGTACTGGAGATCAACCTCAATAGCACTTGTACAAGCCAGAGCGGGGAGCAATATGAATATAGCGAAAAAAGATACTTAAACACCATAAATACAAGTTATTCCGCCTCCTGGGAATCAATTCCCAGTCACTTTTCAACTAAAACTTACCATCCAAATTTCTACCAAAACTGCAACTGCAACTACTTCTCTGGAAAGTTCAGCATGGACTCTGAGAATACTGGTAAAGAGAAATTTGGTCCGGATCTAAAAGAAGAAGAAACATTTTCAGCAGTTCTAACTAATGAATTAGTCATAAACTACGAAAGTGGCCAACAAACACGTTACATTCCCACGAGTACATTCGGAAATGCGACCAGGGTCATTGCCGTTAGCACAGGTAGCGATGGCACAACAGATATATTTTCTAGTTTTTTGGTTGAAGAAAATGACACACCACTTGAGGCTCCTCCATTAAGAGTGGAGACTCACACTTCATTTCCAACTCCCAATATTTGGGCAATCGTTTATTCCGATAATGGAACTATTCAACAAGAATTTACCTACCCTCTCGATCCATTCAATCCATTTTCTGACTATGACTGGATGACGGATGAACGCAAAGGCTCGTGGGAGATAGCAGCAGACGGCTCAATAGTTTCGAACCACTACTATGATCCAAATCTGGAAACGGAGGAGAATTCCACTGCTGCTTACCTGCCATCCTGCGAGGGACAATCTGAAGACTGCATACTATGGAAAAAAAGGCGATTACGACTTATCAATACCGATGAGGATATATACTATCTTGAATCTTACCTTGAAACCTTCTCTTCAAGACTAGAAGAAGGCCGGACAGATTATAAAAACGGCTTCATTGGCCGCTTTAAAAAAGTAGATATCTAAAACCAGCTGCAATCTATTTTAATTGAAAAATGTGCTTGGAGAAAAGTTTTCCCCAAGCACAAATTCTCTTTATTCCCCACCGATCTCCAATTCTTTTAGCTTCCGTGTCAAGGTATTTCTACCCCATCCCAATAGATCAGCTGCATCGCGTTTACGCCCAGCAGTATGCTTAAGCGCAATTTCTATTAACGCTTTTTCAAATGCGGGAACAGCCTCATTTAAAATTTCGCGCTGCCCAGAGGATAGGGCCTGGTCAGCCCACAAGCGCAGTGCTTTTTGCCAGTCTGCCGGTGTTTCTGTCGTCGCGCCCTGCTGATGCAACTCCTGTGGCAAATCTTCAATATGCACCTCGCGCCCAGAAGCCATCACGGTAATCCAGCGGCAGGTATTTTCCAGTTGTCGTACATTACCGGGCCAATCCAGCCCAGAGAGGTACTCCTCAGTTTCCTTGGTTAGGATCTTTGACTCCACCCCCAGATCTTTTGCCGCAGCATTAAAGAAATGCCTCACCAATCGCGGAATATCCTCACGGCGATCCGCGAGTCTTGGAATATGGATGCGAATAACATTCAGGCGGTGAAACAGGTCCTCGCGAAATTTATGCTGACATACCAACTCTTCCAGATCCTGGTGAGTCGCCGCAATAATACGCACATCCACTTTGACCGGGGTGTGGCCACCGACACGGTAAAATTCACCATCAGCCAACACGCGCAATAACCGGGTTTGCGTATCTGCGGGCATATCACCAATTTCATCTAGAAACAGGGTGCCACCATTGGCCTGTTCAAAACGTCCGGCACGCTGGGAGCTGGCACCGGTAAAGGCCCCTTTCTCATGGCCAAATAATTCAGACTCCATCAGGTCCTTGGGTATAGCCGCCATGTTCAATGCAATAAATGGCTTATCCCTGCGCGGACTGTGATTGTGCAGAGCCTGCGCCACCAACTCCTTACCGGTACCGGATTCACCGTTGATTAAAACGGTGATGTTGGAATGAGACAAACGGCCAATCGCGCGAAACACCTCCTGCATCGCCGGCGCTTCTCCAATGATTTCTTTACTACCCTGACCATTTTCCGGCTCAACCCGCTCTTCAGCACTCTGTTCGCTAGCGTGCATCAATGCGCGCCGGGTTACCGCTACGGCTTCATCAATATCAAATGGCTTGGGCAGGTATTCAAAGGCTCCCCCTTGGTAAGCAGCTACCGCGCTATCCAGGTCCGAGTGCGCAGTCATAATAATTATCGGCAGGCTCGGTCGTTCAGCCTGGAAACGCTGCAACAATTTAAAGCCATCGGAGCCCGGCATGCGGATATCACTGATTACTACATCCGGTGAATCGCTATAGAAATCATCCAGGGCGCGGTCGCCACTCTCGTAACACTGGGTATCAATTCCCTCACGCGATAGCGCTCTCTCCAGCACCCAGCGGATTGATCTGTCGTCGTCAATAATCCAAACGCGATTACTCATTCTCTAGGTTCCTGTATTAGCTAATTCGGTAGTCAGGGGCAGATAAATTTGGAAAATGCTACGGCCGGGTTGGCTGTCACACTTAATCAGCCCCTTGTGCTGATTAATAATGTTCTGGGAAATTGAAAGTCCAAGGCCTGAACCCTCGGCGCGGCCGGAGATCATCGGGAAGAATATCCGCTCGCGAATATCCTCCGGTATGCCCGGGCCGTTATCTTCAATTTCTATACGGCAGACCAATGGACAGTTGCGGCGGCCAATGGTGAATTGGCGCTGGATACGCGTACGCAATACCATCTCCCCACTACTGAGGCCAATACTTTCATCGATGGCTTGCATGGCGTTGCGGGCAATATTAAGCAGCGCCTGAATCAATTGTTCGCTATCGGCGGGGACATCGGGAATAGACGGATCGTAGTCCCTGCGAATTTGAAGCTCACCGATACACTCAGCATCCAGCAACTGGGCAACCCGCTCCAGAACCTCGTGCACATTAACCGGTTGCAGTACTACCGGCTGGCGTGGTCCCAATAAACGGTCAACCAGATTGCGCAGGCGATCCACTTCCTCGATGATAATCTGTGTATATTCGTCTAACTCCCGGTCCGGCAACTCGCGCTGCAATAGTTGTGCAGCCCCACGGATACCACCGAGGGGGTTCTTGACCTCATGGGCCATACCGCGAACCAGGTTTCGTGTCGTTTCCTGGGCACTGAGCAGTGCATCTTCCCTGGCAATTCGCAACAGGCGATCCATCGGCTGCACTTCCACAAGTAGCACAGAAAACTCGGGGACCGGGCTGACTGAGTAATCCACGGTCCGGGTTTCAAGATTGTTCAACCTCCAACTGGCCCGGCGCACTGTATACTTCTCATTTTTGCGCAATGCTTCCCGCATAGCCTCATAGGCAGTGGGAGATTCTCGCACCACCTCCTCCAACTTCGAGCCTTTAACCCGGGTACTGGAGGCGGCCAACAAGTCCTCAGCAGCATTGTTCAAATAGCAAAGCGATAAGTTTTCATCCAGCACCAACACTGCGGAAGTCAGGCTATCGAGTAATTGGCGCAACTGGCGATCATTCAGCATTCACAAAATTTCCGATTCATTCCGAGGCTCTGACCAAACTCCCTTTGGTCACCCCCAGCAAACTAGCGCTGTATCTAGTCAGTGCAAAAAGCAAACCAAAATGGCGCATATGCTGGCATTTGCAGGCGGGAACAACTTCAACCGGACACAATCGGTGCGCAGTTAGCTGCAGTGGCATAGCGAGTTATTCAGCTTAAAAAATGAGATGCCGCCAGTCACAGGCAGAATGCACCATAACGGTGCGCAGGTCAAAAAACAAACAAGCGGAATTAGGAGAGGGTTAGAAGTGAGAGGGCAATTAGATTGAGGGGGCTTTCGCCCCCCAGTATTCAACCCCTGGCTATGGGTCGCTTCACGTAAATTGTGACCACGCGGGATTGAGCCAGAACCCGCCCATTTGAACCCACTAAGACGGCCTGCAGAGTATGTGTTCCACGTTCAAGAGCCGAGATATCTAGAGCATTACCGTCAGAACTCCCCTGCCAGCGCTGCCCATCAATAACCGCATAGAAGCTCGAACCTTCTGGATAGGCTGGAGTTACTTGCACCTCAAGCGCAATCAGGGTTTGCCCAGGGGGGATAGTAGCCTCATTAATTGGGCTCACAATCTGGATAGAAACAGCCCCGGAACCCCTATTTTTGCCGTTTGGCGACAGCTTTCTTGAGGGTAGCTGTCGAGGTAAAGCGATCGGCTGGATGTTGATCGGTGCCAACTCAACTTCCTCCAAGTTTCCATTTGGAGGTGGCGTGTCACTAAAGGTTACCTGACCATCGGGACCCACTATCTTGTATATGGCCCCAGTCTCTGCGAAAGCCACAACAGCTACTATGGGCAAAGCCAATAAAACAGCTTTCAGTAGTTTTTGAATTCCCAACATTCTATTAGCCACCCTGCGACTCCCCCCATTTCAGGTACAGGGACTTTCATACTTTTGGCGCCATTTATTGCTGCTGCAGACCACAGAGCCCTCAAGTCCCGGCTGACAGTGTACTCGCAATAAAAAAGCCCGCACCAGGGTGGCGCGGGCTTTTCGAGAACGGCTCGACGGCATCACGGTGATGCCGGTCGCCATTACACGGAGTAGTACATATCGAACTCGACCGGGTGAGTGGTCATGTTCAGACGCTCTACTTCTTCACGCTTCAGCTCGATGTAGGCATCGATAGCATCGTTAGTGAATACACCACCGGCTGTCAGGAACTCGCGATCCTGGTCCAGAGCATCCAGGGCACCTTCCAGACTGGAAGCGACAGTCGGGTACTCAGCCAGCTCTTCCGGCGGCAGGTCGTACAGATCCTTGTCCGCAGCATCGCCAGGGTGGATCTTGTTCTTGATACCGTCGAGACCCGCCATCAGCAGCGCGGCGAAAGACAGGTACGGGTTGGCGGTCGGGTCCGGGAAGCGAGTCTCGATGCGCTTACCTTTCGGGGAGGGCACGAAAGGAATACGGATAGACGCAGAGCGGTTGCGCGCAGAGTAAGCCAGGATTACCGGCGCTTCGAAGCCAGGTACCAGACGCTTGTAAGAGTTGGTGGAAGCGTTACACAGCGCGTTCAGGGCGCGAGCGTGCTTAACGATACCGCCGATGTAGTACAGAGCAGCTTCGGACAGACCAGCGTAGGCGTCACCGGCAAACTGGTTTACGCCATCCTTGCTAAAGGACTGATGAACGTGCATACCGGAACCGTTATCGCCAACCAGCGGCTTGGGCATAAAGGTCGCGGTCTTGCCGTAGGCGTGGGCAACGTTGTGTACAGCGTACTTGAGGATCTGTACTTCGTCCGCTTTCTTGGTCAGGGTGTTGGCGGCAACGCCGATCTCACACTGGCCGGCAGTACCTACTTCGTGGTGATGCACTTCTACGCGCAGGCCCATCTGTTCCATCGCAGAACACATAGCGGCGCGAACGTCGTGCAGGGAATCCACCGGAGGAACCGGGAAGTAACCGCCTTTAACGCCGGGGCGGTGACCAATATTGCCTTCGGCAAAGTTGTGACCAGAGGACCAGGCTGCTTCTTCGGAGTTGATCTTGTAGAAGGCGCCGCCCATTTCAGCACCCCAGGTAATATCGTCGAATACGAAGAACTCGGGCTCAGGACCGAACAGAGCGGTGTCACCCAGACCAGTGGACTTCAGGTATTCCTCAGCGCGCAATGCGATGGAGCGAGGATCTCGCTCGTAACCCTGACCGGTAATTGGGTCAACGATGTTACAGCGAATGATAACAGTGCTCTCATCGGTGAAGGGGTCGAGGAAAGCGGTCTCGTCGTCCGGCATCAGGATCATGTCGGATTCGTTGATGCCCTTCCAACCGGCGATGGAAGAACCATCGAACATTTTGCCTTCTTCAAAGAACTCACCGTCAACTTCCGACGCAGGGATGGAAACGTGTTGTTCTTTACCCTTGGTATCGGTAAAGCGCAGGTCTATCCATTTCGCTTCACTTTCATTAATCAAACCGAGCGTTTTCGCTGACATTGCAGTCCTCCAGGTCTTGAAAAGTAATTGGTCGCTATGCCTTGCTGTCGCTGCCGGCATTCACTCTCTACCTGGCGTGAAATAAAGCAAGGAGTGTGCCAAATTAGGGCAATCGCCTCATAGTCCCGGTTGGCGCCGGTGCGAGCCCCAGCAAAGTGCTGACGCAGCCAGGATAGATGTATTGTGGCCGAGCAGCCACATAAATACGCACCAAAATAGAACATATTTGCTCTCGCTTCGCCCGCAAACAGTGCACAACCAACTTGGCTCCGGCTAGTTTATAATGCCGCACCTTCTATCAACATGCGGTACCCCACGGATTCCCATGCACTTTGTCGTCAAGTTTTTTCCAGAGATCACCATCAAGAGCAACCCTGTGCGCAAGCGCATGTCGCGCCAGCTCAAGGACAACCTGCAGCGCCTGCTGCGCCAGCTGGACGACCGTATCCAGGTGCGAAAGGATTGGGAAAAGATCGATGTGATCGCGCCCGATGCTGTGTCCCACCTGGGTGGACGTATCGAAGAGGTGCTCTCTCACACCCCCGGCATCGCCAACTTCTCCCGCGTGCGCCAGTTCCCCCTGGGCGACCTGCACGACATGTACGAGAAAACCCTGTCGGTATGGGGAGACGCCCTGAAGGACAAGACTTTCTGCGTCAGGGTTAAGCGCACCGGCAAACACGACTTCCAATCCCTGGATGTGGAGCAGTACGTGGGCGGCGGCCTCAACAAGAACACTGAGGCATCCGGAGTCAAACTGAAAAACCCCGACATCACCGTTAAGCTGGAGATCCGCCACGATAAGCTCAACGTGATCGAAGAGCAGCATCCCGGCCTGGGCGGCTTCCCCCTCGGAACGCAAGACCCGGTATTGTCGCTGGTATCCGGTGGCTTCGATTCTACCGTGGCCAGTTACATGACCATGAAGCGCGGTATCCGCACCCACTTCCTGTTCTTCAACCTGGGCGGACGCCAGCACGAGCTGGGCGTGAAAGAAGTCGCCTACTACCTGTGGAACAAATACGGTGCTTCCCATCGGGTGCGCTTTATCACTGTGCCGTTTGACGAAGTCGTGGCAGAGATTCTCGAGCGGGTCGACGACTCCCATATGGGCGTCATTTTGAAACGCATGATGCTGCGCGCCGCCGATGTGATCGCCAAGGAGCTGGAGGTGGACGCCGTAGTCACCGGTGAAGCCATCGCCCAGGTTTCCAGCCAGACCCTGAAAAATCTGTCGGTGATCGACAGTGTTACCAATACCCTGGTATTGCGCCCACTGATCACCACCGACAAGACCGATATTATCCGTACCTCCCGGGCCATCGGCACTGAAGAGTTCGCCGCCAATATGCCGGAGTACTGCGGCGTTATCTCGGTTAAACCCACCACCCGCGCCAAAATTGAAAAGGTGGAGTCCGAGGAAAACCGCTTCGATTTCACCGTCCTCGATCGCGCTATCAGCAATCGGGTGATGCAAAATATTGATCAGGTGATCGAAGAAGTCGATGGCGAAGCACCGGATGTGGAGATCCGCGAGGAGCCGGGCAGCGCAGTGGTTATCGATATCCGCCACCCGGATGAAGAGGAGCTGGACCCGTTGGAGCTAGGCTGTGAGGTGCAGACTATTCCTTTCTACCGTCTCAACAACAGCTTTGCCCACCTGGACCAGGAGCGTGAGTACCTCCTGTATTGCTCCAAAGGCGTTATGAGCCGCCTGCACGCCTCACACCTGTTGGACGAAGGTTTTCGCAATGTGGGCGTGCTGCGCCCGCTGATTCCCCACAGACCGGAAACCATTAAGAAGTAACTTCTGCTCAAGGCGCGGGCAACCACCGCCCGCGCGGGTTTTAAAGCAATCACCCCCCCGGGGCGGTGATTTTTTACTCAAAATCACTCCCAATTGTCATGCGGCCCCCCTATAATCGCCGCCTTTGGCCGGAATGCTGCTGTAGAAACCCCGCAGGCCCCCGCCCCGACTTACCAAGATTTAACGCCCAGAGGCCCCCAGTGATAGAGAATCTGCGCAATATTGCGATTATCGCCCACGTAGACCATGGCAAAACCACCCTTGTGGACAAGCTGTTGTCCCAGTCCGGCACTCTCGACCGCCGCGACGAAGGCGCCGAGCGCGTCATGGACTCCAACGATCAAGAGCGTGAGCGTGGCATCACCATCCTGGCGAAAAACACCGCTATCCGCTGGAATGACTACCGCATCAATATTGTCGACACCCCAGGGCACGCCGACTTCGGCGGCGAGGTAGAGCGCGTACTGTCCATGGTGGATTCAGTTCTGCTGCTCGTAGACGCAGTAGATGGCCCCATGCCGCAGACCCGCTTCGTAACCCAGAAGGCGTTTGAGCAGGGCCTCAACCCGATCGTGGTGATTAACAAGATCGACCGCCCAGGCGCGCGCCCCGACTGGGTAATGGACCAGGTATTCGACCTGTTCGACAGCCTCGGCGCCACCGACGAGCAGTTGGACTTCCCGGTTGTCTACGCCTCCGCCCTGAACGGCATCGCCGGTCTCGACGACACCGACCTGGCCGACGATATGACGCCGCTGTTCCAGATGATTGTGGACAAGGTTGAGCCCCCGAAAGTTGACCCCACCGGCGCTTTCCAGATGCAGGTTTCCGCTCTGGACTACTCCAGCTACGTAGGCGTAATCGGCGTTGGCCGTATCACTCGCGGTACCCTGAAGCCGAACCAGCAAGTGGTGGTTCTCGATCGCGAGGGCAACTCGCGCAAAGCCAAGGTCCTGCAGGTTATGGGTTACCTCGGCCTGGAGCGAGTGGAAGTGGAGCAGGCCAGTGCTGGCGATATCGTGTGTATCACCGGTGTGGGTGAGCTAAATATCTCCGATACCCTGTGCGACCTGGATACTCCAGAAGCCCTGCCCGCCCTGAGCGTGGACGAGCCCACCGTGAGCATGACCTTCCAGGTCAATGACTCCCCCTTTGCCGGCCAGGATGGCAAGTTCGTTACCTCGCGCAACATCAAAGAGCGCCTTGACCAGGAGCTGATTCACAACGTGGCCCTGCGTGTAGAACAAGGCGACTCTCCTGATAAGTTCAAGGTTTCCGGCCGTGGCGAATTGCACTTGTCTGTCCTGATCGAATCCATGCGCCGAGAAGGTTTCGAGCTGGGCGTTTCCCGCCCCGAAGTGGTGCAGAGAGAGGTCGACGGAGAGATCCACGAGCCTTATGAAGAAGTGGTTATCGATGTTGAGGAACCCCATCAGGGGCCCATTATGGAAGAGCTGGGCCTGCGCAAGGCCGATCTCACCAATATGGAGCCCGATGGCAAAGGTCGCGTGCGCCTAACCTTTATCGTGCCCTCGCGCGGCATGATCGGCTTCCGCTCCCAATTCCTTACCATCACCAGTGGTTCTGGCATTATGACCAGTATCTTCGACCACTACGGTCCGGTGAAGCAGGGTGAAGTGGCCAAGCGCATCAACGGTGTACTGGTTTCCATGGTCAAGGGCAAAACCCTCGCCTATGGTCTGTTCGCACTACAAGATCGTGGTCGCCTGTTCCTGGGCCATGGCGAAGAGGTCTACGAAGGCCAAATCGTCGGTATTCACTCCCGTGGCAACGACCTGGTGGTAAACCCCACCAAGGCCAAACAGCTCACTAATGTGCGCGCGTCAGGTACCGACGATGCACTCACTCTGTCACCACCCATTCGTCACACCCTTGAGCAGGCTCTGGAATTTATCGAAGACGATGAATTGGTAGAAGTGACTCCTAACTTTATCCGCCTGCGCAAGAAAATTTTGCAGGAAAATATGCGCAAGCGCGCGAAGAAATAATTAGTATTTTCTTCAACTTTAAAAAGGGCCCCCTGGGCCCTTTTTTGTTTTACCATTTCATGACATCTTCAATCCCTTAAGAGAGATAATCAAAAACTGCTCCGCGGAAACATTACATAGTGAAGTGGTGATTGATTAACTCGACAGCGGCCATGCGTACTAAACTGCGGGGGAGACTGCTTGCAAGAGGCCGCAAATAACGCTCGCCAGTAACCGGTATTTTTTCCCCACCTCTTAATTTAAAAAGAAAATTTATCTTATTTTTAAATTAAATAATCGACCATTTTTATCGTTGATCTGCTCAAATATTTATTCCTGAAAGGTGCAGTTAAATTTATGTACGCACTTTTTATTGTCCCCATCACAAAATCACAGCGGAAATAAATATAGCCACTCAGCGACTACTCTCCGTGGCTTGCACATTTATTCCACATTTCCTCGCGGAACTTTTACCTCTCCATTTATTCAAATTTTTCCACATATAACGACAAATTTCTTTATACATAATTAAGACCTATGGGAGGTCAATCTAATGTTTTCTTTCCTGCAATCTCAGGATCGAACAAGGATGTTGGTGGGCAGCCGCAGTGAACGCGGATCTAAATTTGGGTTTAAATTAAAAGCTGCGGCGGCACTCGCAGCAGCAATCGCCATCAGCGGAAACGTCAGTGCACAAGAAACCTCTAAACGTGTATCTGCCTATTGGGCCGATTGGGAATACTGGGCCGACTCATCCTTCACCCATGACAACGTGGATTTCTCCAAGCTCACTCACGTTCAGTACGCCTTTGCCTGGAATGACGAAGACGGCAACATCTACTTTACAGACCCCTACGTTTTCTACGGCCTGGGCGCCCAATCATTTTCCGGCGGCGCCGGTGATGGTCCCGTAAAATGCTCGCCGCAATTCTGGCACCCCTACAGCCAATACGATTCCAGTATTCAGCCCGCGGTCTGCCAGGGCTGGAATGACCACGAATCAGGTTTTGTAAAATCGGTACATGACGACGGTGCCAAGGCGATCCTGTCTATGGGCGGCTGGACCCTCTCCCACAAAGTCTCTGAGATGATGGAGAGCGACACCGCGCGTGCAGCCTTTATCGAAAATGCAGTGACACTGCTTACTGACTGGGATTTCGATGGTCTCGATCTCGATTTCGAATACCCCGGCTATGCACCGAACGGCGGCCGCTCGATCGACAAAGAAAACTTCACCACCCTGCTGCAAGAGCTGCGCGCGCGCTTTGATGAGGTTGAAGCGGAGACCGGCAAAAATCTGGAACTGACCGCTGCCGTGGCCTGTGGCCCCTCGATTGCAGAAGAGGGTTATGATTTTGCTGCTGTGGGCGAAGTCCTCGACTATGTCAACCTGATGACTTATGACTTTGGTGGCGACTGGGATACCGTAGCCCAACACACCTCGCCGCTGTACCCCTATGAAGGCCAGGTCAACGAAGGCTTCGACGCAGACAGCTGCCGCAATATGTGGATGACTGAGGGCAATATTCCCGCTGAGAAGATCACCTTGGGTATGTCCCACTACGGCCGCAGCGTGGCTGGCGCCACCGCAATCGGTGAAGCCGCCTCCGGACAAGACGTCGCTCACTGGGGCTCTGACACCGAGACGCGCTACTACCAGATCGTCGAGAAAATGCAGAGCGACTCTTCATTCCAGACCGCTTACGATCCCGAGGCCGTCACCCACTATGGTTGGTTTGAGGATGGCGGTTTTATCTCTTTCGAAGATACGACTTCTATCGCCGCACGCGCCCAATATGTGCTCGACCAGGGCCTGGGTGGCGTGATGATCTGGCAGCTACGCGGTGGAATGCTACTGGAGAACAACGAGTATCAATATCCATTGCTCGATGCCGCACTCGAAGTCTTCGGACAGGGCGGTTCCAGTGATAGCGACACCGGAGGCACAGGAGATACCGGAGACACTGGAGACACTGGAGACACTGGAGACACTGGAGACACTGGAGACACCGGAGACACCGGAGACACCGGAGACACCGGAGATACTGGAGATACTGGCGACACCGGAAGTGGCGGCGGCAATAATAATGGCGGAAGCAGCACCTGCGTCGCGTTTGAGCAGCCCTATGCCGGCGACCCAGGTTATTCAGTCGGTGACGTTGTTGTCTTTGAAGGAGTCGCCTACGAATCCACCCACGAGCCAAACTGGTGGTCTCCAGGTTCCGCGCCATCGCTGTGGACCGAAACCACCTGTCAAACTGAGGGCGAAGGCTCTGACAATGGTTCCGACAGCGGTTCTGGCGATAGCAACGACAATGGCTCCGATAGCGGTTCTGACGATAACGCCGATAACGGTTCCGATGACAACACCGACAGCAATCAAGGTTCAGGTGAAACCGCTTCCTGCCCCGAATTCCAGCAGCCATATGCTGGTGACGAAGGCTATCAAGTTGGCGACCTAGTAACCTTTGAAGGCCAGGTTTACGTGTCTACCTTTGGACCCAACTGGTGGTCCCCGGCTAACGCCCCCCAGTACTGGGAAGCGAGTTCCTGCCAGTAACCTGGATACACTTTGGCCGCCTTCTCAAGGAAGGCGGCTCTATGTATCTTCTAATAAAAGGGCCCTTATCGGGTCCTTTCTATTTATTATTTAGTCCGCGCTTAAAATAATTATTACGGCGTATCTTGTAAAATATGCATTACTTCACCAAAGTCATCTTTTGACAAATTATTTCTCAACCAACGAATTCCATCATTTGTCAGATTTTGCTCGTATTTAATTTGATTTTGATCTCGAAGATAAATTCTGAGCCTGGGGTAAGAGGCAATAAATCTCTGCAGCTTGTAATCAATTAAACTAAATTTTTATTATCATCCATTCTTAAAATGTATTTTGGAACCCAGCGGCTAGGTGCCGGGCCAGTGCCAGTAGCTGTTTCCACCGCCTGAATTTGACTCCAATTATACTCTTTAGGAAAAAGAGAAAATAATGAATTAAATTTCACTCCATTGGAGCTGACAACAAAATAACTATTTATCCCCAAGACTATCAAAGATAAAAAAAGGATAGGATTCTAAAATTCTTACGAATTGATTGCCTCAACCCAGAGTCCCCTAATATCTTAGTCTTAACCCCTTATCAAGTTCTATTTTGCCGTAGGGATTGCAGCTTAAAGAAGGTCACAAAACGATATTATAGAAACATACATTACTGGCCGCATTGATAAAATATATCCCTCAGTAGTAAGGCCTGCCAAGATAGCGTTCTCAGATAAAGACTGCTCTCGCTGAGATACTAAAAATTTAAAATAAGAAGTAACTATAAGAGCCACTAATGAAAGTAGTAAGCAGAATGACAATTCAGTCCTACTTACAGTGAATAACAACGCGCTGGCTATTCATAGGTGGCATGGGAAACTGTAAAAAGAGGATTTCTTTTTCATTTTAGGGGACTCTCACCCCAGACACAAAGCACATCTATGCCCTATGCCTTCATAGATATTTTGTTCTTGTATGCAAACTTTGCAGTGGTCCATAATTACTAAAAATTTTTAGGCTTAAAAAATACATATAAAAACCATGCATATTTATTAAATTATTGACAACTATCTTTAGCGAATAGATGACTCATTACAACTAACGATTTCAATATTTAGCACGTTAGAACTAAATAGTTAGGTGGAGACATAGCACTTAATAATCAACGGAAGAGTTAGAAAAGACTGTATAGCACCTGAATAACTCTCAATTCATGAGATCAGAAGACGACTTGGTAAGTTATTGCTTGTTAGACTGACATGTGGTGGTTCGATCTGCCTGCACCGCAGAACTACTTTATATACGCCACATTAGGTTATTGAAGGAACCATTAACTGTATGGAATCAATAGTGCTTAACTAAATAATTAACACAATAGGCTGTATCCCATTCAATTACCCGTGACACATCAATTATGGCCATAAAAGCGCTGCTCAACTTTCTGCCACTGCGCCAATGCAGTTTGTGAGTGCAAACAAACTGTGAGTCTCTCGAACCTTAAGGCATAAGCGCGTAAAACGGCCAATCCCTGATGTGCCGCAATCTCGTGAGGGAAGCGGTTAGTGCCAGCTCCCAGTGCCGGAAACAGTATCGTTTTGCAGCCGCGCTCTATCGCCAACTCCAAAACGCTTTCATAGCAGTGCCTCAACAGCACTATGGCCTGGCTCCCCCATTGATCGCCACTACTCCACTGGGGCGTAACAGTATGCAATAAGTAATCGACCGGTAAATCATAGGCTCGAGTCAAGCGAGCTTCACCAACTGGGCATGCTCTTTGATTGGCACATTGGGGGGTTAACCGAGTCCCGCACTGGGCATAAATCTGCGCTGAAAGCCCCCGCCCCCGAATAAGGTGCTTGTGTGCCGGACACACCAACGCATCTCCACACATTGTCAAAATATCGCCAGAAGTCAGTTGAATTTGTGTCACGATTTCTCAGTTCTAAAGTTTGAGTTACTGATACTGTAGCTTGCTACTTTGGTCGGTGACAGATTCCCCCTATACTCACCATTGCTTCACTCCGGCAGTGGCTACCAGCATAGTTGTATGATGCAGGATGGTCCCGAGCAAGCGGAAGGTTGCAGTCGGTATAGCAACGGGAATGACTATGAACTCAGGGTATAACAATCAAAACCCCGCGATATCCACCTCTATTGATGAAGTGCAGCGCATAGATCTGCGCAGACGGATATTGGCCTCCTCTTATATGCTGATATTCGCTATGGCTATCACCGGGGCTATGGCGATTATTGCTCTTACTGCAACCAATATCCTGCAGGCATCGACGCTTTTTATCGTCGCAGTTGTTATTTTATTTGCATACATCACTGTCAACATTATCGGCCCCACCGAAAAAACGCCTCTATTGGTGGGCATTCTCCTACTAGTGCTGTACTTCTACTTACTAATGACTGGTGGTGTAAACAATACCGGTTTGATGTGGGCGGTTATGCTGGTCCCCGGATTTATCAACCTTTACGGCTATAAAACCGGCACCACTGCACTGCTCGGAATAGGTCTCGCTACGGCAGCAATCCTGTTTTACCCGGATTTCCCCGGGCTCACGGCCAAATATGATACGGCCTATCGTGCGCGTTTTATTGCAGTATTTGGCGCACTCACGGCTCTAACCGCATTACTTGACAGTAGCCGCCACCAAACTCAGCAGCTCCTTCAGCGATTAACAGGTGAATTGGAGACTTATGCTGCCACGGACACATTGACCGGATTAGCTAACCGCAGAGAAGCATTTCGCGCCATTCATGAATTAGAGCGCCGGAATGCTGAGCTGAAAGATCAATATGTCATCCTTATTGGTGACTTAGATAACTTCAAGACGATCAACGATACCTACGGGCACTCCTTTGGCGACCGCGTATTACAAGATGTTGCCAAGATATTGAAAAGTAATACCCGGTCTGAGGATATTGTGGCGCGCTGGGGCGGCGAAGAATTTTTATTGCTATTGCCGAATACTGACTTGAAAGGCGGCAGTGTCCTTGCAGAAAAACTTCGTCGCAGAGTATCGACCCTCAGCCGCCGCTATACACGCCCGGTAAAAATCTCAATCAGTCTCGGAGTCGTCGAAGGCAGCACCAATGGCAAGCCACTCAATCAGCTATTGGCCGAAGCAGATAAACGTATGTATCGAGCCAAGAATGGTGGGCGCAACAAAGTGGTAGCCGCATAAATATTAAGTCACCAAGTGGCGCAGTAGATAGCCAACGGCGAGTGCCAGGACCGCTGCGCTACTGCCAAAAAACAGAGTTTTTAAGCCCGCCACCAGCAGGTGGTGGGAAAACACCAATCCTTTGCACAAGCCAATAGCAAAAAAAGCGCAGACCGAAAGAACGGCGCTCGCATAAAATTGTTCGGCGGGATTAAGGCTGTGGAAAAGGTAGGGCAACAGGGGAATAGCACCTACACACAAAAAAGCGACGAAGGTTATCAGTGCCGCCCCCAGAGGCTTATGCTCTAAGCGGCTTATACCGTACTCTTCCGCCAGCATTGTCTCTATCCACAGCTTTTGATTCGCGGTGATAGTGGCAACAATATTATCGAGAACTTCACCTCGAAATCCCTTTCGATAGAAAATCTGCCTGATCTCTTCCCGCTCTCCCTCGGGAATTAAAGCAATATGCTGACGCTCTGTACGCATAGCCGCGGCTCGTTGCTCACGCTCCACACTGGCAGCTTCATAATTGCTTACCGCCATGCTGAAACCATCAGCGATAAGGTTGGCAAAGCCCATCACGAGCACAACCGCTTCGGAGAAGCCTGCACCAAAAGCGCCTGCAACAATGGCAAAGGTAGTTACGCAGCCATCTATCGCTCCCAAAACAAAATCAGAGAGCCACTGTGACTGTGGACGACTTCGCAAGCGCGCCTCAATACGCTCCGGTCGATGCTCCTCAATTAGCGCTTCCCGGCTTTCCTGTTGGTGTTTTGGGTTTTGCCGGTCCATAACCAGGCGAGCTACTGTAAAAACCGCTGCATAACATAAGCATCTTGCAACCTTCCCAAAGGATCGGTAAATGCTCTATCTAGCGTTTTGATAATAGTGAAGCCCAGCTCGGTATAAAGGGTAATTATGGGCTCATTGTCGCTGGGAACGTAGTTGAACTGCATTTCCAAATAGCCGGCGTCCTGGGCTCTGGCGATTGCATGCTGGACCAGTGCACGATCTACACCGCGATCGCGCACATCCGTGTGCACGAGAAAGTTGGCTGTCGCGACATGGCTATGAATACCAGGGAAATTAACCCCTAATTTATACACCCCCAGCAGGTGAGGTAACTCTTCGGTAACATAAGTCTGTAAGTCGTCATTAAGCCATTGAGCAGAAAACACTTCTCGACTGATCTTATGCGAGAAAGGCAGATCCCCTCTGTTTCGCACAACACTAAAGAGGCTCCACATGCCTTCGAGGTCACTCTCTATAGCCTGCCGAATATCCATAGGAATCCATATCTCAGACGGCTTGCCGCACTTGCCTAGCGCACAATGAAGCTCCCCCGATCCACACCGGTATTTCCAGTCTTGGGATCATAGGCATATAGCACAATTTCATAAACACCTGGCAAATCCGTCGCAAAGGGCGCACTAAAAGTATTCATAGTCTCCTGTATCTCTAGCGGCACTCGAGCAAATGATTTGCCATCTCTTTTAATCAATGCCACAACTTCTATCTTACTGCCATCCCAAAGCCCACCATCGGTAAGTGAACATCCGCACATCATTACCACATTAGCGCGAATCTCAAAGGGACTCTGGTCCAAGCCTGTATAGAGATGGGTCTGTGGGCTGAGTAAATCCACCAACATTCCCGGAATTTCCACAATCAGCCCATCACCAGAAATAGGCTTTCCCGGAACCAGCCAAGTCTGTGTCTGCGCCACCACTCGGGCCTGCTTTTTGATATACGGTGCAAGAACTTCCACCGTCAGAAACACCGGCTCACTGATATTCAGTGTAGCGGTAAAATGTGCAGCGCCATCGGCGATAGGTTGGAACCTCTCTCGGGGCGTTTTCATAATTCTGGTGGTGTCACCGGTGCTCCCTTGGGTAAGCCCCTTGGCAAGAATTTCCCCAGAATCTGCATCGCGAATAATAACCATGGCACCACCGATGGAGGAGCCAATAAACTTGGCATCCATGGCCTTGGCGCGCACGGTAATTTCAGTGGGTGTTGGCTCCGCCCATAAAGCGGAAGGAAACAGTTGTAATAGCAGAGCGACGATAATAAATCCTGAACGTCTCATAGATACTCCTCTCTTATACATTGCCCAGAAGATAATAAGCCCCCAAAATACCCACTCCCCAAAACACAGCCCCTACAGCCAACCAAACAAAATTCCAGGGAGTAAATCTCGAGTTAGCCTGTCCTGAAATATCTCCATTAACCATATTGGCAGCTTTCTGTCCCTCATAAAGTGGCCACAATGTAAAGGGTAAGAGAAGTATGCTTACTATATCGATCAATGAAATTACATCGGAGTAATAGGAAATCCTGTCGACAATAGCCCCGGCAATCGCAAAAACTACATATAACGTAGCCCAAAGTGCCGGCACCCAGCGGTAATCCACCTTATCAATCTCGATACGGCTTTGAATCCTGGAAAAAAGGGAGTGAGTAAAAAAGATAGAGAATATCGCCCGCATAACCGGCCACATATTCTCTCCACTAGCACGCTGATATTCTGCCCAATGACGGTAAAACCAATAAACTGAATAGATACCCACTGTACCTAGGCTCATTACCCAGAATTTGGTTGGTGAAACTATATAAAACTGCGCTTCATCTTCTGAAACAGTATCTAATTCAGCCTCTGGGGCAGAGTAAATATTTGAATCCATTGGGACTTTTCCATAAACAAGTATTTTAGGGAAAACCAGCTTTCCTCTATACACAGACGATATTCACAGAAATAAGCCCAATAAAAAAGCCGGGCTATGCCCGGCTTTTTAAAAGAGTCAGCTAAGAAGCTTATGATTGCTTCACTGATTCCACCCAAGAGGCTACGCGGCTCTCCAATACTGGCACTGGCAAAGCACCGCCACCCAGTACGGTATCGTGGAATCCGCGAATATCGAATTTATCACCCAACTGATCTTCAGCCTGCTTGCGCAGCTCCTGAATTTTCAGCATACCGATCTTGTAAGCAGTCGCCTGGCCCGGCCACGCCAGGTAACGACGCACTTCGGAACGAACTGCAGTCTCGGGGATTGCGGAGTTTTCCAGGAAGTACTCCACCGCTTGCTCTTCACTCCAGCCTTTGGCGTGCAGGCCGGTATCAACAACAAGGCGAATGGCTCGCCACATTTCAGCCGTCAGGTGGCCAAACAGGTTATAGGGATCTTCGAAGGCCCCCATTTCTTTAGCAAGCTTCTCAGAGTACAGCGCCCAGCCCTCTACATAGACAGTAAAGTGAGCTTGAGTGCGGAACTGCGGGATACCTTCCAATTCCTGAGCAATTGAGATCTGCATATGGTGACCGGGGTTGCCTTCGTGGTAGGCCACAGTTTCCATATCAGTCGTGGAATAGGCACTCATATCAGACAGATGCGCATAGTAAATACCCGGGCGGGAACCATCGGGAGTGCCGGGGTAGTAATGCTGGGCACCGCCATCCTGTTCGCGGAAAGACTCAACCCGCTTTACTACCAACTCAGCTTTCGGCAGAAGGCCAAAGTATTCCGGCAATTTCTTGGTAATGTTGTCCAGGAACGCAGTTGAGTCATCCAGGTAGCCCTGGCGACCTTCATCGGTATTCGGGTAGTAGAATTGGCCATCTTCGCGAATAAACTTGAAGAAGTCCTGCAGGCTACCTTCGAAACCAACCTGTTTCTTGATAGTTTCCATCTCACCACGGATACGCGCCACTTCTTCCAGGCCGATATTGTGGATCTCGTCGGCAGTCAGGTCCGTAGTTGTGGTGTTGGCCAGGCGCTGATTGTAGTAGGCCATACCATTGGGCAAGCTACTAGCACCTTGAGGCTCTGCTGAGGCCTTCTGCATATCCGCTTTGAGCCAGGTAACCAGCCCTTGATATGCGGGGAAGAACTCAGTCTCTAATGCCTTGCGCGCTTCCGCAGTCAGCTTGTCTGCCTGCTTCTGATCAATAGTACCGGCTTCGAGCAGCTCAGCGATTTTCCCTTTGGCACCGGCCCACAGAGGTGCGTCTTCACCATCGGTAAACGGCGCGCCTTCAATCAATTTACTGGACTGATCAATTGCACCCTCATAGGCAAAGCGCGGGGGGCGGATACCTTCTTTGGACGACAGCTTAGCGCGGTCAAGCAACTGGTTGATCGCGCGGGAGATACCACCGATACGGGTGATATACGCCTGCATATCTTCAACGTTGTCGACCTTGTGGAAGTTCAGCAGGAAGTTGGGCAACTGCGATTGTGCACCTCCCATCTGCTCAAAGATGTAGCCGTGACGGATAAACGGCGCAGCGGCCTTGGCCTGTTCAAACTGATAAATCCAGATATCGTAGGAGGTTTTCCCTTCCTGGGTCAGCTTGCTGTAGTCGAAATTCTTCTTGAGCTCTTCAACACTTTTCTCTTGCCAAACCAAGCGGCGAGCCTCTGCGGCTTCACTCATATCGTCGATTTGGTCGTAGTGGTCTTTGCGACCCAGGTAGGACAGCTGAATCGGACTGAACTGCAGCTGTTCCTCATAACGCTCATCCAGCCACTCAGTCAGGCGCTTGGTTTCGGCAACCGCATCTACAGTTACTGAGGCCTCGGCAACCGCATTTTGGGGCTTATCTGCGTTGGCTACAGTCTGGGTACTCTTGTCACCCTGACAGCCCGCAAGGATAGCGACAGCCAGCAGGCTGGGGATCAGTGGGTTGTTCAGCTTTATCGGCATCTTCCTATCTCGATCAAAAGTTGTACAAAAAAACGCCGCTAACTTTGACACGAATTCGGTGAGGTGTCGATTCATGCCCCCCAGAACGCCATATGTTTGCGTTGAGTTGAGGCAAATCGGAGATTTTGGACTAGGTGGGCCCAATACCTGGAGCAAGATATTGCCACAAGTGACCCTGTGGTAATGGACTAACGCCGGCTTGTGACCCGATCCACGATATGTAGCTCTCGCTGGGGAAAGGGTACCGTCAAGCCTTCTGCCTCCAGTGCAGGCTTAAGCTTTTGCATCAGGGACCAGTAAACATCCCAGTACTGGTCATTGGCAGCCCAGGCCCGCAACTGTAAATTGACCGCGCTGTCAGCAAGCGCCTTAACAGCGAAACTTGGCTCTGGCTCAGCGAGAATACGGGGTTCCTGTTCTACCAGGCGACGTAATACTGTTAGGCCGCGATCAATGTCATCGCCATAGGCGATACTCGCCACAATCTCGATACGGCGAGTCTTATTGCGGCTAAAGTTGGTGAGCACTTGCCCCCAGATAGCACTGTTGGGTGCGGTAATACGCAGCCCATCCGTGGTATCCAGCTCCGTAGTAAACAGCCCCACCTCGCGAACGGTGCCCATTATGGTACCGAACTGAATCACATCCCCAACGCGGAACGGCCGCAATCCCAGCAATAGGAACCCCGAAGCAATATTTTGCAGGGTATCTTTCAATTAAGGCTACTGCCACACCAGTAGCGCCGAGTAGAGCAATTAAGCTGGTAGTGTTAATACCAAATACATCCAATACCAGCAGTGCGCCAACAATATAAACCGCCCAGCTCGAAATACTGCGCATTACCGGGCGCAAGGTAATATCAAACCGGTCCGGCAGACGATCAACCGCTCGGCGAGCAAGATGGGCCACAAACAGCGTCACCAAAACTACCAGTAGTGCGGCCGCCAACTTTAGGGATAATGCAGTTACTTGGGGCCAATACTCATTGAGTAAGCTATTAATATTCATCGATCCCCAAAAATAAATCTCTATTTTAAATTCAAGCCAAACCTAAATTCTGCGCCTCATCGACACAACGCTGATGAGCCGGACAAGTTTCCAAGTGATCATTGACCATTCCAGTTGCCTGCATATGTGCGTACATAATGGTTGATCCCACAAAACTAAAACCCGCTTTCTTTAACGCCTTACTCATCGCATCAGATTCTGCTGTAGTGGCCGGCACCTGCTTCATGGAGCGGGGGCGATTAACAATCACTCTTCCATCGGTGAACTGCCAGAGAAACTCCTTTAAGGATATACCGCGATCGCGCAACTCGAGGGTTGCCCGTGCATTCTTGATGGCCGATTCAACCTTGAGCCGGTTGCGAATAATTCCCGGGTTGAGAAGTAATTTCTCTACCTTTTTAGGGGTGTACCGAGCAATTTTTTCAGCATCAAAATTATTAAACAGTTTACGGTAATTCTCCCGCTTATTGAGCACTGTAATCCAGGATAAGCCCGCCTGGGCCCCCTCTAGCAACAAAAACTCAAACAGGGTTTGATCATCGGTAACCGGCCTACCCCACTCCTCATCGTGGTAACTTTGATAAAGTGGTGTAGACAGGCACCAGTCACAGCGCTTTTCCGCCATCATTACTTCCTTTTTATGACTAGCTTGCGCCGGAGAAAAAGTAATACTGAATAAGCTGTAAAACCAAAAGCAAGGCAACTAACCCAAAAATAATATTATTACGATTCACTTCGACTCCAACAAATTGTTCTGTACTAACCAATCGCGACATTCGCATAACATAGTATCCAAAGCCACCCCCGATTGATAACCGAGTTCACGTTCAGCCTTAGCACTACTAGCAACGACTCTCCGCGTTACCAACGTGGCCTTTTCAGGAGTAATAACCGGCTCTTGCCCACTCACACGAGACCAGAGATCGGAAAACCAGGCGATAGATTGAATTAGGAATGCCGGTGTGGTGCGTTTTGGTACAGGTTTATGCAATAACTCAGCGATCTTTCCAAAGAATTCTAAAAAACTGGCATCCGTTCCGGCCAGGATATAATTTTCACCACACCGCCCCTTTTCAACCGCATCGATATGGGCTCGCGCTACTGCACCGGCATGGCAAAAAGAACCCCAGCCCGGTGGAACACCTGGTAATTGATTTTTATCAATCAGAAAAAAGGTCTGCGCCCAACTGGTGGTATCGTATTTACCCACAATTGCGCAAGGGTTAAGAAATACCGCATCCAGGCCCTGCTCAATTTCTTTGCGAACGGCAATTTCCTCTCTTTTTTTCGTGTAAAGATAATGATGGTGAGGATCATCTGCCAGCTTATCACTTTCTTCAGTAATTCTTTCCTTATGGTAGCCATAAGCAGAAATTGAGCTGGTCACCACCATACGCCCTACATTTTTCTCCCTGGCAACTTTGGCAATATTCGCTGCCCCCTCAACATTATCTTTCCATTGCTGGGCATTACCGCCGCGCCACATACTGGTATTAGCCGCCATATGGAAAAGCGCATCGACGTTATCTGGGATTGCAGCTTGAAGGGACTGAGGATCATTCAGAGAGGCTTCAACCAGGTTGACGCCCAAAGAGCGTAACATATCGGTATTGGAGGTGCGCCGATGCATAGCGGTAACTTTCCATCCATCACCAACCAATTGCTCTACCAAATTAGCGCCGAGAAAACCGGTTCCCCCGGTTACAAATGCATGTTTCATAAATCCACCGGATGAGTTGTTATCGTTATTCATACCCAGTGATTAGCTCTATCGAAGCCACCTCCTCCCGGAAGGGCAGACCGGTTGGTGATACGACCACTCCGACAGAGTGGGCGGCACACTAACTTCATTAGTGACACCGCCCCAAAACTAAACCCCTTTGCAATCGTCCTACCGGGAGTTTTATTGATTAATCCCGCTATTACTTTTGTTGGGTTAGCTGGAAAGGCTACTCGATTTTCATGCCCAGCTGGTAGGCAAGGAAGCTCCACTGATTGGCGAAGTCTTCCACCTGCATCCATACCGGCTTGCCTGCACCGTGCCCAGCCCGAGTCTCCACGGCAAGCCAGACTGGTTTATCACAGCCCTGATCTTTTTGTAGGGCTGCCGCAAATTTGTAGCTGTGCCAGGGAACCACTCGATCATCGCGATCGGCAGTTGTGATCAGCGTGGCCGGATAGCAGGTGCCCTCACGGGTGTTGTGGACCGGAGAATAGGCATGCAGCGCTTTGAACTCATCGCGATTTTCACTAAGCCCATAATCGCTCGACCACTGCCGCGCATTGGCGGAGGCGGTGTGGTAACGCAGCATGTCCAGGACACCCACTACCGGTAATGCCGCCGCAAACAAATCCGGTCGTTGTACCAGCGTTGCCCCCGCCAATAGTCCACCATTGGAGCGACCACTAATAGCAAGCTTTTCAGGAGAAGTGACTTTCTCCTCGATCAGCCACTCAGCTGCAGCGATAAAATCATCGAAGACATTTTGCTTTTGCGTCTTGGTACCCGCCTGGTGCCAAGCATTGCCGTACTCGCTACCACCGCGCAAGTTGGCCAGTGCCAGGGTGCCGCCCATATCCAACCAACCGACAAAGCGGTTGTAGAAGCGCGGTAACTGAGCGGAGTTAAAA
Organism: Microbulbifer maximicatervae (SeqCode); assembly: GCF_052467615.1. Lineage (NCBI taxonomy): Bacteria > Pseudomonadati > Pseudomonadota > Gammaproteobacteria > Cellvibrionales > Microbulbiferaceae > Microbulbifer > Microbulbifer maximicatervae (SeqCode). The sequence continues at coordinate 4,358,854 of NZ_CP174319.1, forward strand.
CCACCATATCCATAAAGCAGCGTCGGGTTGGAGCCATCTCGCTTCATTCCCTTCTTATGCACGAGGAATAGAGGCACCCGGGTACCGTCCTTACTCTTATAGAAATGCTGGCTCACAGTCAGATCGGAAAAGTCTGCTGCATATTTTGGCTGCTTGAACAGTTTGGTTTCACCAGTCTGTACATTCAGGTGGTAGATACTCGGCGGGGTAATAAAATTAGAGAAAGCGTAGAAGGTCTCAACTTCATTCGGCTCACCATAAAACCCCTTCACTGAGCCCACCCCTGGCAGCTTCAGCTCGTACTGTTTCTTACCGTTAGTATCGGTCACCAGCACTCGCGATTTTGCATCCTCCAGGTAGTGAAGCACAAAGCGATCACCGATATAACTGGCACTCTGCAGGGCACTAGTCGTCTCCGGCACCAGATCGCGCCAGTGTTTGCGTTGCGGCTTATTCAGATCAATAGCGATTACACGGCCCAGCGGCGCCCCCGCACTGGTCTCAAAGTAAAAGGTGCTCCCTTTATTTCCGAGATACTGGTATAGGCCATCCCAGTCATCCAGAAGCTTAACTACCTTGCCGCTTTCATCGCGTAAATCGCGATAGTAAAAGCCGTTCGAGTCATAGCCGTCGAAGATGCCAAACAGGAGATAGTTGCCATCGTCACTCACCGTCGCGCCCGGGTTCCGGGTGGGATGATCGGTAATTTCATAGACCAGTTGATCACTCTCCTGGGCATCTCCCAGTCGGTGAAAATAGACGGCTACCTGTTTACTATCATCCGCCGTGCCATCTCTGTTAAACGGGTACCGGCTATAGTAAAAACCGGACTCATCCGGCGCCCAACTGGCATCACTAAACTTGATACCAGTCAGTTGTTCCTTCAGATCCTTGCCTGTCTTTAGGTCGCGAATACGATAGTCGGTCCAGTCAGTGCCACCATCCGAGATACCGTAAGCCAGATAGCGGCCCTTTGGACTGACTTTGAGGCGCTTGGCAGCAATAGTGCCATCTTCACTTAGGGTGCGTGGATCTAAAACCGTATCGCCCTCAGCAGACAGGCTAGAGGCCTTATAGAAAACATTCTGATCCCAATCACCGGTGTTGTAGCTGTAGTAATAGCTATCGCCCTTCTTGTACGGAACACCGTAGCGCTCGTAGCGCCATAGTTCTGCAAGCCGGTCATTGATTTTCTGCCACCCGGGCAGCTCCTTCAAACGCGGTAATGAATGGTCATTCTGTTTGGCCACCCAACTCTTTACCTCATCACTGGACATTTTTTCCATCCAGCGATAGGGGTCAGCCACCTTTTGACCAAAATATTCATCAATTTGAGCACCCGGTTTACTATCCGGATAGCTATCAGCTGCGTGAACACTCACCGCAGCAAGTGCACCGGCAACCAGTGCCACTAGCTGTCTCTTCATACCGTTATTCTCGGTTTCTCTACTGGGAACAGTCCGCTAATCTAGGCGATTTAGACGATCGGTTCCAGAGCAGCAGAGAGAAGTGAGATGAAAGGATTGATCCAAAGGGTAAGCCATGCCCAGGTTAATGTAGCGGGAGAGGCCGTTGGGGCCATAGATAAGGGTATCCTCCTGCTGCTAGGTATCGAAGCCCAGGACACTACCGATAGTGCAGATAAGCTGCTGCACAAAGTCCTGAATTACCGTATTTTTCCCGATGATAAAGGGCGTATGAATCTCAACCTCCAAAAGGCGGGAGGTGGGCTCCTGATTGTCAGTCAGTTCACACTAGTTGCCGAAACTGATAGAGGTTTACGCCCGAGCTTTAGTCGCGGCGCATCACCAGAATACGCGGAGGAGCTCTACAACTATTTCGTTAAAAGTTCCAAAGCCCAATTTACGCCAGTGGCCACTGGAATATTTGCGGCGGATATGCAGGTTTCACTAGTCAATGACGGCCCGGTAACTTTTATGCTGGAAACCTAGAGACCTTCCACAGGCTCTTTCTGTTGTTTCACCTAATCAGGAAAACTCTACCAGTTGGTTAGGTTGCTAATGACTAAAAATATCGCTAAAAAATGGAGAGGCAAAAGGATGACTAAAAATCCTATAGTAGTAAACAGTGATATCAAACTCGATCCACTTTTGGATAGTGACACAGAAATCATCTTTGCCTTAATTGAAAATAACAGACCACTGCTAGAGAAATATCTCTATTGGGCAAAGCTTGTTGTCGACCTCCCAACCACAGAAAAATATATTGCCGACAGAGTATTCAGCAATAGTTTCGGAGCATCCTGGTACAAGATCCACTATTCAGACAAGGTAGTCGGGATCTTTGGTATCAAGGAAATTGACCTTAAAAAACAAAATGCAGAAATAGGGTATTGGTTATGTAAAAGCTGCCATGGCAATGGAATCGTAACTCGAATCGTAAATAAAATATCTAGCTACTTGAAAGATCTGCACGATATTCAAGCGTTGAACATTCACTGCTTATCTGAAAACAGTGCCAGCATAGCCGTAGCAGAACGCGTAGGTGGAGTGCATAGTGAAACTATTCCAAATTATTATTCGATTGATGGAATATTTCAGGACTTAAAAATCTACACAGTTCCTACCTGATTCATTGTTTTAACAGTGGAGTTCAGGAATATTTATTGCTGAATATTTACTGGGCTCCACTCAATACCATCTGACCCTTGTCCCGCATTAAATATACGCTTAACTTTCCAAGTTGCGGTATCTATTTCAACAACTTTTCCGTCTCTCTGAGAACCGGCAAATAAAAACTTTCCGTCCGGAGAGAAAAATAGCGATGCTGGCTGTCTGGCCCCTGCGCTGCCGACATCAATCTCATGTAACTGTTTACGGGTCTTGGCGTCATACACGAGTATACGATTACCATTTAAGTCTGCTACAGCTACCACTTCGCCATCAGGGTGAAACCTGATTCGGATAGGCAGAAAACCAACATCTATCGTTTCTTTTTGCTTTAACGTTTCAGTATCGAAAATAAAGATATTTTCTGACTGATTATTCCCTATCCATAGCTCGCTATTATCGGGGCTTACCCACACCGCCTCCGGCCCATCCCCTGCCGGTATTGTAGATTTCAACTCCATAGTCTCTGTATCAATTACACTGAACGTATCCGACCCCCGGCTAGTAACGTAGGCGGTCTTCAGATCAGGTGATAGTGCAAGCATATGGCTACCTACCTGATCAGTACGGGCAACGCCCAATACTTTTCCTTCAGCCACATCCACCTTTATCACATCGCTGGTTTCTTCTGTCGTAACAATCACATTATTGCTGTCGCCCAGCCAAGCGATACCGTGAGGGCCTTTGTGTGGACTGATATCAATTCTTTTCAGGCGCTTACCGCTCGCGATATCGAATACATTCAGCTCTTCTCCCACGTAGCCATCTTCAAGGTAAGAAACTACCACCACTTTAGATTTATCCGGCGACACTATTAATTCATGGGGCGAACCTCCAGTTTCCGGTTTCTTAACCTCTTGGCCGGAAGCCAGGTCAATAAAACTCACCGTGCCCTCATATTTATTTCCTACTACCAACGTCTGCGCCCTTAGCGATCCAGCAGCTAAAAGTACTAATGACATGGAAATTAAAAGTAGAAATCTCATTAGCAAGCCTCTCGGAGGAATTTGTCGCTAATAGAATGCTTCCTTAACAGCACACCCCAGCGAGCCTTTTAGAACTGAAAAGTCAGTCCTGGTTATCCACTGCAACACTGGATAATAGATCGTAAAAATAGAACTCTTTAGATGTTTTCTTCATTACAGGGATGTTACTAACAGAATTCTTGGATAGTACTGTGCATAACTTTTGGATAGAGGTCTGGAAGCCTTTAATTTCGTGCAATGAAATAATTCGATTAAAAAACCAACGAAAAAAGTATCAGGTTATCCACTAAAAGTAAGACCAGAACGTTACTAACAGAAAGTCTGGATAGAGTTGTGTATAACTTTAATAAACGGGCTACAGGCCCCGTGGTTACAGGGGATTACTGCAGAGACTAAAAAATCACCGATATTTTTACCGGCTAAATATAATTTTTGGCGGGAGTGGTATGGGTACTTTTCTGAGTTTTATGCGAGTTATTTTTGTTGAATGATTTTTTATATAAGTGCTACGGAGGTATGTAAAGACCTATTTTTATAGGCTTTTTAGGAGAGCATCTGTTTAAGGTGCTCAGGTAGTTTTAGGTTTTTCTTTTTTTAATTACTGACTGATTTTTTAAATAGAAAGTTGAGCATTAAAGTTTTTCAGAACTATTTTATTTTTTCTATTTAATTTCGACTAAGTAATTCCTGCTTTCCCTTTCTTCCTTCCCTTTTCTTAGTTTTTTATTTTTTGTTTTTAAAATATTTTCAGCCATAAAAAAAGGGCCACCCTATTGGGTGGCCCTTTCGGATTAGAAGCCTGACGATGACCTACTCTCACATGGGGAAGCCCCACACTACCATCGGCGATGTTGCGTTTCACTTCTGAGTTCGGCAAGGGATCAGGTGGTTCCACAACTCTATTGTCGTCAGGCAAACTGGCTTGGGTTGGCGTTGGTCTTATAAGCAAAGTGCTTGGCCTGCCGCGTTATCGCTGTTTGCCTCGGTCATGTTGTTGACCGGCGATAACCCCAAATAAGTCGGTAAAACAATCTGTAGTAATACACCGCAAGCGATCGTATGTCTCTAACTCACAATCCGCTAGCTTAGCTAGTCGTTAGTAACCATCTCTGTTGTATGGTCAAGCCGCACGGGCAATTAGTACTGGTTAGCTCAACGCCTCACAACGCTTCCACACCCAGCCTATCAACGTGGTAGTCTTCCACGGCCCTTCAGGAGGCTCAAGGCCTCAGGGAGATCTTATCTTGAAGGAGGCTTCCCGCTTAGATGCTTTCAGCGGTTATCCCGTCCGAACATAGCTACCCGGCAATGCCACTGGCGTGACAACCGGAACACCAGAGGTTCGTTCACTCCGGTCCTCTCGTACTAGGAGCAACTCTTCTCAAATCTCCAACGCCCACGGCAGATAGGGACCGAACTGTCTCACGACGTTCTAAACCCAGCTCGCGTACCACTTTAAATGGCGAACAGCCATACCCTTGGGACCGGCTTCAGCCCCAGGATGTGATGAGCCGACATCGAGGTGCCAAACACCGCCGTCGATGTGAACTCTTGGGCGGTATCAGCCTGTTATCCCCGGAGTACCTTTTATCCGTTGAGCGATGGCCCTTCCATACAGAACCACCGGATCACTATGACCTACTTTCGTACCTGCTCGACATGTCTGTCTCGCAGTCAAGCGCACTTATACCATTATGCTCATTGCATGATTTCCGACCATGCTGAGTGCACCTTCGTACTCCTCCGTTACTCTTTGGGAGGAGACCGCCCCAGTCAAACTACCCACCATACACTGTCCTCGATCCGGATAACGGACCAGAGTTAGAACCTCAAACATACCAGGGTGGTATTTCAAGGACGGCTCCACAACAACTAGCGTCGCTGCTTCAAAGCCTCCCACCTATCCTACACAAATAGGCTCAAAGTTCAGTGCAAAGCTGTAGTAAAGGTTCACGGGGTCTTTCCGTCTAGCCGCGGGTACACTGCATCTTAACAGCGATTTCAATTTCACTGAGTCTCTGGTGGAGACAGCGTGGCCATCGTTACGCCATTCGTGCAGGTCGGAACTTACCCGACAAGGAATTTCGCTACCTTAGGACCGTTATAGTTACGGCCGCCGTTTACCGGGGCTTCGATCAAGAGCTTCGCCGAAGCTAACCCCATCAATTAACCTTCCGGCACCGGGCAGGCGTCACACCCTATACGTCCTCTTACGAGTTTGCAGAGTGCTATGTTTTTAATAAACAGTCGCAGCCACCTGGTCACTTCGACCGGCCTCAGCTTAGGGAGCAAGTCCCATCACCAAAACCGGCGTACCTTCTCCCGAAGTTACGGTACCATTTTGCCTAGTTCCTTCACCAGAGTTCTCTCAAGCGCCTTGGTATTCTCTACCTGACCACCTGTGTCGGTTTAGAGTACGATTCACTATTACCTGAAGCTTAGAAGTTTTTCCTGGAAGCAGGGCATCAACCACTTCACCCACTAAGTGGGCTTCGTCATCAGTTCTCAGCCTTAGGGACCCGGATTTGCCT
>NZ_CP174319.1:4370000-4372500 GCF_052467615.1 Microbulbifer maximicatervae (SeqCode)
ATATTTTTCAGCCATAAAAAAAGGGCCACCCTGTTGGGTGGCCCTTTCGGATTAGAAGCCTGACGATGACCTACTCTCACATGGGGAAGCCCCACACTACCATCGGCGATGTTGCGTTTCACTTCTGAGTTCGGCAAGGGATCAGGTGGTTCCACAACTCTATTGTCGTCAGGCAAACTGGCTTGGGTTGGCGTTGGTCTTATAAGCAAAGTGCTTGGCCTGCCGCGTTATCGCTGTTTGCCTCGGTCATGTTGTTGACCGGCGATAACCCCAAATAAGTCGGTAAAACAATCTGTAGTAATACACCGCAAGCGATCGTATGTCTCTAACTCACAATCCGCTAGCTTAGCTAGTCGTTAGTAACCATCTCTGTTGTATGGTCAAGCCGCACGGGCAATTAGTACTGGTTAGCTCAACGCCTCACAACGCTTCCACACCCAGCCTATCAACGTGGTAGTCTTCCACGGCCCTTCAGGAGGCTCAAGGCCTCAGGGAGATCTTATCTTGAAGGAGGCTTCCCGCTTAGATGCTTTCAGCGGTTATCCCGTCCGAACATAGCTACCCGGCAATGCCACTGGCGTGACAACCGGAACACCAGAGGTTCGTTCACTCCGGTCCTCTCGTACTAGGAGCAACTCTTCTCAAATCTCCAACGCCCACGGCAGATAGGGACCGAACTGTCTCACGACGTTCTAAACCCAGCTCGCGTACCACTTTAAATGGCGAACAGCCATACCCTTGGGACCGGCTTCAGCCCCAGGATGTGATGAGCCGACATCGAGGTGCCAAACACCGCCGTCGATGTGAACTCTTGGGCGGTATCAGCCTGTTATCCCCGGAGTACCTTTTATCCGTTGAGCGATGGCCCTTCCATACAGAACCACCGGATCACTATGACCTACTTTCGTACCTGCTCGACATGTCTGTCTCGCAGTCAAGCGCACTTATACCATTATGCTCATTGCATGATTTCCGACCATGCTGAGTGCACCTTCGTACTCCTCCGTTACTCTTTGGGAGGAGACCGCCCCAGTCAAACTACCCACCATACACTGTCCTCGATCCGGATAACGGACCAGAGTTAGAACCTCAAACATACCAGGGTGGTATTTCAAGGACGGCTCCACAACAACTAGCGTCGCTGCTTCAAAGCCTCCCACCTATCCTACACAAATAGGCTCAAAGTTCAGTGCAAAGCTGTAGTAAAGGTTCACGGGGTCTTTCCGTCTAGCCGCGGGTACACTGCATCTTAACAGCGATTTCAATTTCACTGAGTCTCTGGTGGAGACAGCGTGGCCATCGTTACGCCATTCGTGCAGGTCGGAACTTACCCGACAAGGAATTTCGCTACCTTAGGACCGTTATAGTTACGGCCGCCGTTTACCGGGGCTTCGATCAAGAGCTTCGCCGAAGCTAACCCCATCAATTAACCTTCCGGCACCGGGCAGGCGTCACACCCTATACGTCCTCTTACGAGTTTGCAGAGTGCTATGTTTTTAATAAACAGTCGCAGCCACCTGGTCACTTCGACCGGCCTCAGCTTAGGGAGCAAGTCCCATCACCAAAACCGGCGTACCTTCTCCCGAAGTTACGGTACCATTTTGCCTAGTTCCTTCACCAGAGTTCTCTCAAGCGCCTTGGTATTCTCTACCTGACCACCTGTGTCGGTTTAGAGTACGATTCACTATTACCTGAAGCTTAGAAGTTTTTCCTGGAAGCAGGGCATCAACCACTTCACCCACTAAGTGGGCTTCGTCATCAGTTCTCAGCCTTAGGGACCCGGATTTGCCTAAGTCCCCAGCCTACAACCTTAAACATGGACAACCAATCGCCATGCTGGCCTAGCCTTCTCCGTCACTCCGTCGCAGTAATAGCGAGTACAGGAATATTAACCTGTTTCCCATCGACTACGGCTTTCGCCCTCGCCTTAGGGGTCGACTAACCCTGTCCCGATTAGCGTTGGACAGGAACCCTTGGTCTTCCGGCGGGGAGGTTTTTCACCTCCCTTATCGTTACTCATGTCAGCATTCGCACTTGTGATACCTCCAGCAGACCTCCCGATCCACCTTCAACGGCTTACACAACGCTCCTCTACCATGCTCCTAAGAGCATCCGCAGCTTCGGTTATCAGTTTGAGCCCCGGTATATCTTCCGCGCAGGCCGACTCGACTAGTGAGCTATTACGCTTTCTTTAAAGGATGGCTGCTTCTAAGCCAACCTCCTAGCTGTCTGGGCCTTCCCACATCGTTTCCCACTTAACTGATATTTGGGACCTTAGCTGGCGGTCTGGGTTGTTTCCCTTTCCACGACGGACGTTAGCACCCGCCGTGTGTCTCCCGCGATTGCACTCCTCGGTATTCGGAGTTTGCATGGGGTTGGTAAGTCGGGATGACCCCCTAGCCCAAACAGTGCTCTACCCCCGAGGGTGAGACGCGAGGCGCTACCTAAATAGCTTTCGAGGAGAACCAGCTATCTCCCGGCTTGATTAGCCTTTCACTCC
>NZ_CP174319.1:4377500-5182500 GCF_052467615.1 Microbulbifer maximicatervae (SeqCode)
GATGCTGGTGCTCTGGGAAGACGACGGAATCACCGCTACGGAGCTGAGTCTGCGGCTCGGCCAGGATAAGGGTGCCCTAACGCCAGTTATCAAACGACTGGAGAATCAAAAGCTGATCAACCGGCACCGAGACCCGGAGGACGAGCGTCGAGTCATTATCGAGCTGACTGATGCCGGTAGGTCGATGCAAAAAGAAGCTGCTTCAATTCCCACTCAGGTGCTGAATGCCTGTGGCTTGAATCCTCAGTCTGCACGGGCGCTAAAGACGCAAATAGAGGCGCTTCGCCAATATTTAGCGAACCCCTAATCTTTCCCTCTTTTTATCGCCCCACCATTAGCGGGGCCCCCGCTTTGGCTCCATTTGTTATAGCTATCGTCCTTATAGCAACATTTAATTATCGCAATAATAGTTATCGCAATAACTTTATCTGGCGTCCAAGCTGACGCGCTGTTTAGAAGCTGACTTAGAAATCCGGACTACTACCCCAAGCTCAATAAATCCAGAGGGAAAAGGACTGGACTCCATTCCAGGCGGCTTCTGACAGACAAACACACATCAATGAGGACAGGTTAATGCAAACAGTTTACACCGCAGTAGCAACCGCAAGTGGCGGCCGTGATGGCGAAGCTCAATCATCAGATGGAAAGTTAAGCGTCAAGCTCAGTATTCCCAAAGAGCTTGGCGGCCCCGGTGGCGATGGCACCAACCCAGAGCAACTGTTTGCTGCGGGTTACTCTGCCTGCTTTATTGGCGCTCTTAAGTTTGTCGCCGGTAAAGAGAAAGTAAAAGTCCCGGAAGAAACCACTGTGCGCGCTGAAGTTGGAATCGGTCCCCAGGGTAAGGGGTTCGGTCTGGATATTGACCTCTACATCGATCTTCCTGGCCTGGATCAGGCGACGGCAGAAAAAATTGCCAACACCGCTCACGAAGAAGTTTGCCCTTATTCCAATGCAACCCGAGGCAATGTTGATGTGCGCCTGCACATATCCGCTTAAGCAACCGGTAGAGAGTTGAAGGTATCCGTTATGAATGGCTTAAAAATTTCCAAGCTGGCACTACCCCTTTTCTTTACTCTTGGTATGACTTCTGCGTCTGCTTCTATTTCCCCTGGTGTTGAGCAAAATACCCAGGGGTTCCTTCAAGCACTGGCGCAAGGTGGCGGCAAACCCATTGAGCAACTATCACCAAAAGCTGCCCGCGCCGTCCTGGTCGGAGCCCAAGAGGGTGCGCAACTGCCGCCCGCCGAAGTCAGCAAGAAAACCATTAGGGTTAATGGCGAAAAGCTGGAACTGACTATCGTTAAACCGAAAACCACCCGGGGCCAGATTCCCGCCTTTATGTATTTCCACGGCGGAGGCTGGGTCTTGGGTGACTACCCAACCCACGAACGCTTGATCCGCGATCTGGTTCAACGCTCCGGCGCCGCTGCGGTATATGTGGATTACACCCCATCTCCAGAGGCCAAGTACCCGACTGCAATTAACCAGGCTTATGCGGCTACCCAGTGGGTCGCGGAGAATGGCGAAAAGATCGGTGTCGACGGTTCCCGTCTTGCCGTGGCCGGTAACAGTGTCGGTGGCAATATGGCAGCCGTGGTTGCCTTGATGGCGAAAGAGAAAGGAACACCGGATCTGCAATTCCAACTGCTGCTCTGGCCGGTTACCGATGCCAACTTCAACAACGCTTCTTACAAGCAGTTCGCCCAGGATCACTTCCTGACACGGGATATGATGAAGTGGTTCTGGGATAACTACACTACCGACCCCAAACAGCGCAACGAGATCTATGCTTCACCTCTGCGCGCAAGCAAATCCCAGTTGGTCGGCTTGCCTCCCGCTCTGGTGCAGACTGCTGAGATGGATGTGCTGAGAGATGAAGGCGAAGCTTACGCCCGCAAACTTAACGAAGCTGGTGTGACCGTAACCGCTGTTCGCTATAACGGCATGATTCACGACTACGGCCTACTAAATGCCCTGAGTGACGTGCCCGCGGTGCAGGATGCTCTTGATCAAGCAGGCTCCGAGCTTAGGGAACACCTCAAGTAAAACTTAAAAGCCCTGCAATGCGGGGCTTTTTTTATTCAGGTACTTAAAGCAGCGTTTTAGCCACTGCCTCAATTTCTATCAATGTCTCTGGCGACGCCAGGGATGTGACTCCCACTCCCGTGATTGCCGGGCGAGTAGTACCCAAATATTTAGATAGCACGGGGACTATTTCCCCCAGATGCTCACTAACTTCTCCACGCACATAGATACGTAACTGCAAAAGATTCTCTACCGACGATCCGGCCTCATCCAATACTGTCAATAAGTTTTGCATGGCGCTTTCCGCCTGAGCACCAACCCCTATGTTTTTAACTTCACAATTACTATCCCAATCCACCTGACCCGATACAAATACCAAGCCTGTTTTGGTATCGACTCGGGCGTGGGATAGGCAGGAAGAACTGCCATCATAAAGTGAAGAAGGATTAATATTCAGAATACTCATAACAGACCTGTACGCTTTCTAGCTTTTGAAAAAATCATAGTAGAAAGGCAGCTTTGCCAAAGCTATGGAGTAAAGCTTGTTACGGATACAATCAGGAAGCCATTGACTTAGAAAACCGTTGGTGCAGATCATTGAGAATCCAACTTACCAATGGATCATTTTCCACTCGGGGATGAAAAGCGGCTACAACTTCGTAGCCAGGTGGATACTTGTCCAAGGTAATTTCCACCAAGCCCTCACAAGGCATCAACCTAGAGGGAATAAAGGCCAGGGTATTCGTCCTTTTCAAGAACTCCTGGGCTATATAAAAAGAGGGCGCCGAAACAACAATCTCTCTTTTTAGACCTTGCCCCTCTAGCCAACGATCGGCTGAACCGCGCAAGCCTCCAACCCCTGGCGATGTAATCACAAAATCAGATTGCATCAACTGATCAATAGGGACCAACTCATCTAAACTATACATAGGATTAGCCGATACACAGACATAACACTCATTAAAGAGCACCTGTGTATTAATTCCATCAGGCACATACCCCGTTGATGTGAAAGCTAAGTCAATTTCTCCCTGATGCATTTTCTGGGTGAGCGAGACGCTTTCAATATTAGTGACAATAAATTTCACTTTCGGCGCATATTGCCTGACCCTTTGGATCAACTCGGCAACAACCACTTTTTGCGCGTAATCTGTAGCAGAGATCACCAGGGTCCGGGAAGTCTGGCTTGAATCAAGAGAACCCGGGGCGGGAATCTCACTGAGTAACGTCAGCACCTGTCGAATCTGTGGCTCTATAAATTTTGCATAACTGGTGGGAGCCATCCCATGCCCAGTGCGCACAAATAGATCATCCCCAACTATTTTTCTAATCTTCTTCAGCTGCAAACTGACAGCTTGCTGCGAAACCTGCAGATGCTCTGCTGCAAGGGAGATACTTTCAACCCTGAATAGTATTTCCAGGGTTTTTAAGTGATTAATTTCAAGATCTTTGATCATATCAACTACAAGAGCGGAGCTCTCTGCCAGTCACTTACGACTGTAGATAAAGATTAAAATAGTGGTTTCTAATACTGAAGTTAACGCGACCCCCAAAGCCATAGTGGCCGCGCTGTATTATTAAAAATACTCAGGGGATTTTTCTGGCCGCACGATTTGCAATTTGAAATCCCAGGCGGGCCGCGGTACGCGCACCATGATCCTCAATATCGAAATAGGGATTAAATTCAGCGATATCCGCCAAACAAACTTTATTGGATTCCAAAACGGTATCCAGCAAGACTTCCAGAAACTCCATGGAAACCCCCCTGCCAGAGGGGGCACTCACCGCTGGCATAACTGCTGCCGGCAATACATCCAGACATACCGTCAGATAGACAAAATCCACCTTCTCAATAAAGTCGCGGATTCGCGCCTGAACCGTATTCAGATTCCAGCTACTGATTTCACGATCCCGAATAACCTGGGCACCCAGCTCATCAGCTCTCTGGTAGAGAGCAGGTGTGTTGGCGTTATCCGCCGCACCCACACAGAGATAATTAAATTCGCGGCCATTTATCCTGCACTGCTCTGCAATCTGGAAAAATGGCGTACCCGATGACCCCTTTGGCGCAGGTGTGCGTAAATCCAAATGCGCATCAAAATTGATAATACCCAGACTGCTCTCGCGGTGATGCTCACGCATCCAGCGGGCAATCCCCTGATAACTGCCAAAAGCAATTTCATGGCCGCCTCCCAATACCAGAGGAAAGTGACCGGCACCGAGCAACTCATTGATACGGGCACCCAATAGCGATTGGGCAGACTCCAAGTCTTCCCGTTCGACCCTGACGTTACCCGCATCGTATAAGGGCGCATCAAAAGTTGCCGGCAAGTTCGCCATGGCCAAACGCAATATTCTCGGTCCCTTGGCCGCGCCAATTCGCCCTTTATTTCGACGCACACCCTCATCAGAAGCGAAGCCGAGAATAGTCAGGCCGGGAGGGTCATCCAATTGCAAAGGAGAAATCCGCTGGTGCCAACGCTCACCTGCACGTCCATCCTCAGAGTCGGTGCGACCACTCCATAACTGCATATCAGCAAGCTGTAACATCAATACCTCCGAGGAAGATCTTTATTGGCTTCAAGCCCCCACTTTGTAGGCAAGTTGAACCGGAATATCCATTGGCCGTGCGCAATATGCGCGCGCAAACCTTCGCACAGTGGGCTGTGGGAACTGTAAAGCCCCAACGCGAGAGCTGCCGATACTTTTGGAAGTAGACGATCAAGCAATGCCCTCTGCGAGTACCTTAAAATATGTCACGAAAAAGAAGCATTTAAGTTGCGCTTCTACAACACTAACGTGCCGCGTTTTTCAACAGCACGTGTTGCATGTCGGTACTATACCGCAGACGCTGCAGGCTGCTCCATAGCTTTCCCTTTATGGGAACGGAAATTAACCCAAGCTCGAGTCCCAAAATGAGAAAGCAGAAGTACGATAAACATTGCTGTTAACGTACTGGCCATACCAAGCTGCTGGGAACCAACTAACATTAACCCCCATCCAATTATCAACCACTGAGCAATATAGAACGGAGTTATGTTTTTACCCCAAAACACCATTACGTCAATGAGCTTTCTGTTCTTTACTTTGTTTAAGAGAAAATTACTAATCCAAAGCCAAAGGAAAGTATAGCCAATAAGCAGAATAATTAGACCTGGGCCACCTCTCAAGTTTTCGGCAAAGAAGTATTGCGTATTCAACATAATTAGAAGGCCACCTATGCTCATTAGGGCTAAGCCAATCCATATGCTGCGTGAGAACAATGCATCTATATTTTTTGTATTTTTAAACCAGTAGCCAACTGCCATGCCTGCGAGGGGATAGGCAAGCCAGGAAAATAACGGGAACATTACCCCTTCGCGCTTATTGCCAAAAAACAACTGTAAAATTTCGTCAATAACAACGGAGTTACTGCCGATATCCCAGACGAGTGAGGAGCCGAATGCTACGATAGCTGCCGCAGCGAGCCAGTATATAGGATGAGGCAAGAAGTGCCTGACTAGTGCACAAATAGCAAGCGCAAGGCCAGCAAACTGGAAAATATCTACCATAAGAAATTCACTCAGCGGTGTGTATTCTCCCAGTTGCTCTTGTGTGACAAGGCCAAACTGTAAAGAAAGCCACATAGGCACTGTGCCACGGGCGAAATTAAGTAAATACCCTATTGCAAAAAGACCAGCAGCACGAAACAAATCCTGTTTCAGACTCGGCTTCGAACTATAGCCAATGAAAATACCCATAATCAGCATAAACGCTGAAGCTGCCGGAGTTCCCGCAGATACCTGGATAGCAACACCAATAGCACTGTCTGCCACGTCTGTTCGTCCATAATGATATAAGACGTGAATAGCAATCATAAATAGTACGGCAATGCCTCGGGTCAGATCAAAGGCCAAAATACGAGGATTTTCTTGCGGGAGCACCACTGCTCCTGAAAGACTGGAATTACTCATTTTCAAGAGCTCCTAGCTGAAGAGTAATGAATTTAGTGTGCATTAACTGATATAGAGATATTGCAAAGGCAAGATGCACTTCCTGTGAAAATGTAAGGTATACAAAAATCCTTATTACTTATTTATCGGTTACAGCCCCCTGATCATTAATGTTAAGAGGGGACCGTTTATTTATTCCGATTGTAAATCTAAAGAGGCTTACAGTTTATAAGTATGCCCTATTTATCAGCCAACGCTGTGACATTGGCTAGCAGTTTTAAAAAGTGCCGCCCAGTGTAAATACAAAGCGGCACTCATAAACTAAAAATAAAGCCCACGATAGATGCTAAGTAGAGATCAACATTCCAAATATCAGATAATAATGGGCGCAAAAACCTTATAAAAATTGTTGATAATATTGTTGCTCATTTAGCACCAACTTATCCTCAATTCCGATGTACATCCACCCTAAGAATCAACATACCCGATTCTCAGTTGCATCTCAGCAAGCTGTAACATCGCGCCCCTCCAGGAAAATTCTTGCAGGCTTTAAGGCGCCCACTTCATAAGCGAGTTGATCTGGGGTATCCATCGGCCAAAGAACAATATCTGCTCGCAGCCCTTCGCGCAGTACACCGCGAGAACAGCACAAACCCAATGCCCGAGCGGCTGCACGGGTAACACCTGCGAGAGCTTCTGCCGGAGTTAAGCCAAACAGCTGACAACCCATATTCATCATCAAACGCAGGGAAGCGATTGGACAACTCCCGGGATTAAGGTCTGTAGCCAATGCCATACAAACCCCCGCCTCGCGTAATTTTTCAATGGGCGGAACCTGGGTTTCGTGCAGCGTATAAAAAGCACCCGGCAGGAGGACGGCCACGGTGCCGCTTTCCGCCATGGCCCGGACATCCGCATCGCTGATGTATTCAATATGATCTACCGATAATGCCCCGGACTTTGCCGCCATTTCAGTAGCCCCTGTACGCGCCAACTGCTCGGCGTGCACTTTTACTGGCAGGTCCAGTTTTTTCGCTGCATCGATAACTCTCTGGCACTGATCGACAGTAAATCCAATCGTCTCGCAAAACATATCCACGGCATCGGCCAGTTGCTCGCGGGCTACAGCGGGCAATATCTGCTCGCAGATAAGGTCGATATATTCATCGGCACGACCGTCGTATTCCGGTGGCAGAGCGTGAGCTGCCAGACAGGTCGTTACTATTTCCACTGAGTTGTGTTGCGCCAGGCGTCTCGCGGTGCGCAATTGCTTTAGTTCAGTATCCAGGTCCAGGCCATAACCGGATTTAATTTCCACGGTTGTAACGCCTTCGGCCATCAGGGCGTGCAGACGGGGCTCAGCCAACTTATACAGGTTCTCGGCACTGGCACCCCGTGTCGCCCGCACGGTAGAAATAATACCCCCGCCAGAGCGAGCCACTTCTTCGTAACTCTCTCCCCCCAGGCGACGGGCAAACTCCCCTGCGCGATGGCCTCCATATACGAGATGCGTGTGGCAATCGATCAGGCCCGGAGTTGCCCATTGACCTTCTCCATCAACAATGCGGTCTGGGGTGCACTCGGGCAGATCCCGGCGGGGACCAATCCAAACGATCCGACCTTTGGTTACCGCAATTGCAGCATCCTCGATAACACCGTAACCACCGGCAATGGATGGGTCCATTGTGGCGGCATTCAAATTGGTAATCAGCAAATCACAGCGTTCTGACATAAGCTTTTAGCGGCACGCTTTTCCTTTTAAACCATAGATGCTCGGCCCGATGACCGACAAACCAGTAACGGGCAGGATACAGCTCCCCTCTTCGACTTGACAGCCCGCAGCAGGGAAACCATAGTAGCCGTAACTATTCTTGTATATACAACAATATACAAGCCACGGAAGCACTGTACCTGAGTCTATGAATACTGCAAGTGAACCCCGATACGCGGCCATCAAGCGCCATATCCGCCAACAAATTGAGTCCGGCGAGTGGCCAGTTCATTCCCAGGTGCCCTCGGAGAACCAACTGGCACAGCAATTCAGTGTGAGCCGGATGACCGCAAGACGGGCACTCACCGAGCTAACCGATGAGCGCGTTCTGATGCGCTCCCAGGGGCTGGGTACTTTTGTCGCCGAGCCGGTGCCCGCCAGCTCACTGTTGGAAGTGCGCAATATCGCCGACGAGATCTCGGCGCGAGGGCACAGTTACAGCAACCGCATCCTGTTGGCTCAACCCTGTGTCGCCAGCGCCGATGTAGCCCTGGCACTGGAAGTGCCCGAACAGGCAAAAGTGTTTCACTCCATTATTGTGCACTGTGACAACGGTTTGCCGGTGCAGTGGGAAGAGCGATTTACCAATCCAGCCCTGGCTCCGGATTACCTGGACCAGGACTTCGCCCACACCACCCCCAACGCCTATCTTTCCAAAGTCGCACCACTGACCGAGGCCGATACAACCGTCGAGGCCATAGCTGCGGAAGCCGCTATCGCCCACGCTCTGGAAATTGCCCCCGGAGATGCGTGCCTCCAGGTTTGGCGGCGCACTAAATGCAGTGCCGGCACCGTGAGCTTCGCGCGCCTGGTTCACCCAGGCAATCGATACCGCCTCGGTGCACAACTGAGATTCTAGTTATTGATTTATCCCGCGCGCCCTGGGAAAAGAAACAATCAAATCCGGGACGTGTGAATTTTTTTACGAGAAAAATTGACGAGGAAGCTATGTCTACCGACAAACGCCACGATCCCAGCCGCAAAATCCGCGCGCCTCGCGGCAGTGAGCTCAATGCCAAAAGCTGGCTCACCGAAGCTCCCCTGCGCATGTTGATGAACAACCTGGACGCCGAGGTAGCTGAACGCCCGGAGGACCTGGTGGTGTACGGTGGTATCGGCCGCGCCGCGCGGGATTGGGAGTGCTACGACAAGATTGTCGAAGTGCTGAAGCGCCTGGAAGACGACGAAACCCTGCTGGTGCAGTCCGGCAAGCCTGTCGGAGTCTTTAAAACCCACGCCGATGCACCCCGGGTATTAATTGCCAACTCCAACCTGGTACCCCACTGGGCCAACTGGGAACACTTTAACGAGCTGGATAAAAAAGGCCTGGCCATGTACGGCCAGATGACTGCCGGCTCTTGGATTTATATCGGCTCCCAAGGCATCGTCCAGGGTACCTATGAAACCTTTGCCGCCGTCGCACGCAAACACTTTAATGGCGAAGCGAAAGGCAAATGGATTCTTACCGGTGGCCTCGGCGGCATGGGTGGCGCTCAGCCACTGGCGGCGACCATGGCCGGTTTCAGCATGATCGCAGTAGAGTGCGACGAAACCCGTATCGATTTCCGTCTGCGCACTGGCTATGTAGACAAAAAAGCCACCAGCCTCGACGAAGCCCTGCAAATGATTGAAGCCGCAATGGAAAAAGGCGAAGCCATTTCCGTTGGCCTGCTGGGCAACGCAGCAGATATTTTCCCGGAAATTGTAAAACGCAATATTCTGCCAGATTCGGTTACCGACCAGACTTCCGCTCACGATCCTTTAAATGGCTACCTGCCCCAGGGCTGGACCATGGAATACGCTGCGGAGATGCGCAAGAAAGATGAAGCCGCAGTAGTAAAGGCAGCCAAACAGTCTATGGCGGTCCAGGTTGAAGCCATGCTGGAGCTGCAAAAGCGCGGAGCCGCAACCCTCGACTACGGCAACAATATTCGTCAGATGGCTCTCGAGGAAGGTGTGGAAAATGCCTTCGATTTCCCCGGCTTTGTACCCGCTTATATTCGCCCTCTGTTCTGCGAAGGTGTCGGTCCTTTCCGCTGGGCGGCCCTGTCCGGCAACCCGGAAGATATCTACAAGACCGATGCCAAGGTTAAGGAACTGATTCCCGACAATCCGCAGCTGCACAACTGGCTCGATATGGCCCGCGAGCGGATTCACTTCCAGGGACTGCCCGCACGTATCTGCTGGGTGGGCCTGAAAGATCGCGCGCGTCTGGCACTGGCATTTAACGAAATGGTAGCCAACGGTGAATTGGAAGCACCGGTAGTGATCGGCCGCGACCACCTCGACAGCGGCTCTGTAGCCAGCCCCAACCGCGAAACTGAAGCCATGATAGATGGTTCCGACGCTGTCTCCGACTGGCCGCTGATGAATGCCCTGCTGAACACTGCCTCCGGCGCTACCTGGGTATCCCTGCATCACGGTGGTGGCGTAGGCATGGGCTTCTCCCAGCACTCTGGTGTGGTCATTGTCTGTGACGGTACCGAAGCTGCGCGCAAACGTATCGAACGGGTTCTCTGGAATGATCCCGCCACCGGCGTAATGCGCCACGCCGATGCCGGTTACGAGATCGCAAAAAAATGTGCAAAAGAGCAGGGCTTGGACCTGCCCATGCTGAACGACTGATTTTTTACCGCAATAAAAATACCGCCGGCGGAAATCTTTTACAGCCCGAATAATTTTTATCGGGCTGCGCCGCCGGCGCCTAACAGGGTGTTGAAAAAGCCAACAAGCGACTTTTTCAAGCCATCTTTGCGGCACATGTACACAAAGATGGGCACTCAAATCAAGCAATTGCAGTGCTTGATTTTGCGGCAGGCGCTTTCGCACCGCCCGCGCAGGCTGTTTTTCAACAGCCTGCTAAGCAGTAAATATTTTTTGGTGAATGAATTTATGTATCAATTGGAAATCGATCCCGGTCAATTGAGCCTTGCGCAACTGCGCCGCGTAGCCCGCGAGTCGGTGCAGCTGTCCCTGGCGAAAAGCGCCTACCCCGCTATTGAAGCCTCTGCCCACACTGTTGCCCAAGTTATTACCGAAGGGCGCACGGTATACGGAATTAATACCGGTTTTGGTTTATTGGCCAACACCCGTATTGAAAAGCACGACCTGGAAAACCTGCAACGCGCTATCGTACTGAGCCATGCCGCCGGTACCGGCAACTTTATGAGTGAAGCCACCGTGCGTCTGCTGATGGTGTTGAAAATCAACTCGCTTGCGCGCGGCTTCTCCGGCGTGCGCCCGCAGGTTATCGAAGCTTTAATGCAACTGGTCAATGCCGGTGTCTACCCCGCTATTCCTGAGAAGGGTTCTGTCGGCGCTTCTGGCGATTTGGCGCCGCTGGCTCATATGAGCGTGGTACTTCTCGGTGAAGGGGAAGTATTTATCAAGGGCGAGCGCAAGAGTGCTCACGAAGGCCTCAAAGCTGCGGGGCTAGAGCCCATTACCCTGGCTCCCAAAGAGGGGCTCGCCCTGCTAAATGGCACCCAGGCTTCTACCGCCTTTGCCCTGCTCGGCCTGTTCGCCAGTGAAGACCTGTTCGCCGGCGCCCTGGTAACCGGTGCCATTACTCTGGAAGCCGCCAAGGGCTCACGCCGCCCTTTCGATGATCGTATTCACAACGCCCGCGGCCAACAGGCTCAGCGCGACGTAGCAGCAATTTATCGGGACCTGCTCGGTGAAACCAGCCAGATCGGTGATTCCCACCAGTTCTGCGAAAAAGTGCAGGACCCCTACTCCCTGCGCTGTCAGCCCCAGGTAATGGGTGCCTGTCTGCAGCAGATGCGCTTCGCTGCCGAAGTATTGTTGGCCGAGTCAAATGGTGTTTCCGATAACCCGCTGGTATTTACCGACGAGGAAAATCCGGATAACTCCGACATTATTTCCGGCGGTAACTTCCACGCGGAGCCTGTTGCTATGGTCGCCGACAACCTGGCGCTGGCATTGGCAGAAATCGGCTCCCTGTCCGAGCGTCGCATGGCGCTGTTGATCGACAGCAACCTATCCGGCCTGCCTCCCTTCCTGGTGGAAAATGGCGGGGTGAACTCCGGCTTTATGATCGCCCAGGTCACCTCAGCGGCGCTTGCCAGTGAGAACAAATCCATGGCGCACCCAGCCTGCGTGGACTCACTGCCCACCTCCGCCAACCAGGAAGACCATGTATCCATGGCCACCTTTGCCGGCCGTCGCCTGCGGGATATGGCCGACAATACCTGTGGCATCCTGGCGGTGGAGCTACTCGCTGCCTGTCAGGGACTGGATTTCCGCGCGCCGTTAAAATCCACGGAAAAACTGGAGGCCGCCAAGGCAAAACTTCGCGCCCGAGTACCTTTCTATGACAAGGACCGCTACTTTGCCCCGGATATTGAAGAGGCAAAGCAGTTGCTGAGCAGCGGCGCCTACTTAGAGTCAATAAACCCCAACCTCCTGCCCAGCAGTCACTAGGTTAAAAAACCTTCATGGCTTGATTCGCGCATTGCGAGAGAACCATTTTTCTCACAATGTGCGAATTTTTAGTGGTTTCACCCGCCTGCCGACCTTACCTTTTTTGACTCCGAACAAGTGGGTCTATCAAATCGAAACTGAAGAGTTTCCATCAACCAATACAGACCTGCCTCGGTATTCAGCTTTGCTAGAACATTTACTCTGCCCCGTGATGATTCACGCGACAAAAATGCTAGGCTGAATGTAGAAGTGTTACCCGCCAATAGGTGTGGAGGTCTTGATGAAACCACTGCCCACTAGATTGCTGCGAGGCTCAGGTTGTGTGCTCGCCATCGCAGCAGGACTGGCTCTATCGGCCTGTAATGGAACATCCGGCTATCCCTGCGGAGGCAACGATTGTTCCGCCAGTTATTACGGATACAGCCCTTATTACAACAAGACGTATTATAACCTGCGTGGCCGCTATGCCCACTGCCACCCGGATGGCACCTGTCACAATATGCAGCACTGTAACTTCTACTGGGACGGCAACTTTTATCGCCTGAGACCGCCTGCGGTTGTAAATACCCAGTATCAAATTGTCGATCCACCGCCGCGCGCAAGACCTTACTAAGTCTGAGATTCTGTGCTCGCCTAGTTGGCGCGCCTAGGGGCTTGGCCCCTGCCGGGCCTCTCCGGGGGGAAATTCCACTTACCGGAGAAAGCACTATGAATAGAGCTGTAAAAACGGTGATTCTCACCGCCACGGTGTGCACAGCCCTAGCCCTGGGTGCCTGTGCCACCGATGGTTACTACACCACCTACACCAGTTACGGTGGCCCAAGTGGAGGGCAAGTCGCTTACACCTCCTCCTACGCTTATCCCTATGCCACGCCCAACTATTACGCTTCGAGTAATGTCTATTTAACTTCCTACAGGACACCGGTTTACCAAACCGTTGGTTTCACTCCGGTGAATACCTATTATTACCGCGGTGGCTACGCCAGTTACCGATCCGCATCATTCCGCGGCCACCCTCGCTACCGGGCTCGCTATTACTATCGCGGAATGCCCTACTACAACCGTTTCTATTATCCTCGGTCACCCCACGCCCGCTACCGGGCCCATCACCGAGGCTATAGAAGTTATCACCGCGGCGGTTATCGCGGCTACCGGGGCCATAGAGGCCACTATCGTGTTCGCGGTGGACACCATCGCGGTAGACGCTAACTCCAAGCTTTATTAGGTAACTAACCCCGCTGTAGCAAACCATCAAAAGACGCAGCGGGGTTAGTTAATCGCCAACCTCAATACAACCGTCCGTTTAATTAGCCTTCTCCCTCCAATATCACTGTCGCCACTTTTAACAAATTGGCGCGCTATACATCTCAATGACGGCTATTACCTCTACCCTGAATAAACAAGTTATTCGGGAATGCGTCACTCACACTACTCAAAGAGGTAACTGCGGTGCAGAAAATACTACTTATTCTGCTTGCCGTGGCCCTGGCGACAGGAGTTGCCGGTTGTTCGACAACCGCGCCCCAGGGAAGCCCAAAGTCATTAACCCTTGACGGTCAGAAGTTTCGCTGTGTTGAGCAGGAATTGGAGACCAAGGTACTGGTTAGATGTGTTCGTGCGGGGTAAGTTATTTACACTGTGAGAATTTGTAATTTAATCATTTGTATCAGGGCACGCGGACAATACGCAGGGTATCGGTGTGACCACCAATATCCTGTTGATAGCCCCGGGATATCAACACGAAGTCCCCGGAAATTAGCAGTTCCTGATCCAGCAAATAAGAAATTGCTTTTTGATCTCGCCGCGGGCCGTCCATATTGGAGACATCCATTAATACGGGGTCAACGCCGCTGTAGAGGGCTACACGATTGCAGCACTTTTGGTGCCGACAAAAAGCGTAGATAGGAATTAATGCACATACTCTCGACATCAATAACGCAGTATTTCCAGTTTCGGTCTGGCAAATAATGGCTTTAATTTCTCGGCAATGATTCGCTATGATCATGGCGGCCATGGCGATACACGCATCACCCGCAGGGTAATCGCCGCGAAGGCTTTCCGGCGTGGAATAAATTTTACGGTGTTTTTCTGCCCCAAGAATCACTTCAGCCATATGCTTAACGGTTTCAGTAGGATATTCACCTGCCGCTGTCTCAGCAGATAACATTACCGCATCAGTACCATCCAGTACTGCATTGGCCACATCGCAGACTTCTGCTCGAGTAGGTACCGGACTCGAAATCATCGACTCCATCATTTGTGTCGCAGTAATAACTACCCGATTGAGATAGCGGGCATAGCTGATTAAATGTTTTTGTACTCCCATTAATTCTGCATCACCAATCTCCACGGCGAGATCACCGCGCGCTACCATAATGGCATCACTGGCCAAGATAAGCTTCTCAAGTCGAGCATCATTGGATACCGCTTCAGCCCTTTCAATTTTTGCAATAATATGTGCGGTGCCACCCGCCTCTCTGAGTAACTTTCTCGCTTTGTGAATATCGCGAGCATCGCGAGGGAAAGAAACGGCTAAATAATCTACCTGTAACTCGGCGGCAACTTTGATATCCCGATGGTCTTTTTCTGTCAGTGCCGGCGCAGTAAGGCCACCTCCCTGCTTATTTATTCCCTTTCTATCAGATAGCCAGCCACCATTTTCAACTTCAGTTTTTAACGACAGACCAATAATTTTTTTAATGCGCAAACTCAATCGGCCGTCATCCAGTAACAGGCAGTCTCCCTCATTACAATCTTCTGCGAGTGCTTCATAATCAACCCAGACACCTTCAGGGCTGCCACTTTCTTTATCCCAATCCGGGTCCAAAATAAATTCTTCACCTTTGCGTAGATATATACGCCCATCAGTGAATTTTCCGACACGAATTTTTGGCCCCTGCAAATCTCCCAGCAGGGCAATATGTCTGCACTGACGCTCGGCTTCATCACGGACAAATTTTGCCCGGCGCCGGTGATCATCGATTTTTCCGTGAGAGAAATTCAGGCGAACCATATCCACACCGGCCTTGATTAATTGCCGAAGTGTTTCTTCTTTATCGGTAGCTGGACCCAGGGTGGCAACAATTTTGGTGCGCCTGATCATATCGACGACCGTCCTTTAATCGATGGCCAAATACTATTTTTTTACATCAGTGCAAGCATAGCTTGTCACTGCTGTCGTCTCGTCACGGCAGCCAACAACTAAGCTTTTGTGAAAGCCGAAAAGTGGCTGGCTTGGGTGTGGGCTGGAGAAGGGTTTGTGTTTGGGAGTTATTCGTCGATGAGTAGGTTGGTACAAATATGGCTTCTGGGAGCCCTATTAGTTGTCGGCGGATGTCTAACAAACCGAATAGAAGAAGCCCAAGTTGTTCAATCCTCAGGCAGTATGGGAGCAGTCTGTGGTAAGAAGTGGCAGCTGGTGCGCCTGCGCGTCAATGGTGGGGTGGTCGACATCCAGAGGCCTGCGGACTTTACCTTTGTGTGCAATCTCCAAGGCAATGTCATGGGGAGGAGTGGCATAAACACCTATCGGGGAGAGGTGCAGGTAACCGATAACGGGCAGTTACTTTGGGATACCTCCAGCTTTGTCTCTACCAAGATGGGCGGCCCCGAACCCTTGCTGCGGCAAGAGCATGCCTACCTCGGTGCCCTCGCCGCCACTCGCCAGGCATTTACCAAATCGCGCGGGAATCGTTTGATACTTCGTGACCCCTCCGGTGATATCTATATAGAATACGTAAAGGCCGGACCTTGAACGCCGCCACAGAAGACCTGTAAATTTTTAGGTTAAATGTCGCAAAATCAATGAGAACGACATCATGCCACGTCGTGCTTTTTACTTACTACTGAGTATTATCGTATGCAACCTGGTGCTTGCAGGCTGCAGCACCCCCAATCCCCCTATTCCCCAACTCCAACGATCAGCTTGGTCTGCCTGTGAGCACGAGTGGGTGCTATCGAGCTTGTATTACTCCGGGCGCACTTATGACTCAACCCTGAGCTGGAGCAGGTTTTGGCGGGATAGACCCTTTTTCAAATGCGATCAATTTGGTTATGTTAGGGGCAACAGTGGCACCAATCCGTACCTGGGGCGATTTTCTCTCACTAGCAGCGGTGCTTTCACCTGGGAGCGGATTCCCGCTATTGCGCGCATGGGGGGAGCACACCCCAGCGATGAACTGGAGATCGATTACCTCAATGCCCTGAGAAAGTCTGATTTGATTGTTATTGTGGGTAACAAGATGATGATCAGCAATACCGATGGCAGTGCCTATATTGAGTTTGAACAAGTAGACCGCAGCTATCGCCAGGCCCAACCCTATAAAAAAGGCGACCCATTGGGTCGCCAGAATGACAATCAAGAAGAATCAAAAAGATGAGCTTTAGGAGTCTAAAAAAGCACTCTTGAGGGGAAAGCCTCAGCGGCGCATCTTAATTTGCATAAGTGACAGAAAAGTTACAAAAGAACCTTAACGGCGTTTTTGATGTATCTCCAGATTCTCCTGCCGCTTGCGTTCACTCTTTCTCAGCAGCAGATAAGTCGCTCCCAAGCCCCCGTGTTGGGGTTGCGCACTGTGAAAAGCCAATACTTCATGCAGCTGCGGCAACCAGTGATTGATACAGCTTTTCAATAACGCCGGCTGCTTACGCCCCTCACCCTTACCGTGGGTAATCAGGGCACAGCGCACATCCGCTTCAACACAATCACGGATAAATTCCATCACGGCCCTGCGCGCCATCTCCACAGAGTGGCGATGTAAATCTAGGCGCGCATCTATGCTGTATTTGCCCAGGCGCAAATTGCGATAGACCCCGTTTTGCACACCATCGCGCTTGAATTCCAACGGATCCCATGGCTCTACCAGATCAATATATTCACCGGACAGGGGGTTCATTTCCCGCTCTGTCAGGCGCGTGGCAGCGGCGCGGCGCTCCCGCAACATAGACTCAGATTGCTTCGGCTCCTTGCGCAAATTGACGCGGCGCTCCTGCGCCAGCGGTTTAACGTCTCCCATTTCACCGAGAGCGTCTTTAAATAATTTGCTGTCGCTGCTCACAAATACCCCCTGCCAGCGTCAGTCGAGAAATAAATCCTTGGTTAAATTGTCTGCATTGGCTGGATTGTGGGCATAACCGGTGAAATCCTTCACACCGCGCTCTGCCAACAGCTCTTCATCGATTAGCTGGCGACCGCTCAAGGCGACATCTTTAGTCGTCAGTATCTCGTAGGCCGCATCGGCCATAATCGAGGGCTTGCGGCTCTGCTCAAACATATCGCGACTACCCACCGCAAACTCAATCGCAGCGGTGGCCACCAGCGTGCGCGGCCACAAGGTGTTCACGCTGATCCCCGCCTCACGCAGCTCTTCCGCCAAACCCAGGCTGAGAATGGTCATACCAAACTTTGACAGGGCGTAAGGAGCGAAGGGCCCCAACCACTTGGGCTGGATATTCAGCGGTGGGCACAGGCTGAGGATATGGGCGTTGTCAGCTTTTTTCAGGTAGGGAGTCGCCAAGTGGGCGGTGAGATACACCGCGCGACTGTTGATACTCTGCATCAGGTCGTAGCGCTTGGGTGGTGTCGACTCAACATTGGTCAGGTTGATCGCGCCCGCATTATTAATCACAGCGTCGATGCCGCCAAATTTTTCGGCAGCCTCCAACATAGCCTGCTCTACTCGCTGCTCATCGCGCACATCCACCTGCAGGGCCAGGGCATTGCCGCCGGCTTTCTCCACTTCCTCCGCCACCGAGAAGATGGTTCCCGGGAGCTTGGGATGTGGTTCTGCTGACTTAGCGGCAATCACGATATTGGCACCATCCGCCGCGCATTTGAGGGCAATCGCCCGGCCGATGCCGCGACTGGCACCAGTGATAAAGATGGTCTTGTCCTTAAGCGCCCCTGAATTGTTGGTCAGGGATACAAACTCTTCACTCATTTTTTTCAGCCTCCGGGGCAGTCACTGCCGGACTGTAAATTTCCTTGAAGATCGCCGGCATACGTTTTGGCTTGCCAGTGGAAAGCTCAATGCACACCATCCGCCATTCGGCCCGCAATACCAATGTCTTATCGGCGGCGCGAAACACCTGAAAGCGGCGAGTCATATTCAGACGCCCGTCCACCTCAGTGAGCCAGGTGCCAAACAGCAATTCCTCCCCCTCTCTGGCCGCCAGTATATAGTCATACTCGCCATGACGAATTGCCATTCCCCGGTCAAGCTGCTGATAATTCGTGACATCCAGACCCAGGGCTGCGCTGTGCGCCCAGGCGGTAGCCTCACACCAGCGCACATATTCCGCATTGTTGGCATGACTCAGACCATCCACATGTTCGGCGCCAACCGTCACTGTGGTGATAAATGGGTTTGGCAGATCCCACTGCATAAGCGGCTCCAGGTTTGTGCTGCGGTTGCGGAGGGATAGTCAGTAAAATGGACGCTATCCCCGGGGAGATTACAGATATAAAAAAAGGCCCCGCTAAGGGACCTTTTTATCGTGCCAGCTGGGCTAAAGCGAATTAAGCGTTCGCTTGAGCGCCCTCTGCTTCTTTCTGTGCCTTATCGAGGGCAGCAGCGAACAGAGCGTCGAAGTTCACCGGCGGCAACATCAGTGCCGGGAAAGAACCTTTAACTACAGCGTTATCGATCACTTCGCGAGCGTAGGGGAACAGAATTTGCGGGCAGGCAGTATTCAGGGCCTGGGCCAGCTGTTGACCTTCAAGGCCTTTGATACCGAACAGGCCAGCTTGTTTTACTTCTACCAGGAAAGCGGTGTCTTCTTCCAGTTTTACGGTGATAGTCAGGGTCAGAGCCACTTCGTACAGATCGTCTTCGATCTTCGCGGTCTTGGTGTTCAGCTCCTGATTAACCTGGGGCTTCCACTGCTTTTTGAAGACCTCGGCACCCATCGGGGTTTCGAAGGAGAGGTCTTTCAGGTAGATGCGTTGCATCGCAAATTGTACTTGTGGAGCCTCTGCGTTTGCCGCTGCGCCATTTAATTCTTCAGCCATGTTACAGCCTGTTCATTATAAAAAGTTTATTGATGCCTTCCGTGAGAAAGACTCCGGTAATAACTCAACAGTTGGGGCCTCGATAAAACGTTTCAAGGCCCAGACCGGATAAATAGCAAAAATTGGGGACCGCATGTTGGCGGCCGCGTCAGTTTTCCGCTTATCCCGCTGCTTTCAGCAATTTGTCGAGTCGGCCACCGCGCTCCAACGCCATCAGGTCGTCGCAACCACCTACATGCTTATCGCCAATCCAAATCTGCGGCACCGAGCGGCGCCCCGCCTTGTCAGCCATTTCTGCGCGCAAGCCGGGATTATTGTCCACAGGGATTTCGCGATAAGCGACACCCTTGCTATCCAGTAGCTGCTTGGCGCGAATACAGTAGGGGCAGAAACGGGTGGTATAAATGACAACATTCTGCATGACAAAACTCCGTCAAACTTATACTTCAGGTTAACCTTTGCCTTTAACGACAGGCAGGTTCTGGTTAGCCCACTCGCTCATTCCGCCCTGCAGGCGACGCACTTGGAAACCTTTCTGTTTCAGCATGCGCCCCACCGGACCTGCGTGCTGCCCCATCTTGTCAGCGACAATAATGGTCTTATCTTTAAACGGTTCCAGCTCGGCAATGCGCTCAGCCACATCCCCGTGGGGAATATGCAGGGAGTCGACAATATGACCGGCAGTGAACTCGCTGCGATCGCGAATATCCAGCACCTTGGCCCCGTCGCTATTGATCAGCTTGGTCACTTCATGAAGTGATGCCGGCTCGCCAGACTTGAATCGCTCAGTCAAAACAAATGCGTAAAGCAATGCCACAAGCAGGCCGACCAACAGCCACTGCTCAGCTAAAAAGTCGAGAAAATCCACTTCGCCCCCAAAATCCTCAAGTGGTAATCAATAGGGCACTACGGCGCCCAATGCCGGCGGGAGTATACACGATCATGGCGAAATTCTAATCAACCAAATCCCTCCGCCCCAGCCTCTTTGTAATCCGGCTTAAGCTAAATAACATGGTGAAATACCAGCCCCACAGGTTAAAATCCGCGTCCGCAATTTAACCCTTGGAAGAGGAATACTGTCGCTATGGCCGCTACGCAAGCCCCGCAAAAACGCCCCCTGGTCCTGCTGATTCTGGACGGCTTCGGCCACAGCGACAATCCCAAGCACAATGCGATTCACGCAGCCAAGTCTCCGGTTTGGGACAATATCTGGGCAACCCGCCCAAAAACCCTGATCCAGACATCCGGGATGGCGGTGGGCCTGCCCGATGGACAAATGGGCAACTCGGAAGTCGGCCATATGACACTGGGCGCCGGTCGAGTGGTCTACCAGAACTTCACCCGGATCAACAAAGCCATTCAGGACGGCGACTTCTTCCGCAATACCGCTTACACCACTGCGGTCGATAAGGCTATCGCCAACAACGGCGCCGTCCATATTATGGGACTCCTGTCCGAAGGCGGCGTACACAGCCACGAAGATCATATTGTCGCCATGATAACCCTGGCGGCACAGCGCGGCGCCCGCGCTATTTATGTACACGCATTTCTCGATGGCCGCGACACCCCACCGCGCAGTGCCGAACCCTCCCTGGCGCGCCTGATGCAGGTGTGTGACTCCGTCGGCAATGCCCATATGGCTACCCTGGCCGGGCGCTACTTCGCCATGGATCGCGACCAGCGCTGGGAGCGCACCGAGTCCGTTTACGACATGCTGACCCTGGGTACAGCAGAGCACAGTGCCAGTGACGCCCTGGCAGGACTGGCCTCGGCCTATGAGCGCGGTGAAAACGATGAGTTTGTCGCGCCAACGGTGATTGGCGAGCCCGCTCCTATCCAAGACGGCGATGCCCTTATCTTTATGAATTTCCGCCCGGATCGCGCGCGCCAGTTAACCCGCGCTTTTACCGAGCAGGACTTCAGCGGCTTCGAGCGCAAAGCCAAACCGCAGCTGGCGGACTTCGTCATGACGACCGAATATGCTGCCAATATCCACGCCAGCTGTGCCTTCCCGCCAGAAAACCTGGTCAACTCCCTCGGCGAGTACTTGTCTGCAGAGGGCAAAACCCAGCTGCGCATCGCCGAGACAGAGAAGTACGCCCACGTTACCTTCTTCTTCAGCGGCGGCCGCGAAGAGCCCTACAACGGCGAAACCCGCGAACTGATCAAGTCACCGGATGTGGCCACCTACGATCTGCAACCGGAAATGAATGCGCCAATTGTCACTGACAAACTGGTAGCGGCGATTGAGAGCGGCGAGTACGACGCCATTATCTGCAACTACGCCAACGGCGATATGGTCGGCCATACC
Organism: Microbulbifer maximicatervae (SeqCode); assembly: GCF_052467615.1. Classification (NCBI taxonomy): domain Bacteria; kingdom Pseudomonadati; phylum Pseudomonadota; class Gammaproteobacteria; order Cellvibrionales; family Microbulbiferaceae; genus Microbulbifer; species Microbulbifer maximicatervae (SeqCode). Next base: position 4,398,992 of record NZ_CP174319.1, read on the forward strand.
GGTGTTTTCGAGGCGGCAGTAAAAGCCGTCGAAGCCCTGGACCAGTGTGTAGAGCGCGTCGTAAACGCCGCTCTGGCTGCCGGCGGCGAAGTGCTGATAACTGCCGACCACGGCAATGTGGAAGAGATGTTCGACGCCAACTCCGGCCAGGTCAGCACCCAGCACTCCACTCTGCCGGTGCCTTTTGTTTATATCGGCGAGCGCAATGTGCAAATGTGTGACGGAGGTAGTCTGGCGGATGTAGCACCAACCATGTTAGCGTTGATGGATCTGCCACAGCCGACGGAAATGACCGGCCAAAGTTTGGTAAAAATGGACTGATGAAAACTCTCGTACTCTTCCTGATCACACTGATTTCCCTACCCGCCTGGAGCCAGGCAGAGGGAGATGAGCAGGCGCGCCTGGCGCAAATCAAGCAACGCATTGAGTCCCTGCAACAGGAACTCAATCAGGTGCGGGGCCAGCGCGACCAATTGCTCAAGGATTTGGAAGAGAACGAGAAAGATATTTCCGGGCTGCACCAGCGCATAGACAAGATCAAACAGGATATGCGCAGCCGCTCGGACAAGTTGCACGAACTCCAGCAGGAACAACAGCAACTGCAAGAGTCGCGACGAAGTATGCAGCGGCGGGTCGAGCAGGAGATCGCCGCCGCATACCGACTAGGCCGACAGGAGCAGATCAAGCTCCTGCTCAACCAGCAAGATCCACAGAACGTCGCCCGCCATCTCCGCTACCACGATTACTTCCTCCAAGAACGCAGCCGCATCATAGACACTTACCTTGAAACCCTCACCTCACTGAAAACCGTATCCGCCTCCATTGAGCGCGAGCGCGAGACCCTGAAAGCGGAGCGAGAGCAGCTGCAGAAACGCCAGAGCAAACTGCGCGTCGCACAGCAGAATCGCAAGGACACGCTGGATAAACTTGCGGCGCGGCTCTCCGATGGCAGCGGTGAACTCAAGCAGCTCCAAGGAGATCGCACACGCCTACAAAAATTGGTCGACGAAGTAGGTCGCGCCATCGCCTCACTGGTAAACCCCAGCGAGCAAAAGCCCTTTGCGCGCCAGCGGGGCAAGATGCAGTGGCCTGTTGATGGCCGCCGCGCCAATGCCTATGGACAGCGCCGCGCCAATGGCATCACTTGGAAAGGTGTCACCTTGCGCGCCAATGAAGGGGAGCCGGTGCGGGCAATCCACCGCGGCCGCGTGGTTTTCTCCGATTACCTGCGCGGCCACGGCATGCTGGTTATCCTGGATCATGGAGAGGAGTACATGAGTCTCTACGCCCACAACCAGTCCCTCACCCGCAATATTGGCGAGTGGGTGGAAAGTGGTGACACCATCGCTCGGGTTGGCAATAGCGGTGGACTCAGCCATAGCGGTGTTTACTTCGAAATTCGCCACCGGGGTAAAGCGCAGGACCCTACAGTTTGGTGCCGCTCCTGATCGGAGCTGGCACAGAGGGCATAATACGAGGCGTAAAATCCCGGGCATTTTCCACGCACCCGTTATAGAGCCCCCTCGCAAATCACAGCGATCGGGATTACACACCCGCCTAATGCTCCCCACTTCATCTCACGACTCCGGCCGCTGTGCTAATTAAATGAGAAAGCACCACGACGAAAAGCTGCGGAGTATCGGCTTTTTTATCGCCAAAAGAGAATAAGAGCGGGAGCCAACCCAGGTGTAAGACCCCTGGGCTTATGACGACTAAGATCGTGACACTGTAGAATTTGGCGTCCGCTTAGAATCCCTGCCAATCTCTGCGGTCTACACTTTCGCAAAGCAGCGAAGAAATAAGGCAGAGGTCACAACAACATGTTTATCCCCAAGGCGCTGACAACCTTGATCGGCGCAGCCGCTCTGACAGCCCTGCCTTTAATGGGTTTGACCGACGGCGATAGCCATTCCCAGGTGGCTACAGACACTGAAGCCCGCCTGCCGCTGGAAGATCTGCGCAGCTTTGCCAAAGTTTTCGAGCAAATTCGCCAGGGCTATATCGAGGAAGTGGACGACCGCACCCTATTGGAATACGCCATCAAGGGCATGCTGCAGGGCCTAGACCCCCACTCCTCCTACCTCGATCGCCGATCCTTTGACGATTTACAAGCCAACACCACCGGTGAGTTTGCCGGCCTCGGGATCGAGGTGGGCATCGAAAACGACCATATCACCGTCGTCACCCCCATGGACGACACCCCCGCCTCCCGCGCTGGCCTCAAGGCCGGCGATGTCATACTGCGCCTGTCGGGCAAATCCATGAAGGGCGTGAGCCTGGATGAAGCGGTGGAGTGGATGCGCGGGCCCAAAGGAAGCAGTGTCACCCTGACCATCGCTCGCAAAGGTTTTAAAGAACCTTTCGATGTCACTCTCAAGCGGGACACCGTGCGCGTGCGCAGTGTGCGCAGCAAAGTCCTCGACGATGGCTACGGTTATCTGCGCATCAGCCAGTTCCAGCTGGACACCGGCGCCGATGTGGCCGACGAGCTGATCAAGTTGCAGAAGAAAGGCGCACTGAAAGGGCTGGTTATCGACCTGCGCAACAACCCCGGTGGCGTGCTGCAATCCTCGGTGGAAGTAGCGGATGCATTTTTGGAAGAGGGCCTGGTGGTCTACACCGAAGGTCGCAATGAAGCCGCCAACCTGAGCTATTCCGCCGAGCCGGGCGATTTAACCGAAGGCGCTCCGCTGGTTGTATTAATCAACGCGGGCTCCGCCTCTGCAGCGGAAATTGTCGCCGGCGCCCTGCAGGACCACCGCCGCGCAGTGGTGATGGGCACCGACAGCTTCGGCAAGGGATCGGTACAAACGGTAATCCCTATCAATAATGAGCGCGCCATCAAGCTGACAACCGCGCTCTACTTCACCCCCAATGGCCGCTCAATCCAGGCCCAGGGCATCACACCGGATATCGTGGTAGAGCGGGTGAAAGTCACCCGCTTGGACGACTCTCCCAGACCCACTGAAGCGGATTTGGCAGGGCATCTGGACAACGGTAACGGTGGTGCCGACCGGACTTCTGAAGACCGCTCGAGAGAACAGGAAGAACGGGAAGACTGGATGGATCGCGACAACCAAATCTTCGAAGCCCTCAATGTACTCAAGGGCCTCAATCTCTACGCTCACAGGGACAGGGGTTTGCGCGAGCGCCTTGCCCGCGCAGACGAACAGCAGTAGCAGAGTGCGGCGGGCCCAGGGCCCGCCGTGCAAGACCTACACCGACCTACAAGCGCATTTCAATCCCTGCGCTGTGCATAAACGCTTTCGCCTCGGCAATGGTGTATTCGCCAAAGTGAAAAATACTCGCAGCCAATACCGCATCCGCACCGCCGTGCAATACGCCATCCGCCAGGTGCTGTAGATCTCCCACACCACCAGAAGCAATGACTGGCACTTGAACCGCCTCAGTAACCGCCCGGGTCAGGGCCAGGTCAAAACCGTTCTTGGTGCCGTCGCGATCCATACTGGTCAGCAGAATTTCGCCGGCACCGTATTCGGCCATCTGCCGAGCCCAGGCCACTGCATCAATGCCAGTGGGCTGGCGCCCGCCATGAGTGAAGATCTCCCAGCGGCCCTCTCCCACCTGTTTGGCATCAATGGCCACCACAATACACTGGCTGCCAAAGCGCTCGGCGGCCTCGCGTACAAACTCGGGATTTTTCACCGCCGCTGAATTGATTGCAGTCTTGTCCGCACCGGCATTCAGCAGATTGCGGATATCTTGCAAGGTGCGCACACCGCCGCCGACAGTGAGGGGGATAAACACCTCGTGGGCCATTTTCTCCACGGTGTGCAGGATGGTATCGCGCTGCTCATGGGTGGCGGTGATATCGAGGAAAGTGACTTCATCCGCGCCCGCTTCGTTGTAGCGGCGGGCAATTTCCACCGGGTCGCCGGCATCGCGGATATCGACAAAGTTAACACCCTTCACCACGCGGCCGTTGTCCACATCCAGACAGGGAATAATACGTTTCGCCAGAGCCATTATTTGTTCCGTTGGTCGCAAAGCTGCTGCGCTTCGCGCAGGTTCAACTTGTCTTCGTAGATCGCCCGGCCGGTAATCGCACCGTAGATTTCACCGGCATCCAACAGCTGTTCAATGTCCTCAATGCTGCTGACACCGCCGGAGGCAATAATAGGCACCTGCACTGCGCGGGCCATTTCCAGGGTCGCCTCAATATTGACGCCTTGCATCATCCCGTCGCGGGCAATATCTGTATAAACAATAGAGCTGACGCCACAATCGGCAAAGCGCTTGGCCAGTTCTGTCGCCTTCAGCTCGGAGACCTCAGCCCAGCCCTCAGTAGCCACCAAGCCATCTTTGGCATCGAGCCCGACAATAATATGGCCCTCAAACTCGCGACACGCCTCTTCCACCAGCTTGGGATTTTTTACCGCCGCAGTGCCGATAATCCCCCACTGCACACCGGCATCCAGATAGCGCTCGATAGTGTGCAAATCGCGAATGCCTCCGCCAATTTGCACCGGTAAATCGGGAAACTGTTTGGCGATAGCAGTTACCGCTTCACCGTTCACCGGGTTGCCGGCGAAGGCGCCGTTCAAATCCACCAGGTGCAGTCGCTTGGCTCCCTCGTTCACCCAATGCTGAGCTGTAGCCAGGGGATCATCGGAAAATACAGTGGCGTCATCCATCTCGCCCTGGCGCAGGCGCACGCATTGGCCGTCTTTTAAATCTATCGCGGGAATTACAATCATGTCTTTTCTTACGTCGGCAGTAATTTCTGTGTGATCGGTGAGCTGGGCCTATTGGGCCCGGCCGTTCCAGTGGACAAAGTTCTTTAGCAGCTGCAAGCCAACCTCGGCACTCTTCTCCGGGTGGAACTGGGTGGCGAAGATATTCTCCCTGGCAACTGCGGCAGCCAGGGGAATGCCGTATTCGGCTTGCCCGGCAATATCCGGATTTTCAGCAGCCGGCACATAGTAACTGTGGACAAAGTAAAAACGGCTGCCATCGGCAATATCGGCCCACAGGGGGTGCGGCTGCCGCTGCTGAACACTGTTCCAGCCCATATGGGGCACCTTGAGCCGTTCAGCACTCTGCGCCGGGGGAATGTTGTCGCCGAAGAATTTCACCGGCTCCGGGAAAATCCCCAGGCAATCAACGCCATTATTCTCCTCGCTGTGGTGCATCATAATCTGCATACCCACACAGATACCCAGCACCGGGGTACCCACACTGATGGCCTCGCGAAGCAGCGGCGAAAAACCCGCCTCGACAAACCCTGCCATACAATCCCGAATGGCACCCACACCGGGCACCACCAAGCGCTCTGCGTCCTCGGCCTGCTCAGGCGTCTGCGCCAGCACCACCTCGGCCTCCGGCGCCACCTTGTTCAGGGCGCTGGCCACCGAGTGCAGGTTGCCCATACCGTAATCGAGTACCGCAATCTTACCCATCACAAGACTCCTTTGGTGGAGGGCATGGTGCCGGCCATACGGGGGTCCGGGGTCAACGCCATACGCAGGGCGCGGCCAAAGGCTTTAAATACAGTTTCCACCTGATGGTGAGCGTTGTGGCCACGCAGGCAGTCAATATGTACTGTTACCAGCGCGTGATTGACGAAGCCCTGGAAGAACTCAAAAAACAGTTCGGTATCAAAGTTGCCGATCCGCTTCTGGGTGAAAGGCACATCCATAACCAGGCCTGGCCGGCCGGAGAAGTCGATTACGACCCGGGAGAGCGCCTCATCCAATGGGACATAGCTGTGGCCGTAACGGGTCATCCCCTTTTTATCCCCCAGCGCTTCAGTAATGGCTTTGCCCAGGGTAATGCCGATATCTTCCACCGTATGATGGTCATCGATATGAATATCGCCATCGCAGCTAATGTCCATGTCGATCATGCCGTGGCGGGCAATTTGATCGAGCATATGCTCCAGGAAAGGAACCCCAGTCGCGAACTTGCCATGACCTTGGCCGTCCAGGTTAACGCTGACTTGAATCTTGGTTTCCAGGGTGTCACGGGTGACGCTAGCTGTACGCATCGAAAGCGATCCTTATTTGCACGATAAGACAGAGGGCGCAAATTATAGGATGAATGACACCCCTGTGGCTCTCTAGTGTCAGATGAAACTTGATTCGTAATTGTTTAGCCCTATCATGCACCGCATGGTTACTCTAAAGCGCCGAAAATCCCATTACTGGGCCAGCCTGTTCCTGTTACTCGCCGTAGTAGCAGCTCAGCCGCTGTGGGCGGAGCACTTCCACCTGGGCAATACCCAGGTAGAGATGTGTGACCTGTGTTGCATGCATTCACCTGCAGCACTCGGCAGCGAGCCATTGCTCGTACAGGCTGAGCCCCAAAGTCACTACGAACGGCCCTCTGCGCCAACCGCGCGCGATTGCCAGCCAGAGCGCCAGAGTGCGCGCGCCCCTCCCTTCTTCCTGTCACTCAGCTAACACCCAAAAACCGATATTTATTTAATGAATGCCCGCGCTGGAGCGCGTATGGCATTGTCCGCCTGTGACAGGAATAAAAAACAATGACTAAGTTCAATACTTTGGCCCTGGCTATTGCCAGCTTGGCCGTGCCCGCTATTTGCGCCGCAGAAGACAGCAACAAACTGGAAGAAGTTAACGTCACCGTATCTCCCCTGGATAAGCCCGCCGACGCAGTAGCTGCGCCGGTATCGGTGCTCTCCGGCGAGACCCTGCGCAAAGCCGCTTCCGCCACCCTGGGCGAAACCCTGAAGAACCAGCCGGGAGTGGCCAACGCCTCCTTCGGCAGTGGCGTGGGCCTGCCGGTTATTCGCGGCCAGAGCGCCAACCGGGTGAAGATCCTGAACGACAACCTGGATGTCTCTGACGCCTCCAACACCAGCGCCGATCACGCTGCCAGTATCGAACCTCTACTGGCGGAGCGCATCGAAATACTGCGCGGACCGGCGGCACTGCGTTACGGCAGCGGCGCTATCGGTGGGGTGGTAAATATTATCGACGGTCGCATCCCCACTGAGGTACCCGAGGAAGTTGAAGGCGCGGTTGAGATGCGCCACGACACTGCCAACAGCCAGGATGCCTCGGTATTCCGCTTTACCGGCGGTGCCGGGCAGCTGGCCTGGTACTTCGACGGTGTCTACCGCGAAAATGACGACACGGAAATCCCCGGCCTCGCTATTGTCGAGCACGAGGAACACGAAGAGCACGACGAGGACGAAGGCGAGCACGAGGAAGAATTCAACACCGACGGCTACGTCGGCAACACCAATGCCCGCGCCCACAGCTACAGCGGCGGTGTTTCCTGGATTACTGAAAGTGGCTACATCGGCCTGTCAGTAAACAAGCTGGAAAACAACTACGGTATCCCCCTCGGCACTCACGAGCACCACCACGATGATGAGGAGCACGACGAGGACGATCACGAGGAACATGAAGAGCATGAGGAGGAGAGCGAAGTCGAAGCTGTGCGTATCGATATGGCGCAGACTCGCTACGACCTCAAAGGCGAGCACCGCTTCAACAGCAACTATTGGGACAAGCTGCGCCTGCGTATCGGCTATAACGACTATGAGCACGTAGAGCTGGAAGAAGGTGAACCCGGTACCCGCTTTACCAATGAAGCCTGGGAAAGTCGCTTGGAGATCACCCACGACAACGATAGTGAGTGGCGTGGTGCCTACGGCCTGCAATTGTCCGACAAAGACTTTGCTGCAGTGGGCGACGAAGCCTTTATCCAGCCCTCCCGCACCCGCAGCGCCGGCCTCTTCACCATGAAGGAACGCGAGTGGGGCAACTGGCACCTGGACCTGGGCGCGCGTATTGAGCTTGTCGATGTCGATCCGGAGACCTCAGAGGATCGCGACTTCAATCTGTTCAGCACCAGTGCCACTCTGCAGTACTTCCTGCAAGAGCACCAACATATCAGCGTCGGCGCCACCCACTCCGAGCGCGCCCCGGTAGCCGAAGAGCTGTTCGCCGACGGTGAGCACCTGGCCGAGTCGCGCTACCTGATCGGTAACAGCGACCTGGACAAAGAACGCTCTTTAAACCTGGAACTGGGCTATCACCACCACAACGAAGCAGCCAGCGGCTGGCATGCAGCGCAGATTGAAGCCAGCGTCTTCTACAACCGCATCGGCGACTACATCTATTCGCAGAATACCGGTCTTGAGTACGAAGAAGAGCTGCCCATCTACGCCTATGCCAATCGCGATGCCACCTTCTACGGTGCTGAAGCCTCGGTGAAATTTCCCCTGCGCAGCAACTTCTATCTGACTCTGTTTGGCGATGTTGTACGCGCGAGCTTCGACGAAGATATCGCCGGTGAGAGTTCCGATGTGCCGCGCATGCCTCCCCTGCGCCTGGGCCTCGCCCTGGGAGCAGAGTACGACCAGTGGGGTTGGGAATGGCGCACAGTCGAAGCTGCGGACCAGGACCGCGCCGGCGCCTACGAAGAGGAAACCGACGGCTATACCCGCATGGACCTGAGTGCCCACTACAACTTCAACATCGGCAGCAGCGACGCGGTGATCTTCGCCAGCGCCCGCAACCTGCTCGACGAAGAAATTCGCAACTCCACCTCACTACTGCGCGACTACGCTCCTGAAGCTGGTCGCAGCGTCGAAGCCGGTGTGCGGTTTATTTTCTAATAAACACCTGCTTCAATGGCCCCGCAGTGCTTTCCCAGCCTCGCGGGGCTGCATCTCCTACAATTCCGGCATAACCTATTTGTAGAAGTGCGCGGGAACATCGAGCCGCGCTGCGGCGTCATATGCGTGACACCACACGACAAATACACAGGGACAATGCTCTCCATGGCCTGGATAAAGCGCACTTTTATCGCACTTTTAATCGTTTTCCTGCTACTCGCTGGCGCCGTCGCCTGGCTGTTAGCAGGACTCGACATCAACCAATACAAACCCCAGTTAGAAAAACTCGCTGCCAAGCAGGGCGTCTCCCTGCAACTGGAAGGTGATATCGGCTGGCAGCTGTGGCCCAAGCTCGGCCTGCAACTTGAAGATGTACAGCTGGCACCATTAAAGCTACCAAAACAAACTCTGGTGAAAGCAGAAAAAATTGCCATCGGCGTGGCCCTCAAGCCACTACTGCAACGCAAAGTAGAGGCTGAGGAGATAGTCCTGGTAGCTCCGCAAATTGAGCTCACCGTCGACAAAGAAGGGCGCGGCAACTGGGAGCTGATCAGCGAGGCCCTGGAAGCTCAGAGCAAGCAACCTCCCAAACTCTCCATCCCCAAGGAACAGGAAGAACCTTCACAACAACAGGTCGACCTGAGCCTGCAAAAGCTGCGTATCGAGAAGGGCGTGGTGCTTTACAGCGATGCCCAGACTAACAAAGAGTACAAAGTCCAAGACCTGCAGGTAAGCGTTATCAACCTGGTGCCGGGTGGCGAGCCAGGCAAACTCACCGCCGCAGCAGACCTTACCGGCAGCGACCTCAAACACCCGCTGAAGCTAAAAATTGACAGCACCCTCGCCCTGGATGAGGGCCTCAATGGGCTGCGCCTGCAGCCGCTACAAGTAGACCTCACTTCTGAGAACAGCGCCAAGGCCAGCCTGCATATGCGCGGCTACCTGCGCAGGGACAGCAACATTCAACCCTGGCGTATACAACTAAACGTCAACGCCAATGCCGACCCTCTGCGCCCCTGGTTTGAACTGACGGGCACCGAAATCGATACCCGCGATAAAGCGGCACTGCAAAAGCTGAGTATCGAAGCGAGTGTGGAAGGTACCGAGCAAAAACTCGACCTGACACCGCTGCAACTGAAACTGGACGACGTCACCTTTAGTGGCAACGCCCAGTTGCGCAACGCAGAAATGCCCGGGCTGGACCTGAACCTGCGCGGCGGCGCCTTTAACCTGGATAACTATCTGCCCCCTTCGAACGAAGATGAGGCTGGAGCCGCTTCGGCGGAACAAACCGAGGGAGTGGAAGCACAGAGTGCGCAGGCACCCGCCGCTGAAGGCAAAAAGCAGGGAGAGCAGGCGGCACAGAGCGATCAAACTGAAATCGCAGGAAAACCAAAGAGAACAGTAGCTGCCAAACCGCCTGCGGCAGAACCCCTGCCACTGAGCGACCTGCGCGGCTTCAACGCCAATATCAGCCTGGCACTGGACCAACTGCAAGCCGCTGACCTGCAAATGGACAGCCCGGAAATCCAACTCACTGTGGATAACGGCCTCTACCGACTGCAAAAATTGAGCGCCGATATCTATGGTGGCCAGCTGAACACGAATGGCCAGCTCAACGCTCGCGCCCAGTCCGCCGAGGCGCAAATGCGCGGCGGTCTCACCAATGTGGATATCGGCAAGGTCCAAGCTGCCCTCTTCCCCAGTGAAGACGTCCAGCTGGCTGGGGAAGCCAGCGTTAACTGGAGTGCCAGCACCAAAGGTAAAACATCCAAAGCCTTAGAGAAAAACCTGCGCGCCTCCGTTGAGGTTTCCAGCAAGGAAATGTCGATTTCTCCATTCAATCTGGAGAAAAACATGTGCCAGCTGTTTAGCTACGCGGAAAATACCGAAATGCCCACCCGGGACTGGCCCAACAGCACCGGACTGCAGGACCTTCGCGCCACCATCGCGGTGAAAGGCGACCAGGTAGATGTGAGCGAAATTCTCGCCGGTATCGAAAATATCGCCCTGACCGGTGACGGAGAGGTGGACCTGAAGAAACAGGGCTTCGATTTCAAGCTCGGCCTGGCCCTGGTTGGCGAAAGCACCTCCGCCGACGGCTGTACCGTGCGCAACAAGCGCTGGCGCAACCGCCCGCTGCCACTGCGCTGCAAGGGCGACTTCGACGATGTGAACATCAGCACTTGTAAACCCGACAGCCGCCGCCTCGACGACTTGCTGCGGGAAGAACTGAAGCACAAAGCCGAAAAGAAATATGGCGATAAAGTTGAAGAAAAGGTCGACGAACTGAAAGAAAAATTGAAAAATCTCTTCGGCCGCTAAGGCCCCGCTAAAGTGCACCGGGGTCCACCCGGTGCACAACTCCAGCGTTCAACCACAGATTCCAGCCCGCAGTATCCCCATGACCCCAAAGCAGTTCCAAAATGCCGTCCTGAAATGGTTCGACAAACACGGGCGCAAAGACCTGCCCTGGCAGCAGGACATCAACCCCTATCGGGTTTGGGTGTCCGAAATCATGCTGCAACAGACCCAGGTCACCACGGTGATTCCCTACTTTGAGCGCTTTATGCAGAGCTTCCCCACCCTGGAAAGCCTCGCCCGCGCGCCTCAGGACAAAGTCCTGGCTCACTGGAGCGGCCTCGGCTACTACGCCCGCGCCCGCAACCTGCACAAGTGCGCCCAGACGGTGCTGGAGGAATACGGCGGGGAGTTTCCCCAGGACGTAGAGGAACTGACCGAATTGAGCGGCATAGGCCGCTCCACCGCTGGCGCTATTGCCAGTATCAGTATGGGACTCAGGGCGCCGATCCTCGATGGCAACGTCAAACGGGTGCTGGCCCGTTTTCACGCAGTGGAGGGCTGGCCCGGACAGACCGCAGTTGCCAATCAACTGTGGCAACTGGCCGAGACTTACACCCCAAACCAACGCGTTAACGACTACACCCAGGTGATGATGGACCTGGGTGCCACCCTGTGCACCCGCTCGAAACCACGCTGCGAGGAGTGCCCGGTAAAAAAATCCTGTGTGGCTCACGCCCAGGGCAATCCACAGGATTTCCCCGGCAAGAAACCGCGCAAGGAAAAGCCGGTGCGCAGTGCCACCCTGCTCTTGCTTGAACACAAAGGTGAAATCTATCTGGAACAGCGTCCGCCCAGCGGTATCTGGGGAGGACTCTGGAGCCCACCTGAAGCCGACAATACCAGCGACTGGCTCAAGGCAAAGCGCTGGCGTGCCAGTGACGTCCAAACCCTGCCGACCCTGCGACACACCTTCACTCACTTTCACCTGGATATTTCCCCGGTGTGGGTACAACTGAGCAAAGTCCCAGCACAGGTGGCGGAGAGCGGCGCTGGCTGGTATAAACTGCGGCGTTTAAACCGCCCTCGTGCGGCCCAGGAACTGGGGCTACCCGCCCCTATCGTCAAGCTGGCAAAACAACTACTGGCGCTGCAGGCTCCCCTGCTCACGCCGACCACTGCCGACTAAAACCAGGAGGAGTCCATGTCCAGAACCGTATTCTGCCGCAAGTACCAAGAGGAATTGGAAGGTCTGGATGCACCGCCCTTTCCCGGCCCCAAAGGCATGGATATCTTCGAGAACGTTTCCAAAAAAGCCTGGCTGGAGTGGATGTCCCACCAGACCATGCTGATTAACGAAAAGCACCTGAACATGATGGAACCCTCAAGCCGCGCCTACTTGAGCGAGCAGATGATGAAGTTCTTGAGCGGCGAGGAATACGACGCAGCCGACGGTTATGTTCCGCCGGAACAGCAGTAACACAAGGCCCTGAAGCTTCCCCGGCAAAGAAAAAAAACTTTTTTATAATCAAGGGGTTGACTCTGACCCGGGGAAGGGCTTTAATACGCGCCTCGCGACGCAGGGGAAGCCCAGCAAGATCGCAAAGCCCGGATAGCTCAGTCGGTAGAGCAGGGGATTGAAAATCCCCGTGTCGGTGGTTCGATTCCGCCTCCGGGCACCATATCCAAAAGCCTCATCCGCAAGGATGGGGCTTTTTTTATGCTTGATTCACAATGAAACTCCAGCTTTCAAATCTAGGGCATACTTATTAATCACCCACCCTTCTGCTACGCTTGCCTGCTTTTCATCCAGCCCTGTTAACCCCACCAATCCCCATTTCACCTTAAAAATTCTTTTTGCTTTTAACTCATTAGGACTAGAAAGCTCACCCCTCGACCCATTTCCCCCACCCTCTTCATGAGTCCTTTCACCCCTTCTACCTCAAAGTGCAGCTTTTTAAGAGATTGCTTTATTTCTTCTCGACCTCATTAATTATTGGATTATGCTTGATGGAAACCCTCCCCTTTTCATCTATTCTGACAATTATTTTTGTTAGTAAGGCCCTACCACGCCTTAGCGCTAAGTGACATCTAACTTAAGGAGCATCTATAATAAGTATTATCTGGGCAAATTAATGTTTAATTATCTCCGCTCTTGAAAATAGAAACTGTGAGAAAATATTACCTATTTTGACCATTAACAATGAATCAATTTTCAACTAGAAAAATATCTGAAGAATAGTAACTTAGCCTTTATACCAACCTCTATATTTCAACAATTAGACGGGATGGATCAGAACAATGACACTCAAAGAAATATTTCTCCTTATATTTGTCACTTCCCCCTCTTTATCTACTGCATGTGCGCCAACCATTCAAAAGAAGATCGCTATTCCCCCACTGTCTCCAGATAAAGAATTTACATACGTATACCCAAAACCTGAAAAAGATTATTTTATTCAGAAAATTGAAAATTCTAGTAATATCGCTATTGTTGAAATCCATGTTGATCATCATTACACCAACCATCCATACGACGCACAAACTGGCTTTATAGTTTTATATGGATGGGGAGATCCACAGCCTAAATTCATTAGCATTCATCGGCAAGGATCAAGCTGTGGAAAACCGGAAAAAATAGAAGCAAACTCAAGATATGTAGCTATCTTTGAGAAAAATAAAAACCCAATACTAATCCCTCTTAAAGAGGCCGAAGAATCTATCAGGTTTCTTGGCAAGCCAGAATATATGCATACATCCGTTGGTCTTTTACCAAGAGAATTGTAACCACAAAAGAATACAACATGAAGAACTATATACTAGTTGGCACAGCCTCTTTAATGCTTATTTTATTCTCATCAATTTACAGCTTTCTATACGGAAAAGAAGGCAATGACAACATCCTCAATGAAGCCCGAGCACTAGCTCAAGAACATGCAACCAATGAATTAAAAAATAACAATTTAACCTTGATGGCAGAAAGCTACATGGAAAGCAAAATAGCGAATATCCCAGGTTTAGATGAAGAAAAATATCTAAACTGCTTATCCACTTTAGTAAGCTTGAAATTTTATAAAGACAATGCTGACTTTGAGCCTAATCTTACAGAACCTGAAAAAATTCAACAATTAAAATACACCCCAGAAAAATCGCGCCACTACGCTGTAACATTCAACGAAGTTAAACTTTCTGCAATAAGGAGGCACCCTGATATTAATTGTATTTTTTAAAGATAAATATCAGCTTAACAGTATTTTGAACCATTTCACTTCCCTTTCCTAATCATCTCAGCCTGTAACTTTTCGGCCAATACCATTTCAATCACAAATATCAAGCGTAAGATAGATATTTAATTGGACCAACACCCTACCTACTGTAGAATGCGCGGCTTTTTGCACCTAAGCAGTGAACCACAAAAAAGTTATAGCTAAGTTTCAGAGGTATATATGCCAGCAGGGAAGCCGAATAAGGGTGTTCATTTTATTTATGGAAGTATCATTGCTCTTATTGTGTTGAGCTTTTGTTTTTTACTCTATAAAAGTGAAAGTAATGGTTCCCTACGGGTGAAAATAGGAAACAATGAGCTGGAACTACAAATTGATGATAACAACCAATCAGTTTCAATTCGAGCCTTACTCGATAAGCTGTTCCAAAATGAGGAAGCAAGTCGTGAATCCAAGGCCCTATTAAAGGAATTTGGTAATTTCTATTTGCCGACCGATCCTGAACTTATTGGAGAGATTGAAAAGCAGCCCGTCAAGTCGCAAGTCTCCCGACGTTTGCGGGAGCTTCTCTATGGGTTAAAGGTCCCATTCGATCGGCAAGCTCACAGCTACTACGATGTTGAAAGCTTGCAGATTATCGACGAAATTAGCGGTCTGGAGTTTAACATCCTGTGTCTAAAGGACTACGAGAAATGTTGATCTATAGACGTGACTCCTTTGAAGAAAGATCCAAAGATGTACTGCTAAGCGTTCCCGCAGGTAATAGTATTCCATCAGGAAGAGCGGCATCCTGTCGCGGCAATGATTTTTTCAGGCGGGAAATTCGTATTTAATACTCAGCGAACAAATTCAATTTCCGTCTTTGTCAGCGGTAGTTTTCCTTGCACTGCTGACACTTCCAATGACATACATCGCCTAATTCAACTTTCCTATGCTGATATGAAGAACCTATTGGGAGATTCTCCTGTGGGAGCCAAGGAGCCCGCCCTTGCTGAGATCATGATGAATATCAATTAATTGGTTGAAGTTCAGCCGTCAGGCAGTTCATCCTCTCGCATTCATCCTTATTACTGCTAACCTTGAGCCTGCTAAGGAATAAGAATAAGGAGATTCAAAGCATGGCCCAACCATTTCACCTTGAGCGTTTTGTGACGGCACAAGAAAGCTCTTATGAAAGTGCCCTGAGTGAGTTGCATAGCGGCCATAAGCGCTCCCACTGGATGTGGTATATATTCCCCCAGATCTCCGGCCTGGGGCACAGCGCGACATCCGAACATTTTGCAATTAAAAACCTGGATGAAGCCCGGGCTTACCTGGAGCACCCTGTGCTCGGCCCCAGACTCAAAGAGTGCTGCAAGGAGTTATTGCAACTGAATAATTACTCCGCTTACCAGATATTTGGCTCACCGGATGATGTAAAACTTAAGTCATCCATGACGCTATTTTCTATCGCTGATCCCAAAGACAAGCTATTTGAAGAGGTGCTGGAAAAATACTATGAAGGACAGAAGGACCTTCGTACTTTCGAGATACTGAAAGTTCCTGTCCAACATTAGTTACCTGCAAGGGTGGGACTTTTTGATCGGAAGGCTGGATGGCAATTATGATCTGAACCATTATATTGGCGTACAAACTGTAGTATCCATACTCACAGAATCTACCACTCTACCCGTATTAAATTGTCCCCACCATTTTAAGCCGAACAGATCAGCACCTCTTTTCCCCCAAAGAAACTGTAAATCTGCTGCCCACCTTAGAACTCTCTCCATTCAATTTCTAATTATTTTTTAACAAGGCTATTCCTACCCCAGCCTTGGACTCTCAACTTTTCGAATTCACAATTTGATATTAATGCATACAACCCGTGACCTAGTCGCTGTCTATAATGGTAACGGCAAATAAAATCCAAAGTTCAGTCAAATCAGTGACTTTCTATGGCACGAAGAGCCCCCAAAAAAATTGTCTTTATTGGCTCCAGTTCTATCTATGGAAAAGGTGATACAGAAATAGGCGGATTTGTTCAACGATTCCGGTTTCGGTTCGAAACTTTAGATCCCCATAATATAGTTTACGCTCTGGGAATATTCGGAGAGAACGCGAACTCTTTAGCCATAAGACTTTCCCAAGAACTGCCTCCAAGAAGGCCACACTTAATCGGGATATATCCTGGTTTCAATGATATTTGCCGCATCGGGGGGCCAAAGGCTGAGAACTCTGTAGCGCTGGACTCTTTCCGTCAAACAGTGCGACAGATATTACAAGCGTCTAAAACCATCGCGCCATCCTTCCTAATGACAGGCATTCCGTTCGATGAGCAACGAACTACCCCCTTTCGGAATAGTGATAGCTATTTCTATCAGGCTGATGCGGACCTTTATAACCAAGCTATGAGAGAATCTGCCACTGCCGAAATAATCCCCATACTGGAGTTTGACAATTTATGGCGAGATCAGGAATTTATTACCCTTCTCTCAGAGGATGGCCTCCATGCAAATCCCAAGGGACATCAATTACTGTATGAACAGACTTGGGATTTTATCTCTAAAAATTACTTTTAGTATTTCTACATGTTTTTCAATCAGATAAATTATAAAAATATAAAGACTGGAACGATATTAAATAATTTATATTTGTTTTTTTATATTGTAAAGATCACCCATACTTTACATATGCCACTTTTTTCTATTTCAAGCTTCCTTTAGATACACTATAAGTAATTAAGATTTTAAGATGCAATCTTCTATGGCCTTATCCGCATTGGTAGAAGAGAGCAGAACTTTATTTGATGCAGTCCTGGAGAAATACTACGAAGGTCAAAAAGACCCTCGTACTCTGGAAATTCTAGTTATGCAGCAATAGAAACCGGGAACCCTCATTTAAGCCATCACTTTAACAGTCAGGCCGTTTGGGCGGCTTCCTCCTCCAGGTTGTCGCTGCCTAACAAGCGGTCCATCACCAGACAGGCTGTCAGATCCCCGGTCACATTGACTGCTGTACGGCACATATCGAGAATCCGATCCACCCCCAGAATCAGTGCAATACCTTCCGGTGGGACACCAATACCGGCCAGAATTGTCGCCAGGATTACGATACCGACGCCCGGCGTACTGGGAGAACCAATTGAGGCGCCAACGGTGGTCACAGTTAGGCCCACTAGCTGCGCAGTTGTCAGGTCAATGCCATATACCTGGGTTAAAAATACCGCAGCGATTACCTGATAGAGCGCCGTGCCATCCATATTCACAGTAGCGCCCAGGGGCACAATAAATTTGGCGATGGATGGTTTTACTCCCAGAGGACTTTCTGCAACTTTCATTGACAGCGGCATTACCGCAGCAGAGCTGGATGTGGAGAATGCCAGCAGCTGCACTCCGCTAATTCTCTGCAAAAATGTGATCGGGCCGACGGAGGTCACCAGGGAAACAATTATCAGGTAAAAGCTGAGAAGAATAAGTAGTCCCAGAATCACGGTGCCCACATACACAGACATTCCCAGAATTGCAGTGAGACCCACGCGAATAGCAATATCTGCCAGGAGGCCAAATACGGCCAGGGGCGCAAACAGCATGGCCCAGCCAACCACTTTAAGTGCGACCTCCTGAATAATGCCAAAAGCGTATACTGCGGTTTCCCGCTGCTTTTGCGGCAACAGCATCACTGCAACACCAATAAAAATCGCGTAGACCACCAGCTGCAACATATTGCGCATGGCGATACTTTCATTGAGGTTGGCGGGAATCAATTCAGCAATACGCTCGGGAAGCGGTTTGGTCTCCATCACCTGGGGGGCGCTCGCAATCTGTAACTCAGTGGCGGCGCTGAGCAGGGACTCATCGATATAGTCGCCGGGTTGGATCAACTGGACCAGGATAATGCCGATAATCACCGCAACAGTGGTAGTGCCGACAAAGTAGGGAGCGATGCGCAGCCCGACCCGTTTAAGCTGACTGACATTCCCGCTGCCACTGAGCCCCAGGATGATTGAAGACATAATCAGCGGTATCACCACCATCTGGATCATATTCAGAAAGATGGAGCCCGGCAGCTTAAACCAGCTGGCCAATGCCGCACTGAGATCCTGGCTCACCAGCGCGGCCCCTTCAGGAGATAGCAGCAGGCCGACAGTTAGCCCGAGGATCATGGCGACCACTATCTGCATCCATAGACGAGTGCGCACCAGCACACCGAGGGATTCCACCATTCGGATCAGATAGAAATTTGTACCATTGCTCATTGTTGGTATTCCGGATTACCTGAAATAGTTAGAGGCATTATGTCCCAGGGCCATTAAGGAAACCTGACGGTCAGATCAAGTCCTGGGCTTTTAAGACAGTTATTCAACGCCATTTATTGATATCAATACCAAAAAGAGCGCTGAGATTCTCTTCGTCTTTCACTATTTGAAGCAACAATTGGGCCTGAGTTAACGCCTGGGTGATCCGGGAGGTCCCCGGTGGGAGAAATCGCACTGGCTTTGATTGCCGGCCAGGGCACAACCTCTCTCCCCTTTTAGGCAATGCAGGATATCGTTTTCTGCAGCGAGGTTGGCGTGGTAGTGGTAGCCCAGGTCTGCAAACTCATGGCCACGACATTCATCCAGGTCACCGGGCTCGCGGCCATCGGCATTCTCCCGCGCATAGATCAGGTAGCCATCTATGGCGACACCGACAATCGCAGCATGACTTGCGGCAGACGGGTAGGCTTGGCTGCAACCCAGGGCAGCGTGGTAGTGATAGCCCACATGGGGGTTTACATGACCACCGCAGGCATCCACTGGCGCTAAGGTATGTGCACCTAAAATTGCACCGATGGGCGCGGCGATATCAAATTTAACCCCATTAAAAGCAACCCCATAGCCGGAAAAACCATCGGGATTCTGCTTTGACTTGGCCTTGGCCTTGGCCTTGGCAGGCTGTACGGGGATCAGGTAGCGGGTATGAAAATCCGGGCCCATATAGCTGGCCAGGCACTCCACGCAGTAATTGTTGTATTGCGGTGCCACATCAGGCCGCGCGGCCATCTCGCAAGCCTGCTTCGAATCGGTAACCTTTATCGCCCCAGTTTTAGGATCATATAGGCTCCATTTTGGATCAGAGAAAAAGGTCGCAGCATTTTTAACGAAAGGTCCATCAATCGGCACTATCTGCTGCTTGATAAACATCATGCCGCCAGACGTAATTGGGTCGACAACATTGCGTGGACACCAAGGCCCCATTTTATGCTTGGGCTCTGCCTTTACCACGATCATCCAGCATTGGGTCTTGCGCCCCTCAGAGAGGGTGCAATCCACTTTTTTTATTTCCTCAACCAGTGCGTCTTTGGCAAATAAGTGGGGGATACCCATTTGCTCGGTAAAATCGGTATGAGCGTAAACAGAAGCGCTCAAAAATATCAGCAGAAAAAATGCTACACGCATGGCGACCACTACCGGAACACTTGGAATGCTCAAGTTTAGCAGCGCTACCTCTCTTACTAACTGCTGGGAAATTGTTGTGCCAATAGGGTGCGAATCCACTTGTGCAATGGGTCCTGACTGCTGCGAGTATGCCAGGCGGCAATCACATCAAACCCCGGGGGCTGTTCGACAATAGGCAGTGTTTTTAGTCGGGGATCAGGCAACAGTCGCGAGGGCAAAAAGGCAACGGTATTGGTAGAGGCAATGCACTCGGCTGCGGCGGCAAAAGAGGGGACAGACAGCACCACATTGCGCTCCAAACCAAACTGCTCAAACCAACTATCCGCCATGCCCCGCAGATCTCCCCTGGAAGGTGATACCACCAGCTGTGGCAAAGCCGCCAACTCTTCCATTTCCAAAGGCTGATTGGCGCTGTGCAGCATATCGGTGTGCTGGCAGCATACACAGACGTAGTGCTCTCGATACAACAACATGCTGGGGCTGTTATCCGGCACAAATCCCGGCGTGCTAAACACGAGATCCACTTCACCGGTTTGCAGTTGCTGGGCCATGCGATCAATCTCCAACTTAAGCACCACGACTTTTATATCTGGAGCCTGCTGACGTAGTTGCTTGAGGAGAACCGGCAGTACCACCCGCTGCTCAAAGTCCGTTGCACTGATGGTAAAGATGCCCCGATGCTGTGCCGGATCAAATTCATCCGTACGCAGCAGCGCCGCGACATTGTTCAGGATCTCATCCAATTTGGGGGCCAGGCGCTCGGCCAGGGGGGTGGGAATAACACCGTTACTGGTGCGAATAAAAAGCCGGTCATCAAAGATTTCCCGCAGGCGTTTCAATTGTTCACTGACTGTTTGCTGGCTCACACCCAGTTGGTCAGCCACCCGGGATAAGTTCAGTTCCCGCAAGATAGCGTTCATTAAGCGAAGTTGACGTAACTCCAGCCTCTCCAGTGGGTTCGCCCGATGATTTCTGCTCAAACCTGTATCACTCACAACTGTTACTTGGTTTTCATTGTATCCACGTAACCCTAGCATTGTGAGTAGATTGGCCCGTATGGCATCCACTTCGGTGGGGGGAGAGTTCACTATGCAAACCGCAGCCCGATCCTCCTTTCAGGATCAATTAGTTACCGCGATTATTCACTACGCTGATCCCAGTAGCGATCTGGTGTACGACAAGCGTTCAGAGGGCCCCGGGCCCGCCAATCTGGTCGAGAATGTTATTTCCCAGCAGGTTCACATCTACGATGGTCGCGCCCTGAAAACCGCCGGGGAGCGTTTTCGTCTCGATACCCAGGGATTTGAGCTTGTACGCCCTATGCTCGGCATAAACCTGCGCCAGCTGGATGATGCGCTACACGCGCTGGACCAACCCTCAGGGAGTAGCCCCAGCCCTGAGGAGCGCGACCAGTTGATTCGCACCCAATGGTATCCAGCTATTGAATCCTGGATAGGCGCTCACCTGGGTGCAGCAAAGGTACTGACCTTTGACCACACGTTGCGAGCCCAACCATCGACTGATGCGACACCGGAGCTGAGCCGCAGTCGCCGATCCCCTGTGAAATTGGTGCACAACGACTACACACCCTGGTCCGCAGAGCGCCAGCTAAAGGAAACCCTGGAGGCCCGGGGGTACAAGCCATCAGATTATCCGCGCTACCAATTTATTAATCTCTGGCTACCCCTATTGCGCCCGGTGCAGGAGTCACCGTTGGCAATGGTGGACCTGCGCACTGTCGCCGCCAGTGATTTCCACAATATGCGATTAATTTACCCAGAGCGAAAAGGGCAGATTTCGGTGTTGAGTTTCAACCCGGTTCACCGCTGGATTTGGTTTAGCGATATGCAGCCCGGCGAAGGCATTTTACTGCGGGTCTTCGATAGCCAGCATCGAGGCGATGTAACCGGTGTTCCCCACTGCGCTTTCGACCTACCGGGAAGTGCAGGGGCACCACGCAGAACCAGCCTGGAAATTCGCACTATTGCCCTGTTTGACCAATAACACCAACGCTTTAAAGAAAACACCCGGCCACTCAATAAAGTGGCCGGATTGAGTGAGACCTCATTATGGAAAATATACTTCGATCGATTGATCCACTAACCGGAGAGGCCATCGGATCGCTACCTGTCAGCAAGCCCCAAGATATTCAGGACATGGTGGAGAAAGCCCACAAAGCGCAGCGAGTGTGGTCGAGTAAATCTCTTCAGGAGCGGGTACAACTACTTCAGCAGGCGTACACAAAACTGGATGCGGAAGAGGGAGAGCTGGCACAACTTATCAGCCGCGAAATGGGCAAAGATGCCCGGCGTGCACAGTATGAAGCCGGCGGCGTAGTCCAAGGCGGTGCCTGGTTAGCGGGGGATGCCGGAGAAGCCCTGCGGGCAAAACGCAGTGGCGGCAGCGAAATTCAATATCGGCCACTGGGCGTTGTTGCGGTTATCTCCCCCTGGAACTATCCACTGGCCATGGCCAATAACCTGATTGTTCCCGCCCTGGTCGCCGGCAACGCTGTGATTTTAAAACCTTCAGAAGAATCGCCATTGGTCGCTGACTTATTGGTGAAAACACTCAATCAAACCCTGCCTCAGGACATTTTACAAATTGCTCACGGCGATGGCGCAACCGGTGAAGCCCTGGTGAAATCCCCCATCAATATGGTCGCCTTTACCGGGTCGCGAATAACGGGCCAGAAAATTATGGCCAATGCCGCTCCGGCATTGAAACGCCTGGTTATGGAGTTGGGTGGCAATGACCCGATGATCGTGTTGCAGAGCGCCAATATTCCCCAGGCGGCACAATTTGCCGTTGGCTCCAGTTTTGAGAATTCTGGCCAGATGTGCACCTCCACAGAGCGTATTTATGTGGACGAAAAAATTGCCGATAAATTCGAAAATGCCGTGGTGGCATTGGCGAAGCAATATCGTGTCGGCGGGTGGCAGGAGCCACAGGTGGATATCGGCCCCTTGGTTAATCACCGCCAACACCAAAAGGTGGTGGAGCATATCCACGATGCCCTGAATAAAGGCGCAAAGCTTCTTTTAGGGGAGCGCGATCCACAGGTGCCGTTTATTCCGCCCACAGTTATCAGCGGTATTCGACCGGGCATGCTGGTGGAAGATGATGAGACTTTTGGGCCTATCGTAGCCATCGACCGCTTTAGCTCAGTAGACGATGTGGTCGAGCGGGCCAATAACTCTGTTTACGGTCTCGGTGCGGTTGTGTTTGGTGAAAGCAAACAGGCCGAGCAAGTCGCCAGCCAGCTGCAAGCGGGAATGATTGGCATCAACCAGGGCGCCGGCGGCTCACCTTGGGTGGGCGCCAAGCAAAGTGGCTTTGGCTTCCACGGCGGAGCTGAAGGGCACCGGCAGTTTGCCCAAATTACCGTTTTAAACCGCTAAGTCTTTTAAAAGTTTTTCTATAGAAGTACAGCAGATGTCCACGACTGAAAGTATTGATACTGTCACCCACTTGGATGACTTCTTTGTTATCGCCCGCGAACCCGGAGCAGAACACCCGGCTCTACCCACCTGGGCTACACGCAGTAAAAACCCGGCGGCGCTGGCCGAGCAAGCACCGCAACCGGTTTCACGACGAGATATCGCCGAGGTACCCGGAGCCTTCCAATTGCTCAATGTCTTTTCAAAAGACGAATGCCAACGGCTGATTGATATCACTGAAGCGGTGGGTTATTTACCGGATGCAGCCGTCTCCCTGCCCCGGGAGGTCCGCCATAACGACAACCTGACCTGGGTGGTTGACGAGGTTACAGAGCGGCAGATCTGGCAGCGATGCCGAGACCTGGCGCAGGACTTAAATGGTAACTTTGGTGGAAGAGAGGCTGTCGGCATCAATCGGCGTTTCCGCTTTTATCGCTATGGTGAAGGAGATTTCTTCCAGTTCCACACCGATGGCGCCTGGCCCGGTAGCCGCATTGACAACAACCAGTTGATCACCAATGGCTACCCCGATCGCTATAGTGAAATGACGTTTTTAGTACTGCTGAGTGAAGATTTTGCAGGTGGTGCAACCCGATTCAGGGTGAATGCAGACGCCCCCCTAAAACAACCCAGTCGGGACTCTTTATTAGACATCGATGTCCGCACACCTGCCGGAGCCATACTGTGCTTCCCCCATGGAATGCATCCCTTACACAGGATTCACAGCTCTACTCCAATCACCCGAGGAATCAAATATATTATTAGAACGGATATTCTCTTCCTGCAGGAATAAATTCTCCAAGACCTGTTAAAAGGGAAAAGATGCTTCGGCTCACATCGAAGTATTAAGTGCTCCAGGCGCTAGAATTTCATTCGATTTCTACCTTGGAGCACATTCAGTGAAATTGCTTAATTATCTGGATAAACACTTCCTAACCAAAGAACAGCTTATTCAGGCTACTCAAATCAGCGAACTACAATTGCAGCGCTACCAGGATGAGGGTGTTATGCCAAAGCCCTCTTATAAGCTTAATATTCAATGGGAGTGTGAATCCTTTTTTGGACCCCACTCCGAAAAACAGGCAGTTGAGTACTTTGCAAAAGGCTACGCCAGCTGGATTGGTATCATAGAGGCTAAGCAAGACTTTAACTCTATTTACCAGTGCTTTGGTGATCGATATATGGCTAAAATAGCTCAATTGCAAAATTTAAGATACGAATCCAGCAACCCAAAATTTTCATCCGGAATTTCTCAACATATCGAAGAGGAATGGCAACACTTTATTGAGGGGACTTATGGATTATGTACTCGCAGTGGCCTGCCAGAAGATATAGCAGCAAAGGAGCTGGCTAGCACAGAAATCAATGCACTTCTTGCTCAAGATAATTTAAACCAAAAACAAATACATCGGCTTAATCGCTTTGTAGATCTTCTAGATGAAACCAGCGCATATTTTGCGCCTCACGAAAGAAGTATAAGTTCAAGGCAGAAGCTAATTGATACGCTGCGCAGGAAATATAATTTAGATTGCTCTGTATCAAAAAGTAAATAATTATCCAATTACGGGGATAGGATCATCGATATACTCAGTCGAAGTTGCCCGCAGCAAAGGGTGGGCTGTCAATATTTTCCCCGAGTACTCAATGGATGGTTTTAAGAAAGGGCTAAAATCTTCTGTCACCCCCGAACAATTTAACCAGGACGCTACAAAATCTGGGCGATTGGGCGCAATCATGGGAAGTGACTTTTCATGGTAGCGCTTAGTGGCTGGGTGGGAGTCCAAAGTAATGATTGAGCAACTGAGTAAATTTCCCCAGATTTTATACAAACCACAAAAGAAAAAAGGCTCACCATAACTGAATTCCACCGGGTGCTTGCCACCTTGGCTTTCCACCCAGGCTGTAGCGGGAATTAAGCAGCGGGACTTGCGATATTCCGGCCTGGAGTCCAGTTTTTTCCAATTACTGTTAATGGACCAGTATTTTTTATGGGGCCGCCAAGTATCACCATGCCTCTCAAGGTAGAGATGCCAAATGGCATTTTCTATTTCAGCAGCACCATTCCGTGTAGTTACAATAGACACCTGCTGGGTGGGCCTCCGGCGTCTACCGTAAATCATATGTCCGGCACCCCGAATACCATAGGTATCGAGAAAGCGCTCCATACCCGCATGATCACTGACATCAAAGACACTACACATCCAGAGCCTCCCACTTATCCCGCTGAACTGGTTTTTTCAGTATATTCGGACAGCCACCTTAAATTACTCTCGATCCCTCTCATCTGGCACAAGGTTAACTCCAATTCCTTGCGCAAATCCACTCCCACAGCAACAGAAAACCGACGTACGTACTTTTCATAGTTCAAAATACTAATCGCGTACATAGGGCGATTGTCATAACTGGACCTATAGCGGCAGATACGAATCGGTTCACTATCAAAAACTATAAATCTGGGGCGCATAATTAAACACCTACAATACTGTACAAAAATACAGTATATCTTCATTTGACGTGAACCTGTCAAGGAAACAGAAGACTGACGTCACTGTCACCATTACACGAACGCAATACTTTCCTTAGGAATTCGACATAAATAATTGGCGCGCCAGCCACCAAACAAAAAAATAAACAAATCTAAAATTCTGATATAAAAAAGAAAATAGATTCCAATTATATATTACAAAAGTGGAATTAATTCCTATAAATTCGCAATTGGAACATAACGAATGTCATAGGAATACTCTCCACTTAAAAGGTACACATAATGAAAATACGTAACATTTACGCAACAGTTTTATTTTCAGGATTATTGAGTCCATTTTCTGTTTGGGCTATTGACTGTGGAGATATTATTACAACACCAACCACTCTGGATAGGGATTTGCTCTGTGTGATAACGGAACAAAATGAAGTCGCTTTAACCATAGAGGGTCCTAGTGGAAGCCTGAATATGGACGGCTTTCAGCTTACCTGTGATGATGAAGAGGCAACGGGGCAGGCCGGAATACTGTTAACTGGTATTGGAGCCCAGGTATATGGTGGGATCATTGCGGCCTGTCGAGACGGGGTCAATGCGGAAGGGGAAGGCTCACACAGTATTTATTCTATGGAAATCATTGATACGATATTCGATGCCATCTACATAGAATCCAATAACAGTATTGCCAGGGAAAATATTATCACCAACAGCGATCGCGGCGATGGCATAGAATTAAATGGTAACACTAATACCGTAACTCGAAATACCATAACGGGTATTGATAACTCGGGCATTGAATTAAGAGGATCCTTTAACAATATTAGTTTTAATGAGATAAGTGGAAGTGGCAATCAGGGAATCGAAGTAAATGGGCAATTTACCAATGTCTTCTCTAATATAGTGACCAACGGATTAAATGATGGTATTGCCGTAGGGGAAGGAGATGAATCTGACAATGCTGATTTTTCTACCATCTCACTAAATAACGTCTCAGGAAATTCTGGTTTAGGTATTCCGATTAGGCTTTCCTCAAATACTCTAGTAACTCAAAATACCGTAGAGAGTAATGGCGAAGGAGGTATCGGTATCTTTGTTGAGGGTAGTGAATTTAACAAGATTGTTCGAAATACCTCTCTCAATAACTCACCTTACGATTTGGAAGATGATACCGATCCGGGCGATTGCAGCGGCACCAATACTTGGGTCTTTAACACGTTTACCGCAGCAGAACCTGCATGCCTGGATTAAAATATCTATTGAAAACAGTGGGTAGCGAAAATATAAAGTGTCTCACTACCCATTGCTATCTACCTAACAATCACTAATTGGCCGCTATTTAATCTTAGAAGATCTCTCTTCATCCCTAAGCGTTAACACTTCATAGCCGTCACCGGTTACCAAAATCGTATGCTCCCATTGAGCCGATAGCTTTTTATCCTTAGTTACTACAGTCCAGCCATCTTTCTTAAGTTTAGTTTTACGATTTCCCTGATTGATCATGGGCTCAATGGTAAATGTCATTCCCTCCTGCAAAACTTCACCGGAACCAGGCCGCCCAAAGTGAAGAACCTGCGGGGCCTCGTGCATTTCCCGGCCAATACCATGACCACAATATTCCCGTACGACACTGAATCCGTTGCGCTCGGTATGGCGCTGGATTGCATTGCCGATATCACCAAAAGTAACTCCCGGCTTTACCGTGGCAATACCGGCCCACATAGCTTCATAGCAGGTGGTTACCAGTTTTCTGGCAATAGGGGTCACGGTACCGATGCTATACATTTTGCTGGAATCCGCAATATAGCCAGATTTCTCCAGGGTAATATCCACATTGATGATATCTCCCTCCCGCAGTAGCTGCTTATCGCTCGGCATGCCGTGACAGACTACTTCATTGACTGAGGTGTTCAGGGCGTAGGGATAATCATATTGCCCCTTGCTGGCGGGGCGGGCATTGAGTTCATTGACAATAAATTCTTCTACCCGCTCATTAATTTGCATTGTCGAGACCCCCGGTTCAATAAAGGAGTCCAGCATGGCAAATACACGGCTCAACAATTGACCCGATTGGCGCATTAACTCCTGCTCATCCGGAGTCTTTATTTTTATTTCACTCACGTGTCAGCTCTTCCAGGGTTAATGCCTGATTGCGCAACAACTTCTTACACAAGTCGCTGTAGCTTAATTCCGGGTTCAGCTCCGCCAGCATCCCAATCTTGATCCAGTACTCCGCCTGGGAATTAATTGAACGGGCCATCACCGTACTGGCCTTGCGAATCTCATCGTGTAGCTCATCGGATATCTTGACGATGCCCATAACTATTACCTTGATATGCTTTATATACAAATTGTATACGCGATATATAAAGGTGCACAATAGATATACAGAATATTAATATGCAACTTATTGCATAGCTCGATAGGGGGCGCTATGGTTGAGGAATAAAAACAATAGTGGCGAGGCCATCATGACAGAGACCCCTGAGAAGAAGCGCAGTGCCCCAAAACCAAGCCGGCTGCGTATTGGTCGGCGCTATCGCCCGAGCCGCCTAGAAGGCAATTACGACGCCATTATCATTGGCTCAGGCATTGGCGGTCTGACTTGTGCTGCGATGCTCAGTGCCATGGGCAAGAAAGCCCTTGTCCTTGAGCAACACTACACTGCCGGGGGATACACCCACGCCTATGACCGCAATGGTTATGAGTGGGATGTCGGCGTCCACTATATCGGCGATGTGGGCGAACACCCCACCATGACCCGCAAGATCTTCGACTTTATTTCCAATAACCAGTTGCACTGGGCGCCAATGGACAGCACCTATGACCGCATCTGTATTGGCGATAAACAATACGACCTGAAAGCCGGCCGCCAGCAATTTATCGATGAGTTGGTCAGCCACTTCCCCGATGAGCGCGCGAATATCGAGGAGTACCTGCAGCGGCTGAATGTGGTTGCCAAAGCCATGCAGCGACTGGCAATGGAAAAAATGCTGCCCTCCTGGTGTGGACCTTTTATTCGCCTGTGGAGAAAACTGCGCGAACCCGCCTGGCTCAATAAAACCACCCGCGAAGTTCTCAGTGGAATCACCAGCAATGAAAAGCTGATCTCTGTGCTGACAGGGCAGTGGGGTGATAATGGCATGACCCCATCCGAGGGCAGCTTTATTATTCACGCCCTGATCGCCAAACATTATCTCTATGGCGGTTACTATCCTGTCGGCGGCGCCAGCAAAATCTCCGAAACGATTATTCCCCAAATCCAGGCCAGTGGTGGAGATGTATTTACCTATGCCAAGGTGGAAACCATCCTGATGAATGGAGATCAGGTTCGCGGTGTAAGAATGTCTGACGGACATGAAATCGAAGCGCCATTAGTTGTCTCCGGCGCAGGGGTATTTAATACCTTCGAGAAGCTGTTACCGCGCAGTACCAGTGAGCGCATGGGATATATCCGCGACCTGGACACCGTCAACCGCTCCATGTCTCACCTGTGTCTGTATATTGGCTTGGAGAAAACAGCGGAAGAATTAAACCTGCCCAAGACCAATTACTGGATCTATTCCAGCGATCAGTACGAAGAGGATATGCAGGCCTTTATCGACGATCAGGATAAGGAAATACCGCTAGTCTATATTTCGTTCCCGTCTGCGAAAGACCCCACCTTTACTCAGCGCTACCCGGGCCGCGCCACTATCGAAATTGTGGCACCAGCCAACTACGATTGGTTTGCCCAGTGGCACGACAAGCCTTGGGGCAAGCGGGGAGATGATTACGAGGACCTGAAGGAGGCATTTAGCCAGCGCCTGCTGGAGCATTTGTATAAGCATATGCCGCAGTTGCGTGGGGAAATCGATTACTACGAGCTTTCAACCCCGTTATCCACGGATTATTTCTGCTTCTACCCACGGGGAGAGATCTACGGACTGGATCACGATCCCAACCGCTTTGAGCAATCCTGGCTGAGACCCAAAAGCCGGGTCAAAGGGCTCTACCTTACAGGGCAGGATGTGATGAGCTGCGGCGTAGCCGGTGCGATGATCTCCGGTATGCTCACAGCGCAGAGTATTATTGGATTGCGTCAAACCGGAAAGTTGATGAAGAAAATATTTTCCAACCAAGCCCCAAAGGCGCCGGTAAATTCCAGTGAGGAACTGGGTAATGCCTCTAGCTGAGACACTATCCTAAGCTAGCTCTTCACCTGCAAGCTGTTCGGGGTTAGCGCCTCGGCAGTTTGCTGGGAACACGATCAAAATTTAGTACCCGGATCATCAGGCGGCGGTTCTCCCGCTTGCCTTTCTCTGTCTCATTATCCGCAATCGGATCAGTATCGCCGTAGCCCTGGGCTTCCATACGGTCAGCGGAGACGCCCCGCTCTATCAGGAAATGCTTTACCCAATCCGCTCTGCGCTGGGACAGGCTGAGATTCTTCCTCGCATCGCCGCCACTGTCTGTATGCCCCTCAATGGAAATTCGCATCTCTGAAAAATCGCGCATGATCACCAGCAAGGCTTCCAGATCGGCAATGGTTTCTATGCGGGGGGCAAAACCACCGGGATCGAACTCCAGGCGCAGGCGGAACGTGTCTCCGATGGAGCGATTATTTCCCCGTAAAAACCTCACCAGCTCATCGGCAAAGGGGGCCGCTTCTCGGGCAGTCTTCTCACTGTCACCTGACTGTATTCCATCGACAGGCTCGAGCGTATATTTCTTTGGGGATTCGGACTGGTCACAGCCCACCAGAGTAAAGGCCAATAAGAATAGGCAATTGGCAGACAAGAATTTACCCGCCATAGGTACAGCTTCCGGTTTCTCGACGTCAAATTCAGTGTAGAACAGCAAAAGCGCTGATCAACCGGAAGCCCCGGCCGCTGTGGCCATTAAATAAAGTTGAGAACTGCCATCATATCTGTGACTACCCGGGCACCCTGCTGTTCCAGCTGGGGGCCCCGCACTGGGTGAGCGCTGTAGCCAACCACGCGCATACCTGCAGAGACGGCCGCAGAGACACCGGCAATGGAGTCCTCCACCACTAGACAGCGCTCCGGTGCCACCCCCATGGCATCTGCCGCGTGCAGGAACAGCTCTGGCCAGGGCTTGCCCCGGGATACATCGTCGGCACTGAAAATACGCCCGTCGAAATAATCGTACAAGCCGGTCTTATTCAGTGTCAGCTGCATTTTCTGGTGAGAGCCCGAGGAGGCCACGCAGCTGCGCAGACCCAGCTGTTGCAGTTGGTCGAGCAGGCCTTCAATACCCACAACCGGCTGTAATTCCTGCTGGAAAGCCTCGCGGATACGCCGCTCCGTATTGCCAAAATAATTATCCGGTAGTGGTCCGCCAAAGCGCTTCTCGATTTCCACCAAGCAGTCCCTGGCCGGGCGACCGCTGAATTGCTCGTCCAGTTCCTCGGCGGTGGTCTGCAAGCCCAGGCGATTCATTTCTTCTGCCAATATGCGACAGACGATGCTCTCGCTGTCTACCAGCACACCATCACAGTCAAAAATAATTAAATCGGTAGAAGACATGGGAACCTACATCGTTAACGCGCAGAGAGCAGCATCAGGCCGAGGATGACACCGATGACGCCGCTAATACGCAGGAAATTTTCATTGCCACGGGAAATTTTAACCGCTAATTCTTTGCCCCGCTCAAAACCAATTTGCAGCATATAGGCACCACTCAATAGCACCAGTACGCCGAGGGCATTGAACAAAATATACCAGTGGCGAGTGTCTGCAATTAGTAACAGGATCAGGCCAATAATAATTCGCGCCCAGGCGGAGAGGGCATATCCGGTTTCGTTAAGCCGTTCGCTGAGGCTTTGTGCCAGTTTCGGCTTGGCAATAATCGCCAGTGATAACACAACGATGACAATGCCCAACAACCAGATAAATGCTTTTATCATGCTCTTCTCTCCCTGAATACTCTCGAGTCCATTCCTTCAGCGACTACAAGTCACCCCATTGAAATTGCAATACCGACAATGCTGCTATCGGCGCTGTCTCAGTGCGCATCACCCTTGGTCCCAAGCGCAGAGGCATAAAATCCTGCGCCAGTGCCGCATCGATTTCCACCTGCGATAGCCCGCCTTCTGGACCTACCAGTAGCAGGGCGGACTCCGGTGTACCGCGCTCCGCCTGCCATTGGCGCAAATCCAGCTCGGTGCGGTGATGCAATACCAACTTGGCTTGGGGCTCAGCTTCAGCAGATTCACTCTGTAAATACTGCGCCAGCTTTATCGGTTCGGCAATCTCCGGCACCCGGTTGCGCTCACACTGCTCACAGGCACTGATAGCAATCTGGCGCCAGTGACCCAGTTTTTTCTGTAAGCGGTCCCCGGACAGCTTCACTTCACAACGTTCGGTAAACAGCGGCTGTATCGCCGCCACTCCCAGCTCAGTGGCTTTCTGAATCACCCAATCGAAGCGATCGCCACGAGAAATACCGATCGCCAGGGTCAGTGCCAACGGTGACTGGCGATCCCCTGCGCAGTACTCTCCCGTGCGTGCGCGCGCTCGTTTGCCGGTCTCGATCAACTCCGCCGTATACTCACCACCATTGCCGTCAAAAAGAACTAAAGGGTGGCCCGCATTCAAGCGAAGTACTTTTACCAGGTGACGGGAAGCCAGCTCATCCAGGTCTACTTCTTGATCGGAAGCCAGAGGCTGCTTGGAAAAAATACGCGGGATGCGCATGGGAGAATCCTATTCAAACACCATAAAAAAGCCGACAGGAATGTCGGCATTTTGCTGGCAGTTAGTTTAGGCATTTATACCCCAAAGGCGCAATGGTGAAGGCGATCCACCACTGCGCCTGAATACCTGCGCTACACAGTCTCCAATGAGACCGGGGTATCGTCTTCTACTGCAACTTTGTGCTTCGGGCGTAACTTCTCAATAACTTTGTACAGGTTGGGAACCAAGATCAAAGTCACTGCCGTTGCAAACAGTACACCGAATGCCAGGCTGATCACCATCGGGATCAGGAACTGGGCCTGGATTGAACGTTCGAACATAATCGGTACCAGACCGATAAAGGTAGTAATCGAGGTCAGGATAATCGGGCGGAAACGATCCCGGCCCGCGTGTACTACCGCATCCATCACCGCCATACCCTGAGCGCGCAGCTGATTAATACGATCCATCAATACCAGGTTGTCGTTCACAACCACGCCCGCCGCTGCGAGGAAGCCGAGCATCGACATAATGCTGATGTTGTGTCCCATCAACAGGTGGCCAACTAAAGCACCGAAGAACCCAAACGGCACAGCAGTAAGGATCAGCAGCGGCTGAGAGTAGGAGCGGAAAGCAATCGCCAGCAGCGCATAAATGCCGAACAGGGACAATACGAAGAAGGCCAGGATAGCACCGTTAAACTCTTCCTCTTCCTGCATTTCCCCAGCGGTTCTCAGGGAGAAACCGGGGAACTGGCGCTCCAGCTCAGGTACCAGGGTCTCGCGCATATCCTTAAGGATATCCTGCGCGCTGGAAGTATTCGGCGTTATTTCGGCAAATACCCGCACGGTGCGCTCGCGATCGTTGCGGCGAATCGTGGTATAGCCCGGCACGTAAACTGCCTCGGCCACCGCTGAGAAGGGTACTTCCCCATCGTTGGTACGAATACGGATGCGGTCCATCTGCTCTTCGCTGGCGCGCTCCTCCATGGGGTAGCGAACCATTACGCGAACATCCTCACGACCACGTGGGATACGTTGAACCTCCTCACCGTAGAAACCCTGACGAACCTGCCTGGCCACGTCTGCCAAGTTAATACCCATCGTAGTGGCATAGGGTTTCAGCTGGATCTCAATATCGCGACGGGCACTGGTCAGGTTATCCCGCACATCGTAGACACCGACATAACTATCCAGTTTTTCCTTAACCAAATCAGCAGCAGCGCGCAGTTCACCCATATCCCCTGAGGCAGTGCTCAGGTTCAGGCTCATACCATTACTGCTATTGTTGATGCTCGCATCAATATTCATGTCCTCGACGCTAGCCGGCAGCTCGCCAATCAATTCGCGCCAGCGCAACGCTAGAGACTCGGAGGTGACATCGCGCATCTCTCCATCGGTAAGCTGCAAGGTTACATAAATATTGCCACGCCAATTGAAAACCAGGGAGTTTTGCAAGAAAGACTCACCCTTGTTCTGCTCCAGCATTCCCTCATCGGTTTCCAACTTATCAGCGGCAGTGAGTACCTGCTCCATTACCCGTTCAGCTTCACTGAAGGGTTCACCTGAGGCCATAGAAATTCGCAATTGCAATAAATCAGAGGGGACCTGGGGTGAGAATGAAGAGCCCACATAACCACTCTGGAAAACAGCGATCGACAAACCCAGTGCCAACATAAAGCTCATCACTGTGGTGCGGCTATTGCTAAGGGACTTTTCCAGCAAAGGTAGGTAGTACTTATCTCCGGCCGTCTTCATCGCACCGGCAAAACTTCTACGTACGTTTTGTAATTTAATTCCCAAAGTCGATTTGGCAGGTTTCTCTGGCTTCATGCCCACCAAGTGAGCCGGCAGGATCAACAGGGATTCCACCAGGGAGAAGACCAGACACAGCAGTACCACCACCGGCAAGGCCAGCATCATCTGTGCAGTAATGCCGGGTAGAAACAGCATGGGGATAAAGAACACCATGGTGGAGGTCACGGCGAAAATTACCGGGGAAGCTACCTGCTTCACCCCTTGCTCAGCTGCAGCTAAGCCAGATTCACCTCTATCGTGGGCAGCATGCACTGCCTCCCCCACAATGATGGCATCGTCCACCACAATCCCGAGTATTAACAGGAAGGCGAACAGTGACAGCATATTTAGGCTGACGCCGGTCACCGGCAACAGCCAGAAAGCACCCAGGAAAGCGACAACAATGCCCACGGTTACCCACATGGCCAGTGCCGGGCGCAGGAACAGCATCAGCATGACAAACACCATGGCAAAACCGCTCAGGGCATTGGTAGTCAGCAGATTCATGCGGCCTTCAAATGCCTTGGAGAAGTCGAACCAGACATCCAGTTCCATGCCCGGAGGCAATTGCTCGCGAGTCTCTTCCAGGAAATCTTTGATTCGCTCTGCAGTTTTCACCACATCCAGGGGCTCGCCCTGAATAATGCGGAGGTTCATGGCAGGATTGCCATTAAAGCGGATGACGTTGTTATATTCCTCAAAGCCATCGCGCACTGTCGCTACATCGCGCAGCAACAATACAGAGCCATCGGCACGGCTAACTACGGGGATACGCTCGAAGTCTTCAGCGGTATAGGCCTGGCCACGAGTTTGCACCTGAATATCACCGCGATCCGAGCGCACCATACCGGCAGGCAAATCCAGGGAGGAGCGGCGCACCGCGTCGGCAACCTGGTTAAAGCTCAGGTTGTAACGGCGTAAATCCAGCTCGGAAACTTCAATGGATAACTCGTCTGGTCGATCACCCCAAACATCAACTCTGCGCACACCGGAAATCAGGTTGAGCTTATCGCGCAAATCCAGGGTGGTTTCCTTGAGCTGACGCTCAGAAACTGGCCCACCGATGGCGATCATCATTAACTCAGCGTTGGCTTCAATCAAGCGAATAACGGGACGCTCAATACCGTCGGGAAAGGTGTTGATACTATCCACCTGAACCTTAATATCGTTGAGCAATCGCAGCTCGTCGTAGCCATCCATCGCCTGGATTTCAATAGAGGCACTACCCCGTCGGGAAGCAGAATTTACCTCCTTAATACCCTTTACTTCGGAGATAGCCTCCTCAACCCGAACGGTTACCTGCTGCTCCACCTCTGCCGGACCGGCGCCGGGGTAAGAGATATTAACCTCTACAATCCCCAGCTGCAGCGTGGGAAACACCTCCCGGTCGATACTCATAAGGCCAAAGATTCCGCCGATGATTATCATAATCATCAGCAGGTTTGCGGCTTTGCTATTGCGCGCAAACCACGGGATGATTCCGCTCATCACTTGCCTCCCTGGGAAGCATTGCTAACACCACCGGCATCACCAGCAGCGGATACTGTAGAGGGATCTGCTGAATCCTCAGGAAGACTCCCCAGGCCCGCTGGCCGCTCATTGAGGGGGTTAGCGGTAAGTACCATACCCTCACGGGAGTAGCCCAAGCTTGAAACAATCACTCGGTCACCCATAGCAATATCCCCGCGGAGCCAGATTCTGTCACCGATGGTTTGTAACAGCTCAACAGTTTTGTAGATCAGCTGGCTCTCGTCATTCAGCACCAACAAGTGATCTCCTTCATGTAGTGCCTGACGGGGCAGCTCCACAACATCATCAAAGGTTCTACCGGCAATATCCGCCTCAACAAACAGGCCATTCATCAGCGGTACATCCCCTTCATAGGGCTTCTGCACCTGGGCAACAGCAAAAATAAAGCGGCTGTTGGGATCAATACTCGCTTCGGTTCGTACCAATTGCGCACGCCACTCGTGTTCACGTCCAGCTACAACAGCTTTCAGACGCACAGCGGGGCCATTCTCAATAGTTTTACCCAGGGGAAGATCGAGCAACGCCAGTTGCTGGTCGGTCAGAGGGAGGCGGACTTCAGCGATACCGGTGCTGTGAATTTTTGCCAGAGGGGTGCCGGGGGTAATGTACTGTCCCAGGTCGACAAAAGTCTCAACTACACGACCTGCAAAGGGGGCTTTGAGTGATGTGCGCTCCAAATCCAGCTTGGCCTGGTCGCGGTCAGCTCTCGCGGCTTCCACTGCAGCCTGGGCAGCTTCGAGATGGGGTTTGCGCAGGAACAGGGCATTGGCCGCTTCAGATCCCAGGTCACGCCACTCGCGCTTAGCTTGCTTGGCATGGCCCTGCTCCTGAGCCAGGGCGGACTTGGCATTTGCCAGTTGCGATTCTGCGCGAGTGACCTGGTAGCGATAGTCTGCTTGCTCAAGCTGTAATAAACGGGCGTCTTTATTGAAGAAGCCACCGGGAACAAATGCCTCATCCACGCTTTCGATCACACCGCCAACTCGCGCGATCACATCGATTTCATGGCGGGCATGAACGGTTCCCTGGCTGGGTACCAATAGTGTCTGGCGACGGGGTTCTATATAGAGAACATCGGCCATTGGCGGTACCACCACCTCTGGCGGTTTTTCCTCCGGCTTCGGCTTCAATACAACCACCGCAGCAATAACAGCCACCCCGACTAACAATACAATGAATAACAGCTTGTTTTTACTCGAGACTTTCACAGGTACCCTCTACCCCGTTCCCTGACCTGAATTGGTCAAATTTTAGTTAGTACGCATTCTACTGGAGTTCGACGCACATAAGAGGCAATTTGGATGCAGACTGCCGCACAACTTTGTGTCCTGCCGCAAACCTTCCTCGCTGCGCTCGGGTAACGCATAATGCCGACCCCAAATTACTCCTGTAAGGGCCCTCTCGTTTACCCGCCAAATACCACGGAAACTGAAAGGCTACTTACTGGTCCAACATCGCCCTTAACGGTACGAAATTTCCCGGAAAACGGATGTAAACATCAAATGCTGGATATCAACGTTCGCATCGCCGAAGAACTCAATGTCAGACCACAACAGGTTACCGCCGCAGTATCCCTGCTCGATGAAGGAGCCACAGTCCCATTTATTGCGCGCTACCGGAAAGAGGTGACAGGGGCCCTGGACGACACCCAGCTGCGCACCCTGGAAGATCGGCTGCGCTATCTGCGCGAACTGGAAGAGCGCCGCGCTGCCATCCTGAAAAGTATCGATGAGCAGGGCAAGCTGACCCCGGAGTTGTCACAACAAATCAACAGTGCCGACACCAAGAACCGCCTCGAAGACCTCTACCTCCCCTACAAACCCAAGCGCCGCACCAAAGGACAAATCGCCATTGAGGCTGGACTGGAGCCACTGGCCGATGCACTGACCAACAACCCCTCCCTCGACCCTGCAGCTGAAGCAGAGCAATACCTCAATACCGACAACGAAGACGCCTCCCTTCACGTCAAAGACATCAAAGCCGCTCTGGATGGAGCCAAATTTATCCTGATGGAGCGCTTTGCCGAAGACGCCGAGCTGCTGGGCAAGCTGCGTGAATTCCTCAAGCGCGACGGACAGGTGAAATCCAAACTGCTCGAAGGCAAAGAAGAGGAAGGGGCCAAGTTCCGCGACTATTTTGAATACGCCGAAGATTGGTCCAAGGTGCCCTCCCACCGCGCCCTGGCTATTTTCCGCGGCCGCAACGAGGGCGTGCTCGCCATCAGTGTGGGCCTCGCCGAAGAAGAGGGGACCTCCCCAACCTCCAGCCACCCCTGCGAAGCCATGATCGCCCGCCATGTGGATATCACCGATGAAGGTCGTCCTGCAGACAAATGGCTCGGCGAAGTAGTGCGCTGGACCTGGCGAATCAAGCTTCTGACCGCACTGGAAACTGACCTGATGGGTGAACTGCGCGAGAAGGCAGAAGAGGAAGCCATCAAGGTATTCTCCCGCAACCTGAAAGACCTGCTACTGGCAGCTCCGGCCGGGCAAAAGGCCACCATCGGCCTGGACCCGGGTCTGCGCACCGGGGTCAAAGTCGCCGTAGTCGATGCCACTGGCAAGATACTCGATCACACCGCTATCTTCCCCAACCCGCCACAGAATCGTCATCAGGAGTCTGCAGCGGTTATTGCCGCCCTGTGTAATAAATACAATGTGGGCCTGATCGCCATTGGCAACGGCACCGCCAGCCGCGAGACCGACAAATTCGTCGGGGAAACTATTAAGCAATATAAGCTGACGGCTCAAAAAGTTGTGGTTAACGAAGCCGGTGCTTCCGTTTACTCCGCCTCTGAATTTGCTGCGCGGGAATTCCCAGATCTTGATGTGACTATCCGTGGAGCTATCTCCATCGCCCGCCGCCTGCAGGACCCGCTGGCAGAATTGGTGAAAATCGAACCCAAATCCATTGGTGTTGGCCAGTATCAGCACGACGTTTCCCAGACTCAACTGGCCCGCTCACTGGACGCCGTGGTTGAGGACTGTGTAAACGGTGTCGGCGCTGAGCTGAACTCCGCCTCTGCACCGCTGCTGGCTCGGGTTTCCGGCCTGACTGCATCTATTGCCAACAATATTGTCAGCTACCGCGACCAGAACGGCGCTTTCAAAAATCGCAAGCAACTGATGGAAGTTCCGCGCTTAGGGCCCAAGGCATTTGAACAGGCCGCCGGCTTCCTGCGTATTAATAACGGTGAAAATCCGCTGGATAAATCCGGGGTGCACCCCGAGTCCTATATCGTGGTTAAACGCATTGCCGAGAAAAATAGCCGTGAAATTAACAGCCTTATCGGCGACTCAGGCTTCCTGCGCCGACTGAATCCGGCAGACTATACCGACGAAAAATTCGGTGTACCTACCGTTACCGATATTATCACCGAACTGGAAAAACCTGGTCGCGACCCGCGCCCGGAATTCCGCACGGCCAAATTTGAAGAGGGCGTAGAGGAAATTAAAGACCTGCGCCCGGCAATGGTACTCGAGGGGACAGTCACCAACGTCACCAACTTCGGGGCTTTTGTGGATATCGGTGTTCACCAGGATGGCCTGGTACATATCTCTGCACTTTCAGAGAAGTTCGTTAAAGACCCTCACGAAGTCGTAAAAGCCGGTGATATTGTCAAAGTTAAAGTGATGGAAGTGGACGTTGCCCGCAAACGTATTGGCCTTTCCATGCGCTTATCTGACGAGCCTGGTGAGCAGGGTAGTGGCGGTATCAAAAAGGGTGACCAGCGCGAAAACCGCCAAGCCCAGCGCTACAATAAGCAGCAGGGCAACCGCTCCCAGAAAGGGGGTCAAGGTAATGGCCGTGGTAGCATGGGTGATATTTTGATGGCGGCGATGAAGAATAAAAAATAACCGATAAAAAGGGCGGCCAAATGGCCGCCCTTGTTATATCCCTCTGACAGCCCCTCTTGCCATATTATTCAATTAAAAACTCTCCGGGCAACTCGCTAGTAAAATGCAAAGCTTCTCCACTTACAGGATGAGAAAATTTCAGCTCGCTAGCATGTAACAGTAGCCTCGAAGCCCCCTTCAACGCACCAGGGTGGGCATAAAAAGGGTCCCCCAATATTGGATGTCCTATTGCCTGCATATGCACCCGGAGTTGGTGAGAGCGTCCAGTAACTGGCATAAGTCGAATCAAACTACTGTTTTCAGAGCTGGAGACTTTCTCCCAGCGGGTTAGAGATGGCTTGCCCTCGGCAAAATCTACTTTTTGCCTTGGCCTATTTGGCCAGTCACAAATAAGGGGTAAATTCACTTCACCATTTGCATTTTCCGGTACACCCCATACTCGCGCATAGTAGGTTTTCTCAACCTTACGATTTTGAAATAAAGTACTCAGCGCCTTATGTACCTCAACACTGCGCGCCATTACGATTAGTCCTGAAGTATCCATATCCAGTCTATGAACAGTGAGTGCATCTGGATATTGTGCTTGCGCTCGGCTGGCCAAACTGTCTTGGTGATCAGCACTCCTTCCCGGAACACTAAGAAGTCCACTGGGTTTTTCTAAGATGAGTAGTGCTTCATCCTTATACAGCACTGAAATAAACGGGTCTGCTGGAGGATTATAATCCCGCATTATTCGTACCTAATACCCTCAATAAATTAAGTTCATAGCCAGTTAAAAGAGTCTTTCTTCTGCTTAGAGAATTGGAAGACTTAATATGCAATACAGTTACTTTCAGAAAGTAGATGTTATATTCAAATATAATAAAGAATTATACCCAAGCCAATTACTCCCCGTTTTTAACTGGATACTCTTTAATCTCAAGAGATGCTTCTCTATGCAAAAGTCTGACGAAAGAGAATCTACAACAGTCACAAATGTCAGAAAAGAATCAATATCCTATTTTGTCCTAGTACTGCTGCCAAAAACAGATCAATTAACAGTCAACTTGGCACAAAAAAACTGCCGGGTAGATCAAAAAGAACGTTCTTTCCGTTAAAAAAACACTATGAAGGTCAAAAAAACAGGAAATCCATCCTATTCGGACCGGCAAATTAGTGATAAATATTTCACCGAAAGGTAAAGTAAATGATGCTTAGTTTGTTTTGTTTAATTTATATTAAACTACTCGAGACTATCGAATCTAACAGTTAATATCTATCCTCCACTAATAATAAGTGGCAAAAAAGTCACAACATTATATTTAAAATATTAGGCACGTTTCTTTGGAGGGTTAAGTGGAACACAAGTTTAAAAAGAGCTTTTTAAGTCTAGCAATCGCTGGTACTTTTTCTTTAACAGCATTTCCAAGTTTTGCTCAAGAGGGGGAAGATAAGTTAACTCAAGAAGATGTTTCTGCAAAAGAAGTTGAAATTGCAGAGTCCAGTTCTCAGAATGAAGTTGAAGAGGTTATGGTTACTGGATCACGTATCTCTCGTGATACCTTTTCCAGTGTGTCCCCCCTTCAGATTATTGATACAGAAGGGACTAGAGCAGCGGGCTTAATTGATGCTTCGTCTATCTTGCAAAACAGTCAGGCCGCTTCAGGCCAGCAAATTGACTTAACTTTTTCTGGGTATGTACTTGATAACGGGCCAGGTTCATCAACTGTAAGCCTTAGAGGCCTTGGTTCTGGACGTACCCTTGTCTTGCTCAATGGTAGACGCTTAGCCCCTTCAGGTGTAGGTGGTGCTCCTAGTGCTCCAGACTTAAATCTGATCCCCTCTTCCTTAGTTCAGCAATATGACATGTTGCTTGATGGCGCCTCCTCTGTTTATGGCTCAGATGCGGTTGCCGGTGTAACAAATGTCATCCTGAAGAAAGATTTTGATGGCTTTGATTTCGAGTTTTTCTCGACTAATCCTACCCAGGACAGCGGCGAAGAAAACACTTTCAGCCTTAGCTGGGGTAAAAATTACGATCGCGGTTTTATAGGCTTCGGTGCTGAATATTTCGAAAGCGATGCTGTTACTTATGCTGATCGTGAATGGACATCAGGTTGTGAACAGAATATTGAAGTAGGTCGTGACGGAAACATCTATAAAAGTGATGCTTATTACAGCACTAATTATGGAATGGACTGGCAAGGCGGCTGTAATGTCGGGCTTCTCGCCGGTCGTGTAAGTGTACCGGGTGCAGGCAGCATCTACTATACACCAGGCCAAAGCAATGGAGGTTGGAGTAACTTCTCTGAGTCTAACCTTTATGCAGTAGGGGCTGATGGCAATGGGGATGGCGTTACTGACGTTTCCTTCCTGGACTATAGCTTGAACGGTCGCGAAAACTTTGCACATCTCTACCCAGAACAAGATCGTGCAAGCTTCATGGCCTTCGGTGAGTACACTTTCGATGGAGAAATGAACCTTACTCCATTTTTTGAAACCCTATACTCTCAAAGAAATACCTTTGTTAATACTGGAGCCTCCCAACTATTCCCTGATGTTCCAGCTGAGAATCCCTACAACATCTGTAATCCTGATGGGGTAAATGGAGTTGACTGCGGCCTAGCTTATGATGCCCTACTTACTAACCCAAATATCGTAGACGACTTTGCTGCATACTACGGTGGCTCACCAAGTGACTTTGGTCTTTTAAATGGTGCACTCGGTGCTCAGTCAACAACGCCTATCGTTGCGGTGCGTGGAGACAGAAATAAAACTGAAGTAAGCCTGGAAAGCCTTCGTTTTGTGACCGGTCTTCGTGGAGACCTGCCAATGCTTAATATTGGCACTATGTCAGACTGGTCGTTTGAAACTTATGCTTCATTTAGTAAGTCCGATGGTAGATCCACGACTTGGGGGATACGTGAAGACCGCTTGATGCATTCATTGAACACAACTGTAGAAGATCCAAATAATCCTGGAAACTATATTTGTGGTGATGGCACTGATGGCTGCGTACCCGTTAACCTCTATGCAGGTTCACTATACGACGGGGTTATTGGGGATTTTGCTACCCAAGAAGAAAGAGATTACGTATTTGGAGAGCGGAAGTTCCGTACCGAGTACTATCAGACTATTTTATCCGCCTTTGCATCAGGTAATATTTTAAGCCTTCCAGCTGGCGATATGGCTTTGGTTCTCGGACTTGAGTTCCGTAATGACCGTATTAAGTCAATTCCGAACGATGTAGCAGCTGAGGGTTTATTCTTTGGCTATACATCTGATAAGGGTGCTAC
Organism: Microbulbifer maximicatervae (SeqCode); assembly: GCF_052467615.1. NCBI lineage: Bacteria > Pseudomonadati > Pseudomonadota > Gammaproteobacteria > Cellvibrionales > Microbulbiferaceae > Microbulbifer > Microbulbifer maximicatervae (SeqCode). The sequence continues at coordinate 4,441,598 of NZ_CP174319.1, forward strand.
CGGTCACAAAGATACTCGTGAAGCTTACGCAGAGTTAGAAATTCCTTTGCTAGCGGGTAAATTCATGGCTGAAGAGCTTACAGCTAATTTGTCTGCTCGTTTCACCGATGATGAGTACTATGGCGGCGACTGGACAGAATCTGTTAAGTTAGGGTATCGCCCTGTTAACTCCTTGCTCTTACGGGGTACTTTTGGTACTTCATACCGCGCTCCAAACTTACGCGAGAACTTCCTCAAAGGACAAACAGGGTTTAATGACGTTACAGACCCCTGTGTTATTCCAGAGGCAGCAATTGATAACGTAACTGGTAACGGCTATAACGCTGACTTGGATACACGCGCACCAGAAGTTCTGGCAAATTGTATTGCTAATGGTGTGGACCCCACGGCACTAGACAATAACGGCCTTGCCACCTATTCATCTGAAATTATTTCAGGTGGCTCACTGGAGCTAGAAGCCGAAACTTCTGAGTCTTATACGCTTGGATTCTCTTGGGAGCAGCCTTTCTTTGATGCCTTTGGTCTAACTATTGGCATGACTTATTATGATATTGAAATTGAGAACGCAATTGTTGAGCCATCTCATCAATATCTTGTAAACGACTGTTATACAAGTGCAGTTCAAAGCTCATTCTGTGGTCTGATAGAGCGCAATGACGAAGGCTTTATAACTTCTATTGATGCTGGCTTTATTAATCGCGATATAGAGGTGTCCAGAGGCATCGACTATAACATCCGCTATGAGCAACCAGTAACAATCTTTGGCGCTCCTATCGAGCTATCTGCCAGCATTAATGTTAACCGCATGCTGGAAAGATCATTTACCTACATCAATGATCAAGGCATTGAGGACTTTGAAGACTACTCCGGTGGATTTGGTTATGCTAAGTGGACTGGCAGCAGTCAGCTACAAGCAGAATATGATGATTTCCGCTTCACCTGGAGCTCACGCTATATCAGCTCTGTAGAGCAAAACGCATTATATTTGGATGAGTTTAGTGATATCTATGATACCAATGAAACAGGTTATAGCTCTGATACCTGTATTGGTGAAGCGAATGGTGGTACTGACTGTCGTGATGTTGGTTATGCTGATGATTACATAGTTCATAATGCATCACTATATTATTACGCAGACACCTGGACAGCAGGCATTGGTGTTAACAACATATTTAATGAAGCACCTCCTGAAGTAGATGGCGACGAAATTCTATCCATCAACAATTCACCAATTGGTTATGGCTATGATTTACAGGGCCGCACCATATTTATGAATATGCAAATGAATTTCTAATTTGCTTTAGTTTTTTAGGCCCGCTATGCGGGCCTTTTTTATTTGTATTTCGAGTAAACACCAGATGAATAAACTTAATTACAATATTTGTATATATTTCTCACTACTAACAACACTCTTATTTTCATCGGTCTCTCAGGCCAACTCCCCCTACCCTCTAGAGTATTGGGCACTTCGAGATGTAATAAGAAATGTAGAAATATCTCCTGACGGAAAGCACCTGGCATTAATTAAAATACCAACTAAGGACGGATCTCCAATAATTGAAATCTATGATACAAATTCAATGGAGAAAACGCCCTATAGAGTCAATTCTGACCCAATGGAAATCACACGATTCTATTGGGCCTCAAATGACGTAATAATCATGAACCTCCGACAACAAGTCAGAAAAAAAATCGATGGATTTAACCAGGGGGTCTATGAAGGAATTATTGCATCTCTGGATATTAAAAAGAAAAAATTGAAAAAATATGATCACATGGGGGCAAGAGTAGAGCATCTACTACCAGAAAAGAAAAATAAAATTATATATTCATTTTTTCCGGGCGGGGATAACAATAAGATAAAAGAGGCATTTAGACCACAAACATATTATGAATTAGATCTAAAAACTGGAAGTAAAAAACTTATTTTGCGCGGAAAGCTTGCTCTAGGGGCGGTAGAATTTGATGGGAAGGGAAACCCCTGGCTAGCTAGGGGCTTTGATATTTCCGAGGGTGAATATGTTTGGTATGAAAGAGTAACAAATAAAAAAGAATGGCAAGAAATTTATAGGCTTAGTGAAGACAGTTTTGAGACATTTGAAGTAAATGGCTTCGACGAAAAAAATCCAGAAATTTTTTTCGTAAGAGCAAATAACGGAAAAGATAAAGTAGGCCTTTGGGAATTCAATATTGCCAAAAAGAAATTTTCTGAAGCAATATACTTAAGAAACGATGTAGATATCGCTGGAGTTACTTACCATAGTAATAAATGGACAAATCCAGATACTATAGCGGGTGTATATTACTATAAAGATGGGGTGAAAACTGAATATTTAGACCCCATCAGTTCTGCAATGGCCAACCAAATACAAGGAGTTATACCTAATTCAGAATTCACAAGAATAACTAGCAGAGATCGATCCGGAAACTCTCTGATTATTACAAACACTGGTTCTCATGATCCCGGTTCATTCTATTTATTACATAAAGGAAAACTGAGAAAAATTGGTAGCCGCCAACCTCTACTCGAAGCAGACCAGCTTTCAGAAGTACGTTATATTGAGTATAAATCCCGTGATGGTAAAAATATACCTGCATACCTGACCATACCAAATGGAGAACCTCCTTTCCCTGCTGTCGTAATGCCACATGGAGGACCTTTTGTATCCGAAGTGGTAATTTATGACGAGTGGGCGCAAATGTTGGCTAACAACGGCTACTTAGTGCTCCAACCACAATACCGAGGCTCAATGGGGTATGGAATGGAGCACTACAAATCTGCATTTAAGGATGGCGGTCAGGGTGGCCACAAAATGCAGGATGACAAAGATGATGGGATGCTCTATTTAGTCGATGAAGGACTTGCAGACCCTAAACGAATGGCAATTTTTGGTTGGTCATATGGTGGTTATGCAGCTCTTATTGCTGCGAGTAGAGAGGATCAAATATACCAGTGTGCCATTGCTGGAGCAGCAGTTTCAGACCCTCAAATGCAAGTGAATTACTATCGCTATCGTATGCGAGGAGCTCAGAAAGAGGAACAGCTCACCATGTGGGGAGATAGTATATCCCCGATAGAACACGCTGCCGATGTAAATATTCCCTTGCTAATTATTCATGGAAGTGTAGATCAGCGCGTACCATTGATTCATGCAGAGAAGTATAGAAAGGCCCTAGATAAGCACGAAAAAGATTATAAGTACCTTGTACTAGAAGGTGCCGATCATTTCTCAAATACACTTTTCTTTAACCATCAAAAAGATCTTTTTGAGTCAATGATTAGCTACTTAAATGAGGATTGTAATTTAGCAAAAAAATAAATTCGTAGATACGAGGCCACTCATTATCTAGTGGCCTCCTCTTTTTTAGATATACGAAACCGATCTCATTACAATTGATGATAAAGCCTAGTCTCAAATAATTAAATTATTTTAAGTCGAAAAGATAAAATCCATCATTGCACAATAGCTGGAGCAGCTGTTCCAGCCACCTTAATGCAAATGAACTAATATCGCTATCGTATACGTACGAAATGTGGGTAGACTGCATTTCGCTACTGGAACATGCAAAATATGTAAACATCCCACTTCTACTAATCCATTTCTGTGTAGACCAGTACGCGCCACCAATTCACGCGAAAAATACCGCAAGGCGCTAGAAAAATATATAGTAAAGACTCAAAATATATTGAACTAGATGGTGCAGATCGCTTTCAGATACTTTTTTCTTCGAGCATCAAAATAAACTGTTTGAGTCAATGATCTCTTACTTTAAGGATAAATAAGGCCCTCAAGACCTCTAGTATTTTGATAGTTTTTTAGATTTTTGCCCGAATTTTATCGGGCCTAAATCTATATTTTATTCTAAAGAAATGCTCAACGCCCTTAAAATTTCAGCGCTCATACCAGCCTGATTCATGGTATAGAAGTGCAGGCCTGGCGCTCCTCCCTCTAACAAAGTTTCGCAGAGATCAGTCACTACTTCCAATCCAAGCTTTCGAATATCATCAGAATTACGATAGCTTTCCATACGTTTAACCAACCATCTTGGGATTTCTGCACCACAATTGCGAGAGAAACGCACAAGGTTAGCAAAATTAGCTATAGGCATAATACCGGGGTAAATAGGCGCGTCTATGCCAGCCTTCTCACACTGATCAATGAAATAAAAATAAGAATCTGGATTATAGAAATACTGGGTAAGAGCACTATTGGCCCCCGCCTCGAACTTGCCTTTAAGATAACGTATATCATCATCATAGCTGTTCGACTCAGGGTGTATCTCAGGGTATGCAGCTACTTCAAGATGAAATTGATCACCAGTATGTCGGCGAATAAAAGCGACTAATTCATTCGCATAAACCAGTTGCGCCACCGCCCCCATGCCCGATGGCATATCACCACGCAGTGCAACTATTCGATTAATTCCCGCCTCTTCATATTCATTTAACAAACCCAGTATGGTCTCTTCATTGTCACCACCAAACGATAAATGAGGGGCAATGGAAATACCATCACGTCGCATATTGGTCACAATACTCGACGTTGTATCTCTCGTGGTGCCACCAGCACCATAGGTAACAGAAAAAAATTCAGGATTAAATGCCTGGAGCGCTTCGCGAGTTTTGTATAGCTTCTCGCGACCCTCTGGCGTTTTTGGAGGGAAAAATTCGAAACTTATGCGAATGGAGTCTTTCATTATATTTCTCCAACCCCGCACAATTCAGGTGCCGGCGATACCGGCACCTTTTAGTTAGGGGTGATTAGTACTTATAACTTTCAGGTTTGAACGGACCTTCAACTGAAACACCGATATAGTTAGCTTGTTGCTCGGTCATACGGGTAATAACACCACTAAAACCCTCAACCATATAGCGTGCAACTTCTTCATCCAGGTGCTTAGGCAGCACTTTTACATACAGCGCTGAAGTTTTTTGATCTGCCGGTAAGTCAGCAAACTTTTCTTTGAACAAATGGATCTGGGCGAGAACCTGGTTGGCAAAAGAGCCATCCATGATGCGACTCGGATGGCCAGTAGCGTTGCCGAGGTTTACCAGGCGGCCTTCAGACAGCAGCAGCAAGTGATCATTGGTTTCGCTATTGCGAACCACCTTATGTACCTGCGGCTTAACTTCCTGCCACTCCCAGTTTTCACGCATAAAGGCGGTGTCGATTTCATTATCGAAGTGACCAATATTACAAACCACCGCGCCACTCTTCAGGGCGGAAAGCATGTGGGCATCGCAAACGTTTACGTTGCCAGTTGTAGTAACGATCAGGTCTGTATTGGCCAGCAGCTGTTTGTTAATACCCTCAGCGGTACCAGTATTAACGCCGTCGATGTAGGGGGAAACCAGCTCGAAGCCGTCCATACAAGCCTGCATCGCACAGATCGGGTCCACTTCAGAAACTCGTACGATCATGCCTTCCTGGCGCAGGGATGCTGCGGAACCTTTACCTACGTCGCCGTAACCAATAACCAGCGCTCGCTTACCAGAGAGCAAGTGGTCAGTGGCGCGCTTGATGGCGTCGTTGAGACTGTGGCGACAGCCATATTTGTTGTCGTTCTTGCTCTTGGTCACAGCGTCATTGACGTTGATCGCAGGAATCTTCAGGGTGCCTTCGCGCAGCATATCCTGCAGGCGGTGTACGCCAGTGGTGGTCTCTTCACTCACACCGTGGCAAGCATCGAGAAGTTGCGGGTATTCGCGGTGCAGCAATTCGGTGAGGTCGCCACCGTCATCCAAAATAATATTGGGTTGCCAGCCGGCAACATCGGCACCAATAGTGCGCTCAAGGCACCACTCGTATTCTTCTTCAGTTTCACCTTTCCAGGCAAATACGGGGATTCCGCGCGCAGCAATGGCAGCAGCGGCGTGGTCCTGGGTGGAGAAAATATTACAGGAGGACCAGCGAACTTCAGCCCCCAGTGCGACCAGAGTTTCAATCAGCACTGCAGTCTGGATTGTCATGTGGATACAGCCCATGATACGGGCACCCGCCAGCGGCTGCTCTGCGCGGTATTTCTCACGCAGGGTCATCAGTGCCGGCATTTCACCTTCTGCAATTTCAATTTCACGGCGCCCCCACTCGGCCAGGGAAATGTCTGCGATTTTGTAATCTTTAAATTCAGTGCTCATTTGATTCATCGTTTTTGAGTCCAAAAATTATCTGCTTGCCGAGTGGTACCCAGCATATTTTGTGTGCCCGCGCTTTTGGCGCAGGCATGAATATTTATTTCTGAAACTTAGAGGCCGGCTTGGGAGCGAAGCGCATCCGCCTTGTCGGTTTTTTCCCATGGGAAAGCAGTAAAGCTCTCACTGCGTTCCTGGCCATTGCTGTCGATCCAGTTGTAAGTGTGGGTAAACGGATCGCGACCAAAGTGACCATAAGCTGCGGTCAACTGATACATCGGGTGCAACAGGTCGAGGGATTTGGAGATGGCGTAAGGACGCAGGTCAAAGTTTTCACGCACCAGCTCTACCAGCTTATCCTCTGGTACCAAACCGGTTCCAAAAGTATTAATTGCTACGGAAGTCGGCTCGGCGACACCGATGGCGTAGGAAACCTGAATCTCACAGCGCTTGGCCAAGCCTGCAGCGACAATGTTCTTAGCCACATAGCGACCTGCGTAAGCGGCAGAGCGGTCAACCTTAGAGGGGTCCTTACCGGAAAACGCACCGCCGCCATGGCGAGCGGAGCCACCGTAAGTATCGACGATAATCTTGCGCCCGGTGAGACCGCAGTCCCCAACTGGCCCGCCAATAACAAAGTTGCCCGTCGGGTTGATATGGAACTTGGTGTCTTTATGCAGCCATTCCAGCGGCAAGGTGTTGTGAACAATCAGCTCCATCACTGCATCGCGCAGATCTTTTTGGCTGACATCCGGGTTGTGCTGGGTTGAAAGAACAACCGCATCGATCGCGCAGGGGCGGCCCTGTTCGTCGTAACGGAAGGTCAGCTGGCTTTTTGCATCAGGACGCAACCAAGGGAGCAGACCGGATTTACGCACTTCAGCCTGGCGCTCAACCAGACGGTGGGAATAGTAGATCGGCGCAGGCATAAAGGTGGGAGTTTCATTGGTCGCATAACCAAACATTAACCCCTGGTCCCCAGCACCCTGGTCTTCCGGCTTAGCGCGGTCTACACCCTGTGCGATATCCACAGATTGTTTACCGATTACATTGATAACACCACAGGTCTCGCCGTCATAACCCACGTCAGAAGAGGTGTAGCCAATATCGGTAATCACTTTACGCACCAGCTCTTCCAAGTCCACCCAGGCAGAGGTGGAAATCTCGCCGGCAATAACAGCAATACCGGTTTTCACCAGGGTTTCACAGGCAACCCGCGCCTGCTTGTCACGGGCCAGTAGAGCATCCAATACAGCATCGGAAATCTGGTCGGCAATTTTATCCGGGTGTCCCTCAGATACGGATTCTGAGGTAAACAGTCTGTATTCACTCATTTTGAGGTCTCCATTGTCCCGCCGCAGCGGTTGAATATCTTTTAACTTCAGGCTGTGCCTGACAAACCCTCGTCAGGGCTTAATAAACTCTCTTATCTGGATCTGAAAGCCATTGCGCAGGGCGCTATAAATACTACGCCCATCTTGCAGGCCGGCAGTCGCGGCCCAGTCACTCAACTGCTCTGGAGCAAAGCCCAGCCATAAATCTCCGCAGGCCTCTCTGGCCCAGTCCTGGCTGTGTTCTTGCAATTCTGCAATTAAAAGCTGCCCGCCCTTTTTTAGGGCGCCGTGCAAATCGTGAAAAATTTGTGCCGGGTCAGGAGTGTGGTGCAGCACCATGTTCACCACGATGGTGTCGGCACTGGCCGGCCGTGCCGCAGCAGCGCGAGTATCGCTACAGACAAACTCGATATTTTTAATACCCTGTTCATCGGCAAAAGATTGGGCCCGCTCCAACATTGCAGAAGACAGATCCAGTGCTGTCACTGTCGCGAAACGCTGAGCCAACTCCTGTAGAAATTCACCTTCTCCAGGCCCAACTTCCAAGGCATGACGACCAGGTTTGAGCAGCTGAGCCACTTGTGGTCCGTATACGTCATAGCTGGCGATCAATTCCTGCTGCTCGCGAAAGCGGTTGCCGTAATCGGCAAAGAAACGTCGCGATGCTTCCGCTCTCTCCTCAGAAATCCGGGATACCGCTTGCACACGCACATCGGCCAGAGGCAAATGATCCAGGTTGTTAAAAAGCTGTGCCAGCAGTGGAGTAGCTGCTGTGCGCCGGTAGAAAAGGTTATTACCTTCGCGGTGCTTGTTTACCAGACCTGCCTGGGCGAGCACTTTCAAGTGATGACTCAAGGCAGGTTGGCGCAAATCGAAGATTCGGCACAGCTCTAAAACACTGTAAGAATCCTGGCTGAGCAGGCGCAATATTTCGAGCCGCAGGGGATCTCCGGCGGCTTTCAGGGTCAAGGCCAGCTGAGGAATTGCCTCGGCTGGGCTCAGTTCGGGTGCTGGCTCATTTTCAGACATGGGGCGAAGTCTAGCAGGGGAGCACATCTATATCAAAATGTTTTGATATAGCTTTATTAAATATTTTTGATATAGATGTTAATGGCGCCGCCTAATGCATAGAATTGGAAGTTTGTTGCTGCACTCAACAACAAATCCCCCACCAAAGCTTTGCGCGGGGCCGCCCTTTACGGGAAAATACGCCACCATTTTGTTGTTGCGGGAATCTGCCGGCAGAGCAGCGCCGCACCCTAGCTAAGAAACCAGAGAGCTCTTCTTATGTCTTCTACTCCCTCTCGCGCTGAAAAGGCCAACGCCATTCGCGCCCTGTCCATGGACGCGGTCCAGAAAGCCAAAAGCGGCCACCCCGGTGCGCCCATGGGTATGGCGGATATCGCCGAGGTGCTGTGGAATGACTACTTAAAGCACAACCCGGCCAACCCCAGCTGGGCCGATCGCGACCGCTTTGTACTGTCCAACGGTCACGGCTCCATGCTGCTTTATTCCCTGCTGCACCTGTCCGGCTATGACCTGCCGATTGAAGAGCTGCAGAACTTCCGCCAACTGCATTCCAAAACTCCGGGCCACCCCGAATACGGTTATGCCCCTGGTGTAGAAACCACCACCGGCCCACTGGGCCAGGGCATCACCAACGCTGTTGGTATGGCAATGGCAGAAAAGATAATGGCTGCCCAGTTCAATCGCCCCGGCTATGAGCTGGTAGACCATCACACCTATGTATTCCTGGGCGATGGCTGCCTGATGGAAGGTATCTCCCACGAAGCCTGCTCCCTGGCCGGCACTCTGGGCCTGGGTAAGCTGGTCGCCTTCTATGACGACAACGGCATCTCCATCGATGGTGAAGTGGAAGGCTGGTTCACCGACGACACGCCCAAGCGCTTTGAATCCTACGGCTGGCACGTAATTCCCAATGTGGATGGCCACGATTCCGCCGCTATCAAAGCCGCTATTGAAGAAGCTCGCTCTGTTACTGATAAGCCCACCATTATTTGCTGCAAAACCGTAATCGGCTTCGGCTCCCCGAACAAACAGGGGCGCGAAGAGTGTCACGGTGCACCGCTGGGTGACGAAGAGATTGCCCTGGTTCGCGAAACCCTCGGTTGGGCCCACGGCCCATTTGAAATCCCCGAAGATATCTACGCTGGCTGGGATGCCAAAGCCAAAGGTGAAGCCCAGGAAGACGAGTGGAAAGATATCCTCGCCGATTACCGCGAAGAATTCCCGGAGCTGGCAGCCGAATTTGAGCGCCGCATGAGCGGTGAATTGCCCGCAGATTTCCTCAGCAAAGCAGATGAGTACATCAAAGCCTGCCAGGAAAATGCAGAGAAGATCGCCTCCCGTAAAGCCAGCCAAAACGCTCTGAACGCTTACGGCCCGCTGCTGCCCGAATTCCTCGGCGGCTCCGCCGACCTGGCTGGCTCCAACCTCACTATCTGGTCAGGCTCCAAAGGTGTTAGCGCCGAGGATGCCTCCGGCAACTACATCTATTACGGTGTGCGCGAATTCGGTATGAGCGCCATTATGAATGGTATCGCTCTGCACGGTGGCTTCGTGCCCTACGGCGCTACCTTCCTGATGTTTATGGAATACGCCCGCAACGCTGTGCGCATGGCTGCACTGATGAAGCAGCGTGTGGTCTTTGTCTACACCCACGACTCTATTGGCCTCGGCGAAGACGGCCCGACTCACCAGCCGGTAGAACAGCTCAGCGCCTTGCGCGCCACTCCGAACCTGCACACTTGGCGCCCCTGTGACGCCACTGAATCTGCAGTGAGCTGGAAGATGGCTATCGCGCGCAAAGAGGGCCCCAGCACCATGGTCTTTAGCCGCCAGGGCCTGGCTCCTCAAGATCGCGACAGCGCACAGCTGGCTCAGATTGAGCGCGGTGGATACGTACTGTCCGACTGCGAAGGTGCTCCTGAAGCCATTATTATTGCCACTGGCTCCGAGGTAGAGCTGGCGATGGCGGCCCAGGAAAAACTGGTTGGCAAGAAAGTTCGCGTTGTTTCCATGCCCTGTGCCGAGTTGTTTATGGAGCAGGAAGAGGCTTATCGTGAGTCCGTACTGCCTTCTTCTGTACGTGCACGAGTAGCGGTAGAAGCGAGCCACAAAGACTACTGGTATAAGTTTGTCGGTTTCGATGGCGCTATTATCGGTATGGAAACCTTTGGCGAATCTGCCCCTGCCGGCGACTTGATGCGCTACTTTGGTTTCACTGTGGACAATGTGGCTGAAGCGGTAGAAAAACTGCTGAAGTAATACTGTTCTTTCCACTGAATATCATTTAGGTATCAACCCCGTGCGGCACTGGCTCAGCGCCGCACGGGGGCGCTGAGCTGACATTTTTTCTCCTGCCTAAAGTTGTGCTATGACCACTAGAATTGCCATCAATGGCTACGGCCGTATCGGCCGCTCCGTTTTACGCGCACTCTATGAGTCTGGCGCCCGCGATAACTTACAAATAGTCGCCATCAATGAACTGGCTGACTGCGACACCATTGCACACCTGACAAAATACGATTCTGTCCACGGCCGCTTCTCAGGCGAAGTTTCCGTGCATAAAGATGTCCTCGTGGTTAACGGAGATTCTATTGCCGTAACTCATTGCGAGCGCTTAGAAGATCTGGATTGGCGACGGGATCAAGTAGATATCGTACTGGAATGCACCGGCAGCTTTAAGCAGCGACAAGGCGCGGAGTTGCACCTTGCCGCAGGAGCCAAGAAAGTATTGTTTTCCCAACCCGCCAGCCGGGATGTCGATGCCACGATTGTTTACGGGGTGAACGACCATATTTTGACGGACAAGGAACGGGTAATTTCGGCAGCCTCCTGCACGACTAATTGCAGTGTTCCAGTTATCGCCGCCCTGGATAAAGCCTTCGGCATTGAGGCCGGGGTCATTACCACTATTCACTCTGCGATGAACGATCAACCGGTAAGTGATGCCTATCACCATACTGATTTGAGAAAAACGCGTTCAGCGATAACCTCTGTTATCCCAGTTGATACGGCTTTGGCACGCGGTATTGAGAGAATACTACCCAATCTGGCAGGTAAATTTGAAGCCCAGGCCCTGCGCGTTCCCACAGTCAATGTTTCTGCTATCGATTTATCAGTCTCACTACAAAGAGAAGTAAGTCGGGAAGATATTAATGCTTTATTAAAATCAGCTTCTGAGTCTGAGTTTAATGGTGTACTTGGCTTCACCCAAGAACCCCTCGCATCCTGTGATTTTAATCACGACCCGCGTTCGGGGATTATTGATGCAGGCCAAACTCGTGTAGCGGGGAATCGCTTAGCCAAGATTTTGATTTGGTTTGATAATGAATGGGGATTTGCCAATCGGATGTTGGATGTGGCGAAACTGCTTTCTCACTAAACTAATTATATAGTAGATGGGGAAATCTAATTCCTCCAAACTTAAATGCAATTAAACCAGCCCCAGAGGCGGTAACGCTAACAGCTACCGCCTGACTTTTTACATACACTTTTATTTAAAGGGCTTTATATTCCCGGAACTTCGAATGGTCTTTCGGATATTTTTTCCATCTTTGAATTATAAATATAAGCATTTTCTACTGACAACTGCCCATTTATACTTGATATATCAGAAAAGTGCTTTAACGTTTTTTTCATATAAAACCTATTTTCACCATCAACTCGATAGAGATCCCACTTATACTCTCTAGCGAGTTGACACTCTGAAATAGTAACAGGGTCCCATAAGCCCGGGATACAGCTCTCTGATCCTTGAGAGTAATGCCTAATGGTTAGCTCACCATTTTCCTCTAGCCTCCAGAGGCCTGGTGTTAGATTAATCTCGCTTTCGTCAAATTGCCCATCAAGATTTAAATCCAGCCCTCGTACTGTATTCACTGATCCATCGGTATTTAATTCAACCCAGTAGTGCTCTAATACGGTGAAGAAAGGCCTGCTAAGATTAGGAATATAATACATTCCGGGCACCTCTTGTCCTTCCCAACCCTCTAGCTCCCGGCCAAATAAAGAACTGAACTTTGTTAGTTTTATTTCATAGGACTCATCCACAACAAAGACTCGATTATAATCATCGGAGTTATAATCGAAAAAAGTATAGGTAAGGATTTTCTTATTTGTGACTTCAACCGTAAGTTGATTATGATCATTTACAAACCAAATTCCTGACAATTCAGTTTCAAATGAAGTTCCATCGATGTAGAGTTCAGGAACAATAATGTCAACCCTTCCGCCATTCTCGTAGTCACCATGAAAAGACATATCCAATACCATTACCGCATTAACTGGCGATAATTCTTTATCGGAGTCGACAATATCACTAACTGTTGATGCAATAGGCAAACTATATGTTTTCCCCAACTCAATAACATTGGATACAGCTAATTCTGCGGAAGGCCTCAATGCTAAACTCATTAAAGTTTTCTCTATGAAGTAACTACCTTGATATTCTCCACCAGGGTAGTGCTCATATTGAACAGAATTAAGAATAACTGAATCGACAGAAGCCGCATTTGAAACCCAATTTAATTTGGTAACTCTGATATGAGTTTCTACAAAGGCTAAATCATACTCATGATAATAATAACTTGTAACTAGATCTGCCCCTTCAAGAACAAGTCCATCATCGGATTGTGCCCAAGTAATCATGGCACTATCCATGGCACCAATCATTTCTCCTGTTCCATCAGCTCGAAGTGTTAATTTTAAATTATCCCCCAAAAGATAATAAGTATCTTCAATACTGGATAGAATTGATGGTGAAGCGCTAACAAGATTTTGATTCTTGGAAATAGAAGTTTTCGTCGATTCAAATTCTTCCAAAAAGTTTTCTTTAATTTGCGAAATATATAAAGCCATCAGGCTAAAGTTTGTGGCGAACTCATATACGTCATCAAACTCATCAGGTACGGCAAATCTATCTTCCTGTGGATTATTGACCAATAAATTAATATATGCAGCTACATCAAATACTGTATAGGGATTTAGCTGTTGATATGCTGCCTCATACTGAGATTCAGATATTAACGTACCATTATTCTCAACCTCTAACAGAGCAGAGAGTGCCGTAGTAACACTGGTAATATTTACGCTTAATAATTCAGAACGAACTAAAATAGCGTCATCCCCAGATTTTTCTAGCAAGCCTTCAAATGAGCCCAGTGCACTGACGAGCTTCACGCCGCTACCAGCAGGAAAAATAGCCTCAGCCTGAACAAAGGAATCAGCCCCTAACTCAGAGACCTCCAATTCTACTGTGTAATTCCCATACATATCCAAGTCAGCATTAAAAACTTCATCTTCAATTTGGAATACGACTTCCACCCCGGTATAGTCACCAACCTCAACATAACCTTGGATAGTTAAGTTCATAGTAATTTCAGGATCATCATCTATAGTGTCTTTTTTATTACTAGATGACCCGCCACTACAAGCAGAGATGCATAGGAAAACAACCAAAGGAAACAATTTATGGAGTAACTTAGGGTACATCATACTAATTTATTGACTGAGGAAGATTAATTAAGGGGGAGTCTAAAAGAAAAATGTAAATCAGATTTACACAGATGCGCTAGCATATTAAAAACCCATAGAAAAACCAACCAGCCTAACCAAAATAGAAGAGCCAGACCTCAAAAGGCAAATATATTAATAAATTACAAAATTTCAGATTCGCCACACCTATAAAGCCCCACTTGGTAAGCAACCCCAAGGACAACTATTTTTCAAGCAGCGAAAAATTTATTAAAAACGACCTGAAACTATAGATTTTGATAAAGTGTAGAAAATCAATTTCTTTAAAACTCGTTGTTGTTTATACAAGCTTCGACATCAAAAACAATTGCTTTCTTAGGTTTGTTATTTTTCTGCCTATATTCAGTAGCCAGCCTTAACAGCCCCTGCTCTCTATCTTCCTTGTCAAGCTCACCCAATCTTTCAGCTGCATTATAAAAATCCTCCCAACCATTACTATCAATATAAAGCTGACGAAAAGCTGGAACTAAAGATTCATATTCTGCAGCCAAAGCCAAAGTAGCATTATTGGTTTTCTCTATATAGGCCTGGTAGCGCGCTGGGTAAGACCACTCTGCTGCCATACGCCAATAGCAACGCCTCAATCGACTCAGAACTTCCTCCTTTTCTTGGCGCTTTTCCTCGTCTGGCAAGTTGGATTGGTAAACTGGTTGAAGCTCTTTACGCATCGCTGTCATTAACTGTCGTACCGCCAGTGCCTGAGCCTTAGTCTCCTCAGCAGAACTCGAGAGACCTTGGCTACGAAGCCAATCAGGTAGGGCAATTTCGGACACTGCTGTAGCAAAGCTCTCATTAAAGCGGGTATCACCCGGCACATAAACTCTTCTGTGGGCCAACTCATGAAATAAGAGTCCGGCTAGTCTCTCCGGTGTCCAATTCACAAAGCTTGATAACACAGGGTCATTAAACCAACCCAGGGTGCTGTAGGCCGGAACGGCTCCCAGGTAGACATCGTAACCCTGGTTCCGCAGGCTGTTTGCTTTGGCAATAGCCGCTGATTTGCGGAAGTAGCCCCTATAGCTAGCGCAACCGGCTATGGGGTAACACCATCGTTTGGGGCTCAGGGAAAACTCTGGTGCGGCCAAGACATTCCATATCGGGTACTCATCATCGAGCTGCACATAGGAGCTATAGGCTTGCCCCACTGGTAGTTTTAACTCCTGTGCTGCATAGGCACGGATTTCCTGAACGAGCTGTAATTGCTTCTGGAGTTGATCACTGGCATTGCCGTCTTGAACCAGCTCTTCAATCGGCTGCCGGGCAGAGAGTATCCGCAATTGACCGCTTGCAGCCTGGAAGTAATAGCCCGCAGTCTCGCACCCGTAGAGCCCTAACAATACTAATACGAGCAGCCAAACTCTGGGGCGCGCTAAAAACCTAAGATCAGAAATACTGATATACACTCTTTTTCCTATTAGTATTTTTCTTAGAGAAACCCACCAGTCAAACGATTCCATGTGCAAAAGGTTATTCCATGTCACCAGTGGCAGCCGTCTTAACAGTATTTGCCCTGGTTTTAGGTGCTGTTGCCTGGTTGCGACTGCTATTTATTGGTTTTAGTCGCGACCCCTTGTCGGGGCTGATAGCACTATTTATGCCACCTTTGGCGCTTTTGCTGCTTCTGCCTGACAGGCGAGAAAATAGTGATCTTTATTCTTTATGTGGCGCGTCCTTACTCTGCCTGCTAGCAGCCCTGACCCTGCGTTGACCAACCCGTCGTTCTTACAATAAGTCGATCCAGCTTGATTTAGGTCAAGAGATTTCCATTACAGCTCCCTAGACTGCATAGGTGAAGCATTAGCCTATTTGGAGAGAAAAATGGATGCTTTAATTGACCTGTTTACCAGCTTTTCTGGCCTTCTCAGCTTGGCCGTTATTGCCTTTATATTCCTGATGGCAGCGTTTTTCGTTCGCTTGGTTCGCAACAATGTTGAAAAAGCTGTTGCCGAGCAGGAACGCATCGCAGCACAAGCAACCGGTTCCAATAAATAACTAGGCTTCCATCGTTGTTGTAAGCAACCAAGCACAAGCTAGTTTAGCGTTTATCTCTCGACCTGGTATCTAATAGCGGGCTTTCTACAGCCGGTAGGGTGGTCAACCTCCCTGCAGCTGGGAAATAACCGTGTCATCAAGCTTCTTGTCATGGAAGAGATGGAGTTGATGCTACTGAGAAGAGAGTGCGGCGTTGTACCCGTATAGCTAGCGCTCTCAGGTGAGTAACCCTATCGAGAGCGCAACTGCAATACCTCAAGCGCTGCCTGTGAAGCTAACCGCTGAAAACCCAGTGGTGACTTTTTTATATCTCAGGTAGCAGGCTTATCTTTGGGTGAAGACTTCATCCAACGCCCAAATAAAATGCCAATCTCAAACAATAGCCACATGGGGAAGGCCAATAAGGATTGGGAAATTATATCCGGCGGTGTCAGTAGCATCCCAATTAAAAAGCATCCCACAATCACATAAGGGCGCTTACTTGCCAGGGTCTTGGCATCCACTACCCCACTCCAGATCAGTAGGACTGTCGCAATAGGAATTTCAAAAGCAAAACCAAAAGCAAAAAAAAGCTTCAGCACCAGATCCAGATAACTGCGCATATCTGGCATTACCTTAATATCTTCTGGAGCAGTTCCAACAAAGAAATCAAAAAGAAGGGGAAAGACCACAAAATACGCAAATGCAATGCCGATATAAAAAAGTGCGACGCTACTAATTAATAATGGAATAGCAATACGTTTTTCATTTTTATACAGTCCCGGGGCAATAAATGACCAAACTTGGTAAAGCACAAAAGGGATTGCAATAAAAAAAGAAACTATAAAGGTCGTTTTGAACGGAGTAAGGAACGTGGAAGTCACCTCTGTAGCGATCATTCCAACATCACCCGCCAAACGCTCCTGTAGTGGGTGGGCAATAAAATTATAAATTTCAGACGCAAACGGCATCAAGCAGACAAATAAGACCAATACGACTAAGAGGATTCGCAGTAGGCGATCACGCAGTTCGATCAGGTGGTCGATAAAAGGCTGATGTTTATCTTGGGACTGATCGCTCATGACTGGCTATCTTTTTCCTGTTGCGATGTTTTCTTCTCGCCTTGTTTTTCTTCTTCATCGATGTTTTCAGGGTGGTCCGGGTTTAAATCCGGGTCCCCAAAATCATGCCAATGCTCCGGGTATTCCGGATCCTGTAACTCCTCGGCAGTTTCATCCTGTTCTGGCAAATAATCCTCCTGCTCTGCACGAGGATGAGCAGGTTCTTCTATCGCCTTTTCAGGCTTTGGTGCCTCAGGATGATTTACTCCAGCTGCCTGTTTTTCTACTGGTGTCCCTGCAACTTGTGGTTTTTCAGGCTGATTAAGCGCGTCGTGAACTTCCTTATTGGCTTCGCTAAAGGTTTGCTCCATCTCACGACGACTCTCCTCAATCTCACGCATAATGCGCTCGTTGTGAAGTTCACGCCGTATATCATCGGCTCCAACCTCTCGCTCCAATTCTTCGCGAGCACTATGTAAGGTCCGCTTCAAACCGGACCACCAGCGGGAAGTGGTACGCACCGCATCGGGCAGTCGCTCAGGGCCAACCACCAACAGGGCCACGGCAGCAACTACCAATAGTTCTAAAAAGCCGATATCAAACACAGAGTGACACTCGCCTTAGTCGTTGCCGATTATTTGTCCTGAGACTGTTTATCTTTATTTTTGACAGTACTGTCTTGGCCTGGCTTCTCTTCCTCATCGTGCTTGAGACGCTCGACATCTTTGTCTTCATCAGCATCCTTGGATTTGTCTTCATCCTTAACTGCTTTGCGGAAACCCTTAATTGCGCCACCCAGATCGCCTCCGAGGTTTTTCAAACGCTTGGTTCCGAACAGTAGCAAGACTATGACCAGGACAATCAACAACTGCCAGATACTAATTCCACCGAATCCCATAATTGTCTCCATTACATTCAATAGGATGGCTTGAGTTTCTTACCGGGCACTCCCGCCATCAGGGGTGGTGCCACAAGTGATTCAAATTTTACTTAGTTCGCGCAGCTTTCTCTTCCAGGCCAGAAAGACCAAATCGGCGCCCAAGCTCTCGAACCACGTCCTGAGAATCAGCGCCCAAGTGAGATAGCATGACCAGCGAGTGAAACCATAGGTCCGCTGTCTCGGCAACCAGGTCTCGATTATCGCCACTACTCTGTGCGTCTTTTGCTGCAAGAATAGCTTCAGTGGCTTCTTCACCGACTTTTTCCAAAATCTTGTTCAGGCCTTTGCTATGTAGACTGGCCACATAGGATTCAGAAGCATCACTGCTATTTTTACGGCTTTCCAATACCGCATCGAGCTGTTGCAGCACATCTTTCATAATTGTTTCACTTATAAATGGACTTCGGGTCCTGAATCACCGGCTGATTCACCTGCCACTCTTCATCTTGAAGGAGGTGATAGAAACAACTACTGCGTCCGGTATGACAGGCGATTCCACCTTCCTGCTCGACCAACATTAATACGGTGTCCCCGTCACAATCCAGACGCAATTCACGCACCTTCTGTAGGAAGCCGGAGGTTTCTCCTTTGCGCCACAGGCCCTTGCGGGATCGGGACCAATAGACTGCGTAACCCTCACTGGCAGTGAGCGCCAGCGATTCGCGGTTCATCCAGGCCATCATCAACACCCGCCCGGTTTTGAAATCCTGCGCAATCGCAGGAACCAGGCCATCACTGTTCCAGCTGACTTTATCGAGAAAACCGGCCTTTGCTTGAATTTGAGTCAATGTCTAACAATCCTTAGAAGTTCCAGTGTAGGCCGAAGCGCCCTAGGGCCACAGCAGTAGCACTAGTGCAGCAACGCCCAGTACCCAACCGGTCGGCGGCAACTGAGCCAGCCATTCCGGCTTACTGACAGCGATGGCGCCAACGCCCAACACAACTCCGGCGACCCGCCGAATATATTGGCGCAAGCCTCGGCGTTGCGAGCCCGCCAACTGCTCGCCAATTACCTCTAACTTGGGCGCCAGTTCCCGCGACTGCTCCAGAGCTGAGTACACCAGCTGTGGCATCTGCGGGAATTTCTCAAGCCACTCCGGACCGTAGCGCTTTATCTCACCCACAATTGTTTTGGGGTGGATTCGATCGCGCATCCAGCGCTCTAAAAATGGATGAGCAGTCTTCCACAGATCCAGCTGCGGATAAAGCTGTCGACCCAAACCTTCGATATTCAACAGGGTCTTTTGTAACAGTACCAGCTGTGGCTGTACCGCCATATCGAATCGGCGCGCGGTCTGGAACAGACTGATCAACACCCGAGCGAAGGAAATCTCTCCCAGGGGTTTTTCAAAAATGGGCTCACAGACCGAGCGAATAGCGGACTCAAAGGCATTGATCGGCGTATCGGAGCGAACCCAACCACTTTGCACGTGCAGCTCCGCCACCATACGGTAATCGCGGCGGAACATCGCCAGGAGATTGCGCGCCAAATAGTACTGGTCTTCCCGTGTCAGGCTACCGACGATTGCGGTATCAATCGCAATATATTGCGGGCGTTGCGGGTGCTCCCTGGAAACGAAAATGTTGCCCGGGTGCATATCCGCATGGAAGAAGTTGTACTCGAATACCTGCTTAAAGAAGATCTCAACACCGCGCTCAGCCAGCAGCTGCATATTGGTGTCCTGGGCGCGAAGCTGGGCCAGGTCGGTGACGGGGATACCGTCGATACGCTCCAACACCAGGACATTTTCACGGGTGTAATCCCAGTGCACTTCGGGGATATACAACAGCGGGGAGTTGGTAAAGTTGCGGCGGAGCTGGGTGCCGTTGGCCGCTTCACGAGTTAGGTCCAATTCACCTTCAATCGTGTGCCGATAGTCCTCAACCACCTCCACCGGGCGCATGCGGCGCCCTTCGGGCACAAAGCGTTCAATTCCACGAGCGATCACCCCCAGGAGCTTCAAGTCTTCCTGGATTACCTCATCAATGCCCGGGCGCAGTACTTTGACGACTACCGATTCGCCGCTCTTTAATTCAGCCGCATGCACCTGTGCAACTGAAGCCGCTGCCAGTGGCTGCTGATCAAATTTGGCGAAGACCTCATCCACCTTGGCACCAAGGGCTTCTTCGATCAGAGCCGTGCACTGGTCACTGGGGAAGGGCGGCACCTTGTCCTGTAAATAATCTAATTGCTCGACAATATCTGGCGGTAGCAGGTCGGGACGAGTGGAGAGAAGTTGGCCAAATTTAACGAAAATGGGGCCCAGCTCTTCCAAGGCTCGGCGCAGCCTTTCGCCCCGTGGCATCTTGGACTGCGGCAGCAACTTCACCGGAAGCAGTAATCCCCGCAACCACAGTGGGCGCTCCTCGGCTGGCAATAATTGATCGAGACGATAGCGCAGAAAAACCCGCGCAATTGTGAGACTGCGACGAACGGGCAAAACTACTCGGCCTCCCTGCGGGAAAACTGTTCTTCCAGCAAGCGCACGCGCGCTTCGAGCCGCTCTGTAGCCAGGGAGGTCTCAGCCAGGTCTTCGACAAATGCTTCGAACTGGGCCTGGGGCGGGGTCAGCTGCCACTCCTCACTGATAGCCTCTGCCGCCACTTCAGGCGCCCGATTCAGGTTACCTCCCAACCAGCGGGCAGCATCGCGCAGGACATTGCCAATTGAGTGGGCGGGAATATCGCCAACCACTTGCGCCAACGGCGCTTCCCAATCGATATCCAGGTCACTCAAGATCCATTGCAGTTCTGCCAGCAGGGCACTTGAGCCGCTCACAGACACCCCCAGTCCGGCAGGAGTTGCATCCGGGTCTTTGATCAGGCGTACAAAAGACAGCGCTGAGCCGCCCAATTGGGTGGTAACTTCCCCCTCCCAGTGCTGGCGCACCCGCACCTGGTCACCCTCGATACACAGGCAAAACTGTAGCTGCGGGGCGGTTAAATCCAGCGCCATGGTCTTTCCATCCAGTGCGGAAAGGCGCTCGCGTGTCGCCGGGTCATACTGGAGGGCAGCATTAATTGTGGTTTCCAGCGCGGCATCAAAGCCCGCGCGAAAAGTGGGGTCGCTCATGGCGGTTTACGGCCTCGTGCCTGCGCTCAGAGAAAAAATAGGCTTATGCAGTTTTTCAGGGCTTGATGCCCCGGTGCAAAGCGACAATTCCGCCGGTCATATTGTGGAATTCACAATCGACAAAACCGGCATCCGCCATCATCCCCTTGAGGGTTTCCTGATCTGGATGCATGCGGATACTCTCCGCCAGGTAGCGATAGCTGTCCGCATCATTGGCAACCAGTTTGCCCATAAATGGCAACAGGCGGAAAGAGTACTGATCGTAGACTTTCTCCAACAGCTTCGACTGGGGCTTGGAAAACTCCAGCACTAACAATCGGCCACCGGGTTTCAACACGCGCAACATGGAGCGCAGTGCCAGGTCCTTATCGGTGACATTGCGCAGGCCGAAAGCGATCGTGATGCAATCAAAGGTATTGTCCGGGAAGGGCAGGTACTGGGCATCCGCCTGCACCGGCACCACGTTGCCGGCGATTCCCCGGTCGAGCAGGCGATCGCGACCCACTCGCAACATCGATTCGTTGATGTCCGCCAATACTACCTGGCCGCTGGCACCCACAATACGGGAGAAGCGCGCGGTGAGGTCACCGGTACCCCCGGCGATATCGAGAATACTTTGGCCCCGTCGGGCCCCGGACAATTCGATGGTGAAGCGCTTCCAGAGGCGGTGAACACCTCCAGACATCAAGTCGTTCATTACATCGTAACGGGCTGCTACAGAGTGGAACACTTCTGCCACACGACCGGCCTTTTCTTCCACCGGCACTTCCTGGTAGCCGAAGTGGGTGGTCTTGCGATCCTTCATGCTATGCCTGCTGAGCGAAAACTTTAAAAGGCCATTGTACATTGCCGGAGCCAGTGGGGCACCGCTTGAAATCAAGCAGAGCGGAAACCACTAAAATTTAATGGGATCACCCGGGACTGTTCTATGAGCTACCAATTCCAATGTGACTCTCCTTTTCCCGAGCAAATCAAATCTATCGCCCAGGCAGAAGTAACGGCGGCAAACGGATACTTGCTCCGCAACGGAGGGGAAACTGCCGTCCACGAACTGCGCAAACGCTGCAAGAAAATTCGCGCGCTACTGCGCCTGGTCCGCCCACAAATCGGTAGCACTTTTCAGCGCGAAAATACCCACTACAGAAAATTGGCAAACACTCTCGCCCACACCCGCGACCTCACAGCACTGCGCATCGCTTTACTGGGATTGGCACCGCCACATCACTTTCACCGGTTACACCATCTCCTCGACGAACTGATCCAGGCAGAGCAAAACCACTCAGCGGTTCAAGCGGCATTGAAACTCCTCGATAAAGGTCAAATAAGAATTCCATCGTGGCCGCTTGAACAGCTCGGCTGGCATGATGCGGAAGCCGGTTACCTGCGCGGCTACCGAAAAGCCGCAAGCGCATGGCGTAAAGTGCGCAGGCACAAAAATGCAAACCGCCTGCATCTATTGCGTAAAAGAGCCAAGGATCACTGGTACCAGAGCCGCTTATTGAGGAAGCGTTATCCGCTCACTGTGGGCGAGCGCTGTAAGTCACTAAAGGAGTTGGGAGAAGTTCTGGGTAACTGGCGTGATCTCCATTTGCTGGCACGGCTGGTAATCACTCAGGGAGACAAGCTGCAAAGTGAGTTTGGCACGGTGCTAAAAATTATCCGGCACCGACAAAGCCTACTAATGAAAAAGACCGAAGCACTCTGTGGGGCGCTTTTCTCCAAGCCTCAATTCAAGATCTAACCGGGGAAAGTGTCGGTGTGGATGAACATGCCATCCACACCGACAGCTGATGGAATTACTGTTCCAATAATCCGCCAGCGCGTGCCATTACGTGAAACAGGAAGTTTTGTTCGTTGGTGCCGCTCACCAGGTGCGCACCCGGTCCGCGCGCCCAAACACCCACATCCTCACCGGCGTGGGATTCACTGCTCATGGGAATCAGGGCATCCTGCTGGTAATCCAGGGCGGCAGTGTCTGTGCTCACCAGGCTCGGACGCGCTCCGCTATCACCGGCACTGTAGCCCGGGCCATTGGCATAGCTCAGAGTCGTGTAGGGCAGGCCATCTTCCGCCAGGGCATGAGAGGTTTCCGCTTCGCCATGGCCGTCATTGCCAATCACTTTTCCGAGAATGGGGTTACCGCGAGTGGGGTAGCCGGCGATAGTCATCACGTGGCTGTGGTCCGCAGTAACAACAATCAGGGTGTCTTCTGCACTGGTATTATCCATGGCGTACTGAATCGCTTCTGCAAATTCCACCGCATCGGTCAGGGCGCGATAGGCGTTGCCGGCGTGGTGACCGTGGTCGATACGACCGGATTCCACCATCAGGAAGTAGCCGCCCTCATTTTTCTGCAGCATCTCGAGACCTTTGGCGGTCATCTCTGACAGGGAGGGCTCACCGGCTTTGTCGTCCTCGCGAACAGCCTCGAATTCCATATGTGAGGAATTAAACAGGCCGAACAACTTGTCAGTTGCAGAAGCGTCTACGGCTTCAAAAGCAGTGGTGTCTTCAACGTAAGCAATATTATTTACACCGTCGTCGTAACGGGCCTTCCATTCATCCACCAGGTTGCGCCCATCTTCACGGCGCCCCGCTTCACCTTCGATATCGGTAATATCGCTGGGCAGGAAGTTGCGACGGCCACCGCCCATCACCACATCGATACCATCACCGGCTTCAAGCTCAATCAGTTGAGCGGCGATATCGGTGCAGCCATCCGGGGCTGCTTCTTCCCAGCCGCGCTCAGGCACCTTGGCATAAGTAGCCGCCGGAGTGGCGTGGGTGATACGCGCGGTGCTGATAATACCGGTGCTCTTGCCCAGGTCTTCAGCCAGCTCAATTGCCGTCGTCAGCGGGTACTCGAGGCTGGCAGCACAATCGCCGCGCGCAACATTTTCGGCAACACTCAATACACCGGCCTTGGTTTTAACACCGGTTACCAGCGCGGTCATGGTGCCGGCAGAGTCCGGGGTTTGCTGGTTGGTGTTGTAGGTTTTAACCAGACCGGCAAATGGCATCTTCTCAAAGCTCAGCTGGTATTCCTCACCATCGAGGCCCTGCTGCTGACCCGCCAGGATACGGGCGGCGGTCACTGTGGAGATACCCATACCATCGCCAACGAACAGGATAATGTTCTTGGCGGCACCGGGGGTGTTGTTGATTTCTACAGCGCTCGCTTCTTCGATCGCCTGCTGGGCTTCCTGGAACCAGCTGCTGTTGCTCTGCGCAGAGGAAACACCGACATGCTCCTCTTCGGGTAATTCCACTACGTCGTCAGAGTTTGAGTTGTCGTCGCTACAGGCGGTGGCCAGTAGGGCGACAGAGAAAGCCAGTACTGTTTTCTTAAAATGTCTCATGGTGAATTACCCCCAGTTATTCTTCTGTCAGCGACAGGTCGGTCGCAGCAGTCATCACGTGGAAGACTGCACTCTGCTCCAGGCTACCTTGTACCCGCTCGGCGCCGGCGCCGATAGCGTGCAAGCTGATATCCTCGCCCGCATGGCTCTCAGACTCCAGGTGCACCATTGCTTCCTGGTGGAAGCCCGGCGCCTCGGTATCCACGCCGGAGAGATCTTTGCGTCCGGTATCGGCGGCGATATCGTAGCGCTCATCCGCGTCGGTATTTTCACCTAAATCGGCATAACCCAGGCCATTGGCATAGCTCAGGGTGGTGTAAGGTTTACCGTCCGCAGCGAGACCTTCTTCCGCTTCTGCGGCACCGCTGCTGTCATTCTCAACCACTTTACCGAGTATCGGGTTACCGCGAGTCGGATAGCCGGCGATAGTCATCACATGGCTGTGGTCGGCGGTCACGAGGATCAAGGTGTCCTCAAGATCCACTTTATCCAAAGCAACCTGTACCGCATCCGCAAAGGCGATGGCATCGTGCAAGGCGTTATAGGCATTACCGGCATGGTGGCCGTGGTCGATACGCCCGGACTCTACCATCAGGAAGTAGCCATCGCTGTCTTTTTCCAACAGCTCGATGGCGGTATCAGTCATCTCGGCAATGCTCGGCTCATCGCTGTCCTTGGCGATGCGATCCGCATCGTAACTCATGTGGCTGCTGGTGAAGAGCCCCAATAACTTATCGGTGGAGGCAATGTCGACGCCTTCCAGCTCGGACCCACTCTCCACGTACACAGCAGTCTGCTCGCCGTCATAGCGCTCCAGCCATTCACTGGTCAGGTCGCGGCCATCTTCTCGCTTGCCATCGTTGTCGGTGGTAACAAAGTTGCGGCGGCCACCGCCGAGCATGACATCGATACCGTCGCCGGCAGACATCTCAACCATCTGCGAGGCGATATCGGAACAATCACCCTCGGCGGAATACTCCCAGTTGCGCTCCGGGCTGCGCGAGTAAGTGGCTGCGGGCGTGGCGTGAGTCAGGCGCGCAGTGGAAACAATGCCGGTGGCCTTGCCACGGCTCTCCACCATTTCCAGGAAGGTGTTTAACTCCTTACCCTCAGTGCTGGCGCAATCAGCTCGCAGTGCATCGCCGTCGATATTAATTACACCGGCGCGGGTTTTTACACCGGTCATCATAGCGGTCATGGTACCGGCAGAATCCGGGGTCTGCTGATTGGTGTTGTAGGTTTTGATCAGTGCGGTATGCGGAAACTCTTCAAAAGAGAGTGCATTTTCTTCGCCGCTCTCACCGACTAGCTGGCCTTCAAGAATACGGGCGGCGGTTAGTGTGGAAATGCCCATTCCATCGCCGACGAACAGAATTACATTCTTCGCAGTTTTTGCCTCTCGGGAAAGCGAAGCGCGCTCTTCCAATCGGTCAGCACTTTCCGTGTACCAGGCACTATTGGTTTGGTAGTCGGGCAGGGTTGCCGCTGAAACAGCGGAAGCGAGAGGAATCAGACAAAAGGCGCTCAGTGCGCGGACAATTGTTTTTGCCATGGGGGCCTCCGAAACTCGTTAATTTGGCGAGCATTAGAGTTCCAAAATGTGACAAAAGAATTACGCGCCGGTTACGTTGTTAATATCTTTGCTCTGAAAATCAATGAATATCAAAGAATTACGTAAACTTGACAATATTTGGCAAAGACGTACCAAAAATTAATTATTTCGGTAATAAATTATTGAGAAGAGTGGGGAGATATTGAGAGAGAGAAGGGTGGAACCGCCCCCTGGGGAGCGGTTGTCATTACCGATCAATTTGCCACTAGCCGATAAACTTCACCACACTCTCATCCGGGTCGCGGCCCTGACCAGCATCGCGCAGACGCTGTAGGTAAGCCTCCCAGTTGGACGAATAGTTTTCAGCTAGTTCGTGCAAATACTCCCAGGTAAAAATACCGGTGTCGTGGCCATCGTCGAAATCGATTTTTAGCGCATAGCGGCCAGCCGCCTCCACCGTATCGATACCCACATGCATTTTGCCACTGACCAGCACCGGTTCGCTGGCACCGTGGCCACGCACTTCGGCGCTGGGGGAGTAGACGCGCAGGTACTCTGCCGGCAAGGTAAATTCAGCATCGCCAAATACCAGATGCAGGCTTTTCTCTGCGCGATTTAATCGGATTTTTTGCGGTTTCATTATATTTACAAAATAAAACGCGACAGGTCTTCGTTCTGGCTCAACTCGCCCAGATGGCTGTCCACATAGGCGGCATCAATGTTCAGCGAAGTATTGCCATCGCCCGCATCAAAGGAAATTTCCTCCAGCAAGCGCTCCAATACCGTGTGCAGACGGCGTGCACCGATATTCTCGGTGCGCTCATTCACCTCGAAGGCCACTTCCGCGATGCGGCGAATACCGTCTTCACTAAATTGCAGTTCCAGCCCCTCAGTGGCCAGCAATGCTTTTTGCTGCTCGGTAAGGGAAGCGGACGGCTCGGTGAGGATACGCTCAAAATCTGCGGAGCTCAGCGAATTCAATTCCACGCGAATGGGCAGGCGACCCTGCAACTCGGGAATCAGGTCCGAGGGCTTGGACAGGTGGAAGGCGCCGGAGGCAATAAACAGGATGTGATCGGTTTTAATCATGCCGTACTTGGTGTTAACCGTGCTGCCTTCAATCAGTGGCAGCAGGTCGCGCTGTACCCCTTCGCGGGAAACATCGGCACCGCCGCTCTCCTGGCGCTTGGCGACTTTATCGATTTCATCGATAAATACGATGCCATTCTGCTCAGCAGCGCGGATCGCACGGGTCTTAACGTCTTCGTCATTGACCAGCTTGGCCGCTTCCTCGTCGGTAAGCTGCTTGAGGGCCTGTTTCACCGGCAGCTTGCTCTTGCGGGTCTTGCCCTGGGACATATTGGAGAACATGCCCTGAAGCTGGTTAGTCATTTCCTCCATACCGGGAGGGGCCATAATCTCAACGCCCATAGGCGCAGCGGCCAGATCCACCTCAACCTCTTTGTCATCGAGATCACCTTCGCGCAACTTCTTGCGGAATAGCTGGCGAGTGCTGGAATCCTTATCGGTGGGCTCGGTGGAGCGCGCCGGCGGCAGCAGGGCATCGAGGATGCGCTCTTCTGCTGCGTCCATAGCGCGCTGCTCAACACCAGCCATGGCCTGCTCGCGTTCCTGCTTCACTGCCATCTCGACAAGATCGCGGACAATCGACTCTACATCCCGACCGACATAGCCCACTTCGGTAAATTTAGTCGCCTCTACCTTGATAAAGGGC
Organism: Microbulbifer maximicatervae (SeqCode); assembly: GCF_052467615.1. NCBI lineage: Bacteria > Pseudomonadati > Pseudomonadota > Gammaproteobacteria > Cellvibrionales > Microbulbiferaceae > Microbulbifer > Microbulbifer maximicatervae (SeqCode). The sequence continues at coordinate 4,469,314 of NZ_CP174319.1, forward strand.
GCGTTCGCCAGTTTAGCCAGGCGGCGGGCAATTTCCGTCTTACCCACGCCGGTAGGGCCAATCATCAAAATATTTTTCGGCGTGATCTCGGCGCGCAGGTCTTCACTAACCTGCATACGGCGCCAGCGGTTGCGCAGCGCAATGGCTACCGCACGCTTGGCCTCCTGCTGGCCGACAATATGGCGGTCGAGTTCGTGGACAATTTCTCTGGGTGTCATCTGGGACATACAAATTCCTGCAAAAATTCTTGCGGGGGCTTAAACAGCCCGCCAGCCGGTCACTCTAGGGTGTACCCGGTAATCAATAAGCCAGTTCTTCGATGGTGTGGTTCTGGTTGGTGTAAACACAGATATCACCGGCGATCTTCAGTCCCTGCTCCACAATAGAGCGGGCATCCATATCGGTATTGTCCAGCAGCGCGCGGGCTGCCGACTGGGCGAAGGGGCCACCGGAACCGATAGCAATCAGGTCGTCTTCCGGCTGAATCACGTCGCCATTACCGGTCACAATCAAACTGGCAGTGGAATCGGCAACCGCCAGCAGGGCCTCCAAGCGGCGCAGGGCGCGGTCGGTACGCCAATCTTTGGCCAACTCCACAGCGGCGCGGGTCAGCTGGCCACCGTGGGCCTCAAGCTTGGCTTCAAAACGTTCGAACAGGGTGAAAGCGTCTGCAGTACCACCGGCAAAACCGGCAATAACCTTATCTTTGTACAGGCGACGCACCTTGCGCGCATTGCCTTTCATAACGGTGTTGCCCATGGACACCTGGCCGTCGCCGCCAATCACAACTTTGCCGTTGCGGCGACAGGATAAAATAGTAGTTCCGCGATACTGTTCCAATGGAGACCTCTCGGATTGCGCGTGTACTCTGGCAGCGGGCATCGAAGTGCCCGCGCCGGGGAATTGTCTTCAGACTAGGTAAGTGAGGACGGTACGCGCCGATTTCAATAAGAGAGGTCACAATTACTGAGTGGGGCAACACACCTTAATAAACGGAATTGATGGTCACTGGGTCGCCGGGCGTTTTAGCACCAGCGGCATCAGGCGATGCTCAGCCAATGTTTGGCGCGCTTTGGCCATCCGGGAGCGGTTGCTGTAAGGGCCCACCAATACCCGGTGCCAGGTACCCCGGCTATCGGTGGCCGATTCCACTTTGACATCCAGGTTGGCCAGGGTCAGCTCAACGCGCAAGCGCTCCGCTTCAGAGGCATCGCGAAACGATGCCGCCTGCAGGATATATACCTGTGCCGGGGTGCTGCGATCGGGTTCCGATGAGCTACTGTTCTGGGAACTGTTGGTGGAGTCACTGCGGCGCGCCGGTTGTGCCACTTTGGGCGGGGGTACCGTGACTTCGTTTTCTTTTAATTTTGTATAAAAATCAAAACGCGGTTGAGGCGATGTTTCCTCTCGCTGCTGCACCGCCTTTGGCTTAATGCTGCTTATTCCCCGGCTGTCCTTGTCCATGCCCTGAAGAAACAGTACGGCCACCGCAAAGCCACCGACAAAATTCCCCAGGACAAACCAAACCCATGCGGGTTTGCCTGCGGCTTTTTTACTGCGGCGATTACTGGTGCGACGGCTCATCGAAAATTTCTTCCCTGCAAGGTTTTAGCGGTTTGTGAATTGTACCGCCAATTTAGTGCCAGGCGCGTAACCCAGCGCATATTCACGATAATTCCTGCGCATCCATATCCACAGCCCAGCGCAGGCGGCGATTTTTATTGCCCTCCGCCCAGGCACACACTCGCGCCAGCAGCGGCTGTAAGTGGGCTCGGTTTTGTGCGGTGACCTGAATATAAAACCGGAAGCGCCCGGATTTGCGCTCCAGTAGTGCCGGCACCGGCCCCAGATATTGGATCTGCGGCGATGGGGGTGCCAGGGACTGCATAAAGAGTCGCGCATTTTGTAGAAACTCTTCAGCCCAACCAGGCTCTTCACACTCCGCTCTCACCAGTGCCATAGCACTCGCGGGAGGCAACTGTGCAACCGTGCGATCCCTCAGCAACTGGCGCGCAAAAGCGCCATAGCCTTTTTCCAGCAGCAATTGTAAAAGCGGGTGCTCGGGGAAGCGGCTCTGAACCAATACCCGCCCACTGAGACTGCCGCGCCCCGCACGACCCGCCACCTGTTCCAATAACTGGCCGGTACGCTCTGGCGCACGGAAATCTGCACTGAACAAGCCGCCATCGGCATCCTGGATCACTACCAAAGTGACCTTGGGCAAATGGTGCCCCTTGGCCAGCATCTGGGTTCCTAACAACAGGCAGGGCTCGCCCTCCCGCGCCGGTGCTAACAATTTATCCAGCGCCTGTTTGCTCGCCGTGGTATCCCGGTCCACACGTATCACCGGGTAGTCGGCAAAGCGACGGGCCAACAGTTCCTCGCTGCGTTCCGTGCCGGCACCCAGGGCCGAGATCGAACGGCTGTGACATTGTGGACAGCTATCAACCAGCTGGCGGCGGTAATCGCAGTGATGGCAGCGCAACTGGCGTTGCCGCCGGTGCATAGTCAGCTTGCTCGAGCAGTGCGGGCAGTCCGCCAGCCAGCCGCAATCATCACAAGTCAGCGCGGGGGCAAAGCCGCGCCGATTGATAAACACCAGGGCCTGCTCACCCCGAGCGAGGGTATCGCCGATATGGCGCAACACCTGGGGAGAAAACCCCTCTTCCAAAGGCTCCCGCAGTGTCGGTACTACGTGAATTTGCGGCGGCTTGGCATCACCGGCGCGATAGCGCATACGCAGGTGTTGATAGCGCCCATTCAAAGCGTTGTGCAAGGTTTCCAGAGAGGGCGTGGCCGAACCCAAAACCACCGGTACATTATTGTTGCGGCCCAAAACCACGGCCAAGTCCCGGGCCGAATAGCGCACACCGTCCTGCTGTTTAAAAGAGGCATCGTGCTCTTCATCGACAATCACAACGCCGAGCCTGGGCAGGGGCGTCATAATGGCTGAGCGGGTGCCGATCACAATATCTGCCTGCCCACCTGCGGCCGCCAACCAGGATTGAGCGCGCTCGCCATCGGCCAGCCCGGAGTGCAGCGCTGCGATACTGTGCTTGGGGAAGCGAGCGGCAATACGCCTCAGCGTTTGCGGCGTAAGTCCAATCTCCGGCACCAATAACAATGCCTGGCGACCGCTATCCAGAACCCGCTGCATCAGGCGCAGATAAACTTCGGTCTTGCCACTGCCGGTGGTGCCCTCCAGTAATGAAGCAGAAAAGCTGCTGCAATCGATACTGTCGAGCACCTGTTGCTGTTCGCTGTTCAGCTCCGGGGCCGCTGTGCTCTCTGCAGCGGGCAATGGCGCAGGTACGGTAGGGCCTGGAATCCACTCCACCAGGCCGCGATCCTGCAGGGCGCGAATCACGGGGGTATTGTGGCCGAGGGCCTTAAGGTGGGTTCGGCTCTGCTTGCCATCACTCAACAGCAACTGGAACAGAGCCTGCTGCTTGGGCGCGCGCGCCAGTGCAGTTTCCGGTAAGCCCTTTCCCTCTGTCGTGAGCTGAAGCCACTGCTCCGCCCAATGATCAGACGGCTTACCTTTGCGCAGCGCCACGGGCAGGGCAGCGGCGTAGACCTCGCCGAGGGGCGCCTGGTAATAGTCGGCAATCCAGGACAGCAGCTTGCGGCTGCCATCACCAAACAGAACCTCCGAATCCACCAGTTCCAGCGCTGGCTTCAAACTGCTGTGCGGCGACTCCTGCACTATATCCAACAGTACTGCCACTAACTTGCGCCCGGCAAAGGGCACCCAGAGGCGCTGGCCGGGCCGCAATGACTCCGGCGAAAGTCCCTCCGGCGGCAAATAGTCAAACAAGCGCCTCAGGGGCACGGGCACTGCCAGCCTTAAAATGACTCTCTGTTGGACTGACTCCTGCACCTGGCCCCCACTCACTCAAGCAAAAGGCGCTAGTGTAATGGCAGATGTGGCAAGTTGCAGGGCTTCGTCGGGGATAATGACTGTTAAGGAGCCTCTGAATAACTCCGTGATACCTCTGGCATGCAGAGCGGTTCACAATCAAGGCGCGGCTTCGCTGGAATGTCTAGACCTTTCAAGAAGTCGCAACGCGGAGTGTGAATCGCTCTGCACGCCCCGAAGGGCGGGCCTTGAAGGCCACAGCTGCTGCGTTGCAGCTCTTGCCAAGGGCTACGGCCATTCGCGGCGAGCTGCGCCTAACATCTGCAGCCTTCAAGACCCGCAGAGGCATTACGGAGTTATTCAGAGGCTCCTTAAGGCCGAATTGGCGACTTAGGCGTCACAGAGGAATTAGTGAGGTCAATTGTTATCAAAGCTGTTGTGCAATGCTAACAAGTGGCCATCCTCAGTTATTTCGCCACCCAATTGTGCTTGAACCGCGACATTAATCTGATAGTATGCGCCGACTTTTTAAACAGCCTGGAACCATACTGGTTCCTGCACCAATGACGATGCCGTGCTCGGCAAAAGATCGAGTGGCGGTTTCGAAAAGAGGCAATCATGAAAGCAGATATCCATCCTAACTACACCGACATCTCCGCTACCTGTTCCTGCGGCAATGTTGTAAAAACCCGTTCCACTCTGGGCAAAGACCTGCAAATCGACGTTTGCTCCCAGTGCCACCCTTTCTACACTGGCAAGCAGAAGCAGGCTACCACTGGTGGTCGTGTTGACCGTTTCAAGAAGCGTTTCGGCAGCCGTATCGGCAAATAATCCGGGCTCTTCGCTCGAGTGGGCCCGCCGCTTGCGGCAGGGTCCATTCCAAAAAGGCACCTCACACTGTGATGGTGCCTTTTTTGTATCTATTCATTCCCCATCATATCCAGCAGCCGTAAGCGTCTGTGTACAAAATCAAAATCGACTTGAATCGCTTAACCTTACCGCTATTGGCGACCATTTTATCCTTATAAATCAAAATATTGCGGCTATTTATCCCGAAAATCGTCGACAAGCACGATAAAAATAGAAGTCCGTACCATATATTGCAGATTTTCACGCTTGTAGCGCCAAGCTTCCCTCGGTTATTCTCTGGCCCCCGCAGTAACCGGGATAACACTTAAGTGTTGTCCACAGTATTCGAGAGAAAAGCCCCCAAATGACGGATTCATTGCGCCAGGCAGCGCTCGATTACCACGCGCTCCCCAGTCCCGGCAAACTTTCAGTAGAACTGACGACCCCTGCCGAAACCCAGGAAGACCTGTCCCTGGCTTACAGTCCCGGCGTCGCCGAACCGGTGCGAGAAATCGCCAAGGACCCAGAAGCAGCCTATCGATATACCGGCAAAGGTAATCTGGTAGCAGTCATTTCCAATGGCAGCGCCATTCTCGGTCTCGGCAATCTGGGCCCGCTGGCCTCAAAACCCGTGATGGAAGGCAAGTCACTGCTGTTTAAACGCTTTGCCGATATCAACTCAGTAGATATCGAAGTTGATGCCAGCAGCCCGGAGCAGTTTATTCAGACTGTGGCCTCAATCGCCAACACCTTCGGCGGTATCAACCTCGAAGATATTAAGGCGCCAGAGTGCTTCCATATTGAAGAGACCCTGATCGAGCGCTGCCCGGTACCGGTTTTTCACGACGATCAGCACGGCACCGCCATTGTGACCGTTGCCGGTATGCTCAATGCTCTGGAGATTCAGGGTAAGAAAATCAGTGAAGTGCATATGGTCTGCCTGGGCGCAGGTGCCGCTGCGACCGCCTGCTGCAAACTGCTGCTGGCTGCCGGAGCGCGCAAAGAGCAGATCACCATGCTCGACAGCCGTGGGGTTATCCACTCGGGGCGGACGGATATTAACGCCTACAAAGGTGAGTGGGCGCGGGATACCGATATGCGCACCCTCGACGATGCCATCGCCGGTGCAGATGTATTCCTCGGTGTGTCCGGCCCGGACCTGCTCTCCGCCGAACAGCTACAGCGCATGGCCCCAAAACCGGTGGTCTTCGCCTGCTCCAACCCCAACCCGGAGATTAAACCCGAGCTGGCTCACAGTGTGCGCGACGACCTGATTATGGCCACAGGCCGTTCCGACTACCCAAACCAGGTTAACAACGTCCTCTGCTTCCCGTTTATTTTCCGGGGTGCCCTGGATGTTCGCGCTGCGCGCATTAATGAAGAGATGAAGCTGGCAGCGATCGAGGCGATCCGCAAAATTGCCCACCTGCCGGTACCGGATTCAGTGCGCGAAGGTTATGGCGGTATCGAGCTCAGCTTCGGGCCCAACTATATCCTGCCCAAGCCAACCGACCCGCGTTTACTGCCTGAGGTGGCTTCGGCCGTAGCTCGAGCCGCCGTAGACAGTGGCTGTGCGCGCCTGCCCTACCCAGACAACTATCCCTTGGAAACCCTGTAAAGATCACAGATTTCCTCACTTAACCCGTTAGAGCAGGCATTTACCGCTTTCGCTCTAACGGAGTTCTTGAGCCATAAAGCCCCCGTCGCTAAACTGCCTTTCTGTCACAGCATCAAAGTTGCCCAACATAATGAGTCATGTGTACGTGCTGACCAATCAGCACCAGCAGTTCCTGAGTAAAAGCGGCGAATGGACCGATGGCCGCGAGCCAAACAAACTGTTTCGCAGCGAGCATAAAGACGTTGCTATCAACCAGATGTTTGAGGCCAATACTCGCAATGTGAGCCTACGCATTGAATTGCTGCTGTGCGAACTCAGCATTAAGGGGCAGCCCCAGATCCCCGAGGAAGCTCTGGCACCGGTATCCAGTGATGAGAGTCAGGGTGACCCTGAAATCACCCCCTCAACACCTGAGGAACTGCCAGAGCAGGCCAACCCGGAGATAGAACCCCAGCCTGCGCCTGAAGTCGCACCGGAAGAAGCGCCTGAGGTTGCCCCGGAACCAGCGCCCGCTGAAACGCCCGCACAGCCTGACGAAAACAAATCTGAATCCGCCGCCTGAGCGCCAGAACATTCAGCACCGGCACAGAGAGTCGCCCGAGATGGCAGCGATAAAGAAGCGTTCCGGTAGTACCAAGGAGATTCGAGTGCCCATTTCCCACCTGGCCGCGCTATCGCAAGCCAAACCAGCCCAACTGCTCAAAGGCATCCTCCGCGGTGTCGAGAAAGAGAGCCTGCGTGTCGCTCCCGATGGTGCCCTTGCGCAAACGCCGCATACCACAGCACTGGGCTCCGCACTTACCCATGAAAGTATTACTACCGACTTCTCTGAGGCCCTACTGGAATTTATTACGCCACCAGTAGCAACCCCAGAGGAAGCGTTACAGGTCTTGGACCGTATCCACCGCTACACCTACAACCAGATCGGTGACGAGCGCCTGTGGGTTAACAGCATGCCCTGTGCGATTGGCGAAGATAAAGATATTCCCGTTGCCCGCTACGGCAGCTCTCACAGCGGCACAATGAAAACTATTTACCGGCTGGGCCTGGGGCTGCGCTACGGCCGAGCCATGCAGACCATTGCCGGTATCCACTACAACTTTTCGCTTCCTGAAGAGTTCTGGCTGTGGCTGCATGAAATCGAAGGCAGCAGTGAGGATTTAAAGAGTTTTAAAACCCGTCGCTACTTCGATCTAATTCGCAATTTCCGCCGCAATTACTGGTTGCTGATTTACCTGTTTGGCGCCGCACCTGCGGTATGCGCTTCTTTTGTCGATGGCCGCGAGCACAGTCTTGAGCCCTTCAATGGGGATGACCACACTCTGCACGTGCCCCACGCTACGTCCCTGCGTATGGGCGACCTGGGCTACAACAGCAACGTGCAGCAGTCACTGGTGGTTTGCTACAACGACCTGCGCAGCTATTTATCGACGCTCTGTTCAGCGATCAGCAGTTCCTACGGCCCCTACCAGGAAATGGGGGTTAAAAATGAAGGCGGCGACTACCAGCAATTGTCCACAGGCATACTGCAAATCGAGAATGAGTTTTACTCACCGATCCGTCCCAAAAACCCCGCCAAACGCGGCGAAACAGCGCTGTCTGCCCTGGATAATCGCGGTGTTGAATATGTTGAAGTGCGCTGTCTCGACCTGAACCCCTTCGCCCCCCTGGGAATTGACGCCCAGCAGATGCGCTTTCTCGATAGCTTCCTGCTGCACTGCCTGCTCACTGACAGCCCCAAAACCAGTGATGCCGATTACCGCAGTACCCAGGAGAACCAACAGCGTATCGTCTACCGGGGTCACGAACCGGAACTAACACTGCTGGATAACGGTGGCGAGCGTAAACTGAGCGACTGGGCCACCCAATTATTGGAAGAGGTCGACTCAGTGGCAGAACTGCTGGATAACGCCTGGGGCGGCTCGCAATACCGCGGCTCAGTGGGCGTGCAGAAGGCCAAGGTGAAAGGGGATATCCTCACACCGGCACAGCAGATACTGGCAGAGATGCGCGAACAAAACATTACCTTTTCCCAGTGGGCTATGGATAAAGCCGAACAGCACCGCCGCTACTTCCTGGAACGCCCTCTGGACAGCGACTATCTGCAAGACTTCTTACAGCAGGCAGAAACCTCACTGCTCAAGCAAAAAGAAATTGAAGCGCAGGATAGCGGTACTTTTGAAACATTCCTGAGCCGTTACTATGCCCAATACAACTGCTGCCAGGACTAGCGGCTGATACAGTGCCGCAGCCTGAGCGAGGCTTATGAACTATCTGGCACACCTGTTACTGTCCGGGCCCAATCCGCGCTGGCGACTGGGCGGGCTCCTGGGGGACTTTGTTAAAGGCCCCCTGGATGACAGTTGGCCAACGGATATTGAGCATGGTATTCGCCTGCACCGTCGCATCGATGCCATCACCGATGCTCACCCGGCCTACCGGGATGCCCTGTCACAACTGGACCCGCGCTGGCGTCGCTATGCCGGTATCGCACTGGATATATGGTTTGATCACCTGTTGGCAGAAAACTGGCAGCAGTGGCACTCTGAGGCGCTGGATGAGTTTTGCCGGCGCTGTTGGAGAGACTTTCATTTCGACAGCCGGTATATTCCGCCACGCGCAATGGCATTTATTGAGCGCGCCGAGCAAATTAAGCTGCTGCAAAGTTACCGCGAGGAGCGGGTAATCGAGCTGACCCTGGAGCGGGTTGGACAGCGGTTGCGCCGCCCGGTAGCACTGCAGGAGCTACTGCCTGAACTTATCGCCGGGCGGAACAAACTGGAAAGCAATTTCAATAAACTATTAACCGACTTGAATCTCGAAGCGAACCGCTTTCGACAGCACTATTCAGGACCCGAATTACCATGACCTTACCCAACCCGCGCATCACTTTTCTTCTGGTCTTCCTAATGGTGGCCTTTTTACTCGGCTCCGCCTTTTATCTCGAGTACGTGCAGGGGCTGGAGCCTTGCAAATTGTGTATTACCCAGCGGGTAATGCTATTGGGTGTTGGCGTAGTTTCGTTGATCGCATTCCTGCACAACCCTGCCACCATTGGCCGTCGTGTCTACGGCCTGCTGGTATCCCTATGGGCAATGGGTGGTCTCTACTTTGCCGGTCGCCAGCTTTGGCTGCAAAGCCTGCCGGAAGACCAAGTGCCGGCCTGTGGTCCAAGCGTCAGCTATATGATTGAAGTTTTCCCGATGGCCGATGTGCTCAAGGCGCTGCTGAGCGGCGATGGCAATTGTGCTGAAGTACAGTGGACCATGATGGGCCTGAGTATCCCCGGTTGGGCCGCTATCGGTTTTGCCGGTCTGATCCTGTTCGGTGGCTGGCAAGCATTCCGCAGAGCTTAACAATCTCCGGCGGCTTTACCGGCCGCCATTTCCTACATGTCAAAATCCACGCTGCACAACATACTCCGCTGGCTGGGGGGAGCTGCCATTCTGGTTGCCTGTACCTGGCTGGGCAATTTCACCAGCTCAAGCCTGTCACTACCCATTCCGGGATCTGTCATAGGGATGCTGATGCTACTGGTGATTCTCGTGTTCAATGGTGGGGCTCCCGCAGGCCTTGCCAAAGTCAGCTCACAACTGCTTTACCTATTGCCGCTGTTATTGCTACCGGCGGCTGTCGGGGTATTTTTTTTCCAGGGCCTGACTCTATCCGACTGGCTAGCCTTAATCGCCGCTATTGTGATTGGCACACTGATCAGTATCGCTATTTGCGCACAGCTACTAAAGAAATTGCTGATTCGCTCTGGGGGTAATAGAGAGTGAATGAATTTCTGGCGAGCCCAATCTTTGTATTGCCCTTGAATGTCATAGCTTTTCTTGTCGGCGTTACCCTTTACCGGCGCTACAAGACTGTTCTGCTGCACCCTATCATCAGCGCTAGCATTTTGACCGCAATAACATTGAGTGTTCTCCATATCCCCTATGAGAGTTACCAGGGCTCCAGTGCATTACTGTACAGCTTGCTAGGGCCAGCAGTTGTTGCCCTGGCTGTCCCTCTCAAACAAAATCTAGTGATTATCCGCAAAGCCGGCTGGCCGCTACTTGTCACTATTTTTGTGGGTGCGATTTTGGCCCCAGTTATAGCGGTATTAATCGCCTTGGTATTTGGCGCGGGCAAGTCAGTACTACTGGCGTTGAGCGGCAAATCTATTACCACACCCATCGCATTGGCCCTGGCGGAAACAATCCACGCTTCTCTCAGCCTCACTGCAGCTATTGTGGTCTTGACCGGGGTGGTCGGTGCTATCGCTGGCCCAGCTCTAATGAGTAGGCTCAATATTCACGATGAGCGCATTGTCGGTATCGTACTCGGCATCAATGCCCACGCGGTGGGGACCGCACGAGCATTAGAAATCAGCGCCCTGTGCGGCGCCTGTGCAGCATTGGCCATGGGTACCTGCGGTACGCTCACCGCGCTGATTTTGCCGCTCATTATCAGAGGATAAAACACCCTAGATTTGCTCCACCAAAGATCGCCGCAGGCATCGTTGTATTCTGGCGTAGATCACACTCTGCACCTTGCCGTCGGCGGGGGAATCTCCTATCTTCTTAGGGCCTTCGGGATCAGCAATAAAGCTGGCTATCACGGCAACAGTAACCAAAGGATTCTTGGAGATGCTGGAAAATTGTAAATCTGCGCGCGAGCGCTGGGGTGGCGTCAGTGAAATCATTGACCGCTGGCTACAGTCCCGACAAATCCTGCTGGTAAGTTACTACCATCTATCTGAGAAAAAAGAATTTAACGATGGGGATTCGGAGACCGAGAACGGTGTTCGTCATCTTTGCCAGTTGCTGGTGGACTACGTCTCTGCGGGACACTTTGAGGTATACGAACAGCTCATACTGGAAGGCCAGGCTTTTGATGATAAACAGGGGCTGCAACAAGCGCGGGAACTCTATCGGGATATTGATGTGACCACTGATGTCGCTGTCGATTTCAATGATAAGTACCAGGAAACCGACGATCTATCCAGCCTGAACCCGGATTTGTCACAGCTGGGGGAAGCACTGGAAACCCGCTTTAGTTCCGAGGATCGAATGATCGCACTTTTGCACACAGCCCATAAAAACCAGCTGGTCTAAAAAACTGAATTCATCACTGTAAAGGCGATGGGAAGCCGGCGCCTTTAATCGAATATTTTTGCTGTTGATTTTTCAAGGTAAAAAATAAAGGCGCCCATTGGGCGCCTTTATTGAATCCAAAGTAGTAAATTTAATTACTCACTTTTGGGCTCTTCTTTTTTCTCTTCTTTTTTCTCGGCGCCATCTTCCTTGCCAACATTGGCTTTGTGCAGCTCCACTTCAAAAATCAGCGTTGCGTTAGGGCCGATCTTACCGCCTGCACCACCCGGGCCATATGCCAGCTCGGAGGGGATGTAAAGCTCCCACTTGGAACCCTCTTTCATCAGTTGCAACGCTTCGGTCCAACCCTTGATAACACCATTAACCGGGAACTGGACCGGCTCACCACGGGCGTAAGAGCTATCAAACTCTTCACCATTAATCAGGGTACCCTTGTAGTCCACTTCAACAGTGCTGTTCTCACTGGGCTGGCCGCCGGAACCCTCAGTAATCACTTTGTACTGCAGGCCGGAATCAGTGGTAACAACACCATCTTTCTTGGCATTCTCTTCGAGGAAGGCTTTTCCTTCCTGCAGGTTTTTATCAGCAGTCTCTTTGAATTCTTTCTCTTGCTGAGCCAGCATTTCCTGCTGCTTCTTCTGCATTTGCTCTTGGAAGGCAGCGATAGTTTGCTGCTTTTCTTCTTCAGTCAAACGGGATTCATGGCCGCTGGAGACATCCTTAAGAGCCATCATCACCACTTGGGGATCTAATTTCACATCCTGAGCTTCAAGGCGCTTCGCCATATCTTCGGCAATGATGTAGCTGACCTTCTTCTCCTGGGTGTCCAGGGCAACTTCTTTTTCCTGCTTAGATCCCTGTTCGTTACAGCCGGTCAGCGCCAGGCCAAGGGCAATTGCTGCAGCCAAAGGGTATTTATTCATGGGTGTTGTCTCTTTGTCCGTATTGCGTTGAATGATTCGCGCTTGACCCTGGGTCAATGCCTGCGGCGGCTTATCAAGTAATCCTGACTCGGCCCTTAGCCTCCAGGCGCACCTTTTCCGCCAGTCCGCTCAAGTCTAACCTAAGGCGACTGCAAGTGCATACCGATGACGCGCACACTGTGCAGGACACCACATTCCACCTTAAGGTTCCAGGGACCAGCGAGAAAAAAATACATTTACAGCACTATTTTCGCTGCTTACGGCATACATTTTTTTTAAAAACAGCGCTATTATCGACCAGTCGCCGGTTATTGTTCCGGACTGTTTGAGGTGCTTTTCAGTTTCAGAACAATTTACAGTGTTCAGATCCCCGATTTAAATATGTCTATTACATATAGATCTGATCCGTACACTGTCCGGATGTTCCAATTGATAATAAACGTCAGGACATTTACTCATGGCTGCCAAACAAAGAGCTGTCAATTCAGTCGCAGAACTGGAAGCACAAATTTCCAAGCTAACCGTCAAGCTGGACAAAGCCCGCAACAAGAAAGTTACCGATGCCGGCAAAAGTGTTTTAAAAGCCGGAAAAGCACTGACTTCCGCAAAAGAAAAATTAGCTAAAGCGAAAACCAAACTAGTAGACGCTAGAACTGCAGCCAAGACACGAAAGACAGCTGCCACTCAAAAGCGTGTAGAAACCGCCAAGGCCAATGTAGAAAAGCATAACGAAGTACTCCAGCAAGCAAAGGCATCACACGCCGAAGCAAAGGGTACTGAGTCCCAGGCAAAAGCCGAGCTGAAAGCTGCCGAAGCTGTACGTAAGGCCGGTGTAAAAGCAGAAAAACTGCTAAACAAATCCAAGCCAAAAGCCCGTAAAGCTACCACCTCAAAAAAAGTAGCCGCTCCTAAAGCAACCGCAGCAAAGAGCCGCACTAAAGCAAGCACTACCAGCACCACCAAAACAGCAAAAAAAACAGTGGCAAAAAAAGCCACAGAAAAGAAAACTAGTGCCAAGAAAGCGCCGGCAAAAACCGCCGCCGCCACTAAAGCTGTAAAGAAAACTCCCGCAAAGAAAGCCTCCACTGCTGCGAAAAAAGCACCAGCCAAGAAAGCTTCTACTGCCGAGAAAAAAACTCCAGCGAAGAAAGCTCCAGCTAAAACTACTGCTGCCAAAAAACCAGCGGCGAGCAAACCATCTACGGAAGCCAAGCCTGCAACAGTCAAGCCAAGCGCAGAAACTCCGAAGGTGAAGGCTGCCAGCAAGCCAGAAACCGTAGAGAAGCCCAAAGACGATTCAAAAACCATGGCTCCAGCTGAACAGCAGAAACCGATGGATACTCCGCGCCCAGCAGCAACGATTACTCCTAGCACCCCGGCAAACAGCCTGTTTTCTTCGGAGCAACCCAGCGGCGAGTAGTCTCGGGACTCCTCGCAGCCAAATACGCTGCTGCTTAATTGAGCTCTGTACTTTTCACGACTGTATTACCGGCGACCCCAGAAAAGTACAGTGCCCAGAGGGGTGTAACAGTGGCTTAACCCGCTGCCCCCCTGTGAGCCAAGTAGCTTTCGATCAGGCCCGCCCAGCGGGCCTGATCTTTTTGCTGCAAACCATATTGCTGGGATGCTAGCTCCAGTGCAGAACGATCCCCCGGCCAGTCCTCAGCATAAATTTTCCACAGCGCAGCCAACTGTAACTGCTCCAGCTTCAATTCATAGCGTTTACACAGTGCGTAGGCCCGCTGGGTATGGGGGCGCAAACTCCCCAACCAACGACGCAGGTGTCGCACACTGCGAATCATTCGCCTGCGCGGCGCAACGCCTCGATCTGCGACTCTCCATCCCTCTTCACTGATTTCCTTGCCACAAACGGCTGTATAGCTCGCCCACAGCAGAAGACACACGTCAGCGCCATTTCTGTCTTGGCAGTCGAGTAGGAACTTCTCAACATCCTGGTAGGCATAAAAGTCCAAGCTGAACTGCCAGAGGGGGTTTTCCTTGGGGGAAGATGGAGGTGAAGTATTTGTCACGTTAAAATCCCGACCCTTTGCTGATCGGCATAGTGCCCCAGTCTCTGTGGAGTCCGGGCCTGTTCAATAGCCTAGCATTCATCGGCCTATTCATATGAGGTTTTTCCAGTGATCAATTTACAAGGGGTTTCTCTGCACCGAGGTGAGCGCGACTTGCTTGACAGCGCAGATTGCAGAATCTTCCCCGGCCACAAAGTGGGAATTATCGGCGCCAACGGCTGTGGCAAGTCAACTCTGTTCAAACTGCTGCTTGGACAACTGGAAACCGATGCAGGGCAGGTAGACCTCCCCAGCACCTGGCGTATCTCCCATATGGCTCAAGAGGTAGTAGCTAGTGAGCAGTCAGCACTGGATTACGTTTTAGACGGCGATAGCGAGTTGCGACTATTGCAAAAGCAACTGGCAGAGGCCGAAACAAGCGACGATACCGACGGTCACAAACTGGCAGAACTGCACGAACGCATGGCCAGTATTGATGGCTACAGTGGCCCTGCGCGCGCCGCGCAACTCCTCGACGGGCTCGGCTTTTCCCACGAAGAGCAACAGCGCCCCGTTCGCAGCTTCTCAGGTGGCTGGCGTATTCGCCTCAATTTGGGCCGCGCCCTGATGTGCCCCGCAGATCTTATGCTGTTGGACGAGCCCACCAACCACTTGGATCTGGATGCCACCCTTTGGCTGGAACAGTGGCTGCAACGCTTCCCCGGTACCTTGCTGATTATTTCCCACGACCGCGACTTTCTCGATGCAGTGGTCGACGGCATTGTCAGTTTTGAACAGCAAAAACTGGTCTTGTACAGCGGCAATTACAGTGCCTTCGAGCGCGCTCGCGCTGAGCGCCTGGCCCAGCAGCAAATACAGTTTGAAAAACAGCAGGCCGAACGCGCACATATGGAAGACTTTGTGCGGCGCTTTCGCGCCAAGGCGAGCAAGGCCAAGCAGGCACAAAGCCGCCTGAAAGCCCTGGACCGGATGGCTCTGATTGCCCCGGCCCATGTGGATTCCCCTTTTCATTTCACCTTGCCATCTTCCGAGAAAACCTCTAATCCGTTAATCGACCTGCGCGAGGCGGATATCGGCTATGCCGAAAAAATAGTGGTGAAGAACGTTCAGCTGGGCATTCAACCGGGACGCCGTATCGGCCTGCTCGGCCCCAATGGTGCGGGCAAGTCTTCTCTAATCAAAACCCTGGCTGGCACACTCGCCCCCCTCAGCGGCGAGCGCCAATGTGGCGAACACTTGGCCATCGGCTACTTCGCCCAGCATCAGCTGGAAGCACTGGATAGCAACGGTTCCCCATTGCTGCACCTGCAAAGGCTGAGCCCCGATGCCTCGGAGCAATCGCTGCGGGATTTTCTCGGCGGCTACGGTTTTATCGGCGATCGGGTTTTCGAAACGGTAGGGGGCTTTTCCGGCGGTGAAAAAGCCCGTTTAGCCCTGGCACTACTGGCCTGGCAAAAACCTAACCTGTTGCTTCTCGATGAACCGACAAACCACCTTGATTTGGAAATGCGCCACGCCCTGACCCTGGCGCTGGCGGAGTTTCCCGGTGCCGTCATATTGGTTTCCCACGATCGTCATCTACTGGCCAATACTGCCGACGAATTTATTCTGGTGGCCAATGGCCGCGCCGAACCCTATAGCGGCGACCTTGATGACTACAAACAGTGGCTGCTCGGCTTTAACCGGGAAAAGAAACGCAAAGAGGAGAGCCCCTCCACTGTTACTGGCACAGAGGAAAAAGCCCCTGAGGATAAGAAGGCCCAAAGGCGCGCCGCCGCCGCTCTACGCGAACAACTGAAGCCCCTGACCAACAAACTCAAGAATATTGAGCGACAGATGGCTACGGCAGAAAAGGCATTGGCCGCAGTACAGGAAAAACTTGCCGATGAAGCGCTATATAGCGGCGGCCAGCAGGAAGAAATAGCTCGACTTAATAAAGAGCAGTCGGAGCAGCAGGAATTAATGGAAGAACTGGAAATGGAATGGCTGGAAATTTCTGAGAAGCTCGAAGAAATTCGCAGCGAGTAATTTTATAGAAAATCATTTTAAACAATATCTTCAGCGGGCTTCAGAACTTTTCTGCCGCCCGCTGAAGAAATCGATTTTAGTTGCCCTTAACGAATACAACCGTATTCATCCACTGCAATACCAATCGGTGTATTTGGGCATTGATCGATATAGCTGGGTACACCATCAAAATCTGTATCCAGCGGGCAGCCATCTAATTGCACATCGATTCCCACTGGGGTCTGCGGACATTGATCAGTGGCATCAATAACACCATCGGCATCTTCGTCATACCAAAAATCCGGATATTCAAGCCATTGATAGCCGACCGCCAAGCTGGCAAAACCATCGACACCACCTTCTTCGACCCCCTGGAAAAGCCGTATATCTGCGCGGGCCTGCCAACGGGGCCCCAGGTGATATTTAATTCCCATTCCCACATTCACCATATTTTGCCGGTCATGCCAGTCACAATGGTAAGGCGGGTAGGGATAATGGTGGCCGTCTGGCCGATCCTCAGGGACATAGAATTTCTTACGACAATCCCAAGGATAGGGATAGTATGGGTCGTAGGGATGATCCGGATCATAGACATACTTTGGGTCATCTGGATGCCAGTGTTTTTTACGGTAACGCCGGTCGTAATTAATACGCATTTCACCCAGGCCAAACGCGACATAGGGCTGCCAACAAAAATTACCGCAGAACTGCCCTCCAAATTGATATAGGAGATCTATGCGGTAGTTATACACATCTACTTTCTCGGGCGTATCCGCAACACTCACGACGAAATAGTCGACAACCCCTTCCATCGCCCAATGATTTGTCATGTTAAAGCCAAAACCGGCACCGACACCTGAGGTATCTCGCATTTCAAAACCGCGAAATGGCGTGCCTTGTAGGCGGTCACCATCAAACCAATGCTTACCCCCATTAACATAGAGGTTTAAAGTTCCAACAAAATCAGCACGGACTTCAGAAACTGTAAAGAGTAAGATAAACGGCAGGCTATAGAGAAATGAAAGCAGAGGGTCACGCCTTCTCATTAGAAACACCAAGATTCCTTCCTTGATCAACCCCCCAAATTATTATTAACATCAATATCTATTAATAAAAATAATTCGGTTTTGTTTTCGCGATGCTTCCTGAATCCGGTTCTTATTGGAAATAAAATTCGATAATCACAGCACCACTAGAAGCATAGACGGCTAGTGGCGAAAAACAGTAATAAAGACAGGAGAGTTAACCCTTGCTGGCACCCAATATCGATAACTATGTTAGGAACTTGGTTCACCCACAAAACATACAAACCACCTGCTATGTCCCCAAAAGTATCCGTGAGTACGCACAGGATTTCCAAAATAATTCCAATAGCAACAGTAAGTGGTATCACAAGCGCAGTAGAGATGGACTAACCCGGATCGACCAATTAGTAAGCCAGGCAGTACAAATTCAAACAAATGATTATGGAAGGATTACCCGTGTCGCCAAAGTACTAGTAGAAACCCTATATACCTGGCTTACTGGATTTGATCCCTCTACACCCACCAAGCTACTCGATAGCGATGGAATAACACGCCGTAAAGATGCCGTTTTAGCTTTACTCGGTGGAGCTTACTGCTGGTATCGACAGGCCAGTGAAGCTTTCAGCTCTGAGAGGAGAGCAATATCCAACATCGAGGCCCACTTGGACGTCCCTTTCTCACTATTTAATTACCGATTTAGCCGCAGTGGTTTTAACCTGCACACAGTGACAACACTGTTATACCGTGGCGATACCCGCCCACCACAGAAGCTGTGGCAAGCCGGGGGATTCTTTCCCTGGATGAATCAAAATGGCCGCTTTGATCCGCACCTGGGTACCGGAGCATCTAACCAAGTCATCTCAACCACTACCAATGCAAATATTGTTGCGCGCTTTGCCTGGCACAACAAAACTTATTGCCCAAAAAGGTATTATTTTGTGCATGGAACAAATGAGGGTGACTTAGCCACTACCGGTTTTATCTATGAGCTCGATAAAAGAAACCACCAATGCGTAGAGGTTTCCACTGTCACCCAGGGACGTGAAGTTGCCTTTATGGCTATTCCCAACCAATTTATTCGCCGCTTTCGCATGCGTTATTTTGCGGGCACCCAAAATAATATTGAACTGTCGGACTGGATGCCCTATGACAGTAACACCATCCGCAACCTGAATGTTGTCGAAGACAAGCGCCGATGGGAAGCGGCCAAGAAAAACTGGAATGAGTTTTTCTAACAATAGAGGTGGGCTGTTGCATACCACTGGTGCCATGTTAGCACCGGTGGCAAACATCGATCGTCAGTGCGAATTATTCGCCTTTGGACTCTTCAACAGTTGACGCATCTAGGTCAGTGGTAGTTAGCGGCAGCGCTTCACCAGGTAACCTGCGGTATACCAGATCCCAAACACCGTGCCCCAGCCTCTGCCCTCGACGCTCAAACTTGGTCTCTGGGCGCCATTCTGGCCGGGCAACATAATCACCCTCACCGGCGGTATTTTCTAGCAGGTTTTCACCCTGCAATACTTCCAGCATATGCTCGGCATAATTCTCCCAATCTGTCGCCATATGCATAAGGCCGCCGGTTTTTAACTTGCTGCAAATCAGGCGAACAAATTCCGGCTGCACTATCCGGCGCTTGTGGTGCTTCTTCTTGTGCCAGGGGTCAGGGAAGTACAGCTGGAAACGATCCAGGCTCCCATCGGCAATACAATCGTTTAGGACATCGACCGCATCGGCCATGTAAACACGCAGGTTTTTGATACCTGCCTTGCCGGCATTATTGATCAACCGGCCAACCCCCGGCGGGTGTACTTCAATACCAATAAAATCCTTATCTGGCTCGGCTTCAGCCATGGCCAACAGGGAATCCCCCATACCGAAACCGATCTCTAACGCCAGTGGCGCCTCGCGGCCAAAGACCTGTTGGCGATCCAGAGGTCCATCAAATAGGGAGAGTCCATACTGCCCCCAATAATTGTCAAAGGCATTGCGCTGCCCCTCTGTCATTCGCCCCGCGCGAATCACATAGCTGCGGATAGATTTCTTCTTAAATTCTGTGCGGTAGGGAAAATCTTCCGCAGATTCGTCTTGCATTGTTCGCGACCTCTTATGCGAAACGGTTTATATCTTGATGTTTTGTTCGGGCTCGGTATCTGAGTGTAAGCCCTGAAAAGCTGGCTACTTAGAGAAATTAAATGCGGCAAAAAACAGGACTACCCAACCGGCAATCATCATCAGCCCACCGAGAGGGGTGATTGGACCTAACCATCGGGGGCCTCCCAGTACCAGGGCATAGAGACTGCCGGAGAAGAAGATAATACCGAAAGTAAAAAGAGCACCGCTCAGGGTCAGCGATAAACGGTTTCCCCAGTTTTGCATGAGTAGTACCACACCAAACAGCGCCAGGGCGTGGATCATCTGGTACTGGACTCCGGTTTTATAGGCCTCTAGCAGGTTCTCTGCCACTTTACCGCGCAGGCCGTGAGCCCCAAACGCCCCCAGAGCCACACCACTGGCGCCAAAGAGTGCGCACAGCAGCAGATAGAGTTTGGCCATTACCTTCCCTTTTTGTTTTACCCAGTGGTGACAGGTATGCCTGTAACAGGCGGGACAAAAAAAACCGCGCTACTGCGCGGTTTTCTACCCGTGTACCAGAACGCCGATTTAGGCTTCCATAGCAGCACGCACTTTCTTCATGGCATTTTTTTCCAGCTGGCGAATTCGCTCAGCGGAAACACCATACTTATCAGCCAACTCATGCAATGTGGATTTCTCCTCACTGAGCCAGCGGGCCTGAATAATATCGCGGCTGCGATCATCCAGTTGTGCCATGGCACTGGCGAGGCTGGTCAAGTTGGTTTCCTGCCAGTTATCCCGCTCAAGCTGGGCGGCCGGATCAAAACTGCGGTCTTCCAGATAGTGAGCCGGAGCCTGCCAGGCGGTATCGTCATCGTCATCGACACCCGCATCAAAAGCCGCATCGTGTGCAGCCAGGCGGCCTTCCATTTCATGGACCTGGGTGACATCCACATTCAGGTCTTTGGCGACGGCCTTAGCTTCTGCATTGGTCAACCAAGCGAGTTTTTTCTTCTGACCGCGCAGGTTGAAGAATAATTTGCGCTGCGCCTTGGTGGTGGCAATTTTGACAATACGCCAGTTACGCAGAATAAATTCGTGGATTTCAGCTTTAATCCAATGTACCGCAAAGGATACCAGGCGCACTCCCTTTTCGGGATTGAAGCGTTTGACGGCCTTCATCAAACCGACATTACCTTCCTGAATCAGGTCGGCTTCATTGAGCCCGTAGCCGGAATAAGATTTGGCGATATGCACTACAAAGCGCAGGTGTGACATGACCAGCTGGCGTGCAGCATCGAGATTTTCGCGGTAATAGAGGTCTTCTGCCAGGTGCTTTTCCTGTTCAGCGGTCAGTACGTCAAAACCACTGACGGTCTGGATATAAGCTCCCAGGTTGGCGCCCGGAGACAGCGTATGCACTGGCTGTAGGCTGGTTCCCATTCAGGTCTCTCCTGTCATTATTAGTCGGCCGATCTTACCGGCCGCTGCCGGCGGATACTGTATCCGGCGACAAGCTGGACTCAGTGTAGCACTTGCACGGGCAGATAAGAAAGCCCGCCAACAACTACCGTATTCTGTTGTATTTCGCGGAATTAGAGGGGCTTTTTACGCCTCAGGTTCCCTTTGCCAGAACACTTTACCCTTCTTGATCAGACTGAACGGTCAGCGGGGTTCTATCTTGCGAGTGTGTCGCGCTACCGCAAGCCAAGCCCCTAATAGGCCCAGCGAGGAGGCCCCCAAAGTTAATTGAAAGAAGTAGCTGGCGCCCGGCCCTCTCAGCTCGAAGCTGCTGCCATAACTTGATGACAGACTCTCAACTGGCCCAGACAACATAGCCACACCACCTGCAAGCAACAGCCACGCCAACAGCCCGCCAAATAGTCCATAACAAATGCCACTGTAAAGGAACGGCCGCCGCACAAACGCGTTAGTGCCGCCGACGAGCTTTACTACCAGGATCTCCTCCCGGCGACTTTCGATATGCAGTCGTATGGTATTGATCACCACCAATACCACTCCCAGTGCCAATAACAGGGCTAGACCTGCGGAGAGACGCTGTCCCAGTTCGGTGATCTGGGCGAGGCGCTGGACCCAGGCGAGATCCAAGACCACTGAATCCGTCAGTGCCTGGGCTCTCAGGTTCTCCACCAAAGCCTGAAGTTTATCGCCGTCCTTCGCATCCCTTGGCCGCAGCAACAGCACTGCCGGCAGGGGGTTGGCATCCAGGCCAACCAATACATCCCCAAGCCCCGAGGCCTGTTCAAACTCTGCCAGTGCATCTTCCGGGGAGACATAAGTTACCTCCGCGATAGCGGGGTCACTGCGCAATTTGTCGGCCAGGGAATTAACCGCAGCCTGTCTCGCATCTTTGTGTAGAAAAACAGAAATTTGTGGCTGCCCATCCCAACCGGCCACCGCGCGCTGGAAATTCAACAATCCCAATTGCAATGCCGCCGGCAGGGCCAGGGCAATAGCAATCACCAGCGCCGTCATTGCACTGGCCATGGGTGCGCTAAAAAATCGATTGACAGAGTCGGCAGCCATCTCACGGTGATGCCCCAACCAGCTATTCCATCGATCGCCCAGCCCTGTTTGCGCAACAACAGCACCGGTGCTGCGCACGCGTTTGTCGGCGGCAGGGTTGGCCTGCCGTTGCGCTTTAGCTTGGGTGTACTTCACGGCTCGGAACTCCGTCGTATATCAGTTGGCCAGCCTGTAGGGTCAATACCCGTCGGCGCATCCTTGCAATCAGTTCCAAGTCGTGGCTCGCCACCAGCACCGTAACTCCCACTGCGTTAAAGTCGGCGAATAACTGCATGATTTCCTGCGAGAGTGTTGGGTCCAGGTTGCCGGTGGGCTCATCGGCAACCAATATCGCGGGTTTGTTAACGACTGCGCGGGCAATCCCTACCCGCTGCTGCTCACCACCAGACAACATAATGGGGTTTTGTTTTTCCTTGTGCAGCAAGCCGACCTTATCCAGAGCTGCGCGAACCCGACGCCCCACCTCGCGCTTATTGCAACCAGCAACAGACAGGGGCAGGGCAATATTGTCAAAAACGCTGCGGTCGAATAGCAGCTGGTGATTCTGGAAGACAATACCCAGGTTGCGGCGGTAGTAGGGGATCTGGCCATTGCGCAGGCGGTTGAGATTCTGTCCGGCGACAAGAATACTGCCCTTAGTAGGGCGCTCAATCGCGGTCAGGAGTCTCAGTAAAGTACTTTTACCCGCACCGGAGTGACCGGTGAGAAACACCATATCGCCACGGGGGATTTCCAGGCTGACTCGCACCAGGGCATCCTGCCCCGATGCGTAACGCTTGTTCACATTATCGAAAGTGATCACGGCTTCTGTTGTTCTTGTTATTTCCTAGGCGAACTATCAGGCCTTATCGCGGCCAAACAGGGCGGATACGAACTCGCGAGCGCGGAATGGCTGTAGATCTTCCGCCTGCTCACCCACACCGATAAAACGCACCGGGATGCCGAAACGACGAGCCAGGGCAAAGATAACGCCGCCTTTGGCAGTACCATCCAATTTGGTCAGCACCAAGCCAGTAACGCCGGCCGCCTCACGGAACTGAGAGGCCTGGTTAATCGCATTTTGGCCAGTGCCAGCATCCAGAACCAACAGCACCTCGTGGGGCGCGCTGGGGTCCAGTTTGCCCATCACCCGGCGCACCTTGGACAACTCCTCCATCAAGTTGGATTTGGTGTGCAGGCGCCCGGCGGTATCGGCAATTACCACATCGACGCCGCGCGCCTGGGCAGACTGAACCGCATCGAAAATAACTGACGCACTATCGGCACCGGTATGCTGCGCTACAACCGGTACATCGTGGCGCTGCCCCCAAACCTGCAGCTGCTCAACTGCTGCGGCACGGAATGTATCACCGGCAGCCAACATCACCGACTTACCTTCACCGAGAAAGCGGTGGGCCAGCTTGCCGATTGTTGTGGTTTTACCCACACCGTTTACGCCCACTACCAGGATGACGTAAGGCTTTTTGCTGATATCGATTTCCAGAGGAGCATCAACACTATCGAGTAAGTCCGCCAGCTCCTGCTGCAATGCCTTGTAAAGTGCATCGCCATCGGCCAGTTCCCTACGGGATACCCGTTCGGTCAGGCGCTCGACGATCTCGCTGGTAGCCTCAACTCCCACATCTGCCATTAAAAGCTGTGTTTCAAGCTCTTCCAGCAGATCTTCATCGATCTCCTTGGCCCCTAGGAACAGGTTTCCCATCCCCTCGACAAACTGGTTGCTGGTGCGGCTGAGGCCGCGACGAATACGCGCAAAGAAGCCCTCTTTCTTTTTGGCTTCCGGTTTCAGCTGCTCTTTGGCTCTGGGTTTTGGAGCTGGCTCAGGTTGAATCGGGGCTGGCTTCTCGGCCTCTTCTTTTATTACAGGCTCTGCTGCAACCACCTGGGAGGCTTCGACAACGGCCTCCGGCTCGCCCGCCGCATCAGTATGCTGCGCCCAGCCGGCACTTTCCTCTTGGGGGACAGAAGCTGGGGCAGTGGGTTTATCGATAGGGGCCTTTGCCTCCTCCAGAGCGGAAGTTTCTCCCTGAGCAGGCGACTTTTCCTCTATGTCTGAGGGCATTTTGTCCAGCGCCGAGGGCTCTTTATCTAGAGCTGAAGGCTCTTTCTCTAGCGCTGAAGGCTCTGGGCTCTGCGCCGATGATTCCTCTTCAGACGCAGCAGTGACCTCCGCCTGGGATTGCTGGGGCTCACTTTGTTCGGGCTTGCGCTTCTTCTTTTTGCGCAGGAAGTCAAAAATCATTCGTATGTCCGGATGTACCGCTTGCAGAAAGACGCTAATCTTAGCATCGCTAAGCCCCCAGTAGAGAGTTACCTTGGCCAGAAGTTCATCCCGAAAGCAAAGCCCGCAAAACCTTTCACAGTTACGCATCATTGGCGGACAGTGGCGCGGGCGAAAATTACAGTTTGCCCCAGTGGAGGGCTTGAGACCTACCGGCGACCGACTGCGGGAGGTTCTGTTTAACTGGCTGCAGTTCTACCTGCCCGACGCCCGCTGCCTGGACCTCTTTGCCGGTTCAGGTGCCCTGGGTCTGGAGGCGCTATCCCGAGGCGCTGGCTCGGTAGATTTTGTCGAGCTGAATACTCGCGCTGCGCGAACCCTGGCGGAACAGTTAAAACAGTTAAACGCCCGGGAAGCCAAAGTCCATAACTGTAGTGCAGAAGAGTTCCTCGGAAGTAATGGAAGTAAATACGACCTCGTATTTATCGATCCCCCTTTTGCTGACAATCTTTGGCAGGCAACTCTAGGCGCCCTGTCCGGCCATCTTTCGCAGGATGCATTAATCTATGTGGAAACACCGCGAGACACAGCGGTTGCATCAATACCTGGCTGGGAACAGGAAAAAGAAAAACGTGCGGGACAGGTGTGTATGCGCTTGTTTCGCCGCGCTGGCCCGTCAGGTTAGGAAAGAATAAAAGATTCGGTTTTGACCTTAGCCGTAAATTGTTTACCATTCGCATCCCATTCGGCCCGCATTTAAGCCCTGGCGTATGAAAAAAGTCGTCTATCCCGGAACCTTCGATCCCATCACCAATGGTCACTTGGACTTGGTGGAGCGCGCATGCCGCTTATTTGACCACGTTATCGTGGCTGTGGCTGCCAGCAATCGCAAAAACCCCCTGTTCACCTTAGAGGAGCGGGTAGAACTTTCACAAAAAGTTCTCGGTCACCTGCCCAATGTCGAAGTCATTGGGTTCGATATCCTGCTCGCCGACCTGGTGCGCCAGGTCGATGCTTATGGCGTACTGCGCGGTCTGCGCGCGGTGTCCGACTTTGAATACGAGTTCCAGCTGGCCAATATGAACCGCCAGTTAGCGCCCAATATGGAAAGCCTGTTCCTGACACCGGCAGAACATTTGTCCTACATTTCATCCTCTTTAGTGCGTGAAATTGCCTCCCTGGGCGGCGATGTCACCAAGTTTGTTCCGGCTGCTGTACAAAGCGCGCTGGAAGAGAAATTTCGTTAAGCCGGAATCTGGCTATTTCTGATACACTCGAGCGGATTTATCCACAATCCGCGGAGTGTTACGTGCGCAACCTTCTCGCCGCCTTTGCACTGGTTCTGAGTCCCGCTTTCGCTTTTGCCGATGAACCACAACCGGAGTTTGATACCGGTCGCACAGCCGTTAAGTCCTCAACGGCCAACTTCTATATGGCTGTCACTGCCAACCCCCATGCCAGCCGGGCTGCCGAGCAGATTCTCGCCCGGGGCGGCAGTGCTGTGGATGCCGCCATTGCCGCTCAGATGGTATTGGGGTTGGTAGAACCACAATCCTCCGGGATTGGTGGCGGGGCATTTATGCTTAGCTATGACGCTGCGGCAAAGAAGCTCAAGTACTACGACGGACGCGAGACAGCCCCCTCTCAGGTAGACGAAAATTACTTTATCCGCGACAACAAGCCGCGTTCATTTTTTGAGTCTGTAATCGGCGGCTACTCGGTCGGCGTTCCCGGTGTTGTGCGAATGCTGGAAATGGCTCACGAGCGCGATGGCAAGTTACCCTGGGAGCAGTTATTTCAGCCGGCCATACACCTGGCCAAATCCGGCTTTCAGATATCACCGCGCCTTCACCAGCTGTTACTGCGCATGCCGAAGGTGGCTGCTCGACCGGAAATTGCCAGCTACTTCTTCAACAGTGATGGCAAGCCCCTGCCGGTGGGTCACAACTTGAAAAATCCAGCTTACGCGGAAACTCTGGAGGCAATTGCCCAGGGCGGTGCGGATGCCTTCTATCACGGCGACATTGCCAAGGCTATCGTCAAAGCTGTGCGCTATGACAGTGCCAACCCTGGGCTCCTGAGCCTCGAAGATATGGTTAGCTACCGGGCCAAGGAGCGCCAGCCCCTGTGTTCGGAGTTTCTCGAATATCGTGTGTGCGGTGCGGATGCCCCGTCGTCCGGAGGTACCACAGTAGGCGGCATTCTGGGCATGCTGCAACAATTCCCACTGGAGCGCTTCGAGCCTGGCAGTGATCTGCTCACCCACTTATTTATCGAAGCTTCGGAACTGGCATTTGCCGATCGCAACACCTACTCCGGTGATTCCGACTTTGTCCAAGTACCCAGTAAATCACTGGTATCCAGGGATTATTTGGCTCGCCGCGCGCAGTTAATCGACCCGGACTCCGCCACAGCTGCGACTCCCGGTACCCCAGCCGAACTCGGGGTGAAGCGGGTGATGGCCCAGTCGCCAGAGTTGCCCAACACCAGTCATTTAGTGATTGTCGACCGCTACGGTAATGGTGTCAGTATGACGACCAGTATTGAAACCGGCTTCGGGTCGCGCCTGATGGTGAAGGGCTTCCTGCTCAACAACCAGCTCACCGATTTTTCCTTCACTCCAAAAAACAGTAGTGGGGAGCGAGTGGCCAACCGCATTCAAGCGCGCAAGAGACCACGCTCTTCCATGTCCCCCACCATCGTTTTCAACAAAGATGGCAGTATGCGCCTTCTGGTGGGTTCCCCCGGCGGCTCACGAATTATTGACTACACTGCGCGCACTATTCTCTACCATCTGGGCTTGAATATGCCGATTGCCGAAGCGATTTCTGCGGGAAATATCGGCGCTATCGGTAAGAGGGTCGAATTGGAGCCCGGCTTTTTCAGCCCCGATACTATCGAGAAACTCGAAGCCCGTGGGCACGAGGTTGTCGAAAGGGGCCTCAACAGTGGTATCCATGCCATCGCTTTGCAAAATAACAAGCTGTACGGGGGAGCCGACCCCCGCCGCGAGGGCAGCGCCCAAGGGCGTTAACATTGATCAACCGAGGGGCGCACTGCCCCTCGGTTTCTTCCTCTCCTTAGCGCCTGCGGTCATAGACTTTCTGACCTTTGTAATAAGTCTGTATCACCCGGACACTACCAATATCTCGCTGCGGAATTAAAAACAGGTTTTTGTCCAAAACAATAAAGTCCGCCCACTTTCCCACCTCCAAACTACCAGTATCCTGCTCCAGGTGATTCGTAACAGCACCGGTAAAAGTGAACATTTCAATCATTGTCTCCAATGATATCTGGTTACTGACTCCAGCATGGATGTTCTGGATTGGTGACACCTCTCGCCCGGCAACATATCCCGAGTCCATAACCACGGCTATATGACGAGGCTCTGTATTAGATTTTCGACTTTCAGTTAAGTAACTTTTATCATCTGGAGAAACTTTTGAGCGCGCTGCTACTGACAGCAATAAAATCGGTTTTTCCTTATCAGCTGACAATACACCCCCAGCATTATCCGAACTAATATTAAGCAGGGTGTTACGCAATCCCAACTCCCTGCCACCATCCAGGGATATCTGTATGAGCTTTTGTAGAGCTGCCAACTCTTTATTACTCTTAGCATCCAGGTAAAACTGGAAATTATGTGAATTAGCACGAGTAATTATCTCGGAAATAAGTTCACTCGATAGGCCTGAATCACGTTGATCACCTAAACCTACCTTGTCAGCTTTCAAGCTGACCGAATTGATCTTGAAATCATCACCGGAATATTTTTCTGCAACCTTCTGCAATTCTCTAAGTTTCTTACCAGTGACATCCATCGCTATTTCAAAGGATGCTCGGATACGCAAACTCAATTTCTCTGACGATAGTGGGCGATCGAAGGCGCTGAGATACTTATTTAAATCATTGAGCGGCATTACAGCCTGAAAAAAAGTAGTTACGCCTCTCTGGGCCGCAATATTCTTAATCTCTGAAAAACTTCGAGTTGGTTTTTCACCCTCATTATTTACGGGTATCAGACGGGAAAAAACCTCCACCGCTTCACGACCATGAAAAATACCGATGGGAAGACCATCTTCATCTTTTTCGATTCTACCGCCCTCAGAAAAATTAGACTCCATATCAATCCCAGCTGCGGCAATACCTTCAGAGTTAGTCCATACACTGGCGCCATCTTCTGAGAAAAGAATAATGGGGATCAAATCATTTATTTGATCCAGTATTGCTTTATGTGGTCTGTGTGGTGCAAAAATGACATGACGCCAGCCGCTGCCAACGACAAGCTGCTTCTCGGGGTTGGCCTGAATAAATTTACGAACGCTATTCTCATACCCCTCTACAGTTTTATATGTGGATAAATCCAAACTGTCACTGATACCAACATCAGGTATTTGCTGAATAAAACCGGGCAATACCATTTTTCCACTGAGATCAGTGACCTTTGTTCCCTCTCCTACAAGGGCTTCTGCCCCCCGATCTGTACCCACATAAACAATGCGCCCATCGCGGATAGCCATTGCCGAGGCAACACTGCGGGCCGGGTCGACGGTATAGATATACGCATTCCTTAAAACGTGCTGGGCGGTTTCAACACTGGTGGCCGGCGAGGGGGATTCAGCTCGTTCACAAGCAATTAACAATAGTGAAATGAGCAGGCAGGCCAGACGCATAGGGACTCCTCACAGTTTTCCGCAATTCCCCGGGACTCGGGTCTTATCAGGAAAAGTGTAGAAAGCTCGGACACATTTGTGTGCCTAACCTCGAGACCACAACCAGTGATACCCAAATGACCCACTGGTGCAGGGACCCAGACCGCACTCGAGGAGAACCGCGACTAAATTGGCCAACACGACAGTGAAGAACGAGATGGCAATGCACTTTTCAATCAAAGTAAACTCTCTCGTGGCAAAACTTCGCCGCTTAAAGCCAAACATTAATGCAACGCCACAGTAGATCAGTAAGACAAAGAAAATCAGCGCAGACCAAGTGTATAAATGTAAGCCAAATACTGGGCTGCCAAACCCTGGATCGCCAGGGGTGATATGCAGCAATACCTGCCTGACAGCAGCAGCCAGACCGGCCAGACACGAAAGAATAACAACGCCGTAATGCTCTGCACGAATACTAAAGCGCAGGTTCAACATCAATCCCATGCCAATCATGGCAAAGGCAACACGTTGTAAGAGACAGAGAGGGCAGGGGTGTTGGTGAGATACCAACTCCATGATCAAGGCAATCCATAGGATTATGCTTACCGCTAACAGCCCCAAGCTATCCAGCCTTCTGACCATAAACACCATCATGGGCACGGTCCCTAGAAAGACAGCGACAGTGCTCGCGTCATATGATATCCACACCACATAATGAAGATCAGCAAGGTCAACAACCACCAGCCCATTGCAGAGCGGCGACGACCATTCCAAACGGCCCAAATCGACAGGGTGACCGTAAGAAAAGGCAATATCATGACCACTAAGCAGCTCCTTATCGGCAATACGATGATATTAGTATTGCCTAAAGCTGCCAGAAGGATGCGATTTAACGTTGGCAGCTAGAGCAGAAAAAGG
The DNA here is from genome assembly GCF_052467615.1 of Microbulbifer maximicatervae (SeqCode). Lineage (NCBI taxonomy): Bacteria > Pseudomonadati > Pseudomonadota > Gammaproteobacteria > Cellvibrionales > Microbulbiferaceae > Microbulbifer > Microbulbifer maximicatervae (SeqCode). The sequence continues at coordinate 4,499,138 of NZ_CP174319.1, forward strand.
TATTTCTCTGGCCCAAAACCATATCTTTGACTGCTCGGCCGCAAGAGGGACAGGACTCACCCGCACGGCCATAAACATTTAGCTGTTGGGCGAAATAGCCAGGTTTTCCATCGCCGCCAATAAAGTCCCGCAAGGTAGTCCCACCTTGGGCGATTGCCTGACTGAGAACCTGCTTTATGGACTCAGCCAAGCGCTGGTATCGGGCTTTGGAAATAGAACCGGCCTGTCGATCTGGGCGAATGCCCGCCAGGAAAAGAGATTCACTGGCGTAAATATTACCCACCCCCACAACGATACGGCCATCCATGACGAAGGTTTTGACAGACTGCTTACGCTTGCGCGAAGTCTCGAACAGATAGTCACCACTAAATTCTTCCGAGAGAGGCTCTGGGCCCAAATGGCTGAGTAAGTCGTGGGCCAGTGGGTCCGCCACTGTCCACAGTAGGGCACCAAAACGGCGCGGGTCGCGGTAACGCAGTGTGAGACCACTATCCAGGCGCCAGTCGATATGATCATGCTTTTCCGGTGCCTGTGCAGCCTCGACCATTCGCAGGCTGCCAGACATCCCCAGGTGCCAGATAGCGCAGCCTTTATCGGTGTGCACCAGCAGGTACTTGGCGCGGCGCTCCAGCTTCAGTATCCGGGCATTGCGGACACGGCGCTCAAAGTCTGCTTCCACGGGCCAGCGCAACTGGTGCTGGCGCACTTTTGCGGAGCGAATTTTATGCCCCTCCAGGTGAGGTTGCAGGCCTCTGAGAGTGGTTTCTACTTCTGGGAGCTCTGGCATCTTCTGGAGTTACCCTGTGTAAACTGGCTGCTCAATTTCCAATACGCACAAAAAAGCCCGGTTAGAACCGGGCTTTTTGTACAGTAGCGGTAGGCAATTATTTAATTTTGCCTTCCTTGTACATTACATGCTTGCGTACAACGGGATCGTACTTTTTGATCTCCATTTTCTCAGGCATGTTGCGCTTGTTTTTGGTAGTGGTGTAGAAATGGCCAGTACCGGCGCTGGAATTCAGACGAATCTTCTCACGCATTGCTCTATCTCCAATCTATTAGCTGGGCTACAGCCGTTACACTTTTTCGCCGCGGGCGCGCAGCTCAGTCAGCACAGCGTCGATACCTTTCTTATCGATAACGCGCATGCCTTTCGCGGAAACACGCAGCTTCACAAAACGCTTCTCGGATTCAACCCAGAAACGGTGGCTGTGCAGGTTCGGCACAAAGCGACGCTTGGTGCGGTTCTTAGCGTGGGATACATTGTTTCCGGTGACCGGACGCTTACCGGTTACCTGACATACCTTGGACATCTGTTGGCCTCTTCAAAACGCTTGTGCCCGCATGGCGCCAATCCTGAAGAGGAAAAGGTAGTGCGGGAACATAAAAATCGGGATTCTAATCCGGTTCCTGGATGGCGGCGGAACCTGTGCAGAATCTGGCCCGGCCGCAAAGAGCGGCGTTTTATACCAAAAGAGCCCGTAGGGAGCAAGTTTTGTACAACATTTCAACGCCGGGAACGACACCTTTACATCAATCCCTGCTCTGCAAAGGATAGCGCCTTGCCCTCACCGACGATCAAATGGTCCAGAACCTTGATATCCACCAGCTCTAGTGCCTGGGTCAAACGCTCGGTAATCCAGATATCTGCCTGGCTGGGCTCACTGACACCAGACGGGTGGTTGTGCGCCAAAATAACCGCCGCAGCTCCCTTCAACAGCGCTTGCTGTACTACTTCGCGCGGGTAGACATTCGCTGCATTCAGAGTCCCCTCGAACAGCTCCTCAAAAGCGATCACCCGGTGTTGATTATCCAGGTAGAGGCAGCAGAACACTTCCCTGCGCCGGTGCCTGAGCTGGATTGCCAGGTAATCCCTGACCGCCCCGGGACTGCACAGTGCGCTGCCGTGCTGTATCGTCTCCGCCAAGTGCCGCTTGGCCATTTCCAGCGCCGCTTGCAACTGTGCAAACTTGGCGTCGCCGAGCCCTCGCGCGCGGCAAAAGTCATCTCGCTCGGCCTCTAATAGAGGGCGCAAGCCACCAAAATCATTGAGAAGTCTCCTGGCCAGATCCACTGCTGAGAGGCCGGGTAGCCCCACGCGCAGAAAAATTGCCAACAACTCTGCATCCGACAGGGCTTCAGCCCCTCTCTCCAACAGCTTTTCCCGAGGCCTCTCACCTGCCGGCCAGTCCTTTATTTTCATTTGTAGCCCAGTTAGTCAGTGTCTTATCTATCGCACATCTACTGAACACCTCTTCCACACTGCACCTTTGTAGCACTACTGCAGTCTTATAAGAAACGACACAGAAATGCTAATCTTACCGGCTCGCACCAAATCGGAAACAGCATTTATGTCCTCTCTGGCCGACAAACGCATACTTTTAGGTATCAGCGGTGGAATTGCCGCCTATAAGAGTGCCGACCTGGTTCGCCGGCTCAAAGAGCGCGGTGCCGATGTCCGAGTGGTAATGAGCGCCGGAGCACAGGAGTTTGTACAGCCACTGACCTTTCAGGCGCTATCCGCTAACCCGGTGCATACAGACTTGTTGGATCCCTCGGCAGAAGCCGCTATGGGTCATATCGAACTGGCGAAATGGGCTGATCTTATCCTGATTGCTCCAGCCAGTGCCCAGGTAATGGCAAAGTTGGCTGCCGGTATGGCTGATGACCTCTTAACCACCCTTTGTTTGGCCAGCGAAGCCCCCCTGGCCCTGGCACCAGCCATGAACCAAGCCATGTGGCGCCACGCAGCTACCTCAGCCAATGCTCAGACCCTAAAGGAGCGCGGAGTCATATTCTGGGGCCCAGGCGCGGGTAGCCAGGCCTGTGGCGACGTGGGCCCCGGCCGTATGCTGGAACCAGAAAACCTGGCGGAACACACTGAATCCCTGTTTCACACAAGCCACTCACTGCAGGGCCGCAAAGTAGTAATCACTGCCGGCCCTACCAGGGAAGCCATTGACCCAGTGAGATTCCTCAGCAACCACAGCTCTGGAAAAATGGGCTTCGCCCTGGCTGCGGCGGCGCAGAGTGCCGGTGCCGAAGTGACGTTGATTGCCGGCCCCGTAAATTTGGATACGCCGCCAAAGGTCAATCGTATCGATGTTATCAGCGCCCAGGATATGTATGAGGCCGCCAAAAGTGCCGCCGATCACTGCGATATCTTTATCAGTGCAGCAGCCGTTGCTGATTTCCGGCCGGCCCAAGTCGCTGAGCAGAAAATCAAAAAGAAAGACGGGCAAGATGATGATGCAATTGCCCTCATCAAAAATCCCGATATTGTTGCAGCCATAGCCACGCGTACTGAGCTACGGCCTTTCACTATCGGGTTCGCCGCAGAGACAGAACAGGTTCTCGCCCACGCCCAGAGCAAGCTGCAGCGGAAAAACCTCGATATGATCATTGCCAACGATGTGAGCCAATCGGATTCGGGATTTAACAGCGATCACAACGCTGTCACTGTGATAGATGCGGATGGTCAGAGCCGACTGGCTCCCGCATTAAAGACCGACCTAGCCCGACAGCTCATTGAACTCATCGCCTCCAAGGCTCAGTGACAACATTTACGCTCAAATCAGGGATATCTGTGGGCTCCAACAACAAAAAGAAACCAGGCGGTACCATGCAGAAAGGGTTATTTTTACCGTTATTATTAGTAGTTGTCGCTTGGCTGGGCGGTGCCTATCTGTTAATCCAGTATCTTGTAATACCCCATAATCATTCGCAGATTGAGCTAGCCGCCAAGCAAAAAACTGCCGAACTAGCTGAAGTCGTGCAGTATTACGTCGCAGACTATTCGAAGCGCCTGCAGGCCCTTGGATCAAGGAAGCTCCCTGCAGCAACACTGATTGAATCTACCAAACTACCTGAGCAGGTATCCCTCCAGGCCTTTTCTTCCGAACAGGTTCGAGTGGGATCAGGGCAAAATCCCTCCCTGAACTTTGCCTTGGTCGATCTGTTAAAGCGCAGTCAGGAAATACCTGAGCAACCGATGGAAGTACTGCGTACAGGTGTGGAAAATAGCTGGCAACTTCATAGTGTTATCACCCTGGAAAATGAACAACTACTGGCTACCCAACCCTTTTCCGTGCTGGAAAACATTTTAAAAAGTCTGGGCGGTAGTCATGGACAAGTTCAGTTAATGCAGAAGTTTCCCGATGCCCACCGACAAACTCTGTGGCGCGCAGGCATAGGAAAAGGCTACAACACTGTAGAGCAACTTGAGGACAGCTATTTAAGCCTCCACTTCAGTCCCTCCCAAATCTTTGTCGAACAGCACAGTCTGCCCACATACTGGATTTACATCGGAGCCGGTATTGGAATATTGGTGAGCCTATTCGCCCTACTGAAATTCCTACCTCGCGATTCGAGAGCCCCGTGGGAAAGAAGTAAGGATGCTAGTGGCAGCGAGCTTAATAAGGCGCACCCACAAGCCTCTGATGGAGGAAATACACAGGTTTCCAATACAGATTTTCTGCCGCAGAGCTTGGCCTCAGCACCCAGTATCTCGGACTCTGATTCGGAGAACTCAGAAAGCGAAGAAAAAGAAAATAGTTCAAAGGACTTGCCAGAAAGTGACGATGACAAGCCCGAGCTGCCTCTGACCTCTGAGTATCCCCAGCATGTTTTCCGCGCCTACGATATCCGTGGAATCGCCGGGCAGGAAATCAACGAACCTTTTGCCTATCAACTAGGTAGAGCGCTCGGCACCCTGGCACAGCACGCTGGAGAACATCTCTTACTAGTTGGCCGAGATGGACGCAATAGCAGTGAGACACTTAGCCAGTGCCTGATTGAGGGAATTCTAGATAGTGGCTGCAACTCTATTAATCTCGGCCTGATTCCATCACCACTTCTCTATTACGCTTGTGCGAAAGGAAAAAATACCAGTAGCGGGGTCATTGTTACCGCAAGCCACAACCCTGCGGAATACAACGGCTTTAAGATCGTACTGAAAGGTCGCGCCCTGGCGGAAGACAAACTGCAGGGGCTCTACCAGTTGATGAAAAAAGGCCCATTCAAAAGTGGGGAAGGCGCCAATCGGGAGCAAGAAATCACCGATAAATATATCGATGAAGTTTTCAATAATGTCGCCCTCGCCGGGCAACCGCACTTGGTTATCGATGCTGGCAATGGCGCCACCTCTAACCTGGCTCCCCGCCTCTTTGAGCAGCTCGGCTGTGCAGTAACACCGATCTATTGTGAGGTGGATGGCAACTTCCCCAATCACGCACCGGACCCCTCCAGACCAGAAAACCTCGAAGCCTTGACTGAAAAGGTTCTGGCTACAGGAGCAGATCTGGGCGTGGCCCTGGATGGTGATGGTGATCGTGTTACCCTAATTTCAAGCAGCGGCCGTATCGCTTGGGCAGACCAACTGGTTATGTTGCTGGCAAGGGATATCCTTGCGCGCAATCCGGGAGAAAATATTGTCTTCGACGTTAAGAGCAGTCGCAGTTTATCCCAGCTAATCAGCCAGTATGGGGGCCGCCCCATTATGTGGAAGACCGGACACTCTCCGATGAAAGCCAAGATGTTGGAGACCAAAGCCATTTTGGGCGGCGAGCTTTCCGGACATATCTTTATTAAGGACCGCTGGTTTGGTTTCGACGATGGTATCTACGCTGCTGCGCGGGTACTAGAAATTATGGCACTGCGCGAACAAAGTCTTGATGAACTCCTCGACACCTTGCCGAAAATGCACAGCACCCCTGAGATCCTGCTACCAGTAGAGGAAACTGAGAAGTTTTCACTGATAGACCAGCTGCGCGATAAGGGGAATTTTGGCAATGCCGATATCAATACTATCGACGGCCTGCGTATAGAGTTTCCCGATGGCTGGGGGCTTGTACGTGCCTCCAATACCACTAGCGCACTAACCCTGCGCTTTGAGGCTGAAAATGAACAGGCCCTGGAGCGCATCCGTACTGAGGTGATGGGACAGCTCAGAAGGATTGCTCCCGCAATTACTGTACCCGACTGGCAGCTGCTCGATTAAGATAAAACGGCGGAATAGACTGCGCCGCCATCGGGCCACTGCCCCTATTGCTTAGAAAACAATCCACCACATTTGCTTTAAATCGTTGGCGACTCAATTCAGGACCCCAAACCTGATTCCCTTTCGCCCTGTGTAAGGAACTGCCCATGTCCCTAGATCTAAACTCTGCGCTGAAAAGTGCCCAGGTCCTCAATGAAGCACTGCCCTATATCCAGCGCTTTACAGGCAAAACTATTGTGGTCAAGTTCGGTGGCAACGCCATGGTGGATGAGCAACTACAAAACAGTTTCGCGCGAGACATTATCCTGATGAAGCTGGTAGGTATGAACCCAGTGGTAGTGCACGGTGGCGGACCTCAAATTGGGCAGCTGCTAAATAAGCTCAGTATTGAGTCCCGCTTCGTAGACGGAATGAGAGTCACCGATAGCGAAACCATGGATGTTGTGGAGATGGTGTTAGGGGGCACCGTCAACAAACAGATCGTCAATTTGATTAACAAAAATGGGGGCCGCGCGGTAGGTATCACCGGTAAAGACGGATTACTGGTTAAAGCGCGAAAGTTGACCCGAAAAAATGAGAGCGCGGGACTACATGCCTCTGAAATCATTGATATCGGCCAGGTTGGAGAAGTCGAGAAAGTTAATATTGATGTGATCAATATGCTGGTCCACAGTGACTTTATCCCAGTTATTGCGCCCATTGGGGTCGACGGCAATGGGGTTTCATACAATATTAATGCCGATCTCGTCGCTGGAAAAATCGCCGAGGAATTGAAAGCAGAAAAGCTGATGTTACTCACCAACGTCGCCGGTCTGCAGGATAAGGAGGGGGAGGTTCTCACCGGACTGACTACCAATGAAGTGGAGAGCTTAATTCAGGATGGCACCATCTATGGCGGCATGCTGCCAAAAATCACCTGCGCTCTGGACGCTGTTCAGGATGGGGTAAATTCCGCTCACATCATCGACGGCCGTGTGCCCCACGCCATATTGCTCGAGATATTTACAGATCGAGGCGTGGGTACCCTGATTACCAACATAGAAGCGCAAACTGTGGACCACTAGCCCCTTGGCAATTGAAGACAGCCCGGCGAATCGGTAGGATTCCGCCGCCGTCAAAATAAGACGACAAGAGCAAAACTAAATTCCGCCCCCCAAGCGGACCAAAGGCAGTCAATGAGCAGCGAAAAAATCAATCGGCGTCAACAAATCCTGGAAGCTCTAGCACATATGCTGGAAGTCAGTCCCGGCGCACGTATTACAACAGCAGCACTGGCCAAGGAAGTTGGTTTCTCTGAAGCCGCGCTATATCGTCACTTCCCCAGTAAATCCAAGATGTTTGAAGGGCTGATCGAATTTATTGAGGAGACCATTTTCAGCCGTATCGCAATGATCCTGCAGGAGGAGCCCTCGGCTCTCAATCGCTGCCAGAAAATTCTGCAGCTCCTGCTAGCTTTCTGTGAGCGAAACCCTGGAATCACTCGCCTGCTCACAGGCGACGCGCTTACCGGTGAAACTGAAAGGCTGCATGGACGAATCCTGCAGTTATTTGATCGACTGGAAACCCAAATTAGACAGATCTTGCGCGAAGCCGAGTTGCGCGAGCACCTGCGCCCGACTCTTCCTCTCGGTGGTGCTGCCAACCTGCTTTTGGCGAGCGCGGAGGGGCGTATCGTCCAATACGTGCGCAGCGGTTTTAAGCGTAAGCCTACAGAGTACTGGGCAGAACAGTGGCCCGTATTAACGGCTGGTTTCTTCCGTGAGACAGTGGCTGCAGCCAGATAACCATTTCCTCATGAGGGCTGTTTGGCGGTAGCCCTCCGAAATTATTCAGGCATTGAGAAATTAGCTAGCTCTCAGCATTAAGTTCGGTATAGCGGGCTACCGCCTTATCAAAATCAACCCCTATGGTATCCGCTTCAGCCGCACGCCGGCTGAGGCGCTCCTCAAGCACTTCCATTTCTTTTTGTAGATCTGCAATTCTCTGCAACAATTCGGGAGCCACCTCACGGCCGCCCCGCTGCGTGCGCGCAGCAGAGGCTTCTTCCTGGGCAATTTGCCGGCGTAGACTGCTGATATTTGACTGCATGATAGCCATATCCTGCTCTACGACAGCCAACTTGCGCGACCGAGCACTCTCAATATCCGCAATACTGTTATAGCGCTTGAGCAACTTACGATCCGCCTCACGCTGGGCCTCCAACTTAAGCTGGGCCTGGTACTCTTCAGGACTGAGCTGCGGTGCGATTACTTCAACTACACGACCGGTAAGAGTGAGAATCTCATATCCATTTGGAACAAATTCCGGTGGAATAGCATCGTTGATCACCAGGACTCCCTGGTGATCAGTGTATCGATACAAAACCCGGCTATTGTTACCATAAGCCTCTACAGCCAACATCAAAAGGGTGCTGACCAATAGAGGTACTAAAGGGGCGATTCGCATCGCTCTTCTCTCTGAATTAACCGGCCCACAGCTAGGGGGGGCAATATTTATTGACCCGCGACACCGTAGCGCTGCCGGTAGTCCACAATTTTCTGCAGAGTATCGCTATCATTCGACTCCTGCTCGAGAAAGCTGATCACATCGTCTAACTGCACGATGCCGACCACAGGAATATTGTACTGTCTCTCAACTTGCTGAATAGCGGAGAATTCACAATCTTCACTAGCCTTTTCCTGGCGGTTGAGACCAATCACAACTCCCGCTGCTTCTGCGCCATGAGATTCGATAATTTGCATCACTTCGCGCACGGCTGTGCCCGCAGTAATAACATCATCGATAATCAAAACCTTGCCATTAAGCGGCGCACCCACTAAGGTTCCGCCTTCACCGTGATCCTTGGCTTCTTTTCGGTTGTAACAGAAAGGCTTATCGATCCCCTTTTGGGCTAGAGCCACAGCAGTCACCGCACCCAGCGGGATACCTTTGTAGGCCGGCCCAAAAATGACATCGAACTCCACTCCCGAAGCGATTATCGCCTCGGCATAGGCCTGCCCCAGCGCTGCCAGTGCAGCACCGGTGTGGAAACGGCCGGCATTGAAAAAGTAGGGGCTTTGACGGCCCGACTTCAAAGTGAAGTCGCCGAAACACAAAACCTGATGATCCAGGGCAAGTTGGATAAAATCGCGCTGATATTGCTGCATGGAAAATTGTTAACTATTGGCTAAGGTGAAGGGAGACCTCCCCGTAGCATTCCCGGGGGTAGGCATGCATATAATGTTTCTAATGATACACAGTCCGCTGGTAAGGGGCTAATAATGCGAATAGTAAGCTTGTCGGTAGACGGCGTTCATCAGGCCGCCCAACGCGGTCTCTACGATTGGTTGGCGGAGCAGGACGCAGATATTATCTGCCTTCAGGATCTGCGCTCTCTCGAGCCTGAATTGGACCACCCAATATTTCACCCCGACGGTTATTACAGTTACTTTTTCGACTCGGGAACTCCCCACGAAAATGGTGTGGCTATCTACACCCGCAGCCAGCCCAAAGCCATCATATTCGGCATGGGCTTCGCCAATGGTGAGGATATGTACGGCCGCTATCTACAGGCGGATTTCGAGCGACTGAGCGTTGGCTCTCTGCTCGCGCCAGTCGCCTCCGATGAGACGTCGTTAGAGAAAAAAGTCCAATTCTTTGAGGACATGCAGGCGCACTTGCTAAAAATAAGCCGCAAACGCCGCGACTTTATTTTCTGTGGTAACTGGGGCATGGCTCACCGTCGTGCAGACGTACAGAATTGGCAGGATCACCAGGATTCTCCCGGCTTTATGCGTCACGAACAGCGCTGGCTGGACCAACTGTTTAATGATGTTGGCTATGTCGATGCTTTTCGCCGTGTAGTAAAAGATACCGACGAATTTAGCTGGTGGCCCAGCGGTACTGTCGGAGAAGGAGATGGCTGGCGTACTGATATGCAGATCGTTTCTCACGGTCTAAAAAATCGCATTGAGTACGGTGCAATCAATAAGAATGTGAAATTCTCCAGCCACTTACCGGTAATCATGGACTACGAAATCGAAGTTTGAATCGCACGGAGTTCCGGCCCCTTCCCTATTGGGAGAGGGCCGGATACAAACCAAGGGGCGGCTGCTTTACTCGTCCAGCGCCTGCTTTTGCAGAGCGATCAATTCATCAATACCCGCCTTGCCCAACCCCAGCATCTGAGCAAACTGCTTTTCGGTAAATGGCTCACCCTCTGCAGTGCCTTGAACCTCGATCATGCCGCCATCTTCGGCCATCACCAAATTCATATCGGTATCCGCTGAACTGTCTTCCGGGTAATCCAGGTCCAGTAACGGCTCCCCCTCATAAATTCCCACTGATACCGCCGCTACCATATTCTTAAGCGGATCTTCGGCAATGATTTTTTCCCTCTGCATATGACGCAGGGCGTCAACCAGTGCCACACAAGCACCTGTGATTGCTGCGGTTCGGGTACCGCCATCGGCCTGGATAACATCGCAATCGACGGTGATTTGATTCTCACCTAGCTTCTCCAGGTCTACCGCCGCTCGCAGTGAGCGCCCGATCAAGCGCTGAATTTCCACGGTGCGGCCACTCTGCTTGCCCTTGGCCGCTTCCCTTGGCATACGAGAGCCTGTGGAGCGTGGCAGCATGCCGTACTCTGCAGTTATCCAACCGCTGCCCTGGCCGCGTAAAAACCTTGGGACTTCACTGGAGAGAGAGGCATTACACAAAACCTTGGTATCACCAAACTCCACCAACACAGACCCCTCCGCATGACGGGTATAGTTGCGGGTAATTTTTACCGGGCGCAATTGCGCAGGGGCGCGGCCACTGGGACGCTGCATAGTCCACCTCAAATATTGAATGAAAGCCCCGCATTATATACCCCAGCATGGCGATCCAAACGCTGTGTTATTATGCCGGGCCGATTAATACGCCTGTAGGGGATCAGCTATGGCCAGTCAACGGGAACAGAACAAAGTGCGCAGCATGACAGCCTTTGGACGCGCCGAGGCCAATTACGCAAGCGGCACTGCTATCTGGGAACTGCGCTCGGTCAACCATCGCTACCTGGAACCACATTTCCGTTTACCCGAAGCGGCTCGCTCCCTGGAAACACAACTGCGCGATACGCTGCGCAAGACGCTGTCCCGCGGCAAAGTTGAACTGACCTTGAGCCTGAAGACCAATAGCGCCGAAGACACTGGACTGGAAATCAACCAACCCCTCGCCCAGGCGCTGATTCATGCGGCAAAACAGGTAGCCGGTGGCGAGGATGTTCAACCACTCAATCCCTTGCAAATTCTCCAGTGGCCCGGTGTTATCAGTGAACCTGAAGCAGATACCGATAAACAGACGGCAACGATATTAGAGGCTTTTCGCGAGGCACTGGGACAGCTGCGCGCAAACCGTGAACGCGAAGGCGCTGAGCTAGCCAAGTTTATTGAGGCCCGACTCAAGGGAATCGAAGAGCAGGTAGCCAATGTTCGAGAACTGCTTCCCCTAATTCTTGAAGCACAGCGAGACAAGCTGCGCAGCCGCCTGGAAGAATTGCAAGTGGAGCTGGACAAGGACCGGCTCGAACAGGAGATCGTCCTGTTGGCCCAGAAGGCTGATGTGGATGAAGAGCTCGACCGCCTCAGTGCGCACACTTCTGAAACACGTCGGGTTTTAGCCGGCGGTGGATCAATCGGCCGGCGGCTGGATTTCCTGATGCAGGAGTTTAATCGCGAAGCCAACACCCTTTCCTCAAAGTCTGTGGTTACTGACACAACCCAGGCTGCGGTAGAGCTCAAAGTATTGATCGAGCAGATGCGCGAGCAAGTACAAAACATCGAATAACCCTCTGGGGCATTCTCACCGAGACTGTGGATGCCCCTCTGCCACCAGAGAGGGGGATTTGTGATAGCTCACCCTTTAAGGAATATTTATGCGACACAACCTGAAGTGGGTCGGCGCTATTTTTTTAGTGCTTGCTGCAATTGAGATTATTAATATTCTGAGCGGCCGATCGCTTAATTACTTTGGTATTGTTCCCCGCTCAATCAACCACCTCCCCCATATTTTTTCTGCACCATTACTGCATGGAAATAGCTGGCATTTCTTCTCGAACATATTCACTCTGTGCATCTTCAGTTTTTTAGTGTTGCAGTACGGGGTAAAAACTTACCTTAAAGTGACCCTGTTCGTTGTGATCACCACCGGACTGGCCGTTTGGCTTTTTGCTGGCAGGGGCAATCATTTGGGAGCTAGCTCAGTTATCTATGGCTATTTCGGCTTTTTGCTTCTTGCGGGATTTATCAGCAGGAAATTTAGCCGTTTATTAATATCTATTGTGGTAGCCGTCCTTTATGGAGGGCTTATTTTCGGTGTCTTGCCACGAGGTGGTTTTATCTCCTGGGAGTCCCACCTATTTGGATTTATCTTTGGATTGCTGGCTGCAAAGCTGTGGGCCAAAGTTCCCAGTTATAGCAAGGCCAGATAAACACAAGTCCTAACACCAACCTTTCAACCTCAAACCCCAGTAGTAGCCAGCAAAGGTTTTCATTACTGGGGTACCCTCAGGAAACAGGCCCCAAAGCCAAGCTACGTAAATGCTACGTACACGTCACTAAGAAGCGTTTAGCGATTCATCTTTTCTACGCACGATAATTCTTTTATCTGAAAATATTCGTTTATCATCCAGTTTCCCCCCTGTGAACCCCTCCACATCTCTCCCGTAGATAAATTCTCACTATCAGATTTTTTTCCCAAAACTTATAAATTTGTCGCCAAAAGCCACACAAATTTAAAGGCTTAAGCTGAGGATAATAATTTCACGAACGTTATAAAGAAGTACCATTTTGAAACTTTGGTACCAATTTTGGTCAAACTGACTTACCGACTGTGAGAAAGACAGTTTCAAGGCCTATCCGTTAAACAAATTTATTTTGTTAGTGCGGAGTTTTTCAGGAGTCTCCGGCCTATCGGAATACTGATAGCCGGATTTAAAATATCTCGGAGATATAACAATAATGAAATCATCATTGAAAAGTCTTTTGCAAAAGACGACTCTGGCGAGTGCGTTTTCGTTACTGTGTGCTACCCCTTTCGCTACTCACGCAGCGGACGCGGAAAAAACACTGCTAACCGACCGCATCATCGTAAAGTACAAGGAGAGCGCTAAAGTTGGGAAGGCGGCCACCATGGCCACAGAGACGGTCGAAAAAGCTTCCCGTCGTGCCGGCCACAAGATGCGCCACCTCCGCCGTATGGCCACTGGCGCCCAGGTAATGCGCCTGGAAGGCCGTAAAAGTAGAGCTGAAGTAAACGCGATCATCGATCGCCTGAAACAGGATCCGGATGTGGAATACGCAGAGCCGGACCTGATTATGAAAGCGATGGCCGAGCCCAATGACCCGAGCTATCTCAGCCAGTGGCATTACTACGAGTCCACCGGCGGCTTGAACCTGCCCTCAGCTTGGGACGTTACCCAGGGCGATGGCGTAGTGGTTGCCGTACTCGATACCGGTTATCTCCCCCACGCCGATCTGGTAGACAATATCCTACCAGGCTACGATATGATTTCTGACACTTTCGTCTCCGTAGATGGAGATGGACGTGATGACGATCCCACTGACCCAGGGGATTGGTATACAGATAAAGCCTGCGGTGACGATCCGAGCATCCCCTCCGAGAGCGACAGCAGCTGGCACGGCACCCATGTAGCCGGCACCATTGCCGGGGTTACTAACAACAACATGGGTATCGCCGGTGTAGCCTATGATGCGAAGATAGTGCCCGTTCGTGTGCTTGGACGCTGTGGTGGCTATACCTCTGATATTGCCGACGGTATTATCTGGGGTGCCGGTGGTTCTGTCAGCGGATTACCAAGCAACCAAAACCCAGCCCAAGTATTGAACCTGAGCCTCGGCGGTGGCGGTAGCTGTGACACTACCACGCAAAGCGCTATCGACACTGCGCGCAGCCTCGGCGCTACCGTGGTTGTCGCCGCTGGTAACAGTGGTGCCAACGCAAGCCAATACTCGCCTGCCAGCTGTGATGGGGTTATTACCGTTGCGGCAACTGACCGTACCGGCGGCCGCTCTTATTACTCCAACTATGGCAATGTGGTTGATGTCGCTGCACCCGGTGGCGCACAGAGCTTCGCAAACGATTCCGACGGTATCCTTTCCACCTACAACAACGGCTCTACCGATGCGGGCAGCGATAGCTACTATTACAGCCAGGGCACCAGTATGGCAGCCCCCCATGTCGCCGGCGCAGCAGCGCTGATTTATTCGGTTAACCCCGACGTTACTCCGGATGAAGTTGAATCGATCCTCACCAGCACCGCTCGCAGCTTCCCCTCTTCTTGCAACAACTGCGGCTCCGGTATTGTGGACGCGGCAGCAGCTGTAGCTATGGCGAGCGGCGACGATAGTGGTAATGGCGACGACGATGACGACAGTGGCAGCAATGGTTCAGGTTGGACAGAAACTAACCTTTCTGGCAGCCAGGGCAGCTGGAATGACTTCACCATTGATGTTGAGTCGGGGACTTCCACCCTTACTATAGAGATGTCCGGTGGCTCCGGCGAAGTTGATCTCTACGTGCGCCACGGTAACTATCCTACCCTGCGTCGATATGACTGTCGTCCATACCTCTGGGGTAACGAGGAGAGCTGCACCATTAGTAACCCGGATTCCGGCACCTGGTACATCAGTGTCTATGGGTATGAATCCTACAGCGGTGTGACTTTGGAAGCGGAAGCTAGCGAGTAAATAGCGACCCGTTCAGAGTAAAAAAAGACCGGCATTTGCCGGTCTTTCTATTTATAAACTCCAAAGAAAATCCTTTCACGAAGAAAACCATGCCTAAACATCAAAAGTCGCACCTAGCCGTGGTACCAATTCGACGTATCGCATGCTCTTGCCAATCTTTTGATTAGTGCCAATCAGGCACTACTTTTGTAAACCTGAAAGTTAATTACGTCAAAATCCCTTCAGCGAATACTGACTGATTTCAGAATCCATGCTTCACTGGCATATGCGGCCCAGTAGCCGTGTGGCAGAGTTCGATAGATACGCTATCTAATAATAAAAATATGGGGTTTCTGTGGACCTGCTTACTTTCTCCATTCCATTTTTTCTGACCGCCATGCTTATGGAGTTCGCCCTGGATCGCTGGAAAGGCTGGGGGCTCTACAGGCTGAATGACACTATTGGCAATCTCAGCACGGGGATTCTCAATCGTATTATCGGGCTTACCTATAAAAGCTTATTCCTCGTTATCTATATCCCGCTGTTTACGTTGCTACAACCCTACTATCAATGGGTTGGTTTCAACTGGTCTATCGACAATGTCTGGCACCTGGCCCTGGCGGTTCTCGCATACGACTTCTGCTACTACTGGAAGCACCGTATCTGTCACGAGGTAAACATCTTTTGGGCAGAACACCTGGTGCACCACCAGAGTGAGGACTATAACCTGAGCACAGCATTGCGTCAGTCTTCGGGGGGGCTACAGCTGGATTGGATATTTTATCTACCGCTTCTATTGATTGGTTTGCCGGCAGAAATTGTTATTGTCGCCGGAGCAATTGATCTTATTTACCAGTTTTGGGTTCACACACAAAAAATACCCAAGATCCGCTGGTTGGAGTGGTTTGTCATTACCCCCTCGAATCACCGGGTACACCACGCCCAGAACGCTGTCTACGTAGATAAGAACTACGGCGGAATATTAATACTTTGGGATCGCTTATTTGGCACCTACCAGCAGGAACTCGAATCTGAGCCCTGTCTTTACGGTGTGCGTAAACCCCTGAATACCTTTGATCCTGTAGCAGCCAATTTACAACACTTAAAGCGCATGGCAATTGATGCCTGGCATACGAAAAGCTGGTGGGACAAGTGCACTCTTTGGTTCCGCCCCACAGGCTACAGACCCGCAGATATAGAAAAATCCATGCCAGTAGCCTCTACCGATCTGACAAACTTTAAACGTTTCAACCCTGAAATTAGCCCTGGTTTGCGCAACTACGCATTCGCACAACACCTCTGTTACACCGCCACAACCTTATCTCTCCTCTGGTTCACCAGCGTATTGAGTTTCTGGCAACTTATGGGCTCGGTTATTGCCTTGATTATTTGCCTGGCAATTAATGGAAGGATACTGGATGGTCATCCTATTTCAGGGCGCCTCGAAACTTTGAGACTCGCAGCACTCATCTGCGCTATTCCGCTACTAAACAATACATATGTACCACTCTTCATATCCTACTTGCTCGCAAGCTCTTTGGTATGGTGGTGGTTGGCAACCCGGCGCAAAGAGGATAGAGTCACTTTCGTTAGCGATTAACAACAGGGAGATCCCCTTAATCACAGGTGGTTGGCGGTGATTGAGAAACTCCCGCGAGGCTATCCCGGCCGGGCCCAGGCGCGCAGGTGGTAACGCGCCCTGAATCTCCCAACAGATACCCCCACCCCGGTCGGGGGCTAGCCTTGTCCCTTCATGACACTCTTTCATCTCCAGACGCAAGCTTCGGTTATAATGGGCTCTTTGCTCGCGAACAGGATCAGTTGTGCAAACAGGAACCCTCTACACCGTCTCCGCTCCCTCCGGTGCAGGAAAAACCAGCTTGGTCAAAGCGCTGGTAGACAGCGACAGCCAGGTTACCGTATCGGTTTCCCATACCACTCGTGCCATGCGCCCAGGCGAAACTCACGGCGTTGACTATCACTTTGTCGAGCGAGAAGAATTTTTGGCAATGTTGGAGCGTGATGCTTTTTTTGAGCACGCCCAAGTTTATGGCGATAATTATTACGGCACCGCCAAAGCTGAGATCGAAGAGACTCTTGCCAGTGGTCGCGATGTAATCCTGGAAATCGATTGGCAGGGGGCCGAACAGGTTCGTCGCCTGCGCCCTGATGCAGTGGGTATTTTTATTTTACCTCCGTCCCAGGAAGCCCTGCGCGAGCGCCTCACCGGACGCGGTCAGGACGATCAAGCGGTCATTGATCGCCGTATGGACCAGGCCATCGACGAAATGACCCATTATGTCGCCGCAGATTACCTGGTAATCAACGATAACTTCGAGCAAGCGTTAACAGAGCTGCGTGCGATTATCGTTGCCCAGCGACAGCGCTTAGAGCTGCAGCAACTGCGCCACGGCGATCTACTTCAGGCACTGTTGCGCCACTGAACCAATTGATCGAATTGCATACATTTCCCGGTCCGGTAAAATAGCCGGTCCCCTGTACAGAATTTGCCTTCGGGCACAGCAAATGGAAACGAAAGTTTATGGCACGTATTACCGTTGAAGATTGCCTTGAGCATGTGGACAACCGCTTCGAGCTCGTTATCGTCGGCAGCAAACGCGCCCGTCAGATCGCTACAGGCGGCAGGGATCCATTGGTTCCCGAAGAAAACGATAAGCCCACGGTAATTGCCCTGCGCGAAATCGAAGAGGGCTTGGTGGATGCCGCCATCCTCGACGAGCCGGAACGCGAAGAGGCACCTGCTCCTATCGTTGCCCCCAACTACCTAACAGATCAGCAAGTCTGATCAGGTCTCTTACTGGGTACTTTTTGAGTTTTACGAGAGGCGCGCGCGGCATTGCACACCATAGATAGTTTGGCCCACCGCCTCTCCTCATACCTTCCCCCCGACCAGATCCAAATCGTCCGCCGCGCCTATTTTTACGCGGAGCAGGCTCACGATGGTCAGCAGCGCCGTTCCGGCGAGCCCTATGTCACCCACCCGCTGGCAGTTGCCACTATTCTCGCGGGCATGCATATGGATCACGAGAGCCTGGCGGCAGCCATGTTGCACGATGTGATCGAGGATACGGGTATCCCCAAGGCAGCTCTGGCTGAGCAGTTTGGTGGAGAGGTTGCCGACCTGGTCGATGGGGTCTCGAAACTAACCCAGTTCGAGACCGACAGCCCGGCAGAAAAGCAGGCGGAAAACTTCCAGAAGATGGCGCTAGCCATGGCCCGCGATATCCGCGTGATTCTGGTCAAACTGGCCGACCGCCTGCACAACATGCGCACTCTCGGCGCACTGAAACCGCAGAAGCGTGCCCGTATTGCCCGCGAGACGCTGGAGATCTACGCACCCATCGCCCACCGACTGGGTATGAACGACGTTCGTATCGAGTTCGAGGATCGCGCTTTTTTTGCCATCTACCCACTGCGTGCCAGCCGCTTGCGCGCCGCCCTGGTCGCCGCCCGCGGCAATCGCAAAGAGCTGCTGGAACAGATTCAGAATGCTATAGAACTGCGCTTGCAGCGGGAGGGCATCAGCTCTCTGGTGATTGGTCGGGAAAAGCACCTATTTAGCATCTACCAAAAGATGCGCGCCAAGAAGAAGTCCTTCAAGGAGATAATGGATGTCTACGCTTTCCGCATCATTGTGGACAGTGTGGATACCTGTTACCGGGTTCTCGGTGTTATGCACAGCCTGTACAAACCGGTAATCTCTGAGTTTAAAGATTACGTCGCTATCCCCAAATCCAATGGCTACCAGTCACTGCACACAGTGCTGCTGGGTATGCACGGGGTGCCCATTGAAGTTCAGGTCCGCACCAAGGAAATGGATGAAATGGCCAACAGTGGCATTGCCGCCCACTGGCTGTACAAAGCCTCCGGCGATGAGGTGATCAATACCGGTGGCACCAGCCAGGTGCGCGCACGGCGCTGGGTCCAGGGACTGCTGGAGATGCAGCAGCGCGCCGGCGACTCGTTAGAGTTTATTGAAAACGTAAAAATTGACCTGTTCCCGGATGAAGTTTACGTCTTTACCCCTAAAGGGCAGATCGTTGACCTCCCCGCAGGAGCCACTGCCGTGGACTTCGCCTATTCCGTACACACGGATATCGGCAACTCCTGTGTTGCCGTGCGTATCAATCAGCGCCTGGCCCCTTTGTCCCAACCTCTGGAAAGCGGGCAAAAAGTCGAGATTCTCACGCGCAAAACTGCACAGCCAAACCCTAACTGGCTCAATTTTGTAGTAACCGCCAAAGCGCGCAGTGCTATCCGTCACTTCCTCAAGCACCAGCGTCACCACGATTCCATTACCCTGGGCCGGCGCCTGCTGGAAAAAGCACTCAGTAAGTTCGACACGAGCCTAGACGCGCTATCGCCAGAGCAATTAGAAGCGGGCCTCAAAGAAGCGAAATGCGCAACTTTGGACAAGCTGCTGGAAGAGATAGGTATGGGCAGTAAAGTGGCCTTCTCTGCCGCTAAATTACTCGCGCCCGTCACCAGTGAAGAGACTGAAGCCAGCAATATCTCTTCTCCCTTAACGATCGATGCCCAAGAGGGCATGATGATCAGCTTCGCTCGCTGTTGCCGTCCTATTCCCGGGGATGCCATTATCGGCCATATCAGCTCGGGCAAAGGCGTAGTAGTACACCGCGACACCTGCCGCAATACCGGTGATTTTCGCGAGCACCCAGAAAACATCATGCTGGTGAACTGGTCACCGGATGTGACAGGGGAGTTCCTCGGTGATGTGCGGGTAGAAGTTGAGTCAGAGAGAGGGATTATTGCCCGACTGGCTACTCGTATTACGGAAGAGGGCGCCAGCATCGAGCAGATCAATGTGGATGAGAAGGATGCTCACAACAGCGTGATCTCCCTGACCCTGGAAGTCAGTGGCCGTGTACATTTGGCGCGGGTTATGAAGCGCCTGCGCAACCTCCCTTCTGTCATACGCATCGCCCGCCCTTGAGGAACACAAGGGAATCCCATTGGGAACTGCCATTAGGCTTCAAAGCGCGATATATTTAACCGACTTCTGAAAGCCCCGCAAATAAGTAAGGGATTATTCGGAAGTTCCGTATAGGTCTTCCTTTTCAACAATATTGATAAGTAATGGAGTACCCCATGCCCAATCGAGCCGTTATTAAAACCGACCGGGCACCCGCCGCAGCTGGTACCTATTCCCAGGCAGTAAAAGTGGATAATACTGTTTACCTGTCGGGACAAATCGCTCTGGACCCAGAGACACAACAGATGATTAGCGGAGGTTTTAGCGATGAAGTCCACCAGGTCTTTCGCAACCTCAGTGCAGTCTGTGAGGCCTCTGACGGATCGCTCCAGCATATTGTGAAACTCAATCTCTACATTACCGACAGCAGCAACTTTGCCGCTGTAAATGAGATAATGGCAGAGTTTTTCGAAGAGCCTTATCCCGCCAGGGCAACCGTCGTCGTCAAGGAGTTGCCGCGGGGAGCCCTTTTTGAAGCCGAAGCGATTATGGTGACCTGAGGCAAGAAGTTCTCGCCGATGCTGTGGCAATAATTGAGGAGGGCAGCTCAGCCCTCCGACTCCAACAGAGCGCTATAGCCCACCTTGTAATCTGGATACTTCAATTCGTAACCACTGGACAGCATCAACTGATTGCTGAGCTTTTTCGAGCGGCGCTCGCTCGTTTGCACAATCTCGCGCAGGTGGGCACTGGTATATCCCATCGCTTTTACCAACCACTGTTGCAGCTCGTACATCGGCACAGGCTGGCTATCGGCGCCTATATAAAGAGGCTCCGGGACCCACCCCTGTTTGTGCCTTTCAATAAGGTGCAATAAAAAACCAATACAATCATCGACATGGATGCGATTGCTATATTGCGGTGGCTGGGGAGGAGCGCAGCGACCAGCGCGAACCTGCGACAACAAGCGATCTCGACCAGGCCCATAAATTCCCGCAAAGCGCACAATGCAACTGTTGGGAATTGCGTTGCGAATGATCTCTTCGGCTGCAAGCAAACTATCTCCCTGAAAACCACTGGGCAGAGGTAAGGTTTGCTCATCGATAAAGTCATCACCGCTTTGGCCATAAACACGAGTAGATGAAACCCAAATAACCAAACGCGGTGGGGATGGAAGGTGCGGAACAACTTCAGCGACTGCCTTTGCCGTTTCCACATAGGCGCGGTGATAGCCGGTTGGCGTGTGCTCAGTGGGGGTAAATGTCGCGAGAATGACATCCGCCCCCGTAGACAACAAGCGTTCAATATCCTCTTTCTTAGTGGCATCCCCCCGGCGCCAATTCACCACATCTGCCCGGCGCTTACTCGCCAGAGCTACCAGGGGATTGCGCCGCATTCCATAAACCGCGTATTGCTTTCGGTCTATATGCAGTGCCAGTCTCGCCCCGAGGTCACCACACCCAAGGATCCAAAGCTTTTCTTGTTGTGTCATATAGTTCCCGGTGAACAATCTTTGCTGCTCACCTTATTCCCTTGATTCAGTGCTATTCAGTCCTAAGGTGCTGGGGTCATTTGGGCAAATTCAAATTCGGAATGCTTATAGTTCGCCGCCGAGGCTCTCCCCAAAGGCGGACTAGTTGCCACGCCTTTTGAACATGCGATAGATCGCAAGAAAAATTATCGCACCAATCGTAGCCGTTATTATGTCGCCAATTCCGAAACCAGTCACTGGGCCACCGAACCCAATCAGGGCACCCAGCCAGCCTCCAATAAAGGCACCGACAATGCCGATGACCATAGTGACTATCCAACCACCAGGATCTCTCCCGGGCATAATCCACTTTGCTAAAGCGCCGGCAATCAACCCGAGAATGACCCAGGACAGAACTCCCATGACGTATCTCCGTTCGGTGTGCCCCTTACAGATATAGCAAAATTTTGCGCCTCAATCCCACCTGAATTCCCAAAACTAGTAAATTTTCCCAATATTCGCTCTCAGCTTACAGATTGAGACAGGGTATTGGCTAGCGGCGATTATTTATGAATAATTACTATTACTAATGGCCATCTAATTGCCTCGACCATGACTCTCAATGAACTGCGCTATATCGTAACTCTCGCCCAGGAACAGCATTTTGGCCGTGCCGCCGAGCGCTGTTACGTCAGCCAACCGACACTCTCTATCGCAGTAAAAAAACTGGAGAAAGAGCTCGGTGTCGCCCTGTTTGAGCGCTCAAAAACTCGAGTGCAGGCAACACCATTGGGCGAGAGAATTGTCGCCCAGGCCCAGCTGGTTCTGGAACAATCAGCAGCCATCAAAGACATTGCCAGCGCCGGCAAGGACCAGCTGGCTAGCCCCCTGTCTGTTGGCGCCATCTTTACTATTGGGCCCTACCTGTTCCCACACTTTATTCCCCAACTACAGCATTTGGCACCAGAAATGCCACTCTATGTTGAGGAGGGATATACCGCCACGCTGAGACAGAGGCTACGCAAGGGCGAACTGGATGCCATCATTATTGCTCTCCCCTTTACCGAGCCCGACGTTGTCACCCAACCCCTGTACGACGAGCCATTTGTTGTATTGATGCCCGCAGGCCATCCACTTACAAAGCAGGAGGTTATCTCCCCGGATCAACTCACTGAAGACAATGTGCTTCTGCTGGGTGAGGGCCACTGCTTCCGTGATCAGGTACTGGAAGCTTGTCCGCACCTGCAACTAACCATGGAAAAAGAAGCGGGCGGCGGCAGCATACGCACAGCCGCAGATGGCAGCTCACTGGAAACACTCCGCCATATGGTGGCCTCAGGGCTTGGAATTACCGTATTGCCACTCTCAGCCGCCACCGCATCACAGTACGCCAGTGGCCTGCTGGAGACCCGCCCCTTTACCGCACCGGGCCCACGCCGCACCGTAGCACTGGCCTGGCGGGCAAGCTTCCCCCGACACCGCGCAATCGACATACTGCGAGAGGCCATCAGCCAGTGTCACCTGACCGTGGGATAGATAACAACCTGGCCGAGCTGCCCGTTACCACCCTCAAAGGCGTGGGGGATAAATTTGCCCAGGTGTTGGCCAAACTCCATATCAACTCCCTACAGGATTTGGTTTTCCACTTGCCCCTACGCTATCAAGACCGCACCCGGGTGGTGCCTATTGCCGGCCTCACCGCCGGTATGGATGTGGTAATCGAAGGAGAGGTCAGTGCTGCCGATGTCGTATTCGGCCGCCGCCGCAGCCTGGTGGTCAGATTACAGGATGGCAGCGGCACCTTAACCCTGCGCTTTTTTCATTTTTCTGCCGCACAGAGAAGCCGCTTTGCCCGAGGAACCCGAATACGCTGCTTTGGGGAGGCCCGTCGCGGAGCCAACGGCCTGGAGCTCTACCACCCGGAAACGGAAATCGTCGGTATCGAAAACGCGGAGACCGCAGATACCCTTACGCCGGTTTACCCGCTAACAGAAGGTGTGAGCCAGGCCCGTATGCGAGGATTGGTGGAGCAGGCACTGGTTCTACTGAAAAACGGTGCTGTTACCGAGTTCTTGCCGGCAGAGCTGTTACCCAAATCTCTGCGCTACCCCCTCCGGGACGCCTTGCTGTATTTGCACGCCCCTCCGGCTGGCACCCAGCTAGATCAACTGGCAGCAGGTACTCACCCCGCCCAGCAGCGTCTGGCCCTGGAAGAGTTACTGGCACACCATCTGAGTCTGCTGGAGTTGAGGCGCAATAGCGCTAGGGTAGCGGCACCACCTCTGTCCGTTAACCGATCCCTGGAGCGAGACTTTTTGTCGCGTCTGCCATTTTCCCTCACCGGCGCACAGCAGAGAGTTTGCGAGGAAATCGCTGAGGATCTGGCTCAACAAACCCCGATGATGCGCTTATTGCAGGGAGATGTGGGTGCGGGAAAAACCCTGGTCGCCGCTATGGCTGCCCTAAAGGGCATTGGGACCGGTGCTCAAGTAGCAGTCATGGCACCGACAGAAATCCTAGCAGAGCAGCACCGGATCAATTTTTGTAATTGGCTGGAACCTTTGGGTATTGAAGTTGCTCAGCTAACGGGCAGCTTAAAGACTGCCGAGCGGCGTAAACAGCTGGGCAAGATCGCCAGTGGCGATGCCCAGTTAGTGGTGGGCACCCACGCACTTTTTCAGGAAGAGGTGGCTTTCCACAACCTGGTGTTAGTGATTATCGATGAGCAACACCGCTTTGGCGTACAGCAACGCCTGGAGCTGCGTGAGAAAGGGGCGGCAAGTGGAGCTACCGGCAGGCTGCAACCCCACCAGCTGATTATGACCGCTACACCGATTCCCCGCACCTTGGCGATGTCCGCCTTCGCCGACCTGGATTGCTCAATCATCGATGAGCTGCCGCCAGGGCGACAACCCATCAACACCGTTGCCATTGCCAATGATCGGCGCGACCAGGTTATGGAACGGGTGCAAAGCGCCATCGCCGAGGGCCGCCAGGCCTACTGGGTTTGCACCCTTATCGAGGAGTCGGAAAGCCTGCAAGCCCAGGCCGCAGAATCCACCGCTGAAGAACTCGCCGAAATGCTCGAAGGCGTTCGCGTGGCCCTGGTACACGGCCGCCTGAAGCCCGAGCAAAAAGAGCAGGTGATGAGCGCCTTCAAGGCCGGGGAAGTGGATTTGCTGGTGGCAACCACGGTCATTGAAGTGGGCGTAGATGTGCCCAATGCCAGCCTGATGATTATCGAAAACCCCGAACGCCTGGGCCTGGCCCAATTGCACCAGTTGCGCGGCAGGGTCGGGCGCGGCTCCATCGCCAGCCACTGTGTGCTGCTGTACGGCACACCGCTATCGCAGAATGGCCGCGCCCGCTTGCAAGCGCTGCGTCAACACAGTGATGGTTTTGCTATTGCAGAGGAAGACCTGCGTCTGCGAGGTCCCGGGGAAATCCTCGGCACCCGCCAGACAGGGGAGATCCAGCACCGCATCGCAGACTTGCAGAGGGATGCTGAGCTGCTGCCGCAAGTGCAAAAAATTGCTATTTCCCCTCAATTGACAGAGGGCATGCGACAACAGTTGATTAAACGCTGGTTACAGAACAAGCCCCGATTTGCCGAGGCTTGAGGAGAGCGCCCTAGTGGGCGCCTACTGTGTTGTTGTCGTTAATGCTGACACTCTTGTAATTGGCATCGTAGTAAGTCTCTTCGTCCAGGGCACCTTCACTCTTCGCCACCACACTACTTACTACCGCATCACCGGTAATATTGACCGCAGTGCGCACCATATCCAGCAGGCGATCTACGCCGATCACAATGGCAATCCCCTCGAGTGGCAGACCCACCTGCTGCAATACCATACCCAACATAATCAGGCCGACGCCGGGCACCCCAGCAGTACCAATAGACGCCAGAGTTGCTGTCAGGATCACCGTCAGAAAGCCGGTCAGGCCGATCTCAATTCCAAAGAACTGGGCAATAAAGACCGTAGCCACACCCTGCATAATCGCGGTGCCATCCATATTGATAGTCGCACCCAGAGGAACTGTGAATGCAGCAATTTTATTATCCACACCCAGGCGCTTCTCTACCGTCGACAAAGTCACCGGGATAGTGGCAGCAGAGGAAGCGGTACTGAAGGCAAATAACATGGTCGACCACATTTTCTTCAGTAGCTCTAGGGGATTGAGCCCACTCAGCAGCTTCAGAATCACCGAGTAAGTACCCAATGCATGCAGAAGCAGGGCACAGACCACGACCAGGAAATACTTTCCGAGTTGTATCAAGCCTCCTAACCCAAGACCGGCAAAGGTTTTCGCCAGCAACGCAAAAACGCCATAGGGGGCAAAAACCATCAGTACACCGACCATGCGCAAAACAACGGTATTGAGGTCATTAAAGAAAGCGGCAATACGTTGACCCGGCTCCCCGCAACGAGAGATCGCATAGCCCATCAACAGGGCAAAAACGATAATCTGCAGCATATTTCCCTCAGCCATAGCGGCAACAGGGTTGGTCGGGAATATATTGACCAGTACCTCTGAAAGAGGTGGGGACTCCTTCGGCACAAATGTTGAAGCGGCTTCAGCTGCGGCTTCATTAACACCAACTCCAGGCTGGAAGATTAATGCCAGACACAGTGCCAGAGTAATGGCAATGGCCGTTGTCGCCATATAAAGCAGGACGGTTTTACCCGCCAGCGGTCCAATTCGGCTGCCTTCCGATAGGGCACAGGCGCCACTGATCAGCGAGACCAGAACCAAAGGTACCACCATCAACTTTAGTGACGCGATAAAGATACGGCCGATAACATCAAACAGGCCTTCGGTCAGGTAAAGATTAATAGCACTGTTCACGCCAGCACCGAGCAGCTGGGTCTCATTCAAGGAGTTGATTAACCCCCCAACGGTAATGCCCGCAAACATTCCCACTAAAATTTTGGTCGTAAGCCCCATAACAAGCTTCTCTTTATGAATCGTTGTTTTCATTGCAGTGAGCACTATATCCATTGCCGTGCTGGGGAGCAAAAATGCAACAGGGAGAGACCTGTTGCCACCGGCCGGGATACAATGGGGCCTTTATCCAGACTGCGGAGTTATCGTTGCACCAATCACCATTTGTGCCCTCTGGCGATTGGCAGAGTTTGCCTCTTGAAACCCAGCAGCAACCACCCAAAAATCTGGTGCCCTGGCTGACCTATTCCGGATCACTCACCGCCGCTCTCAAGCAGCAAAGTGACGGGGACTTTTATGTTCGCGTGCTGTATCAGGGTTGGCAGACACCTCGCCCAGAAGAATGCCTTGTACTGGGTTTACACAATGGTAGCCGGGCCCTGATTCGGGAAGTTTTGCTCTACGGTTGCGGACAGCCCTGGGTGTATGCCCGCAGCGTTTTGCCCGAACGCAGCCTTCAAGGAAAATCTCGCAATCTGCGCAGCCTGGATACCCGCCCGCTGGGGGAGCTGCTGTTTAGTGAACCGGGTATTCGCAGAGGGGAGATCGCCCTCAATTTGCTGCAAAAATCCCCTGGCTGCGCCGATCGTGAACTTGGGGAAAAGGATTCTGAAGTCTGGGGTCGCCGCTCGCTATTCTGGCTGCGGGACAAGCCTTTACTGGTGTCGGAGGCTTTTCTTCCCAACTTCACACCGACAGGTGACCCCATAGCGCAAGAAGCAGCCAAAACTATCGCAACTGAGGATTCACTGTGATCAGCCAACAGATCGCACAACGCTGGCCCACCGCGCTGCCCTACTGGCAATTAGCGAGGATGGACAAACCCATAGGTTCACTGCTGTTACTCTGGCCCACTTGGTGCGCACTATGGCTAGCCGCTGAGGGGTGGCCGGGCTTCCACTTGTTTATCGTATTTACACTCGGTGTGATCCTGATGCGAGCGGCTGGCTGCGCAGTCAATGATTTCGCCGATCGCAAAATTGACGCCCATGTAAAGCGCACTGCGGAGCGTCCTCTGGCCACCGGCGCACTGACGCCAAAGTCTGCATTGGCGCTTTTCGCCGGCCTCAGCGCTGCCGCCTTCCTTCTGGTACTCACCACCAACACACTCACAATTCTCCTCTCGTTTTTAGCTCTGGCTCTGGCATTCGGCTATCCCTTTGCAAAGCGCCACACACACCTACCCCAGATGGTCCTGGGCGCCGCCTTTAGTATGGGAATCCCCATGTCTTTTGCAGCGGTTACAGGAGAAGTACCAGCAGAGGCCTGGTTGCTCTATACCGCCAACTTGGTTTGGACCCTGTGCTATGACACTTTCTATGCGATGGTGGACCGCGATGACGATCTTCAGATCGGCGTTAAATCCACCGCCATTTTGTTTGGGGAAATGGACAAGGTGATCACCGGAACCTTACAACTTTTAGTTCTAATAGCCCTGCTGCTTATTGGATCAAGGTTCTCACTCGGTATTTTTTACTACTTGGCGCTATTGCCGGTTTGCAGTTTATTCGTTTATCAGCAGTGGCTGATTCGGGACCGAGAGCGAGAGGGCTGTTTTCAGGCTTTTATCAACAATAATTGGGTAGGGTTTGCCATTTTCGCCGGCATATCGCTGCATTTTCTGCTGAATTGAAAGATGAGTGGGCCCTAGAAGTGGAGCGTCATATATTTGTCATATAAATCCCGTTTAATCCTCGGCCATAACTGGGGAAACCCTGACAACAGAGCGGGTATGGCAGGCAAATGCACAGTAAAACGATCCTGATTGTCGATGACGAATCCGCAGTGCGCGATATGCTGCGGGTCGCACTGGAAATGGCGGATTACCGCTGCCTTGAGGCGGAAAACGCCCAGGAAGCTCACGCCCTGATTATCGACGAGAAGCCAGACTTAGTGCTGCTCGACTGGATGCTGCCGGATGTTTCCGGGGTAGAGCTGGCAAGGCGCCTCAAGCGCGATGAACTCACCACCTCATTGCCGATCATCATGCTCACGGCAAAAGGTGAAGAAGACAATAAAATCAAAGGGTTAGAGACCGGGGCCGACGATTACATCACCAAGCCTTTCTCCCCCCGGGAGCTGGTTGCACGCTTAAAGGCCGTACTGCGCCGCGCGGGCCCGGCAACCCCGGAAGAACCCCTCAGCGCCGGCGCATTGATATTGGACCCACTGAGTCACCGAGTCACTATCAAAGGGCAGCCGGTGGATATGGGGCCAACAGAATTTCGCCTTCTCACCTTCTTCCTCTCCCACCAGGAGCGCGCCTATACACGCACCCAACTCCTCGATCATGTATGGGGTGGGAATGTCTATGTGGAGGAGCGCACCGTGGATGTCCATATCCGCCGTCTGCGCAAAGCCCTGGCCATTGATGGCCACGACCGCTATATCCAGACAGTTCGCGGCACCGGGTATCGGTTTTCTGTGCAAACCGCAGAAAAAGTGTGACAATCCTCTCTGGATCGGTACCGATCCCTGCAGAATCAAACCTCCGCGCTTAACGGGTGCGGGCCTGGTTCCATGAGGTATTGAATGCGGGCGGAAGAGGCTGTGCCACTGCCGCCATCTATCAGGCAACACGGCAACTCTATGTTGGATCGCAGTATTGGCGAGTTCTCGCGTTTCGTAATTATCGCCCTGGGATGCACCATTCTCGGTGTCACCTCCGGCAGCTGGTCTCTCGCCCTGATTGCGGGATTGGCCAGCTATCTGATCTCAGTGCTGTGGCAACAGCAACGTTTCAACCGCTGGCTGGCAAACGGCAGACGCGGCCCAGCCCCAACCGCCTTTGGTATTTGGGGCGAAATCTACGACGACTTTTACCGTATGCAGCGGCGCCACCGCCGCGAGAAGCAGAAGCTGCACGTGATGTTGCGCCGAGTGCAAGACAGCACCAGCGCACTGCGCGAAGGCATTGTAGCCCTGGAAGACGGCGATAACCTGGCTTGGTGGAACCCTGCAGCGGGTGAACTCCTTGGGTTGCAAGCCAGTGATTCCGGCCAGTCATTAGTCAACTTTGTCCGCGACCCTGGCTTTGTCAGCTATATGCACGGTGATAACAGCGGAGAACCCCTCACTCTGCCCGCACCTGGCAATGAAGCCCGCATGTTACAGCTGGAAGTCACCCGCTACGGTAAAGATGAGGCTTTGGTCATTGTTCGCGACATCACCCGTTTACACAATCTCGAGCAGATGCGCCGGGATTTTGTCGCCAATGTTTCCCATGAGCTGCGCACCCCCCTCACGGTAATTGCCGGCTACCTGGAAACACTGCAAAGCAGTGATATGGCACCGCCTCCCTGGAGGAAACCCCTGGCTCAAATGGAGGAGCAGACTGGCCGCATGAGTACGCTGGTCAATGACCTGCTGCTATTGGCTCGCTTGGAGACCTCAGAACGCAAAAGCGGGGATATGGCTGTAGCCGTACCAGAACTGATTGAGAGGGTGGCCCAGGAAGCGCGCAGCTTCAGTGGCGATCGGCATCATCATATCGAAGTTGATTGCAAAGGGGATTGCTACCTCAATGGAGACCCCGGCGAATTACACAGTGCGTTTGCCAACTTAGCTTTAAATGCAGTGAAATACACTCCCGAAGAGGGCGGAATTCAATTGCGCTGGTGGCAGGATGACAAAGGCGGGCACTTTTCCGTAGAGGACAATGGTATCGGTATCGATTCGATCCATATTCCCCGCCTGACTGAGCGCTTCTATCGAGTTGATCCAGGCCGCTCACGGGACAGTGGCGGCACAGGTCTCGGGTTGGCGATCGTTAAGCATGTGTTGCTGCGACACAATGGAGAAATGAGTGTAGAAAGCACGCCCGGGCAGGGCAGTCTCTTCACGCTTCACTTTCCGCCAGCAAAGCTGGCTCAAAAGCCAGCATCCAGGTTGAGTTCTGAAGCCGCTAATTAAAGCGGCTTTCGATTACTCCAGTTCCTGCAGTTCTACTTCTTTACCGTCTTTGACATAGCTGGCCGTGCCCTCTTTACCCAGAGCGTTTGCTTCCCGGCGCAAAACCAAATGGTGCAACTGCAAATCCCCATCGCGCAGCAGTAGGTGCTCATTGCCCTCATCATCGGTAGGCAGGGCCTTAGCACCAATGAGGGCATCTCGCAGAGCGCGCAGCTTGGGCACATCGCGATAGCGATTCAAGTCATTCGACAAACGGGCTTTCATGCGCTCACTCTCATGCAGTGCCGCCGCTGTCTCACGGTACTTGGCAAAAAAGAATACGGCTCCAATGGCAAAAGCTACGATCACCGCTATTTCAAACCACTCAGGCATAGTTACTCCTTATTATCATTTTTGCGCCAAACAATTAATTGATTATTGGCCGGCAAGAAATTTAGTTCTGTGCGACTGAACCCCGCACTCTCTGCCAGCTGATCGAGCCATTCGAGATCGCGAATCCCCCGCTCGGGATCATGCTCCTTCAACTCGATATCAAAATCCGCATTAGTAGGGCCAATAAACTCTCCTGCAATT
Source organism: Microbulbifer maximicatervae (SeqCode) (assembly GCF_052467615.1). Classification (NCBI taxonomy): domain Bacteria; kingdom Pseudomonadati; phylum Pseudomonadota; class Gammaproteobacteria; order Cellvibrionales; family Microbulbiferaceae; genus Microbulbifer; species Microbulbifer maximicatervae (SeqCode). The sequence goes on from NZ_CP174319.1 coordinate 4,529,701, forward strand.
TTCACTGGACCGTAAACGATCAACAAACCTTCCGGCTCCAGAACATCGGCACTGTGCAGAAAGAACTTTTGTACCAGTTCAGCCGACATAATATGTAAGGTGTTTGCAGTGAAAATAGCATCAGCCGAAATCTCGGGCCAAAATTCGCCAACATCGAGCACTAGCGGCTGTGGCAGGTTGCTATTGGGGACCTCCGCCAGCCAGGACTTTACTACCTCCAGCTGTTGCGATCGCTCTGAAGTTTGCCATTCAAGATGCGGTAAATGCGGAGCAAAATATACTGCGTGCTGACCAGTACCACTGCCAACCTCAAGCACTTTGCGACTTAAAGCCAACAGGCGAGTCAGTTGTTGGAGAATCGGCTCGCGATTGCGCCCGCAGGAGGGCGCATTCGGCAATTCAGTACTACTCACTGCGGTTCATCCCGGGTAAATACCCAATCCCACTCAGTGGACATATTCGGGTTATAGACATAACCGGCCACATCAAACCCTTTCAGCTCTTCAGCCTTCTTTACCCTCTGGTCAATGGCCCAGCGACTCATCATGCCTCTGGCTTTTTTAGCGAAGAAGCTAATCATCTTATACTGACCATTTTTCAGGTCCTTAAAATGCGGGGTGATCACCTGAGCATCAAGCTGCTTGGTTTTGACTGATTTGAAATATTCATTGGATGCGAGGTTTACCAACTCGCGACTCTTCACGCCCTGCAACTGCGCATTCAATGCTTCGGTAATCTTATCTCCCCAAAATTCATAGAGATTCTTACCCTTGGCATTTTCAAATTTAGTACCCATCTCGAGGCGATAGGGCTGCATCAAGTCCAATGGGCGCAGCAAACCATAAAGGCCAGAGAGCATACGTAAGTGCTTTTGCGCATAGGCAAAGTCCCGCTTACCCATAGTCTCCGCCTCCAGTCCGGTATAAACATCACCTTTAAAGGCGAGCAGGGCGGGGCGGGCGTTGTTATCGGTAAACGGACGCTTCCAAGTATGGAAGCGATCGTAATTTAAGACTCCCAACTTATCTGAAATTTTCATCAAGCTGGAAACCTGCTGCGGGCTCAGTTCGCGCAGCTCTTTGATCAGGGCTGCTGATTCTTTCAAAAAGTCCGGCTGGGTGGTTTCCAGTGAGGGAATATCACTTTCATAGTCCAGGGTTTTCGCCGGTGAAATAACTATTAACATCGGGTGCCTTCTCGCTTCGCTATCGCCTCAACCACACACTACCAAGCTATTGTGGCTGACCCAAATATATCGCGGATGTTTACTCTGGCTTTAGGACGTCCTGCCACCAATTGAGTGGAGTCTGCCCGTCCTTAGGGTCATAAACATTGCCGTAATACCAAACGCTGTTAGCCCCATCGCAGGCACTGTTGAGGATCTCCTCAATCTTATCGAATCCACAACTGACATGAATGCTGTAGACCAATACGCGCGGAGCCTCCAGATCCAAATCGCCCCCGAGCTTCTCCAGCTGTGGGGTCAACTTATCAGACAGTTCCGTGCTATCGCCGCGACAAAAAATACGCACCGCCAAATTCCCCGAGCGCTTTACCAACTCAAATTGCTGGGTGTCTTTATCGACCTTAATGTAATCCCCACTGGCGATTCCCTTAATAAAGACAGGGGATCGCACCAATTGGCAGCTATCATCCTCGCTCACACGAACCTGTAGCCGTTCCACCACGGGCTCACCTTCGGGGTTGTTGCCCGCAAATAACTCAATGACTTGAAGTGCCGTCATAAACCTCAGTTCCCGTACTGTGTACAATGAGTAACCATTCTAATGACTCAACATTATACAGGGAGGGAGGCAATGATCTCGCGTACCCAAGCGCTTACGGCATGTGTCGCGTTTTGGACAACCACGATTCTCGGAGGATGCGTTGTCAATCCAGTCACCGGTGAGAAACAGGTTTCGCTGATATCTCCGCAGCAGGAGGTTCAACTGGGGCAACAGCACTATGCTGCCAACCAACAGCAACAGGGCGGCCAATACACCATTGATCCGGCCCTGCAAAACTACATCAATCAGGTTGGCCAAAAGCTGGCGCGGGCCTCAGACCGCCCCCAGCTACCTTACGAGTTTGTGGTTCTGAACAATTCGGTTCCCAACGCCTGGGCCTTACCCGGCGGCAAAATCGCTATCAATCGAGGCCTGCTGGTGTTACTCGATGACGAAGCTGAGCTCGCTGCCGTACTGAGCCATGAGATAGTTCACGCTGCTGCGCGACATTCCGCAACTGCGATGTCCCAACAACAATTACTGGGCGCAGGCCTGGCAATCGTGGGAGCTGCCACCCAGGACTCTGGCTACTCTGACTTGATTGCCACCGGGACTCAACTGGGGGGCTCCGCCTATATTGCCCGCTACAGTCGCGGCAATGAGTTAGAGTCAGATCAATACGGTATGAAATATATGGCCGCTGCGGGATATGATCCCCAGGGGGCCGTACGCCTGCAAAGAAAATTTGTTGAACTGTCGGAGGGGCGGCAAGCTCGTGGACTGGAAGCGCTCTTTGCCAGCCATCCCCCTTCCCAGTCTCGTGTCAGCGCTAATATCAAGCACAGTCAATCTCTACCCAAAGGGGGAATCACCAACCGGGCCTCTTACCAAAAAGCCATAGCGCAATTAAAGCGCGATGCCGATGCTTACAAGAATTACGACGATGCGGTTGTCGCAGCCAATGATAAAAAGTTTGACTCTGCACTAAAGCTGGTGAGAAAAGCTCAAAAACAGCAACCCAAAGAAGCTGCCTTTTTTGCGCTAGAAGGCGATTTATTCAGTCAAAAGAAACAATATAAAAATGCTCGAAAGGCATACGATAGTGCCATTCAAAAGAATCCGGCGCTATTTTCGTATTGGCTAAAGCGGGGAATCACTAATATCCAATTAAAAAATTATAGCTCTGCAGAGGGCGACCTAACCAGATCACTACGCTATCTGGATACAGCTTACGCTCACTACTACCTCGGCCAGACCTATGAGAGACAGGGAAATAAGCAAAGTGCTTACAAGCACTATCAGGAAGCTGCTGGGGCTGGAGGAGAAATTGGCACCATGGCACAAAACCGAATAAAAGCCATCACCAACAAAGGGTAAATAAATTTGATTTATAAATAAAAAGGGCCGTCTCAGACAGCCCTTTTTTAATTTTGCTTATAACTGAAAAATTACGCTAAGTTCGAACTTTTCTACATCAAGTTCAATAAAGGGAGTCAAAAAGCTAAGCACGGTATCATTTTCAAGATCCGGCATTACATCAAGCGTTGAAGTAGATCCAGCACGATAGGTATCACTACCAAAGCTGCGAATATTAATATTATCATCTGCCTCCATAGTGCTATAAGCGGCCTCAAAGGCAATATTCCGACTAAAGAAGTGAGTGAAAGCCAGCTTCATATCGTCTTTCTCGTCCAGTTTCATACCAAACGAGGTGCTTTGTGAGAAGAAATAATCTGCACCGATCTGCCAATAATCGTCATCACCTTCATAGTCGGCATAAGAAAGTTCAGTGGTCAAATACCTCCCACCTCCCAGGCTTGTGAAATATTTAGAGGAAAAGACAGCCACATCCAGACCATCGTCACTGACAAAATCAAAACCAATATAATCAGCACCGCTCAACGGATAGTTGTATCGAAATTCAACATAAGTCTCTTTATCAGACTCAAAATCAGTATGGGAAAGTTCTAATAAAAAATTCGGGGTGAATAAATAGCCAAGAGCAACCGTGTCAATATTTCGATCATTAACTTCAGTTAAATCTATACCGAAAATAAAACCATTTTGAGAGAAATACTCCCCGGTCACAGCGTAATTATCGGCATTATTACTATCTACCTCATTATGGAAAAAGGCAGCCGATACATTGCTTACTTTGTTAATATATCCAAACTCATTTAGGGGGCCTAGAGTTTCTTTTCCAGAAAAGTAATAAGTAGTTTCAACCAAAAACTGATTTCCATCTAAATCAAACTCACCGCCCAAAATATCTAGATTATAATCCAAGCTAGAATAGCCAGCTGTAGTAATTAAATTATATTCTTCAGCGTCAGCGGTTACAGAGAGAAATAACAGGGGAAGAACAGCGAGACTGAATCTCATTTCCAAAACCTTTCGTTAACATAATGATCTAAATTAGGATGCGAATTCTAACAATAATTTTTCACTGTGCAACAAACACTATTTGTAAGAGATAAAATCAAAGCCCACATATAAAAGAGTTATGCGATAGGTTCACTATTGCAACTAAACCTTGTTGATTTATTTCACACAGCAGACCCTCTATGATCTTTCTGCCCATATATAGCTCTACTGAACTAACAAGCAACCTTTTGTCTAGAGATACCTATCGATGAATGTTCTTCATCCACTGGCTTTTATAGAACATTCAAATCGATAAGGTTCCTCTTAGTAAGCCCACACAAGAATTAAGCTATTTTTGGAAGGGGTATCTCGCGATAGCAAGAGACTTAGGGAGGTTTCAAGCTTATTTAGAGGTCGTATGTAAAAAGGAAGATCAACAAAGTATCTCCAACTATTACATAAAAACAACTAAATACAGAAGAAAATTGGCACCAAGGTACCGAGAAAGATTAGAGCAGTAAAGCTAGGTTACTTTGAGCTTACTCAAGTTAAACATGAAAAATAAAGGGCTATCAATGACAGCCCTTTATTTAAACTAACTTATAATTGAACAGTTAAGCCCAACTGATAGATATCAAGATCACCCTTAATATCATTGTTAGAGAGATAAGCCGTTTCAACAGCAATATTGCGGTTAAAGAAGTGGGTCATACCCAGCTTGTAACTTTCTTGCTCATCATAATTAAATTCAACAGAAGTGCGTTGATTGAAGAAAAATTCAGACCCTAACGCCCAGAAATCATCAGCATTCTCAATGCTATTGTAAACCAATTCTACAGTCAGGTATTGCTCTCCAGCCAGATGAGCGAAGTACTTGGAGGACAAAGCACGATTTTCGAATTCTTCATCAACAAAAAGGTTAAAACCAACATAATCAGTCGAATTCAACTGGTAGTTATAACGAGCCTCCATGGAAAACTCATTATCACTATCATCATCAACATGATTTAACTTAACAAGAAAATCTGGAGAGAATAGATATCCGATAGACTGATAATCTAAATTAGTCTCCCAAAGGTCACTTATGCCGGCACCGACAACCAAACCATTAGAAGCAAAGTATTCACCACTTACCGAGAAAATGTCAGAGTGATCACCGCCACTGTTAAAGTGCGAGAAACCTGCAGAAACATTACTCACTTTGTTGATATATTCAAACTCTTTCAAGGGGCCAAGAGTTTCTTTACCGCCAAAATAGTAAGTAGTTCCAAGATCAAAAGAATCTGTGTCAGAACTGTAGCTTAAACCATTGCTTCTAATATCAAACTCGGAATGAGAGTATGTAGCATTAGTAAAAGAGTTGTATTCCTCAGCACCTACAGTTGCAGCGGCGAGCATCAGGGGGAGAGCAGCAAGCTTGAATCTCATTTGATAAATCCTTCGTTAACGTAGCGATCCAAATTGGGCTGCGGATTGTAGCAAAAGTTTTTTGGTGCGCAACAACAGCAAATTACACGATAAGCAATTAGAGCCAAATTTGCGGTAAAGCGAATATTTTTTTTCGACAAAAAAACGTATCAACAAGAAAAACAAATGCTGTAATTGGCTGTAATGTACCAAATGAATAAATTCCAGCTAAAAACAATAAAATAAAAAGTTTTATTTTTTATTCGAACACATATTTATTCAGGCTGTGTTCAGGTTCAGTTGATTAACATCAAGCGCTATTAATATTTACAACCCATTGCGGGTCATAAAATTCCCCTATTAAGCTAATTTTTACAAAAGGGGCCACGCTGGCAATGATTTCATCGATTTTTTTACTGTGCTCATCTTGCATAGCATCCCGATCTTTTTTACATCGCCAGCTAGCAATGGCTATCAACACATTGGGGTCATCAATTTTTCGATGAAGCTCTGTGCCCATCGCTCCCGGGGAGCGCTGGATAATCTCAGAAGCGCGCATCCAGGCATCGGCATAATCCTCAGCTTTAAACCCATTTTGTAGATGAACTTCGAAGATAAATTTCATGCTCTGTATTACCTAACGACTAACAAATAGTTTTCCGTAAAAAAAAAGGCCGCACTAGGCGACCTTTTTAAGTTAGCAAAGCCCTTTAGGACTTGCGTAGATTTTCCTGGTGCCCATGCCGGATATCAGCACCCTCCACCAAGTAAACAACCTGCTCACAAATATTCTTCGCATGGTCACCGATCCGCTCCAGTGAGCGCAGGGTCCACAACACATTAATGACCCGGGAAATACTGCGCGGGTCCTCCATCATGTAAGTTACCAGTTCACGTACGGCCGTACGATAATCCATATCAACCTGCTGGTCCTCAGCAAGAGTTTGCAGAGCCGACTGCACATCGAAACGTGTATAGGCATCCAACGCGTCATTGAGCATTTTGCGCACGGCATTGGCAATATGACGGATTTCGGTATACCCGCGCGGCGACGTACCTTCATCTGTCAGTGCTATGGCCATCTTGGCAATTTTGCTCGCCTCGTCCCCAATGCGCTCCAGGTCGCGGGCAATTCGAATCACAGACAGCACCATGCGGAGGTCGGATGCCGCCGGTTGGCGCTTGGCAATAATTAGCGTGGCGTGCTCATCCAGGGCCATCTCACTTTTATCTATGACTTCTTCAATACGCAGCACTTCCTCGGCCAGCTCACTGTCCGCATTGGCCAGGGCATCAACCGCATCGGCAACCTGGCGGGCGACCATACCGCCCATTTCCAGCATCTCTGTCTTTAAGCTTTCCAGGTCTTCATTAAATTGGCGTGAGATATGTTGATCGAAATGCATTTCCATAGTTTTCCCTCCGAGCAGGAACCTTAGCCGAAGCGGCCGGTGATATAGGCTTCAGTGAGTTCGTGCTCGGGGTTGGTGAACACCGTTTCAGTATCATTAACTTCCACCAAATGCCCCAAATGGAAGTAAGCCGTACGCTGACTCACCCGCGCAGCCTGCTGCATCGAGTGAGTAACGATTGCGATAGTGTAGTTCTGGCGCAGCTCATCGATCAGCTCTTCGATTCGCGCCGTTGCAATCGGGTCCAGGGCAGAGCAGGGCTCATCCATTAGGATTACTTCCGGGCTCACCGCAATAGCGCGGGCGATACACAGGCGCTGCTGCTGACCACCGGACAGACCCGTACCCGGCTTATCCAAACGATCTTTAACCTCATTCCACAGACCGGCGCGGCGCAGGCTGTTTTCTACGATCTCATCCAGATCGGCACGGCGGCTGGCAATGCCGTGGATTTTTGGGCCGTAGGCCACATTCTCGTAAATGGACTTGGGAAAAGGGTTTGGTTTCTGGAATACCATGCCAACGCGGGCGCGCAGGGGTACCACGTCCACTTTGGGGCCGTAGATGGGGTCACCATCCAGACTTAACTCGCCCTCGACGCGACAACCTTCAATAGTGTCATTCATGCGGTTGAGGCAACGCAAAAACGTCGACTTACCACAGCCGGAGGGACCGATCATGGCAACCACTTCATTTTTTCCGATATCGAGACCGACCGAGTGGATCGCCTGGGTTTCACCATAGAAAACATTCACATTGCGCATACGCAACTTGGCGGTGTCACAGAAGGGTTGGCCAACTGTTTCTCTAACATCAGCCCGATCATTCATCATTTGCCTACCCGCAACATCGGATTGCGCCGCATCAGTTTGGCTGGCGGCATCCAGGGTCATGGTACTCATATAATATCCCGCTTTCTGATAATCCGCGCTCTGTTACCAGCGGCGCTCAAGTTTCTTGCGCAGCAATACCGCGCTGGTATTCATCACAATCAGCACGCTCAGCAACACCATAATGGCTGCGGAGGTGCGCTCGACAAAGGCGCGCTCCGGGCTGTCTGCCCACAGAAAAATCTGCACAGGCAGCACGGTGGCCGGGTCGGTTACCCCAGCAGGTACGTCGACAATAAAAGCGACCATACCAATCATCAATAGGGGCGCCGTCTCACCGAGGGCCTGGGCCATACCGATAATCGCGCCAGTCAACATTCCCGGCATCGCCAGGGGCAGCACATGGTGGAAAACCACCTGCATACGCGAAGCCCCCATACCCATTGCCGCCTCGCGAATTGAGGGTGGCACCGCCTTCAAAGCCGCGCGGCTGGAAATAATAATCGTGGGCAAGGTCATCAGTGTCAGTACCAAGCCCCCTACCAGAGGTGCCGAACGCGGCAACTCAAAGAAATTAATAAATATCGCCAGGCCCAGAAGGCCGAAAACAATAGAAGGCACTGCCGCGAGGTTATTGATATTCACCTCAATCAAATCGGTCCAACGGTTTTTGGGTGCATACTCTTCCAGGTAAATCGCCGCCGCCACACCGATAGGAAATGACAGTGCCAGAGTTACCAACAGGGTAAACAGGGACCCCATCAAGGCTGCGCGGATGCCCGCCTGCTCTGGTTCACGGGAGTCGCCATTAGTAAAGAAGATGGTATTGAACCGCTTCTTCAGTTCACCGCTGTCCAACAGCTGCTCAATCCAACCAGCCTTCTGGTCCGAGGTACGACCACGGAAACCCTCTTTGGAATCCTTCAGGCTTTTGACGAAAGTATCCACATCGTCATCGACTGACAGCCAGACTTTCTCGGATTTACCCAACAGTTCCGGATTCGCAGCTAAGCGATCGCGCAGGGTAAAAGGTGCTCCGGAGGAAACCAGGCTGTAGAGTTCACGCTTGTCACTGCGACCAGTCACAGTGGGAAAGCGCTCGCGCAGGGACTGGCGAATAACACCGGTGAAGTTTGCCCAGGTCAGACTTTCATCATCGACCTTATCGATGCCCAAAACCTGTTCGTCGTAGTGCACTTCCAGCTGGATAGCTGTCTGCACAAAGGCACCACTGCCTTTGCTGATAATGTCAGTGAACAGAATCAGTACAGCGAGTACACCAAAGGCGATACTGCCAATACCCAGCCCACGAAACAGCTTTTCTTTGCGGTGACGGCTGGCGAGGCTTTTCTCTATGCGCTCGCGAACTTGCGCCTGAGTAAGATCAGTCATACTGCTCCCGGTATTTTTTCACTACGTGCAAGGCAATAAAGTTCAGCACCAAAGTGGAGATAAACAACATCAGGCCCAAAGCAAAAGCGGCGAGGGTCTTTGGACTGTCAAATTCCTGGTCGCCAACCAACAGAGTCACAATCTGCACCGTCACAGTCGTGACCGATTCAAGCGGGTTGGCGGTGAGGTTTGCCGCGAGCCCGGCGGCCATCACCACAATCATGGTTTCACCAATTGCGCGGGAAACCGCCAGCAATACACCGCCGACGATGCCGGGTAGTGCCGCAGGAATCACAACTTTGCGCACCGTCTCGGACTGGGTGGAACCCAAGCCCAGGGCGCCATCGCGCAGGGACTGGGGCACCGCATTGATCACGTCGTCAGACAGAGAGGAGACAAAGGGAATAATCATGATTCCCATCACCAGACCAGCGGCCAGTGCGCTTTCACTGGAGGCCTGTAGGCCCATAGAGGTGGCCAACTCGCGAATAAATGGAGCAACGGTTAAGGCAGCAAAAAATCCGTATACCACGGTAGGTACACCGGCGAGAATTTCGAGTACCGGCTTGGCCAGGGAACGCACGCGCTTACTGGCGTACTCGGCCAGATAAATAGCCGCCATCAATCCCACAGGTACCGCCACAAACATGGCGATCGCGGACACCATCAGGGTTCCGGTAAACAGCGGGACAGCACCAAAAGCACCGCTCGATCCCACCTGGTCTGCGCGCAGGGCCATCTGTGGGCTCCAGTGCAAACCAAACAGGAATTCACTCACCGGCACGGACTGGAAGAAGCGCAGGGATTCAAACAATACCGATAACAAAATTCCGACAGTGGTTAGAATCGCAGCGCTGGCACAGGCAATCAGCACTGTGCGCAGCACTTTTTCAACTTTTTCGCGAGCGCGCAGCTTCGGAGAAAAGCGCAGCAGTGCAAAAGCGGCAAGGCCGCTGGCCAACACCAAACTCAGGAAGGCCTGTAAATTATTGGAGCTGGAACGCAACTGACCGAGGTAGTCCGCAGCACTCTGCAATTGCGGGGACTTTTCACCTATCAGGTGGCCCGCCGCGAGATTCTGGATCTGCGCGTAGAGAAGGTTCTGCCCGGAGATACTCTCCGGCTTATCGGCAATACTATTCATGACCATCGCACGGATGATCGAATCGTCAAACACCAACCAGCCACAGAGTAATATCAGTGCTGGTAAACCACACCAAAGGGCGGTGAGTAATCCGTAGTAACTGGGCAGGGCGGCCAGATTGCGAACGCCGCCAAGACTGCGAGCAGCGTTCACTGCACGGCGAAAGCCAGTGCCGTAGGCCACTAATATCAAGAGCAGCAAAAGTGCGAACAGTGTGGGGGTTTGCATTGAATTACCGTACTAAAAATATCGTCGCTGGCATTATCCAGACTTTATCCCCGCGTTCCATCACAGGGGGGGCGACAATTTGTGAGTCTTCTTATAAAGAACGGCCAAGCCCTTTCGAGCTTGGCCGTCAATTCCCTTTGACAGTACAACTCCAGAATTTTTTTACTTGGCTGCGAGATTACTCAGTGCGTTCAGCTTGCGCACATCAGTAGCAATCTTTTGACGCTTCTCGGTGGGCAGAGGAATCATACCTTTGTCAGCCAGGTAGCCGTCTTCACCCCAAGCGCGCTCATTGGTGAATTCAGCCAGGAACTGCTTAACACCGGGAACCACGTCAGCGTGCTGCTTCTTAACGTAGATAAACAGCGGACGGGAAACCGGGTAGCTCTGGTCAGCGATGGAGTCGAAAGTGGGGGCCTGATCTTCGATCAGGGAGCCCTGTACCTTGTCAGCATTCTGGTCGAGGAAACTAAAGCCGAAGATACCCAGGGCGTTCGGGTTGGCAACCAGCTTGTTCACGATCAGGTTGTCGTTCTCACCGGCCTCAACATAAGCGCCGTCTTCGCGAACGTTGTGACAGATCGCTTTATAAGCGCTCTTGTCTGTTTTCTTCATGGCTTTGATCCAGCCAAACTTCTTACAGCCACCTTCCATTGCCAGCTCGGCAAAAGCATCGCGAGTACCGGAAGTGGGGGGCGGACCCAAAACTTCGATTTTGGTGTTGGGCAGAGCTGGGTTTACGTCCTTCCAGGTCTTGTAGGGGTTGGCTACCAGAGTTTCAGAACCGTCTGGGTTAGGAACTTCCTTAGCCAGGGCCAGGAAGATGTCCTTGCGAGTCAGCTTAAAGGGAGCTGCTTTCTTAGCATTCGCAAGAACGATGCCGTCGTAACCGATTTGCACTTCAACAACATCAACACCGTTGCTGTTACACATTTCCAATTCGGATTGCTTGATGCGACGGGAGGCACCGGTGATATCCGCAGTACTTTCTCCAACACCCTGGCAAAACAACTTCATGCCACCACCAGTACCAGTGGACTCAACGACTGGAGTTTTAAACTGGGTTGCGCGGCTAAAACGCTCCGCCACAGTCGTAGTAAACGGGTAAACAGTAGAGGAACCTACAACACTAATGTAATCGCGCGCCGCCATAGCAACCTGTGAAGTTGCCAGGGTCAGGGCTGCCAGAGAAGTCGCCAGAATTTGCTTGTTCATTGTGTAACTCCGATGAGTGTTTTTATTTCACGCGGCGATGCTAGGAACAACGGGTGACGATTCTATGAATAAAAGATTACAAAAAGGTTACAGCTGTATTTTTACCCTGCTGGCATGAGAGCGGGCAAAGGGTTAACCTTCGAGCAACATAAATAACAATAAGATGTAAAGAGAGAAGCCCCCATGCGTTTTCTGCTGTGCAGCGCGCAGGCACTCGAGCGCCTGACCAGTCATACCGGGCAACTGCTGTCCTGGTTCACCTGGGCCATGGTCCTGTTACAAAGCTGTGTTGTGGTGATGCGCCACGGCTTCAATACCGGTTCTATCGCCCTACAGGAATCCGTGATTTACCTGCACGGTGCCGCCTTTATGCTGGGGCTGGCCTATGCGTTACAGACCGATGCCCATGTGCGGGTGGACGTCTTCTACCGCAAGATGAGCGCCAGGGCCAAAGCCTGGATCAATGCAATTGGCTATCTGATATTCCTCTTACCGCTTTGCGTCTTTCTATTTATAAGCAGCTGGCACTTTGTACTGAATAGCTGGTCAGTTTTTGAAGACAGTGCGAACGCCGGCGGCCTGCCTGGGGTATTTTTACTGAAGAGCCTGATTCCTCTATCCGCAGTCACCCTGGCTCTGGCGGGGCTGGCCCAGTTTATTCGCGCCCTGGTGCAATTGATGCTGCCCCAACAACAGTCCATTCCAATGTCGTCGTCAAAAGCAGTACTGAAGCAGGTAGAAGGGGCCGAAGTGTGATTGAGCTAATCCCCTTTCTGATGTTTGCAGTCGTCTGCGCTCTGCTTATGTTCGGCTACCCAGTAGCTTTTACCCTCGCGGGTACCGCCCTGCTATCAGCGGGCCTGGGTATTGTGTATGGCGTATTTGATGCTGAGTTGCTGCGCGCTTTCCCCGATCGCCTCTACGGCATTATGCAAAACGGCACTCTGGTTGCCGTTCCGCTATTTGTGCTGATGGGGGTAATACTGGAGCGAGCCAAGATTGCTGAGGATTTATTGGTTAATCTGAGCAAAGCCTTTATGGGGGCTCCCTCGGGACTTGCCATTTCCGTAGTGGTAGTAGGCGCGCTGCTCGCCGCCAGTACTGGCATCGTCGGTGCAACTGTAGTCACCATGGGGCTGATGTCACTGCCCACCATGTTAAAAAATGGCTACTCCCCCAAACTGGCTACCGGCACTATCTGCGCCACCGGTACCCTCGGGCAAATTATCCCACCCTCTATTGCCTTGGTTCTGTTGGGTGACACCCTCTCCAATGCCTATCAACAGGCACAACTATCTGCAGGCATTTTCAATCCCAAGCCAGTCAGCGTAGGGGATCTGTTTGTAGGGGCAATTATTCCCGGCTTACTGCTGGTGGCCGCCTATATCATTTATCTATTATTTATTGCCCGTCGCCCCAAACCCACGGAGAGCAGCGAGCCTCCAGAAGTGGATAAGGCCCAGCTGCTTCGCAGTCTTTTACCCCCGATTGCCTTAATGCTGATTGTGCTCGGATCAATCATCGTTGGCGCTGCCACCCCTACAGAAGCGGCCGCCGTCGGCGCACTGGGGGCGGCGTTACTGGCGTCCAGTCGCGGAGCACTGAGCTTTAAGCGCGCCGGGGAAATAGGCCGCAGTACACTTCAGGTCTCGGCCATGGTTTTCGCCATATTGATTGGCGCCTCATTGTTTTCTCTGGTATTTCGCGGTTACAACGGCGAAGAGCTGGTGACAGGATTTTTCCACAGCCTGCCCGGAGGGGTAATCGGCGCGACCCTGTTGGTGATGCTGGTAATATTCCTGCTGGGCTTTATCCTCGACTTTATCGAGATCACCTTTGTAGTGGTACCAATTGTGGGCCCGGTACTGCTGGCAATGGGCGTCGATCCGGTGTGGCTCGGCATTATGATTGCCATCAATTTGCAAACCTCTTTCCTAACGCCTCCATTTGGGTTTGCTCTCTTTTACCTGCGCGGGGTGGCCCCCAGTTCTGTCGCCACATCGGCCATCTATCGCGGGGTAGCGCCTTTTATTGCCATCCAACTTTTACTGCTGTGCCTGCTGGCGATATGGCCGGCCCTGGCCACTTGGCTGCCGGGGGTGGTTCAGCAACAGTGATCTGCGCATGTGGAGAGCCATCCATAGACTGAGAGGCAGTACCAACGGCCAAAAACGCGCCTACGGTCGACTAAAGGCCGAAATTTATTCTGGTCAATTACTGGCCAAATTGTGCTAGAATGCGCCACCATTCCAGTAGTGGAAACCAATAACTCTAACAATCTGTGAGTACCCGATGTCCGCACTGTCAGCTCTCGATGAAGATCCGCAACCCACAGGCACGCTAACCCTGCAAACCCTGGCTATGCCCCGCGATACCAATCCGCAGGGGGATGTTTTTGCCGGTTGGCTGATGTCGCAGATGGACCTCGCTGGCGCCATTCTCGCACAAACCATGGCACGCGGCCGTGTCACAACCGTTGCAGTGGGCAGCATGGTTTTCCTGCGCCCGGTTCCGGTTGGCTCAACAGTCAGCTGCTATGCGGAGGCTATCGAAGAAGGGCGCTCCTCGATTCGCACCATGGTAGAGGTTTGGCTGACGCGGGTGGATTCCGGTGAGCAGGTCAAGGTCACCGAGGGTGAGTTTGTATTTGTCGCTATCGACGATGCCGGCCGTACCAGGCCGCTGCCCTGATTGTAGGTTTCGAGTTCGCCGGCTGTAGAGCAACACAGCCGGCAATATCATCGGCCCAGTAGTTGGGCGCTAATCTTCCTTTAACTCTCTCGCCTGGTAGTAAGCCTCTTCACTGATCTCGTGGTAGGGCTTCACATCCCGTTCAAATTCTTTAAAGGCTTTGTAAACACGGGCAAACTCCGGGTCCTGCTGCGCCGTCTCCTGCATAATTTCGTTGTTGATCTTCTTCAGGTGAGACAGAACATCCTCCGGCAAGCGCTCCACTTTTACCCCGTGCTCTTCTACCAGCTCCTTGAGGGCCCGGTTATTGCGTGCCGTGTATTCGTCCAGCATATCCTGGTTAGCTTCACGGGCGGCGACCCGCACTATTTCCTGCAAATCAGCAGGCAATTTTTTGAACGCCTTTTTATTAACGATAAATTCCAGGATAGAGCCCGGCTCATGCCACCCGGGGTAGTAGTAATACTCAGCGACCTGGTGGAAACCAAAAGCGAGATCGTTGTAGGGCCCCACCCATTCGGTAGCATCGATCACTCCAGTCTGGAGGGCGGTATAGAGTTCTCCACCGGGAATGGTCACCGCAGTGCCGCCTGCGCGGTTTAAAACCTCACCACCCAGGCCGGGAATACGCATCTTTAGGCCCTTTAAATCCTTCACCGACTCAATCGGTTTGTTAAACCAGCCCGCCATCTGCACACCGGTGGAGCCCCCCGCAAGTGGAATTAGGTTAAAGGGCTCGTAGATCTCCTCCCAGAGTTCGAGACCACCACCGTGGTGTAACCAACCATTCATTTCCTGGGCATTCAAGCCAAAAGGCACCGCAGTAAAAAACTGGGCAGCGGGCACCTTGCCTTTCCAGTAATAGGCAGCACCGTGTCCCATCTGCGCGGCGCCTTCCGATACAGCACCAAATACGCCCAGGGCAGGTACCAACTCACCGGCACCGTACACTTTGATCCTGAGACGCCCGGCTGACATCGCCTCGACTTTCTTGGCAAAACGCTCCGGCGCACTGCCGAGGCCAGGGAAATTCTTGGGCCAGGTAGTAACTAATTTCCACTCGAACAACTCTTTATTGCCCTCTGCGGAAAAGTGCTGGGCAGGGCCCATCGCTGCACGGGAAGCTACCAGGGCGGCGAAGGTAATGGCGAGCAGGGCTAAGAGCCCGAGAATGATAGCCGGGTACCAATTGAGTTTTTTCATTGCTACTAATTTATCGTTATTTTTGTATTGTACAAATTATCGGCAGACGCTTTGGTCGCCAACTTAGGTCTTCAGGGGAAGTCCTCTGTGATCTGACCCTGGTATTTTGAATGGATTCCCGCTATCGCTGGAATCCATTCACCACTATCTAACTTTCAATTCTGCATGCTTCTCAGTACCGACATGCTCTGGCACTCAGTATTTAATGCTTAGTGCCAGCTCAAGCCATCACTTAAAGCGGCTGCAACTTGGCCATTGAAAGTATCAGCCTCTTGTCGCCAACATCGTCAAAATTAACCAGCACCCGCATTCGAGGACCCGTTCCCTCAAACTCAATGACAGTTCCTTCACCAAACTTGGCATGGTCCACTCGCCCGCCCAGGACCAGCGGGGGTAAATCATCGAAGTCTGGCGCCGGGTCGGAAAACTGGCCTACCTTGCCGTAGTCCGCCTGATAGAGAGGACGGGAAATTTCGGTCTTCAGGCGCACTTCTTGCACCAAATTAGGTGGAATTTCGCCGATAAAGCGGGAAGGGCTGTTATAGGTTTCGCTGCCAAACAGACGCCGGTTTTCCGCGTAGGTAATGTATAGCTTGCGCATGGCGCGGGTGATACCCACGTAGCAGAGGCGTCTCTCCTCCTCCATGCGGCCGGGCTCCTGCGCCGACATCTTATGGGGGAACAGGTTTTCCTCCACACCCGCCATAAATACCAGGGGAAACTCCAAGCCTTTGGCGGAGTGCAGGGTCATCAGCTGGACGGCATCCTCAAACTCATCCGCCTGACCTTCACCGGCATCGAGGGCAGCGCTGTCGAGGAACTGGTTAAGAAGCGGAATTTCCTCTTCATCTTCCTCTCCTTCGGGCAGGCCTGCACCGGTAAAGCCGCGACAGGCAGTGACCAGTTCCTGCAAGTTCTCCACCCGTGTTTGGCCTTTCTCGCCTTTCTCTTTGCCGTGAAACTCCAGCAAACCGCTGTTTTCGATCACATCCTCAGCAATAGCATCCAACTCTTTATCTTCTGCATTTGCTGCCAGCTGGTTAATCAGGTCCAGGAAGCTCTGCAGGGCATTGCCGGCGCGAGCAGCCAATACCCGTTGCTGCAACATCAGCTTGGCCGCCTGCCACAGGGAGCAGCCCTGCTCCCGGGCATAAGAACGCACCATCTCTACAGTGCGCGCACCGATGCCACGGGTGGGCGTATTCACTACCCGTTCAAACGCAGTATCATCATCGCGGTTGGTAATCAGGCGTAAATAAGACAGGGCATTCTTGATTTCCAGGCGCTCGTAGAAGCGCTGGCCGCCATAGATACGGTAGGGAACCTGCTCGCGCAAAAGCCCCTCTTCAAGTACCCGGGATTGGGCATTGGAACGGTAGAGGATGGCGATGCTGTCGCGGCGATTACCGTCGCGCACCCAGTCATTGATACGTTCGACAATAAAGCGCGATTCATCCTGTTCGTTGTAGGCCGCGTAGACGGCGATGGGCTCACCCTCTTCACCCTTGGTCCACAACTCCTTGCCTAGGCGACCACTGTTATTAGCGATCACCGCATTTGCCGCATTTAGAATGGTGGAGGTGGACCTGTAGTTCTGCTCCAGTCGCACCGTCTGCACTTCTCGTAAGTCTGTGGAAAAGTGCTGGATATTCTCGATCTTGGCACCGCGCCAACCGTAGATAGACTGGTCATCGTCACCCACGGCGGTGATATGGCACTGCTCACCGGCGAGTAAGCGCAACCAGGCATATTGAATCGTGTTGGTATCCTGGAACTCATCCACCAGGATATGGGGGAAGCGCCGGCGGTAGTGGGCCAGAATAGCGTCGTTATTGAGCCAGAGCTCGTGGGCGCGCAGCAGCAGCTCGCCGAAATCCACCAATCCACCGCGCTGACAGGCCTCTTCATAGGCGAAATAGATTCGCACCATGGTCTGCAACCAGGGATCGGCGCCGGCATTGATATATTGCGGACGCAGACCTTCATCTTTCTGCGCGCCAATCCACCACTGGGTTTCACGCGGTGACCACTTTTTATCATCCAGCCCCAGATCTGCCTGTACCCGCTTGATCAGGCGTAGCTGGTCGTCGGAATCCAGGATCTGGAAGTTCTGCGGCAACTTGGCTTCTTGCCAGTGAGCCTTGAGCAGGCGGTGAGCCAGGCCGTGGAAGGTGCCCACCCACATGCCAAAGGTATTCACCCCCAGCAGCTCTTCGATACGGGCGCGCATCTCGCGGGCCGCCTTGTTGGTAAAGGTTACCGCCATAATGGAGTAGGGCGAGGCGCCCTCCACCTGCATCAGCCAGGCGATGCGGTGTACCAGCACCCGGGTCTTGCCCGAGCCGGCACCGGCCAGAACCAATTGATTGCCGGGCGCGGCAGCTACTGCTTCGCGCTGGGCGTCGTTGAGGGGGTCTAAAATCTGAGATACGTCCATGGGCGAAGATTGTACCAGAGCTGATGCACAAGACCTGTGTAAATAAACAGGATTTTGCCCTGCCTGACAATGTAATGTCGCTCGCCAGCGGAGGGCACAGCGGCTAAACTGCGCCATCTGGCATAGAGAAGGAAGTCCTGTGAAACCGGCGGAAGTAACGCAACGAATCAGTGAACAACTGTCATCCATGCGCAAATCAGAGCGCAAGGTGGCGGAGTATATTCTCGCCAACCCCGATGAAATCATTCATATGCGCATCGTCGACCTGGCCACTGAAGCCCAGGTTAGTGAACCGACCGTGGTGCGCTTTTGCCGCGCCGTGGGCTGCTCCGGATTCCAGGAGTTCAAGCTGAACCTGGCGCAGCAGCTGGCTTCCAGCCCCAGCTTCGGCCAGATTGCGGTTACGGAAACGGATACCATTGCCGAGTACAAGCGCAAGGTTTTCGACTCCACGGTGGATACCCTGCTGAAAGTCCGCGATAGAATTGACGACCGTGCCCTCGAGGCCGCTGTCACTGCGATGGCCGCTTCCAAGCGGGTGGAATTCTTCGGTTTTGGTGCCTCCGGTGCCGTCGCCGCCGATGCCCAGCACAAGTTCTTCCGCCTACAGTTGGCCACCGCTGCTCACTCGGACCACCACATCCAGAATATGTCAGCCATGTCCATGCAAGCGGGGGATGTAGTAGTAGCTATCTCCCAGAGCGGTCGCACCAAGGCGTTACTTCGCTCCATGAGCATGGCAAAAGAGCAGGGCGCTCTGGTGGTTGGTTTGGCACCCAGCGGCTCGCCGGTAGCACAGCAAGCCAGCATCCCACTGGAAGTGGATGTGGAAGAGGATATTGAGATCTATACGCCGCTGTCCTCGCGCATCGCCCACCTGGTGGTAATCGATGTTCTCGCTATCGGCGTAGCCCAGCGCAAAGGTCCTCAGCTACAGGAGCACCTGTTGAAACTGAAACAGGGACTGTACACATTGCGGGAAGACAAGCACTAAACTCCCTGATATCCAAAGCGGGCAAGGGACAATGGGCCCGCCCGTTTCTACCAAAGCCATTTCCCGCCAATTGGGCTTTGCCGGGAAGATCCTTCCAGGCTGTACCTGAGCAACATAATGACATCCATCGCTTCTAACCCGGACGAGAAAGCCCCGCGCTGGCTAGTGGTGTGGCTGGCCGCACTCGTTTCTCTGACACCTTTTTCCATCGACAGCTACCTGCCGGCCATTCCGGCGATGGCGGCGGCCCTGGATACAGAAGTCGAGCGGATGCAGTACTCAGTGTCCAGTTTTCTGCTGGGCTTTGCCCTCGGACAACTGTTTGGCGGACCATTATCAGATCGCTGGGGACGGCGCCTTGTAGGAACTATCGGCCTCAGTATCTATATAGCCAGCTCCCTGTTAGTCCTGTTTACCGACCATGTAGACCAACTGATTATCCTGCGCTTCTGCCAGGCAGTTGGCGGCGGCTTTGCCACAGTAATCTGTGCTGCAATTGTGCGCGACCTACACAGTGGCCGCGAGGCGGCAAAAATTATTTCCCTGATTAGCACCATCATGCTGATTGCACCGCTGATCGCCCCGGTGATCGGCTCTGCACTACTAGCCGTTGGCGGCTGGCAAAGTATTTTCGTCTTTTTGTTACTGTACGCTCTTGCAATGCTCGTACTAGTACAGTTGCTGCTACCAGAGACCGTCTCCCGCTTTACCCGCGCACGCCGCCAGATGATGCCGCTAAAGTCTCTCGTGGGCAGCTACGGCCAGGTTTTGCGCAATCCCCGCGCTATTGGGTTCCTGATTGCACAGGCCTGTGTCAGCGGTTCGATGTTTATCTACATCACCACCGCGCCCTTTGTGTTTATGGATTACTTCGGTGTTAGCGCGAATCAGTTCCCACTGTTTTTTGGTATCTGCGTGCTCGGGCTAATTTGCATGGTTCAGGTGAATATCCGCTTACTGAACTTTTTTGAGCCGCGCAATATCCTGCTGGCGGGTATTGTGTTGCAGCTGTTGGGTTGCGGCCTGCTGCTGCTGGGAACTATGACGGGAGTCAAAGAACTGACCCTGTGGATGATTCCCCTGGTACTGGTGATGAGCTGTATCGGTATTACCGGCCCCAATGCCGCCGCCTGTTATTTGGAGTTCTTCCCCAAAATCAGCGG
Organism: Microbulbifer maximicatervae (SeqCode); assembly: GCF_052467615.1. Classification (NCBI taxonomy): domain Bacteria; kingdom Pseudomonadati; phylum Pseudomonadota; class Gammaproteobacteria; order Cellvibrionales; family Microbulbiferaceae; genus Microbulbifer; species Microbulbifer maximicatervae (SeqCode). The sequence goes on from NZ_CP174319.1 coordinate 4,549,908, forward strand.
TAGTGCCAACGCGCTATACGGCGCCGCTCTGTTTATTACCGGGGGGATACTGGGTGGACTGGCGAGCAGCCTGCACACCGGAACCCTGACACCTATTGCAGGATCTATGGCGGGCTGTGCTTTTGTGGCACTACTCTCTGCACTATTTGTCGCGAAGGTTCGCCAACCGATCGAGTCCGATATCCCTGCGACCCGGCGCTTTACCCCGCGTTAACGACAGCTCTTTACACCGGCTCTAAACTTTCCTCCTGAAGCGCCCGCTGCACTGCGGGCCTTTCTTCCATTCTCTTTTGGAATGCTTGAAGCCGGGGCCACCGGGGCATATCAAACTGCTGATGTTTCAGCCAGCGAGAGAGAACATACAGGTAGGCATCGGCAACCGTGAAACCGTCTCCCATTAAGTAGTCTTTATCAAGCTGTCCTTCGATATAGTCAAACCAGCGGATAAGCCTAACCCGGGAATCCTCCTGTTCTTCTTCTGTACCATGCCAAAACAGTGGTTTGAATAGCTTGTGGACTTCAGCACTGAGGAAGTTGAGCCATTCGAGAAGCCGGTAATGGGCCAGGGTGCCCACTGGTGGCGCCAGTTGCGCGTCGGGCTTTTGCTCCGCCAAAAACTGGACGATTGCCGGACCTTCTGTCAGTACTTCTCCGCCTTCCAGTTGCAGTGCCGGCACGTACCCTTTAGGACTAATCCTTGTAAAGTCGTCGCCGTTTTCCAGCTCATGGGTTTTTAGATTGACCTTTTGCAGGCCCAGATTGATCCCTGCTTCACAAGCGACAATATGAGGCGATAGAGAGCAAACACCTGGTGCATAAAAAAGCTTCATGGTAATCCTGTAGAGTCATTACCTGTATCCAGGCAGTATAGGCCCGGCTAATTTCTCCCCACTGAAGCTCGACTGAAACTGGCTTCAATTCCTCTCTACAACTGTTGCTGAAATCTACTTACCGCGTATCCAATGGTCCAGGCTAAAGCGACCGGCACCGGCACAGGTCAGAATCAGGAAACCACCGGCAATCGTGATATTTTTCATAAAGCTGGTCATTTCTGTTGCATCACCAGGGGACAGGTGTACCAGGAAGGCCGAAGCGAGACAGAACAGGAAAAGGACAAAAGCAGAAATCCGGGTGAATATCCCCAGTAACACCGCGAGTCCTCCCACCAACTCAATAACGATGACTAGGGGCAAAATGAAGCCGGGTATCCCCATGGAAACCATAAAGGCCTCTGTCATTTCGTAGCCGCCAATTTTATTCCAGCCGGCAAATATAAAGATCAGCGACATCAGTACCCGACCGATCAGCTTTGAGGTGTCGCACAACATCGAATGCTTCACTACTACTTCCTCAATTGCGCATTTATGGGTATGGACTATCAACCAGTGTAGACACTGTCGTGAAAATTCATGAGATAGTCGGTAGCTGCCTTTACTCAGGAGGGATAAAAACCACTAGATTGGCGTGATAATCATCCTTTTTATTTTCAATAGTCAGTAGGAATCTACTAATTGGCAGTTAGAAAGTAATGACGTAATGTTTAAAAAGCTAAGGCATTAATGAATTTTAGTGGGTAGGGGAAGTCGATCCGTTTGAGCGCAAAACTGAAAAATGCAGTTGTGTGGCGCCCTAGAGCCGCTACAATTGCGCGCCCATATAAAAGGGAGTTGGCCGCTTGTGCCTGCGCGGCCCGCCCCGGTGTAATCCTGTTGCCCTAGATCCACTCCAAGGGAAATCGAGCAGCCTCTGCACGACTACAATAACGGCACACTCACCATCATATAAATTGCCGCCGGGGCGCTCCCCAAAATGGCATTAAACCATCCGAGAATATTTCAGCGCTGGAGTCCACACACGGCATGGAAGTTTATTACACCTTTTGTTTTCTTGCCGCCGTATCAGTTTTTCTGGGCTTCTTGAACCAATACGTATTGCGCGCCCAAACCACGATCGCTATTACCGCCGGTGCCCTGGCCCTATCACTATTGGTCACCGCCCTGGGAAAGTTGGGGGTGGTGGAGTTGCGCACCTGGGCAGATCAGCTTCTGCCGCTGCTCAACCTTGAGGATATTCTGCTCAAGGGAATGCTCGGGTTTCTGCTTTTTGCCGGCAGTTTGCATATCGATCTGTTGGAGCTGCGCAACCAGAAACTGGAGATCGGTCTTCTCGCCATTGTCGGTACCCTCATTTCCACCTTTGTGGTCGGGGCCCTTCTTTACTGGTTCCTGATGCTGATCAATATGCCGGTGGCTTTTGTTTACTGCCTGTTATTTGGTGCATTGATCTCTCCCACCGACCCTATCGCCGTACTGGCAATTATGAAAAACCTGAAGGCCCCGGAGCAGGTTTCCATTCAGGTGGAAGGTGAGTCCCTGTTCAACGATGGCTTCGGTATCGTGATCTTCGCGGTGATTTACGCACTCGCTTTCGAAGGCGGCCAACCTACGGTACCGGCAGTGGCTGAGCTATTCGCCATCGAGGCACTGGGGGGCATATTGCTGGGACTGATCATTGGTGGCGTTTTCCACTGGGCTATTTGTTGTACCAATGATCACAGCCTGGAATTGATGCTGACCATGGTTATTCCCACTGCCGGTTTTTCCCTGGCCAATGTACTCGGGGTCTCCGGCGCCCTGGCAATGGTGGTGAGTGGTATTATTATTGGCAACTTTACCCGAGAGCGCGGCTTTTCCCGGGTGAGCCAACACGAGCTGGATAATTTCTGGAGCATCACCGAGGACTTCCTCAACGGTTTGCTCTTCCTGCTGGTGGGCCTGTTCCTGATTACAATCGACCTGCGCCCTTCCGACTACCTGCTGATGGCAGTGGGCATTGTCATTGTTCTTACCGCCCGGGTTTTCGCTGTCGGCATACCCTTCCTGTATTTAAAAAGTCGCCGCAAGTACCACCCCTATACCAACCGGATTTTGATCTGGGGAGGGCTGAAAGGTGGTCTGGCATTGGCGCTGGCGATGTCTATTCCCGCCGGCAGTGCCTTCGTCCAGGGACAGGACCTTCGCTACCTGTGGGTGGTCATGACCTATGGCGTGGTGCTCTTTTCTATCGTCGTACAGGGCTCTACCATAGCGCCATTGATTCGTCGCAGCCGGGAGTTTTCTGAGCCCGAACGCGACGAGCCCCAGCAACCGACAGCCAAATAGCGATAACGATTAAATGGAACACTCCGGCTTCCTTATTGAGGCAGTAATTTTCATGGCTGCCGCAGTGATTGCGGTACCCATTGCCACACGCCTGGGCTTGGGCTCAGTCCTCGGTTACTTACTCGCCGGTGTGGCCATTGGCCCAAGTGCCCTAGGCCTGGTCGGCGATGCCAGCGATGAAATGCACGTTGCCGAGTTTGGTGTTGCACTCATGCTGTTCCTGATCGGCCTGGAGCTGCAGCCGAAGAAATTGTGGAAAATGCGCGGTGCTATCCTCGGCACCGGCAGTGCCCAACTACTGTTTTCCGCTGCGGCCATCGCTGGATTGGTTCTCGCCTTTTCTGAGATGGATTGGCGCTCATCGGTAGCTATTGGGCTGATCCTGGCACTATCCTCAACTGCGATTGTATTGCAATCCCTCAGTGAAAAGGGCCTGCTGAAAAGCCAGGGCGGGCGCGCTGCATTTGCGGTACTTTTGTTCCAGGATATCGCTGTTATTCCCATCCTCGCGCTATTGCCACTGCTGGCAGGTACCGCTGCCAGCCCCCATGAAAGTGGCTTGAGTGGTTGGTATTACGCATCGGCAGTTATCGGCACCATGCTGGCTTTTATTTTCGCCGGACGTTACCTCCTCGGTCCCTTACTACGTCTAATGGCAGGCAGCCAAGTGCGCGAACTGTTTACCGTGAGCGCGCTACTGATCGTATTTGCCGCAGCTGCGGTAATGACCTGGCTGGACCTATCGCCGGCACTGGGTACTTTCCTCGCCGGGGTACTGCTGGCCGAGAGCGAGTTCCGCCATGAGCTGGAAGCGGATATACAGCCTTTTAAGGGCCTGCTGTTGGGTCTCTTCTTTATCGCCGTGGGTGCCAGCCTGAATTTCTCCCTGATCGCGGACAACCCGCTGGTGCTTATCGGATTAGCATTGGCGTTGGTGCTGGTTAAATTTACCGTGCTGTTTGCCCTGGCGCGCACCTTGCGAATGTCAAAGGGCGAGGATTGGTTGTTCGCTCTGTCATTGGCGCAAGCCGGTGAATTCGGTTTTGTATTGGTAGCGTTCTCTACCCAGCTTCAGGTCCTGAGTGCGGACATCGGCAACCTGTTAGTAGCTCAAATTGCTCTGACCATGGCCCTGACACCAGTGCTGCTGCTGATCTACGAACAGTTTATCCAGCCGCGGTTTGTCACCGGCCCAGAGGTTCCCGCCAACATAGATACATCACCGCCTGTGGATTCCGGCTCTCCGGTAATCATTATTGGTTACGGGCGCTTCGGGCAGATCGCCGGGCGACTTCTAAATGCCTGCGGTTTCAATACCACTTTACTCGAACGCAATGCAGAACAACTGGACCTGGTGCGCCGCTATGGTATCAAGGCTTACTACGGAGATGCCTCGCGAGAGGATCTACTGCGCGCCGCCGGAGCCCAAAATGCAAAGCTGGTTATCCTGACCTTGAGCGACCAGGCCGCCTGTTTGGAAATTGTGGCCCAGCTGCAAAAACACTTCCCCAATGTGACCATCCTCGCCCGGGCCCGCAACCGTATGCACCAATATGCTTTGATGGAAGCCGGGGTCCGCTATATCTTCCGCGAGACCGTGGACTCGGCCCTGACCATCGGCGAAAAGGCGCTGGAACTATTGGGGCTCAGTCCCATACAGGCGCGCCGCGCCGCCTTGAAGTTCAAGCAGCACGACCAGCGTATGCTGGAGGCACTTTTCCCCTACTGGCGCGATGAGTCCCAGCATATTGCACAAAGCCGAATCTATCGCGAGCAGCTTTTACAGGCGTTACAACAAGACCGCCGCGACAAGGACCTGCATCTGGATCACTACTGGGAAGAAGCCAAGCCCGAGATGGAAAAACAGTAAGCCGGTTATTGGCCCTAGGGGTTGTCATTAAGCACGACAATGGCAGCCCTGCCAGGACTCAGACTCTCGCTGATATGTCCCTCTCCGTGCAAATCATTGGCTAATAAGATATCTCCGGGAGCAAAGGTATATTGTTCACCGGAGCTGGTTGTGAGCTTCACCCTGCCTTCAAGATAAAGAATAAACTGCGCCTGCGGGGCACAGTGCCAATCAAAACGCTGTCCCTCACTAAACTCCCGGAACTGCACCTGCTTGGCGGGATAGGGGATTGAGTAATTACCCAGGGGCTCGCGCTGGGGACTGTCTATTTTTCTTTTCTGAAAAAGGGAAACCCCATTAACTGAACACAGCTCTACAAACTCCATATCAAGTTTTCACCAATTTAAGCGTGTCTATTACAAGAGAAAATTTATTCTTTATTAATTAAGCTCGCCTCTACCAGATCAACCTCCAAAACCAATTTGCGGTGGAGTTCATCATCAATCTTCCTGGAGACTCGCAATTCCAACAGTTGTTCGCGCTCAGCAGAAAGTGCGGCAAGGTGATAATGACGCTCAACCCTGGAACGCATCCAGATAATATCCTCGCTTTCATCTTCTCCTAGGGTTATGCGCCGCCGATAAATCGCCAAAAGGTGATCCACCGCCTCAAAAGCAAGATCGCGATCTTTTTCGCCTCGATCAATATCATGACGCATATTCATCAGCTGATTCACTGCCGCTGTGGCAGCAGATATTCGCGCACCTTTTTCATCACCAATAGCGGCAAAATTGGGGGCTTCGGGTAAACGGCGCAATAGAACAGGCAATAAAAAACTTGCCAGCAATAAGGAAAGCAAGATAACGCCCATTGCAATAATCAGGGCTAAATCACGGCCGGGCAACGGCTTTCCATCTGTCATAGCGAGGGGAAGGGAAAAGGCTCCCGCCAATGTAATCGCCCCTCTTACCCCGGCGATGGTCAACACGCTAACCAATAAAAAATGGGTACCAAAAGATTCTACTTTCTGCCCAAAACGTGAGAGATATAGGGAGACCCATACCCACACAAATCTCAGGAGAAGTAGTACAACAAATATTGCCAGGACATAAAAAATAATTGTTAAGTCACCAGTGTGGCGCGCGCCGGAGAAATCCGCTCCGGTAATTCGAACCAATTGCTCTCCCAACAAAACAAAAATAATACCGTCAAGAACTGCTTGTACTGTTTTCCATACTGCACGGCGGTCCATCCGTGTAGTCGACATTTCCGCGCCGTGTAAGGTGGTATAGTGAGTCGCAATTCCAGCACTGGCAGCCGCCAAAATACCCGATACCTGTAAAGTATGGGCGGCGATATATGCCGCAAAGGGCACTAATAAGCTCACTAGAACTTGTACAGTAGTGTCCTCACCGCCAATTCTGACCAGCAGACGCAAAATATATCCACAGGCAAATGCCGCTCCAGCACCAATAACCACACCGCCGATAGCGACCCAGAAAAAACCAGCCAGTGCGTGGGGAAATGAAAAGGTCCCGGTGAGGGCAGCAATCACTGCAAAACGGAAAATATCCAATCCCGAGGCATCATTAAACAGGGACTCTCCGGCGAGGATATGCTCCAGCCGTGGTGGCATAGAAGTTCCACCGTGGACCACCGATACCGCCACGGGATCGGTCGGTGCCAAAATTGCCGCTACTGCAAAAGCCACCGCCAGTGGCATGACAGGCACCAACCAGGAAATAAAATATCCCATACCCACAACGGTAAAAAGCACCAAGCCAATAGCCAAGGTAACAATGGCACCGATATCACGAAACAGGGCGCCTTTCGGTATTCGCCAACCGGCAATAAACAATAAGGGCGGAACAAACAGCAGGAAAAAAATTTCTGGCTCGAGGGGTATTTCTATTCCCAAAAAGCTACCCAGTATTGCTCCCGCAGCAATTTGCAATAGAGGCAGTGGAATAGGTAAAGGCAACAGGCGCGCAATAACCAGGGTAATGGCCACAACTAACAACAGCACCAGCGCAATAACCAGATAGTGCATTACTCGCTACAGTTCCCTGTGACGCCTTATTGAAATAGATCTCTATCGAGCAACTATTGCTGCTCACTCAATATCAGGAAGTTTATGCGAGAATAGAAAACAGGGAATAAATTCTGAGAAAAAGTGCCGGCGCTTTGCAGCGCTCCAAAAAATTACTCTGCAAATTTGGCAGAGTTTTTGGAGTTTCTTTACTCAAACATATCCGGCTGTTCTTTTGTAATTACATTGTAAAGAGGCTGAAAGCTAAATAATCCCGCCAGTTCAGTTCCCACAACCGCCCGGGTTCGTATTGCCACCTCTGGATCGATCAAAATAGGCTGCCCAGCTGCTTCCGCCAGTAACTGAGCCTGGCAGCTTTTTTCCATAGTGATATACCACCAGGCAGCTTCATCAACGGATTTACCCACCGTCAGTAAGCCGTGATTCTGCAATATCAGTGCTTTGTGGTTACCCAAGGCTTTAGCAAGGGCCGCACCTTCTCCCATTTCCAATACCACGCCGGAAAAAGTATCCAACAAACCGTGGTCCTGATAAAAGGCACAAGCATCCTGGGTAATGGGATCCAGAAGGCGCCCGAGAGTAGACCAACTTTTCCCATAAAGGGAATGAGCGTGCGCAGCGGCTACCACATCCGGGCGGGTTTTATGGATGTGAGAATGAATAGTAAAGGCTGCGCCATTAAGGTAACCATCCCCCTCAACCACCTCTCCTTGATGATTGACCAGCAACAGTTGTGACATCGTCATCTGTTTAAAGGAAACCCCCATGGGGTTGACCCAAAAATGATCGTCATATTCCGGGTCACGGACAGTGATATGACCGGCTACGCCTTCATCAAAACCAAATTTTCCAAACAGCCGAAAAGCCGCCGTCAGCTTCCTCTTACGCTCTTCACGAACTTGTTCTGGCGGCTGGGTTGGCTCGCCAAGCAACATATTGATGTCGCCATTCATAACAGCAGCATCAATACCGGTTTTTGTTTTATTTTTTTCTGTTGTAGCCACCTAGCGGCCCTCTCATCTTTGGAAAATGCCGAGGCATGGTTATAGCATGACTTTTATTTTCTATGCGAGGATTAATAACTTAATAAAATGGTGACTGCTTAATGCGGAAAAATATAAAAGTGACTTTGATGTCTTTTCTATCAGTTTATTTTCGCGCGGTAGAAATATAAGCAAAAATTTACTGCCAAATAATGAAAAATTAGTATCTTGCACTTAGTTTCTTTTACTGAATAATTAGGACTGTTTACTCAAAGTAAATTCCCACCCAGATGTCATAGATATGACTCTGAGTAGGAGAGAGTTTACTCTATCAAAAACCTTCCAGGACTATCTTTCCTTTTACAGCCTGGGATTCGATAAGCTGATGTGCTTTTAAAAGGTTATTTGCATTTATTTTCCCAAAATTCTGCCCCATAGTGGTTTTAATTAATCCCTGGTCAATTAATTCCGCAAGTTCATTCAACAGAACATGCTGGGCAACCATATCCTCGGTAGAAAACAGCGCGCGAGTAAACATAAACTCCCAGTGCAGGGACAGACTCTTCTGCTTCAGTGCCATAACATCCAAGGAGGCGGGGTCGTCAATCAAACCAAACTTGCCTTGAGGTCTGATACTTTTGATAATTTCCGTCAAGTGCTCTTCGGTATTAGTGAGGCTAACAACATAGTCGACGCCATCGATACCCTCGCGACTTAACTGTTCGCTAAGAGACTGCCGATGATTGATCACATGGTGGCTTCCAAGCTCTTCAAGCCAGCTTTTGGTTTCGGGGCGGGAGGCAGTACCTATCACAGTCAAATTGGTCAGACGACGGGCCAACTGGACCATAATCGAACCTACGCCACCAGCGGCACCAATGATCAGCAGTGACTTGTTGTTTGCCCCTTTACCCACCGCAACTTGCAGGCGGTCGAATAGCATTTCCCAAGCGGTAATCGCAGTGAGAGGCAGCGCCGCTGCCTCGGCACAGCCAACCGTCTTGGGGGCAGTACCAACGATTCTCTCATCCACCAGCTGGTACTGGGCATTGCTGCCCGAACGGGAGATATCGCCCGCATACCAAACCCTATCGCCAACCTTAAAGAGTCCCGCTTCCGGGCCTACCGCTTTCACTATGCCCACAGCATCCCAGCCAAGTACCTTCCACTGACCGGTATCCGGGCTGGCCCGCTGCCTCACCTTAGTATCTACCGGGTTAACTGAAACGGCCTGTACTTCTACAAGCAGATCCTGGCCGGAGACTTGCGGTATGGGGAGGGTTATATCCTGTAGCGCTTCTTTATCACTGCTTGGCAGAGACTGTTGATAACCGACGGCCTTCATCATCAGTTTTATCCTTTTCCAAATGGGGTAACTAGTGTGAAGGTATCTTAAAAAGGAATATCCACAGGAAAAACTGCCTTCTCGCAGAAGCTGTTTCAATTATTTTTTTAAATTCCAGTAACTATGGATAACTCTATCCACAGTTATCCACAAAGCTGAACTAGGGAACGGGGAAATGGCTATCTGTGGAAAACTTGAGAAGAAATTTACTCACCAAGGCATTAAATCTTTGCGCTGCTTCCAGAAACAGGAAATGGCTTCCTCCTTCCGCCACATCAAAGATCTCAAGCCTGGAACCCGCAACTTGCTGGTGAATCCACTGCTGGCACTCTACTGGGTGTGGACTGGCACGACCGAAAGCCACTAGCGTCGGCTTATCAATCCTGGGGATAAAATCCCGCCAGTCCTTTGTTACGTTATCCACAAAAAGCTTTGCAGCCCAGCGACGGGGACACTGCAGGTTAACCGCAACCAGCTCATCCCGTTGGGTTTTCCCCATTAAAGGCGTGACCATAGACATAAGAATTTGGCGGGTGGCCTCAGCACCTTTTTTTCCAACCAAGTTATCCACAAACTGGAAGAGGCTCTCCGGGGTCAGTATGCCTCCAGCTGCCAATCGCTCCGCTTCACTCCAGGCGGGATCTGCCAGTAGACAGGGGGGTTCATCGATTAGCACTAGTGCACTGACCCTATCCCCACCAAACATTTCCAGGTAGCTCCATATCACCGAGCAGCCGGCGGAGTGGCCGAGTAAATGAAGGGGTTCCTGTTGCAGACTTGAGATCAGCTCTTGCAAGTCCTTGGCGAGGCGGGAAATTCGATAGCCATGATTGGGCTTGTCAGACTGACCATGACCACGCATATCCAGCGCGATCACACGAAACTGATCGCTGAGCCCAGCAAGCTGATGTTTATACAACACCGCCCCCTGGGACCAGCCGTGTAGCATCAATAATATGGGGCCGCTGCCGGCCTCTAGATAGCGCAGGGTGACGCTATCAGAGGTAGTAAATTCACACAGCTTTACTCGCTTGTGCATAAACCTTTTGCGGCAGGTGAACAGTTATTCAACCGTGACTGATTTAGCCAGGTTTCTGGGTTGATCCACATCAGTACCTTTCAGCAACGCCACATGGTAACTCAATAGCTGCAGCGGCACGGTGTAGAGAATCGGCGCCAGACTCTCTGGGGAATCTGGAACTTCCACCACGGTAATACCTTCTTCACTGGTAAATCCGGCCTTGGGGCTGGCGAAAACAAACAGTTGCCCACCCCGTGCACGCACTTCCTGCAAATTGGATTTGAGTTTTTCCAGCAGCTCATCATTGGGGGCAACGACAACCACGGGCATATCGCCGTCCACCAGTGCCAGGGGGCCATGCTTCAATTCGCCGGCGGGATAGGCCTCCGCGTGGATATAGGAAATTTCCTTCAGCTTTAGAGCGCCCTCCAGAGCAATGGGGAATTCGACACCACGCCCTAAGAAAAGCGCGTGGTTCTTCTCTGCAAAGGCCTTGCTGGTGTTTTTAACCACCTTATCCAGACCGGTAAAACTCTCCATTAGCTCAGGTAACTGGTGCAAGGCACTGACCAGCTCGGCTTCACGCTCCGCCGACAGGCCGTTGACCTTGGCGAGGGCGATACAGAACAGTTGTAATGCTACCAATTGGGTCGTAAAGGCCTTGGTCGAGGCCACACCAATCTCAGGGCCCGCCTCAGTCATTAGCGATAGCTCAGATTCTCGCACCAATGAACTGTTGGGCACATTGCAGATGGTCATGGAGGCCAGGTAGCCCAGGTCCTTGCCCTGGCGCAGGGCGGCGAGGGTATCGGCAGTTTCCCCGGATTGGGAAATACTCACAAACAGGGTTCCCGGGCGCACCACTTTCTTGCGGTAGCGCAGTTCACTGGCCACCTCCACCGAGCAGGGAATACCGGCCCAGTCCTCCAGCCAATAGCGGGCTACCATTCCCGCATGGTAACTGGTGCCACAGGCTACTATCTGTACCTGCTGCACCTTGGGCAAAATCTCCTGGGCGCGGGCACCAAGGGCCTGGGCCAACACCGAGCGCTCACCGATACGGCCCGCCAGAGTGGCTGCGACCACCTGGGGCTGCTCGAAAATCTCTTTCTGCATAAAGTGGCGGTAGCGCCCTTTATCGGTAGCTTCATGACCGCCGGTCAGCTTGTGCACCGGGCGACTGACTTCCTCTCCTAACTTGTCTCGAACTGCGATGCCACCGCGACGCACTTCCGCCACATCGCCCTCTTCGAGGAATATAAAGCGATCAGTCACCTGGCGCAGGGCCATAGGGTCAGAGGCAATAAAGTTCTCTTCAATACCCACCCCCAGGACCAGGGGACTACCAGAGCGTGCACAGGCCAAAACTTCTGGCTCTTCATGACTAACAACCGCGAGGGCGTAGGCACCTTCCAGAATATGCGTGGCTTCAGTCACAGAGTCGACCAGGCTGCGGCCCTCAGAACTTAATGAGTGAATAAGGTGAACCACAACTTCAGTATCGGTTTCAGACTCAAACTCATAACCTTTTCCCTGAAGCTCTGAACGCAATTCCTGATGGTTTTCGATAATGCCGTTGTGAACCAGAGCGATATGGCCTGACAGATGGGGATGGGCATTTTCATCGGAGGGAACACCGTGGGTAGCCCAACGGGTATGGGCAATGCCAATATGGCCCTCGGCGCTCTCCTCACTTAATTTGGCCTCCAAATCTGCGACCTTGCCCAGGCTTTTGCGCAATTGCAGCTGGCCATCTCCACTGCTTAAGCAGACTCCGGCTGAGTCGTAACCGCGATACTCCAAGCGGCGCAGCCCTTCCAGAAGAATCCCCGTCACATTGCGCTGTGCCAGCGCACCTACGATTCCGCACATAATTATTTCCTCATTAACCCGGGAGTCTCGCCGCCCATTAACATTTCAGGCTGAGAGCCTCTGCTCCCATCTTCAGCGGCACAAATGAGCTGGATACCCAGCTGCTCCAGTTTTTGGCCCACGGCATCCGCCAGGCCATCATCAGTTACCAGGATATCGACCTGCTCCCAGGACAATTCCAGATTGGGAATCCGCTTCCCCACTTTACTGGATTCCGCCAGTACAACCACTTCCCGCGCAACTTCCGCCATTACACGGGATAGGCCAATTTGTTCATTAAATGTACAGGTGCCGCGTTGCAAATCGATTCCATCGGCACCAATAAAAGCGCGATCGAAGTCGTACCCTCTCAGTACCTGTTCTGCAACCTGCCCCTGGAAGGCCTCAAAGTGTGGGTCCCAGGTGCCTCCGGTCATCAACAGCGTCGGTTCGTTTTCAAGTTCACGCAGTGCATTGGCCACATGCAGCGAGTTGGTCATCACCACAAGGCCACGCTTGCTTTCAAGCTCAGGAATCATTGCCGCCGTGGTGCGACCGTAATCGATCACAATTCGATGGTGATCCGGTATCAGCTCAGCAGCGGCTCGGCCAATGGCCCGCTTGCTCCCTGAGGGCCCTTCTTCATTGACCAACTCCCTCGGCACAGGGATAGCACCACCGTGGCGGCGCAGCAACAAGCCGTGATTTTCCATTGCCGTCAGATCCTTTCGAATCGTAACTTCCGAAGTTCCGAACTGCCGCGCCAATTGCTCGACAGTGGTCTCTCCTACTTCATTTAGCAAGTGGAGAATACCGTGGCGGCGCTGTTGGGTGTTACGTTTGGACATAGGCAGATAAGTTTCATTTCGAAACTTAAAGATAGCAAAACGAAACTAAAGTTCCCACAACTTTTATCAACAACCACTACTCAACAGATTAGATACCGGTATAGGACTCACTCAGACTGTCTGCTAGAGAGACAAAGTTTCCAACATTGTCTGAAGAAAGCGCGCCAACTCTCCACCGGTAACGGCCCGGTGATCGGCACTGATAGAGAGAGGGAGTAGGGGGCGAAGTGCGGGCCATCGATTTACCACCACAACTCCCTGGCACACCCGCCCGGCACCGACAATGGCAACAGTGGGCGGCATGACTACCGGAGTGGCATAACGACCGGCTATGGAGCCGAAGTTGGAGAGAAGTATGCTTGCCCCCTGGAGGTCTCGCTGGGCGATCCCGGTCTCGCGGGCCTGGTGTTTAAAGTCCGCCACCTGCTGGAGCAGATCTTCATCAGTACGCTGGGCAACATCCCTGAGTACCGGCACATAGAGCCCTCGCGGAGAGTCCACTGCCAAGCCAATATTGATACTGCCCTGCGGCGCCAGCTTATCATCCTGATACAGGGCATTGAGGGTAGGTTCCGCCTCACAAGCTTCCTGTACTGCACGAATCAATCGCAGCAGCGCCGGAGCACTACCCCACCAGTTGGAAATATCCGCATCGTCACACAGCGTTATCTGCTTTACCTCATCCCGCGCTCGGCTCATGGACAAACCCATTGCGCGACGTGCAGGCGTCATGACTTCAGACTCAGAGTCGAATTGGGGTGCAACGGCTGTAGTTTGTTCGGCAGAAGCGCGGGCAGGTGATGGATGCTGCCCCTTCGCCACAGTTTTGGCCTTTGCTCCCGGCCCCGCCGCAGTGCGTACCTGAGCTTCCGTTACCATTGCACCCGCAGGTGATATTGACTGTAAATCTACCCCCAAACGCCTGGCCAGGGCCCGTACTCTCGGGGTGGCCAGTCGCTTCAAGCCCACCTCCGGCCCCCGCTCAGCCCCCAACACACCTTGCCCTTGCTCTATTTTTCCCACCACCGTGCCGCTGTCGGCCCGAGGACTAATCTCTTGTTCCGATTCTTCAGCTTTAGTGGGCGGGCTTTCAACTGCGACTTCTCCCTCGGCCATAAATCCCACCAGGGGATCGCCAACATTCACAGTCTCATCCACTGCCGCAAATAGCTTCTCAATAGTGCCGCCCCAAGGAGCCGGCACTTCCACCAAGGCCTTAGCGGTTTCCACTGTCACCAGAGTTTCATGGGCGGCTATGGTGTCTCCCTCTTTGACATGCCACTCCCGCACTACCGCATCGGGCAGACCTTCGCCGAGATCCGGAAGGGTAAAAGTCTTCATTGTGGCCCTCCGTTGGCGTAGTCCAGCACTTCCTGTACGGCCGACAAAATACGCGGCACTCCGGGTAGATACTCATCCTCCAGTTGATAGTAGGGCATCACCGTATCGAAACCGGTCACCCTCTGTACCGGTGCCTTTAAAAGATCGAAGGCATACTCATTAATCTGTGCGACCAACTCGGCACCCAGGCCACAGAACCTGGCCGCCTCGTGCACAACGACACAGCACCCGGTTTTCTCCAGGGAGTCTATTACCGTGTGGATATCCAGGGGTTTCAGAGTGGCCGGGTCGATAACCTCAGCCTCTACCCCTTCCTCTGCGAGCTGCTCTGCGGCTTGCAGGGTCTCTTTGAGGGAAGCGCCCCAGGCGATAAGCGTAATATCGCGGCCTTCCCGCAACACAAAGGCGCGATCCAGTGGCAGAGCCTCGCCAGTGTCGGGCACTTCCTGGCGAACGGCTCGGTAAATACGTTTGGGTTCCAGGAAAATTACCGGGTCCGGGTCTCTAATTGCCGCCAATAGTAAACCGTAGGCCCGTGCAGGAGAGGAGGGCACCACAAGGCGCAGACCTGGAATATGGGCGAACAGGGCCTCAGTGCTCTCAGAGTGATGCTCCGGTGCATGGATTCCACCTCCATAGGGGGCCCGGTAGACAATCGGGCAGGAGAGGCGGCCGCGAGTGCGATTGCGATAGCGCGAGGCGTGGCTGAGGATCTGATCGAGACCGGGATAGATAAAACCCATAAACTGGAATTCGGCCACCGGTCGCAGTCCCTGCACCGCCATACCGACAGCCATTCCGGCAATCATGGTCTCGGCTAAGGGGGTGTCCATCACCCGGTCCCGGCCAAATCTGGCCTGCAACCCCTCGGTAGAGCGAAATACGCCACCGTTCAGACCAACATCTTCACCAAATAGAACCACCATCGGGTCTGCTTGCATCTCGTAAGCCAGAGCCTGGGTGACAGCCTCGACCAAAGTTATCTCAGCCATTAGCTATCTCCCTGCAACTGTTGATACTGCTCCAGAAAAGGCTCCGGCAACTTTGCATAGAGGTGGTCGAATATTGCTGTGGCGACATCTCTGGGGGTTTCCCGGTAGATGTGGACCGCTCTCTCCAGCTTCTGTGTCAGCTCCCGTTGCATCTCTTCTTCCTGCGCATCATCCCAGGCACCGCAGTTTTCCAGGTAGGATCGCAGGCGCCGCAAAGGCTCCCGGGACCAGGCTTCACTGACATCTTTTTTGGGCTGGTAGCGACTGGCATCATCGGCGGTGGTGTGGTCACACAGGCGATAGCTGATCGCTTCGATCAGAGCTGGGCCAGCACCACTGCGCGCCCGCTCCACGGCATCACCCACCGCCTCACGAACGGCAATCACATCGTTGCCGTCTACCTGCAAGCCAGGTATTCCGGCGGCAATAGCCTTCTGTGCCAAGGTCTTACAGGCAGTTTGCTCATCTCGCGGTAGGGAAATAGCCCATTGATTGTTGTTGATAACGATCACCAAAGGCAGGTGCCAATCCCCAGCCAGGTTTATCGCCTCGTAAAAGTCTCCCCGCGAAGTAGATCCATCGCCGCCGGTCGAAACAGCGACGCGCATGGGTTCACCGAAATGCTCATGTTTATATTTCAGGGCAAAGGCTACACCGGCACCGTGCAACATCTGGGTGGCTATAGGCACACTCAAGGGCAAATCTTCGCGGCTATGGCGAAAGTTCTGCCCCCGCTCATCGCCCCCCCAGATTGCGTAGATCTCCTCGATAGTAACGCCCCGCTCCAGAAGAGCGCCTGTCTCCCGGTAATTGGGGCAGTAGATATCCTCTTTGGCCATGGCGGCTGCGAGACCAACACCAATAGCTTCCTGGCCGAGGCTGGAGGGATAGGTGCCAAGTTGACCGGTACGCTGCATTTTTACCGCGCGATCATCCACCATACGAGCCAACGTCATCTGGCGGTAGTAAGCAATCAGGGTATCCGGGGTGGCAAATTCCGGTAGGGCTTGGGTCGTCTGTCCCTGTTCATCCAAATATTGCAGCGAAGTAATATCAAAACTGGCAAGCAGCTGTAATCTGGGCTTGTGCATCGGGCCATTCCTTTTGTTCCCGAAGCGCAAGTTTAATGGATAGGGTGGCTATCAACAGGCGTGGAGAGGGAAGGCCCGCCGGAATTATAGTTTCCGAGGGGCAACCCAATTACGGTAAGGGTTATTTAGCTTTTCTTGGTCGGACGCTGCCAGCCGTTAATATTGCGCTGCTTGCTACGCGCTACCGCCAACTCTTTGCTCCCCACAGCCTGGGTAATGGTGGAGCCAGCACCCACTGTGGCTCCGGCGCCCACAGTTACTGGGGCTACCAGAGCTGTGTTAGAACCTATAAAGGCATTGTCGCCGATCTCGGTCAGGGACTTGTTCACACCGTCGTAATTACAGGTAATGGTGCCAGCACCGATATTGACCGCTTCGCCCACCAGGGCATCACCGACATAAGAGAGATGATTAACCTTACTGCCCTCACCAATTTTGGCTTTTTTGGTTTCGACAAAGTTACCCACCTTGGCACCGGTGGCCAGCTCTGTGCCCGGACGCAAACGTGCAAAGGGACCAATAGTGCAAGCCTCACCAATCTCAGCGCCTTCGATAATGGAATTGGCCTCTACCTTGGTGCCATCTGCCAGACGACAGTTTTTTAGCAGGCAATTAGGTCCAATTTGTACCCCCTTACCCAGTGAAACTGTCCCTTCGAAAATGCAATTGATATCAATAGAGACATCGGTATCGCACTCCAGGCTGCCGCGAACATCTATACGCATGGGGTCCAATAAAGTCACCCCCGCATTCATAAGACTGGTCGCATGGTTATGCTGCAAAGCGCGCTCCATCTGTGCCTGCTGCGCACGGCTATTTACTCCCGCCACTTCCAGTGGATCACTGGCAATTACGCCCGTTACAGGAATACCCTCACTGACCGAACGACCGATAATATCGGTCAGGTAGTACTCACCTTGAGCATTGTCACAGGACAACTCCGGCAACCAGCGAGCCAACAGTGCTCCAGGAGTCGCCAAAATGCCGGTATTAACCTCACGGATAGCCAAGGTATCCGCATCGGCATCCTTTTCCTCAACGATCGACTGCACACAGCCGCTGTTATCCCTCACGATGCGCCCGTAACCGGCGGGATTTGCCATTTCAACTGACAGCAGGGCAGGTCCGTGATCCGCTGCCGATAGCAGTGATTGCAAGCTGCCAGCCCTGACCAGAGGCACATCACCATAGAGCACCAAAACGGTGGCTCCCTCGCGGAAATAGGGCACGGCCTGGGCCACGGCATGCCCGGTACCCAATTGCTGTTCCTGCTCCACAAACCTGACACCACGATCAGCAAAGCGGTCACGTATCAGGTCTGCGCCATGCCCGATGACCACGGTAATCTGCACCTCTCCCAGCAACATGGCGGTATCAATTACCCGCTCAAGCATGGGAATACCGCCAATAGGATGCAGCACTTTAGGCAGGTCAGAGTGCATGCGGGTGCCTTTTCCGGCGGCCAAAATCACAACATCGATAGTCATAACGGGTGGATATTCCAATCGTCTACAAAATTTGAGTGCATTGTGGCCACTAGACCCGGTTTACTCAAGCGAACAACAGTTCGCCCCGGGGCCCTGGTATTCAACGCATTAAGATTGCTGCGCCGCTTTGATCCCGGTAATTTACCCCCTGTGAAATCAACCGGTTACTCAACCCAACAAAACAAATATAGCCGCCAAACACAGAATCGGGCGGAGGGATATTTCAATGAACACCACCAAGCAGAACAAGCCGCGCCACCATTTGTTGGCTCTGGCTGTCCTGGCACTGACCCTGCCGATGGGTGCTGTGGCAGAAGCCGAAAGCGCTCTCGAAGCTACCAAAGAAAAGGAAGTAGAAAAGGCGGAAGCCCAATCCTGGGATATCAACAAGCCACCCTACGAATTCAAACCGATCCAGTTAGACACCCGCGAGACCACCTGGAGCAACCTGGATATCAGCCCAGATGGCAAAACCATCCTGTTCGATATGCTCGGCGATATCTACACAGTGCCGGTAGCAGGCGGCGAGGCGGTAGCCCTGACCAATGAAATCGCCTGGAATATGCAGCCGCGCTTCAGCCCGGATGGCAAGACCATCGTGTTTATCAGCGACCGTGACGGCGCCGACAACATCTGGTTGATGGATCGCAATGGCGACAACCTTCGCCAGCTCACGACAGAGAAGGAAAACTTGCTGCACTCACCTAACTGGAGCCCCGATGGCCAGTACCTGGTAGCGCGTAAAGGCTTTATGTCTGGCCGCAGTATCCCCGCCGGTGAAATCTGGATGTACCACTACGGTGGGGGTGAAGGTCGCCAACTGAAAGAGCGCATCGGTGGCGATATCGCCCAGAAAAATATTGCCGATCCAGCTTTCTCTCCAGATGGACGCTATGTCTATTACTCCATCGATACCACCCCCGGCACCGTGTGGAAGTACAACAAAAACTCCACCCAGGAAATTTTTGCCATCAACCGCTATGACCTCCAGGATGGTGAAGAGGAGACCTTTGTCTCCGGTCCCGGTGGCGCAGTGGCGCCTGTACCATCCCCGGATGGCAGTAAACTGGCCTTCATTCGCCGCCAGGACAACCAGACCTCCCTATTCCTGAAAGATTTGGATACAGGACTGGAAACACCGGTTTACTCCGGCCTCGAACGCGACCTGCAGGAAATCTTTGGCCCCCATGGCAACTACGTTCAATACGACTGGATGCCCGATGGTGAATCATTGGTCGTTTGGACTGGCGGTAAATTCCTGCGCATCTCCATCAACGGCGACAGCGTCGCACCGATTGCGGCCCATGTGAAAGTTGAGAAACAGGTAGCGGATGCGGTGCGCTTCCCGGTAGACGTAGCGCCGGAAACCTTCGATGTGAAGATGATTCGCTGGGCGCAGAAATCCCCCAACGGCAAGCAGGTCGCTTTCCAGGCATTGGGCAAGATTTATATTCAGGATGTCGCCAGTGGTGAGCGTCGTCGTCTGACCCGCCAGGACGACCACTTTGAGTTCTATCCCAGCTGGTCCCGCGATGGTCGCGAGATCACTTATGTATCTTGGGACGACCAAAACCTGGGCCATGTGAGGGTAGTTTCCGCTCGCAACGGTCGCGGTAAAAACATCACCAAGCAGCCGGGCCTGTACGTTGAACCAAGCTTTTCTCCAAGTGGTGACGCAGTGGCCTACCGTCGCTTTACCGGCGGCTATCTGCTCAGCCCCGAGTACTCCCTGGAACCGGGCATTTACCTGGCAGACGCCGACGGCGACTGGCAGCGCCGGGTCGTGAAGTCTGGCTATGAGCCTCATTTCGGCGCCAGCGAAGATCGTATCTACTTCTCCGAGTACCAAAACGCTGACGGCGGCAAGCGCGTGCTGAAGAGCACCAACCTGGAAGGCAAGGATGAGCGCGAGCACCTGCACGGCGCTGAGATTACTTCCTTCCGCCTGTCTCCAGACGGCAAGTGGGTTGCCTTCACCCAGGACTTCAAAGCTTTTGTCGCGCCCTTTATGCATACTGGCAAATCCGAGGTTATCGGCCCCGATAGCAAAGCAGTCAAAGTCACCCAGGTATCCAAGCGAGCCGGTGAAAACCTGCATTGGTCTGCCGATAGCGACACTTTGGGCTGGGCACACGGCCCCAAACTGTTCGAGCGTGAACTGAAGGACGCCTTCGAATTTGTCGCCGGCGCTCCGGAGGAACTGCCAGAGCCAGTTTCTGAAGGCATCGACCTGAGCTTTGAACAGTCCTTTGACAATCGCGCAGGTCTCGTTGCCCTCACAGGCGGCAAGGTTGTCACTATGCGCGATGCGGAAAACACCCGTGAAATTATCGACAATGGTGTGGTTCTGTTCCGGGGCAACCGTATTGTCGCCGTGGGACCCGCAGCGGAAGTGGAGATTCCCACCGAAGCGAAGCGTATCGATATCACCGGCAAAACCGTTTTACCGGGGCTTATTGACGCTCATGCCCACGGTGCTCAGGGTCGCGAAGAGATTATCCCGCAGCAGAACTGGAACCTGTTCTCCAGCCTGGCATTTGGAGTGACTACTATTCACGACCCCTCCAATGACAGCAGCGAGATCTTCTCCGCCGCTGAAATGCAAAAGGCCGGCCTGATTACTGGGCCGCGTATTTTCTCCACCGGCACCATCCTCTATGGCGCCAAAGGTCCAGGCTACAAAGCCAAGATCAACTCCCTGGAGGACGCTCAGTTCCACGTGAACCGCCTCAAGGAAATGGGCGCCATCTCGGTGAAGAGCTACAACCAGCCCCGCCGCGACCAGCGCCAGCAAGTACTGCAGGCAGCCCGCGAAGCCGGCATTATGGTAGTGCCCGAGGGCGGCGGTAAGTACCAGCACAATATGAACATGATTGTGGACGGGCACACCGGTATTGAGCACTCACTGCCGATCGCCAATGTCTACGGCGATGTGGAGCAGCTGTGGAGCCAAACCCAAGTGGGTTATACACCGACCTTCGTCGTGGCCTACGGCGGTCTCTGGGGTGAGGAGTACTGGTATGACCGCACCGAGGTATGGAAGAACGAGCGCCTGACCCGCTTTACCCCCGATTTTATCGTTAACCCCCGCTCTATCCGTCGCCCCACTGCGCCGGATGCCCACTACAACCACTTTAATGTGGCCCGTCAGGCCAAGCAGCTGCGCGACGAAGGTGTCACCGTACATATCGGCGCCCACGGCCAGCGCGAAGGACTTGGAGCCCACTGGGAGATGTGGATGATGGAGCAGGGCGGTTTTACTCCTTGGGAAGCCTTCCGTGCCGGTACTATCGATGGTGCCCGCTACTTGGGTATGGACGGTGATATCGGCAGTATTGAAGCTGGTAAGCTGGCTGACCTGATCGTGGTTGACGGCAACCCCTTGGATAACCTCCGCCTGTCAGAGAACATTACCTACACGGTAATTAATGGCCGTGTGTTTGAGGCGGAGACCATGAATGAAGTAGGGGCTGGCGAACGCTTGGCATTCTTCCACGAACGCCTGCCTATCAGCGCTATGCCCGCTCCTACGGCAGAAGCGGTACAGGAGAAGATGGAACGCCACCACTGGGTACACTAACCTCAGGCACAAACTGAGATGTAAACAAAAGGCCGGGGACAAACCTCCCCGGCCTTTTTTATTTTAAAGCCCTACCTGGTCCGGCGACGTCCTCCCAGCTTATGCCAGAGAATGGCACGATAGATTGCGACAGGCAGTCTAAAGATTCCCGTAATCAGCCACCAAAATGACTCATAGATGGCAATCGTCTGATCCACTAATGGATGATCCTGGTCGAGCCTTTCTGGATAGTGATCGTGTCGCAATATGCCCCGATGAAACAGAAATCTGCGTAAAGGCCGGCTCAGTCGCCAACTAAAAGACTTGGTTATACGGTTTAAGTTATCGGCGAGAAAGCTCTCCGAGGCTATCTTTTGCTGTGTGAGCAGTTCGAAATAGTGGCTTTTGGACTTATTTTCATTCTGCCAATCAGTATCAAAATCCATCTTTGTTAGCCAATCGCTTTCCCCGAATCCATCTATCTTGCGCAGATCCGATGTGTATTGAGGGATAGTTATCTGATTGTTAATGATGGCCTTGGAAATACGATATACATCAGCATTCATCCGGTCAGGGTTCTGCAATTCCCGACTAAGCCTTTGCTGAAAGCCTGACCGAAATTTGAAATGGAGAAGATGAGCGCAATTTTTACTGAGAGGAACCGGCGTACATGAGTGGGTTGAACGTAAATATTGAAAACCCGTCCGCCAATAAACAAGCGGAATTTTATAGGATTTAACAAAGTAATCAGAAATACCAGATATTTGCGCTCTGGCTTTGGAGCGAATTTCAAAAAAAGGAAAAGCTAATATGCTTTTTTTCTTAAAGCTTTTATAAGATACATAGTTAGGCGTTGATTCCATTAACTCGGAAAGATTTCTTATATCATATGTATTCCCTTGAAGGTTGTCGCTAAAGAAATCTATTAGTGGAGTATATAGAGCAAAAGCTAATTCACCCTGCATAAGCTGAGTCATAACTTTCAGGGAAGTTTTACCTGAAATTTCAGGTAACCAGAGAAACTCATCAGCATCAACCACAAGAGTCCATTTTCCCTGGCAATAATTCCGGGCAATTCGGTTAACCCAATCTACACCTGCGTTTGCCTGGGGGTAGCCACAATCAACTTCGTATAGCTGGACATCATTCTGCTTCAGTAGATAGCTTACCGAGTTATCGCTACTTCCCGTATCCACCAAATGGAAACATGTCACACCTAAAGACCGGTAATGGTCAAGAAAAGCTGGGAGAATATCCAATTCATCTCGGAAGATACAAATAAGAGGGAAGCGTGTTTCACTAGCACTTTCAATGTACTTAACTACTTTCAAACTTTCACCCTAGCGAATTTACGCAGCCTTCGAATCGTTCGCTTTAAAAACCCTGGCTTATATTTTCCCCCTTTATTTTTTTTGGCTTCTTTTTGCTGTTTTCTTAGTAGTAGGAGGCTTTTCTCTTCCGAGTCGAGCCCTTCAAGGTAAGGACTTATTTGCCTGAAATCTCCTTCTTCTTGAAGGTGATTTCTGGATTTCATAGAGTTGTCACCGGTGCGATAGTAATATAAAGGATCAGGATAATAGGATACATTTTCCTTTGCTAAAATTAGCTTGCTATAGAATTCAATATCATCCTTACCTGTTCTATATCTCTCTGTATAACCTCCGTGATCTCTAAACTTAGTAGCTTTTATCAGACACGTCGCATCACCGACTATATTTACTTTCGTTGCCCAAGCTCTAGCTGGCCCCATAAAACGAATTTGAGTTCCGAGCTTACCTTCTGGAGTATTAGGTGCGCCCCTGCCGCTGAATCGGATAGAGCTACAAGTCAGGCAATCAATATCTGCAAAAGTTGCCGCGCTAACCAACTTATCTACCATTTCCGGCATCATGACATTGTCGTCGTCAAAAAAAAGTAGATAATCTCCGCTTGCATTTTGTGCTGCAGTATTTCTAGCAGCCCCTACATATCGGTTTTCTTGGTATACAAACTGCCAGCCATTCTTCTGATAGTGACTTTCTAAAATTTCCAGCGCGTGTAGCGCTTCTTGTGAATGGCTACCATCATCAACCACAATAACTTCTATGCTCTTATAAGTCTGATCTTCAATGCTTTTTAACGCTTGATAGAGAAAGTCTGGACGCTCAAAATGAGTTACGCATATAGAAACCAAGGGATCATGTCTATTGGAAGATCGGGCGTTTTTAATAATTGAATGCTCTTGGCCATGCCATTTATTCCATACATCTAACGACTTCTTAAGCCTCTGGTGTTTTATACCCGGCGCAGGCAGTTTCTTTGCATGTAATTCTAACTTTCTCGCTAAAGCAATATGATTTGGCTTGAAGAGGATTTTTTTTCCATTTTCGTCATCAAGTAATTCTCGAGTACCACCAGTATCAGCAGCAATAAATGGTACTTTAGTTGCAAGGCATTCGTAGACAGAAATCGGAGAATTCTCTAACAAAGCTGGGATCACAGCCAAACGTCCTTCTCCACTCAAATACTCTACAGCCTGTATAGCATTACAATTACTTATAAAGGAGACATCTGTACTCCAATGCTTCTGGTTTTCCTCTATGAATTTTCGAGCATCAAATCGATAAGAGTACCCTCCCAAAAAAGTAATCGATGGCAATCTAACTCCTCTTTTAGCAAGAGTGTTTAATGCATTCACAAAAAGAATAATCCCCTTACGAGGCTCAAGACGCCCGAAAAACACCCATTCTTTTGTCTCTAAGTTACTATTTTTTATGGCTTCATTATCAGGTAATAGATCGTCCAAAAAAACATTTGGCCAATAGTAACTGCGCTCAGGCAGGCGGTATTTATTATTTTTCATCCAGCAGACTAAATGCTGACTCCCACAGATCAGAGTATCTGCCATCTCAGCACTTCTACGCTCCATAAATACCCACCCCAATTGCCGTTCCTCTTTAAGGAATTGTTGATTACCTTCGGCAGACCAGAGTGTTGGGGAAGAACCTTTAACAGCAAAATGTATATCTTGGAATGCAATACCAAGACTCTTGGCAAGTAATGCTATATAACCCATTCCACGCCATTCTGAAACATGGACAATATCAAAGCGATCATTTCTCTTGAGCCACTCATAGGCTGCATAGGGCATTGCCATAGTGCGAGCCATTGTCGTTTTAGCTAGTGCCTGCGGTGCAACACCATGAAATTCAACATTAAGTTTTGCAAAAAAATTTTTTGTGATTTTCATTTTCACAGGATTTTTTGCTAAACCATTAACGAAACAGATGGTGACTTTGTGACCAGATCTCTGTAGAAAAACAGCCAAATGAAAGTAAGCCGTTCCAATGCCACCATTTTTTATTGGACCAAACATATCCTCCGTTAGGATGCATATACGTTTAGGTTTCTGAACAGCTTCAAGGCGTAAATCCTCGTGAAGCTCTTTCATTATTCAAGCCACCTTAGATCGCAACTAGCATTTGTTTAAGATAACGCAATCGGCCATTTCGTAAGACAAGTCCATTTTCCTTAACACGTACGGTAATCTCTGAGTTTTCCTGCTTTATTTCAGGGGTTAATGAGAACCGGAATCCATACCAAGCTAGTTTCGGGTTTCGAGTACCGAAACGTTCCACATAACGATTCGCCGTGGCTTCAGCTACAATGTTTCCGTTTACCTCTAAGACAATCACTAAATTTTTAGCTATATTGCTTCTATCCCATGCCCATCCCTCAAGAACCCGTGGATCGAGTGCAAAAAGCTCTCGTGGTGGAATTGACCCCTTAATAGGTGAGCCAGTATATCCCTTAAATATACGTTGCAAGGTAGTACCTGATTTTTGAATCACAGCCTGAAAACTAAACTTGGGTTTAAATTCAGTTTCATTGATTTTTCCCTGCTCATGGATAATTTTTGCAATATCATGTTCAGGCTCATCCTTACCTTCTACTGTATAATCCTTGTCTACAAACTCTCCTACCTCTGCGTGATCTTGCCCATATAAAGTGGTATCTTCAGTATCTATCTCTTGAATGTTTTCAGGTGTGTTATTTTCTGATTTAGAGAAGAAACTCCAGGTATATTTTTGGTTAAATATCTCCTCAACAGCTACCTCATTAAGTATTGGACTTCCAGAGATAGCTGCAAATACATTTTTAGATAGTTTTATAACCCGTATAAAACGAGTGTAAGTCATTTCTTGATCTTCTAACAGAAACTTAATATTAAATTTTTCACCTTCTTCCCATTTATCTGGAATTGGGAATCTATGTAAAGTAAGTTCATTATCTTGTAGCTCCAAAGAAATTGACTGGGGCTCACCATTAACAATTAATTGTCTATTTCCCGGACCTTTGGCTACACAGAGCAAATGGGAATTTCTCTCGTCCAAACCAACAACTACCCTCGGATTACGATTTTTCATTTTACGAGGCCGGTCGGCATGTAAAAGCCACACAGGTTCCTCATCCAAACGATTCTTATCCCGATAAAGTGCTGGTCTTAATTTAGCTCCAATAGGCTGAGCTGAAGGAAGAAGGGCTAGTTTACGATAGGCAATATTATCATTTTCAATCAACGACATTGAGCGAAGGTAGACTGAGTTAGCGTTATTTCGAGATTCTTCCAATTCCTCCAAGTAGTAATCACTCCGAAGATGGCACTCAGGAATAACCATCAATTCAAACCCAAATTCTTTGTTCGCCCTTAAAATATATTCTTGTACCAAACCGTAGCGAATATCATAAGGGAGTATTGACCCCACCTTGCTTGATACCAGTTTTGGGATACAAATAATATTTGTGCCTATTGCATTTCCAAAACTGATCTCAGAGACGATATCTCCACCTATCGGCATTACCACCTTGTTTTCAGGTAGAGATAAAAAGCTAGTGATTATGAATTCATGATTTATTTGAAGAGTTTTGCGTAACTCACCGCAAAATTTTCCACCTAATCGAGAGGATGTACCATCACAGAGAATGCAAGCATCTAGAGTACTTTCAGAAAGACTTTTTGCCAGTGCAATCCCTGCTGGAAATCCAATGAAATCCACCAAACTACAATTGAGACCGGCTTCCAATAGAAAGTTAGAAGCTCTCTCAGCAATATTTTCAAGATAGGGATCAATTAATAAAAATTTGATGGAGTCTGGTCTATCAACTAAAAGCGCCTCAGAAAACTCCATAACACTCTCAGTATCCCGCAATAGAACAACCACTTCTAGGGTCGGTAGCTCCATCTCATTAGAAGCTGTTAAGGTGGGAGAGCCTGTAATCTTGGTGATAGCTTCAGCGCCACTATACTGCTTAAAAAGATCTGCTAAGTAGGCATGAAAACCATACCAAACTTGAAGGTTATAATTGTTATCAAAACTGGAATGCGCAATCCTATGCCCATTCTTCAGTACCTCTTCTAGCCTTTTCGCAAGCTCAAATGCGTAGGGTGCGATAAGACAACTTTCGTGGTCTTCTTTTGCGATAAGCTCTGGAGTTCCCCCTACTCGCGTTGCAATAAAAGGAATATTATTCTCTAGTGTTTCATATACTGCCATGGTGGAGTTTTCAATCAGGGAGGGCATTACCGCTATCATATCCCTGGAACATAAAAACGAGAGAGCTTCCGGCTGGTTATAATCTGTGATGCAATTGACTTCAAAACTCCAAGTAGATGCTTTTCGCTCAATATAGTCCGCAACCTTCTCATTGTTTTGATTAGGTAAGGCTTCACCATATTTACCTAGGAAATTAACTCTGGTAGGACAATTCCCCGTCCGCTCAAGTAAATCCAGAGCGGTACAAAAGAGCTCCAATCCCTTCCGCATTTCCAAACGACCAAAGAAGGTCAATTCGTTAGTGCGAACTACATCACCAGGCTGTCGATTAATACGTTTATCATCAACGGAAACTTCAGAAAAATCGAGAATATTTGGCTGAACATAAGTTGATGTTGGCAGCTTATAGCCGACATAGCGCATAAAGCAAAGTAGATGTGCGCTACCACCAATTACCATATCGGCAAATTCAACACATTTCTGCTCAGCAAAACTCGCTGGTAACAGCTCCCTTTTTACCAATGGCTGCATTTGATAATGACGATTCCAGAGGTGCGGGGACGATGTCTTTACAATAAATAATGTATCTTTAAACGCCAAACCCAACTTCTTAACCATCAACGCATAAATTAATCCACCTCGCCATTCGGAAGTGTGGATAACATCAAAACATCTCTGTTCAATTAACCAGCGGTATGCAGCACTATATCGTCGCTGCCAACTCTGTGAGGGGCCGATTATTGTTTCATCCGTGTGCACCAAATAGTGCAGTGAAACACCAAAATTGGAATATTCCTCAACCCAATACTCAGGTGTTTCATTCTCAACTGTTTCACCTTTTAAGTAGAGCACATGTACTTCGTGCCCATGTGCTGCCAGTCCTTTCGCTAGGTGATAGTAGGTTGAAGCAATCCCTCCATTTCTCACCGGACCTAGGATTTCTTCTGTGGCTATACAAACTCTGAGCTTCTGGTCCGACTCAAAACCTGCATAAGTATTTAAATCAGGGAATGATTCTACTGAAAATTTGTCAATCTGCATTCTGTAGGGCCCTCTGCGAGAGGCTAGGCTTCAGAACATCCTCCTTATTGACAAAGTAATCCCATGTAATTTGAATACCGTCTCTTAATGATACCTCCGGCCTAAAGCCCAAGTACTGTTTTGCTTTAGTAATATCCGTATAGTTATGGCGCACTTCACCTGCCCTGAAAGGGTGGTTAGCTATTTCAAGATCTTCATGGCAGCCCGAGACATCCCTTAGTAAACTAATTACTTCGTTAATTGACGTCGGCTGGCCGCTACCCAGCTGAAATACCCCATTTTCTCTCTTTTCCAGAGCCCTAATTATTCCCTGGCAGAGATCGCCTACAAAAATAAAGTCTCTAGTCTGATAGCCATCTCCGTAGACATCACAGACCTGTCCTTTCAGAATATTTTTAATAAAGGCTGCTATAACACTTCCTTTGTGAAAGGAAAGCGGACCATAAACATTAGAGAATCGTAAAGAAGTTATTGATAATCCATAACTTTGAGAATATGCAGAACAGTAGGCCTCTGCTGCAGCCTTAGACGCACCATAAGCCGATGCGGGATTCACTGGCATTAATTCGTGTACTGGTGGATCAGCTTCTCCAATGATCGCCCCACCTGTAGAAGCATTAATGAGATGTTTAACCTCATACCTTCGCATTGCTTCCAGAAGATTGACAGTCCCCTGTACATTTACTTCAAAATTATAGACGGGGTTATTTATTGAATTAATAACACGTGTATCTGCAGCTAAATGTATAACAGCATCAGCTTGCTTTACAGCTTCATCTACATCCCGTTGATTTCTAACATCTCCTCTAATAAATTGGTGAGGTATTCCGGCTAATGCTGCGGTAGTGCCAGTGACCTCATTATCTAAAACTAAAATTTCGTCATATAAACTCAAAGTACTGAGATATTTGACTAAATTTGAACCTATAAATCCACATCCACCAGTAATAAGGATTCGCGTAGACATAGCTAAAGCTACCCACTAGGAAATGGTTTCAGTAACTTCACTAGTTTTTTCCCGATAGGAAATATCGGCAAGTTTATTACCCTTTGTCCAATAAGAAACGCAAGGTATTTTTGTATGATCAGCCCGATCTTGATATTGCATTGTTATATCTGTAATTTCTTGTAGAAGACTATCTTTAATAAGAATCGGCTGCCATCCAAATGAACGAAGTAAATCATTTTTTACATTGAGATCATTTCTCTCTGCCTCCTTCCTCGGGTTTGGCAGATAACTTATTTCACAGTCTGTCAGTGATTGAACTAATTGTGCAAGATCGGAAAGTGTTTGCGTTTCCGCCATCTGATTGAGAATCAGTGGCCGTTCACCGAGCTCCGGTGGATGTAAAAGTGCCTGCTCAATACATTTGCAAGTATCAGAGATATGGATAAATGCGCGAGTTTGACCACCTGTGCCATGAACAGTAAGTGGGAAACCGACAGTCGCTTGCATTAGAAATCTATTTAGGACTGTGCCGTAGTCCCCGTCATAATCAAAACGATTTATCAGACGCTCATCCAAACTAGAGAGTTCAGTCTGCGTTCCCCAAACAATACCCTGGTGAAGGTCAGTAATACGAAGCCTGTCATTTTTCGCGTAATACTGAAACATTTGCGAATCCATCGTCTTGGTCATATGGTAAATGGAGCCGGGATTAGGCGGATAAACGATAGAGTCTGAAATTTGACGATTATCAACTGTCTCTATTTTTACATCCAAGTAACCTTCAGGTATTGGTATGGGCTCCTCATGGCCGTAACCATACACTCCCATTGTACCGAGGTGAACCAAGTGAATATCAAGCTGCGTCTCTACAATCGCATTGAGAATATTATGAGTACCACAAATATTATTAGCGATCGTATAATTTTTAGTAGAGCTGCTTTTCATCGAATAGGGCGCAGCGCGCTGCTCACCAAAATGAACTATACTATCTGGCTTTTCCTCCTCTAGGAGATTTACAAGATCGTTAAATTTCTGGGAAACATCCAACTCCACAAAGCGAATAACCTTTCCCGTTAATTCAAACCAGGTATCAATACGCTCTTTCAGTTCTCGAATCGGTGTTAATGATTCTACATTGAGCTCACTATCAATTTTTCTTCTAGAAAAATTGTCAATAATAATAACTTCATGACCTAAATTACTCAGATGTAATGAGGTTGGCCATCCACAAAAGCCATCGCCACCGACTATTATCAGTTTCAAAGAGCCACCTCCACAAGTTTTGCCAACCAGGTCGTTGGCAGATCAATTTATTCAGGATTGAGGTGTTATCGTCTGCTGCTTAATTGGATAACGTGAATCTTACAAAATCCAATTTATAACACAGGCTTTCCAGCTTTACCGATTATACGAGTTAGCATCCGCGCCAACTTTTATAGATTGCACCTTGAATAGTTTTCTCAGAGAAAATAAATTTATTATTTGACAGCTCCAACTTTCACATTTATGAATATTTTCATAGCTTAAGAAAATCAGTGCTAGCTGCGAGCATGTACTCAATAATAAGCAATCTTATTATATTTGATTTAAATCGAGCGCAACTGCACCTATTTGCAGCATGCAAGTCAATATCCACGCCAAAAAACCTGGTTACCATTACTTGGAAAATTAAATGTCTACTTTAGAAATCAATCAGCTGGATAACTTTGAACAAGGGAAGCAAGCTGCATTAGCTGGAGAAATAGACCTGGCGAGAGAGTTATTGCGTCCAATTGCCGATCTCAACCCTTTTCATCCGGCTACTTATTTTCTGTGCTATGCCGAATCAAAAAATGGTTCGATTCTAAATTGTGATAAGTATGCGCTGACCTTCATCTCAAGACATCCACACCATGTAGGCATGAGAATAATCTCCGCTATGCTAAATATAGCTAAAGGAGACATAGATCAAGCTGAAAAAGATATAAAAATAGCAATCAAGTGCAACCCAGAACATAAACGAGCTCTGAAAGTCTTTGACCAAGTCAAACTGATACGAATCGAAAATAACGCCAGGGAAGCGATTGAAATTTTAGACACTTCCCGTTCTCACCCTGCATTTTCAAAACTTTCCCGCTCAAAGGCAGCAAAACAACTGAAGAAAATAGAACCTTTAGAAGATTGGGACAATCATGAATTGCAAGCTAAAATCGCATTTTTCCACAACTGCACTAATATACGCCACGCACTAAAGAATTTTGATTCGGATCTCATCACTAGTGCCGTTGAACTCGGCTACTGCTCATGGCCAAGAAAATTACATAAATATGTACAAGGGTGCAATGTTTTAGATGTCGGTTGTGGTTTTGGCGGCTATGCCATGGGCTACCTCTGTGCTGGGGCGAACAGTTATACCGGTGTAGACCCTGCAATGTCTTTAGACTCCAGGAGGGTTCGCAATAAAAGGATAAGAAAGTGGGTTAACGCTCCAATGTCCGGCCAGGACATCATGGATTTGATCCCGGATATTGATCTACGCCAGTGCTCTACCCGCGATCTCGTCGGTATAAAGACCTTTGATACGGTTTGTCTTCACAATGTCACTGAGCACCTATTGGAAATTGAGGGTGTATTCGAGGATATTGCGGGGCTGTTAACCAAAGGAGGGAAAATTATATTTCTGCATCACAACTTTTATGGCTGGAGTGGGCACCATATGCCTCCTCATAATCCATCGGTTTTAGACGAGGGAAATCCAGATCATCTTAAGTTTTGTGATTGGAACCATATTAATATCGTTCGCCATTTGCCACACGATCACTATTTACACACACATCTAAATCGAATTCGAATCGATGAATTACGCGCATTAACACGTAAGTATTTTAATATCGAAACCTGGGAGCTACAACCTTCCCATAGTAATGTTTTAGAGCGTTTAACTCCGGAAATAGAGACCAGAGTAAGAGAAGAAATTCCTGATATTACACTGGATGAAATGAAGACAAATGTTGTTTTTTGTGTAGCTTACGCTAAGTAATCAATTTTTTCCGGAGCAAAATAATGTACGAAATTGATGATGCGGAAATTGCAAGGGGTTGTTATGTACACCCAGAAATTTCATTCTCTAAAACTAAAGTTCCCCAGAGCGTATTTGAGACACCAGGGATGGTTTCGATTGCGGAACGTAAATTACTCTATTCATTGGCGTCAAAAAACTTCCAGCAAAAAGGATATATTGTTGATGCTGGAAGCTTTATGGGAGCATCTGTGGTTTCTCTCGCACATGGGTTGATGAGTAACTCAGATTTTTCAAACAACAGAAACTCAAATATATTGGATAGTAAACCTATTAGTAGTTATGAATTGGGTTTTCTACCTAAACCAGCAAATGGTTCGGATCGTGTTTGGGAGTGTGACTCACTAACCTATAAGTTTGGTGAATCTTTTGTTCCAATACTAGAAAATAGTATTTCTCCATTTCAGTCATTGATTGAACTAAATATCGGTGATTTTAATGAGTTTTCCTGGCCTGATAATCCAATTGAAATTTGTTTTATTGATGTATGTAAAACTCAGGACCTAAATAAACATGTTTCAGCAGAGTTTATGCCAAAGCTGATTGAGGGCGAATCATTTTTCATTAATCAAGATTTTTTCTTTGATCGTTTACCATGGATTAAAGTAACCATGGGATATCTTGAAGATTATTTCGACTGGTATGGGCAAGTATTCTCAAGCTCAATCTATAAGTGTAAAAAACCAATTCCTAAGGAAGTAGCTGAATACGACCCATTCACCGAAGCTAGCCTAGAGGAATGCTTGAAGCTCCACGATAATCATCCTAAAGAACATCTAACAGATGCTCATAAATTAAGAATGTGCTTGTCTCGCTCATACCTTATTGCAATGAAGGGGGATAAAGATGAAGCACTAGATTATCTCAAAGTAGTTGAAAGTGATTATGAGCATATGATGGATGAAAATACTTCTATAGACAGAAATGATCGTTTTCGATTCAACAGAGCTGTCCGGCAAATAAAAAGCGGAATTTTTAGTTGAAAACTAGTATTTGGGATAAATCAAAAAGGTCAGGAATATAGTTTCTGACCTTTTTGTTCAAACAAAATGTATTTAAATTTAAGCTAGGCTTATATTCATGTCTTTTTTCAAAGCTGCATCAAGTTCTTGAGCTCGTTGAAATGCTTTACGTTAAGCTAAACGATTTACATACTCCTGATACTCTTCACGTCCATCTATAGTTCCAAACTGTAACCCCCACCCCAGCTGTGCACCAATATATACATCTGCTGCTGTAAAACGTTCTCCAATAATATACGGGTTTGATTTTATTGCACCAGATAGCGTATCTAGTGCAAGTTTATAATTACCGTAACCCAACATTTGCTGTTTATCTTTAACCTCATCTTCATCAAAGATATATTTATTCACGATGGCGGACTCCAATGGTCCAGCTGAGTAAAACATCCATCGGTAATAATTGGCACGCTCTTCGTTATTTATCGGAGACAAACCTGAATCGGAAAATACATCTGCCAAGTAGATACATATTGCTGCTGCTTCAGTTATTATTTTGTTGTCGTGCACTAGTGTTGGAACTTTCCCCATGGGATTCAAAGCAAGATACTCTGGCGATTTCATGTCTTCGCCATATTCAAGTACTTTGGTTTGATAGGGTACCGATATCTCCTCTAACATCCATCGAACAATACAGCCTCTCGACTGAGGATTCGTATAAAAGATGATTTAATTTGCCATGTCAATATCTCGAATTTATGTGGAAATATAAATTTTAGCTAGGCAAGTATCATTTCTTCGAGAGATTTACATGTCAAGTTATTAAGTAAAAATACTATCTATTTGCTTGGACAATTCACTCGGCTAATTCAACAGTTATATTCTCTGGCCCCAAGAGAAAAGCTAATTTTTTATTTTGATATTCCAATATTCCACTTCTTGTGCTGATTCCTTGCTTCGATAAATATTCTAAAGCCTCATTCAAATTATCTACCTTCAAACACAGATGGTTATAACCGGGCCTTGCCAAGTCAATTAGTGATGGATTAGTTTTAACCGCTGGATATCGGTAGTGAAGTAGCTGTATCTCAAACTTCGGAGATGACTGCTTTAGTACCATCGTAAAGTGATCTGCTTCTACATTATCCACCTGAAGATACTGCGACGCTTTCTCTCCAGTTAGAAAATTTTTGAGTAGAAGCTCAAAACCCAGCAGTTCAAAAAAACTGACACTTTCCTCTAGTTTCGTAACAACTACTGTTACGTGATCTGGATGTTTAAACATGGATTGAGAGCCTTCAATCTGGATTTAAGTACAAGTTTAGATGTAATTGATTAAGTTTTTTCCAAATACAAAATATACAAATCAAATTTCTGTATTTTTAAGCAGGTTATTACTCAATATATAAGTTAATTTGTTGTTTTATATTCCAGTTCTTCTAGAGAGTACCGAAATAAATTTGTCACATTATCTTTCAAATGCTAAATATATAGGTTTGCTTATTGTTTTAACGGAGTGAACTGGTGGTCGAAACTTTATCCCTAAGCAGCAGTATAAAGTCCAATATAGCTAAATTATTTTTATTACTCTCAGCTTCTAGCAACTTTGTTTATGCAGAGACAACTATATTTCAAGGTGACATACTTCATTTTACAGCCGACCCGGCGAAGACCAATAAAGCTTATGAGTATATTGAGGATGGCGGATTAATTGTCAAAGATGGAATAATTGCAGGGATAATTTCTGAACAACAAATTTCGGAAAAACAAAAAGAAGCAGAGATTGTAGATTATCGCGGCAAGTTAATACTTCCCGGCTTTATCGATTCTCATATTCACTATCCACAAACAGGGATGATTGCGGCTCATGGCGAGCAATTATTAGAGTGGCTTAAAGAATACACCTTTCCAACTGAAAGTAAATTTTCCGATAAAGTACACGCGAAGGAAGTTGCAGAGTTCTTTATTAGTCAGTTACTTAAGAATGGCACAACATCAGCACTTGTGTTTGGTACCGTTCACCCAGAGTCTGTAGATGCTCTCTTTGAAGTTGCTCAACGGGAGAACATGCGACTAATTGCAGGTAAGGTACTGATGGACCGCAATGCCCCAGAATACCTACAGGATACACCCGAAAGTGCCTATTCCGATAGTAAGAAGCTGATCGAACGTTGGCATAATAAGGATCGATTGAGCTATGCCATTACTCCAAGATTTGCCCCGACAAGTACTCCTGAACAGCTTAAGCAGGCAGCTAAGTTACTAGATGAATATCCCGATGTGTATATGCATACCCATGTTTCCGAAAATAAGGATGAAATTAATTGGGTAAAATCATTGTTTCCAGAAGCAAATAGTTATCTTGATGTTTATAACATATATGGATTAAATCGCGACCATTCAGTGTTTGCTCATGGTATTTACCTGGATGACCAAGAGATGGAAACTATGGCTTCGGTAGGTAGCGCTATAGCTTTTTGCCCAACGTCTAATCTGTTTCTAGGGAGCGGATTATTCCCGCTTAATAGAGCTGAAGAAATTAATGTTAGTGTGGGCCTGGGAACCGATGTGGGGGCCGGCACCAGTTTCTCGATGTTAGAGACTATGGATGAGGCCTATAAGGTAGTTCAGCTACAGAAGTCGATTGAAGATGCCAGTGGTATAAAGACACTCTCTCCACTTAAAGCTTTCTATCTTGCGACCTTAGGATCTGCACAAGCACTGGATATCGATAAAAGAGTTGGAAATTTTGAAAAAGGAAAGGAGGCAGATTTTATTGTTATTGATTTAGAGTCAACTGATTTAATGAAGTTTAGAATGAAGTCTGTAAAGACACTTGAAGAAAAACTATTTGCCCTGCAGGTTCTTGGTGATGATAGAGCTATATACAGCACATATATAATGGGTGATAAAAAATAGTTTATCTGGTATTTGATATCGCGTGACCTATTTTTCGATACTCTTCTTGTACTCGCTCTAGATTATCAACCCCAAGGTAGTAGTCGTCTTTGCCAAAAATACTCTCCCAAACAAAGGGATAAATGGCAATTACCTTGGGGTTTGCTATCGCAAAATCATAAGCTTGCTTTGCCTGGCTGATTAATTTTGATTCAGAAATACTACCGAAACCTCTGTTGGAGGTTTTAAATGCCCTCGGTATTAAATAATAATTAACATCTAAATGTGATGTTTTAACCATTAGCTTTTCTACTAATTGTTGTTGAAAACTCTCTCCTACATAGTAATTTACAGCAAATAAATTATACTTTTTAGGAATTATTTTTTTGAAATTTGACTTTCTAACTGTTCCATTCATAAATGTAATTGCTCTTTTTGCTTTAGGAAAGCTTTCTTTAACTAATTGAGCAATTTCTTCTAGATATAGCTTTAGTGTTTGATTATTTAATTTTGAGCGATGGAAGGGTTCATCTAATGGATCAAACGCTATAATAATGTCACTAAATGGCTCTAATCGTTTCTTTGCTAGTTCCCACCGCTCCAAATAATCCGCTCGTTTCCTATAGGTCGGATAACCATCAAAGAATATTGGTGCTACTTGTACCCATATCTTTAGTCCATGATTCCTTGCGGCCTTCATGATATCTATTTCATTGTAATAGACGTCAACAAAAGTTGTAAATTGCGACACCTCACTGATTTCATCTATGGTCCATCCAGAGTGAAAGAATCCAAATTCTGTTAAATGCTCTGGAACTTTAATGTCATTATGTATTAACGAGGGAGTAACTATATTTCCATGTAAGAAAACATGTCTCGGACGTTTTAAGTCTTCGGCTAAAGTGGCTTTATTACTGGATTTTAGAATACCAATGGCGTTAGATTTTTCAGGCAAGAAAATTAGAGTAATAATAAAGGAGATAAATACGCCAGTCGCTAAACACTTCATCGTATAAAACTTTTTAAACAAAGAATTAAGTCATCTCTAGTGATTATTGTAGCAACCGCTATTACTAAGTAGTAACTTATTCAATTGTCTAAAATAGATGCATGGCAGTGAAGTTGCCAATTTATACAATTAGGCATCAGCTTCCAGGGCCGATACCTAATTGAGATATTACTGTGATATCATCAAATATTGTTTTGTTTCTACATCAAAAACAGCTACGCCTCGATTTGGCATAGAGACATACAGAACATTTTTAGCTTGATCTACTGCTGGAGTAAGCAGCATATCCTCCCACTCTTGTTGTATGGCACTTAAAAGCAGGGTTCTATTTCCGGTTTCTCTATCTATAGCCAAAAGTTCCATGTTAACTGGTTCATCATCGCTGTCTGTGTGATTGTAATCTTCTACATATATTAGATTACCTTCATTGCTATACGCCAAATCCCCTAATTCATGGACACTTTCTCCAGCACCAATTTCATTACTTGATATGATTTTTGTTATTTCATTTTCCAGATTAAACTCGACAACTTTCCCATGAATATCTGAAATGTATATTTCTGTAGATTCTGCATTTATTGAGATATGGTTTGGATACCAGAACCCCATATCGGGGAAAGAATTGATTTCAGTTCGATCTCCAGACTGTAAGTCTATCGATATCAGTGAGCTACTAGAAATAGCGAGTATTCTATCTCGAGTAGTATCTATAGATAGTCCTGTAAGGCCATTAAAATTCTCTCCAATACCGACACCAGGACCAGAAATAACCAATCTTTCCCCTGTTTCTGGATCTACTTTAATTATACTTTGAGAATTTATTTCTTGTACGTAGATATTTCCGTTTCGACTATCTACTGCCAAATCTTGAAAGTGACCCTCGACTAGCCCTTCTCCATTATTTGGACCAGATATAATCTCCCGATCACCGGTTTGTGGATCTATCGCTATTACTTGGTGAATATTATCATATTCATATTTAGAGTATCGGGATTCTGCATAGTTATGATTGAGTAGAATAAGTCTTTGATTGTACTCATCATATGTTAGGTCAGAATTTGTCGAGAGTAGGGGACCTTTTCCTCTTATTCTTTTTGATACTAGTGTTCGGCTTCCATTTTCCTTATTAACCAAAAGAGTATGCCCTGTTGAGCATGCACTAATTAGAATTGATTCACCCGTATCAATGATACCATTTTTCGCTTCATCAAAATTCAGATTTTCATCACCGATGTCTAATTCTGACGACACTAGCTTTCGATCACCACTAATTAGGTCGATCTCAATCAATCTGCTGTGGGTATCACTGACATAAGCTAAGTTGACTTCCAAATCAATCGTTAAGCCTGTCAAGTTTTGTAGAGACTCTCCCGAGCCTACACTCACTCCTGATAATTCGGTTGCTTGCCAAGTAGCAGGGTTTAACTCCAGTAATCCATCCTCACTTACAGCAAAAAATCGTCCGTCGACAATTTCGAATCCTTGATTGAAATAGCCTACTGAACTTCCGTCTTCATAATTAAAAGAGGATATTTTTTCACGGTCCCCGGTGATAGGGTCTACTTTTATTAAATAGCTCGGAAAATAATTTTGCACATAGATATCACCAGAACTGATATCAATAGAAATTTGTGGTCTTCTCCCAAATGACAGTGAATCATCCCCTGACTCGGAAATGATATTTAAGCTATTAAATTCACGATCGATAGAAATTAGCTGGTCATTTTGGATTATTAAGAAATTACCCGTAGTGTGGTCAAATTCAGCTCCGACCACATCGGAGAACTCTGAGGAAATATAATCTTCCTGCATGCTTTCCAGATTTAATACCCTAGTAGGGTTAAAGGCGTACGCTAGATTTCTATCGCTATCAAATGCCAACGGACCGCAAAATCTGTAGCTATTAAATCCGTCATAGCTATTAACACTCACTGAGGCAGCAGCTGGGGAGGTATTCCCATTAATATCTGTTACCTCAATGTTAATGCTAGTCGTAGTGCCTTCCTCAAGCGTTATTTCTGCCTGCCAGGTTGCAAAATCATCATCCGATGTTGCGTCAATTCCATTTACAGATACCCTGGCAACACCAACATTATCATTTGCGCTACCACGCACAACCAGCTGCTCTTTATCACTCCATAGCCCGTCGCTAGCGGGAAAGATAATACTTGCGCTTGGGTATTCACTATCGGTTTCCTCTTTCGGTATCGAAGAATCATTGCCGCCTGAAGAAGAACCCCCTCCGCATCCAACCATTAAGTACATCAGGAAGGTTATTAATAAGTAGTTTCTAATAGAGGTTTTCAACATAAATGCTCTTTATCGTAGAGGAGTCACTCGAAAAAATAGATAAAAAAAAAGCAGCCGAAGCTGCTTTTTTGTCGCCTGAAAACAGGCCTTACGAGAAGGTAAGAACTGCTTACTTACCGGCCGCCTTGCGAATTGCCTGCAGGGTACGCAGACGCGCTTCGGCTTCGGCCAGCTGGGCTGAGATGCGCGCGTAGTCGACTTCGGACGGCGCCTTGTGCAGGGCGTGTTCCGCTTCTTCGCGGGCCTTCTGCGCGGCGTCTTCATCGATCTCACGTTCGGCTACATCGGCGAGGATAGTCACCATATTAGGTTGTACCTCGGCGTAGCCACCGCTGACGAACAGTACTTCCTCTTCACCACCGGGCTTGATGATGCGCACCGGACCGGCTTTCAGAGCGGTGAGCAACTGAGCGTGACCGTAGGAGAGACCCAGCTCACCTTCGATACCACTCACAATCACCATCTCTACCAGCCCGGAGAAGAGAGACTGCTCGGCGCTGACAATGTCACAATGTACTGTCATGGCCATAGTATATGCCTCTCTCGATTAGCCCTTGGCTTTGTTGGCTTTTTCCACAGCTTCGTCGATGGTTCCCACCATGTAGAAGGCCTGTTCCGGCATGTGGTCATATTCACCATTCAGGATGCCCTGGAAGCCACGAATGGTTTCTTTCAGGGAAACGTATTTACCTGGTGCACCGGTGAAGATTTCCGCAACGTGGAACGGCTGGGACAGGAAACGTTCGATCTTACGGGCGCGGGCTACGGTCTGCTTGTCTTCTTCAGACAGCTCGTCCATACCCAGGATCGCGATGATGTCCTTCAGCTCTTTGTAGCGCTGCAGTACAGACTGTACTCCGCGAGCCACTTCGTAGTGCTCTTGACCAATTACTTGTGGGTCCAACTGACGAGAGGTGGAGTCCAGCGGGTCAACAGCCGGGTAGATACCTTTAGCGGCGATATCACGGCTCAGTACTACAGTGGAGTCCAAGTGCGCGAAGGTGGTCGCCGGAGACGGGTCAGTCAAGTCATCCGCCGGTACGTATACCGCCTGGATAGAGGTGATAGAGCCAGTCTTGGTGGAGGTAATACGCTCCTGCAGAACGCCCATCTCTTCCGCCAGGGTCGGCTGGTAGCCTACCGCAGAAGGCATACGGCCCAGCAGTGCGGATACTTCGGTACCGGCCAGGGTGTAGCGGTAGATGTTGTCGACGAACAACAGTACGTCTTTGCCTTCATCACGGAATTTCTCCGCCATGGTCAGACCGGTCAGGGCTACACGCAGACGGTTGCCGGGCGGCTCATTCATCTGGCCGTAAACCATCGCCACTTTGGAGTTGGCTTTGTTTTCCAGGTCAACAACGCCGGATTCAGCCATCTCGTAGTAGAAGTCGTTACCTTCACGGGTACGCTCACCAACACCTGCGAACACGGACAGACCGGAGTGCTCGGTAGCGATGTTGTTGATCAGTTCCATCATGTTTACGGTTTTACCTACACCGGCACCACCGAACAGACCAACCTTACCACCCTTGGCGAACGGGCAAACCAGGTCGATTACCTTGATGCCGGTTTCCAGCAGTTCGGTAGAGCTGGACTGCTCTTCGTAGGTCGGTGCAGCGCGGTGGATAGAGGAGCGCTCTTTCTCACCGATAGGGCCACACTCGTCAATCGGGTTGCCGAGCACGTCCATGATGCGACCGAGGGTTTCCAGGCCAACCGGTACAGAAACCGGAGCGCCGGTATTGCGCACGGACAGACCGCGGCTGACACCTTCGGATGAACCCATGGCAATAGCGCGTACCACGCCGTCACCCAACTGCTGCTGCACTTCCATGGTGAGGTTCTTGTCCTCAACCACCAGTGCGTCGTATACATTCGGAACAGAATCGCGTGGGAATTCCACGTCGATGACCGCTCCGATCACTTGCACAATTTGCCCGTTACTCATTTCCGGATCCTCAGCTTTAAATTCTTTCTAGGCTGACCATTACTGGCAGCGGATTAAACCGCCGCCGCACCGCCGACAATTTCGGACAGTTCCTGGGTAATGGCCGCCTGGCGCGCCTTGTTGTAGACAAGCTGCAACTGATCGATCAGCTCACCGGCGTTATCGGTGGCGCTCTTCATCGCGATC
The DNA here is from genome assembly GCF_052467615.1 of Microbulbifer maximicatervae (SeqCode). Lineage (NCBI taxonomy): Bacteria > Pseudomonadati > Pseudomonadota > Gammaproteobacteria > Cellvibrionales > Microbulbiferaceae > Microbulbifer > Microbulbifer maximicatervae (SeqCode). The sequence goes on from NZ_CP174319.1 coordinate 4,591,381, forward strand.
ATACGCGCTGCCTGTTCACAGGCTTTGTTTTCAACTACTGCCTGGTATACCTGGGACTCGATGTAGCGAGCCAGCAATCCATCCAGCAATTCAACCGGATCCGGCTCGTAGAGGTAGTCCCACTCGTGCATGAGTTTTTCATCTTCGTCCTTCGGCAGCGGCAGCAATTGCTCAACCTGCGGCTTCTGGGACATGGTGTTGATAAACTCATTGGATACCAGGAACAGGCGATCGATATCGCCTTCTGCGTAACGGTCCAGCATTACCTTAACTGAGCCAATCAGCTGGTTGGCCTGGGGCGCATCGCCCAGATCGCGCACCGCTGCGACAACCTTGCTGCCGATGGCATTAAAGAAACTGGCCGCCTTGTTACCTACCGCGCAGACTTCGACGTCGACACCCTTCTCGGACCACGCCTGCATCTCGCGAATAGCGGCTTTGAACATATTGACGTTCAAGCCACCACAGAGTCCGCGGTCAGTGGATACCAGGATAAAACCGACCCGCTTGGCCTCGCGCTCTTGCAGGTAAATATGCTGGTACTCGGCCGAAGCGTTGGCGACGTGGCCGATCACTGCGCGTATGCGCTGGGCGTAGGGACGCCCCAGTGCCATGCGATCCTGAGCCCTGCGCATCTTACTGGCTGCAACCATTTCCATTGCGGCAGTAATTTTCTGCGTGCTCTTGATGCTGGCAATTTTTGTGCGTACTTCTTTTCCGCCTGCCATAGTGATTTACCTTGTTCGCTGGAAGTTAGATTCCGAAAGAGCGGACACGCCGCTCTCTCGCGCTCTCCAGGGAGTTCTTACCAGCTGCTAGTAGCGACGAACTTCTCGATAGCGGCTTTGAAAGCTGCGTCGATTTCGTCGTTGTAGTTACCAGTGCTGTTCACTTTCTCCATCAGCTCTGCGTGTTCGCTGTTCATGTAAGCGAGCAGGGCGGCTTCGAAATCGAGAACCTTGGCAACTTCTACTTCTTTCAGGTAACCCTTGTCGGCGGCGTAAACGGAAACAGCCATGTCCGCGATAGACAGCGGAGAGTACTGTTTCTGCTTCATCAGCTCGGTTACGCGCTCACCGTGATCCAGCTGGGCTTTGGTAGCTTCGTCCAGGTCAGAGGCAAACTGGGAGAATGCCGCCAGTTCGCGGTACTGAGCCAGAGCGGTACGGATACCACCGGACAGCTTCTTGATCACCTTGGTCTGCGCTGCACCACCTACACGGGATACAGAGATACCCGGGTTGATCGCTGGGCGGATACCGGAGTTGAACAGATCGGTCTCGAGGAAGATCTGGCCGTCGGTAATGGAAATCACGTTGGTCGGTACGAACGCAGATACGTCACCGGCCTGGGTTTCGATGATCGGCAGGGCGGTCAGAGAGCCGGTCTTGCCTTTCACTTCACCGTTGGTGAACTTCTCTACGTAGTCGGCGTTTACACGCGCTGCGCGCTCCAGCAGACGGGAGTGCAAGTAGAAAACGTCACCGGGGTAGGCTTCACGTCCAGGCGGACGCTTCAGCAACAGGGAGATCTGACGGTAGGCCCAAGCCTGCTTGGTCAGGTCATCGTATACGATCAGGGCGTCTTCACCGCGGTCGCGGAAGTACTCACCCATGGTACAACCGACGTAGGGAGCCAGGAACTGCATCGCTGCCGGATCGGCGGCGCCAGCGGCTACTACGATGGTGTGATCCATAGCGCCGTGCTCTTCGAGCTTGCGCACTACGTTGGCAATAGAGGACTGCTTCTGGCCCACGGCAACGTAGACACACTTAACGCCGGTACCTTTCTGGTTGATGATGGCGTCGATCGCCACAGCAGTCTTACCGATCTGACGGTCACCGATGATCAGCTCACGCTGGCCACGGCCAATCGGGATCATGGTATCAACCGCTTTCAAACCGGTTTGTACAGGCTGGTCAACGGACTGACGGGCAATAACGCCAGGCGCTACTTTTTCTACCGCATCGGTCAGCTTGTTGTTCAGCGGGCCTTTGCCGTCGATCGGGTTACCCAGCGCGTCTACAACGCGGCCGAGCAATTCCGGGCCAACGGGGGTTTCCAGGATGCGGCCGGTACAACGGCACTTCTGGCCTTCAGCCAGCGCCTTGTAGTCGCCCAGGATTACAGCACCAACGGAGTCGCGCTCCAGGTTCAGCGCCATACCGTAAACGCCGCCTTCGAACTCGATCATCTCGCCGTACATCACATCGGCCAGGCCGTGGATGCGGATGATGCCGTCGGATACGGAAACAATGGTGCCCTCATTTTGGGCTTCAGTGCTCACATCGAGATTTTCGATGCGGCTCTTGATGATTTCACTGATCTCAGAGGGATTCAGTTGCTGCATGCTCTGTTCCTCAAGTCCCCGCCGGCTAACGCCAAAGGGGAGAGTAATTTAGGAGTTCATCGCCTCGGCGAGCTTGGCCAGACGGCCGCGTACGGTACCGTCGATGACTGTATCACCGGCGCGGATGATCGCGCCGCCCAGCAGGCTCTCGTCCACCGAGCTGTGCAGATGTATTTCGCGTTCAAACTTCGCGCTGAGCTTTTGGCCCAGTGCTTGCGCCTGTGCATCGCTCAAGGCGTGCGCGGAAACAACTTCCACCTCGAGGGTGGCTTCCGCTTGCGCTTTCAGCTCTTCGAACAGTTCGGAAATTTCCGGCAGCAGCTGCAGGCGGTTGTTTTCCGCCAGCAACCGGATGAAGTTCCTTCCGTGCTCGCCGAGTTCGTCTGAACAGATCGACAGGAATTTATCTGCGCGCTCTTCACTGGTGAGCTGGGGGTTATCCAGCAGCTCACGCACTTTTTCGTTCTGGCTGACCGCTGCCGCAGTGCTCAGCGCAGTGCTCCAACCACCTAAGTGGGAGGCTTCCTGCGCATAAGAGAATGCAGCTTTAGCGTAGGGCCGGGCCAGTGTGCTGAGTTCCGCCATTGGGTTCCTCGCTTACAGCTCGGCTGCCAGTTTATCGATCAGGTCGTCGTGCGCCTTAGCGTCGATATTGACCGCGAGAATCTTCTCCGCACCCAGGACAGACAGGTCTGCCACACGGCTGCGCAGTTGCTCTTTAGCGCGATTCACTTCCTGGTCGATCTCAGCTTTGGCCGCAGTTTTCAGACGATCGCCTTCAGACTGAGCCGCTTGCTTGGCTTCATCGAGAATCTGGTTGGCGCGCTTGTTGGCACCATCAATGATCTCGTTAGCCTGATCTTTGGCTTCCTTCAACTGCTCGGCAGCTTTACGCTTGGCCAGTTCCAGGTCTTTCTGTGCGTGTTCGGCGTCAGCGAGACCATCTGCGATCTTCTGCTCACGCTCTTTCATCACGCCCAAAAGCGGCGGCCAAACAAACTTCCAGCAAAACCAGACGAAAAACAGGAAAGTAATCGACTGGCCGATTAGAGTCAGGTTGATATTCACTCCGACACCTCTTGCTCTTTAAATAGGGTTAAGGGCAATTGGAACGGCGTAATTAAACCAGACCAGGAGCTACGGCGAAGATCAGGTACATAGCGATACCAACACCGATCATCGGAACCGCGTCAAGCAGACCAGCCATCAGGAACATCTTGCCCTGCAGAGCCGGAGCCTGTTCAGGCTGACGAGCGGAACCTTCCAGCAGCTTGCCACCCAGAGTACCGAAACCGATTGCGGTGCCCAGGGCGCCCAGACCGATCAGCAGTGCACTTGCGATGTAAACCAGACCTAATGCTTCCATTGTGTTCTCCAAATCAAAGTTAAAGAGTTGTTGTAAAGGTCGAAAAAAGGGTTAAAAACTTATTGATCGTGCTCGTGCTCATCGTCGCGATGGTGTGCCATCGCCATGTACACGGTGCTCAATACCATAAATACGAACGCCTGCAGCACGATTACCAGTACGTGGAAGATCGCCCAGCCCATGTGCAGGAGGCCCGCACCAATAAAGCCGAGAACGCCAACGCCAAAGACAATCGCGATCAGGATAAAGATCATTTCACCGGCGTAGAGGTTTCCGAACAGACGCAGGCCCAGGGAGATCGGCTTGGCGATCAGGGATACTGCTTCCAGCAGGAAGTTCACCGGGATCAGCAGGATGTCAAAGAACAACTTGCCGGTATGGAAAGGGTGCAGAGTCAGCTCTTTAAGGAAGCCGATGGCACCTTTTTCGCGAATACTGAAGAAAATCATCAGCGCAAACACCGCCAGGGCCATACCCAGGGTGGCGTTCGGGTCGGTAGTCGGGACCACTTTAAAGAAGAGGTGATCGTTGCCGGAGATCTTGGCGGCAGCCATCGGCAGCCAGTCCACCGGTACCAAATCCATCAGGTTCATCAGGAAAACCCACACAAAGATGGTCAGAGCCATCGGGGCAACCATAGTGTTGCGGTGGGGGAAGGTTTCCTTAACCAGCTTGTCGATAAAGTCGGTAACCAGCTCCACAAAGCTCTGGAAGCCTGTGGGCTTGTCCACACTGGCCTTCTTGGCTGCGCGGGCAAACAGGAAGCAAAAAATCAGACCGAGGCCGATAGACCAGCCCAGGGTATCTACGTGCAGGGCCCAAAAGCCCATATCCGCAGCTTCCTGGGAGGAATGCGCCATAGTCCAAGTAGACTCATTCAGCACAGTACCGTCGGCGCGGGTATACCCGGCCGGCAGCTTGCCGTAAGTCATGTTTTGCAGGTGGTGTTGGATATACCCCGTCGCGGTTTGAGCTTCGCCTGCCATAGTTCCTCAACAATCGTAAAAGTAAGAATTCTTTTTTCTTATCCACCGGCTAGCGGACCATGCGCGCTACCAAAATCCACTGCACGATTACACAGAGGACGTAGCTGATAAAAAGCGCCGCGGCATTCAGTGGTTTGACGGTGGCAAACACCGCTGCAAAACCTGCCATGGTCAATATAAATTTGCCGGTTTCCGCGCGGTAGAAATTGCCTACCACGCGATGGGCCGCGCGCGCACCGCTATCGCGAAAGGCGCGCCTGCCAAAATATGCTCCGGGCAGTGCACACAGGGCACCGCCGATAAATACGGAGAGCGCAGTCACCGGTTTACCGCTCAAGTGCAGTGCCGCACTGGCCACCGATATCAGCAGAAGCTGTACCGCGGCTATTCGTAATACCGGGGGTTTTGTCATAGACGGGATAAGCCGACTTTTTTTGCGCTGTCCGCCCAAAATTTGGGCGTGCGAATTATGCGGCAACAGCATCGCCGATTCAACCGGCAAATGTCGTCAACTTATTTGATTTTCAGGAGGTTTTGCACGGAATTACTCGCCGCAGTGAGTATTTGCCAACAGTTATTGCGCGCGCCACTAGGACGCGCATTTCCCTGTGGCCTCAGTCCTCGGCGTAACCCAGGTGGGCCAGGATTCCATCCAGCTCTTCCAGAGTGGTGTATTTGAGTACCAGGCGGCCGTTGCCTTTATCGTTGTGATCGATAGATACGGGCACTCCGACTTTTTCTGCCAGGCGCTCAGTCAGGCGGCGGATATTGGGGTCGGGCTTCGGTTTTTCCGGTGCGGGGGCAGCCGGCTGTTGTAAACGGCGCACCAGCGCCTCTGTCTGGCGCACAGTAAGGCTGCGCTCGACCACCTGGCGCGCAGCAGAGCGCTGGGTGGCACCGGATAGGCCGAGCAGGGCTTTGGCGTGCCCCAACTCCAGATCGCCACGCTCCAGGAAAGTCCGCACCTCTTCACTGAGGCTCAACAGTCGCAACAGGTTGGTTACTGCGGTACGGGATTTGCCCACCGCATCGGCCACTTCCTGCTGGGTCAGCTTGAACTCATCCTGTAAACGCTTGAGGGCTACAGCTTCCTCTACCGGATTCAGGTCTTCACGCTGGATATTTTCAATCAGCGCCATAGCGATGGCAGCTTCATCGGAAACGCTGCGCACCAGTGCCGGCACTTTCTCCAGTCCCGCCAATTGGGCCGCGCGCCAGCGCCGTTCACCGGCGATGATTTCATAGCTCTGCTCACCGATACCGCGCACGACGATCGGCTGCATAATGCCCTGGGCGCGTATCGAGTCCGCCAGCTCCTGCAAGGATTCCTGTGGAAAATCCCGGCGTGGCTGGTAGCGGCCGCGCTGCAAAAACTCTATCGGCAACTCCTTCAGCTCACCGTCGACCACGGCGGTTTCGGTTTCAGCTTCACCGGTAGCCTCGGCGATCGCGGTGCTGTTTTTATTGCTGATCAGGTGGGATAAACCCCGGCCCAGTCCTTTGCGTTTGGCGGCCATAGTAATTACCCCTTATACGGCTTCCGCCACAGGGCGGCTTTTCTTATTGGAAGATTGATTGGCGGGATGGCGGCGATTGATTTCGCAAGCCAGTGCCAGGTAGGCAATAGCCCCTTTCGAGTGGCGGTCGTAATCCAGCGCCGGCTTGCCGAAGCTGGGAGCCTCTGCCAAACGGACATTGCGCGGGATACAGGTTCGATACAGGCGATCGCCGAAAAACTCCTGCAACTGCGCCGACACTTCGCTGGTGAGGCTGTTGCGCGGATCGTACATAGTGCGCAAGATGCCCTCGATTTTCAGGTCCGGATTGGCGGCCTGCTGGATCTGGGTGATGGTATCCACCAGTGCTGACAACCCCTCCAGGGCATAGTATTCACACTGCATGGGAATCAATACGCCGTGGGCTGCACAGAGGGCGTTTACGGTCAGCATATTCAACGATGGCGGACAGTCGATAATCACGTAGTCGTAACGATTACTCACCGTAGCCAGGGCGCGGCGCAGGCGAGATTCGCGCCCCTCCAGATTCAGCAACTCCACCTCTGCCGCAGACAAATCACCGTTGCCCGGGATCAAATCAAAACCGCTCTCGGTGGATACAATGGCCTGCTCAACGGGTAATTCAGCGGCCAGCACATCGTAACCGGACACCTCCAGGTCACTTTTATCCACACCGCTGCCCATGGTGGCATTGCCCTGGGGGTCCAGGTCGATCAGCAATACGCGCCGCTTGTTGGCAACCAAAGATGCGGCCAGGTTGACGCAGGTAGTGGTCTTGCCAACCCCGCCTTTCTGGTTGGCCACAGCAAATATCTTGCTCAAGATTCTTGTCCTTTGTTGTTTCCGGGTGCGTTTGCCCCGACGCCGGCTCGGCTTCGGGCGGCGGCTGTTGTGCCCCACGATAGGGGAGCAGGATTGGGCGTGCGACAAACCCGCCAAACTATCATCTTATTCTGTGCGACAGAGCTGAATCATATGTCGCTCACCGTCGCAGCCAGGCACCGACAACCGGTGCACCTGCTCGACCTTAATGCCTTTTGGCAGAGCGCTCAACTCATCCTCAGGCAGCTTGCCCTTCATGGCATAAAAACGACCCCTAGGTGCCAACATGTGCTCACTGCCATTGACCATATCTTCGATGGAGGCAAAGGCGCGGGACACCACACCGGCAAAGGGCTGTTCTGGCACAAAGGCTTCTACCCGCTCATTGACTACCGTGATATTGGGCAGGGGCAGGGTGCTGGCGACTTGGAACAGGAAGCGGGTCTTCTTGCCGTTGCTGTCGAGCAGGGTAATGGCGCGCTCCGGATGCACAATTGCCAGAGGAATCCCTGGCAGGCCGCCACCGCTACCCACATCGATCAAAGAGCCTTCGCCACAGAGATTTACCACACTGAGGCTGTCGATAATATGGCGCTCCAGCATCTGCTCCGGGTCGCGTATGGCGGACAGGTTGTAGGCACTGTTCCAGCGGGCAAAAAGCGCCAGGTATTCCAGTAGCTGATCCTGCTGCCGGTCACTGAGTACCACCGACATCTGTGCCGCCGCCTCTAACAGGCGCGGACGAAACTGTTCCATTGAGTGAGAAATGGGTCTATCCCCCAGTAGTCCCGCGAAATTCAAACCCCGCAGGGCCTCGCGGGATACCCTGTGGAAAACCGATTTATACCGCTTTTTTGCGCTTTAGCAGCCCGCGCTTTTTCAACTGGATCAACAGCAGGGATATGGATGCGGGCGTCACGCCCGGTATTCGCGAGGCCCGCGCCAGGGTATCTGGGCGGGTCTCTCCCAGCTTTTGCTTAACCTCATTGGACAGACCAGAAATATCGCTGTAGTCGAAGTCCGCCGGGATCGGGGTATCTTCGTAGGCCTGCAAACGCTCAATTTCCTCGCGCTGGCGATCGATATAACCGGCGTACTTGGCCGAAATTTCCACCTGTTCGGCAACCTGCTCGTCGGTTACCGCTTCCCCTTTGAGGCCCGCCACATCCTGATAGCCCAGTTCCGGACGGCGCAACAGGTCCATCAGGCTATATTCCCGCGCCAATGGCTGCGGCAAATTGGTTTCTACAGAGGCGGCCTGGGGCGTCTTTGGGTGCACCCAGGTATCTTGTAGTCGCTGGGTCTCCCGAGCGATCTCCTCGCGCTTTTCACTGAACGCTGCCCAGCGGGTATCGTCGACCAGGCCCAATTCGCGACCTTTTTCGGTCAGGCGCAGGTCAGCATTGTCCTCACGGAGCAGCAAGCGATATTCCGCGCGGCTGGTAAACATGCGGTAGGGCTCTTTAGTGCCGCTGGTGATCAAATCATCCACAAGCACGCCCAGGTAGGCTTCATCCCGACGCGGGGCCCAGGCTTCGCGCTCCTGGGCCTGTAGGGCGGCATTGGCGCCAGCCAGGAGTCCCTGGGCAGCCGCTTCCTCGTAGCCGGTGGTGCCATTGATCTGGCCGGCAAAGTAGAGCCCCTGGATAAATTTGGTTTGCAGGGACGGCAAAAGGTCGCGCGGGTCGAAGAAATCGTACTCAATTGCATAGCCAGGGCGGGTGATATGCGCCTTTTCAAAGCCTTTGATGGAGTGCACCAGCTCAATCTGTACATCGAAGGGCAGGCTGGTGGAAATACCATTGGGGTACAGCTCGTTGGTGGTCAACCCTTCAGGCTCGATAAACACCTGGTGGCTATCTTTGTCCGCAAAGCGGTGCACCTTGTCTTCGATGGAGGGACAGTAGCGCGGGCCAATCCCTTCAATCACGCCGGAATACATGGGCGAGCGATCGAGCCCCCCCTGGATAATTTCATGGGTGCGGGCATTGGTGTGGGTAATCCAGCAGCAGACCTGGCGCGGGTGCTGATCGCGGCTGCCCAAATAGGACATCACCGGTGTGGGGCTATCTCCCCACTGTTCCTCCAGCTCGCTGAAATCTACCGAGCGGGCATCAATACGGGGAGGGGTGCCAGTTTTGAGGCGATCGACGCGGAAAGGCAGTTCGCGCAGACGATCTGCAAGGGCAATCGAGGGCGGGTCTCCAGCGCGGCCGCCGGCGTGGTTATCCAAGCCGATATGTATACGCCCACCAAGGAAAGTCCCTGCGGTCAGTACTACTGTCTTGGCGCGAAAGCGCACCCCCGCATTGGTGACAACGCCCACAACCCGTTCACCTTCGACAATCAGGTCATCCGCCGCTTGTTGGAAGATCTCCAGGTTTTCCTGTGCTTCCAGGATTGAACGGATAGCGGCGCGATACAGGGCTCTATCGGCCTGGGCACGAGTTGCCCTTACTGCGGGGCCTTTGCGGGCATTGAGGACCCGGAACTGAATTCCGCCCAGGTCTGTTGCCGTTGCCATAGCGCCACCGAGGGCATCGACTTCCTTCACGAGATGACTCTTGCCGATACCGCCGATCGCCGGGTTGCAGGACATTTGTCCAAGGGTCTCGATATTGTGGGTCAGCAGCAGAGTGGAAGCTCCCATACGTGCCGCTGCCAGTGAGGCTTCGGTACCTGCGTGGCCTCCGCCGATCACGATCACATCATAGGTCTTAGGGAATTCCATAGTGGCTGCTACTGGTTACAACTGGGGGCGCACATTTTATAGGCAGTAGGTGTAAGTCAGCAATTGGCTACAAGCATATTCCTGCACTCTAGTTGGTAGACGCTTGTAAAGCTGTAAAAACTGAGACTATCCAGTTCCATGCTATTGGGGCTCTCTCTCCAAGGAAACTTTCTAGAGCTAGCTTTAGAGCAAATTATTTTTTGGCTTTCTTAAGTTTATATAAATGAATAAATGTATTTCTTAGAGAGAGGTTTTTGATTTAGTTGTTTTTATTAGTGTCCGGCAAATCATGTATAAGCAAAAAAAAGTCTTATAAATCAACAGGTTACACTGATGAAAACATGGGCAATAACCCCTTGGCTGAAGGGGGGGCAACCCCGGTAGACGATTGTGGAAAGCCGGGACAACTTTGCGCGCTTCGTGCTGGCGGGAAAGTTATCATCATAGCATTCGTTGCTTACGCAGGTGTTTATCCCCTTTTTTACTCACACCTGGCAATTTCAGGTTTTAGCTTGTGCGTAGAGGGTGACAAGACTTGGGGGTTAATTGTGCGTAAGAGTGAATATTGTATAAGTCTGTGAGTTTTGTTGCTGTATCTATGTGATTTATAGGTGATTGAAGCAAGTGAAAAGATATCCACGGGAAATTCCCGTGGACATGTATAACTCGATCGGCGCCATATCTTATTTTGCAGAGTTTTTTGCCAGATTTTTTCGCGAATCTATTTAATAAGATCGGGAAAAATTGGGGATTTAATTTACCCGCCCTGAAAGTCGGGGTTAAGCCTGTGTAAAAGAAGTGAGAAATATGTTGGGAAGCTGGAAGGAGAGAAGCGGGGGAGGATAAAGTAGCCTCCCCCTTGGGATAACTTGGAAGTTGGGATGGGGCGTTTACTTACCGATACAAAAACTGCCGAAGATCTTGCCGAGTAATTCATCGGCACTGACGGTGCCAGTAATTTCTCCCAGAGCCTGCTGGGCCTGGCGTAAGTCTTCGGCGAGCAGTTCGCCTGCACCGCTAGTGTGAAGTTGCCGCTGGCCCTGATGTATAAAAGCTTGTGCCCGGCCCAGTGCGTCCAGGTGTCGGCGCCTGGCACTGAATGTTCCCTCTCCAGCGCCGCTGAAACCAATACTCTGTTTTAAATGTTCTTTTAACGCATCGAGCCCGGCACCTGTTTTTGCACTGATGGCAATCACTGGCACGCCTTCAGTGTGTGCCTGAAGGCCAGCGCTGTAGTCGGTGAGGTCGATCTTGTTCAGTACTAATGTCAGTTTGTTGAGATCTCTCAGCTTACTGGTAAATTCTGGCCAAACTTGTGTGGGGTCCAGGGAGTGGAGTTGCTCTGCATCCATGACAAGTAATACCCGGTCTGCGCCATGGATTTCCTCCCAGGCGCGTTCGATACCAATTTGTTCGACTCTATCCGGGGCATCCCTTAATCCCGCAGTATCGGCAAACTGGAGCGGCATACCGTCGATATGAATATGTTCACGCAGGATATCCCGAGTGGTACCGGCGATATCGGTGACAATAGCGGCGTCGTGTCCGGCCAGTGTGTTGAGAAGGCTGGATTTCCCTGCATTGGGGCGTCCTGCGATAGCAACTCGCATTCCCTCGCGCATTATTGCGCCCTGGCGCGCCTGGGTTTCCACACCCACCATTTGTGCCAGTAGGGTTTCTATATCAGCTGCCACTTTGCCATCGGCGAGGAAGTCGATTTCCTCTTCGGGGAAATCAATGGCGGCCTCCACGTAGATACGCAGATGGGTAAGGTTTTCCACCAGGTCTTCGATTTTCTCGGAAAACGCGCCTTGCAGTGAGCGCATGGCATTGCGCGCTGCCTGGGCACTGCCGGCGTCGATTAAATCGGCGATCGCTTCGGCCTGAGTTAAATCCATTTTGTCGTTGAGGAAAGCCCGTTCGGAAAATTCTCCGGGGCGGGCTTGTCGAGCGCCCAACTCGATAGCGGCTTGAAGTAACTGATCGAGAATTACCGGACCGCCGTGTCCCTGGAGCTCCACCACATCCTCCCCGGTAAAGGAGTTGGGACCGGGGAAAAAGAGCGCCAATCCCTGGTCGATTAACTGCTCTTTGTGGGTAAAGTTCCGGTAGTGGGCAGAGCGGGGCTGGAGGGATTTTTCCCCGCAGATTTGTTGGGCAATTTGCAGGGCTCTTGTGCCCGACAGTCGGATAACGCCGATACCGCCGCGCCCGGGCGCGGTGGCAACAGCGGCAATAGTGTCGCGATTGAGGCTTTCTTGTGTCATCGGCTGAGTTTACTCGACAGAACGGAAAAGGGCCGCATTTGCGGCCCTTGTTTATTGTGTTGCTGTAGATCGGTACTGGTTAGTACTTACCGGCATCCACCTGTTTGTTGATATACCAGGTTTGCGCAATGGTAATCAGGTTGTTGGCGATCCAGTACAGAACCAGACCCGCTGGGAACCACAGGAAGAACACTGTCATCATCACCGGCATCAGCTGCATGATGCGGGCTTGGGTTGGGTCGGTGGGCGCCGGGTTCAGCTTTTGCATAAACCACATAGACAGGCCCATCAATACCGGCAGGATAAAGTAGGGGTCCTTCGCCGACAGATCGTGAATCCAGAAGATCCAGGGCGCGTGGCGCAGCTCAACGGTTTCGGTGAGCATCCAGTAGAGCGCGATAAATACCGGCATCTGCAACAGGATCGGCAGGCAGCCACCCATCGGATTGATCTTCTCGCGGCGGTAGAGCTTCATCGTCTCTTCCGCCAGCTTTTGCCGGTTATCCTTGTACTGCTCCTGCAGCTTTTTCATCTGCGGCGCAAACTTGCGCATACGCGCCATGGATTTGGTGCCAGCGGCGGACAGAGGCAGAAGCAGCGTCTTGATAAATACGGTGAGCAGGATGATCGCCCAGCCCCAGTTGCTGACAATATGTTCCTGGATAAAGTGCAGGACACCGAACAGCGGTTTGGCGATCCACCAGAGCCAGCCGTAATCTACGGTCAGGTCGAGGCCGGGAGAGATTTCTTCCAGACGGTAGACATCTTTGGGGCCAGCGTAGAAAGAAGCGCTCAGCTCGCCTTGGGTGGCAGCGGGGATTTGCACTTGAGGTGCGGTAAAGCCCATGCGGAAGAGGCCGTTGGATAGCTCCTTCAATTCAAAGGTATTGCGCTCGTCCTGGGGGGGAATCCAGGCACTGATAAAGTAGTGCTGAACCATAGCTACCCAACCACCTTCGATGGTTTCGCGGGTGGGGCTTTCAGCAATCTCCTCGAAGTCCTGCTTGAAGTAGTTCTTTTCGTTGGTGCGGATGGCAGCGCCGAGGAAAGGCGACATACCGAAACCGGTGTCGGTTGCGGGTTCACTGGCATCGCGCTTAATCTGACCAAACATGGCCGCGGACCAGGGTTTGTCACTGGTGTTATCCACCAGGTAGGCCACTTGGATCAGGTAGTCTCCACGCTTGAAGGTGAAGCGCTTGGTTATATTGGCGCCTTCCTGTTGCAGAGTCAGGTCTACTATCAGGGTATCGTCGCCCTCAACCATCGCATATTCGGTTTTTGCCACCTTGAAAACCGGGCGGCCAGCGGCGCTGTCGGTCCCGTTTTTACCGATAAGGCCACTCTGGGCAATATAGGTATGGTTGCGGGTCTGGTTCAACAGGATCAGGGGTTGGTCCGGGGTATCCAACTTCTCTTGCTGTTTGCGCAGCGCCACTTTGACGATATCGCCGCCACGAGGATTGATGAGCAGATCAAAAACGTCGGTGGTGACACTGATCAGCTTGCTCTCAGTACTGCTGCCTTCATCGGATGCGGGCACCTGGGAGCGAAGTTGGGGAACATCACTGTCGCCGGTGCTCGCGGGTGTTTCGGCGGGTATTTGGCTGACAATCTCGCCGCCAGTCTGCACGACGGTTTCGCGGTCGAGTTCAGGAGTGTGTTGCTCTTGAAATGCGTTCCACTGGAAGATAAGTGCCAGGAGAACCGCGAGAATTCCGCCGAGCAGCGTATAGCGTTGCCAATCCATCTTGTTACCTAGAGCGTGTTCTTGTGTCTGGTGGGGGGAACCGGGTCCAATCCACCAGGGTGCCAGGGGTGGCATTTTATAAGGCGGCGCAGAGTTAAATAACCCCCTTTTATCGCTCCATGAGTTTCAATGGCCTCTTCAGAGTACCGGGAGCAGGTGGGGTAGAAGCGACATTGGTTGCCTACCCAGGGGCTGGCCAGGTAGCGGTATACATGGATCAGCTTGATCAGTATCCACTTCATGGTTGGGGTTGCGGCTGTCGAGCCCGCTTGGCCAGTTTACGCCAGAGTTTATTCAGTAGTTTCGCCAACTCGGCCTTATCCAGATCTGCGACCCCAGGGCGCGCGAGCACCACGGCATCCAGCGGCGGCAAATCATATTGCTGCAGACGGAAGGTTTCCCGGGTTATACGCTTGATTTGATTGCGGTCGGAGGCGTTGCGTACATGCTTTTTAGCAATAACGAGGCCGAGACGCGGGTGTTCCAAGGAGTTGGGACGGGCGAGGATCAACAGATGAGGGTGTGCGGCGCGCACCTGGTTTTCATTGAATACCAAGCGATACTGCGCCGCATTAAGCAGGCGCAGCGTCTTGGCAAATCCGAAGCTGCTGCGCACCTGCTGCATAAAGAGATATCTCTAAAAGGGAAGAGATCTTATGCAGACAGTACTTTGCGGCCTTTAGCGCGACGGCGGGCCAGAATCTTACGGCCGTTTTTGGTTGCCATGCGAGCGCGGAAACCGTGAGTGCGCTTGCGCTTCAAGTTGCTTGGTTGAAATGTGCGTTTCATAGTCTTGCTACCTGAGACTTTGTGTTCAAAATTTCTCGGGACCTTTCCCGGCCGCGGCCTGGACTCCGGTCCGGCACAAAGCCGGTGCAGACGGAGCTACGCGCTGCGAAGGCCGCGGATTGTATAGAAAGCCAGCAGCGAAAGCAACGCGCTAATCAGGGAAATTCTTTTTATTGGTGCGCGAGTTTACTGTAATTTTTTACGCCAACTAGACAAGTCGTTGAGTCATCAGGGGTATCTCTGAATGCCCACTGATTGACCCCAAGATACCCACAGCTTTCTGTGGATAACTTTCGAAGGGTTTCCACCTCAACTGTCTAATTGTTGTGCAAATCCTTGATTGTGTGGATCTTTTTGCGCAGTTTTTTCAACAGATGCAGTCTTTCTTGTGGATAACCTAAAGGTGGAAAGGTATACTGCGCCGATCTTATTTGACGGTCCCGGGTGATTTCTAATCCGGCCTTGCCGTCTCTCCTTGGTCTTACCATTTTGGGGTTTTTTGGGGGGTTTCTTGACTGAATCCGTATGGAAGCAGTGCGCGAGCTGTTTACAGGACGAGCTGCCGTCTCAGCAGTTCAATACCTGGATCAGGCCGTTGCGCGTCAATCCCGTTAGTGCGGAGGGCGAGTTGCGCCTGATCGCACCGAACCGCTTTGTGTTGGACTGGGTTGGCAATAAATTCCTGAACCGCATTCGCGAGTTGGTGCAACAGTTTGCACCGGGGCGCCCTCTGCAAGTGGCACTCGAGATTACCGCTCGCCGGCCGGCTCGCTTCCAGCGCAGCCATGTAACAAATAATGCCCCTCCGACACCGGTACCGACACCCGCACCATCGGCGCCAGCTCCGCCACCACCTCCGGTGCAGCCGGCAGTAGTACCGCCACAGGTATCTGTACCACCTGTTGCCACTGCGCCACCTCCGGTGACTTCACCGCTGGGGTCTGGGTTTGGTGCCAGCAGGCCGGTGCCTCATCCCGCGATGGCTGAGGAGGTTACTGCCGAGCAAATGACGACAGGCGAACTGGCCCTGACAGATCTGCGACCACCGGCTATGAATGGTATGGCTCGCCCTGTACCGGAGCAGCCGGCCAGGCAGGTTGAGGTGGAGGGGGCCATCAAGCACGGTAGCTCACTCAATCGCAATTTTACTTTCAAATCCTTTGTTGAAGGTAAGTCCAACCAGCTGGGCCTCGCTGCGGCACAACAGATTTCTGACAATCCGGGCGGCGCCTACAATCCCCTCTTTATATATGGGGGCGTGGGTCTGGGGAAAACTCACTTGATGCACGCGGTTGGCAACGCACTGCTGGAGCGCAACCCCAATGCTAAGGTGGTGTATTTGCACTCCGAGCGCTTTGTTGCAGATATGGTGAAAGCACTACAGCTGAATGCGATCAGCGACTTTAAGCGCTATTACCGGTCTGTTGACGCCCTTTTGATTGATGATATCCAGTTTTTTGCCGGTAAGGAGCGCTCTCAGGAGGAGTTTTTCCATACCTTCAATGCCCTGCTGGAGGGTGGTCAACAGATTATCCTAACCTGTGATCGCTATCCGAAAGAGATCGACGGCTTGGAAGAGCGCTTGAAATCCCGCTTTGGCTGGGGATTAACGGTGGCTGTAGAGCCTCCGGAGCTCGAGACCCGGGTAGCTATTTTGATGAAGAAGGCCGAGCAGGTGGGCGTGGACTTGCCCCACGACTCCGCTTTCTTTATTGCGCAGCGTATTCGCTCCAATGTGCGGGAGCTCGAGGGTGCACTGCGCCGCGTAATTGCCAATTCGCAATTTACCGGCCGCGCTATTGACGATGTCCTTGTGCGCGAAGCACTAAAAGACCTGTTGGCCCTACAGGATCGACTGGTCAGTGTGGATAATATCCAGCGGGTTGTCGCTGAATACTACAAAATTAAGGTGGCGGATTTGCTCTCCAAGCGGCGCAGTCGCTCGGTGGCCCGTCCCCGCCAAGTCGCTATGTCCCTGGCCAAGGAGCTGACCAATCACAGCTTGCCGGAGATCGGCGATGCCTTCGGTGGTCGCGACCACACAACAGTACTGCATGCCTGCCGCAAAATACGTGAGTTGCAGGAGTCCGACGCGGATATTCGCGAGGACGTTAAATTGCTGACACGGTCGCTGACCACTTAATCGAATAACTGACAAAACAAGGCGAAACTACCGATGAAATTCAATGTGAGCCGGGACGCCCTTCTGAAGCCGTTACAACTGGTGGCCGGTGTTGTTGAGAAACGCCAAACACTGCCAGTCCTGGCCAATGTGTTGATGCAGTTACAGGGCCAGGAACTCTCCCTGACCGGTACTGACCTGGAAGTGGAAATTGTCGGCCGTCTCGGTGTAGACGGTGTAGAAATGGAAGGTGAGGTGACCGTTCCCGCACGCAAGCTGCTGGATATCTGTCGCTCTTTGCCCGATGGTGCTGAACTAAAGTTTGAGCGCGATGGCGAGCGCCTGATACTGCGCAGTGGTCGCAGTCGTTTTCAGCTGTCGACTCTGCCCGCAGCGGACTTCCCCAACCAGGAAGAGGCCAGTGCACAGACCCGTTTTGATATCTCCCAGCGCGAGATCCGCCGCCTGATAGAAGCCACCAGTTTTGCTATGGCTCAGCAGGATGTGCGCTATTACCTGAATGGTTTACTGCTAGAGTGTCGCCCGCAGCAGCTGCGCGCGGTTGCTACTGATGGCCACCGCTTGGCGCTTTGCGATCGCGATGCCCCCGGCCTGGATGTCGCCACGCCTATCCAGGCTATTGTGCCGCGCAAAGGCGTACTCGAGCTAGGTCGTTTGCTTGAAGACAGCGATGCACAGGCACAGGTAGTGCTGGGTAACAACCATATTCGTGTGGTTAGTGGTCAGTTTACTTTCACCTCTAAATTGGTAGACGGCAAATTCCCTGACTACGAGCGCGTGTTGCCGCGAGGTGCGGGCAATGTGGTCTATGCGGATCGCCAGGGGTTGCGCCAGGCCTTCTCCCGAGCGGCGATTCTCTCCAACGAGAAATACCGTGGGGTGCGCCTTCAGGTTTCTGAGGGGCTGCTGCAGATTGTTGCCAACAACCCGGAGCAAGAAGAGGCGGAAGAGCAGATGATGGTGGATTACGTGGGTGAGCCAATGGAGATTGGCTTTAACGTTTCCTATCTGCTGGACGTCACTGGTGCTATTCACAGTGACCAGATCCGTATCAGTCTGGCGGATGCCAATAGCAGTGCTCTGCTGCAGCAACCTGAAGAAGGTGATGCTCTGTACGTGATTATGCCTATGCGCCTGTAAGGCAGCCCACCCATTGCTCTTTTCTGAATGGATTGAGGCTACCTCCCCGCTCGGTGGGGTAGCCGATAAACAAAGCGATGCCTGTGCATCGCGCTCTTCACTCTGGGGGAGGTGTCTGTGGCGCTGACCCGTCTTCTCTTATCTAATTTTCGAAATATCTGCTCTGCTGATCTCAAGCTGGGTCCTGGTGTTAATGTGTTTTGTGGTGCGAATGGCAGTGGCAAGACTTCACTGCTAGAGGCGGTACATATGCTGGCAACCGGTCGTTCCTTTCGCTCTCGTCAGCACAAATCGGTTATTCAGCATGATACTGGTGGGCTTACGGTTTTTGCCCAGCTCGATACAGGTCTTAACTTGGGGGTAGAGCGCCTCACAGATGGCTCGGGCCGAATCAGGGTTAACCAGGCTCCAGCGGAATCCAGCTCACAGCTTGCTAGTTGCCTGCCACTTCAATTGATAAACAGTGAAAGTTTTTCCGCACTTGATGGTGGCCCCGGTGTTCGGCGCCGGTTGCTGGATTGGACAGTGTTCCACGTGGAACATTTATTTGCCCAGGAGTGGAAAAATTATCAAATCGCACTGCGGCAGCGAAATGCTCTCCTGCGTCGTGGTAAAATCGATGAGGCCAACATCGGCGTATGGGAAGAGCAGTTGGCCCTTAGTGGCGAGCGTGTAAACGATCTGCGATTAGCTCAGTTTTCTCAATTGCAGACCGCTGTTTCGCAACTTCTCGATGAGTTACCACAGAGCCTATTGAGCCGTGTCGATATGAGTTACCGTCGCGGTTGGCGTAAAGAAGTTGACCTGCGTAGCGCTCTATCTGAATCACGGGAATCAGATGTTTCACAGGGGCATACGCGTATTGGTCCCCATAGGGCAGATATTCGTTTTACCGTAGCCGGTGAGTCGGCCCACAATATCCTATCTCGAGGCCAACAGAAGATGTTGGTGTGTGCAGTGCGCACGGCCATGGCGGAGGTAGTCTGTAGGCAGGGGGATATGCCAGTATTCCTGGTAGATGACTTGCCGGCAGAGTTGGATGACAGTAACCAACAGATTTTTGCGCATTGGGTTGGGCGTTGTGCCAGCCAGGTGCTTGTAACCGGAATTGAGGAGGGCACTACAAGTCGCCCCTGGCGGCAACTAGATGCCCCTTGGAATTGCCCGAAAGTGTTCCACGTGGAACATGGGAAGATCAGTGCCGAAGCTTCGGCCGCACAATAAGTTTAATGGAGCGAATAAATGTCAGAGCAGCAAAGCTATGACTCAAGCAGTATCAAGGTATTAAAAGGCCTGGATGCGGTGCGCAAGCGCCCCGGAATGTATATTGGTGATACCGACGATGGCACCGGTCTGCACCACATGGTATTCGAGGTGGTCGACAACTCCATCGATGAAGCACTGGCCGGCCACTGTGATGAGATCCGTGTAACCATCCATCCGGATGAGTCCATTTCCGTATCGGACAATGGCCGTGGTATCCCGACAGAGATTCACCCGGAAGAGGGGGTTTCTGCAGCAGAAGTGATTATGACCGTCCTTCACGCGGGCGGTAAATTTGATGACAACACCTACAAGGTATCCGGCGGTCTGCACGGGGTAGGGGTATCGGTGGTAAACGCTCTGTCCAAGGAGCTGAAGCTGACTATCCGTCGCGGTGGCAAGATTCACGAGCAGACCTACCACCACGGTGTGCCCCAGGCACCCCTGGAAGTCGTGGGTGACAGCGATACCACCGGCACCACGGTGCACTTCAAACCCTCAGAGGACACCTTCAGCAATATCGAATTCCATTTCGACGTGCTGGCCAAGCGCCTGCGCGAGCTGTCCTTCCTGAACTCCGGTGTGCGTATTGTCTTGAAGGACGAGCGCAGTGGTAAGGAAGAGGTCTATGAATACGAAGGTGGTTTGAGTGCCTTTGTGGAGTTCCTCAACCAGAACAAAACCCCGATTAACAAGGTTCTGCACTTCCAGAGCCAGCGTGAAGACGGCATTGCAGTAGAGGTGGCATTACAGTGGAACGATAGCTTCCAGGAAAGCATCTTCTGCTACACCAACAATATTCCCCAACGCGACGGCGGTACCCACCTGGCGGGCTTTCGTGCAGCCCTAACCCGTGGCCTGAACAGCTATATCGAGCGGGAAGGCCTGGGCAAGAAAGACAAGGTGAACACCACTGGCGATGACGCCAGGGAAGGTCTCACCGCGATTATCTCTGTGAAGGTTCCGGACCCGAAATTCTCCTCCCAGACCAAAGACAAGCTGGTTTCATCCGAAGTGAAACCCGCAGTAGAGCAGGAGATGGGCCACCACTTCACAGACTACCTGATGGAGAACCCACAGGAAGCCAAATCTGTCGTCACCAAGATGATCGACGCGGCCAAAGCCCGTGAGGCGGCCCGCAAGGCCCGCGAAATGACTCGCCGCAAGGGAGCGTTGGATATTGCCGGCCTGCCCGGGAAACTGGCAGACTGCCAGCAAAAAGATCCGGCACTATCTGAAATTTACCTGGTGGAGGGTGACTCTGCCGGTGGTTCTGCCAAGCAGGGACGCGATCGCCGCACCCAGGCGATCCTGCCGTTGAAAGGTAAGATCCTCAATGTGGAAAAAGCGCGCTTCGACAAAATGCTCTCCAGTGCCGAAGTGGGTACCCTGATTACCGCACTGGGCTGTGGCATCGGCAAGAGCGAGTTCAACCCGGACAAACTGCGTTACCACAGCATCATCATCATGACCGATGCTGACGTGGATGGAGCCCATATCCGCACCCTGTTGCTCACCTTCTTCTTCCGTCAGATGCCGGAGCTGATCGAGCGGGGTCACATCTACATCGCCCAGCCGCCGCTGTATAAGATCTCCAAGGGTAAACAGGAACAGTACCTGAAGGATGAGGGCGCTCTAACCCAGTTCCTCACCAACGCCGCCCTGGAAGGCGCCACGCTGTTTGTGAACCCGGACGCCCCAGGGCTTTCTGGTGCCTCCCTGGAGAGCCTGGTAGGCGAATACCGCAGCGTACTGGCGACAATCGACCGCCTGTCGCGTCTGTACCCCGAGGAAGTGCTGCGCAGCATGATCTACCTGCCCAGCTTGTCTCAGGAAGACCTACAGTCCCAGGAGAAAGTCGCAGCTTGGAGTGAGAAGCTCCAGGAGAAACTTGGTGACGAAGAAAGTGGTGGAACCCGTCGTCACGAAGTGACGGTTCAGGAGAACACCGAGCGCGGCCTATTCCTGCCCCATATCCATATCGTGGCTCACGGTGTCGGCAGCGACTACCTGATTAACCATGAGTTCTTCGATTCCGCCGAGTACGCGTCTATCTGCGCTCTGGGTGAGAAAATGGTGGGTCTATTGGAAGAGGGTGCCTTTATCCAGCGCGGCGAGAAGCAGCACCCTGTTGGTACCTTCCCTGAAGTGATGGACTGGCTGATGGGCGAGAGCCGCAGAGGCTACGGTATCCAGCGCTATAAAGGACTGGGAGAAATGAACCCGGAGCAGCTTTGGGAAACCACCATGGACCCAGAGAGCCGCCGTATGCTGCAGGTAACTGTTGAAGATGCTATCGCAGCAGACCAGATCTTTACCACCCTGATGGGCGATCAGGTAGAGCCACGCCGTGACTTTATCGAGACCAACGCCCTGGCGGTGGAAAACCTCGACGTCTAATTGCCATTTTTCCGAAAATCCCACAGTAATTCCCCAAAAGGGGGAATTACTGTGGATATTTTTCCGCTTAAAAATAACTTGCGATAAATACGATCTTTTTTTCTCCCCTATCAAAAGCGTCACGCCGATCCGTACCTGCTCTTCCTTTAAAGCCTGAAATTACTGACAAACAATCAAAGTAAACAGTAAAATTTTTAGTAAATTCTGGCCAAGCAATAATTTTGTTGTATTTTTAAAAAGAAAAAATTATAGGTAACCTTCCTACCTATCTATTTCTACGAAAAAATAAAATTAAACGGACCATAAGGCTTATGGGGAACCTAATCTCTTCTATTCTCGGCAATGCTCGTCGTTTTGTAGCTACTTGTGGTGTGATTGCACTAGCTTTATACGGTTGCACAAGCACGCAGAAATTAGTGAATTCCGAATGGTATGAGATCGAAACCGAGCATTTTCGGATCGTTACCAATGACAACCCCAAGCAAGTTGAAAAACTGGCAATAGACTTAGAACGATTTCGGATTTTTGCAAAACAATATATCAGGTATTCAGCAGATCAACAGAAGTTGACGATATACGCCCTGGATGATCGGCTCAGTTTTAAAGGAGTCAGCGGTAGTGAGTCGTCTAGAACTGTCATTGGACAATTCCATAATACTGCGTATGGGAGTTTTGCATTATTGAACCTAAACGGAAATCGCCTCCTTCCTGACAACCCGGCCCGTCAGACGTTGTTTCATGAATATACGCATTTTTTGACCTACAGCGGAAGCCAGCACCTCTACCCCTACTGGTTTAGTGAAGGTATTGCTGAAGTATTTTCCACAGTAGATTTTGAGGAAAATAAAAAGTACAGCTTTGGAAAAATACCTGTTGATCGAGCGATTAGTCTTACTCGAGCGAGAGAGTTACCACTGGATAAGCTGCTTTCAGCCACTCCTGGTTCACTGAATTTAAGAGATACCGGGGCACTTTATGCCAGTGGATGGATGTTAGCTCACTGGATGATTTTTGATACGGATAGAAATAAAGCCTTAAATGAATATTTGGAGGCTTTCAATACCGGCGATGATCCAATTGCGGGCCTACCTGAAGCTCTGGGAATGACTTTTGAAGAACTCAATGAGCAGTATAAGAAATTGCCGAAAAGCCATTTCAATTATTACGTGGGAGAGCTTTCCGATAATGGTGTTGTTGAGTCCCCCACCGTTAACCTGATGGAAAGTAGTAACGCAGTCGCAGAACTGGCCTACTTTATGGCAATTTCAGAGCAGGGTTCCGAAGCACTAGAGAGATATATTGCCTATGCAGATAAAAAGCAGGCTTCTAGCCCATCGTTAAAGTCCGCACTGGCCATTGCCTTGACAGGTGAAGGAAACTATTCCCGCGCTGAGGAAGTCTTGAACTCTATTCCGGCGCAGTACCAGGGAGAAACCTGGTATCTTGAAGCCCAGGCAAAAAATGATTTATCGGCAGCCTTGGCGGAGGAGGGACACCCCAGTCCCAGAAACATGAAACGTATCCGGGATAAATATGTTCAATTGGTAAATGCCAATGGGGAAGTACCGGCGTACTGGCATGAACTGGCGATCACAATGCAAGTTTTGGGGTATCCCCGCCAGAAGTATACGGAAATGTTGGAGCAGGCGTATTTACGCGCACCGAGAGAAACAGGAATCGCTTGGTGGTATGTGCTGGAGCTTTACCTGGACCGAGATAAAGATCTCTTCGCAAAAGTCTCCCAACCGCTATTCATGCAAATTGCAGAAGAAGGCTCGCGGGCACAGTTGCAGTCGATGCTGGATGAGTTGGAGGAGGAAGAGGGATTGGAGTTCGAGCCTGAGATCAGTGGTTTGGGCCAACTAATGTCAACTTACAGGAAGTACTCAGGAAACAAGGCCCTGGCAATGGCTGTGGACTATCGTGGCGCATTTGTGGCCGGTTTTAACGAAGATGGTGGAAGCACCCAAGCTGAGGCGAGTCAAAGCGCTCTTCAGGCCTGTGAGGAACAGCGAAAGCAGTACCAGATAAGGGATCGCTGTGAACTCTACGCGGAAGGTGAAGCATTGGTGAATTCAACTACGAGGATGTAATTATCCAGTGGGCGTTAGGTAAGGCGCAAAGTAGGCTGTAATAGAACTTGCTTTGCGACAATATTAAGCTTGGTGATGAGAGTGGATGAGCCGATTACCCCATTACCAAGTATCCACTCTGACAATCAGCTCCCAGAAAATTGGGTATTGGTCGGCAAAAATTATGGCCAAAAAGCGTGTAAATCAGTATTGAGTTATCACTAAAGTCACAATACATCCCATCACTTTTAGAAAAATATCAGTCGATGCAGTTAAGCCTTGCCTATTAACTTATCATTCAGGCGGCTAAACAACTCCACGATAAACTCTCTAAAAACCTTAAAACGCATAACATTGCGGTGCTCTGGGTTGGAGACTAGCCACAGTTCATGCAGGCTGGATGGGGCTGCCCCAGGGACCCGAATGACTCCTTCAGCACCATCTGCAAGAAAGCAGGGCAGCCTGGCCAGCCCCAGTCCACTCTTAACTGCCTCTAGCTGTATCAAGCCGTGATTAATCTGGTGCTGATAAGGCATCTGTGGATAGGGCGTGTCTTTGGCCCAATTCAATGTGGCGTCATCGCCACTCCAGCCGAGCCAGTGGCCATCGTCAGGTACAGATTTCTCGATATACTTCGGAGAACCGTAACAGCAACTGGGTAGGTCGGCGAGCTTGCGAGCAACAAGTCGATCCGAAACATCGACGTCGCCTTTGGGGAGAATACGAAGTGCTATGTCGGCTTGGTGACTTTCCAAATCGAGAACGTGGCTAGTAACCAGTAGCTGTACGTTGATCTCTGGATACGTACGTGAGAAGTCATTTAGGTAGGGGATAATTAAGTGCGATGCGACTACATCCGGCATAGTGATGCGAACTTCCCCGGACAGCTGGTTACTCCCCCCCTGTAAATGCTTCTGCGCGGCATTTAGATACTGCTCTGCCGATTGGGCGTAGTCGAGCATCGCCTTGCCATCCTCCGTCAGCTGATAGCCTTTGGAGCTGCGATAAAACAGCTTGGCCTGGAGCTTTTCCTCCAGGGCATCAATACGGCGAGAAACTGTGGAATGGCTGACTTTAAAGTCGTCAGCAACGCTGCGAGCGCTCTTACTCCTGGCTACCGCGATAAAGAACTGGATATCTCCCCAATCAATGGACTCTTTATGCAACACACTGTCCTATTTTGCTGTATTCCGTTGCATATAGTGTCCAGTTAATCTGTCTCCCGTCAATAGCACTCCGTAGAGAAACCCAGGAGATCAGAGATGAAAGAAGCCCAAGTAAACCGAGAAATCGCAATTAACCGCCCAATTGATGAGGTCTGGAAAGTCCTCGCCGTTGATTTTGATACAGCTTACGAGTGGATGACGTTAATCCCTCATTCCTTCGCTAAGGAAGGAAAACCTGTTGAAAATGCGAGTGTAGAAGGCCGGGTTTGTGTCCTGACAAATAAGGGACCGTCGGGTCTTGTCGCAGATGAAACTATTACAAGGTTTGATGAGAAAAACTATGAACTGGATGTCTCGGTTGAAACCAAAAATACGCCACCGGGATTCCCCGTTAAAAAGAGTTTATCTCAATTTAAATTAAGCCCCTCTGTTGGTGGAGGCACAACAGTGAATTTCACCGCAAATATGGAGTTAAATGCTTTAGGAGGCGTGTTGAGTCCTGTGGTGAAGAAGATGACTGGCTCTCAATTTGAGCAAATGCTGAAGGACCTGAAAATTTACATGGAAAAAGGAGGTCATCTTGCAAAAGGGGCAGTTGCCTAGCCTATCGCATGATAAGTAATTTAAAGACTCTTCTGGATTTACGCGGAAGTAAATAGAAGAGTCTCCCTTTTAAAAAAAATACAGCGAGTCGAGACTCGCCTTTTGTAATAGATTTTATTATTCGGTAAATACGTAAAAAGTATTTACTTTAAAAACGGCTGGGATAGAAGGTCTTGTTAAAGAGATAGGCGAAGTACGCTAGTCCTCGCCGAGTAGTCCATTCTATTTTTCCAACAGCAATCCGCACTCCCGGTGCTCCTCACCTTTAGTTGGATCAAAGTAAATATCGTTATCGGGGAGGTCATTCTCGTAAACATACTCTTCCACATCGATTTCCTTGAGGTGGAACATCGGTGCCACTCGAATAGTACCGTGGTTGCCCTGGGTGAAAATATCCAGGTTTTTGCGGTGCGAATTCTGATCGTGGCGGATACCGTTTAGCCATACATCCGGCTGCAATTCCTGCATAGCGCGGTTAAACGGCTCCAATTTAACGGTCCTGGAGAAGAAGTCATGCTCTGGGGTGTCCAGCTGCGGGATCCCCCCGTACACAGCGTTGTAGTGGGCCGCGGACATCTTCGGTGAGTAGGTGCGCAGGTTCAAATCGAGAGATTTGACCACGTTTTCGATATGGCGATAGGTTTCCGGGGTGTTATAGCCATGATCCACCCAAATTACCGGGATATCCGGTTTGGCGCGCGTAACCAAGTGGAGAAAGGCTATCGCCAAAGGGCGGAAATTAGTAAAAACCACCGGGTTCTGAGCGTGCTCCATAGTGAACTGCATAATTTCGCTTGGCTTGGCGCCAGCGAAACGCAGGTTCATGGACTCCAGATCCGCATCGTGATGAAAGGTGCGTTCTGGAATAGGCTGTAAAGTTTGGCTGGAAGCGTTGCGTCCCATAAAAATTCAGCGCTCAGGAAAATTATGATGGGAGGCATGCTACCCGGTTCAAGAGTCGCGTAGAAACAATAAAAAGAAGTGATTCAATAAGCTTCAGTTATAAGGGAAAGCCTATTAAATGGGAATAATGCTGCAAATTTTATCTTGCAGATGCCCTCGGGCACTGCATGGAGATTGAATGCTGGCCATACTCCACGTTATAGCTGCGCTCCACCTCTACAAAACCATGCTTTTGTAGAAAGTATCGAGTGCGAAGATTCTCACGAAGTACTTCAGCCTTTAGTGGATAACGCCGCTCACGAATTGCAGAAATAAGGTTAGTGCCGATTCCACAACCGGTAAATAAAGGACTGACACAGAGGTGGGTGACGGTACCGTCACTAAGCAGCGTGATAAAGGCTTCCGCGACAGCGTTGTTGCGACCGGTATAAACCAGGCATTGAGTGGCATTACGGCAGTCTTTACGAAATTGAGCTATACGGTCCACCCAAAACTGGCGGGGTATGGAGGGGTGGGAGTTCGCTGATGCATGTAGCCAAAGTTGCTCCAACCTGTCCAGCTCTTTGAGTTTTGCCTTTCTAATCATGGGCACACCCGAAGCGGATACGTGAGCCCAATGCTAGTCAGATCGAAGAGTAGATCCTAGAAAACATCTGCTTATAAGAAAACCTTAAAGTTGCAGGCACTCCAATGAAGTTCGTGGCGCTAAACAACAAAAATAAGAGTGTAAATAAAGTGTAATGGGAATGTTAAAATACAATCATTCGTATTTATAAAAACAATGACTCAAGGTTACTAATAATCCTTGGAGGGTTCATGAAGCACATTCCATTTACACCCCTGGCCTTTACGATAGCCACTACTATTGCTGCGCCGACCTTAGCCGAGCAACAGTTGGAGAGCATAACAGTAATCGGCGAATCCTCATCTATTTCCAAATTGCCTGGCTCTGCACACTTGGTTGATGCTGATGAGTTAGCCGAGTTCGAGTTTGTAGATATAAATCGCATGATGCGCTCAGTTCCTGGGGTCTACATTCTTGAAGAAGATGGCTACGGATTGCGTCCGAATATCGGGATTCGCGGTGCCCAAGGGGGACGCTCCGCCAAAATTTCCTTGATGGAAGATGGAGTGTTAGTGGCTCCGGCTCCTTACTCTGCACCAGAAGCTTATTATTTCCCCAGTGCGGGCCGCATGAATGCGATTGAGGTGTTGAAAGGCCCCGGATCTCTGCAATATGGCCCATTCACCGTGGGTGGTGCAGTCAATATGTTGAGCACACCTATTCCCACTGCCAGTGAAGGTATGGTGCAACTAGAGGCCGGAGAATTCGGAGAGACCCGTTTGCATGCTCATTATGGCGCCAGTACAGAAAATACTGGCTGGTTGTTGGAAACACAGCAGCAGTATGCAGATGGATTCAGAGAAATCGATAGTGCCGGCAGCGCAGATATTGCTAAAGAAGACTATCTGTTAAAGGGTCGTATCAGTTCCGATAGAGACGCAACTTATCGCCAGCAGTTGGACATCAAGCTGCAGTACTCTGAAGAAGAGTCTGGCATGAGCTATCTGGGGCTGAGTGATGCGGACTTTAATGATGATCCAAATCGCCGTTATGGTATTAGCGCGCTAGATGAAATGCAGAACCGCCACAGCTCTATTCAGCTGAATCACAGTATTGAACTGAGCGAAAGCTTTAGTTTGCATACCCAGGCTTACTACAACAAGTTCAAGCGCGACTGGTTTAAAGTCAGTCTTGGAAGTTTAATCGAACAAGCAAATAGTGATGATGAAGCCGAAGCTGCTAATGCTCAGGCGATACTTGATGGGCAGCAGGATTATCTTGATTTTGGTATTAAGCACAATAATCGCGAGTATGAAGCTAAAGGTATCCAGATCAGTGCTGACTGGCTATTTAATACCGGTCCAGTAGCCCATGAGTTGACACTTGGGGTACGCCAACACCAAGACGAGGTGGACAGATACCAGCCAGTAGAAATTTATAATCAGATTGATGGCCAGTTGGTATTTGATCGTATTGAATTGCCAAGCTCAAGTAACAACCGTATTGAAGAAGCTGAGGCTATCTCCCTCTTTTTCTATGACGATATCAAGCTGAGTGACAAACTGACTCTGACAGCCGTACTCCGCTATGAGGATATAGAGACTGAACAGCAGCGCTACGAGGATACAGAACGTACAGAAAAGGGAAGTTACCGCTCCAATCAAGTGGATAAACTACTTCCTGGCGCGGGGGTGGTATATCAGGCTAGCGAGCAGTGGAGCCTTCTGGCTGGCATTCACCGCGGCTTCGCTCCTCCTGGAGCCGGAGCGGAAAATGGTCAGGGTCCCGAGCTGTCCACAAACTATGAATGGGGTGCACGCTTCGATAGTGGCAACCTAACAGCCGACGTGATTGCCTTCTACAGTGACTATGAAAATGCTGTACAGAATTGCTCGGTGGCGGTGCAATGCCCAAATGGTGCTGAGACAGGTACTTACCAATTAGGTGAGGCTGAAATCAAGGGAGTAGAAACATCCATCAGTAGTCAGTGGGTACTCACAAACGGCTGGATGCTGCCGGTCAGGGCTAGTTACACCTTTACTAAGGCAGAAATAACAGAGGACGGTGATGATGGCGAATTGCTTGCCGGCGACAACCTCGAATACCTCCCAGAAAATGTCTTTGCGATATCTGCGGGTCTGGATAGCGGCGCTGCTTGGCGTTTGAACCTGACTGCAGCCTATCAGGACGAGATGTGTGTTAATACCCAATGCAACCGGGGAGATACCGACCAATTTGATTATACCGAGTCACTTTGGGTTGTAGATGCTGCTGCGCATTATGATTTCATGGCTGACCTGACCGGTTACCTGAAAGTGGATAACCTGTTGGATGAGCAGGTTATTATTAGTCGCAGTCCAGATGGCGCCCGTGCAAATCGACCCCGCACTGCCACTTTAGGCATGAAGTATGTCTTTTGACCTGAAGTAGGCTCATCGATCTGAGAACAAGGCCCCGGTCATTACCGGGGCCTTGTGGGGTTCATGAGCACCTACTTATTGGTGTTTCCCCCGAGATGTACAAAATGAGCTTTTAGGTAGTTGGTTTCCGGAATTGCTGGATGCACAGGGTGATCGGCCCCTTGACCACCACTGGCCAGAATTGAGGCTGGGCGCCCCAAGCGGTGAGCGGCGCCACGGATACAGTCGAGAAGCTCATCAGATTGCAGATGCATAGAGCAGGAAGCGCTTACTAACAGCCCATCCTTTGCCAACAAACGCATTGCGAGTTCATTGATATGGCGATAGGCTGCCAAGCCGGCTTTATGATCTTTCCTCCGCTTAATAAAAGCGGGTGGGTCGAGCACAATCGCATCAAACCTCTCCCCCTCTGCGACCAACCCTTTGAGGACATCCAGTGCTTTACCCTGGACGGTTTTGAGCTTGTCGGTGAATCCATTGTGATCCGCATTGAGCAAACACCAGTCCAAGGCCTGCTGTGAGGCGTCTACGCACACTACCTCTGCCGCACCATTGGCCAGTGCCTGAATACCCCAACCGCCCGCGTAGGAAAACAGATCTAATACTTTTTTGCCGTTGACCCAGCGATTCAATAGCCTGCGGTTTTCCCGGTGATCGTAAAACCAACCGGTTTTCTGCCCCTGGTGTACCGGGGCCAGAAGTGGAACGCCGTTCTCCTCGAACGGGACCATCTCGGGTACATCTCCAAAGGCTACGGTGTGTACCAGCGGCATATCTTCAACTGCGCGACCCTGATGATCATTACGCAGCAGGATGCCCTTGGGGTTAACCATCTCTACCAACTTATCCACAATCGTTTGTTGGTAGCGCTCCATTCCCCAATTGCTGACCTGGACTACTAAATAATCCCCAAACCTATCCACTACCAAGCCCGGAAGCCAGTCAGAGTCACCGTATACCATCCGGTAGCTGGGGTGGGAAAAGTACCGTTGGCGCTGTTCAAATGCAGTTTGTATGCGCTCACAAACAGTATCTGTGGAAAAGTCAGAATTGCGACTGACTATTCGCCCACAAATAAGTTGGCTCGGATTTACAAAGGCTGTGCCGAGCAGCTTGCCCTGGCTATCGTGAACTTGGCACTGACTACCCGCATCAATTCCCTTTAATGGAGAGCGCTTAGTGTCCACCTCATTGCTGTAAATCCATAGGTGGCCACGCTTGAGTCGGCGCTCTGCGCCTCGATTCAGTATTAACTCCACCAAAAGGGGATCTCCGTTGATGTGTACAAATTAGGGGCCAATTGTGCGGACAGCTAAGTGAAGGTCAAGCCTGCAAGCTGATGTATGGCTCGTTCGGAGCTTTGAGAACCAATAGTCACCCGAGGGTTACTCATATCCGTCAAAGTTTATACGTCAGTACCGGAGAAAATGACTATCAATTTGGTGTAACAGGGTGTCTAAGCTGGCTATAACTGGCAGAATCTGGCGCCTGTAAGTCATTCTTATCCCCAGCCGTTGTGGAAAACTGCCGAGATGAATAAGCACCAACAAACACAAAATGGAGCTAGGAAAGTCGCCATGGTGGTCTGCCCGGGTGCAACTAGCCTGGATATCACAGGTCCCCTAGAGGTTTTTGCCTTGGCAAATGACCAGTTGCGCAAACAAGGGCGTTTCAACCAGGATTTCTATGATATTCAGTTGGTGGGACTTGAGTCTGGTCCGGTTACGACTTCGACAGGGGTTAAGGTTTTTATAGACCTTCCGTTTCATGAAGCTGAGGGGATTCATACCCTGTTAGTGAGCGGCATGCCACCGGACTCCTGTCAGCGCGCTTGTGCCAATAGTTCTGTTCTGGAGTGGCTGGCTGAGCAGCAGAAAAAAGTTGCTCGTATTGGTTCAATCTGTAGTGGGGCCTTGATGCTCGCCAACGCAGGCATTCTTAATGGACGGCGTGCTACAACGCATTGGGCGGATGTTCCTGAGTTGCAGGGGTTCCCCCAGGTAGAAGTGGATCCGGATGCCATCTTTGTCCGCGACGGTAATGTTTATACGTCGGCCGGAATTACTGCTGGAATTGATTTGGCTCTATCGATGATCGAGGAGGACCATGGGAGGGGCTTGGCACTCAACCTGGCTCGAATTCTTGTTCTTTACTTAAAGAGAGATGGAGGACAGCAGCAATTTAGTGTGCGATTGGAAAATCAGATAAACAGCGATCGTTTTGCAACTTTGATTGAATGGATGTACCAGAATATTAAGAAACCTATAACGGTGGAGAGGCTGGCTCAGGAAGCGGCTATGAGCCCACGGAATTTTGCCCGGAGCTTTGTGCGAGAACTTGGCGTAACGCCTGCTCGTTTTCTAGAGCAAATAAGAGTGGAACGAGCTTGCCAATTATTTTCCGAACAAAATCAGTCACAGGATAAAGTGGCAAAACTCTGTGGGTTTCAATCCCAAGAGCAATTGAGAAGAGCCTTTAAAAAGCACAAGGGTATTTTGCCTAGTGAATATCGAAAGCGTTTTCACTAAAAATATAGTTATTAATTACTTGCAGACAATTGTTAATATTTAATTTGGGAGATTTATATTTAGTGCAGTAAAACGTAATTGATGTTTTAAGTCGCATATCAACTGAACTTACTCATTCTTTTTTACCGAAGCTTATTTTTTAGCTTAGGAAGAATTTTCTGGATTGATGATACTACCGGAGTATAAGCTTTCTGCTGCTGTGAATATCAATCGAAAGACAAAAAATTTTTGGCACTTTGGTCGATTATCCCCAGACATAGCGAGCGCTTTAATTCATCAGCAGAATGCACTCAATTGCGAATGAAAAAACCGGCCAAACTCCGGCCGGTTTTGACTTTCACTTCCTACCATCAATTATCAGCGTGTGAGGCCTATTGAGTATTAATCATGACCTGGGTTTTGGAAAAATCTTTTTCTCCGTCACCATGAGTCAAAATACCAAGATGGCGGGTATTGGGAGTAATGTTCATCCACTCCAAAGAAACTACCCCAGTTCCGCCAATCTGTGCTTGAGCCGGCGCATCCACTGCGGTATTTCCATTGTCCCCGTTCAGATTAAAATTGAACAAGCTGAAATTGGTGGGGCCGGCGGATGTCGCATAATCGACAACAACGGCTGCATATTGACCGGGAGAGGGGTTAGCCAGGGAAACTGACTCTGCAGAAGTGGCGCTGCCGCTGGTACCGACTTCGGGATAATTTGGCGCTGGGCCATAAACTTCCAGGTCCAGGTCGTCATTTCCGCTACCGTCGCCCACATCGGCATCATACATAGCGATATGCGCAAGCTCTGTTCCCTGAGGGATATCAAAGAAAATTACTTGAACATCGCCATCTTCAACAGTGGTTGTAGTGGCCTCACCCTCCGCCAGGCCAGTGACATTCACCTGGAAATCACCGTTGTAGCCGAAGCCCACATCGAGTTCGAGGTTGCCATCGGTGCCGCTGCCAGTTAATTGCTGTGGTGCAGCTAGAGGAACAGGCCGAATAGCAATTGGGCTGCGCACACTGATCTGAGAGCCTACAGATTGCCAGGTGAGGTCACCAAAGACCCAGGTATTCATTTCGGCGGACTCTGTGGCGGTGAAGGTCACCTCAAACTCAGCACTCTCTCCCTCCCTGAGGCGCAGTACTTTCGGATTGATATCTACATCGATACCGAGTGGGGCGTTGATAGATGCCCAATACCAACGCTGGCCGGGGGCGACGCTAGTGACCCGGCGTTTGATAGTCTGGCTGCCGAGGAGGTCTGCGACCCCCATAGAAGCGAGGTTCAAGTCGCTGGAGTCGCTAGAGTATCCCAGGGACGTCAACGCATCACAGGTTGCGCTATCAACCATCTCGGGTTGGAGTTCAGCGCCACATAGGAAGGCGAGATAATCATTGAAGCCCGCATCGTAAACCAGCCCCGGTTTGAAGGCGTCACGGGGCACTATGGCACCGGCACCAATATCAAATGGTGTTGCATCCGCTGGTCCGTAAGACTTGCGCAGGTCATTGCGCGCACTCGTCATCAATGCGGACTTGGCCATTGCCGGGCTCCAGTGCGGGTTAGCCTGCTTTAGCAGCGCCATCACACCGGCCACATGCGGACTCGCCATAGAGGTGCCACTCAGAGCCCCAAACAGTTCTCCTCCACTCAGTACCGGAGAAATTCCCGCGATAATGCCAACCCCCGGGGCACTGATATCCGGCTTGATAATATCCGGCGCACCACCATTTTGACCGCGAGATGAAAAGTTTGCGACGCGGTCTTCCCTTGGGATCAATTGAGACGGATCGATAACTCCAGAAACTTCGCTGCTGGCTGCGAGAGTTTCACCCTCGTAGTACGAGATCATCATTCCGGGGATGCGGGTATCAGGGGCTGACATGGTAATCGGGTTGATGCGATCGTCTGCAGTACCGTCGTTGTAAACAACGATAGCCAAGGCTCCGGCATCGGCAGCATTATTATATTTATCGGTAAAGGAGCAACCCCCACGTTTTACTAGAGCAATACTGCCCTCCAAAGACTCACTGTTAGTGACTTCGCTACAGGCTTCTAACGGCTCGCTGAGAACAACCTCAGCAGAGACTGCTCCAACCTCTTCAAGGCTTACGGTGCTGTTGCCCTCACGCCCCTCATAAATTCCGGAAATGGATTCTGGCGAGGATATCTGTAGGGCTAAACCGAAGCTTTGGTCATCCTCTGAGGCGCCGACTGCGGTTATCCAGGGTACTCCCGAAGGAGTGCCCATAGTCTCGGGTCCGGGTCCGTTGTTACCTGCAGATGTGGCGACAAAAACGCCGGCATCGGCGGCAAATAAAAATGCGATGTCATCGGCACCACTAAAGGTGGTGCTGGCGCCACCTATCGAGAAGTTAATAACATCCACACCATCGGCCACGGCTTCATCAATAGCCGCCATGGAGTCGGCCGACGAACAACCACTATCGTCGGGATCTGGGGCGTCCCAGCAGACTTTATACACCGCGATGCGGGCTCGTGGCGCCATTCCGGTAAGGGTTTTTCCATCCGGGGTAATAACGCCATAGTTACCGGCGGCAGTGGTCGCGGTGTGGGTACCGTGCCCGTCTGCATCCCTGGCTGACAGGAATTCGTAATCTGCCAATTCGTTGTTGGTCAGGAAGGCATCGGAAAATGACTTGGCCTTGATCAGCTTATTGTTACAGGTAAACGCAGCGTCGTTGGGGTTTTGGTCACTGTTACCAAATTCGCAACCGTCACCAGTAAAGCTCTCCGGTATTGAACCGTAGGGAACTTGGGGCCCCAGGTTGCCCTGTAACGGTGTAGCTATGTCTGCGACACTCTGGTGTTCAGGGTGGATCCCTGTGTCTATAACACCTACAACAATATCCTCACCCGTAATCCCCCAGAGCCATGGGCTGGGCATATCTGTGATGCCGAGGAAGTCCGCAGTGGAGTCAGTATGGGGCTTTAGTAATTCATCTTCCCAAACACCTTTAACGTCGGCGCGACCGCGCAGAGCAGCCGCTTCCTTTTCGCTCATTACGGCGGCGAAGCCATTAAAAGCGGTGTCGTATTCATGAACAGTGCGTGCGCTGGGAACGGTGGATAGAACTTGTTCCCGCCGCGACCGAAGGAAATTGGAATAGTGCCGGTAGCTGCTGCTTTGGGGATCGAGTTTGCCACGGTTGGACGGTTTGGTGGCCGACAAACCGGGGATGGTACCGCTATAGGAAGACAGAGGCTCGCTATCTAATTGAACAATATAAACTTTTTTTGGTTTTTCCTGACTGGGGGCAAACTTACTTGTGGCTGACTCAGCAAATAGGCTGTTGGATAACAACATACCGGCTGTCAGGGCAGTAAGAATTTGTCTTTTCATTGGAGTATCCCTTTTATTGTTTTGTGCAGGCGGCAACAAAAGGCTTAAAAGAGCTCGTCGCTGGGGGCATTACTCCTTTTCCCCGACAGGAATGTTCAGAGCGTCATTTAAGCCTCACCCATCCCTGGCTTGGCACGAATCGCTGATACAACAATGGGCTCGCCCTCCCGCTAGTTGCTTTTAAAGGAATGCGCCATACAGCTCAATAAGTTGGCGCCTGGGTGAACAACTGATCGCAAAAATAGTGCGCCAGGTTAGATATTGGACGCTCGAATCATCTAGCGAAAAAAGAGAGGGAGCGGTTTAGGAGGATAATAAAAACTGAGAAAAATGCGAAAGATCAACAAATACTGAAGTGTTAGCCAGGCGGGGGTCGGGCTGCTCGATCAGGTGCTGTAACGTCTGATCACCTGCACCGGTTTTTACCAGAACGGGTTTACACCCCTTCTCCAACGCCAGATAAAGATCTGCCAGCTTGTCTCCGACCAAATAACAGTCGTGCAGGCTGGTATCAAATTCAGCCTCGATGGCATCCAGCAGACCCGCTAGGGGTTTGCGGCAGCGGCAATTATCTTCAGGGCCGTGGGGACAGTAGAAAATAGCGGCGATTTCGCCACCGGCATCCTCCACCTGAGTACGCATTTTAGCGTGCATTTCTTCCAGGTCATCCAGGTCAAATTGGCCCAGCGCCAGGCCGCTCTGATTGGTGGCTATCACCAGTTGATGGCCGGTCTGACTGAGCGCTGCCAGCGCTTCAATACTGCCGGGCAGGGGCTGCCATTCGTCGGCGGATTTGACGAATTTATCGGGGTTTTCGTTGATCACCCCGTCGCGGCCGAGAATGATAATTGCCATATTCGTATCTCCCTGATTTGCGAGGCGGGGGTTTAACACCCCGCCTCTGCAAGTCATTACTTGGCAGGAACCAGCAGGGAAATATCGGCAACTTCGAGGAACAGTGCGCGCAGCTGGGCTAATAGGGCCAAGCGGTTGTTGCGCAGTTGCTCGTCGTCACTCATTACCATCACGTGGTCGAAGAAGCTGTCTACGGTTTCACGCAGGCCCGCCAGGCCTGCGAGACCCTCGGCGAAGAGCGCATCGCTATACAGAGGCTCGACTTCTGTGCGGGCAACCTGTACTGCGGCGAACAGAGCCTTTTCCGCCTCTTCTTGCAACAGAGCTTCATCGACACTGCTGGGTACAGCACTGTCTAACTTGGCGAGGATATTGGAAACGCGTTTGTTGGCGGCGGCCAAAGCACCGGACTCCGGCAGCTGGCTAAACGCGTTAACCGCGTGCACGCGGTTGTCGATATCCAGTGGGCGGGACAGCTTGCGCGCGGCAACGGACATAAATACTTCGGTGGCGATACCCTGGTCTTCGTAGCGGGCGCGGAAGCGCTCCAGTACATATTGCAGAGTCTGTTCCACCACCTTGTCATATTCACCCAGGGCGGTGCGCGGATAGTTGTCGCGGGCCAATTCCAGCAATTTGCGCAGGTCCAGATCGAGACGCTTTTCTACGAGGATGCGGATGATACCCAGACTGGCGCGGCGCAGGGCGAAGGGGTCGCGAGAGCCGCTGGGGGGTTGGCCTATGCCGAAGATGCCGACCAAAGTATCTAGGCGATCCGCCAGGGCGATTACAGTGCCGGTATCGCTGGCGGGCAGCTCGTCACCGGCAAACTTGGGCATATACTGCTCGTACATGGCCTTGGCCACATCCAACGGCTCGCCGTCATTTTCGGCGTAGTAGTAGCCGGCGATGCCCTGCATATCGGCAAACTCGAACACCATCTCGGTAACCAGGTCCGACTTACACAGGCGGCCGGCGCGCTCGGCCCAGTCGCCGTTGCTTCCGGTTTTCTCAGCGATGGTGCGGGCCAGGGCAGCTACCCGTTCAGTCTTGTCGTAGACGCTACCCAGGTGCTGCTGGAACACGATTTGGCGCAGTTTCTCGCGGCGTGATTCCAGGCTGGTCTTCTTGTCTGTCTCAAAGAAGAAGGCGGCATCCGCCAGGCGTGGACGGATTACGCGCTCATTGCCGTGGATAACCTGAGCGGCATCCTGGCTCTCGATATTGGACACGGTGATAAAGAAAGGCAGCAATTGGCCATCTTCATCTACCACATGGAAATATTTCTGGTGCTCCTTCATGGAGGAGATCAGGGCTTCAGCAGGTACTTCCAGGAAGCGCTCTTCGAAGCGACCGGTGAGGGCGACAGGCCATTCAACCAGTGCAGTCACTTCGTCGAGCAGATCGTCATCGATGACCGCTTCACCATTGACGTTGTTGGCTTCGGCGATCACCTGGGCGCGAATGGCTTCGCGGCGCTCGGCGAAGTCGGCCATTACGTAACCGGGTTCGCGCAGAACCTGTGCATAGTCGTGAGCGGAGTGGATCTCCAGCTCGCGATTGCAGTGGAAGCGATGACCGCGGCTGGTGTTACCGGCTTTTAAGCCGAGCACTTCACCGTTTACTACCTTGTTGCCAAACAGCATGACGAGCCAGTGCACCGGGCGCACGAACTCCTCGCGGCGCGCCCCCCAGCGCATACGCTTGGGAATTGGCAGTTGCGCCAATGCTTTCTCGACAATGCCCGCTAACAGGGATTCGGTTTCAGCGCCTTTTTGCTCGCTGATAAAGGCCAGGCGCTCGCCTTTGTCGGTCTCTTTGCGTCCCAGCTCTTCAACAGCTACGCCGTTGCTGCGGGCGAACCCCTCAGCGGCTTTACTGGGCTTACCCTCTTTATCGAAAGCGGCTTTGACAGCCGGGCCCAGCTTTTCAATTTGTTTGTCTTGCTGCTTATCTGCCAAACCGAATACTGCTACGGCCAGGCGACGGGGGGCTGCGTAGGTTTTAACTTCGCCAAAAGACAACTCGGCGCCTTTGAGGCCCTGGGTAATACCATCGGCGAAAGCGTTCATTAATTTGTGTAACGCCTTGGGCGGCAGCTCTTCGGTGCCCAGCTCTACCAGAAAATCCTGAGCCATTACTGCTTCTCCTCTTGCTCGATGTCTTCCGCCAAAATATCTGCCCGCAGTGCTTCATCGGCCATGGGGAAGCCTAAGGCGCGGCGCGCATCGTAGTAAGCCTGTGCCACGGCGCGGGCCAGGGTTCGTACGCGCAGGATATAGCGCTGGCGCTCAGTCACTGAAATGGCGTGGCGGGCATCCAGAAGGTTGAAGGCGTGGGAGGCCTTCATAACTTGCTCGTAAGCGGGGAGCGGCAGGCCCAGCTCAATCAGGCGTGTGCTCTCGCGCTCGCAGTGATCGAAGGTCGCGAACAGGAACTCCACATCGGCGTGTTCAAAGTTGTAGTGGGACATTTCCACTTCGTTCTGATGGAAAACGTCGCCGTAGGTGACGGGGCTGCCATCCGGGTTGCGGGTCCACACTAAATCGTAGATAGACTCGACACCTTGCAGGTACATGGCGATACGCTCAAGACCGTAGGTGATCTCGCCGGTAACTGGGTAGCACTCGAGGCCGCCAACCTGCTGGAAGTAGGTGAACTGGGTAACTTCCATACCATTCAGCCAAACTTCCCAGCCGAGGCCCCAGGCGCCCAGGGTTGGGGATTCCCAGTTGTCCTCAACAAAGCGAATATCGTGGACAGCGGGATCTACGCCCATGGCGCGAAGGCTATCGAGGTACAATTCCTGGATATTGTCCGGGGATGGTTTCATTACTACCTGGTATTGGTAGTAGTGCTGAAGGCGGTTGGGGTTCTCACCGTAGCGGCCATCGGTAGGGCGGCGGCAGGGCTGTACATAGGCCGCATTCCAGTTTTCCGGGCCTATGGCACGGAGGAAGGTCGCTGGATGAAAGGTGCCGGCGCCCACTTCCATATCCAGAGGCTGTAGAATGACGCACCCTTGGCGCGCCCAATAATCCTGCAGGGCAAAAATGAGTCCCTGAAAGGTACTGAGATCGTATTGCTTGGACACCGCTATCTCCGGATCAGTATCTGCTGTGGGCAAAGGGACGCAATTATAGCGGCAGCGGCTCCTGTGCTTAAAGCGCTATAGCCGCTTCGGAGGTGTCAATGTTCATTCTCGAACTAGATAGCCGTCTCAAAATGGCTTTTGTGGATAGGAAGTAATTCAGTGGATATTAAAGGGCGCCTTGCAGTAGGGGCACTGAAAATCATTGGCAAACTGCCGTTGTCTTGGTCGCGACGCCTCGGTTTACTCGTTGGCAAAATTGCTGTGTGGACGCGCTCTGAGGGGCTGCGTCTGAGCCGTATAAACCTGGAGTTGTGCTATCCGGCCATGGACCCAAAGCAGCGCGAACGGCTCGCCAGAGAGAGCGTGATCAGTACTGCAATGACCGGCTTTGAGATGGCGACCCTATGGAACACCCCCTGGGCCAAAAGTAAGAATGCGATTGTGGGAGTGCGCAACCAGCACTTGCTCGACGGGAGTGAAGAAGGCAGGACCGGCACAATTGTACTGATGCCGCATACGGGCAATTGGGAAATTTTTGGCTTGCATGTAGGCACCCTGGCTCCCTGCACAGTGCTATACCAGCCTCCCAAAATTGAAGCTTTGGACCCGGTTATTCGCAATGGGCGGGAAGTGACCGGTGGCAAGATGGTTCCCACCAACGTACATGGGGTTCGCTCGCTACTTAAGGCTCTCAAAGCCGGTAATTTTGCCCTGATACTTCCCGATCAGGAGCCGGATATGGGCGGTGATTTTGTCCCTTTCTTTGGGCGCCCGGCATTGACGATGACCTTGG
The DNA here is from genome assembly GCF_052467615.1 of Microbulbifer maximicatervae (SeqCode). Lineage (NCBI taxonomy): Bacteria > Pseudomonadati > Pseudomonadota > Gammaproteobacteria > Cellvibrionales > Microbulbiferaceae > Microbulbifer > Microbulbifer maximicatervae (SeqCode). Next base: position 4,631,257 of record NZ_CP174319.1, read on the forward strand.
TTCACAATTTGATACAGCGCACTAATTGCCATGTGGTGTTTGGTTTCGGCAAGCGCGTTGAAGGTGGTTTTGAGCTGGTATTTGTCCCTGCGGAAAAGGCCATTTATAGCGATGAGCAGAAAGTTTCCCTGGCGGCGATGAATCGGGGAGTGGAGGCCTGTATTGCCCAGGCACCAGAGCAATATCAGTGGGAATACAAGCGCTTCAGGAAACAGCCGGAAGGCAAGAGTAAAATTTACCGCAAGAAAAAGTAGGGGCTCTTCATAGAAGCCCCCACATAAAATTATTTAAGTCGCGTGCCGGAAAGCGACCACAACCGGCATGCGTGCCGCGCGCCAGGCTGGGAAGAAGCCGCTGATAAAACCGATCACCAGCGCCAATACGGCGCCCTGCACAAACAGGTCTGGGGACATCTCAAAACTGAACACCACCTGGGTAAAACTGCCTCCCAGAGTTGAGGTGTTGAGACCGTCGAAAAACAGGTAAGCAGCCAGGGAACCCAAAAGCCCGCCGGCAACAGCTAAAACCATTGCCTCAGCAATAGTGCCGCAGAACGCGGAGAAGTTGCTGAATCCCAACGCGCGCAAAGTAGCGATTTCACGAGCCCGATCCGCTACCGAGGTATACATGGTGTTGAGCGCCCCGGCCAGTGCGCCTAGCGCCATCACAGAGCTGATAATCCAGCCAAAAGTAGCGATATATTGCAGTTGTTTACCCTGGCTGGCGAAGTACTCCTGTTCGGTTTGCGCTTCCAGGTTCAGGCGGGGCTCGCGTTTGATGGTTTCCTGAATGGGCTTGAGATCGCCGTTATTCTCCAATTGCAAACGGATTGACTGGTAGCTGTTGCCGCGGTTGTAGTGACTTTGGATAATTTTGATATCTGCCCACAGCTCGCTCTCAAATATATTACCCCCTGTGGAAAAGACCCCAACAACTGTCCACAAGTTTTTGCCAAAACGCACTTCTTTACCGATTTCGAAACCATTAAATTCACGCAATACCCCTTCACCAACAATCATTTCGTTAGTGCCGGGAGTAAACATTCGCCCCTCCACCATACGCATGTTATTGCGCATGGCCATGCCGGTTTCATTGAGACCGCGCAGGGGGATATTGGCTTCGGTGCCGGTGGATTTCTTCAGGCCATCGACAATAACGTAGAGCTCCGGTGATACCAGCGGGCCGTTCGTATCCCTGGCAACACCGGCCGATTCCGCAATCAGGTTGACCTGGTCCTGCAGGATTACAGAGTTGATTTCACTGGCAGCCCCCTCTCGCATCAGGATTGCGATCTGGCTGGAGCCGGCCCCACTCATGGTTGCCTCAAAGCCCTTGGCCATAGCGAGAAACGCCAGCAGGATTGCGACGACAACTGCCGAGGCAAATACCATGGCCAGTGACATCCACAGGCGCCGACGCAGGCTGCCCAGATTCATCAGGGTTACCGAAACAATTTGTGCAATAAGAGAACCCATAATTTCTTCTCCTTTAAGGTTTCCCCAGTGAAAACCATTGTGTAGTTTCAGTGGGGCACCAGTTTATTGTTGTCGGTTAAATGCAGTTACTATGTTAAGTCGCAGAGCCTGAAAGGCTGGCATCAGCCCGGTAATCAGACCCAACAACAACATAAATAGAATGGCTTGCAGGGCGATATCCCCATCCAAAATCAAGTTGGGCAAAAAGCGGGCAAGGAAGGTTTTTACTCCTTCGACCAGCAGCCAAGCTGCGGCCAGGCCGGAAAGGCCGCCGACAAAGGCAATTAACAGGGACTCCGACAGCACCATTCGGAAAATACGGGTGCTGGAAAAACCCAGGGTTTTTAATACGGCGATTTCCCCGGTACGCTCGCGAATAGCCAGCGCCATAGTGTTGCCAACCACTACCAATATGGTGAAGAAGGCAGTAAACACCACAGAAAAAATAATTAAGCCAATATTTCCGATTTGTTCAATAAAGGCTTTATTAAAGGCTTTTTCGGTACTGGTATCGGTTTCACTCTGTGAGTTGGCAAAATTGTCATCGATAGTTTTTGCGACGTTTTCATTGATGGCGGGATCATCGGTTGTTAGTGCCATCCAGCCAATCCAGTCGCCACCGAAAGTCTGTGTCTCCATAAAATATTTATAATGAAACAATAATTGGCGTGTATCGTACTGTTCCGTATCCCCTTTAAAAATCCCGGAAATCACAAATTCCCAGGTGTAGCCACCATCTTTGTGTGAAAAAATATTGGAGGATAAAGGAATCCTATCGCCCACTTTCCAGCCGTAAATCTGCGCGAGTTTTTCCCCAACCAAGGCCCCTTGCCGATTGTTAAACCAGGCCTGCTTTTGTTCCTCGGGAATAACAATTTCTTCATAGACTTTTAAATAGGATTCTGGATCCACAGCCATTGAAACGACCTGCCGGCTGGGTTCCTGAAAATAACCGCCAAACCAGTTGAGATGAGTTACATGTCTCACTCCCTCAACGGCAGCAACCTTTTGCACGTAGGCAATGGGTAGTGACTGGGTAAAGTTGATTCTATTGAATACCACCAGGCGATTATCAGCGGATAATTCCACGCTGGAATTTAATGCGGACTTGAGGCTGGTAACCGCACCGAAAATCAAGAAGGCAATAAAAATAGCAAAGCAAGTAAGGAATAGCCGCAAGGGCTTCCTTGTCATATTTTTAAAAACCAAATAAAAATCACTCATGCCACTATTTCCCTCTGCACAAATTGTCCTTTATCCAGATGCAGGGTGCGCTTGGCGTATCTTGCAGCCGCGGGATCATGGGTAACCATCACGATGGTTTTGCCGTGATCGCGGTTTAACAATTGCAGCATTTCCAGTATTTCATCTGCTGTGGCCCGATCCAGGTCACCGGTGGGCTCATCACACAGAATCAGTTTTGGATCGGAAACGATGGCGCGAGCGATGGCAACACGCTGTTGTTGGCCGCCGGACATTTCACTGGGCATATGTTTTGCCCGATCACTTAATCCCACCAGGGCCAGTGCGGTTTCCACATTATGGCGGCGTTGAGATTTGGAGAGATTTGTCAGCAGTAGCGGCAGCTCTACATTACGCTGGGCATTGAGCATCGGCATTAAATTGTAAAATTGGAAAATGAAACCAATATTTCTCGCTCGCCAGCGGGTTAGGGCGCCTTCATTGAGGGAGTCAATGCGCTCGCTGTCAAACCATATCTCTCCACCGCTGGGTTGATCGACGCCGCCCAACATATTTAACAGCGTTGTTTTACCGGAGCCCGAAGGCCCCATAATGGCAACGAAATCACCGCGATCAATTTCCATATTCAGGGATTCAAAAATGGAAATGGTCTCTTTGCCCTTGGTAAAACTTTTGCTGACATCCTTCAGCTGAAACAACACTTCCTCTGACATCTCAAATTCCCTCTTATAAATACTGTTGTGTTTTTATTGGTGTTTGCTAGGGAGCTGCGGCCTCGCCTGCGAGGAAGCCCACCTTAACGCCCATATCCGGCAGGATTCGAGCATCTTTGTCGTCGATAGCGATTCGCACCCGGACAGTCGCCTTGGCTCGATCGGCCGTTGGAATGATGGCGATAACGGTAGCTGGAATGTCCCAGTTCGGGTAGGCATCCAGGTTTGCGTTAACTTTCTGTCCCTTGGCGACCCGGCCGATAAAGGCCTCGTTCACATCCACTTCGATTTCGAGTGAATTCATATCCACGATGGTACAGATTCCAGTACGGGTAAAACCTCCGCCGGCAGAGCTGGGGGCAACTATCTCGCCAGGTTGTGCATTTTTTGTCGTGACTACGCCGGCAAAAGGCGCGCGGATAATATGATCTGCCAGGCGTTCTCGCTGCCTCTCAGCTTCAAGAATGGCGACTTGAATATTGGCGCGGGCACTTTTTAAGTCTGCCCGTAACCCCTCTACCGAGGATTCACTTTGGGTGAGCTGCGCTTTGCTGGAATAATTTTTGTCTCGAAGTCCGGCAAAACGCCGATATTGGCGTTCAGCCTCTTTTAACTTCGCGTGAATACTCGCTTCCTTGGCTTGAAGCACTTGAATTTGTGCCTGGGCAAAATCCAGCGCGACCCGCGCTTTGGCATCATCCAAGCGGGCCAGAACCTGCCCCTCCTCGACCTGCATTCCCTCTTCGACATCCACACTACTGATCAGGCCCATTACTTCAGCAGAGACCGTAGCCATGCGCCTCGGTGTGATATAGCCGGAAGCATTAAGAATGGTCTCGTGAAATTTCTCCTCCTTGGGAATTAAGCTGAGAGTCTTGGCTTGAGGTTCGCTACTTTGGGGGAGCACTGGTGTACTGTCTTCTGCAAATAGAGAAGCGCCGGCAAGGCCTATAACTATGCCAGTAACTAGGCCGACAGATGCCGCCAATATAACTTTGCGCGATGGGGAACTGGGTTCGGGCGCTGTTTCCCGATCAATTTTGAGTTGACCGAGCAGCGCACTAGTATCTCTGCTCATACAGCCTGTTTTTATTAGTTACTTCCTGTAAACAGCAACTGTGGCAGAAATTAAAAAATATTGCCACGCGTTAGCGTGGCCATGACATCTTGTGTAGTTAGTGGCGCCAAAAAGCCGGGGTAAGTAGTACTAGCAGGGTAAATATTTCCAGGCGTCCCATCAGCATCGCCAGGATAAGAAACCATTTGGCGACTTCATTAACCGCACCATAGTGGGCAGCGGCTTCGCCGAGGGCGGGTCCGATATTACTCAGACAGGAGGCTACTGTCGTGACGGAGGTGACAAAGTCCTCACCGGTGGCGATGACGATAATGGCGAGGATAAAAAAGGATGAAACATAGACCGCAAAGAAGCCCCACACAGCGTCGGTAACTCGATCGGGGACAATTTTCCGGTTGATCTTGATAGGGATAACCGCATTGGGGTGTACCAGGCGATTCAGCTCGCGCATACCGGACTTCATAATCAGCATACCCCGCACCGCCTTAATGCCCCCCGAGGTTGAGCCGGCGCAGGCACCGAGAATACCTAACAGCAAGAGGACGTAGGGTAAGAATACTGGCCAGGCTGAGAAATTTTCCGAGGCGAATCCGGCAGTGGTGCTGATCGAGACCACCTGGAAGAAACCGTGTAGCAGGCTGTTGCCGGGGGAGAAGATATTCAATATCCACAGGTAACAGCTGATCAACAGGCCGGCACCGAGAATCAACATAACGTAGAAGCGGAATTCTGAGTCGCGCCAATAGTGGCTGAGGGTCCTGTTGCGAAATGCGAAGAAATGCAGACCGAAGTTAATGGCAGCAGTAAACATAAACACGATACAAATAATCATGATCGCGCGGTTGTGGGCGTAGAAACCCATACTGGCATCGTGGGTGGAAAAGCCTCCATTGGCCACAGTGGAAAACGCATGGCCAACGGCGTCGAATACCGTCATGCCGGCCCACCAGTAGCCGATGCCACAGAGGATTGTAAGAATCACATAAATAACAATTAGTGCCCGTGCTGTCTCGGCAATACGCGGAGTCAATTTGGTATCTTTTACCGGGCCGGGAATTTCTGCCTTATACAGCTGCATACCACCGATACCCAGCATCGGCAGGATGGCCAGGGCGATAACAATTACGCCGATACCGCCAAACCACTGCAACTGCTGGCGGTAGTAGAGAATGGCAGGAGGCAGTGAGTCCAACCCGGTAATCACCGTGGCGCCGGTGGTTGTTAGCCCCGAGATGGATTCAAAAATAGAGTCGGTGATACTCAAGTCAGGCTGTGGGCTGATAATAAAGGGCAGGGCACCGAAGCTGCCCAGTACCAGCCAGAACAAAGATGTCACTACGAACCCGTCCCGGGTGCGCAGGTCTTCGCGCAAATCGTGCACTGGCAGCCACATGAACAGGCCGGTGATCAGAGTGATGACGAAAGCTGCGACAAATGCACTGTGAGTACCATCTTCATACCAAAGGGATACGCCAATCGGCGGCAGCAGAGTCAGGCTGAACACCGTCAAGAGAATTCCAAAAACTCGCGCAATTACCGCAATTCGCATTGGCGCCTATCAGCCTATCGTTATTTGTTGCAATGTTATCTGGACGGCGGAGACCGTTATCGCCGGAAAACGAAAATATTATTTGCTCAGAAAAAGCCAAAACCAACTTGGAACAGCTGTTCTACATGGCGGGTCTGGCGGCGGTCGATAAGGAAGACAATCACGTGGTCATCGCTTTGCACAATGACATCATCGTGTGCCATCAAAACTTCGCTGCCATTTTCCGTTTCCCGTACTATGGCGCCAATCGAGGCGCCCTCGGGTAAGTCGATATCTTCGATCTTGCGCCCCACCACCTTGGATGTGCGCTCGTCACCGTGGGCGATAACCTCAATGGCTTCAGCTGCACCTCGACGCAGGGAGTGGACGTTGACCATATCCCCTCGGCGCACATGGGTGAGCAGGCTGCCGATCGTATTTTGCTGCGGTGAGATGGCAATATCGATTTCACCGCCCTGTACCAGGTCCACATAAGCGCGGTTATTGATCAGCGTCATCACTTTGCGTGCGCCCAGACGCTTGGCCAATAGTGACGACATGATATTAGCCTCGTCGTCATTGGTCAGGGCAAGAAAAACATCGGTATCTTCGATGCTCTCTTCCAGCAGCAACTCCTGATCGGAGGCGCTGCCGTGCAGGATAATGGTGTGGGACAGCTCCTCGGATAAAAATACACAGCGCTCGTGGCTCTGCTCAATAATTTTTACCGAATAGCGATTCTCCAGCCGGGTGGCCAAGCGCAAACCAATATTGCCGCCGCCGGCGATCACCACTCGTTTATAACCGTGTTCCAATCGACGCAGTTCGCTCATTACCGCGCGAATATCTGCTCGCGCGGCAATAAAGAACACCTCATCGCCGGCTTCAATCACTGTATCACCCTGGGGAATAATTGGCCGGTTGCGGCGATAAATCGCAGCAACCCGGGTATCTACCTTGGGCATATGCTCGCGCAAATAGCGCAGTTGGTGCCCAACCAGAGGCCCGCCCTGAACGGCTAAAACAGTTACCAGCTGTACGCGACCACCGGCAAAATCCAATACCTGCAAGGCTCCGGGATGTTCCATCAGGCGGGAGATATACTCTGAAACCAGTTGCTCCGGGCTGATCAGTACATCGATAGGGATGGCCTGGGTATCGAATAATTCCGGGTATTGCAGGTAGGAGGAGGCCCGTACCCGGGCGATTTTGGTGGGGACGCGAAACAGAGAGTGCGCAATCTGGCAGGCCGCCATATTGGTCTCATCGTTATTGGTGACTGCAACCAGGATATCCGCATCCTCAATCCCGGCTTCCATCAGAATATCCGGGTGAGAGGCGTGGCCCAGTACCACGCCGATATCGATGCGGTCGCGCAGTTCGCGCAGGGTTTTCTCGTCGCTGTCCACCAGGACAATATCATTGCGCTCGGAGGCCAGGGCCTCCGCTAGAGAGCCGCCCACCTGGCCGGCGCCGAGAATGACAATTTTCATATCGGATGAGACTCGCGACTAGCGACGTCGTTATTCAGCTTTGCTCAGCAGAGCGTAGTAGAAACCGTCACCGCCGCCGGTTTGGGGTAGAAGCTGCATACCGGCAACTTGTTTCTCGCCCCAGGGCTTATCGTTTAGCAGTTCAGGGGTATTGTCGCTCGCATCCTCTGTCTCCGCAATGAACGCTGCGACGACTTCGCTGTTTTCCGTCGGTAGGCTGGAACAGGTGGCGTAAAGCAACTGCCCACCCGGTTTAACCAGGGGCCACAGAGCGCGCAGGATCTTGCCCTGCAAAGCCACTAACTCGGCAATGTCTTCTTCCCGGCGCAATAGTTTGATATCCGGGTTACGGCGAATTACCCCGGTTGCCGAACAGGGTGCGTCCAGTAGTATCTGGTCGTATTGCTGCCCGTTCCACCACTCATTCGGAGACGTGGCATCGGCACAAATAAGCTCGGCACTCTGCCCGTTGCGCTCGAGGTTTTCCTCGACCCGCACAAGGCGGTCCTCCTCAATATCCAACGCGCTCAGCTGAATGCTGGATTCCTGCTCCAATAAGTGGCAACTCTTGCCTCCAGGTGCCGCACACGCGTCCAACACCCGGGCATTTTCCTGCGGCTGTAACAGCAGCGCCGCTAATTGTGCGGACTCATCCTGAACACTGACCAAGCCCTCGGCAAAGCCCGGTAGCACTGTGACTGAAACCGGCTCAACCAGGGTGATACCGACCGGGGAAATAGTACAGGGCTCGGCGGAGAGGCCGGTTTCATCGAGCTGTTGTAAATAGTCCTCGCGCGAGATCTTGGCAGTATTTACCCGCAAGGTCATGGGTGGGTTGGCATTGTTGGCGCGGAAGATGTCTGACGCCTTCTCAGGCCAGGCGGCTTTAATCTGCTGCTGTAACCAGGCCGGGTGCATAGAGCTGAACTGTGGATTGCCGGACAGCTTGCGCTGAAGCTGCTCACTGTTGCGCAGGGCGTTGCGCAGCACCCCGTTGATCAGCCCGGTCGCTCTGTCCAGACCGAGGCTGCGCGCGGCATTGACGGTTGCAGATATGGCGGCGTGATCGGGTATGCGAGTGTACTCGAGTTGGTAAATGCCCAGCAGGATCAGTGCATTGATCTCAATATCCGAGACTTTTTTACGCAGTAACTTGGCGGCGATCAATTGCAGGCGCGGTGCCGTGCGGGCACTGCCGTAACAGAGCTCCCGCAACAGAGGGCGGTCGCGCTCCTCGACTTTGTCCTCGGCGGCAGGCAGAAGTCTTGCCAACGAGCCACGTTCTTCCAGCAGTGAGGCGATAACTCGGGCGGCCTCGGCGCGTACATCTCTGCTCATAATTATCCCAGTTTGGTACCCGGGGCGAATTGCTCCCGGTAGCCTTTCAAAATTTCTGCTGCGGGAAGCGCTTTTTTACCCGGTAGCTGTATTAATTGGAGGCGCAGGGCCTCGCGGCCGCAGGCCACTAAAATACCTTCGTCGTCACTGGAGAGAATGGTACCGGGCTGATCACTGTGGCAGCCTTGTTCGATGGCGGCGCTATAGATACGCAGGCGCTGCTCGCCCTTCTTGTCCCGATAAGTACTCCAGCACACTGGGAAGGGGTTAAAAGCGCGTATCAATCGATGCAGTTCAGCAGCGGGACGCTGCCAGTCGATCTGCGCCTCTTCCTTGGTAATTTTGTTGGCGTAGTTAGCCTGGGTATCGTCTTGTACCTGAGGGTTGGCACTGCCACTTTCCAGTAGAGCCAAGGCCTGGAGGAGGGATGGGCCGCCGAGTTCCGCCAGCTTGTCGTGCAAACTGCCACCGGTATCGGACTCAGTAATCGCGCAGCGGCTTTCCACCAAAACTGGGCCGGTATCCAGGCCCGCCTCCATTTGCATAATGGCGACACCGCTCTCGCTGTCACCCGCTTCCACCGCGCGTTGGATCGGTGCCGCACCGCGCCAGCGCGGCAACAAAGAGGCGTGCACATTGATACAGCCCAGACGCGGGGTATCCAGCACCACCTGCGGTAGTATCAGGCCGTAGGCCACCACCACCATAATATCCGCTCCAAGGGCAGTGAGCTCCGCCTGGGCCGTCTCGTCGCGCAGGCTCAGGGGTTGGTACACCGGGATATTGTGGGAGAGTGCCAGCTGTTTCACCGGGCTGGCGAGCAATTTCTTACCGCGCCCAGCCGGCCTGTCCGGTTGGGTGTAAACGGCAATGACATTGTGCTCGCTGTCGAGCAGCGCTTGCAGGTGCACGGCGGCAAAGTCCGGTGTGCCGGCAAAAATAATATTCACTGACTTGCTCTCAGGTAATGGGGGTGGGAGAGCTGCCGTAAGGCGGCAGCTCCAGGCTCCTGCGGCTGGCGCAGATCAGGCGCGGCGGCGCTGGGATTTTTCCAGCTTGGAGCGGATGCGGTTGCGCTTCAGTGGCGAGACATAATCCACGAACAGCTTGCCGTCCAAATGATCGACTTCATGTTGGATACAGACCGCCAACAATCCCTCGGCCTCAAGGGCAAAAGGTTCGCCATTGCGGTCCAGGGCTTTAACACGCACTTTGCGCGGGCGCTCCACCGTTTCGTAGAAACCGGGAACTGACAGGCAGCCCTCGTCGTACTGGTGGATCTCCGGGTCCAGCACTTCGATCTCGGGGTTGATAAACCCGAGTGGTTCATTGCCGTCTTCAGAGATATCCACCACTACAATGCGCTCCTGCACATTGACTTGGATGGCGGCGAGGCCGATGCCGGGCGCGGCGTACATGGTTTCAAACATGTCGTCGAGCAATTGGCGGTGGGCGTCGGTCACTTCAGCGACGGGTTTAGCGACCTCGCGCAGGCGCGGGTCGGGAAATTCCAGTATCTCGAGTTTAGCCATAACACCTGTGACAAACTTCTAGTATTCGTTGAACGTGCGCTGATAACATTATGATCGCGCTCAAAATTTACCGAGTGGACCCCTGTTTTTGCTGGCGCTATGCGCCCGGGTCCGGTCTCGCTCCCTTCACGGGAGTGGCCCGGCGCTGAGAATTATAGCGATAAAGAGCATAGGAATGCTTCCATGAAAAAAATTATCCTGGCCGCGATCTCGATGTTAGCGGTTGCCCTTGGTGTCGAAGCACAGGATCAGGTTCGCCTGAACCCCAGTCACCCCGACGCTTATGTGGTGCAAAAGGGCGATACGCTCTGGGATATTTCCAGTCAGTTTCTGGTGCAACCCTGGTACTGGCCGGAGATTTGGCAAGTGAACCCACAGGTGGAAAACCCCCACCTGATTTATCCAGGAGATAGCCTGCGCCTTGTTTACATCGATGGCCAGCCACAATTACAACTGCAGCGCGGCCCCCGGGCGTATCAACTATCCCCGGGGATTGATGGTAATCGGTTGTCGCCCTCGATCCGTCGCGAGGCGGTAGAAGACGCGATCTCGGCGATTCCGCTGGATGCGATTAATGCTTTCTTATCCCGTACCCGTATTGTGGAGCCCGGTGCTTTTGAAGGTACTCCTTACATTGTTTCCGGCTCCGATGACCACATTCTGATGGGAGCGGGTGACACCATCTATGCGCGCGGTAATTTTGGTGCTCCACTGCCGTCTTATGGCATTTATCGCCCCGGCCCGGTCTATACAGACCCTGTATCCGGTGAAGTCCTCGGTCGACAAGCCCTCGGTGTAGGTTCTGTCGACTTGCTGCAGTTGGACCCAGACAACAACCCGAACTTTTCCGTTGCGACTATGGGCGTGCGCAGCACTGCCCGTGAGGTTCGCCTCGATGATCGGTTGATGCCGGTGGAGGAGCGCTCAATTGAAGCCCTGTTCCACCCCAGCGCGCCCACTATCGCTATCGATAGCCTGATTCTAGGAGTCGATGAAGGGGTTACTCAAATTGGTAAATTTGATGTCGTAATTCTCAATGTCGGTGATCGGGATGGACTGCTGCCGGGTAATGTCCTGGCGATATACAAAGCGGGTTCAACAGTGCGTGACCGTATTGCTGGTGACGTAGTGAAGCTTCCGGATACCCGCGCTGGTGAGTTGATGGTGTTCCGCACCTTTGAAAAAATGAGCCTAGCCCTGGTACTGGACGCTCGTCGCCCGCTGGCAGTGATGGATATGGTGCGCAACCCCTAAGCGATCCCAGAAAATCTCGTGGCAGGTGTTGCTGTTTGCCCTGCCGCACAACTATCAAAACAGAAAATGGTAAGTTGCATGGATGCATTGACCGCTACTATGGCGTTGCTGCGTCTCGAGGGAATTGGCCCGGCTCGCTACTGGCAATTACTGGAGCACTTTGCCACTGCCGAAGAGGCTCTCCAGCAGTTTCCTCAACCTCTTCTGCAAAAGTTATCACCGCGGGCCCAAAACCAGTGGCGGGAATTTTCCAGTCGATCTGCCGTCAGTGAGCTCGCTGATTGGGTTGAGCGTGAGCGAGCCCGCTGCGCAGACCTGGGCGTGCAGCTGGTTTGTCACAGCGATCCCGATTACCCCGCCCTTTTATCGGAGACCTCGCGCCCCCCGCCTGTGCTTTATATCCGTGGTGAAAAAAGTGCTCTAAATCTACCACAGGTAGCGATGGTGGGTGCCCGTCGGGCGACTGTGGCGGGTCTGGATAATGCCCGGGCCTTCGCCGCGGAATTGGCAAGTTCCGGATTTGCTATCACTTCCGGGCTGGCTTTGGGTGTGGATGCCGCAGCCCACCGAGGGGCGCTGCAGGGAGCGGGCTCCACGATCGCAGTTTTGGGTAGTGGAGTTGACCGCATTTATCCAAAACACAATCGCCCCCTGGCGGAGGACATTCTCTCTGCAGGCGGTGCTCTAATAAGCGAATTGCCTCTTGGCAGCAATGCTGAGGCAAAGAATTTTCCTCGGAGGAACCGGATTATCAGTGGCCTTTCAATGGGGGTATTACTGGTAGAAGCAGCGATGCGCTCAGGTTCTCTGATTACGGCGCGTTTGGCGCTGGAGCAGAATCGAGAGGTTTTTGCGATTCCAGGTTCTATCCACAATCCAATGGCCAGGGGTTGCCACCACCTGATTAAAGAAGGTGCGACACTGGTTGAAACCAGCGCAGATGTAGCCGGCCAGCTCGGCGGTTTACTGGCAGAGCCCACACCCACTGAACTCCCCCCCGGTAAACCACTGCCCGAGCTTCAGCAACATATCATCAGGGCGCTTGCCGGAGGGCCTCGGAGTATCGAGCTATTGTCTCGTGATACCGGGGTTGAGGCGGGTGAATTGATGGCTGTATTGATGGAATTGGAGTTACAGGGCCTGGTGGAGCAACTCACAGGGTCTTACCAGTTAACAATGAAGGGCAGCCGTTATATGGATGGGAAAAAACTGGCTAAAACCTGTGAGGAGTCAGTGAGTCTCTAAAGGTCTTACTGGGAAGTTACGAAGAGAGTTAACCAGAAACTCCTTGTTGATGGTGTAGCCGCCGATCAATTCGCGCTGCTCTGGAGCAGCGTTAATACTCAGTGGATTCCAAAAGTGGAGTCTAATTATGGCGGATAAACCCAAACTCACCACTGATGCCGGCGCTCCGGTTCCCGATAATCAAAACAGCCTTACAGCGGGGCCAGATGGCCCGCTATTGATTCAAGATTATCAGCTTATCGAAAAACTGGCGCATCAAAATCGTGAGCGTATACCCGAGCGGGCGGTACATGCCAAAGGTTGGGGCGCCTATGGGGTTTTGAGGGTAACCGCTGATATTTCTAACTACACCTGTGCCCGGGTTTTGCAGCCGGGGGCAGAGACCCCACTGTTGGCCCGTTTTTCAACCGTGGCCGGTGAATTGGGTGCAGCTGATGCGGAACGGGATGTTCGTGGTTTTGCACTGAAGTTTTATACGGAGGAGGGCAATTGGGATTTGGTCGGCAACAATACGCCGGTCTTTTTTGTACGAGACCCCTACAAATTTCCGGACTTTATTCACACACAAAAACGGCATCCACGCACTCACTTGCGCTCCCCCACGGCCATGTGGGATTTCTGGTCGTTGAGCCCTGAAAGCCTTCACCAGGTGACCATACTATTCTCCGATCGTGGTTTGCCCATATCTCCATTGCATATGAACGGTTATGGCTCCCATACCTTCTCCCTGTGGAATCACAGTGGAGAACGCTTCTGGGTCAAATTTCATTTTAAGACTCAGCAGGGACATAGGTATTTTACCAATACGGAAGCTGAAGCTGTGATTGGACGCTCGAGGGAGAGTTACCAGGAGGCGATGTACAGCGCGATAGAAAATGGGGAATGTCCGAAGTGGACATTCCAAATTCAGGTCATGCCCGAGGCAGACCTTGGCAAAACAAGCTACAACCCCTTTGACCTCACCAAGGTTTGGCCCCACGGTGATTACCCACCTATCGAGGTGGGAACCATGGAGTTGAATCGCAACCCGCAAGACTATTTTGCAGAAATAGAGCAGGCAGCTTTCTCTCCATCCAATATCGTACCGGGTATCAGTTTCTCGCCGGATAAGATGCTGCAGGCGCGTATATTCTCTTATGCCGATGCACATCGTCACCGCTTGGGAACTCACTATGAGAGTCTTCCAGTGAATGCACCGCGTTGTCCTGTCCATAATTATTATCGGGATGGTGAAATGAATAGTACGGGTATCCGCAGTGGCAATCCGGATGCTTTTTATGAGCCGAATAGTTTTTCTGGGCCAGAGGAGGACCCAAAAGCGAAAGAACCCCCGTTACCAATATCCGGTGCGGCAGATAGATATGACCACCGCAAAGGTAATGACGATTACAGTCAGGTTCGAGCGCTCTTTGATTTGTTCGACGATGAACAAAAACAGCGCTTATATAACAATATTGCAGAAGCGATGGCGGGTGTATCGGATGAAATAATTCAGCGACAATTGGCACACTTTTCCAAGGTGCATCCGGACTATGCCGCGGGCGTCAAGTTAGCGATGGTCAGCAACTGAATCTGCTGTTTTGATACGTAATTCATTTGCTTGCCTTTTGTGTTAAAAATATATCCTGCTGGATTGGTATTTAATACTGTATTAAAGGCATGCTTATGAAAAAGATCAAAGTAGCTTTAACCCTTATTTTTCTAGTTTTGGGAGGCTGCTCTACACAAATAAAAAAAACAGATATATCTATTTCTCAAGAATTTTCAGATGAACAGTTGCTTAGTGGTATATATTTTTGGAGTTCCCCTATAACTAACTCTGATTTGCCTGATATTGATATCCTGGCATTGAATAATGATATGAGGTTGTTTTTAAAATCGATAAGTACCAGAAAAAAAAGTGATAGGTTGGATGCTCTGATAAATAAATTGCAGAGCCAATATTTTTCAATTCTCTACGATGCAGATGCCACGCTCAATGCTGCACAAGTTTTTGATCAGCAGAGAGGAAATTGCATGGCTTTTAGTGCCTTTTTAGTTGCAATGATTCGTGAACTTGGGGTGGATGCTAAATTCAATGAGGTTTTTGTTCCAGAAGTGAGATATTTGGAGAGCCAACAGACCTTTATTTACCAGCACATTAATGTTGTAGCTGATACTGGTAGTAGACAACGCATATTGGATTTTAACTTTACGGATTACAATCCAGAATATAATCAAAAAGAGCTGGAAGATAAGGCAGCCTTTGCAAAATTCTATAGTAACCTGGCTATGGAGTTTCTTGCGGATCGAGATTTTAAAAACGCCTTTCTTTATATTCGAAAGTCAATGTTACTGGCGCCAGAGGAAGCAGATCTTTGGAATAATTTGGGGGCTATATATCGTTCAGCGGGTTTGGTCAAACAAGCAATTAGTTCTTACGCTATAGCGTTGAAGCTTGATGGAGCAAACTTGGTTTCGTTGAGCAATCTGGAGAAAGTTCTCCGAGCTCAGGGTGACCTTCAAATGGCAAATGTTCTGTCAGCAAAACTACATGATTATAGGCAGGAGGACCCCTACTATTGGTACGGTCAAGCGCTTACAGCTTACGAAGATGAGTTGTATGAATTGGCGGCCAATAAGGCTGAAGATGCAATTTCGATAAAGAAGGAAGACCATCGTTTTCATTTTCTACTGGGAATGGCGCGCCTAAAGTCCGGAGCCAAGGGTTATCAGCGTAGTTTTAAGAAGGCTTTGGCGCTATCTGAGAATAGTCGAGATCAAGACCAGTATAGGAGGAAGCTAAAATCGTTAGGTATCCCCGAGCTGGAGAGGACTAGATTTCGGGAGCGTCGGCGACTGATAGTGCTGGGAAGCTGGTGGTGGCTGAATTGAAGGTTAGGCGCCAATATGCCAGCGAGAACCATGAAGTACTTAAGCTTGGAAAAAAGCGGATGGATTTTTTTTGAGCAACTTGGCTAGGTCATAAAGCAATATCTTGTGTCAATCAATGCAATCCGCTAGATTGCCAGCGTCCTTCCGCTTCGATAGTAAAGAGAGTTGAATTGAGTGAGCCTTGTGTTGCGACTTCAATGGATTCGGACTCCCATCTGCCTGTAGTGGAAGTTGTTCTGGAGACATTCGACATTCCCTATCAACAAGATTTGCAACTGCGTAAAGGGAAGTAAGACTAGCGTTAAAATGAAGTACTCACCGCTTTCCGTAAAACAGGCTGCCCGCGCCCTGGCAGCGGGTGGTGTTATTGCCCATCCCACTGAATCTGTATGGGGATTGGCTTGCGACCCCAATAACCTGCTGGCTGTCAGGCGCTTGCTACAACTCAAGCATCGCCCACTTGAGAAGGGTTTGATCCTGGTCTCCGGTGACAGAAGACATTTTGATCCGCTCCTTAGAAACCTTAGTGATCAGCAAGAGGAACAGCTGGATTGCAGCTGGCCGGGACCGGTGACATGGCTCGTACCCCATCGGGGCTTAATTCCTGCCTGGGTCTGTGGGGTACATAAATCTGTGGCCCTGCGCTGCACCGATCACCCGTTTACTGCTGCGTTAACACGCGCCTTTGGCGGTGCTATCGTATCCACTTCAGCAAACCCGGCCGGGTCTCAGCCCGCCCGTAATAAGTACCAGGTACTACGCTATTTCGGCCGCGACCTCGACTTTGTCGGAGGCGGCTCGACCGGCGGCCGCAGCGCCCCCAGTGAAATTCGCGATCTGCAAAGCGGCCGTGTGCTGAGGGCGGGTGCCTAACCTCAAACAGAGACGTAGTTTTCGCCTATGAGTGATATCGATACCAAGGAAGTAAAGGCCTATCTACTCGGCCTACAAGACCGTATTTGCAATGCCCTGAGCGAAGAAGACGGTCAGTCATTTCGTGAGGACAACTGGGACAGGCCCGGTGGTGGCGGTGGTCGAACTCGAGTGCTGGAAGAGGGGAATCTGATCGAAAAAGGCGGAGTGAACTTTTCCCATGTTTATGGGGATGGACTCCCGCCTTCGGCCACGGCTAATCGCCCCGAACTGGCCGGTTGTTCTTTTGAAGCAATGGGCGTCTCCCTGGTCATTCACCCGCGCAACCCTTACGTGCCCACTAGCCATGCAAACGTGCGTCTATTTGTGGCGAAAAAGCCAGGAGCTGAGCCCATCTGGTGGTTTGGTGGTGGCTATGATTTGACCCCGTATTACGGCTATCACGAGGATGTCGTACATTGGCACCAAACGGCCAAGCAGGCCTGTGACCCTTTTGGCAGCGAGGTATACCCTCGCTTTAAGCAGTGGTGTGACAAATATTTCTACCTGAAGCATCGGGATGAAGCTCGGGGAGTCGGCGGACTCTTTTTCGATGATTTTAACGAAGGTGGCTACGACAATGCTTTTGCGCTTATGCGCGCTGTTGGCGATAGTTACTTGGAGGCTTATCTACCCATTGTACAGAAGCGCAAAGAGGCTGCTTACGGTGAGCGCGAGCGTGAATTCCAACTCTACCGCCGTGGGCGCTATGTGGAATTCAACCTGGTCTTTGATCGTGGCACTCTGTTCGGATTGCAAAGTGGTGGGCGTACAGAATCCATTCTGATGTCCTTGCCGTCACTGGTGAGTTGGAAGTATGACTGGCAACCAGAGCCGGGATCTGCGGAAGAGAAGCTATACACTGATTTTCTGCCACACAGAGACTGGGTATAGCCAAGCAATTTGTCACAATGGAGGTTTGTTGTGCACCCATCGCGATTGGAAGGAATCAACTCCCTGTTTCTCGATTACAGGCGGCATTTTGAAACGGGAGATGTTGAGCAGATTGCTGACTTTTATCGTTTCCCACTGCACTACTACCGGGAAGATGGCGTAAAGCTCACTGTAGAACGGGATGAATTTATCCAGCAGGTGGTTAAGCTCCTCAATGCTTATCGACGCCTTGGTGTCTGTCAGATTCTCGGCACTGTTACCGAGGTGATAGAGCTGAATAATTACAGCACCCTTGCGAGCTTGCGCTGGACCTTGTTACACCCGCAGGGGGAAGAAAAGGCGGTAGAGCTGTACAGCTCACAAACCCGCTATTTAGTCACCGAAGCTGCCGACGGCCTCAAAATTGACGGTTTAATAATTGTCGATGAAAGTGCCAAGATTCGTGAGGCAGCGAGAGAGCGCAAAAGGGCGGAATCATGAGTGACCGCTATGCGGTGGTGGGTAACCCTATAGAGCACTCCCTCTCACCGGAGATACACCGAGCCTTTGTCACGCAAACAGGCGAGGATATCGATTACAGTAAACTGCTTGCCCCCCTGGATGGCTTTGTTAATTACGCGCGAACTTTTTTTGCTGAGGGTGGTTGTGGCCTTAATGTGACGGTGCCCTTCAAGCTGCAAGCATTTGAGATGGCGGATAACTTGACCGAGCGGGCTGCGTCAGTGGGAGCGGTGAATACCTTGGCACTGACTGAAGGTGGAAAGATTCTCGGCGATAACACCGACGGGGCCGGCCTGGTATTTGATATTTGCACCAACTTGGGCTGGAAAATCAAGGATCGGAAAGTTCTCTTGCTGGGAGCTGGCGGAGCCGCCCGGGGAGCATTGCTGCCAATCCTTGCGGAAAAACCAGCACATTTACATATTGCCAACCGCACCGCAGAAAAAGCGGTACAGCTTGCGGCAGAATTTTCCCAGTTGGGAGAATTAAGTGGTGGCGGCCTGGAGGAATTGAGAGGCTGCTACGACCTGATTATCAATGCGAGTTCCGCAAGCCTTGGCGGTGTGCTGCCGCCGCTTCCTGAAGGCTGTGTCGCCAGTCTTGGTAAAGCTTACGACATGATGTACGCCGCCGAGCCAACGCCTTTTTTACAATGGGCGCGTGGACAGGGCGCAGAGAGTGCTGATGGCCTTGGGATGTTGGTAGAGCAGGCCGCTGAGTCATTTTTACTGTGGCGTGGTGTACGTCCTGAAACAGCGCCGATCATGGCCAAGTTGCGCCGGGACCTCAATCAGACAACCGATAATTAAAAGAGAGAAAGCGTTGTGCGTGATATTGTGCGAAACCTGTCGATTTGTTTTGCTGTGGGGTGTTTCGGTGGGCTCTGCTATGCCGTGGGGCTATGGGCCATGGGGCGGTATGGCTTTACCCAGTTTCTAGGGGTAGATTTGGCGCCATCCCTGAGCAATGCCTACCTGTACCAGCGCGTAGTTTGGGGTGGAGTTTTCGGGTTGCTGTTTTTGTTGCCTTTGCGCAACGCCTGGTTAATACGGGGCTTCCTCTTATCCCTGGTGCCGGCAGGGTTGATGTTGTTGTATCTTCTGCCGCAGAGAGGTTATGACTACGGTGCTCTGGTACTGGGACAAATGACGCCCCTGGTTATCGTTTTGGCTTGTGCCATTGGCGGCATAGGTGCATCGGCACTGCTGCGTCTACAGGGTAAATAGTGAGGAGGCCTTGGTTGCCAAGGCCTACCACATCACTGTTTAAATTCGATCTCAACCAAGCTGCAGCTTTGGGTATATCCCATAGCCCGCTTGATCGTGGGGAAGACTGACGCGGTAGCGACGCTGACCCCCAGCTCGATTCTCTGCCGGTTATCCAGTTGTGCACCTATCCGTTCGTTGAGAACCGGGTCGATTGTTTTGTAGCTGGCCACGGCTGTTGCAAAATCAAAAATGTCCTGCAAGTTCTCAGGCAGGCCGCTGCCGCCTTGGATACAAGCTTTCACCAAGTGGGGTTCAACACCAGCCTCTAGGGCCATACGCACATTCAGTTGCAGGCACATGCCGCAATCAGCTACTTGCATTGCCGCTATCTTACTCACCCAAAAAACATCAATAGGTAAAAACTCCCTGTGCATGGATAGGGGCTGAAAATTTCTAAATTTTTCAAAGCCTTCAGGAGAGCCCTGAAGAAACTCGCGCAAGTAGTCCATGTCATAGCGGTACTTTTGGGAGAAGGCCTCCATTTCTTGGAGATATTGCTGTTTGGACATAGTTTGGCTCCTAATCAAGTCGGATTGAGTCACAGACCATCGGCCTACAACGCCAAGTCTTATGTAAAAGCCTGATAGGTAAAAATTAGTTTCTATCGGATATTTCGATAGGTGGGCTGTAAAAGTTACCGTAGAGTCGCCGGGCCTCTCGGGCGAACCATTGCGCAGCTAAGCCTTGTGGCGTCTGCTTGGACCAGAGCAGATCCACACCGAGGCTCCAGGTATTGAGAGAACCGGTTAAGTTGAGCTCAACCAACCTGCCGCTTTTTAAAAAGGGGCGGGCCAGTTCGTAGGGCGCATTGACCCACCCAACCCCCTTACATGCCAGATCCAGGGCCTGTAGCAGAGAATCACTTCGCCAAGTCTGTGCAGAGAGCTGCCAACGGTACCTTTGGGATTCTGGTGCTGTGGTGATCTGTCGGTGCTGGGCCGCTTCATTCAATGAGGATTGTTTTTTCCGGGCCAGGGGATGTTCCGGACAGGCCAGGCTAAGTACCCGCTGTTGTCCCAGGTTACTGGTATCCAGCGAGCTGGGATAGGAATCCCTGGAGGTGACAAAGGCAAAATCGGCTCCACCATGTGCCACCTGCTGGACCGCTTCCTTCCCAGTAACACTGCCGAGCTGAAGCTCAGTATGCGGGAAGCGCTCGCTGAAAGTTACCAGCATATCGTTGAGTCGATCCGGCATTACCAGCTCTTCAAATAATATATTGAGCTGGGGCTCTTCTCCCCGCTGGAAGGAATTTGCCGCCTGTTGGAAGCGCTGCAACTGCCCCAACGATTGACGTGCTAATGGCAGTAATGCCAAAGCGGCGTCGGTGGGTTGGGGATATTTCCCTTCGCGGTTAAAGAGAGTCAGCCCCAGGTCGAGTTCAAGATTTTGAATCAAGCTGCTTACAGAAGACTGAGCCCGGCCCACTTCGCGAGCAACCGCCGAAAAAGATCCGACTTCACAGGAGCGCACAAAAATATGCAGCTGGTCCATATTCAGGTTAAGCATAGCGGGGAGCCGGCTGTCACTATGGTTGCTGTTTAAGGAGATACTGATCTTTCAGTTTCACGTAGTTTTCAGCGGAATACTTAAAGAAAGCCTTTTCCTTGTCAGACAGGGGGCGCGCCTTTTTGCAGGGGGCGCCTACATAGAGATAACCACTCTCCAGGGTTTTACCGGGCGGAACCAGTGCTCCGGCTGCCAGTACGACATCGTCCTCAATAATGGCTCCGTCGAGAACAATAGATCCGATACCAATTAAGATCCGGTTGCCGATGGTACAACCGTGCAGGCAGGCTTTATGACCGATAGTGACATCTTCGCCAATAGTCAGCGGCCAACCGTCGGCGTTGAATGGTCCCGCATGGGTGATATGGAGAACAGCCCCATCCTGTACACTGGTTCGCGCGCCGATTCGGATCTTATGCATATCACCGCGCACAACGGCCATGGGCCATACGGAGCAATCATCCCCCAAGGTAACGTCACCAATGACTGCGGATTGCGGATCGATATATACGCTGTCGCCAAGTTCTGGAAACTTCTCGCCGTGGGAATCATCGTGGCTGCGCAGTGGGGACATAAATAAGCTCCTGTACAATGAATCCTCTATCATAGCTTTATCCTAATTCGAGCACAGAGTCTTATATGTCCAATCCACTGTTGAATATCCCGCTGCTGCCGCCTTTTGATAATCTCGAGCCCGAGCAGGTGGAACCCGCCATCGCCGAACTGATTAAAACGTGTGAGCAAACCCTTCAACAGGGATTGGAGACCCCCAGCTGGGATAATACGCTGGTGCCTCTGGAACAGGCGGAAGACCAGCTAAATCGAGCCTTCTCCCCAGTCAGTCACCTGAATAGCGTTCTAAGTGGCCCCTGGCGGGCGCCCTATGAGGCCGCTTTAGCCAAAGTGACGGCTTACTGGACAAAGCAAGGGCAAAATCGCGAACTTTACGACCTGTACCTCCAATTAATGCAGTCGCCCGAATTTGCAAACTGGCCACAGGCACGCAAGAAGTCTTTGGAGCTGGGAGTCAGAGACTTTGAACTTGGTGGTGTAGGCCTTGAAGGAGAGGCCCGTGAAAAGTTTGCCGCTAACAGTCAGCGTTTGGCGGAGTTATCCAGCCAATTTGCCAACAATGTCCTCGATGCAACTAATGCCTGGACCTGGCATACGAATGATGAAGCTCAGCTTCAGGGGCTTCCTCAAACTGCTCTTGCCGCTGCACGGAATGCAGCTGAGGCAAAAGGCCTCGATGGGTGGTTGATTACCTTAGAGGGGCCCAGCTTTCTCGCTGTTATGACCCACGCTGAAAATAGATCTCTGCGTCGGGATGTCCATTTGGCTTTTGTTTGTCGAGCATCCGAAGTTGGTCCCCAGGCAGGTGAATACGATAACTCCGAAGTGATGGAGGCAATTCTCGCATTGCGCGCTGAACAGGCCAGTTTACTGGGAATGAACAGCTATGCGGAGTTGTCATTGGCCAGCAAAATGGCTCCAAATACAGAGCGGGTTTTGGAATTTCTACAGGATCTGGCAGAACGAGCCAGGCCAGCTGCCCAACGAGAAATGGCTGAGCTGAAAGCGTTTGCTGCAGACCAACTCAGTATTGAAGAGTTGCAACCATGGGATGTGGCCTGGGCCGCAGAAAAGCTCAAACAGCAGCGATACGCCATCAGCCAAGAGGAATTGAGGCCCTATTTCCCTTACGCCAAAGTCGTTGACGGCCTCTTTACTGTGGTGGACAAATTATTCGGAATCACAGTTGAAGAAGATACCAGCGTTGCTACTTGGCATGCCGACGTGCAGTTCTTTTGGCTGCTGAGAGATGGCGAAAAGATAGCTGGTTTCTATTTGGATGCGTTCGCGCGTGAGAAAAAACGTGGCGGGGCCTGGATGGATACAGTAAGTAGTCGTCGCCACACGCTCAACGGACTCCAGTTGCCTATAGCTTATCTAGTATGTAATTTCAGTCCGGCTGCAGGTGATATCCCCTCACTTTTAACCCACACGGAAGTAACCACTTTATTCCATGAATTCGGCCATGGCCTCCACCATATGCTGACACAGATTGATGTGGCAGCAGTTTCTGGTATTAATGGTGTTGCTTGGGATGCGGTGGAAATGCCCAGCCAATTTCTGGAAAATTGGTGTTGGCAACCCCAGGCTATTTCCATAATTTCTGCACATTTCGAAACTGGAGAGGCTCTTCCCGAAGCTTTACTGAATAAAATGCTGGCAGCGAAAAATTTCCAGTCTGCCATGTTTACAGTACGCCAGTTGGAGTTTGCACTTTTTGATTTTCGCCTCCATGCCTGCGAAGAGGCATTGACCGCCGATAAAGTTCAGGTTTTACTGGATCAGGTACGAGCAGAGGTTGCTGTTGTGCCTATCGCCGCAGAAAACCGCTTCCAAAATGCTTTTAGCCATATTTTTGCTGGTGGTTATGCCGCAGGATATTACAGCTATAAATGGGCAGAAGTGCTTTCGGCAGATGCTTTTTCTCTATTTGAAGAAGATGGTATCTTTAATAGAGAGACGGGAAATAAATTTCTGCACAGTATTTTGGAACAGGGTGGTAGCCGTGATGCGTTGGAGCTGTTTGTTCAATTCCGTGGACGAGAGCCGCAAATTGATGCCCTATTGCGTCACTCTGGTATCGAGCAGCAAGAGCTGAATATCAGTCCTGTGTAACGGATAAGTCAATCATGAAATATTGAGTAGTAGTCATGATGAAGAAAGAAGATTCGGCTGAGTCTGGTAAGATCGTTAAAAAACGCTTTATTGCAGGGGCTGTGTGCCCCCGCTGTAGCGAAATGGATAAAATTATTAACTATCACAAGGATGGGAAAAATTATAGGGAATGTGTTGCCTGTGGGTTTAAGGATGAAATTCGATTGCAGTCAGCGCCAACAGAACTGTCTACTCGTGTTAACCAAGATACAGAGAAAGATATTCACGAGGAGCCAGTGAAACTTATCCAACCCACAAGTAGCCGTAAAAAGTGAAAAAAATATTTTTTATACTGGTGGTTTTTATTGCGGTTGCGATCATAGGTCTCTATGGCCTTGATCGCCATCGAAAAAATACAGAACGGCAGAGAGAACAAGTTGCCTATCTACTAACGAGCTGTGTGAATCAGGGGATACTTACGTTATTCCGTTTACAGGCTAATGACTGGAAAGCCCATCCAGATTATTACATTGAAGAGGAAAATAGACTGGGAGCTGCGGTAAAAGCCCTACCCGATCAAATCCTTAAAGGGGAGTCTTTTGAAAAGTGGAGACATGCAATAAAGATTTGTGACAAGCTCACAAGAAATAGTAATTTGCAACATGTCACTATTTTTCGCCCCCTGGGCGATTTCTCCGAAAAGGAGATCTCCAATATATATACCTTGAAAGATCGCGGTGCTCTGCGGAAGCGGGAAAAGACTATTCACGCACTATATGAATCAGCAGAAGCTGCAGCTCGCTATATGAAAGACCTAAAGCGAGATATCAACACGCAATTAAAAGCCTTTCGTTTTTCAGATAAAGAGCGCGAATTAACTCTTCAAAAAATCAGTTCGCAGGTTTTAGATAATTACCAACAAGGTAATTTTTCCAAAAAGCAGGCAGATACCTATCTGGAAAGAGTATCCCTTTTTTACAAAACCATGGCTGAGAATCCAAAGTCCTACAGTGTCCGAAACGGCAGCCTATATTTTTATAGCCAAGAATTAAAGCAGAAGGTTGAAGACCTATATGGCGCTGTTATACAGGGAGAGGGAGCGTTTTATGGAAATTTTAAGCAAATTCTAGTGCAAAAACAGGTACAGTCTTCAAGCTATTAAAAATATGAGCGGGTTTTAATATTTGTTGCTTTGCCCGCTCATTATTTACCAACCTGAGATTATAGCTTTAAATGTGTTTGTAGCATCATAAGAGATTTACTATTTTGATAGTGAGTAATCCTGACTGAAATAGTTAATTTCTCAATCGCAAAATTTGTCATATTCTGTTATTTATACATTAAAAAATAACTCTAAATATCCTGCCACAGTTTTACTGTAATTTACGTATCCAGGAATTGGTTACAGTGTAGTATTGAAAATATACTACGAGTCCTAAAGATCGTGCTCCGATCCACAAAAACAAGCTGAACCATATGCCTGTATTCCCCCAATTCCTTGTAAACCACCAGGCGGGAAAGAAAACCAGTACTGAGGCTATAAACATAGTATTACGCATATCGCGACTTTTCCCAGCACCGATAAAAACACCATCGAGCTGATAGCTCCAAACCGCTAATAAAGGTAGTGCACAGAGCCACCAATATACCTGTTCCGCTTGGTGGATTACTGGTTTGATATCTGTAAATAAGGATAGAATCAAGGGTTTCCCTGAAACTAGTACCAGCGTAATCAGGACAGCGCTTCCCAGGGCCCACAAACCTGCACTGCGAACGGTATTTCTGAATAGAGCCGTTGATCTCTTTGCCATGGATTCCCCAACCAAGGCCTCGGTAGCATGAGCAAAACCATCCAGTGCATAGGAAGTCATCATTAATAACTGTATAAGAATAGCATTTGCAGCAAGTACATTATCACCTTGGGCTGCCCCTTGGGCAGTAAAAAAAGTGAGTGTTAGCAAGAGCAAACAGGTTCTTATAAATAAGTCTGTATTTATCTTTAAAAGATTGATCCATGGGGATGAATCGATCCAGGGGAGAAGTTTCTTCTGCCCAATTTCTTTGCGTATATAAGACCAGATATCAACATGAACCCTGGAAAGAAGATATAGACCCAGTAGAAATGCAAAAATATCAGCGAGTACGGTTGCCGCTGCTGCACCTTTTGCCCCTAGGCCCAGGCCAAGAATAAATAGGAAATCGAGGGCTATGTTCAGTAGATTGGCAGCGAAAAGTATATATAGAGGCGCACGGCTATCTTGTCGACCAATAAAAAAACCCAGAATGGCAAAGTTTGCCAGAGCCAGGGGGGCAGATAACAGACGTATTTGTAGGTAGGCCAGTGCGTGGGGTTGTGCTTCCTGACTGGCATTCATCCACTCAACGATATAGTAGATTAAAGGAGAGGCAGCAATAAACAGAATGATTCCCAACCCCATGGCTAATACTAGTGCACGTACTAACCATTGAATCCCAAGATCTGTACTCCGAGCCACCAGTCCGGTAGTACCCATGCGCAGAAACCCAAATGCCCATAAAAGCATCGACATTACGCTAGCCCCGATAGCTACACCGGATAGGTACTCTGCAGATGGGAGGTGACCAAGAATTGCGGTATCTACTATCCCGAGTAAGGGCACTGAAATATTACTCAGTATCATTGGCCAAGCCAGATTCCAGACGCGAGACATGGGTTGGGATTCAAGTTTTGTAGAAGAAGGCATAAGTCATAACAACTAACGGATAGATTGGCTTCTAGCCAAAATCGGAAAAAGAAAAGCTGTGCAGGCGGATTCTACCAATGGTAACAGTACAGAGCTGATAAGATCCTTTTCCTAAATCGGTCTCCCAATACTGCTATTAGCAATTCATTTCGTAACGCTTACAAAATCGAAACGAAATATTTGGCGGAAAAATCATTTTGATTGAGTGTAGATAGTACAGGATTCTGTATTGATCTGCCTGATAATCCTCAAGCTTATTGAAACTAATCTGCCTTGGTTGTGTGAAGCAGTCAGAATTTAGTATTAGAGATTAAAATCGTTGTCAATCTGTGTAAAAGCAATCAGGGGCACTTGAACCCGAGAATTTATACTTCTCTTGGCAGCATTATTAATGCTTGATTAGTTGTCATCTTTCACCAAATAAATTGCGATGTCTCTATTTGGAGCGATATTTTTTCTACTTGTGGAAAAGTATCCTATCAAAGAGGTTAAATTTATTTGTTAATCACCGAATTTTTTCACAAAGCAGCAACGTTATTCAAAAATGATCCCGATTGACTTTTTCGTGTCGATGTGTTCCTTTTGTACCTGCAGTAGTTGCGACAAATAAAGAAACTGGTTGTTGGTTGTACCTTTCCGGACGACGGCATCTGGAGTAAAAAATCTTTTACTAAGAATAACAAGTTGCACTGACGGCAGTAACGCGAGGTGGTCTCCTCGCCCAGTGTATGTAGTCTTGTGTTACTACAGTATGTCCACAAATTTTGTGTGGAATTAATCCTGTTAGGCAGTTGATACAGGTAAAATTCGCTTATCCGTGAAGGCCAGTGGCCAAAATAAAAATTACGGGTTTCCCTGAGAGACCCGCAACCACGGAGATCTGTAGGCGATGTTGAAAGGCTTTGATCGGCTGTTCGCCTTGCTGGCTACTTCGCTGTCTGCACAAGCGGTGTTAGCGAATGAGCAGGACGTTGAGCGCTGGGGGGTTAATATGCCCCAGGGGGTGACAGAAGTCGCCCAGACCACCTACGAGCTACACATGCTGATCTTTTGGATTTGTGTGGCTATAGGGGCATTGGTGTTCAGCATCATGTTCTACAGCATGTGGCGGCACCGCAAAAGTAAGGGATACCAAGCGGCCCAATTTCATGAGAGCACGGTTGTGGAGTTGGTGTGGACTATTATTCCCACCGTCATCCTGATTCTGATGGCGATTCCGGCCACCAAAACGCTCTATGATATTTACGATACTGAGGAAGAAGATCTCAATATCGTAATCACCGGTTATCAATGGAAGTGGAAATATGAATATCGGGGCACTGATGTTTCATTCTTTTCCAGCTTGTCCACTCCAAAAGCTCAAATTGATAACCTCCAGCCTAAGGGTGCTAACTACCTCCTAGAAGTCGATGAGCCCCTGGTTGTTCCTATCAAGAAAAAAATCCGCTTCCTGATTACTGCCAATGATGTGATACATGCGTGGTGGGTCCCAGATCTAGCCGTTAAAAAAGATGCTATCCCCGGTTTTATCAATGATGCCTGGACGCGTATTGAGGAGCCGGGAATATATCGCGGACAGTGTGCTGAATTGTGCGGAAAAGACCATGGATTTATGCCTATTGTTGTGAAAGCTGTGCCACAGGCGGAATACGATGCCTGGTTAAGTTCTCGTGCAGCAGAAGCCATGAAAATGCGTGAACTTACAGCGAAGACATTTACCTTCGAAGAGCTTTTTGCTCAGGGTGAAAAAGTCTATACACGCACATGTGCCGCCTGCCACCAGCCGAACGGGCAGGGAGTACCCGGAGTATTCCCGGCAATTGCTGGATCAAAAATTGCTACCGGTCCCCTCAATGGCCACTTAGATATCGTTATCGACGGTTCTACGGTAAACCCCGCAATGCAGGCTTTTGGTGAGCAGCTATCAGAAGTGGATCTGGCTGCGGTAATTACTTACCAGCGAAACGCTTTCGGCAATGAGATGGGTGATACCGTCCAACCCGTAGATATCCTCAACTTTAAGAATAAGCAGTAAGCGCCCGGAGGAATTTAAGAATGGCACATGGTCCTCAGCCCGGTATAAAGCGTTGGCTCTATACGACCAACCACAAAGATATAGGCTCTATGTATTTGTGGTTTAGTTTTGCGATGTTCCTGCTCGGCGGATGTATGGCATTGGTTATACGCGCTGAATTATTCGAGCCCGGTTTGCAAATTGTACAGCCGGAATTTTTCAATCAAATGACCACTATGCATGGTCTGATCATGGTATTTGGTGCAGTTATGCCGGCTTTTGTGGGGTTGGCTAACTGGATGATACCGATGATGATTGGTGCGCCAGATATGGCACTGCCAAGAATGAATAACTGGAGTTTTTGGATTTTGCCCTTTGCTTTCGCAATGTTGGCATCGACTTTATTTATGGAAGGGGGAGCGCCTAATTTCGGCTGGACATTTTATGCGCCACTTTCAACGGAATATGCACCACCCAGCGTAACTTTCTTCATTTTTGCCATTCATATTATGGGTGCCTCGTCCATCATGGGTGCGATCAACATTATCGCTACCATTTTGAATATGCGTGCTCCTGGTATGACCTTGATGAAAATGCCGTTGTTTGTATGGACCTGGCTGATCACTGCTTACCTTTTGATTGCGGTAATGCCGGTGTTAGCCGGAGTAGTGACCATGATGTTGATGGACATTCATTTTGGCACAAGTTTCTTCAGTGCAGCCGGTGGCGGTGATCCGGTTTTATTCCAGCATGTGTTCTGGTTCTTTGGACACCCGGAAGTCTACATCATGATTTTGCCGGCCTTTGGCATTATCTCTGCAATTATTCCCACCTTCGCTCGTAAGCCTCTTTTTGGATACAGCTCGATGGTATATGCCACCGCAGCAATTGCATTCCTGAGCTTTATCGTATGGGCGCACCATATGTTTACCGTGGGAATGCCGATTGCTGGTGAGCTGTTCTTTATGTACGCCACAATGCTGATCGCTGTACCTACAGGAGTGAAGATCTTTAACTGGGTATCCACCATGTTCCGGGGATCCATGACATTTGAAACCCCGATGCTTTTTGCAATTGCATTCATCATTCTTTTCGCCATCGGTGGATTCTCTGGTCTGATGCTAGCGATTGCGCCTGCAGACTTCCAATATCACGATACGTACTTTGTGGTTGCCCATTTCCACTATGTGCTGGTTCCTGGTGCAATCTTCTCAATTACTGCTGGTGTTTACTATTGGTTGCCCAAATGGACTGGCCATATGTATAGCGAAGTTATGGGCAAGGTACATTTCTGGCTGGCATTTATTGGTCTCAATGTAACTTTCTTCCCAATGCACTTTGTTGGCTTGGCCGGCATGCCACGTCGGATACCTGATTACGCACTGCAATTTGCGGATTTCAATCAAATATCCAGTATCGGTGCCTTCCTGTTTGGCGCTGCACAAATAGTATTTTTGTTTAATGTGGTACGAACTGTAATGGGCGGGAAAAAAGCATCCGATCAGGTTTGGGATGATCCTGAGGGACTGGAATGGACGGTTGCTTCCCCTGCCCCATATCACACGTTTAGTACGCCACCGGTTGTACGCTAACCTATGAAAGTTGGAGCAAATGCAAAGGTAACTATCAAGCTGCTGGCCGTGGCGACCAGCATGCTGGTATTTGCAATTTTCATTATGCCGCCTATTTACGATGTCTTCTGTGAAATCACAGGACTCAATGGTAAAACCGGTGGTCGTTATGAAGCTGTGCCAGCTGCGGTTGATAAAAATAGGCTGGTCACAGTGCAATTTGTGGCAAACAATAATGAAAATATGCCATGGGAATTTCGCCCGAGTGTGATGTCTTTGAAAGTACACCCTGGAGAAATTAAAGATACTGTTTTTATTGCAGAAAATAAGACATCTAGGGATATGGTTGGTCAGGCAATTCCCAGTATGGTTCCTTTCAAAGCTGCTGAGTACTTTCATAAAACAGAGTGTTTTTGCTTCAACCAGCAAGAATTAAAAGCGGGAGAGACTGCAGAATTACCACTACGTTTTATTGTGGATCCAGATCTTCCCGCAAGTGTTAATACTGTAACGCTTTCCTATACGTTGTTTGATGTAACGGAAAGGTTTGCCAATAAAACCGATAAGAATGATATCGACCCCGAGCGAGAGGGATAAAAATTATGGCTAGTGAAAGCAGTTATTACGTGCCCGAACAATCCAGGCTGCCAATTTTTGCGACGATAGGTCTATTCCTAATAGCGTTCGGCGCAGCAAATTGGATTAATGGAGGAAGCTCTTATATTTTCTTCACCGGTGCGTTAGCGATGGCCGCAGTTTTGTGGTTTTGGTTTGCTGCCGTAATCAAGGAGAATATGGCAGGGCTCAACAGTGAACAGTTAAAGAGATCATATGTTTGGGGGATGGGCTGGTTTATATTTTCTGAGGTGATGTTTTTTGCTGCATTCTTTGGAGCACTTTATTACATACGCAATTTTACAGTTCCCTGGCTAGGTGGTGAAGGTGATCGTGGAATTTCCAATATGCTTTGGGAGGGATTCGAAAGTAGCTGGCCCCTATATGTGACTCCTGACGCCGCAGCAAACGGAGAAACGGCAAAATTTATGGGGCCTAAAGATGTGATAGACCCATGGCACTTACCACTATGGAACACCATCATCCTTCTCACTTCCAGTGTAACTGTACACTTCGCACATGTTTTCCTGAAAAAGAATCAAAGAAAAAATTTCAATATATTACTGGCAATCACTGTAGTATTGGGTGGGGCGTTTATTTTTCTACAAGGTAAAGAATATTACGAAGCCTATCAACACCTGGGGTTAACACTTGAGTCAGGAATCTATGGTACAACATTCTTTATGCTGACCGGATTTCATGGTGCCCATGTCACACTCGGTACAATTATGTTGTTGATCATGTTGTTAAGGTCTGTGATAGCCAATCATTTTAGACCTGATGATCACTTTGGCTTTGAAGCAGCAAGTTGGTATTGGCATTTTGTCGATGTAGTTTGGGTCGGGCTGTTTATATTTGTATATGTTCTAGGTGCTTAATGTGGGCAAGGCTTTCTATCGTATTAATAGAAAGCCTTTGTTTTCTTAATATTTATCAGCCCAAGGTGCCGTTTTTGCCAAAATGCCACTTTCAAAGCCGTACCAAATGGCAAGAAGTAAGAGTGACGCTAGGAGTATTCTAATACCTAATGCGTAGAGTGTGCGCTTGGATTGAGGTGTTCCCATATCTCTAAGTAGAAAAAAAAGTGCACTTGAAAGACTGGCAAGTACGGAAAGGAATAGGACAACAATAACAATCTTTAGCCACATTTTATTATTTTCCATTATTTATGTAGTTGCGCATGATAGTAGATATTCCATCAGCTTCTGCGAAAGATATCAGTTTACCACTGATTCGCAATTGGCCCATCACGATATTTTCTCTGGGTGCATTCATCCTTTTTATCTTTTTAGGATTGTGGCAGCTTGATAGAGCAAAGCAGAAAGTCGAACTTATACAAAAGGTAGAGAGTAGGCTCTCTCTGCAACCGCAGGAAATCTCAAATCTAAGCTCTTATCAAGAGTATGCGTCTGTAACTTTAGCGGGAGTTTTCCAGAAGGAAATATATTTTCTGGATAACAGAACAAGAAACGGTCGTGTTGGATATGAAGTACTACAAGTATTTTCAACAGAAAGTACTGATTGGCTTATCAATAGAGGTTGGATTCCCTCTACTGGCGACCGAGATAGCTTACCTGAAGTAACAGCTTCACTTGATGTGAAATCACTTCAGGGCTACTTATACCCTATCGATACTGAAACCTCCTTGAGTGTTAGTCTAGACCCGGTTTTTAATAATAGAATTCAACAAATAAATTCAAATTTCATTGAGACTATAGGCTTAGTTAACAGTGGATGGTCGATCCGTTTGTTTGCGGATTCAGGTGCAGCTTTAATTACTGATTGGAATTTTTTCAATAGTGGCCCTGAAAAACATCAAGCGTATGCTTTCCAGTGGTTCACGATGGCAATAGCTGTCTGG
The DNA here is from genome assembly GCF_052467615.1 of Microbulbifer maximicatervae (SeqCode). NCBI lineage: Bacteria > Pseudomonadati > Pseudomonadota > Gammaproteobacteria > Cellvibrionales > Microbulbiferaceae > Microbulbifer > Microbulbifer maximicatervae (SeqCode). The sequence goes on from NZ_CP174319.1 coordinate 4,663,525, forward strand.
CTTTTATGGGCTTATTCAGCCACAAATATTATTTTTAGATTACGTCGTAGATTGAGTAGAAGTTTGAAAAAGGAGTTTTAAAATGAAATCAAATAGTCAGCCAGTTTCACCTGAAAGAAATCTGAGCAAAAGGAAGCCAGCGAATAAAATCATTCAAGGACTCTCAGTGCTAGCATCCGTCGTACTCCCAATTACAGCTGCCTATGTCGTTTACTATACGGGCTTAGGCATGCCTAAAGAGACGATTAATCAAGGTGAATTATTGCAGCCCCCATTTGATATCACTGAAATAAAAATCACCTTTCAAGGACAACAGCAATCCCTGGCACAAGAGGGAGAATCAAAATGGCGATATCTAATATTAAGTGACAGTGATTGTGGTAAAGATTGTGAAGATCTCTTGTATATAAGTAGGCAGGTTCATATTCGGCTGGGGGAAAAAGCTCATAGGGTTGAGAGGTTACTGGTGGTTGGTGATAGTTTGGATGAAAAACGACAAGAACAAATACAAACTGAGCATCCGAAACTAAAAATAGTGAATTTGGATGATGAAAACTTTAAGCAGTTGGTACAGAAAACTGATCATGGCGGTGTAACTTCAACCAAGGCATTGCTGGTTGATCAGGAGGGTTATGCAATGATGGCCTATGATCGGCAGCATAGCGGAAACCAATTACTTAAAGATATAAAAAGATTATTGAAGTACTCCTACGAGCAATAAGATTATTATTCGGAGATTTTCAGTAGTGTCTAAACAAAAAACCCCTAAGAATTGGCGACATATCATTACCTGGGCGGCCTGTATACTAGCTGTCGTAGTTGTTGTTCTAGGTGCATTTACTAGGCTGGTGGATGCCGGTTTGGGCTGTCCAGACTGGCCTGGTTGTTATGGTCATCTCACCTGGCCGAATGATATAAAAGAAATTAAAACGGCCAATATGATTTTTCCGGACTCTCCGGTAGATGTTAGTAAAACTTGGCCGGAAATGGTTCATCGATACTTTGCAGGAACTTTACTTTTATTCGTTGTATTACTCACTTATCTTGCTTGGAGAGATCGGCAAGCCCCAACCTTTAAGCAAACACATATTCTTTTAATTATTATTATACTGCAAGCTGCTTTTGGGATGTGGACGGTAACCTTGAAGCTTTGGCCGCAGGTAGTTACTGCTCATCTATTAGGTGGAATGGCAACATTATCTATGTTGTGGATTCTCTGTGAAAGGTTGGCTGATAAACCTAGACAATTACATGGGAGGTATTTACCGGGAATAAGGCGATTACGACTACTTGCACTGACTGCAGTTGCAATAGTAATTCTACAGATTGGACTCGGTGGTTGGACCAGCTCTAATTACGCAGCTTTAGCCTGTCCAGATTTTCCAACTTGTCATAACCAATGGTGGCCACAGGCAAACTTTGTAGAAGGCTTTAATATTTTTCAACAAATTGGCCCAAATTATTTAGGTGGTGCATTAGAGAATGATGCACGTACAGCCATACATCTTGCCCATCGTATTGGAGCACTGATTACAACAGCAATTGTACTTATTCTTTCAGTTTTAGCTTGGAGATATGGATTGAGAGGTTGGTCATTATGGCTTACCGGGGTACTACTTCTTCAAGTCAGCTTGGGAATAGCAAATGTTGTTATGTCTCTACCATTAGGGATTGCTGTGGCACACAATGCTGGTGCAGCTCTTCTACTTCTTAGTTTGCTAACTTTTTGTTATCGAATATACACAATGAATGCCGTCATTATAAATAAACAAGAGGTAGTCGATGTGGAAGTAATAGAGCGGGGAGAAGGTTTAACTACCGTATCCAATCTTAATTAGATACTAAGCGTATATAAATATAAAAATAGGTGCGAATATGGCCATAAACTCCACGGGAATACATCAAATTCAATGGCGGGACTACTATGAGCTTACTAAGCCTCGAGTAGTTATGCTTATGCTGTTAACTTCTGTTATTGGAATGTTTTTAGCTGTTCCAGGAATGGTGCCGCTAGATATTTTAGTATTTGGTAATTTGGGAATTGCATTTTGTGCGGGTAGTGCTGCGGCAGTAAATCATTTAGTTGATCGTCATATTGATACAAAAATGGCTCGTACCAGTAATCGCCCGATTGCGAAAGGACGAGTTGAGCCAGTTAAAGCGGTTGCTTTTGCTCTTATCTTGGGTGTGACAGGAATGTTTATCCTGTTGGTTTTTGTAAATGCCCTTACCGCTTGGCTAACCTTAATATCTCTTCTCGGATATGCGGTGATTTACACCATGTTCCTGAAACGCGCCACACCACAAAACATTGTTATTGGCGGGCTTGCAGGAGCCGCTCCGCCCCTACTGGGATGGACTGCGGTTACTGGGGAAGTGCATGGGCATGCATTGTTGTTAGTATTGATTATTTTTGCTTGGACTCCTCCACACTTTTGGGCCCTTGCCGTACATAGAAAAGAAGAGTATGCAAAAGCTGATGTTCCTATGTTGCCGGTTACACATGGAATACCCTATACAAACCTAAATATAGTTTTGTATACCTTTATTTTACTGGCCGTTAGCCTATTGCCCTTTGCCACCGCGATGTTTGGGTGGTTATATTTGCTGGGAGCTGTTGTACTTGGATTTGGTTTTGTTTATTGGAGCCTTGTAATGCTCATAGGAAAAGATCCCAATGCTGGCATGGAGACTTTCAAATATTCAATAATTTATTTAATGGCACTATTTTTTATCATGCTATTAGATCATTATTTAATCGAGGTGTGAGGGAAAAGTGGAAAATCAATATTCTGCCATCGATAAACAGAAACGTGGAATTAGAATTACCGTTATTGTTCTTCTAGTATTGATTCTTGCTGTGCTTGCTGGATTTATACATAAGCTCGGACAGCCTCGTATTATTACTGATGAGGAACTTAGAATTAATGGCACTGTAAAACTGCAGAGACCAAGAATCATAGAAGATATACAATTATTGTCTGATGACAGTAGAGATTTCTATACTAAAGACTTTCAAGGTAAGTGGACTTTAGTATTTTTTGGGTTTACCCACTGTCCAGATATCTGTCCAACAACTCTATCTACACTTAATAATTTTTATAAAACTTTAGACGAAAGTACCAGAGCATCTACAGACGTAGTACTCGTCTCGGTTGACCCAAGTAGGGACAAGCCGGAACAGTTGGGCCAATATGTCCGTTATTTTAATTCTGAATTTCGTGGTATTACCGGTGATTTTTTTAAGCTGAAGAAATTTGCCACTCAGCTAAATGTACCTTTTAATAAAGTTTCTCTTGCTGAGGGCGGTTATACTATCGATCATGGATCTCAAGTTGTATTAATTAATCCTAGAGGACATTATCACGCCTTTTTTAAGGCACCTCTAGATCCTGCGAAAATGAAGTTGACCTATCGTTCAATACGAGCGACCTTTAATGGATAGTGAAGGAATCGCATGAGCTATTGTTATCAAATTAGATATTAATTCTGGGCCAATCGATGCAAAATGAAGTTGCTACATTAAAGAGAAGAGGAGATCAGACACCATCTGGTATGGTGAGTCCTTGGGCTGCACCTATCTTGCTATCACTTTGTATAATTCCTTTTGGCTGGAGTGGGCTTATAGCCCCTTTAATCTGGATTTTCCTGCGAGCAATAGAGTCTACTAGCAGTTGGCCGAGAGCGTTGTCTTTTCTTTCTGTAGCAGTTTTAATGCTGGTATCGGGGTTAAATTTGCTTCCCGGTAGTGAACATATCCAGGTATTGCCACCCTATACAGATGCAAGTGGTAATCTTATCTATGCCAGCATAAACAGCGGTAAAGCAGTTATTGCTATTGCCCTATTGGCTTTTATGTTGCGCATGAAGCAGACCTTCCGTTTTACGGACTTACCCTATCTTTTATTGGCTATATTTACTCCCGTTGCATTGGGTCTACTCCTATATACGCCTTCGATAAAATTTACTGGCACTATCGCCGTTGCGGTAATGATAAACTTAGTAATTGTTTGCATTTCTGAAGAGGGGTTCTTCCGGTGGATATTACAGCGGGGTACCGAAGAACTATTAGGGCGCTGGCGCTGGTTATCCGTACCAGTTGTAGCTACGGTGTTTGTGCTTCTACATGGAGGGTGGTCAACAGATATCTCCGCAGTTCTATTATTGATAGTCGCCTCAATCTGTTATGCATTGATTTGGACATTACGGCAGAATTTTTGGATATGCGTAATGACTCATTGGGGAGTAAATCTTTTGCATATGATCTTGTTGCCTTACCCGTTACCCGGCTAGGCCATATATCATCTGCTTTGGATCATTGTTTTATTGTTACCCCTAAGATTCAGCCAATCTGCAGTTATAAGAAAGACAACGATTTAATCTTTGTAGATTAACAAGTCAAAGTAATGTATTTAATAAATGTGGTTCTAGATGAACACCATCTACGGTAAATTTTCTAGATTTATTCATATAAATAAGGAGATTGTCATTTGAAAAATTATTTTTTAGTTGGGACATTATGTGCACTAACTTGCAACCCTGTATTTGCAGTTGAAGGTAAAAGTCTGGCTCAAGAGCTGGTTCAAGAGTATTTGATTGTTGATGGACATGTAGATGTTCCCTATCGTCTCGAACAAGCTGAAGAAGATGTTGGACTTAGCACGGATAAGGGAGACTTTGATTACCCTCGAGCTAAAGCAGGTGGACTAAATGCCCCCTTTATGTCTATTTATGTCCCAGCAGAAAAGGAGGATGAAGGTATTGCCAAATCGTATGCAGATACTTTGATTGATAAAGTGGAGGCAATGGTCAAACAGCACCCGGATAAGTTTGCAATACCTAAGTCAATAAATGATCTACAAAAGCAAGTCGATGCCGGCTTAATTTCCTTACCTTTGGGTATAGAGAACGGGGCTCCTATTGAGGGGGATCTTGCCAATTTAAAGTATTTCTCTGATAGAGGGGTGAGGTACATTACCTTAGCCCACTCAAAGAGCAATCATATCTCTGATTCCTCGTATGATAAAAACAGGCCCTGGGAAGGCTTGAGTGCATTCGGAAAGCGCTTGGTACGAGAGATGAATCGGATGGGAGTAATGATCGATATTTCCCACGTATCAGATGCAGCTTTTTGGCAAGTTGTTGATTTATCCGCTGTTCCTGTTATCGCTTCACACTCTTCGGCAAGGCATTTTACGCCGGGATTTGAACGAAATATGAATGATGAAATGATAAAGGCGTTGGCTGACAACGGCGGTATCATCATGGTGAATTTTGGCTCTACTTTTATTAGTGGTGATTCACTGAATTCATATCGTGAAATAACTGATCAGGTTGAGAAATTTGTTAAAGAAAAGGATTTACCTAAAGATAGTAAGGAAGTTGAGGAGTACTCCGATAAGCTTTCAACTGAGAAGTTCATTTTTGCAGATTTGGAAGATGTTCTTGATCATTTCGACCATATTCGTGATTTAGTGGGAGTGGATCATATAGGCATTGGATCGGATTTTGACGGTGTCGGAGATAGCTTGCCCGTCGGCTTAAAAGACGTCTCTCAATATCCTAATTTGGTTGAAGGCCTGCTGAAGCGTGGGTATAGCAAGCAGGATATTAAAAAAATTCTAGGCGGAAATTTAGTTAGAGTTTGGCAAGCTAATGAAGATTACGCCAAGCGCAATAAAGGATGAGACTCACACTCCTCTAACCATCTGAGGCTGCACTATTCTGTCAATAATGTTCAAACGGGCAAAGCCCGTTTGTTTTGTATTATTAATGCAGAAAATACTTTTGGCCGGTTATTTTCGATCTAAGAAAGTACGATTGATAGTGGGTTGGACTGGACTGTCGATTGCCGGTATTTTCTTTTTATGGGGAATTTTAGGATTTCTTTCATTTATTCCCTCAATGCTGGACGTTTTTGGCGTATTGTGGATGCGGATTCCAGCTGGTATTACAGTTTTTGGTTTGCTGATGGCGGCAATTGGATTCTGGGAATTTGATGAAGATTAGAGGATATGGTGCGTGCTCAAAGTATCAGATTTCTTTATCTTACTGGCAGTTTTAATCTCTTTGATATTATCCGCGAGTTTGTGGTTTAGCGGTTATAAGGAGCAAGGAATTTTTACCGCACTTTGGGTTCCCACTATTCTGACACTGGGCATCTATTTCAAAGTGACGGCTTTGCTAGCTCGCAGGAGATAGTTGTGCCTGAAATTTATCTGTTATTGATTGGAGTGGCGGTTTCGCTTTTTGAGTTAATAGGAATTCTACTGGGCATTCGTGAGTTTCGAAAGGCAGGGCAAGAATTGACTAAACAGCGTATTTCTTTGGAGTCGGCAGCAATAAGAGTGCGGAAGAATGGCGTAGAAAAATGATTGTCGTCCTTAACTGCTCTTAGTTAGGAAATACAAAGGGGAAGCCTGATGCTTCCCCTTTGTAATTTTTATGGTTTACTAAAAACTTAGAAGCTATAAGTCATCTTGCCGTAGATAAAGCGACCACGGGGATCGTGTTGTGACTGAACATAACCATAGAGGTCTCCGTCGCCATCCCCGATAGCGAAGGGCGGTTCTTCATCGAAGACATTATCCGCACCCAGGCTCAACACCATATTCTCGAAGCCGGTATAACGGGCCTGCATATTCATGGTCAGGAAAGAGTCTACGGTGCGGGAGTTATTGCTGTCATAGTCGAGTGTCCCGTCGAAATCGATATCCGGAGTATCCTCGAACTCACCAATGTAGCTGAGCCCGGCACTAAATCCGAAGGTGTCAAAGGTCCAGTCAGCGGTAGCGTTCCAACGGTGTTGTGGATACTCGTATTCACCGGCCAGATCGCGGGTGATAAATGCGTCGCCGCTGGAATTCAGTTCAACACGCTCAAATTCTGCCAGGTAAGAGTAATCCAGGCGCAGGCCAAGCTCTCCGCCCACTAGCTCAAATCCGCTGTAGACAATACTTAGGTCAACGCCCGACACTTCCTGTTCACCAATATTGGTGAAGCTGCTGTCGATAGATTGCAGAGCGCCAAGGGTTTCACCATCAATCGGGGTATCGCGGCGGCACACGGTGCTGTCTTGATCCCAGCAATAGAGACTGTAGATATAGCCGAAGGGGACCTCGTCAATCTTACCTTCCTGGGTGATATTCCAATAATCCAGGGACAGTCGCAGGTCTTCTATGGGCTCGTAAACAGCGCCGATGTTGAAGGATTCTGACTCCTCTGCATCCAGGTCCGGGTTACCGGAGAAGATAATATTGTAATCGGTGCTGGCACAGTAGGCGTCGTTCACCTCACAGCCATAGCTATCAACGAAGAACAGGGACTCCTGCGATGGGCCTAAGCCGACCTGTGCCAGTGAAGGCGCGCGGAAGCCGGTACCCCAAGAGGTTCGGAAGGATAGCTGGTCGGTTACTGTCCACAGCAGATTTGCCATTGGATTGGTGGTGCTGCCAAAGTCGCTGTAATCATCGTAACGGGCGGCCACAGTTAGATCGAACCTGGCAGGGAGGGGGATAGCAACTTCCACATAAGCTGAGGAGATATCCCGGCTGGCACTGGCGGATACGGATTCGGTACCGAAGATCAAACCGCGCTGGAACTGGTCATCAGGGATGTCGGAGGCTTTCTCCTCCCGATATTCCAAGCCTGCAGCCATGGCAATGGTGCCACTGGCGGTATCGACTAAATCTCCATTGACTGAGAAGTTATAGCTGGTCAGGTCAGACTTGCCTTGGCGGACCAGGCTGGTGGTGATGGCATCAATGACCGAGTCCGGGTTCTGAACCCCGCCAAACGGATTGTAGTTACCGGCATTAATCTGCTCTTGTAACAGGTCCGTACGCACCCAGCCCTGGGAGCGGTCACCGGTCTGGGTTGTTTCACTGCGGGAGCGCTGCACAGAAGCCTCCCAGTCCCAGTCGGCGACAGAGCCGCGCAGGCCGAAGACACCGCGCAAGTTATCGGTTTCGATATCCCACTGGCGGGCGCCTGCATCCACGGTGCGATAGCGGTAAATATCCACATCTTCGCCGAATGGGTTATTGGGATGATCTGCCAGTACATAGAGACCCGCGTCGCCATCGAGGGGGGTGGGTGCACCCTGGGCTACGGATGTATTGTGCTGAACAGCGACCTCGCTAAAGAACTCCACGCCTTCGGCCAACTGGGTATGGCCAAGCATTAATAGGCCAGTGCGCTCGGCTTCGGGTGTGATCAAAGTCCAGGGGCCGTAATCATAGACACAGACTTCACCGGTATCGCGCTCTTCGGGACAGTTGGGATCGGAAACAAAGGTACCGCCCACATTGAAGCTACCGGGATAGCCCCTGGAGGAGCGGAAGTCCATACCGCCACGGCTGGACTGGTTAGCGGTATCCAGTCCACTGCGCTCGGTGCTGGATAGGCGGCTGTTTTTATGGTGGTCAAAAATAACAGTCAGGTTTGAGTCATCCCCATTGATACCCCATACGGCGGACATGGATTGCTCGTCATAGCCATCGGCACCGCCGTAATCTACGGATACCTCAGTACCTTCAAAGTCTCTACGTAACACCAGATTGACCACACCGGCAACGGCATCGGAACCGTAAATTGCGGATGCTCCATCCTTTAGGACTTCGACCCGCTCAATCGCCGCAAGGGGTACACTGTTGATATCCACAAAGTTGGTAGTGATGCTCTCGGCAAATGCGCTGATAGCCACCCGGCGGCCATTTACCAATACTAAAGTGGCGTCGGCACCCATACCGCGCAGGCTCACAGCGGCAGCCCCATTTGCGGTAGAGTCTTGGTTGTTACCCCGGGTTGAGAAGGTGCCATTACCTGCGGCGGGGTTTTTCTCAAAAAGCTGCTGCAGATTGGTGTAGCCGGACTTTTCGATGGCATCGCGATCCATTACCTGGATCGGGGTAGCTGTTTCAAATTCAGCATTTCGACTAATACGGGAACCCACAACTGCAACTTCTTCCATCGCCTGATCCTCGGCGGCAAAGAGTGTTTGTGGGCTAGTGGCAGCGGTTGCCGCCACTATGGCTGTAGTTAATACCTTGCGACGAAGAGAGAACTTTTCCATATCGTTGTGAGTCCATTTTTTTGTCATTATTGGTGACCGGCCTAATACGGCTGGTCGTCGGGCAACACTAGCAACGACGGAAAATTGACACAATTAGCTAGCGGCTAACCATCAGCTTATTGCGATAAACGGTGACGGACATCTCACCAACGGGTAGATTTAAGCGACAATTTGCGATAAATAACGAAATAAAATAAGAAATTAGGATGAGATTAACCTGCGGCTACCTTCAGCTGGCACGCAGTTGTGAAGTGAGAAAGAACAGTGCTGCGGCCAGAACAATGGACGGGCCCGCCGGTGTATTCCACAGGATAGAGGCAAGAAGACCGAGTACTACCGCTAAGCATCCCAGCAATGAGGCCAACACCGCCATACGCTCTGGAGTGTGCGACAGTTTTCGCGCGGTAGCTGCGGGAATAATCAGTAGGGCGGTAATTAACAGAACCCCGACAACTTTCATTGCGATCGCAATCAGTATTGCCAGCATCAACATCAGAGCGATCCGCAATCGCTCGATAGGGACACCTTCCACTGAAGCTAATTCCTCATGCAGGGTGAAAGCCAGTAACTGTTCCCACAGGAAATAAAGGAGTCCCAGGATTGTGGCGGCGGCAATGGCCATTAGTACCAGATCCTGGCCACTGACCGCGAGTAAATCTCCCAGCAACAGAGATAAGAGATCCACCTTAATCTTAAAGAAACTGACGGTGACAATCCCCAGTGCCAGCATGGAGTGGGACAATATGCCCAGCAAGGTATCTACAGCGAGCTTTTGGCGCTGCTGTAAATACATCAGCAGCAGTGCCAGTACACAGCAAGTAATACCGACGGCCACCGTTGGCATAATCTGTAGTACAAAACCCAGCGTCACTCCAAGAAGGGCTGAGTGAGCCAGGGTGTCGCCGAAATAGGCCATGCGTCGCCACACGGCGAAGCAGCCCAAAGGGCCGCTGACAACAGCGACCATAAGGCCGGCGGCGAGGGCGTACCAGAGAAATTGGCTGTGCAGTAATTCGCCGAAATCGACCACTTATTTTTGCTCTTTGTTTTTTGTATTTGTATGAGAGTGTTGATGATTGCAGCTGCTTGCGGGCGCAATATCCCCACTTAATTTATGTTGGTGGTTATGTTGGTGGGTATAGGGGGCGACCTTGTCCCCAAATAATTCCAGATAGGCAGGGTGGCGGCTTACTTGCTCCGGGTGTCCGTGACAGCAGATATGCTGGTTCAAACAAAGGACCCGGTCGGTTGCAGCCATAACTAAATGAAGGTCGTGGGAAACCAGTAACACACCGCAGCCGAGCTCGTCGCGCAGAGTGGCAATTAACTGGTACAACTCACTTTGACCACCGATATCGACTCCCTGCGTGGGTTCATCCAGGACAAGCAGCTGAGGTTTGCGCGATGCGGCACGAGCGAGTAAGACCCGCTGCATTTCTCCACCGGATAGATTTGCCAGAGAGGCGCCTCTAAGCTGCCCTGCGCCCACCCTGTCCAATGCCGACTGCGCTTGCTCGGGCTTCATGGTCGATTGGCCAAGTTGCAAGAAGCGTTCAACTGACATGGGCATTGAGCTATCGATATGAAGCCGCTGGGGCATATAGCCAATACGCAACCCAGCTTGTCGCCACACGCGGCCCTGGGTCGGCTGGCTGAGCCCCAACAGAAGGCGAAGGAGAGTGGTTTTGCCGGCTCCATTAGGGCCTATTAAGGTGACAATCTCCCCCTGGGACAATTCGACTGTAATATCTTTAAGTAACTGCCTGCCGCCCACCTGAAGGGCGATATTGTCAGCTGTGATAAGCGGCTGGGGTGGATTCAGAATTCAATCTCCGCAGGGAAGTCTTTAAGATGTTTGCTTCCATACCTTCTTTACCGGATATGGACAACCAGGCTGGCAGCTTGGCGCTGGTTGTGATTATATCGCAATTTTTCGCCGCCTAATGTCTCTGATGTATCCCTTCAAACGTCTTTTTACAATCTCCACGGTGCTTCTATTCGGGCTCTTTCTCCCGGCTTGTAGCAAACCGGAATCCGATAGTGGTGGAGAGCTGGTCGTCAGCGTGCGCCCTTTAGCCCTGATCGCCCGGGAAATAACCGGTGAGGATATTCCTGTTCGGGTGCTAGTTGAGGGAGCAGATCCTCACCATTATGCCCCTTCGGTTTCCGATCGGGCTGCACTTGAGCGCGCCCTACTATTGGTGTGGCTGGGGCCGCAAATGGAGGGGGTGTTGGCAAAACAGGCAGCGCTGTTACCAGCGGGCCGGCAAATGCAGCTGCTGGATATAGAGACCCTTGAATATGAGGGAGCCAGTGCTACCGACCCCCACCTCTGGTTGCGTCCCCGCAATGCGGCAATAGCTGCGGCGCAGATCGCTGAGCGCCTGGCGCAATTACAGCCACAGCAGGCGGAGCTGTTTATGGGGCGTGCACGGCAGTTTTCCAGTTCGATGGCCAACTTGCAGAAAGTACTCGATCGGGCCTTGTATGGATATCGCGAAGTTCCCATCGTTGTTACGCACGATGCCTATGGTCACTTTTTTGGTTCCGCAGGAGTGAAAACCCATGCCCTGGGCGATGGCAGTGGTGGGGGCTATGGTGCCAAGGCAATGCTGGATTTGTCACAGATTGGCGACGGCTGTCTATTTGGAGATATGCCGGCTAATGAACGAGATCAACAGTTGGCAGAAAACTTGGGGCTGCGTTACGCCGCTTTGGATCTGCTGGGAGATCAGTTGAATGAAAATGCTGATTACAGGGAATTGATAGAGTCCCTCTTGTCTCAAGCCCGCACTTGCTTGAGTCAGGTTCCCGACCGCAACAAGGATAAATCAGAGGCTCCTTGAGGGCACCAAGTATCCCGCCTACCCAGGGAGGGGGCGGGATCTGGTAGGGTGGCTTCTAGGAACGATTGGTTATTTGCTGTAGTTTCTCTACTCGGGCAGCATCTCTTTCCGCTTGTTTTTGCAGTTTCTCCAGCTGCTGTTTTTGTCTCTCCAGCAAATCATTCTCTCTCTCGCGGATAGCCTGCCTGAGTATTAACTCATGGCCTTCTACCTCAGTCTGCTGTGAGTGTATTTCATCAGTCGCCTCGGCTTCAGCGGTATGCTCTCCACTGCAATCCGAGCCGGCACTTGCCGAAATGGCAAAGATACTTGCGGCAAACAACAGGGTGGCACGCATCACTCCTCTCATCTTTCGAATCCTTCCTTCAACATCGGGTGGCACAGTTTTTTGGAAATAAAAGATCCCTGACTGCCTGGGGGCAGCCTGCGACAATTTGATTTCCGGGGAGTAGCGAACGCATAAGGTCGCTACCGGCAAGACTAGCCAAGCCTGGGGATTTGGTGAGATCGATGCGCCGATAGTTTTAATCGGCGGGGTAAGTCGAGTGGGCTTTTGTGCAGAGGTTGCCTACGGTGTCTGGCGGGAAAGAATCAGTAAGCGGAAAAACAGAGCGAAGGGCGTTATCCTATCGGCCTGCCGCGCGTCCTGAACGCCAAACTAAGCAAGCAAGAATTCATCGTCTATGAGTAAACAAAACACCTCAGCCGCCCCGTTGATTTTGGTGGATGGTTCCTCCTACCTTTATCGCGCTTTTCATGCGCTGCCGCCATTGACCACCAGCCAGGGTAAGCCTACTGGTGCGGTGCGCGGTGTGATTAGTATGCTGCGCCGCCACCTCAAGGAGCATCCAGGCAGTCCTGTAGTGGTTGTTTTTGATGCCAAGGGCAAGACTTTTCGCGATGAGATGTTTGCCGAATACAAATCCCACCGCCCTCCTATGCCAGATGACTTGCGTGAGCAGATTCAGCCCATTCACGACATCATCGACGCTATGGGATTGCCGCGCTTGGTGGTCGATGGTGTTGAAGCTGATGATGTGATCGGCACCCTGGCGCTGGAGGCCCAGAGTCAGGGGCAGCAAGTCATAATCTCCACCGGCGACAAAGACATGGCGCAGCTGGTGCGTCCGGGCGTTACCTTGGTTAACACCATGTCCAATACCGAAATGGACAGCGAGGGCGTGACTAAGAAATTTGGTGTAGGTCCAGAACTGATTATCGATTTTCTCGCCCTGATGGGAGATAAATCAGACAATATCCCCGGAGTTCCTGGTGTGGGCGAGAAAACCGCTCTGGCACTGTTACAGAATCTGGGAGGCTTGGAGACCATTTATTCCGACCTGGATGCCATTGCACCGCTGGGGTTCCGTGGCTCAAAAACCCTCGGCAAAAAGATGGCGGAGCACCGCGAGGCGGCAGAACTCTCCTATAAGCTCGCCACTATCAAAACCGATGTGGAGATGCCTTATCACCCCCAGGAACTGCACAATTCAGAGCCCAATACAGAGGCACTGGTTGAGCTATTCACGCAGAATGAATTTCGCGGCTGGTTAGAAGAGCTAACCAGTGAAGAGGCTGAAGAAGCCATGGCGGAAGCCGTTGAGCGCGATTACGTCATCGTCACAGAAATGTCGGAGTTCGATGCCTGGCTGGAACAACTGAAGGGTTCAGACATCTTTGCCTTCGACACGGAAACCACCAGCCTCAATTATATGCAGGCAAAATTAGTGGGGGTGTCCTTCGCGGTGGAGCCCTATCGTGCAGCCTATGTTCCCCTGGCCCACGACTATATGGGTGCACCAGAGCAACTGCCGTTTGACGAAGTACTGGCCAAACTCAAACCCCTACTGGAAGATCCACAGCAGAAGAAGGTGGGGCAGAACCTGAAGTACGACAGTCATATCCTGGCCAACTACGATATTGAATTGCGCGGCATCGCACGGGATACCATGTTGGAGTCCTATGTTCTGGACAGCACTGGCAGCCGTCACGATATGGACAGTCTCGCACTCAAGTACCTGGGGGAGAACACGGTTCACTTCGAGGATATTGCCGGTAAAGGCGCCAAACAGCTGACGTTTAACCAGATCGAGCTGGACAAAGCGGGCCCCTATGCGGCTGAAGATGCAGATATCACCCTGCGTCTCCACAATGAGTTGAGTGCGCGTCTGGAGCGAGAGCCAACTCTGGTAAAGGTACTCGATGAAATTGAGATGCCCCTGCTACCAGTTCTGGCACGTATGGAGCGTAACGGTGCTTATATCGATGCCAAGATGTTGGCGGAGCAGAGTGCTGAACTTGAGCAGCGAATGCGAGAGCTGGAACAGCAGGCTTACGAAGTAGCCGGCGAAGAGTTCAATCTGGGCTCCACCAAGCAGCTGGGGGCGATCCTGTTTGAAAAGCTGCAGATTCCAGTGATCAAGAAGACCCCCAAAGGTGCGCCCTCTACCGCTGAAGCTGTATTGCAGGAATTGGCCCACAACCACGAGCTGCCCGCACTGATAATGCAGTATCGCGGCCTGGCCAAACTGAAGAATACCTACACCGATAAACTGCCAAAGATGATCGACCCGGGTAGCGGTCGTGTACATACCTCTTATCACCAGGCAGTAGCGGCTACCGGGCGCCTGTCCTCCAGTGACCCTAACTTGCAGAACATTCCCATTCGTACAGAGGAGGGGCGCCGTATTCGTCGGGCCTTCACCGTTGACCCAAGAATCAATGGTGGCAGTGAGATCATCGCTGCGGACTACTCCCAAATTGAGCTGCGTATTATGGCTCACCTGTCTGGGGACAAAGGGTTGGTGGATGCATTTGCTCAAGGCGCAGATATTCACCGCGCGACGGCGGCAGAAGTCTTTGAAGTAGCTCAGGATAAGGTGACTGATGAGCAGCGCCGGCGGGCCAAAGCGATCAACTTTGGTTTGATTTACGGCATGTCGGCTTTTGGCCTGGCCAAGCAGTTGGATATCCCCCGGGCTGACGCCCAAACTTATATCGACCGTTACTTTGAGCGCTACCCGGGTGTATTGCGCTATATGGAGGATACCCGTGCACAGGCCGCAGAAAAGGGCTATGTGGAAACCCTGTTTGGACGCCGTCTCTATCTGCCGGAAATTAACTCACGCAATGGCATGCAGCGCCAAGCAGCAGAGCGGACCGCAATTAATGCGCCAATGCAGGGTACTGCCGCCGATATTATCAAGCGGGCCATGATCGCTGTAGACAGCTGGCTCAGGGAGAAGAAGCTGGCGACCCGGATGATTATGCAAGTACACGATGAATTGGTTCTTGAAGTACCCAAGGATGAGGTCGAAATTGTGGCCGATGGCATTATTGAATTGATGCAAGGCGCGGCAGAACTCCACGTTCCCCTGATTGTGGATCTGGGACAAGGCCGAGATTGGGATCAGGCGCACTAATTTGACTGAAGAAACCATCTAAGAATTGAGGGTAGGGCGCGCTGCTCGGAATGATTTGGCGCGCTCTTGTTGGTACGGATGAATAAAATGCCAATTTTTGTGTTTTGTTAGGCGTTTTTACAATCTTTTTGAAATTCCGTGGAACTGTTCCGGCGACAGCCCCTCTAAAAAGGCAAGATCGTTGGAATGCGTCATCATCCCCCAAGGAAGTCAGATGTTTGCCCCGGTACTCCCCCAAGTCCGGGGCATTTTTTTGCCTGTCTTTCAGCCCTGACCCTCCCTATCTACCCAAGCCGCAACAACTGCAACACCCGCAGTACTCCAGATCCTAAATTCCACTGTCCATACTTCTATTAAAACGTGGGCAAGGCGCTTAGCGAGTGTGAGGCGCCAGGCAGGGTACTGAGCTTATGAGCCGCATTAAGTTATTCAGTCTCGATGTGGGAGCAGACTTCGCAGGACGTGTCGCCGCGAGTCTCGGTGAACCGGTATCTCGCCATGAAGAGCGTCAATTCGATGATGGCGAACACAAAGTTCGGCCACTGGATGATGTGGAAGGGGCGGATGTTTTTCTGGTCCAATCCCTTTACACCGATACCAGCAGCTGTGTTGACCAGAAACTTATGCGCTGCCTGTTTTTCATTGGGGCGCTTCGCGATGCCGGTGCCGCGAGAGTGACTGCGGTCATCCCCTACCTTTGCTATGCACGAAAAGAGCGGCGAACCAAATTGCGCGACCCCCTGCCGAGTCGCTATCTGGCCAGTTTTCTGGAAGCCGCCGGAGTGGATGTAGTCGTGACTATGGATGTTCACTCCCTGGCGGCCTTTGAGAACGCATTCCGCTGTCGCACCGTTCACCTGGTTTCCAACCCCCTGTTGATTGAAGTGGCGCGAATGCGTCTGTCCGGAGACCCCGGTCCCCTGGTTGTTTTGTCTCCAGATGAAGGAGGGATAAAGCGTGCGGAAAAATTCCGTTTGGCCCTTGGGGATCAGTTGGGGGTGCCGGTGGCTAGCGCATTTGTGGAGAAGTATCGCAGCGGTGCTTTGTTGAGTGGGGGAACTTTGATTGGGGAAGTTAAGGATGCCACGGTCATTATCGTCGATGACTTACTTGCTACTGGCCACACAGTTACACGGGCAGTGGACGCGGTGATAAAAGCGGGAGCGAGGCGGATTTTGGTGTTTTGTGTCCACGGACAATTTAGTCGCGATGCCCATACAGCAATGGCGCGCTTGCCGGTGGAATCAATTGTGGTGACTAATTCTCTTCCTCAGTCGCAGCTGCGAGGAAACTGTGAGTGGATAGATTGTGCGCCGTTGATTGCAGATTGTATTCGCCGCCTGCACAGCAATGGGCCAGTGGCTGAGTTAACAATTTGATAAAAATCGACCGCCTTTACATAGAAGAACGTATGAGGCGCCAAAACACGTATTTTGTTTACACTTATTTACCAAAGGGGCGGGAACCATCGGGCTTGAGAGCCTATCCAAGTAATCAGTTCATTGTTGCTCCCTAACCCCAAAGCGTTTAGCTTTTTCTACCCCGGATGGTCCCCAACTCCGGGGTTTTTTTATGTCTTTCGTGAATTTATGTAATTTCATCCATCGGGGCACCTGTCCTTTCCTTTTTGAATTAAGCACTTAAATCGTTTGGTGAGCCGCTCAGCTAGTTTAAGTTTTCGTATGCGGCGAGCAGGCCCTTAGATTGGATCTCCCCAAGACTCCCGCAGAGGCTTTCACAGTTACCCCAGGGTCCCACGACTACATTGCCTGTTATCCATTTCCGGCATAATTGGGGCATGGCATAGGTCTAACCTAAAGGTTCACACATGCGCTTGGGAAGCATGAAAGTTCAGCCTACCATCGAAGCAGGAAAAGAAATTTTGGGATGAAAAGAACCCTCAGGCGTACCCGTCCCCCTGGGTGCGTCTGACAAGTGCCCCACCCCAAGGGCACTGTCCCCTAGCCGGCAGCCCCCATCTGCCGGCTTTTTTTATTTCATTAAATGACTCCATCACAGAAGAAAACAAAAGTTGCTTTTGAATGCGCTTGCAAATGATAATGGTTCGCATTATCTTTAAGTTAAATCAAATATGGGGGGTTATCGGTGAATTTACGTTACTTGTGTGCCAACCATCGCCAATGGTTGACCGCTGACACGGATCGTGCGGAAAAGGCGTGGCTCGATTGGATTGAGCGCGGCAAGCTTTTGCTTGAAGAGTGCAATTACGCCGAAGCAATACCTTATTTGGGATGCGCCTTCGATCTGGCCAGCTTTCTTCTGGAAAAGCAGTGGCCAACTTATGCCATTTCGGCAACGCGTTTTAGTGAAAGCGCTATCTGGTTAATGGCTGCCTACCGGGAGCTGGGTGATGAAAAACTTCGAAACTACATACTTGCCGGCGCCAGCTCAGTACTCGCCCGCGAGTTGGGCGATAGCCATAAGCAAAGGGTTGCGGCGGATTGCATCAGTTCACTCTACCCCGGAGAGACACAGCAGCAGGTACGCGAGTTCTCCACAGCCAGAATATCCGCCTGTATCAATGGCGGAAACAGAGTGCACTGAGGGGAATGAAAAGATGAATGCCAATGGCAATTCCCGTCTGCTGACGATTGCCATACACGAAGAAACCCTTGCCGCTCTTCTCGCGCAGAGGTACTTACATGCAGAGGAATTGCATTGTTTAACTCCGGGGGCACGCCGACGGCTGCACCGGGTACTGCTTCGCTCCCTGATCCCCGAACAGAAGCGCAAAGCAGCGGCAACTGGTGTGCCCGGAGTTCACTTTTAGGAATTTTCTCCGGTGTGAGAAAAATTGAAGTGCTTGTGTTGCTCGGGGGGCGCTGCCCCCGGGCTCCCAGCTCGTTCAATCTTCAGTGGGGGCGGCTTCCTCTGGGATTTCCAGCCACTCATTGAGCTTGCGCTCGAGTTTGTCCAGGCCTGTTTTTTTGGTCGATGAGAAGATCTGCAGAGTGACCCCGTGATTGAGTCCCTGCTCCTTGAGGGTCTTCTCTACGGCAAAGCGAGTGTTGTTGGCTGGACCGTTCTTCAACTTGTCGGCCTTGGTTAGCAGGATGTGCACTGGGAGCTCGGCCTCTACTGCCCAGGTGAGCATATGCAGATCGAACTCCTTGAGGGGTTGGCGAATGTCCATTAGTAACACGAGTCCACGCAGGCACTCTCGCTTCTCAAGGTAGGTGGCCAGATGACGCTGCCACTCATCTTTCATACTGCGGGCGACCTTGGCAAAGCCATAGCCGGGCAGATCCACCAGGCGCTGCTGGTCGGAGAGGCGAAAGAAGTTGATCAACTGGGTGCGCCCCGGTGTTTTAGAGGTACGCGCTAACTTGTTGTTTTCCGTGAGCGCATTGATGGCACTGGACTTCCCCGCATTGGAGCGACCGGCAAAGGCCACCTCGGCACCAAAGTCCTCCGGACACTCAGTCAGGGTGGGGGCACTGGTGAGAAATTGTATGGAACGGTAGTTCAGTTTTGGTGGTTGGGCTTTAAATTCTGAATTTGACATCGTATAAGTCTGTTTATTCGGTACACTCGCTTGGCGCGCAAGTATATAATGCCGCCGTTTTCGCGTCGCAGGACTATCGGGGGCGGTGCGAAACGCCATCTCTCAGCGCGCAACGGGACGACGTATGAACAGCATTATCAAGAACACTGCTCTGGCACTCGGTTTAGTTTTCGGCTTGGGCGCCGTGCCCTTGGCGCTGGCTGCGGGCGACGCTGCTGCGGGCAAGGCAAAAGCCGCTCAATGTGCAGCCTGCCACGGTGCAGACGGTAACAGTATTGCTCCAGCTTTTCCAAAGATTGCCGGACTCGGCGAAAAATATCTGTATAAGCAGCTTAAAGATATTAAAGGTACACCTGACGGTAAAAAGGCCCGCGATGTGCCGCAAATGATCGGTCAGTTGGACAACTTCAACGATCAGGACCTGCAGGATATCGCCGCTTACTTTGCCTCGCAGCCAATGCAGCTGACCGGATCTGAGGCTATTTCCGTGATGCTAAACAACGGTGAGAACGTCGACGGCCTGATGCTTGGACGTAAAATCTACCGTGGTGGCAATATGGAGACTGGTGTTCCCGCATGTATGGGATGCCACTCACCTGCTGGACTGGGCAATGCACCGGCCGGTTACCCTCGTCTGGGCGGTCAGTATCCAGAGTACATCGAAGCCCAGCTGAAAGCATTCCGTGCGGGTACCCGCAACAATGACGGTGAAGTTCGCACTATGCGCACCGTGGCCAAGCAACTCTCCGATGCAGAGATCAAGGCGCTGGCCAACTATATCGCAGGCCTGACTGACTAATAGTCACAGGATTTGAGTACACTGAGGCCGGTCTGCAACCGGCCTTTTTTGTGCCTGTCGCCTGAGCATAAAGCCGCTTTCCATAGACGTACTAGGCAGTTTTTGCAGTGTTTCCTTGCACGAGGGTCCGGGAACTTAAATAATCTGCGTTGTCTATTGTGTCCTCAGTGGCTCGACAGCCCGCCGCTAGATGGCGTTCGCACCACTAAATAAAAGTTGGAGAAGACTTATGAGAGCATTTCTCGCCCCGATCACGATGGTTTTTGCTGTAATGTTCAGCCTCGTTGCCTGCGCCCAGGAAAGTGGCGAGTTCAAAGCGGGCCAGCACTATGAAGTATTGCCGCAGGCTGTACCACAAAAGAGCAACGACAAGATCGAAGTGACTGAGATGTTCTGGTACGGCTGTGCCCACTGCTTCACTTTTGAGCCAACTCTGGAGCGCTGGAAAGAAAAGATGCCCAGCGATGTTGCGCTGCTGAAATTGCCAGCAATTTGGCAGCCGGTTATGGATGTACACGCTCGTCTTTACTACGTAGCAGACTCCATGGGTGTTCTGGAAAAGATGCACACTCCTATCTTTAACACCATCTACACTCAGCGCCAGATGCTGGCTGTCCGCGAAGGTCGCAACTGGGTGCCTGACTTAAAGGCTATCGAGACTCTGTTTAACAAGCATGGTGAAGATGGTGCCAAAGCTGCGAAGCTGATGAATTCCTTCGCTATCAACAGCAAAGTTAAGCAAGGTATGGCCAATCAGCGCGCTTACAAAATGACTGGTACCCCGGAAGTTGTTGTTGCGGGTAAATACCGCATCAGTTCCTCTTTCCCCGGATATAAAGGTAAGAGCAATGGCCAGGAGCTGATGCTGCAAGTGGCGGATTACCTGATTGCCAAAGAGCGAGCGGATCGCGGCTAAGCTTTCCGATTGAAGAAACCCCGCCTCGAGCGGGGTTTTTTATTTCTACCCTAAGAAAGGTGCCCCGCAATCTGTCGAGAGGCTCCTAACATCGATCAACCTTGCCCGATCCGGAAGCCACTAATGGGATTCAAATGGATTTTACTGTTTACCCTCCTAGCTGGCTTAATCGCACCTGTTTCAGCCCAGGACACTTCAAGCAGCAATACTTTGGCCGCTCAGGCCAGCAATCTTCTCTCCTATATAGCGGTAGACTACGGCGACGCCGTAGAGAACGGGCAGCGACTGGACACTCCTCTGTATGAACTACAGAAGCAACAGGTAGAAGAAGTACTGCGTCTGGTCACTCAACTCCCCGATCGGCCTGGTCGGCAGGGTTTGCAGAAAAGCCTCTCGGACTTGCGTAAGGCGATTGAGAATAAGGATTCCGGCGCAGAGGTGCGCCGTCGAGCCAATGCAATCGCCGACCGCCTTGCTGCTTTGTATCAGCTGCAGCGGTCACCCAGTTACTCTTTGCCCTCGCCGGGCTTTATGATGCCTGTTTATCAGCAGCGGTGTGCCATCTGCCACGGTGTCGACGGTGGGGGTAGTAATGAAGGCCCAGCCCTCAATGATCTCGAGAGAATGGCGGGGTTCAGTCTCTATGATCTTTATAACACCCTGGACCCAGAAACTGACTCTATTCACACAGTCGACATTGATGGAGACTTGACCGGCCTACAGCGTTGGGGATTAGCGGTGACTGTCGCTGCTTTTCCAGTGGCAAATCAGTTGCCACCCTCTTCCGACTTGGCGACCCGTTACCCCGGCTTACTGGGACTGCCGGGAATGGCGACCACTAAACCGGCGGAACTTGATCCAACTCTGCAACAAGCACTGATGTGGTGGCGCGGAAACCCCCACCTTGTACGCACTCTGATCCCCCCTCTTATCAGCGCAATTGGCTTGCTGCAGCTGGCGGAGACGGACTATCGAGGAGGAGATATAACATCGGCATACGGTAAGTTAATGCTGGCTTATCGTGATGGGTATAGGCCGTTACGACAGGAGCTGCTGATTCGTGACAAGGTACTGGTGGAGCAGCTTCAGGTCCAATGGCAGCAATTGCGGGGTGACTTGATTGGTGGTGCCAGTTCTACAGAAGTTATTGCCGCGTTTCAAAATCTGCGGGCGGATCTCAATCTGGCCCACTCCAAGTTGGAGCCACCTGCGATGGGGGAGGAGCGATACCTATGGACTGCCGCTCTGTTTGCTTTGGCAATTGGTTTGGGGGCGCTGCTCTGGTGGGGACTGCGAAGACAAAAGCGAACTAGACTTTAAAAAGTTTTGTCCGCCATTTCCCTACGCAGTAGTGAGGCCATACCATGTCAAAATTAGTTGCCACTGCCTTCATGTTGTTACTGGCCCTGGATTGCCACAGTTCTGAGCCTCTGGATGCATTTCCAGAGGAGGTTGATGGCAAGTTACGTCACGTTATCAAGCTGCCCAAGGTTGTCGATGAAAGTCGCTTTAGGGTTGAGTTGATACCGGGAAAAAGCCAAGTCGCGGAATGCAACTTGCAAAGCTTTAGCGCCCCATTGCGCAAGGACATACTCCCAGGCTGGGGTTACCCCTTCTATGTCCTGTCCGACCTGACCCCGACCACAGATACGCAAAAGGTCTGTGCCCAAGGCAGTGAATCCCGGCGATTTATCACCGTGCGCGGTGATGGCTTGATGCTGCCTTATAGCAGTAAGTTGCCAATGGTTATATATCTGCCTCAGGGCGTGCAGTTAAAGTATCGGGTGTGGAGAGCAGACAAGAATTTTTCCGAAGCAAAATCCAGATAGTTGGACTACCGGTAAAAGTGACTTGCCATTCTTTTTGTGAATTTGTCGTAAATTTGAATATTTTTAACGTTTAACCTGCCACCGTTGTAAATTGCGTCTAGCCTTACTTTTCGAGGAATGTGAAAAATAGCGCCTGAGCGTTTTTTCATGCCGATAAGTGAGGCTTTAGCCCCGTAATCGGAAAGGAAAATTGGCGACTTCCCCAGTCGTCTTTTGAATAACCCGCCCCCTGTAATGCACTGGGGCCGATACCGTAGGGCAGCGCATGAAGTTTTTGCGTCATTTACCAAAGCGGCGTTTTATCAAGCCGGTTGTTCCATTTGTCACAGCAATTTTCCTAGCGATACCAATGTGGGCCTCGGCGGAGTCCGCCCAGCAAAAGTGGGCGGGAAATTGGCTGGTTGTGAGTGAAGGCGATGATCAATTAGTGTGGCAACTGCATGCCGATGGCTCCGGATATGCCTATGGATTTAATGCCAAAGGCCTATTGACCCATGGTTTTGCCATTAACTGGCAATTGGATGGTGACCGGGTGCGGGTTAAAACGGGAACTTCGGTGCGCTGTAAGGGCGGGGTTGTATCTGTCGCATTTCGAGATTGGAGCCGTGCCACCCTCCTATTTGCAGTGATTGATGGCCGTCATTGGCTGCAGGCGGGCGGTGGACTTCTGAGCTTTCAGCGTCGGTTGGCTGATTGGCGAACCCCCAAGGCCGGTGCAAGTTGCCCGGATATTGTCAGTCGCTAGCAGCTTAATTCCGTGCGAACGCTATTTAATCCGTGCGTGGAAAAGATGAGTAGTGGGTGGGAATGGATAAAATTCTATCTCTTCCTGCCACTGCTAATTTTTTCCGTAACTGCAAATGCCAGTGAAGAGAAACGAAAAACACTCAATGAAGGCTGGCATGCAAAATCACGCTACGATGCCAGTCAATGGGTTGGGGCCTGGCTGATTTCCCGCGATGGTGAAGCGCGGCATGTCTGGAGTCTCAAGCCCGATGGCACTGGGAGATCCTACGCTTTTTTAAGGCAAAATGGAGAGATGCAATTCGTATTTGGATACGATATTAATTGGTATTTTGATCCATTTACTCAAATGGCCAATATAAAGACCGGACGCAGAATTATTTGCAAGCGAGGGAAGATTTACCCCTATTTTCTCACTTTAAAATCCTACGAAAGCGACTATGCGGTAAGGGGAAAGTTTGCCTGGCAAACAACATGGACAGAAGTGAGTATTGGGCGAAATCGCCTGCATAAATCCTACGTAGTTTTTGTAGCCCCCCTATCCGCATGGCATGATCCAGATAGAGATTCACCCTGCCCCAAATTTCCCCGTGTGCGACTGGAAAAGGATATTGATGCGGTGCTGAAGAGCTGGGAGGTTGAACAGGATTCGTCGGAAGTGGATACAACTCCGGCACCCAATGAACCGGAATTTGATGGTGAAGAGCTGAGAAATCCGTAACTTCTCACAGTCATTGGGTCAACTTCTCTCAATAAGAAGTAATCCCATCAATATATTTTTAACTTTCCACCAGCTAAAATCCGACTTCTCTAAGCTTCAGGAAAACTCTTAAAAATATTTAGTTATTAAACTGCTAGCTCTGTTAGGAAAATAATTCTAAAAAAATGCGTGATCTTATTTTTTCCAAATTAAAATAGCCTGCCGGGTAATAGAGAGCCCACAAAAAGTAGTTTTAGAGTTGGACTATTTTCACCTGAAAACAGGTATTAATCAGAAAGATTGATCCAAAAGCAGTGCGACCGTGTAGAAACCGGTCGTATTAATCAGGTTGGAGAAAACTTCCAGACGGCAAAGAAAGCATGAAAGCTGATCTATCCGTAGTGAGAGCATTGAGAACTTTGTATCCCAAGCTGCACGATGAAATCTATGTGTTTTGTCAGGTTTCAGATAGTCGGTTTACAGATATTTTGTCAGAGAGTTTGTGTTTCTTCCGAGAAGGTGAGGGAATGAGTGTGATACTGCCTCAACGTTCGGCTCGGCAATTAGATATTGCCGCAAGCGCCCCCTTTCGCCAAATCACTTTGCAGATCCTGGCTGGTCTTGATGCGGTGCGGGTTATTCCTGTGGTCGCCCAGGAATTAATGGAGGCTGGAATAGATACCAGCGTGGTATCCACACTACACCGTGACCACATTTTTGTCCCTGATGAGCGCGCGGAATTTGCAGTAAAAATTCTGCGCGGTATTCGAAATCGAGTTCAATATAGCTGATATGTAGCCTGCCAGTGCGTATCAACTACCCCCCCACAGAGCCTCATGGTGAGATTCGCCAACTGTTGCCTAATTTTTTTTATGTTCCCGGAACTATCAAACTAGCGCCGGGGGTCACTATCAATCGCAATATGGGAATCGCTCGCTGGCAGGATCACCTTACCTTGATTAATCCCATCAGATTGCGTCCACAGCAGGAGGAAAAGTTAAAAGATCTTGGGCGTGTGAGTCACGCGATACGGCTCGGCTATCACCATGGGCGTGATGATCTCTACTACAGAGACCACTTTGATCTTACCTTTTGGACACAACGCGGCTCAGATTTCTATCCGCCAAAAGCAGATAAGGTGTTGCGACAGGAGGATGTTTGTCCAATACCGGGGGGGCAATTTATTGTCTTTTCCCAAAGTCAGTTTCCAGAGGCCGTATTGTGGCTCCCGTTTAGTGGCGGACTACTGGTCAGTTGTGATGCCTTGCAGTATTGGCAGTCATGGCATGGGTGCAATTGGCTTGGTAAAAACCTGCTGAGGTTTTCTGGTATCCGCCGAGGTATGCAGATTGCTCCCTCCTGGAGAGCAAGGGTGACACCAAGTGATAAAAATCCCAGGCTGTGGTTGAAGTACGACTTCGAACAAATCCTAAGGCAGCCATTTTTGCACTTTCTTGCGGCTCATGGAGATTTTTGTGCGGATAATGCCTACGAGAAAGTAGCTTATGCGGTTGGACAAGCGTTCCCCGGTTTGGGGAAGGCTGCATAGATGAGTTTAGCGAGTACAGTCAGGGCGCAGCTCACTGGGCCTCAGCTTAGATTGCCCTAAATCGTGGTAAGATGGGCAATTGCTTGACGGTCCACAAGCACCTGTAGTGGTGCGATTTCAAATGACCTGTCCGTATCAACAATCACGCTTTGTATTCCTGAGAAGTAGCACTCCCCATGAGAGTTAAAAGTCTATTGGGTGCCCTGGCTATGGCACTATTGGTGGCTTGTACCACCTCCAGCATTAACAGCACTGGCCCCATTGCAGATAGTGATTACATCCGTAGAGATATCAATTTCCTCGCATCAGCGGAACTAGAGGGTCGCGATACCGGTAGCGAGGGTTATCGCCAAGCGGCACAGTATGTGGCTGGCCAATTTAAAAAGATGGGGCTGATTCCAGCAGGGGAGCAAGGTTACTTCCAGGAAGTGCCTTTTCGCAGTGCCAGTTGGGATGGGAGTGATCCTGAATTTGTCTTAGAGGGCCAGAACGATGAAATCGCCATGCAATTTGGCGAGGACTTTCTAGCATCGCCCTCCGCACTGAGTGAGCGCTCACAGATCAATGCCGAGTTGGTATTTGTCGGTTACGGTATTGAAGCTCCGGATTTTGGCATTAATGACTATCACGGCCTGGATGTACAGGGAAAGATTGTCGTTGTGTTAGCTGGCCGGCCGCAGAGCTTGCCCAGTGAAGTGGGGGCTCACCACTCCTCTCCTCGCACCAAACGCCAGGTTGCAGCAAAACATGGCGCTGTGGGTTTTGTTCGCCTTTATACACCTGAGCGGGAGAAACGCCGCCCATTTGACTACTATGCGAAGCACCGTTTTGATGACACTTTTGACTGGGTGAAAAAGACTGGTATGCCCGGTAGTGCAATCCCGGGGATGCACCCGGGAGTTATGTTGAGCATCGCTGCAGGCGGCAAGCTGTTTGATGGCGCTGAGCGCAGTCTTGAAAGTATTTTTGCCGATATTGAGCAAGGAATAACTCCAGAAGGCTTCCCCCTTAGTTACCGTGCAAAAATGAGCAGCAGCTCTAACCACAAGCGCGTAACCAGCCCGAATGTAGTGGCCGTTTTACCGGGAAGTGATCCACTCCTGAAAGATGAATATGTTGTTTTTTCCGCACACCTGGATCATGTTGGAAAGAAAGAGGACGGCGAGATTTACTACGGTGCCCAGGATAACGCTGCCGGTATCGCGGTGATGTTGGAAACCGCACGTCTTTTTGTTGAATCCGGGCAAAATCCTCGAAGATCACTGCTGTTCGTTGCTGTTACCGCAGAGGAAAAAGGTTTGCTGGGATCGGATTATTTTGCCGAGTACCCCACGGTGCCACTGGAATCGATCGTAGCCAATATCAACCTTGATATGCCCATGCTGCTCTATCCATTCCGCGATATTATTGCTTTCGGTGCTGAACATTCATCTTTGGGGCGAGTTGCGGAGGAGGCTGCAAACCGTTCCGGGCTTAAACTCAGTCCCGATCCCATGCCGGAGGAAGTTATCTTCGTGCGCAGTGACCACTACAATTTTGTCCGTCGCGGAGTGCCCTCAATCTACTTGATTACCGGAAGGGAGGCAAAAGACCCCAGTGTGGATGGTACTGCTGCACAGATGGGTTTCTTCCGCGAGCGCTACCACAAGCCAGGGGATGCTGCGGACGAGCAGATTAATTATGAGGCGGCTGAGCAATTTACCCAGGTAAATTACCTGATTGCCCGGCAAGTTGCCGATGCAGACAGGCAACCATACTGGTACGACGGTGATTTCTTTGGGGATTTATTTTCCAGGGAGTGAGCGGCTTGAACACCCTGGGAGCAAGCCCTAACTGAAACCATTGATTGGCTTCAGGATAGTACTTTTGCTTGTTCTTTCGCAGTGGCTAGCTCTAAATGTGCCTATTGGGGTTACGACAGAGCTGGCTTGATTGTGTTTAACCGCAAGGCTTAGGTAGGCTCCAGGCCTCGGCTGTCCTGTCCACAATAGGTAATTCTTGTACGGATGGTTCAATTGCTGAGGTCGGTTAATTACAGGAGCTGAGGCCAGCAGCTGCCCCAAATCGACACCAGAACATTTAGCTAATGCTTCTTTGGCGGTCCATTTAGTGAGGAAACAAGCAGCTACTTGCGATGTCGGGAGCGAGTTTAGTTCGGTTATCTCCGCCTTGTGGAAGTATTGCTTAGCCATGGCCAACCAATTCCTTTGGTGGGACTCATTTTCGCAATCAATACCTACTGGAGTTTCCGCTATTGCTACGGCAACAAAGTCATCGGAATGGCTTATGGAAATATGACAAAGGGGTTTTCCTCTAACCATAGCAATGGTCGGTGCTTCAGCCTCAACTGTAATTTCCCAAGGTGAATACTCGTATTGCTCCGCAATTAAAGTGCGCAGTAATATTCGCCCGGCCAGGAACTGGGCTCGGCGTTTAATACTGTGTATTTTCTCCAGCCGTGAGAGCTCAGTGCTTCCCAGCAGGTGAATGGAATCTCCCTGCCAGTTTCCTGACCAGCTATTGAAGGAAGAGCAGGTAAAGTAAGGCATTTGATAACCCCTAAGAATTTGTTCTCTTTGGAAGAGATGGAATCTGGTCGACTTAAAAAACCTTCACTTTAACGGCTGGGGGGCTGTGCAATACAAGTTTCCATGGCAAATGTGTACCATGGTACGAGAGAATAAGTGGTCGGAAAAGCCCGTGTATTTCACTGTAATCTAAGGCTGCACTTCGACCTATAATTCAGCGCTTTTACTGGCGGCTATTGGTCATTTTGTGTACCATTCCCGCCCTGTCTCTGGTCGCGCAATACCTATTAGCCAATTAAAAATAATGGTGGGAAAGGCCAGCTTCAGCTTTTTGATTTTGGGGGATGGAGCTTTGCTCCAGAATTAATGTTTGGTTATGGAATTTGTTGTCAGTAAATGGCGAGCATGGTGCTCGGGAATATCAGATCAATCGGATTGGCAGGGTTGGCGTAGAGGAGAAAAGCAGCTTGGTGGAAGTAGCCAGGCGGATGTGTCTTTTCTTCCTGCAATGCAGCGCCGTCGTTTGAGTCCGCTAGCCAAAGCCGTTTTTAATACCGCTTTTCCGCTATTACAGCAGGAAGATATTCCTTTATTGCTTTGCTCAGTGCATGGCGAAGCAATGAGGACTTATTCATTGCTACAAGGCGTTGCAGCAAGTGAAGACCTATCGCCAACTGCATTTGGACTTTCTGTACACAACGCAATTGCAGGACAGTTCTCTATTGCCTGTAAAACCAGGTCTCCAGCACTTGCGTTAGCTGGGGGAGATTTTCCTATGCAGTCGGGTTTTATAGAGGCTGCTGGTCTACTCCAAGAGGGTGCTGAGGAATTGCTTTTAGTGTTCTGTGAAGAAACACTACCTGAGATGTACTATCCCAGCGCTGAGAGCTCAACATATATTTGCGCAACGGCTATGCGCTTGGCGAAACATAAATCTAGTGATACAGATATAAAACTATCGTTAACTGCCAGTGAATGTGCGGGAGCTGAGTCAGTATTTGCAGAGCCTGATTACCAGCTTCCGTTGATTAGATCTTTGATTGATCGCGAGGGGCGTATACCTGTTTCAGAGAGATGGGAGCTACAGATCAATGCCAGTTAACTTATTGCCGGCAAAGAAAAAAGACAAGTATTGGCTAAGGTTGGTCGCTACGGCGATAGCATTTAGCCTGTTCGGTATCGGTGGATTGATACTGCGGTTTGTTCTGTTCCCACCATTAAAGGTGATCTATCGGGACACAGAAGTTCGAAAATGCAAGGCTCGTTTGTGTATCCACAACGCTTTTCGATTGTTTATTGGCTTTATGCATATCACGGGTATCTACACTTATCAATTTCGTGATGAACAAAAGTTAGCTAAACCAGGCCAATTGATATTGGCAAATCATCCATCGCTTATTGATGTAGTATTTCTAATATCCCGAATACCGAATGCCAACTGTATTGTAAAAGCCAGTTTATTTAGAAACCCGTTTATGCGCGGCGCGGTAATGACTGCAGGCTATATACCTAATGATGACCCGGAACAGATTATCGAACTGGCTTCGAAATCACTACAAAAAGGGGAATCAGTAGTTCTCTTTCCAGAGGGAACTCGCTCTGTACCAGGACAACCGTTTAGGTTTCAGCGTGGGGCAGCCTACATGGCGTTACGCTCCGGGGTGACCCCAACTCTGGTAACAATACGGTGTAATCCACCGATGCTGATGAAAAATATTCCTTGGTACAGTATTCCTCTGAGTCGACCACATTTTCAATTCGATGTGAATGAATCAGAAAGTTTTATTCAAGTAAAAGAAAAAGATGAAACACCACAAGTAGCCCGAGAGGTTACTCAAGAATTAAAAGCATTTTTTACCGAGGAGTGTGCTGCGTGAAAGAGTTAGTTGAAGAGCTTCAAGTTCTGATTATTGATGTATTAAATCTGGAAGATATTACTCCAGAAGAAATCGTAGCAGATGAACCCCTTTTTGGAGAGGGCCTGGGGCTGGATTCTATTGATGCACTAGAGTTAGGTCTTGCTTTGCAAAAAAAATACAACATATCAATAGATGCAGAAAGTGAAGATACAAAATCGCATTTTGCTAATGTGAATAGCCTGGCAAATTTTGTCAGCAGCAGCCGCGCATAGTAGAGGTATTTATGTTGAATAGCAGAGAAGAAATTTTGCCAAAATTGACCGAAATTCTGGTTGAGATGTTTGAGGTCGATGAGGCGGATGTAAAAGAAGAAGCCCACCTCTCTGATGATCTTGATATAGATAGTATTGATGCTGTGGACCTAATTGTTCGCTTGAAAGAAGTAACAGGAAAGAAAATTGCACCTGAAGAGTTCAAAAGTGTAAGAACTGTTGGAGATGTAGTTGGTGCAATTGAAAAGGTAATGGCAGAGAAGTGAGTCGATTCGCGCAGCTAATATTGGTCATTATTCTGACACTGTACCCTGTGGCAATTTACTTTGGCATAGAATACTTGTCTTTAAGTAGTATTCTGTTACTGCTGTTGATGGTTTCGGTTTTAAGGGTATTGTTTGGCGGCGCGAATAAGGCGATTGGCACCAAGTTAATGGCCGTGGCCTTGGCTTTTGTTGTTGGGGTTTCCTGGTTAAGGGGCGACTCAAACGGACTTCTTTGGTATCCAGTACTTTGTAACTTGATTCTATTTTCACTATTTTTATACAGTTTGAGTCAACCGCAAACATTAGTAGAACGGCTTGCTCGCCTTACGACTCCAGATTTACCACCTGAAGGTATTCTATATACACGAAAGGTTACCAAGGCATGGTGTCTATTCTTTTTAATTAATGGAAGCCTCGCACTGGCAACTGTTTTAAACGGCAATATGAAAGTCTGGACTCTTTACAATGGCCTTGTTTCATATGTGCTAATGGGAATTATGATGGGTGGTGAATGGCTACTGCGTCGTCGCGTCCAAAATAAGGTGTGAGTTAAGGCCGTGGACAAAGTACAGTTTGAACAGGTGTTTGGCTACTCGAATGACCAGGCAGTAGTTAGCTATTCAAGGCGTGGGGAAATTTCATTCGCACAATTTAAACGTGAATTGGCATTTGTTGAGCGAAAGCTAAAAAAATCCCTAAACGAAGCTGGGATCAAAAGAGCTGCCATTTTCTGTGAAGATAGTTACGAGTTTAGTTTGCTCTTTTTTGCAGCTATGTCTTGTTGTGAAGTCGTTGTTATTCCGGCAAATAACAAGCGATTTACTCAGCAAAAACTGGATGAGAAAACCCTATTACTGGGCAGCTGGAAAGATAGCTCGGCATTTAGTATAAATATTCCGGATCAATATAGCGAAGAGCTATCTGTTCCCAGTTATTTTGATGCTGGTATTCAATTATTCACATCAGGAACCAGTGGTGAACCACAAACCGTTGATAAAACCTTATCTCAATTGCTTAATGAGGTTAAGGCCCATAA
This sequence comes from Microbulbifer maximicatervae (SeqCode), assembly GCF_052467615.1. Classification (NCBI taxonomy): domain Bacteria; kingdom Pseudomonadati; phylum Pseudomonadota; class Gammaproteobacteria; order Cellvibrionales; family Microbulbiferaceae; genus Microbulbifer; species Microbulbifer maximicatervae (SeqCode). The sequence continues at coordinate 4,694,890 of NZ_CP174319.1, forward strand.
TCTGAAGTGGTCATCCCGGGTGGTTAATACAACTACTTTGGCAACAGTAAGCCACCAGCATATATATGGCTTACTGTTTAAATTACTGTGGCCGCTAGCCAGCGGGCGTCAATTTGTTAGTAAGACTTATGTGGATATTGTGGGATTACTCCAAGACGCCCAGAAATGGGGGCCTGCCGTGTGGGTTGCAAGCCCTGCACAATTAAGCCGCCGTATTTCTTCCTGGCCATGGGAGTTAGGAAAGTCCTTAGTGGATATCTTTTCTTCTGGGGGGCCTTTACTGGAAGTAGATGCAAAGGCGATTGATCAGTTGTGTGGAATCCAGCCCATAGAGGTCTATGGAAGCACTGAAACCGGGGGGATTGCCTGGCGTAATCAATTGCGTCAGAAAAGTTGGAGTCCACTAAAAGGAGTGAACATTGCAAAAAATAGCGATGGGTTACTTAAAGTCTCTTCTCCGTGGTTACCCAAGGAGTTTATTTGTCAGGACAAAGTACAAATAAGTACAGACGGTATGTTCGAACTTAAGGGGCGAGCTGATCGCATTATTAAGATTGAAGAGAAAAGAATTTCTCTTACACAGGTTGAGTCCCTACTAGTTGGTAGCTCATATATTGTAAAAGCCAATGCACTTGTCCTGGAGCGTAAAAGAAAAGTAGTTGCCGCTGTTGCCACACTTACGGAATCCGGGAAAGAACTATTGCAAAAGAAAGGAAAGGCTTCTCTTGTTCGTAAACTTAGAGAAACCCTGGCCATGGATCTTGATGGCGTGGCTGTGCCACGTTCTTGGCGTTTTGTTGATGAAATTCCCACTAACTTACAGGGAAAAATAACGAGAGACCTGCTAATGCAACTTTTTGATGAAATTCCGGCAGCAATGGTGCCACAGATTATTAGCAGCGAAATATTAGATAATACTCGTCAAGTTAATTTTACGGTTAATGACGATTTGCCTTGCTTGGATGGTCATTTTGAAGGCTCACCGGTAGTGCCGGGAGTGGTACAGCTGGATTGGGCTATGCATTTTGGCCGCCCACTTGTAAAAGCCGGCAGTACGTTTACCCAAATGGAAGTGATTAAATTTAAGCAGTTAATGATGCCCGGTGATGCTGTCACTTTATCTTTGGAGTTCAGCCAGGAAAAGAACAAATTAAATTATTCTTTTCGAAACACTCAAGATGGCAATATAGAATATAGCAGTGGTAGGTTGTGCTTCAGCCATGTCTAACTTTTGTTTTGTAATACCCGTTTATAATCATGAGGGGGCGATCGCACAGACGTTGGCATCTCTGGATGGCTTTAACCTGCCTTACATTCTGGTAGATGATGGCTGTGATAAACCCTGTAGAATTGAACTACAACGCTTAGAGCAGAGCTATGGTCCCCGGGTTCACTTGGTTGTTCGCCAGGCTAATGGTGGAAAAGGTGCTGCGGTAAAAAGTGGTCTGCGAGCTGCGAAAGAGCTTGGATATAGTCATGGAATTCAAGTCGATGCCGATGGTCAACACAGCCCCGCTGACATACCTCAATTCCTAGAGAAAAGCAGAAAGTGCCCTGATTCACTGATTTGTGGCTATCCGCAATACGATAAATCAGTACCTAAAGTTCGTTTGTGGGGACGCTATCTAACTCATGTATGGATCTGGATTAATACTCTTTCTCTGGAGATTAAGGATTCCATGTGTGGGCTGCGTTGTTATCCCTTATCTCGAACTGTAGATTTGTTAGATAACGAGTATACCGGTGATCGAATGGATTTTGATCCAGAGATCTTGGTACGGTGGTATTGGAGCAAAGGCGGTCTTTGCCAGGTACCTGTTAATGTGAGCTACCCAATAGATGGCGTTTCCCATTTCCGGGGATTTGAGGATAACTTCCTTATATCGGCAATGCACACCCGTCTATTTTTTGGCATGTTGGCCAGAACTCTGCGTATTTCGACAGTAGGGCGAAAAGCGTGAGTAATTTACACTGGTCAAAATACCGGGAACAAGGCTTTTTCCTGGGCATCAAGTTCTTATTCTGGTTGCATCACTGGTTGGGTCCGATCGCCTTTAAAGTTGCGGTATACCCGGTAGTTTTATGCTATTACCTAAAAAATCAGAGTGGCCGCAATTCGATCCGTGAGTACTTGGAATTATTCACCAAACGCTACCCATCTAGCGGTATAGAACCGAATTGGAAAACCGGATTTAGAATTTTTCTTAATTTTGCTAACAGCGCTAGAGAAAAGCTTGAAGCCTGGTTTGTGGGTATCCCGGATAGTCAGGTAAATTTCCCAAAAAGAGCGGGTCTTCACCAGTTGGCGGCTAGTGGCCAGGGTGGATTAATAATTGGCTCCCATCTCGGGAACCTGGAGGTTTGCAGAGCGCTTGGCAGCCTGACAAAGGTACGGGTAAATGTGCTAGTGCATACAAAGCATGCGGTGAAATTTAATCGCATGATGAAAATGCTCAATCCCCTGAGTCAAGTACGGCTTATCCAGGTGACAGAAGTAACTCCCGCTCTAGCGATGCGACTCTCCGAGGCTGTTGAAGCCGGGGAGCTGGTTGTTATTGTCGGTGATAGAACACCTATTAACTCTATGGGGCGCACCTGCGAGGCAGAATTCCTAGGGCGAAAAGCGCCTTTTCCCCAGGGGCCATATATTCTTGCTGCGCTGCTCAAATGCCCGGTGTACACGCTTTTCTGTCTGCGCAGTACTTCCGGATACGATATTTATATGGAAAAACTCTGCGATCGCGTTGTGATGAAACGCGGTGACAGAGAGGGGCATATTCGCTCTCTTGTCGAGGAGTTTGCACGACGGTTGGAACGCTATTGTCATATAGCACCTTTGCAATGGTATAACTTTTACCCGTTCTGGGATCAGCAAAAATGAATTCAGCAGTACTACAACGAACCCAAATAGTCTTTGATGGCACAGATCTATCTATTGATCAGGTAAACACCATTGCAGCTGGCCGTGGCGATATCTCTCTATCTGATGAAGAGGGCTTTGTCGCAAGGATAAATCGCGGTGCCGAGTTCCTGGATAGCCTTTGGCAGAAGGAAGGTGTGATCTACGGAGTAACCACTGGATATGGTGATTCCTGTACCGAAAGTATTCCAGCAGACCTGGTGGAAGAGTTACCTCATCGGTTATTTACCTTCCATGGTTGTGGAATGGGGGAAGTCTTTACTCTTGAGCAGAGTAGAGCGATTGTTGCTGCCCGGATTGCCAGCCTTGCAAAGGGCAGTTCAGGGGTCCGATATCGGCTGTTGCAGCAATTGGTTTTGTTACTTCAGAAAGACATTATTCCGGTAATTCCCCAAGAGGGTTCTGTGGGAGCCAGTGGCGACTTGACCCCACTGTCTTATGTTGCTGCGGTTTTGTGCGGGGAGCGCAAAGTTTGGTACCGAGGCCACCAGAGAGATACTGCTGAGGTATTCGATGAATTACAGATTGAGCCATTGAAGCTATACCCAAAAGAGGGTTTGGCGATAATGAATGGCACCGCCGCAATGACTGGCTTGGCGTGCTTAGCCTACAAACGGGCAGAGTATCTAGCACAGCTGAGTGCTCGTATTACCGCCATGATGAGCGTTGCGTTGGATGGCAATGCCTATCATTTCGATAGCGCGCTTTTTGCAGTGAAGCCTCACCCCGGTCAAAACCAAATTGCAAAGTGGATTCATGACGATCTCAATGTTGGTGCCGCTCCAAGACAAAATAGCCGATTGCAGGATCGCTATTCACTTCGGTGCGCTCCCCATGTAGTGGGTGTATTACAGGACTCTCTGCCCTGGCTCCAGCAGTTTATTCATAACGAACTAAACAGTGCCAATGATAACCCGATCATTGATGGTGAAAACGAGAGGGTGCTTCATGGTGGGCACTTCTATGGTGGGCATATAGCCTTCGCCATGGATAGCCTGAAGAATGCGGTAGCAAACCTCTCTGACTTACTGGATCGACAAATAGCCCAACTGGTAGACGTTAAGTTCAATAATGGACTCCCGGCAAACCTATCAGGTGTAACCGGGCCTCGAAGATCGATTAACCATGGCTTTAAGGCTGTTCAAATTGGTGCGAGTGCCTGGACTGCTGAAGCACTAAAGCAGACCATGCCCGCAAGCGTTTTTTCCAGATCAACGGAGTGTCATAACCAGGATAAGGTCAGTATGGGCACCATTGCTGCCAGGGACTGTATCAGGGTATTACAGTTAACGGAGCAAACAACCGCAGCGGCACTGATGGTTGCTTGGCAGGGCATTCAACTTCGAGTTCGTAGTGGGGGAGTGGATTTGGAAAAATTATCTACCGCTCTTAATACCACAATCAGGCAGATAGGAGATGAATTTCCTTTTCTCGAGGAAGATAGAGAGCTTGAACAGCCATTGAGAAAATTTGTTTCGTTAATTCAGCAAAGACATTGGCGCTTATATGAAAACTAATAAACCTATGCGCCCTGAAAAATGGACGGCGCAAGTTGAACTACAAATTCCTTTCCACGATGTGGATATGATGGAGATAGCGTGGCATGGGCATTATGCAAAGTACTTTGAAATAGCCCGATGCGCATTGTTTGATCAGTTGGAATATAACTACCAACAGATGAAGGAATCAGGTTTTGCCTGGCCGGTCATAGATTTGCGCGTACGATATGCCAAGCCTTTGCGATTTCAGCAGTGGATTGTTATTCGTGCTGAGGTGTCTGAATATGAAAATCGATTTAAGATAAATTATACGATAACAGATAGAGATACCGGTGTACGCTTAACAAAAGGACATACCGTACAGGTAGCTGTCGAAATAAGCAGTGCCGAAATGCTGTTTGCATCGCCTCCAATTTTGCTGGAAAAATTGGGGGTAAATTAGTGATGACTGCCAAGCGCTTGGTTTTATTTTTTATTTGTTTTCTATTTTCCACAGTAACTTCTGCTTTGACTTCGGAGCAGCAGGCAGTTTTGCGGGAGATAGAGAAAAATATTGTGTCATCTCCACAGATGCTTGGCACTTTTTCCCAGACAAAGAGGCTGCCCCAGTTGCCCAGGCCTCTGGTTTCTTCAGGTGTCCTAGCTATTTCTGAAGAGTTAGGATTAAGCTGGCGAATAGAGAATCCAATAGAATCCCATCGAATATTTAAGCTAGATGATGCTGATTCTGGGAATCGGGTCAATAGCAATATTGTAGGAAATCATGTAGCTGATCCTCTATTAAAGATTATCAGTGGTGATTTTAGTGAGCTAGATCAGACTTTTACGGTGGGACCAGAGATCGCAGAAGAGCAATGGCGAATTAACTTAATTCCCAAGCAAGAAGCTTTTAGAAAGGTTATTGAATCGATAGAAGTCGTGGGAGATAAAAAGATTCGGAAAATAGTACTAGCTGAAGCCAACATGGCAATTACTGAAATAGATATTATGAATTTACATTCAGTTGAAGCTAATAACAGTCAACTACTGAGTGAATTCTCAGAAGATAACCAGAAATAATCTCATGTCACGTCGAGTTGTTATTTGGCTTTCCTTTGTTAGTGTAATTATTGGGATAACTGTATTACGCTATCAATCGAGCTGGCTACAAACAGATATTTTGTTATTAGCTGATAATAACTCCGACTCGGTAAGTAGTGCTGGCATCCAGAAAAAAGTCAGTCAGCAATTACAGGGAAGTTTAATTTGGGTTTTAGTTTCTGAAGGAAAAGAATCACATCGTCTGGCCAGGCATACCCAAGAGTTGGCGCAGAAACTAAAGGCCGCAAAATCTTTAGAGTCTGTTGAATATCGTTGGGCCGACTCTGAAAGCTATAAAGAGGAGTGGGAGCTGCTCTTCCCTCTGCGCCAACAGCTACTCAGCCCTGAAGATAGGGCGTTATTAGACGCTACGCCAGAGGAACTTATACAGCGTCAATTGAGTAAATTATACGGGCCTGACGGCGCTGGAATTGATTTGGAGAAAGATACTTTCTCAACTTTTCGCAATTACTTTACCGCTGATATTGGAGTTACTCCACAAGTCTTTGATGGAATTCCGGTACATACAGAAGGACATAAAGTTTTTACCCTGCTTTATACGCTGGCCGCACCAGTTGATTTGACTGGAGAGAGCGATATATCACTTCTTTCTTTACAGTCAGAATTAAAGCAATGGGCTCAAAAAAATGGTTATTCGCTGCTGGTAGCTGGAGCCCCCCTGCATACAGAGTATGCTGCTGCTATGGCGCAGGATGAAATACGCCTGATTGGCTCCCTTTCGATCCTTGCTATTTGCTGTCTATGTATTGTTGTCTTTCGCTCATTAAAACCTCTACTAGCCTGTACATTCGCAATTCTATGCGGCGTAGCCAGTGGTATATCTGGTGTTATTATTATTTTGGGCCAAATTCATATACTGGCTTTTGTATTTGGTACAACGGTTTCTGGATTGGCGATTGACTACGCATTTCACTTTATTTGTAATAGATTGAGGCTGGGCAAGCCAAAAGATAAGGATATATTACCTGGGCTATTGCTGGGCTTGATATCAAGCTGCTTGGCATTTTTCTCTCTTGCATTAACACCTTTTCCGCTTTTACAACAAATAGGGGTTTTTGTCGGCTGTGGTTTAATAGGGGCTTGGTTGACTGTAATCCTGCTATTCCCACGCTGGATTAATATTAAGCATAGGCCTTTATCGTTTTCCAGTCAGTTTCCTAAACTCAATATTAGGTACTACCTGTTTCCATTGGTTGGGCTGTTGATGTTTGGATCTGCGGCACTTCAGAAAATTCAATTTAATGATGACCTAAAACTGTTTTACCAGCCTCCAGAATTTCTTACACAAGATGAAATAGAGCTAAATTCTCTGATTAAATCCCGGCCAGACTCCCGTTATTTTTTGGTTTTTGGTGAAGATGAACAACAAGTATTAACACGAGAATGGGAACTTAGAAATCAACTAGGCCATTTAGTAGAAAAGGAAATTATTAGTGGTTTTCAGGGGGTAACTAACCGGATACCTCCAAAAGAGGTTCAAGAAGCTGACTGGAAGTTATTGTCGAAGTTTTACAGTGGGGATGCTGTCAGGTCTTTTTATCAGCAATTGGGTTATTCTGAACAAGATATTAACCAGCAGTTAAGTTCTAAAATACAGCCATTCAATACCTTTAATTTCTCTGAATGGTTGCCAGTTGCAGGTCGGCAATATAAAGGACTATGGTTGGGTTGTGAAAATAATCACTGTTATTCTGTGGTACGTATTTATGGCTTAAAAGAAGATTTGTCATCTTTAGAGTTACTGCCTGGAGTAACCTATGTTGATACTACCAGAAGTATCTCTAATGTTATGTCACAACAGCGTGATCTGTTGCTGCAATTACTGCCATTAATATTCTTTGTTGTATTTCTGGTAACTGTAACTAAAACAGGAATAAAGCAAGCCTTAAGTATAGTTGCACTTCCATCCAGCGCAGTACTAGGCACCCTGGCGATAGTGATTTTACAGGGATCAGCAATTAATTTATTTCATGTTGCGGCTTTATTACTTGTCTTTGGTATTGGTATAGATTACGCAATATTTAGCCATACAAGCAGAAAGGCAGAGCAGCATTATACCCTGCTGGCGATAGCTATGGCTGGGTTAACAACTTTTTTAGGGTTTGGTTTGTTAGCATTGTCTGGCACACCGGCGATAGCAAATTTTGGGTTAGTCCTGGCTGTGGGCACAGTATTAACTTTGTTGTTGGCATTTTTATTTTTTTGTACACGGGGTAAGGGATATTAGCCAATGAAAGAAATTAAGTCTGACGTTGTTATTATTGGTGCCGGTCCTGCCGGAGCTATCGCAGGTGCGTTATTGGCTAAAAAAGGTTGGCAAGTTTCGATAGTTGAGCGGGAAGAATTTCCTCGCTTTTCTATTGGTGAAAGCCTACTGGCTCAATGTATCGAGTATCTTGAAAAAGCAGATATGTTAGAAGCTGTGAAATCAGCGGGCTTTCAATATAAAAATGGTGCTGCTTTTGAGTGGGATGGTGCTCGTACATCATTTGATTTCCGGGAGAAGTTCTCCCCTGGGCATGGCACCACCTTCCAGGTACAGCGAGCTAAGTTTGATAAAATCCTGGCTGATGAAGCCGAGCGCCAGGGAGTTAAGGTCTATTATCGCCATTCTGTAGTGTCAGTCGATATTGCTGAGAATAACGCAAAGTTAATCGCCGAGAATGATGGAGAAAACCTGGCTTTCCAGGCGCGCTTTGTATTGGATGCCAGTGGCTTTGGCAGAGTTTTACCGCGATTACTTGATCTCGATCGTCCGTCAGAGTTTCCTGTTCGAGAATCTGTATTTACACATGTTGAAGACAATATTGATGATAGCCATTTTGACCGGGATAAAATCTTAATCACTGTGCATCCCAGTGAGCGGGATATTTGGTACTGGTTGATTCCCTTTGCAGATGGAAGAGCTTCTATTGGGGTTGTAGGTGAGAAAGAAAAGATTTCGGCCTGGGGGCAGGATCCGGAACAGATATTGAAAGGGGCTATTGCCTCCGCCCCCGAGTTGGCAAAAACTCTGCGCAATGCAAAATTCGATACGGAAATACAACGTATTCGCGGATATTCCAGTGATGTGACTAAACTGGCCGGCCCTGGTTTTGCGCTTTTGGGGAATGCCGGAGAGTTTCTAGACCCGGTATTTTCATCCGGTGTTACCATCGCAATGAAATCCTCAGAGTTAGCAGTTGAGTGCCTGCATCGCCAGCTCTCAGGGGATGTGGTTGATTGGGATGAAGAGTTTGTTGAACCCCTGAAGCATGGTGTGGAAGTTTTTAAAACCTATGTCAAAGCTTGGTATGACGGTCGTTTCCAGGATGTAATTTTTTATCAAACCGACCAAAAAGAAATAAAAGGCATGATTTGCTCAATCTTGGCTGGTTATGCATGGGATAAAAAAAATCCGTTTGTTGCCGCTGCTGAGCGTCGATTGAATACACTGGTAGAAATATGTTCCGCCAAGTAATACTGTTTTTGAGCTTTCTTACTCTGGTGGGATGTATGTCCACAGGGGGGAGGAAAGAAGAGCTGCAAAGTTGGCCTTTGGCCCCGCTATTGAGCGAGGGACCGCGCCAGCTCAATCAACATTTACGCATTGTCTATCAAGGCGATGAGTATGAATTGATGGCGGCTACTTTCCACACTATGGAGAGTTTAAAGATATCTCTTCTCAGCCCTGAAGGGATAAGCCTGCTGGATGTTACATACGATGGTAATCAGGTCAGCACCCATTACCATATGAGTAGAGTAGAGAGAGTGCCACCAGAGAAATTGCTGGCAGATATCCAGTTTGTATACTGGCCAATAGCCCAGCTTCGTGAAGTATTGCCCGTAGGCTGGAATTTGGACGAGGCTATTGTCGAGGGAATTTACACGCGAAAACTCTCACGCAGTGGTGAAGTGAATTCAGTGGCTCGCTATAGCAGTAAAGATATTTGGAAGGCCCAAATTGAGCTGGAGCACAAACTACTGGGTTATAGGTTAAGCATTAGGAATTTCTAAGTATGAAAAATTTCTATCTTAATCATATGGGGATCATCTGCACCCTGGGAAATACTGCTGAGGCAGTAGCTAATTCCTTGTTCGGTGATGAGAGTTCTCATATGCAGGTCGATGAAACCTATTTGCCACAATACAGAGGGAATCTGGGTATTGTGCAGGGGAAGCTGCCTGATTTACCGAGTTCGTTGCAAGATTACCACTGCCGCAATAACCAGCTGGCTATGGCTGTGCTGACTCAAATTGAAAGTGCAGTCGCTGAACTAATAGAAAAACATGGTGCGGGCCGAATTGGCGTTGTGATGGGAACCTCAACCTCGGGAATAGACTCAGGTGAGGCCTACTTAAGTGGTGAGAAAGAGACCGGATATAATTATCGGCTTCAACAGCAAATGGCTGGTTTGAGTACCTTTGTTGCGAAGTACCTGGGAATCCAAGGCGTTCAGCTTACCGTCTCCACAGCTTGCTCGTCCAGTGCCAATGCTTTTGCCAGTGCCCGGCGCCTTATCTCAACCGGTACTTGTGATGCCGTTGTTGTTGGCGGTGTGGACTCCCTCTGTGGCATGACAGTCCGGGGGTTTCATAGCCTGGGGGCACTTAGTGCCGGCCAGACCAATCCTTTCAGCGTTAATCGGGATGGTATTAACCTCGGGGAAGCTGGAGCAATGTTTGTGCTGAGCAAAGAGCCTGGTCCTGTGATGCTATCCGGTGTTGCTGCCACTTCTGATGCCCACCATATGTCGGCCCCAGACCCAGAAGGACGTGGTGCGGAAGCCTGTATGCGCGGGGCTCTGGAGAATGCTGGCTTGGATACCGCCGACATTGATTATCTGAATCTTCATGGTACGGGAACGCCACATAACGACTCTATGGAGGCTCTAGCCGTTGAAAGAGTGTTTGGAAGCCAACTACCGTGTTCTTCCACAAAACCTCTCACCGGGCACACACTCGGTGCTGCAGGCGCTCTTGAAGCGGCTTTTTGTTGGCTTGCCTTACAATATGATCAACTTCCCCGCCATCAGTATGATGGCCAATATGACCCGGAGATCGTGCGACTGAACCTGTATCAAGGCCACGAGGCTCCTGGAAAATTGCGCTATGTAATGAGTAACTCTTTTGCCTTTGGTGGGAGTAATTGCTCGGTAATCTTGGGCAGTCAGAGGTAAAATAGATGCACAAATATACTGCTGAAGAACTGGTTCCACACAGTGGAAATATGTCACTCCTCGATGAAGTGATCTCTGTAGGCGAGGAGCAGCTACAGGCAAAGTTGCGAGTTCGTGATGATGGAATATTTTCCCGCAACGGTCGTGTTCCCGCTTACGTGGGTATTGAATATATGGCCCAATCCATCGCAGCTTTCTCCGGATATCATGCAAAAGAACAGGGTAAGGACGTTCGCCTGGGTTTTTTACTGGGTACTCGCAAGTTCCTATCAAATATCGAGAGTTATCGCTGCGGTGAAGAATTAACAATTGATGTCCAGCGCATTCTCCAGGCTGAAAATGGCATGGCGACATTTGAGTGTGTGATAACCGGCTCATCTATCGAACAGAGCGCGCGGCTTAATGTTTATCAGCCGGATAATGTAGAACAGTATTTGAAGGAAAGAAACTAAATGTCAGAGTGGGTTTTAGTTACCGGTTCCAGTCGTGGTATTGGCCGGGCGATTGCACTTCAGTTAGCTGAAGATGGCTACGATATTGTTTTACATTGCCGCAGCCGCCGTAATCAAGCAGAGGAAACAGCAGAAGAGATTGCTAAGTTAGGGCGAAAAAGCAGAATTTTGCAGTTTGATATTGCCGACCGGGAGCAAGCACGGGATGTCTTATTGGAAGATGTCGAGAGTAATGGCTGTTACTACGGCATTGTGTGCAATGCTGGTGTTACTGCCGACAATGCTTTCCCTGCGATGCCTGCTGAAGATTGGGATTCTGTTGTACACACCAATCTGGATGGTTTCTACAATGTTTTACACCCCTTAACCATGCCAATGGTCAGGCGCCGTGCGCCCGGCCGTATTGTCGTGATGACTTCTGTATCCGGCATTGCTGGAAATCGCGGCCAGGTAAATTACTCCGCATCCAAAGCGGGTTTGATCGGTGCGAGTAAGGCATTGGCGTTGGAGTTAGCCAAGCGAAAGATTACCGTGAATTGTGTTGCTCCGGGCCTCATTGACACCGATATGTTGGATGAAGACTTGCCCGTTGAAGAAATTTTAAAAATGGTGCCTGCCCGCAGAATGGGTAAACCAGAAGAAGTGGCGGCAACTGTAGCGTTCCTGATGCACGAACGTGCTGCTTACATCACCCGTCAAGTTATCTCAGTAAATGGTGGTCTCTGCTAATGAAGCGCGTGGTTGTTACAGGAATGGCCGGAATATCCCCTATCGGCCAGGGTTGGGACTCGGTTAGTCAGGCTTTACAGAGCGGTCTTTCAGGCATTTCCTACATGGAAGACTGGGATAAGTATGAGGGGCTTGAAACCCGACTGGGCGCGCCGGTAAAGGATTTCGAAAAACCGGCTCACTACAACCGTAAACGTGTGCGTAGCATGGGGCGCGTTTCATTAATGGCGGTTCGCGCCAGTGAGATTGCGCTTGAGGATGCGGGATTGTTGGATGACCCCATTCTCAAAAGTGGTGCTGTCGGAGTCTCCTATGGCTCGTCAGCAGGCACTCCGTCAGCAGTGGCTGATTTCGGCAATATGTTGATAAATCACCGCACCGATGGCCTTAATGCGACCAGTTATATAAAAATGATGTCCCATACGGCGGCGGTCAATATCGGGGTATTTTTCGGCTTGTGTGGACGGGTTTATACCACAAGCTCCGCTTGTACCTCTGGAAGCCAGGGGATTGGGTATGCCTATGAGGCAATTCGCAATGGTAGCCAAACCATTATGGTGGCCGGTGGTGCAGAGGAGCTGTGTGCAACCGAGGCTGCGGTCTTTGACACCTTATATGCGACTTCAACAAAGAACGATACCCCTGAATTGTCTCCACGTCCCTTCGATCGCAACCGGGATGGATTAGTTATCGGCGAGGGCGCCGGTACACTTATCTTGGAAGAATATGAACACGCGATTGCCCGTGGAGCCAGGGTTTATGCCGAGGTCGCAGGGTTTGGAACCAACTCTGATGGCAGCCACGTCACCCAACCTCAATCGGCAACTATGCAGGTGGCATTGCAGCAGGCAATAGCACAGGCTGGGGTAGAGACTAGCGAAATAGGTTATGTCAGTGCGCATGGCACAGCTACAGATCGAGGTGATATTGCAGAAAGCCACGCAACTCGTAATGCATTTGGGCGTGCAGTACCCATAAGCTCACTTAAGAGCTATACCGGTCATACGCTGGGTGCCTGTGGCGCATTGGAGGCTTGGGCAAGCATTCAGATGATGCGTAACGGTTGGTTCCATCCCACGATTAATTTGGCAGAGGTTGATTCTGACTGTGCGGAATTGGATTATATCCAAGGTAGTGGAAAGCACATCGATACTGAGTATGTGATGAGTAATAATTTTGCCTTTGGCGGAATCAATACGTCTTTAATATTTAAAAGACGTATTTAATTTTCCTCTCAGAGAGCTTTAATCTAGGGATAGCATATGAAGTGGGTACTGGCTGTAGTTTCGACAATTCTTTTGGCTCAGCCAGTTACTGCTGATGAACTCTTAGTGAGTTTTGGCGGTGGCCCGCAGCCTGATTCAAGTCAGAATAATAAAACCTTCGGGATAGATTACTCCTTTAAAACTTTTGAAAAGAGTTACCGTCAGCATATTGATATAGGTGTTAGCTATACAGAGCTAACTACTGATGCCGATGAAAATAAACGTATAAGAGCGTTTTCCATCTATCCTCAATTAAATCTATATCCCAGGCAAAGAAGTTGGGGGCAACCTTATTTCTTTGTTAGAGCGTTGGGTCCTAGCTATATTTCCAGCAACCAATTGGGAAACCGTCGTCAGGATAATAACTTTTCTTTTCAGGCACAGGTTGGATATGCTGCGCGAATTAACTGGAGAGGAAAAGAAGATCTGGTGCTAATGGTTTCCTGGAAACACTTCTCCAATGCCAACCTGTTCAGTGATAACGATGGAATAGATATTCCGTTTGTTATTAATTTGGGCATGAAAATCTAATTTCTAGTTAAGATAGCTCCCCAATAGTCACAGCTACTGGGGATAGATATAAAAGCTATTAAATGGATAGTTCTTTTATTATCGCGTCATTCAAATTTCTAACCCAGCGATTGTAGTTTCTGTGAATGGTGTAATATTTTTCACTATAGTCAAGCATATCGCTATCTTTATAGGTGATACTATAACTATTAAGGTTATATATAATATCTGCTTCAGCATGATGCTTGCGAACGTTAATGGTGGCTAATATTTTCCCAGGAGCAACTTGTTGGCAAGTCCAGTTTCTCTCGATGCACCCTGCAATAATTGATTTTTTAATTGAATCTTGAGTTTGAGCTGACCCGTCAAGACGATCGGGAATTAATCTACTTTCAATATTCATAATCGGATTGCTTGTACAGCCAGATACTATTAATGCAAAGGCTGCAATAGATATGGACTTAATAATATAATTCATGAAGTTTCCTTATTTGGGTGAAGCTAAATTTTATGGTTTCTAGAGATCCACTTGGCTACGTCATTACCAAGGGTGTGAACACAACGTTCGAGAACACTGCAGGAGCTTTTGAATTTATAAAATAAACCTCCACTTGAATTTCTGGTGGTCTTGAGAGTATCTATCAAGTCGCCGTTTTTGTAGAGTTCAGCCTCAATTGAGACTGATTTTTGATGGCTACCTGAAATATATCTTCCGCTATATGCATTGAGAATTGTTAATTTAAGACTGTATCCCTCTGATTGAATATCCAACTCTGGGTCTAGTGAACTGGCAAATCCATGCTTACCAAGAAATTTCTTGGTTGAGCTTGAAAATTGATAACCAAGGTTATTACACTCTTTAACTATATTGGATGCAATTAATTCTTCGTCGTGATATTCGGCTTTTTCATTGATGGAAATCAGGCCATTTCCGTAAGCGGATAGTGAGAGGCTGAAAACAGCACAAAACAATAAGATTCCTTTAATCTTCATATAATCTCTTTGTAAGTAAGGAGGAAACCACTTAAATAATCATAGATAAAACTATAAGTTGGGGAGGTCGTCTTAGGTTGCGTAATTTACCAAAATAAGTAGATAGGTAGTAGATCCTGGATTGATGGTAGAGGTGGATAAGTATTCATCATACGCAAAACGCAGGGTTAGCCCATACGGCTTAAAGACTGAAATGATGTAACTTTACTGATTTTAAGCAAACTAGATAACTCTATGATTTAAATACAAATTTTCTCAAATAATTACTCTTTTTTTATCCTGCTGAGTCACATAATTCCATCCATCGCTTAATTCCGGCGCTTCTGTATTTTTGTCGATGCAGGACAAAATAGAACTCTCGATGAAAGTCTCTATGTGGTACGGGTAGCTCAATAAGCGAGCCGCGCTTTAAAGCATCAGTTAATGAAACACGGGAAAGGCAGCTGATTCCCAGCCCCGCTTCTACGGCTCGCTTGATCGCTTCTGTATGTTGCAATTCCAATAGGATATGTAGTTGTGGCAATAGCCCTGCCATGGCTCTCTCAAAAGTCTGTCGCGTTCCAGAGCCCGATTCCCGGGTGATCCAGGTCGCACCGATCAGGTCTTTATCGGCGAGGCGCTTGCGGCCTGCCAAAGGGTGGTTTGGTGCACAGAAAACAACCAGCTCATCATGGCGCCAGGGGATGATTTCCAGATCCGGGTGATTGATCTCTCCTTCAATTAATCCCAGATCCAATTCAAAATTGAGCACCCTCTCGGCAATCGCTGCGGTATTGGCAACTTCCAGTTGTACTTGAGTACCGGGCTGCTCTTCCATATAACGAGCCATCACGCTGGCAGTCAGGTAGTTACCAATGGTCAGGGTGGCTCCGATCTTCAGGCTTCCCAGTTCCCGGTGAGTGGCCAGTGTCTGCTCAAGTTCCTGGGCTCGCTCCAGGAGTTCTTCCGCCCTTGGCCACAATTGCCGTCCCAGTTCATTGAGACGCAATCGCTTACCGGTGCGCTCGAACAGGCGCAACTCAAACTGCTGTTCAAACTCTTTCAGCGCTGTGGAGGCTGCGGACTGGGACATACTCAGGCTCTCCGCAGCACGACTGACATTTTCGTGATGGGCACAGGCAAGGAACACCTCTAACTGGCGGAGCGTGTAGCGCAAAGGGATATCTCCAGTTGATCGTTAAAATAGATAAGGAATATCGAAATATCCCACTTTGCCAATAGATCTTCTAGGGCTAAAATTCAACTATCAAGAGACTCGTGGAATAACCGGTTTTAAGTTTATGTCCAAATTGAATATAGAGAAGGTGTTGGAAGTCCATCACTGGAACGACACACTGTTTAGCTTCAAGACCACCCGGGATTCGGGTTTTCGCTTTGAGAACGGACATTTCACGATGATCGGTTTGCAGCAGGACAATGGCCGTCCACTGCTGCGCGCCTACTCTATTGCTAGTGCCAACTACGAAGACGAGTTGGAGTTCTTCAGTATCAAGGTTCCCGATGGCCCCCTGACCTCCCGCCTGCAGAAGATTAAGCCGGGCGATGAGATCTACGTGAGCCAAAAACCCACCGGTACTCTGGTGGCGGACCACCTGCTGCCGGGCAAACGCCTGTGGTTGCTGTCCACGGGTACTGGCTTGGCACCTTTCATGAGCATCATCAAAGATCCCACGGTCTACGAGCGTTTTGACCAGGTAATCCTTACTCACGGTGTTCGCTATGTTTCTGAGCTGGCTTACCAGGAGCAGATCGAGAACGAATTGCCGGAACACGAGTACTTTGGCGAGATGGTACGCGAGCAACTGCTTTACTACCCAACCGTCACCCGTGAGCCCTATCGGAATACTGGCCGCCTGACTGATCTCATGCTGTCCGGAAAGCTTTTCACCGATCTGGGTGTGCCCAAGCCGAGTGTTGAGGAAGATCGCTTTATGCTGTGCGGCAGCCCGGCAATGCTGAAGGATCTCACCAATATCCTCGATGACTGGGGATTCAAGGAGACCCGCGCAGGTGTACCTCACGAGTATGTGATTGAGCGCGCTTTCGTCGAAAAATAAGTTGGTCAGTCCAGCGATAAAAAAACCACCCTCGCGGTGGTTTTTTTATGGGTGAAATACAGATTCCCGAAACTATCCTGATCTTGTGAAACCCCTGCCTTCTATTCTGACTTGAGGGGAGCTTGCTGGGAGTGGCTAGATGAAGCTGTTTTCACTGGGTGTATTACTGCTTTCCTTGTTCTGGCTGGGTGCCTGTACACGGGTGCCGGAGGGGGTTGAGCCTGTCCAAAACTTCCAGCTACAGCGATATTTAGGTCACTGGTATGAGATTGCTCGATTGGATCACTCATTCGAGCGCGGCCTGACCCAGGTAACTGCCGACTACAGTCTCAACCATGATGGTTCTGTCGCGGTGATCAATACCGGCTATTCAAAAGCGCGTGATGCCTGGCAAATGGCGGAGGGGAGGGCCGAGTTTGTCGGCCCGAAAAATGTGGGCCATTTGAAAGTCTCTTTTCTTGGCCCCTTCTACTCATCCTATATCGTGATTGCCCTATCGGATGACTACCAATACGCGATGGTATCTGGCTACGATAAATCCTATCTGTGGATATTGTCCCGCACCCCAACCATGCCCAAGGATGTGTTGGAGCAGTTTTTACAGAAGGCCAAAGCTTTGGGGTATCCCGCCGACCAGATGATATTTCCCAAGCAAGAGGCTAAGCCGGGAAATAAACCTACGGCGAAGCCCTCAGGGTCGTGATCTATTCAAAAGCCTGCGTTCCCGCCACCAGCTTATACACACTAGTAACAGCAATATAAGGGCCGGCCATTGGCGCCCCAACAAAACCCTGTTTGCGTGATTATTTGCTTCTGGCCCTAAACGTGCGGCAGCCATTAGTTGGGTTTCCCTGGCATTCAGGGACTGCTGCCATAGAGGCCAGTCCTCTTTGGCAAAGATATAGAAGTCTAGTACCGACTCCCCTTCCAATTCAGTCCAAAGCTGGTGCCAACCTGAATTTTGGGGCCAGAAGCTGTAGCACTGACCCTGGGAACTTCTGCTTGCGGCGATTCCTTTGGTAGAGCGGGAGCTATCTTGAAACTCTGATAAGAATGGACTCTGATCAGAAAAAAGTGGGCTGCATAGGGTGATGCGTTCTTGTGTACGCGGTAACTCATTGGAGAGGATTACTGGCTGCTGACTACCCAAATGCTTGAGTTGGTAATCAATAATGGACTTCCACAGGCTGGCGAATTCAGTAGTAAAGCCACTGGTTAGCCAGCGATGGCTGTCACTAAATAGGATAAACCCCAGGTGTTGTGTCTCAGTCGAACGCCCCCAGAAAAGTGGGGGCTCTCCATTGCCCAGTAAAAAGTCGTAGGAGCCGGACTGTGTGACTTTGAAGCCAAGATTACGCAGTGGGGGAATCTCCGGATTGTCCGCTTTTTGGTAGCCAAAGCCGGAATGTAAGTGGGTGGCTTCTTCCTTTTGTAGAGGCATGGATTGGGCAGCAGCGTATTGGAGAAACTCTTCAGAGCTGTCGTCACTGACTAACCATAACAGTGACTTTGTAGTGGCCAGTTCGTTGAGCTGACGCTTTTGCAGAGCAGAAAATTGTGGCCACAAACTGCTGTCGAGTATCACTAAATCGAAGGGACTTTCATTCGTGAATAAATCCGCAGACTCGGTAAGTGGAAGGCCGTTGAGAGTTTCTTTTCTACTAATTTCAGGTGCCAACTGGGTCATCACTTGTGCTGTTACACCGGATTGGCGCAGCCAGCGAGAGAGGGCGGCCGTCTCAAAAGAGGGGCGTGCCAGCCACAGTAACAATTTGGGTTGGAGCGGTTCACGCACCAGGATGGGTAAAGGATCTGTATGGGTTTCGCCGGCTTCGCTTTCCGTCCGTACTCGGTATAGCTGGGGGCCTGCGAGTTTTGGAGTGGCAGTGAGTTGTGCCTGAATTGCTTCTCCCACTTTCAGCTCAAGACTGTCTTCAATATGGCCGTAGGGATTGAGCAAACTAATTCGTAGGTTTTCAGTTAGTGGCTGGTTGTTGTGAACCTTTAACTTTAAAGAATCACCCAGGGTAATTCGCCGCTGCCAGTCGAATTCCCAGCGGCTATCAGATTCCTGGATCTTCGATAACTCCAGGCGCACTGGTGCCAGGTCCCGCAGTTTGTCGCGGCCGAGTGACTCCCCATTGAGGGAGATATTTTCCACACCATTGAGATTTATTGGGTTTGAGCTCGCCAGCTGTTTGCTGTCGATAGAGATATTGCGCTCGGCGGGAATGATTGCCGGCTGCTGCCAGAGCATCCAGGCACTCAGCCAAATCGCCAGTTGCAGGCCATAGTCGAACGGCTTGGCGCCACGGCGGCGTAACAGTACGAGTGATGCTAAACAGGCCAACAGGCACAAGCCAGGTATCAAGAAATCAATCACAATGATTTCTCCCCTTGCTGGTGCAGCCAACGGCTGAAATGGCCGTCTGCCTCAGTTTGCAAAGGCAGTGAAGGCGCAGATTCCGGTGCTGGCAGTAGCTGATAGAGCAGCTGATTCAGGGAGTTCGTGCAATCAATACAATTCGGTTGCTGGTGGCGCTGCTGGTATAAACGCAGCTGTTTGGACAGCTCCAGGCCAAGATCTAATGATTGCTCTGTGGCTAGCTCATTTATCTGCACCAGCAGATCGGTATCGAGTTCGGCGCCAGAGTCTACCTGGGCCATTAGGGCGAGCACCTGTGCTCTTTGTTTTTGTTCAAAGGCACTGTCGACAGTTTTTGGCGCTATGTCTTCCCGTTCACCGCTAAGCCGGCGGCTTTCGTCTATGGGGGGCGCCTCGAACCCGACTCTTTGTAAGTAAATACGCGAAGCCTGCTGTACTTCCTTGATAAACCGCAGAGCCCGGTGCTGGTGGGGCAGGGAGGCTTGGGGCTCTATAACCGACAGGTCGCGCCAGGAACTCCACATGGCATTCAGCGCGTTGCGCAGTAGCTCCTTGGTTTGGGGGTCGAACAGGGTGGCATGCTCTGAGCTGTCATGCCGGTGTCCGGCAGAGGCAGCTATGCGCTCTGCCTGTTGGAAATGGGAGTCTCGCTGTGAAAAGGGAGTGGCATTTTCTTCGCCATGTGCCTGGTGCTCACCTTGTTCTGTATGATCGTGGCTATGGCCGTGTTCGGACTCCTCTTTATCATCGTGCTCCTCGCTCTCTGCGCTAGAATACTCCACTTCCGAATCCTCTTCGCCGAGAAAGCGGCCGTAGCGCATGCGCAGCAAATTCTGTTCATAGGCTAAACCCTCGGAGCGTTTGCGAAACGCCTGCGGATGCAGCTGCTCTCGCTCGGCTAGCAGGGCCTCGGTGTCAATAATCAGCTGGCGTTGGCTGCGGAAGTACTCCGGTAATATCTTAATCGCCATCCCCTCGCTGTCACTCAGCCCGAAAATCTCTTCTTGCGGCCAGCGCAAGATAAAGTGTTGGCTCTTGGCAATGTTGGCGCTGGGCTCGCGGTTATCCCTGGCCTCCAGATACCAGTAGAGTTCATCTCCCGCTTCCATGGAAAACTGGTGGATGGGCAGGAGGAAATCGTAGCGAGCTGCTTTCTTATCTTCCGAGAGGCTTGTTGATAAAGCAGTGGATTGCAAACTGGTGAGAGGAATACGCTCTTCGCGAAAGCGTAAATTTTCCCCGGTGCCGCTGGCGAGGGTGACCAATAAATCTGCAGAACTCACCTGGTAATCATCACTAATTATTACTTTCACGGGAATACCTTGGGTGCTCCCTTGAATGGTATCGACGCGCAGGCTGGGTGCCTCAAAGGTAAACTCCGGGGCACTGTCTTTATGCACCCGAATATTATGGATTTCCGGCAAAAGTATTTGGTTCTCCCCGAATTGCACTGAAAGCTGGTAAAAGTCTGCCTTAGCGATAGTGCGTTGTAATTGCCATTTTTTACTGGGTAGATTACCTAGCGGAGAAAAGATGAAGCGCTCAGCTTCGGCCAGCATTTCCAGCCCTTGCACCGGCTGATTCAATTCAAGTTGCCACTCGACCGCAGACTGCTCCGGCACATCGACTTGTAGGGATTGGCTGTCGGCTGCGAGCCCAGTGTAGGCGGGCGGCTGGATATGGGTTGCCGCCCGCGTTATGGCGAGTTTTTCGGCAACGGGAATAGCTGTATTTTGTTGCGTGGTCTCAGCTTTATCCCAGGTGAAGTGAGAATCGCTCAGTACAAATAACAATAGTCCCAGGCAGGCACCGAAGGCATTTGTCAGGGTACTGCGGAGTTTTTTTGGACCGAAAGGCGACCGGTCGCCACTTTCCAGCAGTTTTTGCAGCTCTGTTTCGATACGCGTGCGCTGTAATTGCTGCAATGGATTTAGGTTGGTTTTCTGTTGGCTAAGCAACTGGCTGCTGTCTTGCAGCTGTGGATATTGTCCATCCAACTGTCGACATAGGCTCTCGGGGCTTGGGCGCCAGCTGCGATCCAATAGAATTGCTACAACAATAATTCCAAGCCAGGCGAGCAATAGCCACTGTGGCCAGCCGAATACAAAAATACCCAAGCCTGCCAGAAGGCTGAGGCCAGTGGCAAGCCAGAGATAGGGCCGCAGGGCTGTCAGTTGCCAGCGCCTGCGCACAGCGTTAAGGGTGGACTCACGCTTATCCATGGTCGGCCTCCCCGTTACTATCGGTTGCCATGATGACTGCGGGTCGCGATAGGACAATTAGGCGTTCAAAAGCCAGAAGTAACAGTAGGGCGGCTATTAACCAGGGTTGCAGTTGTTCAATACAGCGGTTTTCTACCTCGCTGTCTTCTACAGGAAGGCCTGCCACTACTTTATTGGCAGACCAGTGGCCACGATTTTGGTGTTGCAGAGCCCAGTCTTGCCCAGACCAGTGCAGCCATAAGCGTTCAGGTAAATCTGCGCGGCGATAAAAGGCCTCACTGTACCAGTCACTTTCGTAGCGCAGCCAACTTCCCCGTCCCATTGAGGCCGCTTGAGCTGACTGGCTGTTATCCACAGCAACGAAGTTGAGATTATCGGTAGGGGGGATACTGTTGTCGGTGATTAACAGGCCGCCATCTGAAACAAATTCCAGCACAGCTTGTGGCAGGGGCGCGGGGCCCGTGTAGATCAACCAATCTGCCTGCTCGGCATTGGGAGTCTCTTCTTGTTCCTGAATATGCACCGATAGTCCCGGCATATTGCCTTGCCAGTCTTCTAGCACCGGCGCCCACCAGCTGGGCGCTTTGGCCATTAAAGCGATACTCGGTAATGCCTGGCTCGGAGCTGTGGATGCTTTGTTGAGGCCGTGCCACTGCCAATGGGGACTGACTCTTAGTGCCTGGTGGGATGCTGGAACCCCGTTGTTTATCAACAGGATATGAGCCCTGCGCAAATCCGCCCGGCGTGATAGTGCTGATAGAGTTTTCCACAGGTCCACATTTTGTGGTGGGGGTGAGGTTACGGAAGACGTTTCTGGGGATAACCACAGCACTTTATTACCTTCCCCGACAAGCTGCGGCAGTGAATTGTGGATAAATGTATTCGCTTCGTCCGCCCCAATTCTGGGGTCTACCAGTATCACGCCCTCTTGGGGATAAATTTCCCGTTTAATCAGCGGCTGAGCCAATAAACTTGCCAGCATGGCGACGATTAGCAGGCGCAATAGCAGCAACCACTTGTTATCCACAATAGGGCGGCGCGCGCGACTCTGTGAATATCTTTGTACCCATTGCAGCGCAGCAAAGGAGACCTGTTGTGGATTACTTCGGCGCAGCAAATGAATGGCGATAGGGATAATCAGGGCTGTGAATAGCCATAGCCACTGTGGGGATTGAAATAAGTTATTTATCCACAACATCTCAGCACAACCTGCCGTGCAGCTGAACAAATTGTCGCAGTGACTTTTCCACAGGCTGCTCGATAAGGTCGGTCTGTAGTGAACACTCCTGTGTGGCAAAGCGCGCTTTTAACTCGCTCTGCGCTTGAGCAAAAGCATCCAGGTAAGACTGGCGTTGCCGTTCGGCGTCCACTTCCAAAGCTATGGGTCCACTGGCGTTCGCTTCCGGGTTAAGGAGCTTTAGCTCTCCGCCAAAAGGAAAAGTCTGTTCGGCTTCAATTAACAACTGCAGCGGTAGGCAGGGGCGGCCGGCGGCATGCAGGCGTGCGGCAAAATCGTCGATCTCATTGCCCTGTTGAAAAAAATCACTCAGTAACACCACCTGACTGGAGCGTTCAAAGTATTGCCACAGCGGCGCCAGTTGAGTGTGATCTGGCCAGTGGTCGCTGGCGTCGAGTTGTTGTAGCTGAAGGGCGATTTGACGCTGGTGGCTCTCACCCTGGCCTTCGGGTACATAAACCGTCCGGCTGCTGTTAAACGCCAATAGGGAAAAGCTGTCTCCCTGGGCGTTGAGCAGCCAGCAGAGGCTGGCAATCCAACACTTGGCGTAATGCAGTTTATTCAGGCTGGGCTCGACAAAGCTTGCCTGGCCCAGGGAAGCGCTGGTATCGAGCACAAAGCACACGTGCATGCGGCTCTCCTGCTCTGTCTCGCGCACATAGTAGCGATCACTGCGGGCGAACAGTTTCCAGTCTATATGGCGAATGGAATCGCCCGCTTGATAGCCTCGGTATTGGTGAAATTCCAGACCGGTGCCACGGCGCTGGCTGTGTTGCACACCGAGCATCACGCCCTCGGCGATATGCCGCGACAGCCACACCAGATCGCGACAACTGGCTAGGGTTTTGGGGGACAGATATTCCACGCTGATCAGTCCCGGCCCGGTTCCGGCACCGCCGTCAGTAATTCGTCAATCAGCTGTGGCATCTGTACGCCATCGGCCTGGGCCTGGAAGCTGAGCAGCACCCGGTGGCGCAGTACCGGCAGTAACAGGCTGCGGATATCCTCGCGGGTGACGGCGAGGCGTCGTTGCAAAAGGGCCCGCGCCTTGGCGGCGAGAATCAGAGCCTGCCCCGCGCGGGGACCGGCGCCCCACTTGATCCACTGTTGCAGGGTATCGCTGCCGCTGGTTTCCATACGGGTGGCGCGTACCAGGGCTGCTACATAGCGGTACAAATCGTCGCTTACATGAATTTCCCGCACCAGTTTCTGCATTTCTCGCAATTGCTCTGCATCCAGGCTGGGGCTGGGTTTGACCCTGCTGGCACCGGTGGTGGAGCGCAGGATTTCAACTTCATCCCGCTCATCGGGATAGTCGATATGAATATTTAACAGGAAGCGGTCCAGCTGAGCTTCCGGCAGCGGATAAGTGCCGGCCTGCTCGATGGGGTTTTGTGTGGCCAGTACGAAATAAGGATCGGGCAATTTCAGTGTTTTACCGCCCACGGTTACCGAGCCTTCCTGCATGGACTCCAATAGGGCTGCCTGGGTTTTCGGCGGTGTGCGGTTAATTTCATCGGCGAGCAGGATATTGGTGAAAACCGGGCCCTGCTGGAATTTAAAAAAGCGCTTGCCGGTGCTGTGATCCTCTTCGAGGATCTCACTGCCGAGAATATCTCCGGGCATTAAATCCGGAGTGAACTGTACCCGTTTAAAATCCAGCGCACTGGCATCGGCGAGGGTTTTTACCAGCAGGGTTTTACCCAGCCCCGGCACCCCTTCGAGTAGGGCGTGGCCGCCGGCCAACAGGCAGATCAGCATCTGTTCCACCACAGGTTTCTGGCCGACAATCACTCGCGCAATCTCCTGTTGCAGATTGTCGAGGCTGTGCAGTTGTTGTTCGATACTATTTTCCAGGGTGGTCAGCATAATCAGCTCGTCAGTGCGTAAATAACAATGTTCACCGCAAATTTTGTGTTATCGATGGCGAGCCAGCGTTTGTTGCGGTAGTCGTAGTCCCATTCGCAGCCGAAATCTTTGTTGCTGTAAAGCACGGCGATACGGCCGTTTACAACAATGGCTTTCAGGTAGTCGTGTACCAGATCATCACCCCAGCCATTTAATTCAAAGCTGGTTACCGGCAATTCATCGAATTGAAAGAAACAGCGGTAGAGGTCGTGATCGTCCGGGAGCTTTTGCAGGCAGTCTTCGCCAAACAGCTTGGCCATTTGCGCTTCGAAGGATTTGGCAAAGAGACCGTCGATATCGTGGTTGCAGTCGTCGACAAATATAAAGCCACCGCGATTGACGTAATCGCGAAAATTCTTTGCCTCTCCCGTGGTGAATTGCACCAGCTTGTGTCCGGCCAGGTAGCAGAAGGGCGCCAGCAGCATTTTCTTATCGGCCAGCGGCACTATGTGCTCTTTGGGGTCAACCCTGAGATTGGTGTACTCCACCAGAGAATTGAGCAGGTTGGAGGGCATGCGCTGATCCACATCCCAGTCACCGGATTCGTACATCAAGCGGGTGAAATAAAAATCGTAGTGCTCCTGTGCACTACCCGGTGCGGTATTTTGTGCGCGTGTGCCCAGCGGCAGCGCTGCGGCGCAGCTACCCAGGATCAGGCGCTGGAGAAAAGCCTTGCGGGTGAGGGACACGGGATAACTCTGTTACTGCGTTGGTTTTTATTGTTGAGAGCAAAGGAAAGAAAGTGCTCCGTTCGAGACACGCTGTAAATACATCCCTGTACGCTCGTAATCGGCATCCATGCCTCATACGGTCTCGAACGGAGCACCTTATTTCCTTCTACCCATTTATTTTCAATACTGGGAGCTGACTGGTTTGCTGGCCAGCTCCCGTGTGGATCAGTGGTTAGCCCAGCTTGCGCTTGGTATTGATCACATTGATACCGTCGAAGCGTGCTGTGGAACTACCGTGGGACACGGCACTGGTTTGCATCGGCTGTCCCTTACCGTCAAAGAAGGAACCACCCAGACGATAATCATCTTTGCCGCAGACCTGCGAACAGGCATTCCAGAATTCCTGGGTGTTGGACTGGTAGGCGACATCCTCCACCATGCCGGTAATCTTGCCGTCTTCAATCTCGTAGAACAGTTGTCCACCAAACTGGAAGTTGTAGCGCTGCTGATCGATGGAGAAGGAACCGGCACCCACAATATAAATGCCTTTCTCCACATCCTTGATCATATCGTCGACGCTCAGCTCCTCCTTGCCAGGCAACAGCGAAACGTTGGACATGCGCTGGAATTGCACGCTGGACCAGCTGTCGGCGTAGCAGCAGCCGTAGGATTCCTTTTGCCCCAGCATATGTACCTGGTCGCGGGTGGCCTGATAGTTCACCAGCACACCGTCTTTTACCAGATCCCAGTTGCGGGTCTTCACGCCTTCATCGTCGTAGCCGACGGCGCCGAGAGAGCCGGGCTGTACCTTATCGGCAAACAGGTTGACCTTGTCGCTGCCGTATTGGAATTTGCCGCTGCGCCATTTATCGATAGTGGCGAAAGAGGTACCGGCAAAATTGGCCTCGTAGCCGAGCACGCGGTCCAGCTCCAGTGGGTGGCCGACGGATTCGTGGATGGTGAGCCAGAGGTGGCTTGGGTCCAGCACCAGGTCGTACTTGCCCGGTTTGACCGATTTAGCCGTAAGCTTTTCCTTGGCTTGTTGCGCCGCCAGGCGTGCGTCTTCGGCCATATCGTAGGAGTCGCGGTAGAGCACTGTCTGTGCTTGGATCTTGTCTTCGGCGCGGCCATCCAGGTATTCAAAGCCGCGTCCTACCGGCTGGCTGAGGCCCTGGCGGGTACGGAAACCGCCAGTTTTCTTGTCCACTGCGGTGACCGAGAAGGGCGCCCACAAACGGTGAACGTCCTGGTCGATATAGGAGCCGTCGGTAGAGGCAAAATACTTTTGTTCATTCACCAGGTACAACATGGAGTTGATATAGCTGGCGCCGGCATCCATAGCGGACTTGTTCACGTCCATTAACAGGTCCACCTTGTCGGCCAGGGGGATCTGCATAGCGTTTTTCTGGATGGGTGTCTGCCAGCTCACCTCGCCGTGGCCTTTTACCGGAGCCAACTGTACGGGCTCCTGCTGGTACTTGGAGTTGGCCTTGGCGGTAGCTACTGCCTGGCGGGTGGCGCGAGCGACGCCATCGGCTGTCAGGTCATTGGTGGCAGCAAAGCCCCAGGTGCCGTTGGCAATAACCCGAATCCCCATGCCGATAGATTCGGTGTTCACCACGTCCTGCACTTTCATCTCGCGGGTGATCACATATTGGTTCAGGTAGCGACCAATACGCACATCGGCATAAGTGGCGCCGAGTTTAGTGGCGGTATTCAGGGCGACATCGGCAAATTCTTTTTTTACCGAGAGATCAACACCGCTTTGCGTCAGTTTGCTCTCGGCGACCAGATTGCCGGACAGCGGCAACATGGAAACACCCAGGCCGGCACCGCTGAGCTGGAGAAATTTTCTTCTTTCCATTTCGTTATCCTCGATGGGTGCTGGCTGTTATACGGCGTCGGAAAGGCTGCTGAAGGTGAAGTCGCGCACTTTCAACGCGGGAATCATGGCGGACATGCCCCACATACCCACTCGCTGGGGTACACCCATATCTTCGATATTGTTGAGCATGATTACCGGGCTCTCGTTGAAGCGGAAGTTCTTCACCGGGTATTTGATCTTGCCGTTTTCGATATAGAAGGTGCCGTCGCGGGTGAGGCCGGTCAGGAGCATGGACTGCGGATCGACCATACGGATATACCAGGTGCGGGATACCAAAATACCGCGGCGGGTATTTTTGATCAGTTCTTCGGTGGTTTTATCGCCGCCGATCATAATCAGGTTGTTGGGTTCGGGGACCACTTCGCCTTTGCTTTGCTCGGCCCAGTAGCGGCTGCGCGCCAGGTTTTTCACTACGCCGTCTTTCACCCATTCGGTGCGTCCCAGCTGCATAAAATCACCGTCGGTCCAGGGTTGAGCCGGCACATCGAGGCTGGTGGGGTCGGAGTAGAAATTTACTCGCTTGTCGAACATCTTCTCGCCGGTACGGTTGCCGCCGCCCTTTTTGCTCATAAAGCTGCGGCCCTCGTCGGCACTGCGCGCATCGAAGCCGCTCATCATGTAACCCACCAGGCCGGACACCGCATTGGGCTCCAGGATCACGGTGTACTTGCCCGGTTCCAGGGCACGGGCTTCCTGGGACAGGACCGCTTTGTCGATGGCGACAGAGGAGGTGCTGCCGGTATTCATTGCACCGAAATCGGTAACGTCACTTTCGGCCCAACCAGAACCCAGGCCATTCTCGGTGCGCATAGTTACAGTGAAATTGGCAGAGGTAGAAGCGTGGTAGCCGAACAAGCCTTTACTGGTGGCGACTGCAGCAAAAGAACGCTGGTCTTCCAGGTAACCTGCGGCAACCACTTTCTTTTCCTTGGCTGCAATAATGGAATCTGCCGCAGCCTTGGCGCGCTGGTCTGGAGTGATATCTGCAGTGGACTTGGCGAAGCCGTCTACGCTGACATATTTCTGCGGTCCCAGCATCGGCATGGCTTCCGGGTTTTCCGGAGATAGCTTGGCCAACTCTTCGGCGCGACGCATCACTTTTTCGAGTGAGGCATCACTGAATTCATTGATAGTGGCCACACCGGATTTCTTGCCGAAACGGGCTTCTACGGCCAGCTCGATATCATTGACGATACCACTGGTGGAAACGCTGTTGCGCGCGTAGCGAATATTGCCGGTTTCGCTGCCGGCCAGCTGCGCGCTGGCTTCATCGGCGCGGCTGTATTTTAAAACCTTGTCGAGAATACGCTTCGCTTCACTTCTACTCAGAATGGCCATTGCCTTTTCTCCAATTACTTATTCTTGTGCGCCGCTCAGGAAATCTTGCGCTTGGTATTGATTACATTAATTTGGTCAAAACGGGTGGTGGAACAGCCGTGGGAGACTGCACTCACCTGGCTCGGCTGGCCCTTGCCATCGAAGAAGGTTCCGCCCAAGCGGTAATCGCTGCTGTCGCATATCGCCGAGCAGGAATTCCAGAATTCCTGGGTATTGGACTGGTAGGCGACGTCCTCAACCTGGCCGACGATCTCGCCGTTTTTGATCTCGTAGAACAGCTGCCCGCCGAATTGGAAATTGTAGCGCTGCTGGTCGATGGAATAAGAGCCGCGTCCGACAATGTAAATGCCTTTTTCCACATCGCGGATCATGTCTTTGGCTGAGTACTTCTTCTCGCCCGGAGCCAGGGAGACATTGGGCATGCGCTGGAACTGCACACTGGACCAGCTATCGCCATAGCTACAACCGTGGGATTCCTTTTGGTCGATCATATGCACCTGATCGCGGGTAGCCTGGTAGTTCACCAGGATGCCGTCTTTTACCAAGTCCCAACGCTTGGTTTTTACCCCCTCGTCGTCATAGGCGACGGCTCCGAGGGAGCCCGGTTGCACCTTGTCGGCAAACAGGGTGACCTTATCGCTGCCGTACTGGAATTTACCGCTGCGCCACTTATCCAGGGTGGCGAAGGACGTTCCCGCGTAGTTGGCCTCGTAACCCAGCACGCGGTCCAGCTCTAGTGGGTGACCCACAGATTCATGGATGGTCAGGCACAGATGCGAGGGTTCCAGTACCAAATCGTACTTGCCCGGATCGATGGACTTGGCTGATAGCTTGGCTTGGGCCTGCTCGGCTGCAAGCACTGCATCCTCGGCCATATCATAGGAAGCTTTGTAGAGCGTGGTCTGACCGCGAATCTTGTCTTTGTCGTGACCGGCCAGGTATTCATAGCCTCTCCCCACTGGGTCACTGAGACCGTTGCGAGTCTTGAAAGCACCGCTCTGTTTATCAACAGCGGTCACCTGCATAGGTGCCCATAGGCGATGGACATCCTGGTCAATATAGGAGCCGTCGCTAGAAGCAAAGTACTTTTGCTCATTCACCAAATACAGGGAAGAGCGGATATAGCTGGCCCCAGCTTTGAGTGCCCCATTGTTAACATCCATCAGGAAATCGACTTTTTCACTGATGGGGACCTGCAGGGCATTTTGTTCGATAGGTGTCTGCCAGGAAACCTCGCCCACGCCTTTTACCGGTGCCAAACGCACGGGCTCGGTTTGGTACTTGGCATTGGCCTTAGCTACGGCAACTGCTTGGCGCGCGGCAAGGGCGACGCCATCCGCTGTAAGGTCGTTGGTGGCGGCGAAGCCCCAGGTACCATTGGCGATCACACGAATACCAGCGCCAAGGGATTCTGTGTTGACGATATTCTCCACGTTGGTTTCGCGGGTCATAACGTACTGGTTCAGATAGCGGCCGATACGCACATCGGTATAACTGGCCCCGGCTTTGCGCGCGGTATTCAGGACTACATCAGCCAGGTGTCTTTTATGGGAGCTGTGCATGCCCTCATTGAGCAGCTGCTCGGCGCTGACCTGAATGCCCTGTAGCGGCAACAAAATACCACTGGAGCCGACGCCGGCGATCTTGAGGAATTTTCTTCTTTCCATTGGCTACCTTTACCCCACGAGAGCATGAGCACTCTCTGCGGGTACTTATTGTTATTACGACTGACGCTGGAGGCCTTATGTGCACGGAGGTCAGACTTTGGATACGCACAACTAACAGGACCAACCTAAAGTTGTAAAGTACTCGCTCGGTAAAGTGAAGTTTCGTAGGGGTAAGACGTTGTGAGGGTGGAAAGGGATTCAAAGAGCAGCATTTCTTCGAACTTTGTCGAAAGTAAAATCTTTAAGCAGGATACCGTTGCGGTAAACGGGCCTCAGCAGGTTAGCCTCTGATTTTAGGTCGCTCTGCACAATAGTTCGAAGTGCACCATCATCGCCGCGAATCAACGCAAGGCGGCCCCCCTTGGACCTTTTCTCGGGTCCGGTTCTCGGATTCTTAAAAATATCGTACCAACTGCCATTGATACAGATAGCGCTGGCTTTCATTGCAAACCCCATCATATCGCGGTCAACTTTTTGTAGTAATCCTCCTCCCATACCAAAGGTCAGATTTTCTGTGCTTTGATTGTTTTCTTTCATTGCTTGGAGAATTTTCGGGATTACAAATCGGGTGATACCGTCTCCTTGTATAACCCGAATAAAGGGGGGGAGTAATCGATACCCTTTTTTATTCTTCTGCGAGCCAAATATCCGCATCAACCTTTCTATTGCTTCTATCACGATTTCTTCTGGGTTGCCGGAGTCAGGCCTTATTACTAATGTGCCGCCACCGTGAGTAACTTTATCCTTTAATTTTTTTCCCCAGATATTTTCTATAGCATTCCATAAATCATAGCTATCGCTGACAACAGCCACAGTTTTTCCTTCCCCAGAAAATTGCTCAAGTATATTACGGTAAGCATCTTCCTCATGCTGCTGTCCCCAAGCGATAATTGTGCTGTGTTCAGCGGCGGGAATGGAAGCTCCAGGTACAGCGGCGTTGTAAAATCTTTTTGCGGCTAATATTCCGGATATCGTATCAGTCCCCTTAAAATTAACTAAATGAGCCATGCCTCCCAGCATGGCTGTTTCGAGACTGCTGGCTCCCCGAGCCCCGAAATCATGTAAACGAAATTCCAGCGTATCCAGATTTTCCGCTGTTTCAAATAAATACTGTGAGATAATTTTCTTTATTTCGCGGCTCTGGGTAGCTACGGTTGATGGATACCAGATGCTCCGTAAAAGTGCAGTTTCAATATAAGTGGTGAGCCAAAAGCAGGAGGGGCAGGTATTTACAACCTGAGCTAAAACATTGGTTACTGGAATGACTTGTCCTTCTTCTATCGCTGCAATTTCAAGGGGCATTAAACCATTGTGGTCATTTAAAATATGATTCCATCCATCACGGTTAAATGGTAGTCCATGGGGGGTTAAAATATTTTCAGCTTCATCAATTTGATGAGAACTGATGGGGGTGCTCAGGTATTGCTTGATAAACGCCTGCAAGCCAAAGAATACCGTCGACGTAAATTCTCCACCACGACACTCTACATAACTACTAATATGTGATGTTCCTGGGGGGTACTGCAGATAATGACTAGTTTTATAGCTATCGACATTGAGAATAGGATTTTCCAAGCACTGAAAGGATGAATTAGAACTGGGCGCGTTCATATTTTCAAAACCATAAGTTGGCGTTGATTTTATGTTACTATTTACCTGCTGTTATAGCGTGTAATTGATTTTTGAATTGTATGCCAACCACAATGTTCAGTTTTACAGCGCTAATAGCTGCTACTTTAGCAAAGCATAAAAGCAAGCGACCCACGTTTAAAAACTTGTCATCCACTCATTTTACCTTCTATTGATTGACCTACTCTATTGGTATGTGTACATTTATATGCATGTGAGGCAAAGGAACGTCATGCTCAATGAACTCCAGTAAATTTCGGCGTGTTTATCGGCGGATGACTATGCCTACCTTGGTGTCGATCGATTGCAGTAGCGCTGTCACACAAAGTAAAAAATGCGTAAATTGGTTGCTGTAGAGAGAGGTTCGGCAGAGCAAAAAAATCTGCCCGGTCATAACTTTCCTGTGTAGAAGCGTTCCTTCCATTAATGACTTGTTGTTTGGGAAAAAGTCATCGCAGTTTACTAATTTGAATGATATTGGAATTGCTCGTAGAGAATACGGCATTGATATAATTTACTATTGATTCCAATCCTATTGAGCTACTTATAAAAACTCTGCTGCAGACTCGTAATACTTTGCGGAAAAATTGTCTTGCCGTCATAGCAGGAAAGCATAAACAGTATCTTTAGTGAGAGATTGGATACTGTTTCGAGATCATTTGAAGTTTGTAGCTAATAATAAGGTGGATTTTTCTATTTGGGAGCAGGAGATAAGTTATGAGTGAAGGGTTTATAAAGCGCATATCACGTTTAATCTCTGTGTCCGCCAATGCCGTCGTGGACTCGGTTGAAGCCACTGCACCAGAGTCAGTGATGGAGCAGGCAATTCGGGAGGTGGATGATGCAATTGCAGATGTGCGAGATCAGCTAGGGAAGGTGGAGGCATCCAAGTATCTAAACAGTAGAGCGTTAAGCGATGAAAATGCTCGTCATAAGCATTTAGCTGAACAAATTGATATTGCTATAAATGAAGGTCGTGATGATTTGGCTGAAGTCGCCATTGCCAAACAAATGGATATTGAGGCGCAACTTCCAATTTTAGAAAAAGCGATCAATGAAAATGAGATAGAAATAAAGGAACTAGGTTCCTATATTCTTGCCCTGCAAGGTAAGAAACGTGAAATGCGTGAGCAATTACAAGAATTTATTGCAGCCAATAAAAAGGTAAGCAATAGAGTTACTGCCGATGAATATGGCAGGGATAGAAAGCCAAAAGCCCAGGTAGAACAAGCTACCGATGCATTTAATCGAGCAGTAGGTAATATAGCTATATCGACATTTGACTCTGGGATAGATGCCAGCAAATTAGCAGAGCTTGAGGAGTTCGCGCGAAATAATCGTGTGAAAGAACGTTTAGCCAAGATTAAATCGGGGGGCTGATGATATTTTTATTGCAAGACCAAAACCTGATCTTTACTGGTGCGCTGATTTTAATGTTTATGATAGCGCTTCTTGAAGGCGTCATGACATTGATTGGTGTTGGTATTTCAGATTTACTGGATAATTTATTACCAGATTTTGATGTTGACGTGCCAGATACAGGGTTGTCTGGCGGGATGACTAAGATGCTTGGGTGGTTGCGTTTCGGTGAAGTTCCTGCACTTATACTGTTAGTAACTTTTCTGGTTAGCTTTGGAGTCACCGGCCTAGTAGCCCAAATGCTCATAGAGTCTCTTGTTGGATATTTATTGCCAGGCGGTTTACTTGCTGTGGCAGTCTTTTTTCTTGCGCTACCTCAGGTACGTTTTGTTGGCAACATTATGCGGCGCTTTGCTGTGGGTGATGAATCCGAGGCAGTTGAGAGAAATTCCTTTATTGGCCGTGTAGCTATTATTACGATCGGTAAAGCAGAAATCGGTTCACCAGCAGAAGCACGTTTTAGTGATGAATACGGAACTACACATTATGTGATGGTGGAACCGGATGAAAGTGAAACATTTAATCAGGGGGATAAGGTGTTACTGGTTGAAGAGCTGGGAGCACATTTTCGAGTAACACGCCCCAGCAGTATACATCTTATGGAGAATAACTAAATGGAGAATCTAGAAGTGATAGGAAACCTACCGGTTATGGTATTTATTGCCGGGGCTGTACTAGTGGCCTTAATTGTTATTGGAACTATTTTTGCGCGCCTGTATACAAGAGCCTCAAAAGAACGCTCATTTGTGCGTACTGGTATGGGTGGTCAAAAAGTCATAATGAATGGAGGTGCATTGGTACTACCGGTTCTACATGAAATTATTCCTGTGAACATGAATACTTTGCGCCTGGCGGTTTCCCGTAAAGAGCATCAAGCGCTGATCACCAAGGATCGTATGCGTGTTGATGTACTTGCTGAATTTTATCTGCGGGTAAAACCGGATGTAGATGCGATAGCCAATGCTGCACAGACTTTGGGGCTGCGTACTTTAGACCCCGAAGCATTAAAAGAAATGATCGAGGGTAAATTTGTTGATGCGTTACGCTCTGTAGCAGCTGAAATGGAAATGGCCGAATTGCATGAGCAGCGCAGTCAGTTTGTACAAAAAGTTCAGCAGGTAGTTTCCGAAGATCTATTAAAAAATGGATTGGAACTCGAGGCTGTATCTTTGACCGGTTTGGATCAAACCCATAAAGAATTCTTCAATCAGGATAATGTGTTTGATGCTGAGGGCCTCGCCAGCATGACCCGCTCTATTGAGACGCGTCGTAAAGAGGTCAATGATGTCGAGCAGGAAACTATGGTACAGATCGAGAAGAAAAACCTCGAAGCTGAACGCCAAAAGTTAGAAATTGATAAGGAAAAACGTTACGCACACTTGGAGCAACAGCGCGAGCTGGAAAATCGTGAAGCTGCTCAGAAGGCGGATATCGCCCGTGAACAAGCAGAGCAGGAGCGCGCCGCACGCAAGGCTGAAATTGAAGCCCAGCGCGAGGTGAGCCAATCTCAAATTGCTGCGGAACAGGCAACTAAGTTACTGGAAATCGAGAAA
Organism: Microbulbifer maximicatervae (SeqCode); assembly: GCF_052467615.1. Classification (NCBI taxonomy): domain Bacteria; kingdom Pseudomonadati; phylum Pseudomonadota; class Gammaproteobacteria; order Cellvibrionales; family Microbulbiferaceae; genus Microbulbifer; species Microbulbifer maximicatervae (SeqCode). The sequence continues at coordinate 4,729,490 of NZ_CP174319.1, forward strand.
GAGCGACGCTTGAAAGAGCAAGAGATTGAAGGTGAGCGTATTCTCGATGAGCAGCGTATTTCCAAAGAGAAATCAGTGGAAATTGCCAAGCAGGAACGTGCAATTGCTGTTGCAGAAAAGTCCAAAGAGCAATCTCTTGCGGACCAACAGGCCAACGTAGCTCGAGCTGAAGCCGTAAAAGCCGAAGAGCAAGTTCGCACGGCTCAGGATGTTGAAGTTGCTGAGCGTGATAAGCGCATTGAAATTATCGAAGCTCAAAAAGTAGCGGAGCGTCAGGCCACGGGTATTAAGGTAATGGCCGATGCAGAGAAAGCAGCTGCAGAGGATAAGGCTGAAGCATTGCGCTTGCAGGCTGCAGCTGAAGCTGAGGCTATTCGTATTAAAGTCGAAGCTGATCGTGAAAAATATGCGGTGGACGCTGAGGGGCAGCGCCTGATGAATGAGGCTTTTAATAGCCTTAATGAGGCCCAGATTGCACTTAAGAAGGTCCTCAGTCTGCACGAAAATCTGCCCAATATTATCCGTGAAAGCGTTAAGCCGATGGAAAGTATTGAGGGAATGAAAATTATCTCTGTTGAAGGCTTAAATGGTGTTGATGGTAGAGCAAGCAGCGGCATTTTAGATGGCGAGGCTGAATCCAAAGGACAAAGCTTGCCTGAGGCTCTGGTGGGTAGTGCTCTAAAACACCGAGCTATGGCGCCGCTGGTAGACTCGCTCTTAAAAGAAGCTGGAGTTGGCGACCTCAATAAGACTACTGAGATTGATAGTTAAAACAACGTACATTTTTTAAATTATATAGTACAAAACTAACTATTGTTTTTAGAAATAAATGATTCTTATAACCCGGTTCTAAATAGATAGATCCGGGTTATTTTTTATTAAGGTACAAAATATGAAGCGCTGTACCAGCTGTAAAGATGGCGTTCTTAAACCAGGATCTATCGAAGAGTTATTTCGTGGATATACCTGTTCTTCCTGTGAGGGTAACTGGATTCTTATTGAAGATTACTTAAGCTGGAAAAGACAAAATCCTGAATACAAATTTTCAGAAGACATTAGTAATCTGAATGATGTAGTTGCCGAAGATACTAAACGAGCTATCCTGTGCCCAGTGTCTGGCTCCATAATGCAAAAGATAAAAATTATTGCTAGTAGTGAGCACCGTATTGATTACAGCACTGTTGTCGGTGGAGTTTGGTTAGATAAAGGCGAGTGGGATTTACTAAAAGCTGAAGGACTTGCTGGCTCACTTAACTTTTTAGTTACTCATGAATGGCAGAAAAAGATCAGGGAGAATAAGGCCCAAGAGACTTTTTCTGAAATGTATCGGAGTAAATTTGGCGATGACTTATATGATAAAGCTAAAGAAGTTCGCAAGTGGCTTAATTCAACCGAACAGAAAGCAGATGTTTTGGCCTATTTAAATGCGGAAGATCCTTACTCTGCTGAACGTTAACGCCTAATCAATATGTCCTGTTCCAGGGAGGCTGACTAACGTGGCTTCCCTAGAATATTAGCTCCATTGTACTCTCATGTAAAAACAGATTTATTTTCAATCGATCATATCCGAAAAAATTACAGATTTAATTTGATTACATTGTTTTTTTGAATTAATGGAATTTAATTGTCTTGATTTGATAACTGGTTAGCTTATTTTTATGGCGTATTTTTGGAGTCGTATAGGAAGCGCAACTGTTCAATGATAACCTCAAATTCGTTGTTTACTTAAAAAAATAATAGAGACATTTAAATTTAAGGTTAGGTATATGGATATCAAAAAATTATTACTGGCAAGTTTACTATTAGTGGGTGCATCTATTTCGTTGCCTGCGCTATCTGCTAATCTTGTGTGTCAACTCAATGTAAAGTCTGGAGGTCAAGTTTTTGGCAATGGCACCTCTAGCTGCACGGGGATAGACTTTAGTTTTGGAAATTCCACCTCTGGTAAATGGACTATTACGAATATAACCAAGTCTATTGATCGAATAAATTGGATAAAAGGTTGTAGTTCAGGCCTTTCATGCAATGTGACAGTAAGAGCCTATTCAACAAATCAAGGCCAAGCATATATTCACTATGTTGATGGCAGTATTGAGTATGTGAGTGCTGATATGTGGTATGAAACAGGTCATTAACCTGTGGTATTTGGCGCCGAATTTTATGTCGGCGTCAAATATAATATATGTATTGCGGTATGCTTGCTGGACTTAAAGTATAAATGCGCCATATCGAAGTTTAATAATTATCCTCAGTGTCTTCACCTTAATGCTGTTTGTTCCGCATCCTAATGACTCTTAAATTAGGTTGGCGGATTCACTCATCACTGACATATTCTTCTGCTAGTTAATTAAATTATGCATGGCAAAATGCACCATCTTTGGCTTTTATTAAAGCCATGGAATACAAGGACTATTACAAAATACTCGGCCTGGATCGGAGTGCGGATCAGGCACAGATTAAGCGTGCCTATCGAAAATTAGCACGTAAATATCATCCGGATGTCAGTAAAGAGGAGGGCGCCGAAGAACACTTTAAGGAAGTAAATGAGGCCTATGAAGTATTGAAGGACCCAGAGAAGCGAGCTGCTTACGATCAGCTCGGCAGTGGTTTTCAGTCTGGCCAGGATTTCCGACCGCCCCCCAATTGGGACCAGGGTTTTGAGTTTCACGGTGGTGGATATACCGAAGCTGATCCTGAAGCTTTTAGTGACTTCTTTGAAAGCTTGTTTGGCCGCGGCGGGTTTCGTCAGGCTTATGGGCAGGGGCAGCGCCGCTCTTATAGTGCCCAGGGTGAAAATACCTATGCCCGCATCACAGTAGACCTCGAAGATAGTTATCGTGGCGGTACACGCCAAGTAACCTTAAAGCACTCGGTATTGGGTGCAGATGGGCGACCGCAACTGCGTGAGCGCACTCTTAATATAAAAATTCCCAAGGGGATCACTGAAGGGCAACAGATTCGCTTAGCTGGACAGGGTGAGCCTGGCATTGGAGAAGGTAAGCCTGGTGATCTCTACCTGGAAATTGCTTTCAACCCCCATCCCCTTTTCCATACAGAAGGTAAAACGGTTTACCTGGATTTGCCTTTGGCTCCCTGGGAGATAACGCTTGGAGCCAAAGTTCAGGTACCCACTCCCGATGGTCCCATTAAAGTGACCATTCCAGCAAACAGCACCAATGGTAAAAAACTGCGCCTCAAGGGCCGCGGTATCCCGGCAAAGCAGCCGGGGGATATGTATATAGTGATGCAAACTGTTACGCCGCCAGCCACTACTGATATTGAACGCGAGGCATACCGTCAGTTTGGCGACGCATTCAACTTCAATCCGCGTCAGTCCATGGGAGGATAATTGTGATGCCTAAAAAGGTTGAGCAGCTTAGCGGTGTTCTCCTGGATGAAGAGAGTGAGTTAACTTTGAGTGAACTGTGTCGGGCTTGTGGTGTGCCGGCGGAGCGCATTATTGCCTTGGTTGAGGAGGGAATTATTGAGCCGCGTAGCAGGGAAGTGCAGTGGCGCTTTAGCGGAATTTGTGTGCGCCGGGTGCGCCGGGTTTACAGCCTGGAGCGAGATCTGGGGGTAAATCTTGCCGGCGCTGCATTAGCGATAGAGCTGCTGGAAGAAATAGAGCGTCTTCAGGCGCATCTGGCACGGCTGGAGAAAGGTCGAAAACGCTAAGGTTATCTATTGTCTTGCTTGTAGATATGGGCCAATCAGCTCGATCTTCTCAATCCAAATAGCTCCGCTGTACCCTTCGGGCAGAAAACTGAGCTCTTCCGGTGTGTAAATACCGGGCAAGCCCCGCTTACCATTTTTATGGTCCACTGCCATCACCAAGCTATTGGCTTTGGCTACTCGTTCAGAGTAGCGGTTGGGCCAACCCCACAAAGCCCATCGCCAGGTATTGGGTGCAACAACAATGCTGTTTCGGCAAGACTCGGGAAAGTAGCCACTCCAACCGAACAGTGCATATTGCAAAGCACATTGTTTGGCGCTTGTCTTGCTGAAGGCCAATGCATTTGGCCGTAACTGGCGCATCCTTTTAATTGGGCGATCGCCACCGTAGACCATAAGCCGGGAATTAATAGGCAATTGGTGTTGCCGAAGATAGTTATCCAATCGCTCTGCTTCTGTTGGATCATTACTCTTAATATTGATCAGAAACTGCTTGCCGGGAAAGTGCAGCAAGACCTCTTTTAAAGTGGGAAGTAAACCCACCCCCTGGCCACGAAAGGGAAATGTCTTGCCGCCATCAAAGGTATAGCCGTAACCAATATCCAGCTTCTTTAAGTCCTTTATGGACTGTTCCCGGGTGACACCTGTTCCATCCGTGCGGCAGTCTATGGTCCAGTCGTGAAATACCGCGAAGTCGCCATCAGTGGTGGGATGGACATCGATTTCGACAATGTCCGCGCCATGAGAAAAGGCAGCTTCCATAGAGGGAATCGTGTTTTCCAGATAGCGGTGTTCCGGGGTATAGATACGGACTGCGGTGCATTCGTCACGGGTCAAATTATCCCGGTTGTAAGTTTGGTAGACGCCGCGATGGGCAATCAGGATCGGTTCCCCTTGCTGGGCTGTCGCCAGCCAAGAGGCATTGAGTAGGTAAATTGCACCGAGTCCAAATAGGGCCGTTAGCGCTACGGTTTTGCCAATGGTGCTTCTCTTCATCAAGCTGCTCTGCACTTTTCCTTGGAAGGTGTTGCAGATATTAGTCAGTTTTTGGGAAGAGAAATGGGCGCAGAGGTGGCGAATTATGGTGAATTCAGGCAGTAACTATGGGGTGGTGCGGCACCACCCCGAATATTATCAGAGTGCAGCTTTGGTAATGGTTCCCACCAGGTAGCCGGTATATACGAGGTAAGCCATTAGCAGCGCGGAGCCTTCCCAGCGATTGATTCGGCCCTGGCCTTTGAAGCCGTAGGCAAAAATAAACAGGGCAATTGTGAGGCCCAGAACCATCGGCCAGTCCCGGGACAGCACCTCGTGGGGTACGTTGTTCATGGGAGCAATGGTGCCGGCAATGCCAACCACCGCCAGCAGATTGAACATATTGGAGCCGACAACGTTACCGATGGCGATATCGTGCTCACCTTTTCGTGCGGCCACTAAAGTTGCGGCCAGTTCCGGCAGTGAGGTTCCCAGGGCAACAATAGTCAGGCCTATCACCAGGTCACTGACCCCCAAAGATTCGGCAATGGTTACTGCTCCCCATACGAGGATTCGGGAGCTGACAATCAATAGTACCAGCCCCGCTACCAACCAAAATATGGCAGTTCCGAGTGGCATAGGGTTGTCTTCCAGCTCAGTTTCTACTTCTCCCTCAAGCTGGTCACCTTTATTGCGCATGGCAGAAAAGATACTCCAGCCGATCAAGGCGAAGAAACCGAATAACAGAACAATACCCTCCCAGCGCTCCAAGCGGTCATTCCACAGGAAGGCACCACTGAGCAGGGTGATTGTCAGCAGCAGTGGCAGCTCTTTACGCACAATCTTTGAGTGTACCGATAGTGGGATCAGCAGGGCACTGAAACCGAGAATCAAACCGGTATTGGCAATATTGGAACCGTAGGCATTACCCAGGGCGAGGCCGGGGTTGCCATTCAAGGCGGCAATGGCTGAGACCACCATCTCCGGAGCGGAAGTACCGAAGCCGACAATCACCATGCCTATTAACAGTGTGGGCATGCCGCAATGTTTAGCAGTGGCGGCAGCTCCATCCACAAAACGATCGGCACTCCAGACCAGCACAATAAAGCCAGCAATGATGGCAGCAGCGGCGAGAAGCATAGGGGGTCCTCAATAAATACATTCAGGCGGGGTTTTTACCCGACAAACGGGGGCCGATTGTACCGGCTCTGACAAATACAAAAAGGTATTCAGTTATTTGGATGGGCTGTCAGGGGCAAATTAACGTAAATGTCCCGTCAGTCAGATGGTTTCGCTGCCAGTGTGGGCTACAGTCAATGCATGGCCCGGTAAATCTGCAGGGTGATAATGGGATGGCGCGCCTAATCGCAAAATCCCTGAGCTGGTGGAGATGTCGGGTAAATCTACGCGGGTCGCACAAAGCAATGCGCGGCAGATTCCGCGATATCCATGTCACCGGCCGCTAAGCCGGGTATTTAGGAGGCCTTTATGAGACTCAAAGCTTCAATTGGGATACTGGCCGCGGCGATGGTTTTGACCCTGTCTGCCTGCGAACAGCGCAAGAAAGATGAAGGGATGGACGGCAATAAAGGGATGGGCACCGCTGAAACCGGTTGCTGCCAGCATGCCGAAAATGCCTGTGCCGGAGATGTGAGCAAATCCCAGTGCGACCAGATGACCGGCAAGTTTCACAAGGATCATATGTGTCGTACTGATACCGGAAAATGCACGCGTAAATAAGGTCGGCTGTGCATGGGTGTGACGCAACAACTGTGTCGCACCCGGCTCCCGATTACTCTCCCGGTCCTGTTCAAGGACCCGTTGCCAGCTGGTTATTTTCCCAGGCGCTAGCTTTGGAGGCTGGTGACTAAAAGCACACTTCAAGTACTCATTTGTTAGCTGATCCAGAGTTTCTTGACATTAGTTACATCTGCAACTAACTTCGTTTGCGCTTTAAATCCACAATCCGCAGCCCCGCTTTGAAGTGCTGCGATGATAAGAAATGGAGGACCGCATGGCCGACTTATTTGAAAACCCGATGGGACTTAACGGCTTCGAATTCGTAGAGTTTACAGCGCCGGAAAAAGGCATCCTTGAAACCGTTTTTACCGCCATGGGCTTTGAGAAAATCGCCCGTCACCGCTCCAAGGCAGTGGAGTTGTGGCGCCAGGGTGATATCAACTTTATCACCAATTACGAGCCTGACAGCCACGCCTATTACTACGCCCAGGAGCACGGTCCCTCCGCTTGTGGCCTGGCCTTCCGCGTAAAAGATGCCAAGTTCGCCTACGAAGAGGCTCTGCGTAAAGGTGCACAGCCTGTTCATGTGAATACCGGCCCGATGGAACTGCACCTGCCGGCAATCAAAGGTATTGGCGGTGCGACCCTGTACATGATTGACCGCTACGAAGATGGTGAGTCCATCTACGATATCGACTTTATCTGGGAAGAGGGCGTAGAGCGCCGCCCCGAAGGTTGTGGTTTCCACACTCTGGATCACCTTACCCACAACGTGTATCGCGGCCGTATGGATTACTGGGCCAAGTATTACGAAGACCTGTTCAACTTCCGCGAGATTCGTTACTTCGATATCAAGGGTGAATACACCGGCCTGCTGTCCAAGGCGATGACCGCACCGGACGGCAAGATCCGTATTCCGCTGAACGAAGAGGCAGCTGGTGGCGGCGGCCAGATCGAAGAGTTCCTGATGAAGTACAACGGCGAAGGTATCCAGCATATCGCCTTTGCCTGTGATGACTTAATTGCCTGTTGGGATCGCCTGAAAGAGCGCGGCATGGAGTTTATGACCCCGCCGCCGGACACTTACTACGAAATGCTGGAAGAGCGCCTTCCTGGACACGGTGAACCTACTGAAGAATTCCAGAGCCGTGGCATCCTGCTGGATGGCACCACTGAGGGCGGCCAACCGCGTCTGTTGCTGCAGATTTTCTCCGCCAATATGCTCGGCCCGGTATTCTTTGAGTTTATCCAGCGCAAGGAAGATGAAGGGTTTGGTGAGGGTAACTTTAAGGCCCTGTTCGAATCCATTGAGCGCGACCAGCTCAAGCGTGGCGTCATTAAAGAAAAGGAATAATAACGGAGGCTTCAATGGGCATTAAGCGCATTCACCACGTGGCGTATCGCTGTAGGGACGCCAAGGAGACCGTGGAATTCTACCGCGATCTTCTCGGCATGGACTTCCAGCTGGCCATTGCCGAAAACGAGGTACCCTCAACCGGTGAGCCGGACCCTTACATGCACATCTTTATGGATGCGGGTATGGGGAATGTGCTTGCCTTCTTCGAAATCCCCAACTCCCCAGAGATGGGGCGCGATGAGAACACACCCAAATGGGTGCAGCATATCGCTTTCGAAGTGGAGTCCATGGAGGAAATGCTTGAGACCAAAGCACGACTGGAAGCGGCCGGGGTCGACGTACTCGGCCCTACCAATCACACTATCTTCCAGTCGATCTACTTCTTCGACCCCAACGGCCATCGTATCGAGCTGGCCGCCAATACCGCCAAGCCCGGTATGCACAAAGAGCTGAAGCGGGTTGCTGAGGATATGTTGGAAGAGTGGTCACGTACTAAAAAAGCCCCAAGGCACGCCGCCTGGATGCATGGGGAAGAAGAATTTGTGGAAAAAACTGAAGGGGAGGCACAGTGAAGTTAGCCAGCCTTAAATCCGGCCGCGATGGCCAATTGGTTGTTGTTAGCGACGATCTTACCCGTATGGTGCCAGCTGGCGATATTGCCCCCACCATGCAGAGTGCGTTGGACAATTGGGCATCAGTCAGCAGCGAGTTGGAGAAGCTACACGAACGCCTGCAAAGTGGCGAGATTCAAGGGGAAGCCTTTGACCAAACTCTGTGTGCTTCGCCTTTACCGCGCGCATATCACTGGGCCGACGGTAGTGCTTACGTGAATCATGTTGAGCTGGTGCGCAAAGCCCGCGGTGCCGAGGTGCCGGAGAGCTTCTACAGCGATCCGCTCATGTATCAAGGTGGTTCCGATACCTTCCTGGATCCACGCGAGCCGGTAAAGATGCCGCAAAGCAATGGCTTTGGCATCGACTTCGAGGCAGAAATTGCCGTGATCACCGACGATGTTCCTATGGGGGTGTCCGCTGAGGATGCACTGTCCCATATCAAGTTGGTAATGTTGGTCAATGATGTATCCCTGCGCGGATTGATACCTGCGGAGCTGGCCAAAGGATTTGGTTTCTACCAGTCCAAACCCTCTAGTGCTTTCTCCCCTGTTTGTGTAACCCCTGAACAGCTGGGTGAAAACTGGAGCGAGGGTAAATTGCATCTGCCACTGGTTTCCCATCTGAATGGTGAGAAGTTTGGCGAGCCCAATGCCGGTGTGGATATGACCTTCCACTTTGGGCAATTGGTCGCCCATGCGGCCAGAACTCGTCCACTTTGCGCAGGCACCATTATTGGCTCTGGAACGGTGTCCAATAAGTTGGATGGCGGCCCCGGTAAGCCTGTAGCAGAAGGCGGTGTCGGTTACAGCTGTATTGCCGAGATTCGCATGATTGAGACCATCCAGAATGGCTCTGCAAGCACGCCATTTATGGACTTTGGAAATACCATTTCCATCGAAATGCTCGACGATCAAGGGCAATCTATCTTTGGACGTATTGAGCAGACTGTAGAGCAGGTTTAACACCGCTTAGCCAAACCTCGACCGGATTTCATCCCCTGGAGTTAACGACCTAGGGACAGAATTTGGTCGAGGTATCCTACCTACCACTTTGCTGTTGAATCATTCCTGCCTAAATTTTTTACAACCAACTTAGTAGTACTGTATTGAGTGGCTAAAAGTGTGCTGGCAAAGAGACCGGCACAGGCGTTGTTACTTAGTTTTTTATGCAATTTATTGCATAGCTTTTTACTTGCACACCTACTTTAGCAGTTTGTTGTTACAAGCCACTTTTTTAAACTGATGAGTTTTGTAAAAGTGTACTTTCTATAAATTGCTATGTGTCCTATTTGAGATTAAGAATGATAAATATTTATAAGTAAAAATATCTTCTTATCTCTATTTTGTCTTCCCAGTTGGAAACGGCTAAATATTGTTTGTTGCTAGATTATTTTCGGCTAATAGATTTCAACAAAGTAGGATTCAGGCAAGATTAACGCTAGATAAAAAAATAGTGCCAGAGTCGATTTAAAAAGCGCTTTTATACTCTGTTGGCCCTGGAACTTTTCTGGTTCAATGCCCGCCCAATTCACAGGCGCTACAAATTTTCAGTTTTTAAAAAAGGATTTGTGCAGCGTTTTTATCTCATAAAATGAGGGATCGAATATGCCTATTTGGGTCGATAAAACCGTTCTCGCTGTAACTGGAACACGCGTAAACCCCGTACAACAATCTGTAGCCAATCATCGGGGTCAACTGACATACAACTTCAGCCAGTGTAAGGATCCGGTAAAAGCACAAATCACTATTCACGAAGATACTTCCGGTGGTGTTTGTGAAGCGCTTTCCGCTTTTTGGATCAAGTATCACTCTGATGGAGGGAGCTTGTGGGATTGGTTAATGCCGGCGGGTGCACTGGATGAACAGCACTTATTTCACGTAATGACCCTGCAACAGGCGGGTACACAGAATAACCAAGACGCAACTACAGAAGCCTGGCTCAGCACACAGAATATTTTTCCCACCAGTCAAAATGTATTTGGTGGTGCTTTCCCGAATGGCCGGGGAGGAAATACTATTCGGGGTATTCATCATTCCCGTAGAGCGCAAGGCCAGAGTGGCGTTTTCTCTCCCAATGCTTTGGCAAGGGAGATTATTTTGGATCAGACGGGCGGTGCTGGTTGCTATAAGAAGATAGGTCTTGATGGCACTTTTGCAGGTCATGCAATGGCTGCCTGGGTTGCGCAGGACATTACTTTTTTTGACCCCAACTTTGGTGAATTCTGGTTCGAATCCAGAAATTCATTCTTCAATTGGTTTACCCAATCATTTTGGCATAACTCTATGTATTCAGTAGGGCTAAGCGGTGGCTATGAAGTTCGCTCTTACGCTCGCCGCACATAAATTGGCAGTAGCTGTTTTTAGTGGTTAGCAATCCACTACCAATTTTTTCCTCTTAGCCCTTCCCCCATGGGCGCTCGGCAGCCGGGTTCACCCGGCTGCCTTTTTTAGTTATTACCACTTCTACCTATTTCACTTCTTATCATTGACTCATTTTCAAGTCGTAATTATCTGGAGGTAATAAGCTCTATCTCTGGAAAGATAAAATCAAATGTCGCCAACTACAAAAAAATATTTCCGTTTAGATAGTTTCCATGTCATAGGTCAATTTTTTTGCACCAAAAATAGTACCAGAGTCGAATTAAAGGACCTGTGTAATCTGACTGGCAAGAGTAGTTGGGTCTGTTCTAGCATGAAATTAATCGTAAATAGCCATGATATTCTTACCCATAAAAAATAGTGCCAGAGTCAAATAAATATTTGCGCCTCAATCTATTTCGAACTGCTATCTATGGCCTGAGAAAAGAGTGCCAGAGTCGATTTTAAAAAAAAATGGACACCTATCTGCCCTGTAATTTTTCTGTTTCAATCTAATGCATATACCGGAAAGCACTTCTCAGAAGTAGTTAACTAATCGCTGAATAAGTGTTTCTACATTGTGAATACAGGGGAGATGGACATGCCGATTTGGTTTGATAAAACAGTACTTGCACTTACCGGGACAAGGGTTGGTCCTGTTCAGCGATCTGTGGCCCAGCACGGTGGCACACTTCAATATAATTTCAGTCAGTGTTTGGATCCGGTGAAGGCACAGATCACCATACACCAGGATACTGCTGGCGGAGTCTGTGAATCCCTGAGTGCCCACTGGATCAAATTTCACGCAGAGGATGGAAGCCTTTGGAATTGGCTCTTCCCCAATAATACATTGAGTGAGCAGCATCTTTTCCATGTGATGACCTTGCACCAGATTGGTGGAAATGCACCAAACCAGGATCAGGTCTCAGAGACGTGGCTGCAATCTCACAATATTCTGCCTCTTCAGAATAATGGCGGTGTGGGTATTGCTGGGCCAAATGGTCAGCGCCAAATTCACGTGGTCACAGGCCCTCGTTTAGATCGTGGGCAAACTACTATGCGCAACTCTGCAGCGCTTGCCGATGAAATTATTAGGGAGCCGACGAGAAGCGCTGGCTCTTACAAGAAAATCGGTATTTCAGGTAAGGTGGGTGCCCACGCCATGGCAGCCTGGGTTGCGGAAGATGTGTTGTTTTTCGACCCAAATTTTGGAGAATTCTGGTTCCCAACCAAGAACGCATTCCGCAACTGGTTTGTAAACTCTTTCTGGAATACATCTATGTATGCCATTGGTCTGAGTGGGAGCTATGACGTGCGCTGTTATGCGCATGCCACCTAAGTTGCCAGCCAACTGATTGACCGCTTGGTGGAGGAAATTATACTCCTCCACCCTGCTTGTGGCGGTATGTCTATTCCGCTGAGTCACTATTATCCATCCTTCGTGTATAGTGCTGGTACAAGCTTGCCACGCCTACTCTGTAGGGTAACTAAAAGAGCAAGCTCTGTTGTTCTTTTTAGATGCCAACAGCACTACGGAGCCAAGGGTGAAATTCAAGAAATCACTTACCTACTACCTCAAGTCCCTAACAGGACCGCTTATTGCCACTAGCCTATTGATGCCCTCAGCCTGGGCAGCAACTGCTACAGAAGAGCTTCAAAGTGTTCTTAAGGATCACTGGCAATACACGCTGAGAGAAGACCCGATTACTGCCGGGCGAGTTGGCGTTTCCGATTACAATCGAGAACTGCCCGGGGTAACTGCAGAGGATCGTCAACGTCGTATAGAGGCTGAGCAGGCCTTTATCCGGCGCCTTGAGGCTATCGATCAAAGTAAGTTAAGTGCTTCAGACCGCGTCAATAGTGAGCTTCTCTCTTGGGTTCTTGCCAGCTCAGTTGAGGAAGAGGAACTGTTTCTCGACCGAATTCCCCTAAACACCTTCTCAAGTTTTTACGCAAGTGCGCTTGAGGCAAATAGTGGTTTGGCGATGAGGGATATCGCCGATTACGAGGACTATATTGCCCGTATCGGTGAATTTGGTCGCTACTTCGATGAGAACATTGCCAATATGCGCGAAGGTATTCGCTCTGGCTTTGTGTTGCCCAAAATCGTTGTAGAAGGTATAGCGCCAACTGTTCGCGCTCAAGTATATAAAGATCCCAGTAAAAGCAGCTTGTATAAGCCTTTTGCTGAGATGCCGAAAAACATCGCGCCCGATGATCAGAAGCGTCTGCGAGAGCAGGGCTTAGCTGTGATTAAGCAAGTAGCTATTCCCGCATTTGGACGAGTAGCGGATTTCCTTGAGGGCGACTACCTGAAGGCGGCCACAAAGACTTTGGGTGCTGAACAGATGCCTGGTGGTAGTGACTACTATCGCCACAACATCCGCTACTACGTGACCCTGGATCTGGACCCTGCGGAGATTCATCGCACGGGCCTTGCAGAAGTGAAGAGAATCCGTGCGGAAATGAAAGCCCTGATCAAGGAGTCAGGCTTTAAGGGCAGCTTTACAGAATTCACCCAATTCCTGCGCACAGACCCACAGTTTTACGCTAAAACGCCGGAACAGCTGCTCAAGGAAACGGCCTATATATCCAAGCGTATTGACTATGTATTGCCGGAGTTCTTTAACTTACTGCCGCGTACTCCCTATGGCGTGGTACCAGTTCCCAGTGAAATAGCACCTAACTACACTACGGCCTCCTATAATCCAGCCGCCATTGGCGGTACTCGCGGTGGTGCCTACTGGTTGAATACTCACGGGCTGGACCAGCGTCCCTTGTATGAGCTACCTGCTCTTACCTTGCATGAAGCAGTACCGGGCCATCATTTACAAAATGCTCTCTCGCAAGAGCTTGAGAATGTACCGGACTTTCGTCGCAACCTTTATCTGAGTGCTTATGGAGAAGGTTGGGCCCTTTATTCAGAGCGACTGGGTAAAGAGATGGGACTGTACACCACTCCCTATGAGCACTTTGGGCGACTCAGCTATGAAATGTGGCGTGCCGCACGCCTTGTAATTGATACTGGCATTCATTCTCAGGGGTGGTCACGACAGCAGGCATTAAACTTTCTTTCCAATAATACATCCCTCTCTCCGGCTAATGTACGTGCAGAAGTAGATCGCTATATATCCTGGCCGGGTCAGGCGCTATCTTACAAGATGGGGGAAATTAAAATTCGACAGCTGCGAGCTCTTGCGGAAAAAGAGCTTGGCGATAAGTTTGATTTGCGATCATTTCACGATGCACTGCTAAGTAATGGTGCTTTGCCTCTTTCGATGCTGGAAGAGCGGATGCAGCGCTTTATTGAAGAGCAGAAGTCTGCCTAAGCCTACCCTGAATCCCATTCACAACCTGTGGGTGGGATTCAATCTTTTCAAGATGTCCTCTGTCGTAAGTAAAACTTTCTTTTAGATAGCTGAAAACACAAGCTCCTTTAGTGGCACAAACTGCAATCTTTTTGTCTCATATTTGGAGTGGAGGTTGTGTTGGCAAAAAAGGTCTAATAATCACACAATAAGCAATCTTTTCAGGTTGAATACCTGGTTATTCTTCTCTTTTACATTTTTATGAGAGGTAAAATGAATATCTTTAAGTGGGTGATTTTTTTAGGCTTGTCACTGATAAGCCTTATGGCTTTTTCCTCAGCGAAAGTAACTGATAATATAACAATTGATTTTGAGAGTGCTGATAGATTAGTTGATATTTTATCTGGAGACAAAGTATCTGATAATCAATTAGATAAGCTGATGAGCTTGCAGGGTATACAAGCAACGATCCATCAAACCTCAAGATTTGACAATAAAGCCAATGCTGAGTCATTTCGGTCTAGTTTGATCGATGTTGTTGAAGGTAATCCAGTTAAAGATGATCCCTTTAGATTTCAACAGTTAAATGAACGATTGTCCGAAGTTGAAGATATACTCAAGATAATAAAGCGCAACCCTCAGCAATATTTAAATAGTGTAAAGAGGGGAATTGGTGATTATTCTCCTAAAGATATTTCCTTTGATACCAATATTTTTATGGTAGTTGGGGGAACTTCTGACGGTTGGGCCCAAGATGATAACTTTTATATTGCGCTGCAGTATTTTAAAGGAGATTATGAAGGTTTACTGACACTTTCAACGCATGAGTTATATCATGTTGTTCAGTCCAATTTTTATGGAAAGGGAAAAAATCCAGACTCTAATTGTGAGAAAATCTTAAATCAAACCCGTCTGGAGGGTATAGCCTCTATTGTGGGTTCTCCATTAAATGTTATAGACGGAAAAGAGTACACAGAATGGTTTAAGAAAAAATTTAAAAGAAATTTACAGCGAATAGATAGTAACTTTGTTTTATTTGAAACAATGCTTTTTCGTGCATGCATTGACTCAAGTTTAGACTTTGACAAAATCTATCATTTGGGTTTTTCTGCAGTATGGGATAGCCCGCTATATTTTGTAGGTTTCTATATCGGCAATAGAGTCGAAGAGTTAAAGGGTAGGGATTATCTGATTTCACTTTTACAGGAATCACCTTCAGCTATGTTTAAAGCTTATATCAAGCTTTATAAAGATGAGAAAAATAACGATTTAATAAAATTTGATAAACCGATTGAAGATATTATTCTTGCCATATAGCACCTAATCAAAACTCTAAGAGTTGGTTCTGGAAAATTTAGGCGCCTTGAATAGGCGTCTAATTCTCTTGTTACATACCCTAGCCTTCCCGAAAGCATCTAGCTTAAGCAAATTATCGATTAATAAGTTTGAAAAAAGGTGTATAGCTGTCTACTTTAAGTGGTACAGCCTTTATCAGACTTGATTATATTCAAATTAATTTATTTATTGTGTTTGCATTTAATTCTGCTGCTTTGGGATAATTGAGAGAATTATAAAGAGAATTTGTATGCCTAACAGTAAAGTTGGGGTGGTGATACCAACATACAATGAAAAAAATAATATTGTTAATACGTTGAATTCTATTGTTCATAATAATACGACTGATGTAAAAATTTATTTATCTGACGATAATTCCTCAGATACCACGGTTGGGTTGGCCGCTGATTTTCTTCAGAAAAATAGAATCCCATATAAAATTATTTTAAGCGATGGCAACAATGGGGCAGGCTATTGTAGGAATAGTGCTCTCGATCAAATAGCTGAACCGCTGACTTTATTTTTTGATGCCGATGATCTAATCCTCCCAAATATGTTGGATCGAGCTGTTTCAATTGCTACAAAAGTTAACAGTGATGTTTTGTTGATGGCCTATCAGTGTAGATTTCCAGGAAGCACTATTAATCTCGGTATGGCAGGTGATGACAATTTCATTTTCTACAGAGCGATTAGAACCTTTGGTAACAGGACTTTTTCCACTTTTGATCATGATAGCATTCTATGTTTAACACCCTTCCCTTGGAATAGATTGATTAAAACCAGTTATGCAAAAAGGGTTTCCCTTAGATTTTCACAAACGCCTGTACATAATGATGTGTTAGCACATTGGAATTTGCTCACAAATGCTAAAGATATTGCATTATTTGAATCCCCTTTTTGTATTCATAATGTAGATTCCACAGGAAATAGGCTGTCAAATATTTCAGATGCACGGCGTACATCTGTATTACAGGTTTTTGATGAGGTTGAAGACTTCTTTAATAAGAATATTAATCTTAGAGATAGATTTTACCACTTGTATGTCAAAAGCAAGTTAGCATTGTTTAACTGGTGCTGGCGTAATCTTGACGAAGAGTATAGGGGGAGCTTTCAATCTCAGTTTACAAGATCTTTTCTATCATTGAGTAATGCGGATTTGAGAATGCTCTTTGACAAAGATCCAGATACTGCTAATTCTGTATTAGATTACCGAACTTCAGTGGTATGAGCATGATTTCGATTGTCGTTATTTCAAAGTCTAGCGGTGTCTATCTCAATAACTGTCTGCAGAGTATTATTCGACAGCAGTACAAGGACATAGAGATACTTGTTCTTCATTTTTGCGAAAATGATGAGCGAAGCCGGATTAATAACTTTACAGGTTCAATGCCCAGAATTCGAAGTATTCATATTCCGAGTACTTCACAGATTGATGACCAGCTAATTTTTGAATTTGGAGTAAAAAATACTTTTGGAGAGTATATTGGATTTATCGATGAGGGAGATTGTTGGTACCCTACATTGATCCCTAAATTACAGGATATAGTCAATAGTGAGAATCCAGATGTAGTATTTTTTAGCCATAATAAACCCCTACAAAAATTCTCAGAATCCATTGGTGATAAATCCAGTTTTGTTTTAAAAATAAATTCTATAAATGTCAGGAGGTTTTATCGCAGGGACTTTGTTTGTGGAAATAAAATATCCGAATTTATTTTGGGTTCCTGCGTTAATGGTCACTCTCTACATTGGATAACAACCGTCAAGGCTAAATCAATATTAGTTTTGTCAGAAATTGGGTCGTATAGTTTAGTCAACATGGATGAAAAGAAAAGTGATCTAATGGTTCAGCGATTGGTGAATCAATACCATTTTGTATTTGACTACTTAACAAAAAATGCTAGTTATGCGGATTATAAGAATGATCTTCTGGGATGTTGGTTGCTGTATTTGATAGAATTACGACCGCTTTATGGTGATAAAAAAGTAATTTCTCTATTAACCAAATCAAAGTTAGTCGGAAAATATACAGAAAGAGAATTTAATGAAGCTTTGGGCAATCTGAAGTTGGACAGAGATAAGCAGAGTTTGGTGAAAGAGTGGTATTCTGACTGCAATAAGATAGATAAATATTTAAATCTATTTTATAGGTTGCTACCACCAAAGCTATCTAGCTATATACGGCAAAATGGTTTTAGATACTCCTTGAGCAGAGGTTTTCAAAATACTTATTATCGACTGCCTGATTGGGTAAAGCCACTGATAAAATTTACCAGGAAACGAGCCAGGAGAAGAGTTTCCAATAATGAATTGCTAGAGAGATTAGAATATCTAATAAAACAGAGCCGGTTTGAGCAGTATATGTCGATAATCAATGAGGGTTTTGAGAGCAAGCTATCGAATCAAATCACCGAGATCAAGAAGGAGTTGATGGAGCTTAAAAAAGAAGTTCATTAAAGATCTTTTTAGATGCTCCATAAAACAATCCAAAGTATTAATGTTTAATCTGATTTTTCTGAGTTCCAGCCACCTCCATACCCTTCAGAAGATATAATCTATCCATCCCATAGAGTGGATATATTTTATTAACATTCCACCACACATAAGAACTACCATTCCCCGTAAATAACCAGGATTAATTTTAAATAGAAAATGAGATCCCAGCCAGGCACCTATAACTTGTCCAATCATCATTAAGATTCCCGCAACCCAAAAAATTTGACCGGCAAATAAGAATACGATTAAAGATGCGATATTAGTGGAAAAATTGAGAGGTTTTGCATTGGCCGTGGAGGTTAGTAAATCCTGTCCTCTACAGGCAACGCCTGATAAGGCAAAAAATGATCCAGTTCCGGGGCCAAACATACCATCATAGTAACCAATAAATGGGATTACGCCATATTGGTATTTCTTTCTTGAGACCTTGGGTTTAGTACTACTGTGAGTAAGGGATGGAGAAACTATAAAATAAATAGCGATAAATAAAAGAACAGCAGGGATAATAAATGACAAAACATCAGTATTGATGAACTGTACTGCTATTGTGCCCATGGCTGCGCCAATAAAGGCAAATAGCATTAGATTTTTGATTCCATTCCAACTGATCTTGTTGTTTTTAAGCATCATGTAGGTAGCAGTTGCAGTACCAATACTGCCTTGTAATTTATTGGTGCCCAAGGCAGCTAGTGGCGGGACGCCACTAAGAATAAGAGCCGGTACAGTTATCAGGCCGCCCCCACCTGCTAGTGTATCAAGTAGGCCCGCAATAACGGCAACGAAAAACAAAATAAACAATAATTCTACAGAGAGGCTAGCGAACTCCAAGAAGGTATCTCCTTTCGCTTGGTATTATGGTAGATAGTGATTAGTACCAAAAATAATTTTTTAGTCGGTTTGTACTGGAATTCCAAAATTAATAAATCGATTTTTTTCCATGCCACCACATTAGGAAATTCTCTCCCACAGAATATTGGGGCAGGGAGTGGCGGCTTCTTTTAATCCCCTGTTCCTGTTCCATCTCGGTTACTTTTAACTTGGCGGCTTCAAACCATGCCTCAGGATTATTCACTCCCTGATTGAGGGCTTCACCGTAAAGCGCGGAACTAAACCAGGTGCGCTCGGAATCATCGCTACATCCAAAGGAGCTGCGATCCGCAGCGGCCGAAGTAAAGATGACCCGATTGGGGCTATGTAGGGCTTCTACCCATTGACCGGAAAAGCAGGCTGAAACAACGATCCACTGGTACTGGGCGTTAATATTGTCCAGCAATCGTTGCCCATCTTTCAGTGAGAAATCATTTAGGGGAATCTCCCCCTCGGCAATTTTGAAATCTCCATTTCGAGCACCATGGCTGACCAGGTGTATAAGAAGTAAATCTTCTTTGGGGTCCATTAATTGATCAATAGCATTGAGGCTTTCCTGGATACTGGTGCGGGTAGCCAGGGGGAAACCGTATCCGCCGCCGTTACTGAGGCGTAGCATACGTTGGTCAATGCTAAAGGCTTCATCGAGGCGCTCTGCCACCCAGTCCAGCTCCCTGGCAAATACTGGAGAGGTACCGTCACCACCTATCAGTAGGGTGTAAATATCGCGTACGCCGGGCCGCTGTGAGGGGAGGGCGGCTATGGCGCTTTGTAAGCGCTCACTCTCACTGTAGAGCCTGGCTTCTACTTGGGCACCGGGAATATCCGTCTGTGCGCGCCAGGCGTCTTCGCTGGGGTAATAAGTGCCATCGGAGAAATAACCAGGCTCTTCAATTTTGTTACCTTCAGCATCGGCAATAATTCGCACACCTTCACCTTCTGCTTCTCCATAGCGGAAAGTAGCACGGATAATCGTACCGTCGGGCTGTGTGAGTTCACCTTCGCCGGAATAGGAGCCGTATTCGAAATTGCCGGTATAACGATGACCATCGCTATCCGAATAGCTACCTTGTATTAAAAAACCGTTTTCAAAGCTGCCCTGATAAAAGCTGCCATCTTCTGCAGTGAGTTTGCCTTCGCCGTGGGGATCAAAGTTTAAAAACTCACCATGATAACTCCCACCTTCATCCCAATTTAAAGTACCGCTTTGCAGCTCCCCTTCATGGAACTCTCCCGCCCACTCAGTTTCATCGCAACTATAGCGACCTTTGCCGTGGGGCTCTCCATTGAGGAATTCCCCTTCATAGCTACAGCCATCACTTCCAGTTAACTCACCTTCACCTGTCATGCGGCCTTCTTGAAAGTCGCCACGATAATGGCTGCCATTGGGCCATTCGAGCTGACCCTGCCCATGAAACAGACCGTTAAGCATCTCGCCTTTGTAAACAGAGCCATCTGGTAAGGCGGTACCACCTGCGAACTGGGTTGGCTCACAGGCGCTGAGTAAGAAAATAAAAGGCGTTAAATAGGTGTATCTCATCCCATGATCCAGCGTCCGGCTTTTGGAATCAGACTAACAAAAAAAGATGCCAGAGGGCCTCTATGTTTTATTCAACTGGTCGAATTTAAGACCGTATTTATCTAAAAGTTGGCGTACCCGGTGTGAGTCGTTGTTGGATTTTTTTGAGGTGCGGCTTACTTGAAATAATTTGCGTCCGGCCTCTGCCATCGAATTGGACTCTGCACAAACCTGAATTAGCCCAGCTAGTTTGATTTGCTCGTAGTAATCCATCTGCTCGATGTGGTCACGCCCCAACAGTGTTTCGATACGGGCAAGGGGTAGCGATGAATCTGTTAGTGGGTTTTGCCATTTAATTCGCAACCTATGGATTTCCTCTTCCACTACCTGAGTCGTGATACGCCCACCGTCGGCGAGGGTACCCATACGCAGGATGCTGGCGTTAAGATCGCGAAAGTTCGCAGACCAGCTGGCCTCGCGGGAGCGCCCAAAACTCAGGTACTTTTCCCGTGCTGCTTTATTAAAACTGACAAGGTGTCCGGATTTCCTGGAGAAAGCCTCCAGCTCAAAATCTATATTGGGTTCCAGGTCTTCAATACGCTCTCGTAGAGAGGGCAGTCGGTAGGTCCACAGATCGATACGGGCGAGCAGGTCCGCGCGAAATTTACCTTCTTGGCAGAGCTGTACCAGATCCCGGTTGGTACCGGCGATCAGCTGGAAGTGACTGCTTACTTCCTTATCAGAGCCGAAAGGCATAAAGCGTTTGTGCTCAATCGCACGCAATAACATGGCCTGCTCGTCCAATCCCAACTCACCGATTTCATCGAGAAACAGCAGGCCCATATCTGCTTCCATTAGCAAGCCTGGACGGTGGGTGGTGGCACCGGTATAGGCGCCTTTACGATGGCCGAACAGCGCGGACATGGCATTTTCGCCGCGCAGGGTGGCGCAGTTAACGGCTACCAGGCCACCCTCCAGCTTGCCCCGCTGCTTGCGTAGTTCAAAGACACGCTGGGCCAGCTGGGACTTACCTGCCCCTGTGGGACCGGTAATTAGTATGGGGGCGTCGGAGCGAATCGATACCTGCTCCAGCTGCTCGATCATCTGGTTAAAAGCGAGATTGTTGGTCTCGATTCCCCCCTTCAGATAGGTGGTGCCCTCCTGGTGTTCCCTCTGGAAGCGCGAGGCAATCTGGTCGTATTTGGACAGGTCCAAATCGATGATTTGGTATTCGCCCGGCAAGCTACTGTTCTTTCGCGCCGGGGAAGTTTGCAGCAGACGCCCGGGGAAATACCCCGCCTCTGTTAACAGGTACAAGCAGATCTGAGCTACATGGGTACCGGTGGTGATATGCACCAGGTACTGCTCGTCATCCGGCTTGAAGCTATAGGCGCGGGCGAAATCCAGCAGATTGCTATACACGCTCTCGAAATCCCAAGGGTCATTGAAATTCACCCGGTGGTGGACCACTTCGGTCTCTGGAGAGACCCGCGCAATATCTTCTGTGACCTGGTCAGCCAGGCTTCTCGAGTGGTTGTCGAAAAGGAGCTCCAGCCGATCGATCAATAGGTCATCGTGCTGGCACATGGAAATGTTTGGGCGCCATTTATCCCAGCGCTTGTCGCCTTTGCCGCGCCGGTCCTTGCTGGTACCGAGAATACTGATAGCGATTGTCTTCATGCTATCTAAAATATGATTTAACTATCAAAAAAGATAGATATTTATGAATCCCCTGTCTCAAGAATTCTACTAAAAAATCCTGAGATAAAAAATAAATCGTTAAAAAACAATAGGTTACAAGTATTTTTCAGTTGTCTGCAAAAGTTGGCACCCAATTCGCTATATCAATAACTAAATGAAACACATGAATACCAAGCGCGGTTTCAAAAGGAGTAGAAGATGAAACCAATGCCATATGAAGTAATGCAGGCAGGTGGGGTACCGATTAAGTCTTGGACCCTGGGTGTGCCTTTTGAAGATGAAGCCAAAGCGCAGCTCAAAAATATCTCGCAGATGCCATTCGTCCATAAATGGGTCGCGGCGATGCCTGATGTACATCTAGGCAAAGGCGCCACCATTGGCAGCGTGGTCCCAACTCTAGGGGCAGTAATTCCCGCTGCCGTAGGGGTGGATATTGGCTGCGGCATGATGGCGGTTCGCACCAGCCTGACGGCGGCGCAACTGCCGGACAACCTGGCTGGAGTGCGCAGCGCCATCGAGCGCGCTGTGCCCCACGGCCGCACTGGACGACACCGGGGGAGAGGGCGGGACAAGGGGGCCTGGGAGAACCCACCGGACGATGCACTTGCCGGTTGGGTGCCTCTTGCCGCCCAGTTTGAACTGCTCAAAGAGAGGCATCCAGTATTAAAAAATACTAATAATATCAATCACTTGGGAACACTCGGCACAGGCAATCACTTTATCGAGATGTGCCTGGATGAACAGGGTAGCGTGTGGTTGATGTTGCATAGTGGCTCTCGGGGAGTGGGAAATCGAATAGGTACTTACTTTATTGAGAAAGCCAAGCGGGATATGGAGCGCTGGCATATCCACTTACCGGACAGTGACCTGGCCTATTTCCCGGAAGGTACAGAGCATTTTGATGACTATGTGCAGGCGGTGGAGTGGGCGCAGGAGTTTGCCCGTATCAATCGCGAAGTAATGATGGTGCGAACTATTAGCGCGGTGAAGCAGGCCCTGGGGATGGATTTTGAGGCACGGATGGAAGCGGTGAATTGTCACCACAATTACGTTTCCCGCGAGCATCATTATGGCAAAGATGTGTTGGTGACCCGGAAAGGCGCTGTAAGAGCGCGTGCCGGCGAAATGGGTATTATTCCCGGTAGTATGGGGGCCAAGTCATTTATTGTGCGGGGGCTGGGTAACGAAGAAAGCTTCTGTAGCTGTAGCCATGGGGCCGGACGAGTGATGTCCCGTACCAAGGCCAAAAAGCTGGTCTCCCTGGAAGAGCATCGCGCGGCCACCGCCGATGTGGAATGCCGAAAAGACGAGGGTGTGATCGATGAAACCCCATCGGCCTACAAACCTATCGAAAAGGTTATGGCAGCACAGAAAGACCTGGTGGAAATCGTTTACACCCTCAAGCAAGTGGTTTGCGTCAAAGGCTGACGCATTTTAGGCCAGGGATCGGCCGAACTAAAGCAATTGCCAAAGCATGCAGGTTGCCGGGCGAATTTGCCGGGTTGCCGCAACCGAGTTTGAGGCCTTTAGCCCGTCAGCGGAGCCGGTTCTGAATTCCGGCCCGGCACCACCGCCTATGGCGGCAGGTGTACCCACGGGATAGAAGTTCAAACGCCTACTTTGTAGCTCACTTGGTAGAGCAGTCGATAACTTATCGATTGGTAGCAGGTTCGATTCCTGTCAAAGTCCCATCGTTATCCAAACGACCTGGAAAGAGGCGAGAGCCTGGGGTTCGACTCCCCATTAAAAATCTACCTGGGGTCCGAAAGCCTCTTGATACGGTAAATAGGATTTAGCGATTTACTGCGGAGGCACTCTGGCAACTGTGTCGTTAATCGTGGGTCTGCCCTGTGCGATCCAGCGGCAAGATTTATGATTGTGTCTCCTGGCCAAGGATTTTGGCTGTAGGCTCAGGGGGAGCCAAGTGGAGAAAATCGTAATTCCTCTGCCGCTGGGGCCCACTCGGCACAAACGGTTTACCACCTGTCGCTGGACGGGCCCCACCCTTGCGGCCCAATGGGGTAGCGCAGTATGGAAACGGAATAAAAGATAAGAACCATGATATCTCTGTTCAAAATATGGAAGAACGTGGATGTTGCGGATAGCGAGCGAGTGTTGCTATTTCGCCGCAACCGTTTTGAAGGGGTGCTGCCACCTGGCAGCCATCGTATATCCCTATTGTCCGGTGATGTACGGGCAGAAACTTATGATATTACCGATGTGGTATTCGGTGAAATCAAAGCCAAATTTTTGTTAAACACCTATGGTGAGATCCTTGGTGAATACCTGCAATCCTATGAATTGTCAGACCATCAGGTGGGATTGTTTTACCGGGATAATCACTTGGTCGATATTTTGCCACCGGGTACTTTTCGTGCTGTGTGGAAGGGCGGTGAATCCGTGCGGGTGGAAATCGTGGACATTTCTGAGGAATACGCCATCGATAAAAAAGTCCTGGGCTTACTGGGGCGAGGTGTACGTGCTGGACAAATGCGCACCGCCCTTCAGGCGGTAAGCTACAACGAGATTCCCGATGAGCACGTGGGCCTGTTAATGGTCAACGGTAAGTTGGAAAAGGTGTTACAGCCCGGCTGTTATGGCTACTGGAAATACAACCGCTCTATCGAGGTCAAGGTACTGGACTTGCGGTTAAAAACCATCGAAGTCAGCGGCCAGGAAATCCTGACCAAGGATCGGGTCAGCCTGCGTATCAACTTGACTGGTGCTTACAAAATTGCAGATGCAAAAAAAGTAGCGCTAAAGCTCAGCGATAGTACAGGTTATATTTATCGCGAATTGCAGCTGCACTTGCGCGAGGCGGTAGGCACTCAAACCCTGGATAGCCTTCTGGCCGATAAGGACAGACTGAACATTGTGATTGCGACCGGCATCCGCGACAAGCTGGCGAAATATGGTATTGAGCTTACCAGTGTGGGGGTCAAGGATATTATTTTGCCCGGCGACATGAAGATGATCCTTAATCAGGTTGTAGAAGCACAGAAGGAATCTGAGGCAAATCTGATTAAGCGCAGAGAAGAAACCCAAGCAATGAGATCTCTGCACAATACCGCCAAGCTGATGGATAACAACCCGGTACTGTTGCGCTTGAAAGAACTGGAAGCTCTGGAGAGAGTCAGTACCCGCATCGATAAAATTTCCGTATATGGCGGTCTCGATGGGGTGATGAATGAGTTGGTGAAGTTACGCCCTACGGCTTAAAGGCGCCATTCACCAAAGAAAGATGTAAATTTTAAGGAATTAGATAGTGATTGAGATAGACGGCGCCCAGGGGGAGGGCGGCGGACAGATTTTGCGGACTTCCCTCACCTTGTCTGTTTGTTTAGGGGTACCGGTTCGAATTAAGAATATTCGAGCAGGTCGTAAAAAACCCGGTTTGTTGCGTCAGCACCTAGCCTGCTTGCGAGCAGCCAAAGCGATTAGCCATGCCGAAGTCAGCGGCGAACAATTGGGTGCTTCGGAAATTACTTTTGCACCGGGAAAAGTGCGTCCCGGTAAATACCACTTTCCTATTGGTTCGGCCGGTAGTACCAGTTTGGTGTTTCAAACCGTGTTGCTACCGCTATTATTGGCCGATAGTGCCAGTGAGTTGCGCTTCGAAGGTGGCACCCATAATAAAAGTGCTCCCAGTTTCGATTTTATGGTCCATGCTTATTTGCCTTTGTTGGCTCGTATGGGCGCAGGTGTAGAAGTGGCTCTGGATGATTATGGCTTTTACCCCGCCGGAGGGGGCTCTTGGCGTGCTCGTGTCCAGCCGTTATCACAGTGGTCAAAGCTGGAACTGACGGAACGCGGCGAACTTCTGAATCGCGAAGCAGTTGCCACCTCTGCCTATATTCCCGCTCATGTGGCCCAGCGTGAACTGGCACAGGTGCACAGAAAGTGCGAATGGCCATCGGAGCAATTGCATCAAAGGCAGGTGAAATCCCAGGGGCCGGGTAACTTATTATCGTTGCGGTTGCAATTTGAAAAAGTGACAGAAGTTTTTGAATCTACGGGTGAGCAGGGGCTGAGTGCCGAGCGAGTTGCACAGCGTGGAATCTCACAAATGCAGAGATATTTAAACTCTAGCGTGCCGGTTGGTGAGTATTTGGCTGATCAGTTGTTACTGCCGATGGCCCTGGGCACTGGTGGTCGTTTTCGCACTATAAATCCTAGCCCACATCTTCTGACCAATATCGAGGTAATTAGGAATGTTATTGGTACGGAAATACAGTTAACAAAATTTTGTGACAATGACTGGGAGGTTTGGGTTGGTGATACTTAAAGCTCTTCAGAGAAAAATATAGTTATCGGATGAAAATAGTTTTAGGTTATCATAGCCCCCCTCAAAGAAGCTTTTTCTTACTCATCCTACAAGGAAAATAAAGGAGATTTCTGCAAGCGTTAGAGGTGCTTTGGTACTGATTTTGGCATTAATGCTCAGACTAGCGAATATCTTTTTTAATTTCTCTTTCTGCGACATTTTTTCTTGATGAACTTTTTACAAACTTATAAAAGGAATTTATAGGAATGAGCACTAATTTCCTAAAGTTAGCGGTTCCTATGCTAGCTCTGATAATAACGGCATGTGGTGGCGGAGGGTCATCAACATCTGAATCGAATCAGGCACCAGTAGCCAGTTTTACTTTATCTCCTGAATCAGGGCTCTCACCAGCTGTTGTTAGCTTTGATGCATCTGCTTCCAGTGATAGTGATGGCAATATTAATAGCTACGACTGGGATTTTGGCGATGGTAGTAGTGCTAACGGGAAGGATGTCGAGCATACTTTTTATGCAGACGAAACCGCAGATCAGGAGTACACGATTAAGCTGACCGTAACTGATAATGATGGAGCCACGGATACAGCCGAGATAACGTTTACAGCACTAAAAAATTCACAACCGGTTGCAAAATTTTCGTACAGCCAACCAGATGTTAAATCTCGTTCAATTAAGTTTGATGCATCAGAAAGTACTGATGTGGAAAGTAGCGAATTACTCTACACTTGGGACTTTGGTGATGGTAATACCGGTGAGGGTGTACAGCCCGAGCATGAATACCAAGAAAACGGAGAATATGAAGTTCATCTTGTGGTGGACGATCAAACGGGGCTGACTAGTGAACAATCTATTAGCGTAATCGTCAGCAACGGAGAGTTTCTTATCTCGGGCCAGTTGTCGCTTTTGCAGGGTGTATTTGTTGATAGCGACACCAATGATTCAAACACCGAGCACATGCCTAATAACCTCATGAAAGATGCACAGGCAATTTCAAGTATTAGCGAAGTGTCTGGTTTTGTAAGCCGATTAGATAGCAGCTCCGAGGAAAGTCGGTACGATTTTTATCTCACTACCCTAAAAAAGAATCAAGAAGTATTCCTCCACATGCAGGAGTGGAATGATGGCAGTGCAGATATTGACCTGTATCTCATCGATGAATCTGGAAATTGGGTAGAAGGTTCATATGGTGTTGAAGATGAGGAGTCTGTGCTGGTACCTGAAGACGGTACTTACTATGTAGTTACACATGCTTACTGGGGTGCCTCAGCATACCGAATGCGATTGTCTTCAGTTCCGACGGTTGCCGGTGCAAGAAAAGGAATCCGGGCTAGTGACAATTTTGTGGCCAATCAGCTAGTAGCTCGTCTTAAGCCCAGTCTTAAAGCTGCTGGTATACAAGCGCTGGACTCAGTGGGTGCGATTAAGGGAAGTTCTGGAACTCATCGACCGATGCTGTTAGATGCTAATCAAGCTGCAATTGGGTTTGGTAAGGCTAAGGCAACCGGCACTGTTACAGATTTAAGCCGCATTGGAATAAAAGTTCCTAGTGAAGTGCAGTTCAAGTTGGAGACCATTGATGCACTTAAGGGCCTCCATGCCACCGGTCAGTTTGAGTATGTGGAATTAAACCGTATTCGCCAAAGTCAGTCAGTTGACGACCCACTTTACCCCAGAATGTGGCACTACTCGCAAATTGCTGTATCAGATGCATGGACAACTTCTACGGGTGAAGGGGCAATTGTCGCGGTATTGGATACGGGTATTTTATCCGGGCATCCTGATATGCAGGGCCAGTTAGTTTCTGGCTACGACATGATTAGTGATAGCGGAGCAGCACTGGATGGGGACGGTATTGACTCTAATCCAGAAGATCCGGGAGACGATCCCAACAGCATTTTTGACTCTTGGCACGGAACCCATGTAGCGGGCACTATCGCAGCAACGGCCAATAACGGCGTCGGTATTGCAGGGGTTGCTTATAACGCCAAGATTATGCCTGTGCGGGTACTCGGCTACGGCGGCGGGAGTGATTATGATATCGCACAAGGCATATATTTTGCAGCGGGCCTTACCAATGATTCTGGCACAGTCCCCGATCGCAAAGCAGATGTTATCAATATGAGTCTTGGTGGGCGGGGCTACTCCCAGACCTTGCAGGATGCGGTAAGCGCAGCTCGTGAGGCGGGTGTCATAGTGGTTGCGGCTGCCGGTAATTCTACAGATGATGCTACTAATTACTCACCAGCAGGCCTAGACGGGGTTGTGACGGTAGCTGCGACTCGAGAGGGGGGCGAATCTGCCTGGTACTCCAATTATGGCTCCGTTGTTGATTTGACTGCGCCGGGGGGGGAGACAGGAGAGTTCAATGCCGACGGTGGTGTGATTAGCACGGTCGGGCAAGAAACTGAAAGTGGGGAAATAGAATTTACCTATACGGGGATGCAGGGCACTTCCATGGCCGCACCTCACGTGGCTGGTGTTATTGCTCTTATGAAAGAGGAGTGGGAGTCAATGACTCCCGACGACTTTGATGGGTTAGTCACAGACTTCAAGGTTTCATACGGCGAGACACCGGATGCCTTTTACGGATATGGTGAAATTGATGCGGAGCTCGCTGTTGCCTCGGCAAGAGCCCAGGCCACTGGCTCAACTATGGCTGGTCGCCTTTATGTCGAGAATGGCCACCAGCGAGAGTTGTGGACCCAGACCGAGCTGGATATTGAGCTGCTCGCCGATACATCGGGAGTTTCGGTGGCTGAAGTTAGCGTGTCAGACTCTTGGTTAAGTGCTACTTACCTGGATGAGGAATCAAGCGGACTTGGTAGTTATCGAGTTACTGTAGATACCGATGCCATGCAAGCCGGACGCTATACCGGCACCGTCAGCTTTACAGCATCTACAGATACCCGATTTGATCTGTGGGTGTCGGTGCAGATTGCCAGTGAGGATGTTGCTTCAAATTCTTATGCTGGTGCCATATATGTGGAGTTTGTAGATATTGCAACTGGCGAAGCTGTTGGTCGGGTGATGGCAACTTATGATCCTGAGCTGGGAAGTTATAGTTACACCTCACCATCTTTGGATGCGACCTCGGAATCAGGCTTTGGTGTGATGGCTGGTACTGATGTCGATAATGATGGTGTTATCTGCGAGATAGATGAACTCTGCCAGCGTTTAGAAGGTGAGGATGGCTGGGATCCGGTGAGTGCAGGACCATCTCATATGAACGTGAAAAACGTAGATATGGAGTTGGGTGTGCTGTCGGATACCCTTGAAGAGTTATAAACTCAAGTACACTTGATTAAGTCTGGCAATCCCCATCCCTTGATGGGGATTGCTGCAAGTTTAAGCTCTTATCTACTTTTACTATTAAAAATAATGCATAGCATGGATTTTGAAGTACCGTTTAGTTAGTCAAGTCCGTATAAAATTCCATAGTTTTTACAATTGTCAAAATCAATAACTGACTATTGGTTTTCGTAGTTATTGATCTTTTCTTTTGTTACGGCCAGGTTAGTTCAAGTATTAATACGCAAACGGTGTCACGTATTCTGCCCCGCGATATTAATAACTATTTGGCCTGCCATCACCACTTTCCAGGAAGTCCCTCAAGCTGCCGAGTAGATAGTGGTCCCAACCACTCTTACACATATCCCAGCATTTAATGTCAGGGGATAGGCCAATATGAGTGAATATGATTTCGGTTCCATTGTTGGCACTGCTAAATTCAAAACGTAGTGTGGTTCCTTCCCACTCTTTGGGATCATCAACATATTCTGAGATCATAAAAGACTGTATACATTCGAGTTCTATCAGCTGCATAGGTATTAATTTTTTGGCGCGAAATATCCAATATGACTTCCCTGTAAATCCAGTTTTGGCGATATCGTCAACTGCCAAGAACGGAGCGCTTGTGGGAGTCCACCACTTAGGCATTTGTTCAGTTACTGCCAGATAAGCTCTTTCCTGTGTAACTGGACTAAAGAAAGATACGGTATAGTCAGACATAACTCTCCTCCCACTTAGGTTTTTTCTTTGGATAGATTTTAAATATTAGTTTTAGCGTTAAATACTATTCTTGCAAATGTTTAAGCTGAAATTATTTGGTTTATTGAGCCGGCCTAATGGTATTACTCTTTTATTTCACTCATAGTAACTGGTGTTTATTATGATTTTTTAATACCTATATTAGTTAAATTTGTTCAAAATGTTCCATTAAGCTGTTTTTTTCTATTTTATTTAGCTATGGAAGATCTGATTTCAAGTGGTTGATGTGTCTCAGTTAAATTAAATTGTAAAAGAGCTGAATATATTTAGAAGAAGACAATTTCACTGATTTATATCAATAGCTAAGTTGCTACTCGAGCTGCATAATGCTCCCCGCACCTGGGATGGCTGCTGAATATTGGAATTATTTTATGGAATGAATCCTGTTTCAGCGGTTGCCTTCTACTTAATCTTTTGCAAAGGAACGGCGAATGAAACAACAGAAATTATCCACCGTAATCGCGGCCATCATCCTTGGCATTTCCGGCTCTCAGGGAATTGCAGCAGAGAATGAAAGCGCCACACTTACTGATGCCCTGACTTCAGGGCAGGCGGGGGTAAATCTTCGCTACCGGATAGAAAATGTTGATCAGGACAATATGGACGATGTTGCTATTGCCTCAACCTTGAGAACCCGCCTGAATTGGACCAGTGGCAGTTATCGTGGTTTTGATGCGTTTTTTGAAGTGGATAACATTAGTGAAATTGGCAACGACAATTACAATTCCACAGTGAATGGCAATAACGAGCACCCCGTCGTTGCCGACCCCCAGGGCACTGAGGTTAATCAAGCCTATTTAAAGTACAGTGGTTTCAACTCCATGGTGATTGCTGGTCGACAGCGAATTAACCTGGATGGACAGCGTTTTATCGGTGGTGTGGGTTGGCGCCAGAATGAACAAACATATGACGGCCTGCGTTACCAATTTGGTGGGGAAGGGGAGTTACAGCTGGATTACAGTTATATCTACAACGTAAACCGTATTTTTGGTGAAGACAGTGACTTATCGGACCTGGATGGGGATATTCAACTGTTTCATGCCAGCTATCCACTGGTAGAAGCGCATAAGTTAACTGCCTTCTTCTACAACCTGGACCTGGATAATGCTGAGAACTTCTCATCCCGTACTTTCGGTGCCGCTTACCGGGGAGATTTTGGCCTGTTCGAAACTCAGCTGAGTTATGCCCGCCAGGAGGATATCGGCAATAATCCCAGTAATTTTGCAGCCGATTATTACCTTGCTGAAGTTGCCGCACCATTGGGGCTGGTAAAAGGCAAGTTGGGTTATGAAGTTCTGGGTTCTGACGACGGTGTGGGTTTTAGCACACCACTGGCGACACTACACAAATTCCAGGGCTACACAGATAAGTTTATTGAAACTCCAGCAGATGGTGTTGAAGATTTATATCTCGGTGCCAGCCTGGCACTTGCCGGGGGAGACTTGGGAATTACTTACCACAGTTTTGAAGCCAATGAAGGTTCAGCAGATTACGGGACTGAGTGGAATATCAGTTACGGTCACGAGTTTAATGAATATTTCTCAGCGTTGGTAAAGTATGCCGCTTACGATGCAGATGAATATAGTGAGGATACCGATAAGCTCTGGTTGATGCTTACAGCAAAATTCTGATTTTTGTTAATTAACAATTTTCAAGTAGATATAAAAAAGCTGGGCTTGTACATAACGAAGCCCAGCTTTTTCTTGTCTCACCAGTAAACTCTGGCTTATAGACGCGTCAGTAAATTTGTAATCTACTTATCCATTGTTAACAGGCCAGAAACCTCACCTTTGGGGTCCAGCTGGGTATGCAAGTTAACAAAGACCTTCCCATCCATTAGCGCCTTGCGATAGGGCTCCTCCACCATCCACTTGCCCATAATATATCCACTGGTGCCTTCAGCACATTTTTTTGCCAGGCCGTGCTTGCCCTTGTCAGTTTTAGTCTCGGGCCAGTCCGGGACCATACCCGGGTGATTGGGCATTCCGCAGATAGTCTGGATAATCGGGCCACTAGGTTTACCCGGCTTGCAAATAGGGGGCTCTTTTCCATCGCCTGCACATTGCATATGGAAGTGCGACATTGCCACCCCGCCCTTTGATAGATCGCTGTAGCCCACCATAAAGTGCAGCACATGTGACTGTTTGTCGTAGGCGCCAATAAAGAAGCCATCGGCATCTTTGGGGGTTTGCGGATTCACCTTCTTGCCGAGCATATTCTCATTAGCGGTGGTTAAGTCAGATTTAAAGATGGTGAACATCTTGTCATTGCCCGCTTTGGACCAGGCTTTCTCACCACCAGCCCCATGCTTGGCAGCTGATGGATCTTTCTCTTTTTTGTTATGGCTATCGGAAATCGTGAATGCAGAATAAGCCAGCAGAAATACTGCCAACATTAAGAAAGTGGCTCTGGGCAATGAACTCAGTTTCATAAACCTCTCCTCTCTATTAAATCGATATAGTCATTGCTTGATGGAATGGTTGGGTGCCAGGCCATCGAGGGGGCTGATATTCACCAATGTCATCGGTGTGAATCACGGGATAGGCTAGCGATAAGTACTTGTAGCATATGGGCTCGCTATTGGCCCTTGGGGGTCAATTTAAGAGTCAGTATTTTTGACGATAGTTACTTGGGTGTCGGAGGGGCTTCAGGATGGGAGAGCGCTTGGATAGGTAATAAGGTCGTTGAAGATAGTTACTACTGGGGTGGAAGGAAAGAATACACCGCACTCGAGACACGCAGTGAATACATCCCTGCAAGCTCCTAATCGGCATCCATGCCTCATAGGGTCCCGAGCGCGGTGTATTCTCTCCTTCTCCCTTTTTAGTAATAAAGATACTGGCGGATTTCGAATGATAGGGGCGGCACTAATGTGTTCGTTCCGAGTGACCTTTCATAAAGGTAGAGAGTTATCACCCCACGTCTTTCCACACCAATTCCCGCTCGCGGGCGTAGAGGGGAATAAAGTTGAAGCGCACTTCGGTGCCCCCTTCGTCGCGGCGGCGGATATTCAGATTGCCATTCAGGTTGCTGGCGCGCTCTTGCATGATCGACATACCGAAGTGATTGCGTTTCTCCGGCGCGTTGCTGATACCGATGCCGTTGTCGAGGATGCGTACATTGAGGGAGTGGTTGTCGGCCTGGGTCAGGCTGATCTGCACCATGTCGCCCTGGGAGTGGTACACAGCGTTTTGCGAGGCTTCGCGCACCAGTTGTAACAGGTGAATTTCCTCGTGGGGAGTGAGGGGCACCTCGTCCAGATGGTAATCCAGCAGCACATTAATTTGCGGGTGCTGCTCCCGGTAAGCGAGGATAGATTGCTCCAGGATACTGCGCAGGCCGCCGGGTCCTATTTGCAGGCGGAAGGTGGTGAGCAGTTCGCGTAGCTGACGGTAAGAGGAATCCAGCCCCTCTTTCAGCTCGGTAATAATCTCTTCCACCTTGGACTTGTCCACCTGCTCACTGCGATTGGCGCGGTTGAGCCGGGTAACCTGAATTTTCAGATAGGACAGGGATTGGGCCAGGGAATCGTGTAGCTCCCGGGCGATGATCGCGCGCTCGTCCAGTAGGGCAACACGGCGCTCCTGAGCCTCCCGCTCATTAATGGCGATGGCCGCAGTGACACTGTCGGCAAAGGTAGCCAAGCGCTGCTGCTGTTCTTCATCAAGGCTCTCACCTCGGGGCAGGGTGCAGGTGAGTACGCCGTAATTGCGTTTGTCCACTTCCAGTGGGAATCGGTACACGCGCTGTTGGTCTTCATCAGAGGGGCCGCAGGTGTTTACACAGATATGGCATTCACTACCAGTGCACTGAGTGTTGCCGAGCCCCTGTACCAGATGCTCGTAGGGCGCTTCGCCCTCCGGGGTCATCAGGCACAGATCCAGGTTGTCCAGGCTGGCGACATTGGCGAACTCTCCCAGCCATTGGCCCAACTCCGCCCCTGTGAGCGGGCCCTCGCTGATCCGTCGTGCCAAGCGGTATTGGAAGTCCAGCGCTTTATGGCTCTTCTGTAATTGAGAGGTTTTTAGCTCCACGCGATGGGCAAGATCCCGGTGAGTCGCATGAATTTCATCGCTCATATAATTGATGGTGCGCGCTAAAACCCCCAGCTCGTCCTCGCTGTTAATCTCCAGGCGGTTTTGGTTGAAGTCTCCCTGGGCGATGCTCAGGGAGCGGTTGGTCAGCTGCTTGAGAGGCTGCTCCACAGAGCGGTGCAGAATGCACAAAGAGAGATACACCAGGGTCACAATGGCAAACAGTGAGCCCACCTGCACCAAACGCAGCAGGCTTATTTTTTCCTCGGCGATGGTCTGATAATCAAACACCAGTGTATCCACATCACCGATAAAGGGCTCCAGGCGGTTGGCTAACTGCAAGGAGTCCATGGAGGTGCGCCCGGCGGCAATGGACTCCAGCAGTGGGCGGATTTCTCCCTCCCAGCTTTCGATTACCTTGCGGTAATTGCGGGCTGCGGGCAGGTTATCGCTGGCAGTGAAGTCGGAAATGCTGAGGACCCGGGTCAGGCGTGCGGTCACCTCATCTGCCAACTCAGCTGTGGTTTCGACATCCCCGGAGGGTGCGGTGGCCGCAAGTCGGTAGCTCATAGCCCGCAATGAGCCGGCCAGGTTAACGGCGGCGGCATCGTTTTCGGCGGCATCGGAGATAATATAGGACGCCACCATAGAGCTCAGTGCTACCAGCACAGTGAGTAGCATCAGGGTGCCGATGCGGTAGACGATGGACTGTCGAATTCGGTTCAGCATATCGGATTCACTTCGCCCTGGGGCGGTTGTGGATGGCTGATCTCTATTGTGCCGTCCATTGGCGCACAAAGTTGTGGGTACCACTAAAGATCGCCAGTTTTGCACATAATTTAACCTGACGCCTGTTTTTTGCACAGAGGCCCTGTTATTGCTGGGATAGGGCTCCACCATAGCGGCCCCCTGGCGTCGTTTCCCTACCCATTCGGGGGTAGTTCGTCGCTTTTCTACCCCTTTTTGGTCAGGTGATCCTGCCGTCCCTCCCTTTTATATTCCCGGTAAACCGATGCTTTAACCGCATGCCGATGCCCTGGGAGTACCGCATGAGCCATTTCCTGGACCGACTGAAATATCTGAAGAAACAAAAAGAGCCCTTTTCCGGAGGACACGGGGAAAAGACGAATGACGACCGCAGCTGGGAAGATGGCTACCGTCGTCGCTGGCAGTTCGACAAGATCGTGCGCTCTACCCACGGGGTGAACTGTACCGGCTCTTGCAGCTGGAAGATCTACGTCAAAGACGGCCTGGTCACATGGGAAACCCAGCAGACCGACTACCCGCGCACCCGCCCGGACCTGCCCAACCACGAGCCTCGTGGCTGCCCCCGTGGTGCCAGCTACTCCTGGTATATGTACTCGGCTAACCGCCTCAAGTACCCGAAAATCCGCAAACGTCTGGTAAAACTCTGGCGCGAAGCCAAGTTGAGACACAGTGATCCGGTGGAGGCCTGGGCCAGTATTGTCGAAGACCCGGCCAAGGCACAGTCCTACAAAGAGCGCCGCGGTATGGGCGGCTTTGTGAGGATCAAGTGGGATGAAGTCAACGAGCTGATTGCCGCTTCCAACGTCTACACCACCAAGAAATACGGTCCCGACCGGGTGACCGGCTTCTCGCCGATTCCCGCCATGTCCATGGTCTCCTACGCCGCTGGTGCCCGCTATCTGTCTCTGATCGGCGGCAACTGCCTGAGTTTCTACGACTGGTATTGTGACCTGCCGCCCGCCTCACCGCAGGTCTGGGGTGAGCAAACCGACGTACCCGAGTCCGCCGACTGGTACAACTCCAACTACCTGATCGTATGGGGCTCCAATGTGCCTCAGACCCGTACCCCGGACGCGCATTTCCTCAGTGAAGTACGTTACAAGGGCGCCAAAACCTGTGTGGTCACTCCTGACTACTCAGAGTGCTCCAAGTTTGGCGACACCTGGCTGGCACCGCGCCAGGGTACCGATGCGGCTCTGGCGATGGCCTTCGGCCATGTGATCCTGAAAGAATTCCACGTCGACAAGCCCAGCGCCTACTTCACCGAGTATGTGCGCACCACCACCGATATGCCGATGTTGGTGACCCTGGAAGAGCGCGACGGCAAGCTGGTACAGGGCCGATTCCTGCGCGCCTCTGACCTGGCGGACAACCTCGGCCAGGATAACAACCCGGAATGGAAAACCATCGGTGTAAATCACGATGGCCAGCTGGTTTCCCCTCAGGGCTCCATGGGTTATCGCTGGGGAGAGCCCTCAGCGAAAGAAGGCCGTGGCAAGTGGAATATTGAGCAGCGCGATGGTCGCAGTGGCGAAGAGTTGGAGCTGAAGCTCAGCCTCAAAGACTGTGCCGATGAAATCGCACAGGTCGCCTTCCCCTATTTCGGCGGCCAGACCCACGAGCACAATTACTTCCAGCACACCGAACACGATGAAGTAATCGACTACAAGGTGCCGGTGAAGCTTGTTCAAAACAAAGATGGCGAGATTCTAAAAGTAGCTAGCGTCTACGACCTGACCCTGGCTAACTACGGTGTCGAGCACGGCCTCGACGACCCCAACTGTGCTCAGAGCTACGACGAAGACAAGCCCTACACCCCCGCCTGGCAGGAAAAGGTGACCGGCTGTCGTCGTGAGAATGTCATCCAGGTTGCCCGTGAGTTTGCCAACACCGCCGACAAGACCCGTGGACGCTCCATGGTAATTCTGGGAGCGGGTCTCAACCACTGGTACCACATGGATATGAACTACCGCGGGATCATCAATATGCTGATGATGTGCGGTTGTATCGGCCAGAGCGGCGGTGGTTGGGCTCACTATGTGGGACAGGAAAAACTGCGTCCACAGACCGGCTGGACCCCACTCGCGTTCGGTCTCGACTGGCAGCGTCCACCACGCCATATGAACGGTACCTCCTTCTTCTATAACCACGCCAGCCAATGGCGTTATGAGAAGTTGGAGATGGATGAAGTGGTTTCGCCGCTGGCCGACAAGAGCAAGTGGCAGGCTTCCATCATCGACTACAACAGCCGCGCCGAGCGTATGGGATGGTTGCCCTCCGCGCCGCAGCTGGGGATCAATCCTCTGCAACTGACTAAAGATGCCGCCGCCGCCGGTATGTCTGCCAAAGACTACACGGTGCAGCAGCTCAAGCGCGGTGCGCTCAAATTCGCCAACCAGGACCCGGATAACCCGCAGAACTTCCCGCGCAATATGTTTATCTGGCGCTCCAACCTGCTCGGCTCCTCTGGTAAGGGCCACGAGTACATGCTGCGCCATCTGCTCGGTACCAAGCACGGTTTGATGGGCAAAGACCTGGGTGAAGAAGGCGGCAAAAAACCAGAAGACGTGGCCTGGCATGACGCCCCCAGCGAGGGCAAAGTGGATCTGCTGGTGACACTGGACTTCCGTATGTCCACCACCTGTCTCTACTCCGATATCGTATTGCCGACGGCCACCTGGTATGAGAAGGACGACCTCAACACCTCAGACATGCACCCCTTTATTCACCCGCTCACCAAGGCGGTGGACCCGGCCTGGGAAGCGCGAAGTGACTGGGAAATTTTCAAAGGCATAGCGAAGGAATTCTCCAACCTGACCGATGGCCACCTGGGGGTGGAAAAGGATCTGGTGACTCTGCCGATCCACCACGATACCCCCGGAGAAATCGCCCAGCCGTTCGGTGTACAGGCTTGGTGGAAAGGCGAGTGCGACCTGATCCCCGGCGTTACCGCGCCGAGCATGATTGAGGTGGAACGCGACTACCCCAACACCTACAACCGCTTTACCTCTATCGGCCCGCTGCTGGAGAAACTCGGCAACGGCGGTAAGGGCATCAGCTGGAATACTGATGACGAGGTGGACTTCCTCAAAAAGCTCAATCGCACTTGGAAAGATGAGACTGCTCGCGATGGCCGCGCCCGTATCGACAGTGCGGTAGATGCTGCGGAGATGATCCTGTCACTGGCCCCTGAAACCAACGGCCAGGTAGCCGTGAAGGCCTGGGAAGCCCTCGGTGAGATTACCGGTCGCGATCACACCCATTTGGCCAAGCCCAAGGAAGACGAAAAAATTCGCTTCGCCGATATCGTGGCACAGCCCCGCAAGATTATCTCCTCGCCCACCTGGTCTGGCCTGGAAGATGAGCATGTGAGCTACAACGCCGGCTACACCAATGTGCACGAGTTGATCCCCTGGCGCACCATCACCGGCCGCCAGCAGTTCTACCAGGATCACGAGTGGATGCGTGACTTCGGCGAAAACATGTGTGTGTACAAGCCGCCGATCAACCTGAAAACCGTGCAACCGGTGTTGAACCAGAAGCCCAACGGTAACAAGGAGATCCTGCTGAACTGGATCACCCCGCACCAAAAGTGGGGCATCCACAGCACCTACTCCGACAACCTGCTGATGCTCACCCTGTCTCGCGGTGGCCCCATCGTTTGGATGAGTGAGTACGACGCCAAGTTGGCAGGTATTGAAGACAACGACTGGATCGAAATCTTCAACGTCAACGGCGCCATTGCTGCCCGCGCAGTGGTATCTCAACGAGTGCCCGACGGTATGGCCATGATGTATCACGCCCAGGAGCGCATCGTGAATACACCGGGAGCGGAAACTACCGGCACCCGAGGCGGTATCCACAACTCCGTAACCCGCGCGGTGATGAAACCCACCCATATGATCGGTGGCTACGCCCAGCAGTCCTACGGCTTCAACTACTACGGCACTGTGGGCTGTAACCGGGATGAATTTGTGGTGGTCAGGAAAATGAACAAGGTCGATTGGCTGGATGGCGAAGACGTCAAAGAGCCGACGCGAGAGGAGGTGTAGCAATGAAAGTTAGAGCCCAGATAGGCATGGTGCTGAACCTCGATAAATGTATCGGCTGTCACACCTGCTCGGTGACCTGTAAAAATGTGTGGACCTCCCGCGAAGGGGTTGAATACGCCTGGTTCAATAACGTCGAAACCAAACCCGGTGTTGGCTACCCCAAAGAGTGGGAGAACCAGGACAAATGGAACGGCGGCTGGACCCGCAAGAAGAACGGTAAATTGCAGCCGAAGATTGGTGGCAAGCACCGCGTACTAGCCAACCTGTTTGGCAACCCGGATATGCCGGAGATCGACGACTACTACGAGCCGTTCGACTTCGACTACCAGAACCTGCACAAGGCTCCGGAGCAGAAGCACCAGCCGGTAGCCCGCCCGCGCTCGCTGATTACTGGCGAGCGTATGGAAAAAATCGAATGGGGCCCCAACTGGGAAGAGATTCTCGGCACCGAATTCGAGAAACGTAAAAAGGATAAAAACTTCGAGCAGGTGCAGGCCGATATTTACGGTGAATTTGAAAACACCTTCATGATGTACCTGCCGCGCCTGTGCGAACACTGCCTCAACCCGGCCTGTGTTTCTGCGTGCCCCAGCGGTGCCATCTACAAGCGCGAAGAGGACGGCATTGTTCTGATCGATCAGGACAAATGTCGCGGCTGGCGCATGTGCGTATCCGCCTGCCCCTACAAGAAGATCTACTACAACTGGAAAACCGGTAAATCTGAGAAGTGTATCTTCTGTTACCCACGTATCGAGGCGGGTCAGCCAACCATCTGCTCCGAGACCTGTGTGGGCCGTATCCGCTACTTGGGCGTACTGCTTTATGACGCAGACCGTATTGAGGAAGCCGCTTCCGTAGAAGACGAAAAAGCGCTCTACCAGGCCCAGTGCGATATCTTCCTCGACCCCAGCGACCCCAAGGTCCAGGAAGCTGCCCGCGCCGAAGGTATCCCCGAAGCCTGGCTCGAAGCTGCGCAGAAGTCCCCGGTGTACAAGATGGCTATCGACTGGCAGATCGCCCTGCCGCTGCACCCGGAATACCGCACCCTGCCCATGGTTTGGTATGTGCCACCCCTGTCTCCGATCCAGAACGCAGTACAGGCAGGCCAAGTGGAAACCGTTACCGTGGGTCGCGGCGCCGAGATCCCCGATCTCTCCACCCTGCGTATCCCGCTGCAATACCTGGCCAACCTGCTCACCGCCGGCGACGAGAAGCCAGTGGCCCGTGCCCTGGAACGCATGATTGTGATGCGCGCCTATATGCGCGGCATCCATGTGGACGGCATTCAGGAGCGCGAATTGCTGGAAGAGGCTGGCCTGACCGTAGCCCAGGTAGAAGAGATGTATCGCTACATGGCACTGGCCAATTACGAGGATCGCTTCGTGGTGCCCTCAAGCCATAAGGCCTACGCCGAAAACGCCTACGACATGAAGTCCTCCTGTGGTTTCAGCTTCGGCAACGGCTGTAGCACCGGCAACGACAGCACCAATATTTTCGGTGGCAAGCAGCACGCAGTGCGCGAAGTAATACCCGCCAAAGTAGTCGACTAAGGTCGAGCGGAGAATACCGATGAAAGTACTAAACCTGATCGCCCGCCTGCTGGATTACCCGTCCGATGAGCTGGTGGCGCACCTGGATGGGCTGACCAGCTGGTTGGCTGAATCCGAGGATCTGGATGCTCCGTTGCGCGACAAGCTGCTGGCATTTATCTCCCATTACGAGCGTATGGATGCGCTCGATTGGCAGAGCGAATACGACGGTCTGTTCGAGCGCGGCCGCGCTGTATCCCTGCATATCTTCGAGCATATCCACGGTGAATCCCGTGATCGTGGCCAAGCCATGGTAGACCTGACCGCGCGCTATCGCAGCGCCGGCCTTGAGCTGAATGAGCGCGAACTGCCGGATTACCTGCCCACCTACTTAGAGTTCTGTGCCACCCAGGGGGAAGCAGCCTACGGCTGGGTTCACGATATTACCCATGTGATTGCCCTGTTGAGCGCGCGCCTGTCCAAGCGTGAGAGTCCCTATCACCTGCTGATGGATGCGCTCTTGCAGATGGCCGGGGTATATGTCGATCTGACAGCACTCAAGGAAGAAGTCGCCAACGAAGAACGTGACGATACCCCCGAGGCGCTGGACAAGATCTGGGAGGAAGAGGCCGTTAGCTTTAGCGGCGCCAATAGTTGCGACCAGTCAATAACGCGGCCCAGCAATGCGCAGCTGCGCGACGGCCAGCCCCTTAACTGGGCCAACGCCGCGCAGAATTCTGCCCAGCCCGCACCACAGGAGTAACAAGATGAACTATCTGAATACGCTGCTCTTCGCCATCTACCCCTTTGTCGCCCTCACGGTATTTCTGGTGGGTAGCCTGATCCGCTACGACCGGGATCAGTACACTTGGCGCACCGGCTCCAGTCAGTTGTTGGAGCGCAAGCAATTGCGCATCGGCAGTTACCTGTTCCATATCGGGGTGATCGCCATTCTCGCGGGCCACTTTGTCGGCCTACTCACACCCAAAGCGGTGTGGCACTTCCTCGGCATTGAAGCTTCCACCAAGCAGATGATGGCAATGGGGATCGGTGGTTTCTTCGGGGTGATCTGCTTTATCGGTCTCACCATTCTGGTGAAGCGCCGCCTCACCAACAAGCGTGTACGCGCCACCACTTCCAAAATGGACTTGGCCATACTGCTGATGCTCTACGCCCAATTGATCCTCGGCCTGATCAGTATTGTGGTATCTGCCGGCCATATGGACGGTGCTGAAATGCTCAAACTGATGGCTTGGGCTCAGTCCATTGTCACGCTAGATGGTGCCGGTGCAGCTGCCGCGATCAGCGGAGTGAACATCATTTACAAGCTGCATATTTTCCTCGGCATGACACTGTTCCTGCTGTTCCCCTTCAGCCGCCTGGTACACGTATGGAGTGTTCCGGTGCAGTACTTCCGCCGCAATTACCAGGTAGTTCGCGCCAAAGCCGCGCGCTAATCCCTGCAACTATTAAATGGCCCGCCATGAGCGGGCCCAGTGTGGAGTTGAGTCATGAATACATTACTGGCCACTGATGCTGCCGGCGGCGAATTTGAGATGGCCGAGGTAGTGGCCGTCAACGGAACTGAAATCCCCGCCGACCTGATTTACCAAGAGATGCAGTACCAGCCTGCCGATTCTCCGCGTCAGGCGATTTACTGCGCCGCACGCGCTCTGGTTATCGGCTGGCTTTTACGTGATCGAGCCGCAGGGCAGGGGCTCTGCGCTGCCGACGAAGACTTGCACAGTGAGGCTTTCGATCGCGCAGTCTCAGATCTATTAAAAGGCGAGCTACAGGTGAACCCGGCAACCGACGCCGAGTGCCGCGCGTACTTCGAAGCCCACCCGTATAAGTTCCGCTCCGATCCCCTTGCAGAAGTACGCCATATCCTGATCCCGGCCGCACCGGATGACTCCGAGGCCTGCGCCAAGGCACGCACCGCAGCCGAGAATATGCTGGAACAGATTCGCGCCGACTCCAATCCGCTTCAATCTTTCGCTCGTTTGGCCCAATCCCACTCAGCCTGCTCCTCCTCCGAAGCCGGTGGTAGCCTCGGCCAAGTGGGGCGCGGTGACACCGTCGCCTCCTTCGAGCGCGCAGTGTTCGAGCAGGGCACCGGATTGGTAGCGGAACCCGTGGAGACCCCCTACGGTGTGCACCTGATTTATGTGGAGCAATGCGAACCGGGCCGCCCACTGGAATACGAATATGTCTCGGAGCGAATCGAGGAATACCTGACCGAAAAACGCCGCCGCCGGATGACCAGCGACTACCTGCAAAAAATGGTGCAGGCCGCGCAAATCTCTGGCCTGGATTTATCGGGGGAGGCCCACTGAGGTGGCAGAGATTCGCCAATTGTTCGCGCGCAATCGCGCCTGGGCAGAGGATAGGACGGCACAGGACCCGGAGTTTTTCCAACGCCTGAGCCGCCTGCAAGTACCCAAGTATTTATGGATCGGCTGCTCCGATTCCCGCGTGCCCGCCAACGAGATTGTGGGCATGGCACCGGGGGAGCTGTTCGTTCACCGCAATATCGCCAACGTGGTGGTACACACAGACTTTAATTGCCTCTCGGTGCTGCAATACGCCGTAGAAGTACTCAAGGTGGAACACGTGGTGGTGTGTGGCCATTACGGTTGTGGCGGTGTACAGGCCGCCATGGGCCACAGCGAATGTGGCCTGGTGGATAACTGGTTGCGCCATATCAAGGATGTCTACGCCCGCCACCGGCAAGAGCTGGAATCCCTCGATAAAGAATCCCGCTCAGCGCGCCTTTGTGAATTAAATGTGATGGCGCAGGTACAAAACCTGGCCATGACCAAAATAGTCCAGCACGCATGGGACCGAGGCCAACGCCTGAGCCTGCACGGCTGGATCTACGATATTCGCGACGGCCTGATTAGAGATCTGGGAATGCGGATGGACGACCGCGGTCAGGTGCCAGAGATTTATCATGTTTATGGTGAGGTGCAGGAGGTGGGGTGAGTTTATAACTGCTTTATCCCCTTCGAGACCATAAGTATAAATAGCGCAGTTGCGTTTAAATATTTTTTAGTAATACTACGTTCGATTCTACTTGGCTTCTGCTAAAGCAGACGGCTATCAGCATCAGGTGGGGCGGAGCGATACCGCCGTCTCTTTCCAAACTGCAAAGAGGGTAACCATAAATACCGTTATCCTCAATCACATGTTCGCCCCATGCTTATCTCTATTTCTTCTAACTCCCAATACTGCACTGAGTGCAAGACACAGTGATTAAATCCCTAATATGATAAATAAATAGCGGTTTATTACTGATAGGGCCCTCAAATACCTGAATTACCCAAGCTGCGAAATAAAGCCAATGCACTCAAGATCACGGGATACTGGCGTAATAAGAGCTAGAGATAGATTTTGGTGAGGAGATAATCCGTTAGCAAAAATTGAAGGCCAAACCCTAGAACGAGCTGAGCAACTTTTAGAAGTACAAAACCAAATTGATCATTTGAACATCAATTTGGATATGTGAGTCATACGCTAAAATCTCTCTTTCATCTACTCTGCGCTTGCCGCTCCTCGTAGCACTCTGCTTTTCCTAAAAACGCTACTTTCTATGCCACTTTATCGCCTGAGGTCTATCTGATTTTCGAACATCGATAGGAGACAAAAATATTTATCTTAAAACCTTCGATTACTGGAAATTCAATATTTGAAAAATATTCAAATTTAGTAACAAGAAATTAAGGATAAGCAGGCAAAGATAAAGAGTTTTACGCCCCCAGATTGTGGCTTACTTATTATAAATAAATATATTCACGAATAAATGAAAATCATTAAGTAATTTATAAATTCATAAAATTAATAAGCGCTCCCGATATTTATCCTCACGGAAAAAATATAACTAAAACTGGCATCAAATACCATGTTTATCAAAATTTGTATCCCTCCGAACTGACGGAGAAAAGCGTCTTATAGGAGTGGAGATAAGAGGACTTGGAAGTTGAATATTACTGCAGTTTAAGTGGGCCCAATTTTTTGCTTCTCCAGCGATGATTAATGTAGATGCATTACCCGTAAGGGATGAATACCCAGCGTATTCATGCTTCTACCTATTCTAATTACTAAAAATAGGAAATAATGAACATGAAAAAGATCCTTACCGCGCTCGCCCTGACAATTGTTAGCACCGGTGCAGCCGCTGACACCTGGTCTCCCCAAGGTACCATTGGCCTGGC
This sequence comes from Microbulbifer maximicatervae (SeqCode), assembly GCF_052467615.1. Lineage (NCBI taxonomy): Bacteria > Pseudomonadati > Pseudomonadota > Gammaproteobacteria > Cellvibrionales > Microbulbiferaceae > Microbulbifer > Microbulbifer maximicatervae (SeqCode). The sequence continues at coordinate 4,774,356 of NZ_CP174319.1, forward strand.
CAATGTCGGTGATATAAAAGTATCTAAGGGTATAAACCTTACTTGTGGTCTATCCGGTAGTTCTACTACAAATTCAGCAGGTAACGCCTCTGTGGGCAGCTTGTCACTGAATACTGGTTTCCTTTGTGGAGCAGTTAGCTTTACCAATCTGCCCTATACATTGGTAGGTAATGCAGGGAATACCGTTACCCTAAAAGATGTAACTGTTGCAGCTATTACCGGCAATTGTTTTGGTGATATTACCGGTAGTTTTAACCAATCTACCGGAGAAATTACTTTTAATGCCGCGGTACTCCCAAGCGTTGGTATTGGTAGCGACTGCAAAATAACCGGTACTATCTCCACAAATCCCCAGGCATCTTTCGTGCCATAAGTAACCTTTAAAAGGTCAATATCTAAAGTAGAGTAGTCAGAAAGTACTGGCTGCTCTACTTTTTCCCCGTCTGTATATTCATAAAAAAACCAAGATATCTGTTTCTAAATATCAATCATTATCTGAAAAAAAATTCTTATCCTCTTTTTTTAATATGCCTGCCATTAGTTGACCCGCTCGCTTTATTAACTCGGCACGTTAATAATGTATCAAATGTACGGCTATATAGTTTTACCTAACTATTTGTTTATAGATTGTATAAACTTGCATTTTTGGCTCAAAGTTACTTTAGGCCTTAATAAGAAGACAATGCAGAGAGACTAGGCTATTCCCAAAATAAAGTACAATTGGGAGGTGTGTGGCTAGTCCTAGCAAACAATCATCAACCGCCCGCTACACGATTGATCGATGATTTATATGAGTGAAAAGAAGGTTAGAAATAGAGGTGTTTTCAGGCATAGCCAGTCTGAAAAACCAGTAAGACACTATAGAACTATTAGTGCCTTACTGGAAATATAAAAATTAGAAACGCTTATTTAGACTAAAGCCTATAATACGCGGATCCAGGGTGAATACATTGGTAGTAAGGCCGGAGTCATCACTATTGGTAAAGGCGCTTGTGATAGGCGTATCATCAAAGATATTTTTCACATATAACTGCATTTGCAATTCTGATTCCGGATGAGTAAGGGTCGCTGATGCATTGAAGTTATCCCAGGCTTTTAAGCGGTCATACTCGGTATTATAAACCCGCGCATAACTCTCAGACTGTCGATAGTAATCTGCACGTAAAGCTAATTCCCAATCTGAAAGGGGAATAACATGCTCCACTGCTAAGTTAAACGTTAACTTAGGAGCATTTGGTAGTTCATTGCCACTTAGATCAGCAGAAAAACCGCGTCCGCCATTGGGGGCATCAGTAAGTGGGTTATATTCGCCCAGATCGTAACCGAAAAGAGCCAGCATTTGATCCCATCGGAAGTTTGGATTTTCAATAGAATCAGAGTAAACGCCCCATTGCTGTGAGCCCGCACATAATGCCCAAAGGGGGACTACACCAAAAAATCCTTCCAAGGCAGTCATAGCAGCTTCTACATATTCTACCGGAGCAATACAGTTGGAGGGTACCTGTAAGCTAGGCCGTAGAACTGTCCAGTCTTCATTTCCCTGGGTGCGGTCCATAACATCTATGGATTCCTCCCCTTCTGCTATGCGGGTTCTCAAGTAACCCACATTCATATTCATCCTGGTGCTCTCTGTCATTTGCCATGCCAGCTCTAACTCCAGTCCCATACTTTCTGCATCAAAGTTTTCATTTAATGCGATACGATCAACAATCTGGGAAACCTGGTAATCGGTATAGTCGTAATAGAAAGCTGTTGCATTTAAGTTTAAACGGCCATCAAGCAAAACATTCTTGGTACCGAACTCAAGGGAATTTACAAATTCAGGTTCAAAAGTATTAGGTAAATCTTGGTATTGAACCCGCGCTGGATCAATCACCGCACGTGGTGGGTTAGAACCGCCTCCTTTATAACCGTGGGCAAAAGAAACGTAGAACATAGTATCATCGGTAAAGGGAGTATCTGCTCGCCAGTCTAGCACTGCCCGCCCGGTATACTCTTGCCAATCCTGAGAAAACTCCTCACCCTCAGGATATCCCATATTGGAATAACCACCTGAGCTGCGACCTGAATAAGTTTCACCATCTTCATAATAATTACCAAGTAATAACTGGCTAGGTACAGGATTTGTGGTCTTTTCATCATTGGTATAACGTAGACCAGTGGTAAGTTTTACATCGTCAGTAATTTGCCAATATGCCTCACCAAATACAGCCCAGGAACTAGTTTCTACCAAATTACGGCTAAGAAAATAATTATGACCCATTTCATCAACATTGGTTAACGAATTAGGGTCTACATATATACAGTCATCCCCAGATAAATCTGTGGCGGGGTCAATGCAATTTATCGGAATGATATTGCCATCTTCATCGTATCCCCGACTGTAAACATATTCAGAAATCATGGTGAACATGTTATTAAAAACAAAGTAATCATCCTGGGTTTCAAAATTCAGGTAGTTTGCACCAACGGAGAAATTCCAGGGGCCATCAAAAGCTGTTTGCAAACGGAACTCCTGACTCCACTGTTCATTATCAGAGCGGCTTATATCTACTGCCAAAATACCATCAGAGGCACCGAGTTGTGGGTCGGTATAAATTCCTCCAGGTGTAGGGCCTAATGCCCAACTATCACCAAGTTCTGCTGAGTCAGTAAAGACCGCGCCGGTTGTAAAACGATTATAGTCCTGAGAGGAGTAGTAATCGTCCTTAGCATAGGTAGACTGAGAATAAAATGTCAGAGTATCAGATAAAGCCCATTCAAAATTCAGTTGTACTAAATCATTTTCTGCACGAAATACCGGATCAAAACTAGTGGATATTTCACGTAAATCACGTGATTGATCAACCCCACTGTAGGGATTTGGGAGATTTGTGAGACTACCATCTTGAAAAAGATTTGGGTGGATAAGCATTGTCGGTGCAACTATATAAGCAAGGCCAGCCCCATTGGGTGCACTAAAAGCATCACTACTATATAGCGAGCTAGGCAAACAGCCCTGACTTGTCATTGCTTGAGTAAACTGTGTTGTTTCCGTATCACCGACCATTGCATCACCGGGGTCAGTAGTACAAAGCTGCTTACCGGTGCGGGATCGCTTGTCATCTTCATCAAAGTGTTGCCAAATCAAATTAGCATTAAACTTATCACTGGGAGTCCATTCAAAAATGGCACGCGTTGAGTAGAGATCCCGGTCGTTAACATCATTCTTGGTATAAGTATTGTAATCAAAGCCATCCCGCTTGGTCATGGCTCCAGAAAAGCGGAAAGCCATGGTTTCACCCAATGGTATATTCAACATACCCTTGGTGCGCTTACTATTATAATTGCCCACTTCAACCTCAATCTCTGAGGCGAATTCATCTTCCGGCATGATTGGTAACATATTAACCACACCAGCAGTGGCGTTACGACCATATAATGTGCCCTGAGGGCCACGCAGAACTTCTACCCGCTGTACATCAAAAAATTCCTGCTCAAACAGACGATTCCTGATTAAAGAAGCATTATTAAAACTTACTGCAACGGCAGGATCACTACTGGCAGAAATTGACTGAGTTCCCACTCCTCGAATAGAGAAATTGTATGAGCTAAAGTTTGTTTTGGAGAAGTTAACATTGGGAACGGCTCGCAGCAGTTCATTGCCCCCTTCAATCTTTAAAGCATCCATGTTATCCCCAGATAGCGCAGAGACTGCAATAGGAACATCTTGAATGCTTTCCTCAATTTTCTGTGCTGTAACCGTAACTTCTTCAATAGCCGAACCAGAATAGTTACTGGGCTTGTCCCCTTGCCCCTCCTGGGCAAATGCTGCCACAGATGCAGTATTTATTACCAAACAGGCAATTGCCACACTGTACCAGGGGGTTGAATAGTCGTTAGGGTTTGTGGCGGGGATTGCTTGAGCAATCAAATTTTTTTGTTTACGAAGGCGCATCATCATACTGAGTTTCTCTCTCTTATGCTCACTATTATTTTTTTTCAAGGCCAAAACTGCCTTCCTTGGGGCCCAACTAGATTGAAGACGTAAAAAAATGATATTAGGGGGGATAAAAAAGAGGTTAAAAGTTTAAAAATTTTACTTTTTTTAAGTAACGCACAAGAATTGGGCACAACAGAAGTCTGAGCGTTGAAAAGCGTGCCTGAATGGTTGGTAGGCATCTATATCTTAATTAAATAGAAGTTCTTCCTATAAATAATTTCCCTCAGGATCTCATATTTATATTGTTGATCTAATGTAAGTTCCCTCAGAAGATTGACGAGGGACAGAATAATTGCACCTGTATAACCTATGAAGGAAAGATTTTCTAATAGATATCATCTGGTTAATATCTAGTTTGATTTAGCTTATTACTCGTTAAAGCAGAATATAAATTAAATGTGATGGTTGTTTAGAAAACCTGATCCTGACTAGATAGGTATGCCAGCAAAGAACCATGGCCTTGCCTAAAGTATGTAGAAAATATCAAAACAATCATAACACTCTAATACTTAAAAGTTTTTGAATTTAAATTCTGGCGTTTGTTTTTCCTCTGACAGATATTTTTCCAGGTAAGCTTATTCTATTAAAAGCATGTCATTCTATTTGGTGAATTTCGATACGTATTCTATAGAACAGGATGTACAACTCATCAAACAAATTTTTGTAAAAATTCTATATATTAAATTTATAGCATTTTTCAGGCATGTGATTTTTATGCTCTGATTTGGTGCATGTCTTCCGTTCTTGATCCATCAGTAGGGTGCTAATCCAGTCTTTTTAGGGGGAACCTATATAGATATGTCTTGGCTCCTAGAAGAGCAACTTGAATTCAAAATACTTTTATAAAATAGTCAACCAATAGAGGCGTAACAATGAAATTTATCACCACTCTAATTGCTGCAATAATTTATGTATTACAGGCTGTTATCCAAGATTATAAAACCAGAGAGCAGGAGTATTCCGTTCCACTTTCGACTATGCCAGATAATGTACAGGCACTTGCAGATGAAATGTTTGAAGAAGCAACTAAAGATAAACAGCTTTCTGTAGAGCAAGCTCAACAGATTGAAGCTGGTATTTGGAAGATGTTAGGTGAGGGCGCTGTGTTGCAGAGAAATCATGAGCTGAAAAAAACAAGAGAAAAAATATCTTACTTAGGGCAGCTCCTGTCTTGGTTTATGAAGGCAAAAGGGCTGACCTATGAACAGATTGAAGAAAAATATCGAAGTGAATTTACTGAGTCTGAAAAGGAGATGCATAGAGCCATTGTAGAATCTGCCTCTCGCTCCAATCAGGATCTGCTCGGCAAACTTTGGAAGTCTATTCGTAAAAAATTTTGGGGGTAGGCAAAGTTATAATCAGAAATTTATTTAACTGCCAATCTTATTACGTCCCTAAAATATTAGGGACTTTACCGATCAAGAATTTTTAGTCTGGACAAACTTTGGCTCTCATAAAGTGCGACTATACCAGGGAAATTAGATTCTTATTTTATTGGCAATTCCAAACCAACATGTTGATCTCTTTCGGTGCGCTGAACGGTACGCACACTGAGCCATGTAATCTGTGCTAATTGCTCCTGAGTCATGCCATGTTGCAGCCTTAACTTTCGTACCAGCAATACATTGTACTTTTATCTCAAGTGCTCTGTAGAAACGTATGACATAAAAAATTCAGTGTACCTGAGGGCTATTTATGAGATGTTGATGAATATATCTATAACAATTAGATCTCTCTATCTATGGATAGAGGATACTGGCCTTTTATAAAAAAGACCGTAACCTAAACCGCTAGTAGCTCCAAAAAGGAGGCCTACTGTAAGTACATGCTTTAGGTAAATTAACCAACCCAAAAGCGTTGGATAGCCATTAATTGCTTTGATCACATCTATGCCCATTAAAGTATCTTCAACCTTACCAATGTAACTTCCATCAGGATACGGCCAAGCATTAACTCCAGGGTATAGTGAGCCAACAATTAGGCCTAGACAAATACATTTGAATAGATTTAACCCAAAGTATCGTTCTATGATTAATGCAAGTGGTACATAAATAATCATGTGTGCTAGTGATATAGGGATTGAAAAAATAAAAATAAATGCTGGGCCGGCTGAATTTATTTTAGAAAATCCAAACGTGCCGGCCATTAGCAAAAGTACTATCGAAGGAATAAGAATTGCAGCAATTATTGATGGTATATGTCGCACAGAAATTAAATTTTAAATAAATTATAAGCTACTATTGTGTGCTGAAGCTATGTCGTTTATTGGTGCACTATATCCATATAGTATTTTCGTGCCAATGGGTCGAATGATACCTATATGCGTTAGTGTGACTGTCTTCGCAAAGACCACAGAGAAGCAATTATTACTAATCCACAAAAACCCAAATATATTATTTTACCGCTTAAATCTTCAACATTAACACATTTCCAGTTTTCACATTGACGGACTATAAAAACATTTCTCTGATCAATCCAGAAAATTATACTTGCCGTTATTGCGGAAAATATAACTGGGTAAGATCTTACTTTGGGGATAACTTCTGCCAAGAAGGCCGCAAGCCAAAAAGCGAAGAGTGAGGCTAAATATAATTTTAAGTAGCTCTCACCAGAGAAAATCAAGCTGGCGATTGTACTGAAAAAAGCACATAGCCCGATAAAGAAGCGGAGCCCACTTAATCTAGATAGCCCGCCATCATCTTTGGCGAATTTGTAGCCGTATCTTTTCATAATTTACACTAACGTGCTTGTCAGTAGCTCGAACGAAATTACCTTTAGATGGAGGTTGAATATTTTATCTGCCTATCTCTGCAAGTCTACTTTGGAGTTCAGCTAAACATTTGGCTGCTTTGTCTCTAGTATTTGCTTGAATGGCATTGATAGAAACATATGCAATACCAGCTACAGCTGTTTCATTTATCTTATCTAAAGGCAATACGCTACATTGAGAAGGCAGATGTTTTGCCACTGCATCAGGATATGCGTGGGTAACAATATCTGCATATTTTTGAAGCTCTTTTGCTGCCAAAGCAGATAATTTCAGAGTGGAAACTTCCTCAGGTGTGTATACTAAACCAAACTGATTGAAAGATTTACCTTCGATATTATTTGTGTTTATTTTTCTAGCATGTTCAATAACTTCAGGAAAAGACCATGATTCTGGTTCTAAAATTACCTCTTTGGCGTGCACACTTTTCGTCATTGAGAATAATAAACTCATAAGACCAATTATTACATATCTATTCATTTTTAAAGTTTCCTAATTAAGTTTTGTATTAAAAATAATGGCTAGCTAGCAGCAATGTGCTGACATTAGCTAGATTTGCTATTATTCAAATTCATCATGCCTTAAAATACTTATTTTTCCTCTACCATTGATTTTTATAGTCAATATGTTGGTGATTTCGCATTGAGTAAATGATAACTCTATTGTTAATAATTTATCCATTGCTTTTTATATGAATCTATATTTTTTTCATAGATCTTCTAAGCGGACTTGGGATTAAATTTTCTTTTGAGCCTAAAAAATAGCTCAGTACTAACAACAAAAATATAGGAATATTTTCTGCTTGAGGCATGAAAAAAGATAGAGTGTAAGAAAACAGTATATATGCTACTACTCCTGCAAGTATTGAAAATATCAGACGGCTAGCCCCGCAGACAGCATATATCCAATTTCCAAAATTATATTTTGTAGAAATTCTATAAATATGCTCGACAATTGAAGCTAATCCTCCAAAGCATGCGAACGCAATAGCGTATATAATTGTTGGTAGTTCTGGATCAATACTTGATATTACTCGTGGTTGAAATAAGTAAACTGACAGAGCTAAAATAAATAAAGTAAAAGTTATGATAAATGGGCCAAGAAGATAGTAAAACAATCCAGGCCCTCTATATTCTTTCCGTGCATCAGATTCTATTTTTTCGAAAAGGAATTCTGCCTCAGCTATATTCCCTTTAATGGCTGTAAGAATGGCGCTTGATGCGCGCCTTTTATATGATGCGTCCGCATCGACTTTATCTAGATATAATATTAATTCTTTGAACTTATCTTTTGTGCGCTGAAAATTGTTAGTTAACATATCGTCGCATTCGTCAATAGTATCCAAAGTTATTTTGAAATGATGAAACCCAGAAGTTCCTTCCGAACCGAAAATAATAAATTCTTCTTCGCGAGCATAGATTTCAGTTATCGTATAGTCTGTTTTATCTTTTGTTCCTACAACATATTTAGATAGTCTATTTCTCTTATCTAACTCATCATGTGAATTACTGCTGCTCTCCTTTGGAGCATTTATCACATCACCCATACAATATCCTTTTAACTTAGAGCTGAAGTATTAGCCAGTATTCTGTAGTTTATTGTCCTAGAGCTGTATTCTAAGGAATCTTTATCATATCACCTATAAATACATCTCAAGAATGGGAACTGTCTTGGTCAGATTTATATTGATTACCACGTTAGCTAATACTAGTACCAAGTTGTTTGATGAATGTATTGCAAATAATCAATACTAGACTAATTAACTCGACTTGAAAAAAGGTTGTAATAAATAAGTGCCAGCAAGTTATCGTATAAGTTAATCTGGATGTGGGACGTCGTGGCGATCTTTGGCGATGACAATAGAGGAACTAGACATACTATATGAATTAAGTGCTAATTTTTGTGAGAATCAATAAATTAACACTTTATAGTCTTTCGTGGTCAATCTATTCGTGATGAGAGTCATCCCCTTAAATAGGGATGACCTTAAGTATTAGATAAAGCTATTGCACTGCCACTCGAACTAAAATAGTTATTGCTCCTCCTTATCAAGCTCGATAACTTCTATTCTTACCCCTTTATCAACCATCTCGGATAAATGAAATTTTCCATTAGGTTGTTTCACTATGGATTTTTCAATATCACCAGATACAAATTCCCATAGCTCAGGATTCAGTGCATTTGGCTTTGGTTTGTAAACTTCCGCGGTGAAACCGCGTTTTGGCTCATTTTCACGTAAAATAACGATATCACCCTTGTAATCTGGAGCTGTTATTATCGTTAATGTAGTTGTTTCGATCTTATCGCCGAATCCTTTTTTGTTCCACTCTCGTAAAACAACATCAACTTGAGCCTTGTCCAGTTTAACATCATCCGTTTCCGTGCTGGCACAAGTGAAGGATGACAATGTCATTAAAAGTAGTAGTAGAATCTTTATAGGTTTTAGCATAAATATAATTACTTACAGTTGGTGGAAGTAATAGTTAAAAGGTTGTGCGTGTCTGGCGGTACAACAATAATTCCTGAGAGCCAGGGAAACATTTTTAATTGTGTCTTAGTGTATAATCCATCGCCAGCTTCTTTTTCCCAGTGTGATTCGTACACAAACTCTTTTGAATAAAGCCATACATGCCTACCGCCACTTGACATTCCCAGTCCAAATGGAATATTTGCAAACGTGTTGTAATCTGCGTCTTTTTTCTTTGTTAGATTCAAGTAGGTAGTTACTTTATTTTTACTCGGATTATAGTTAATAAGAGTATTGCTTATAGGCACACGACTGACACTATAAGTACAGCTTTTCTTTACCTGGTTGTAGTAGCTTGCAATATGTTCACCCAGACCATCGCTTGGGTGGTTAATATCAGGATTATAATATACTCCTTTCCAATTATGAGTATTAATCAAGTATTTTGCTAACTCGGTACCTTTTTCTCCAAGTCCACCCACTCGCTTGCTGGAATTAAGATTTCCAAGTTTCTCAAAACTATATTTAAGAACCCAAATTGCCATTGTTATACAATCGCTAGAAATATGATTTTTATATTTTGTGGGGTTACCTATTTTAAGCTGGCTACCAACATGATTGCTGTGATCATTCATAATGGAATTAATCTTGTCTACAGCATGCTGTGAAAATGTCTTTGTCATACCTAACTTCCCAGTTGTTATTATTGTGGAATTTCCTTATCGAGAACGATTTGATTAGATGACAATAGCCAATTAGGGTCAAGGAAGTGAAAATAGAGATCCTGTACCGCTGAGTTTGTTATAGTGTATTTTTGGCTGATAATATCGCTCTAAAAACGGAGCTATTTCACATCTTCTATTTTTGATATTTATCAATCACAGACATAAATCATTAAGAATCAGAAAGTTAGTACGGTGTATAGTAGGTATGCACTTGGAAGCCTTTGGACCTTGATGCTACTAACGCAAGAAATAACATAGCATTACACCGAGTATAAGAAATAAAAAAATGGGGTGTGATAGATAATCTTCGCCCAAAGTTTTATGTTAAATCAGAGCGCGTTATCTATATTTGGAGCTACATTTCTGAAAAGTGGACTATCGTACCGGGTATGCCTGGTGTTAAGTGTTGGAGTAAACATCCCTGCTATCTCAACCTTGTAATATTATCTTGATGGCTTGCTGGATGCTTAGATAATTAAATAATCTACGGGTGTTGCGTTGAAGAGGTTTGTTCTGTGATTGCTGGGGCTTTAATACCTTCAGACTCCAATCTTATGCTCAATAATTTCTTTGCAAATGGATGTAAACTTGCTGTATCAATCTCCTTGAGTCTGCGCTTACCTAAACGCTTATCCAGTGTGGCTAGGGACTGAATCAATGGGTTCTCGGAGTTTAGAGCTTCATCAATTTTGTGGGTATGAACGAATTCCCAGCAGGCTTGATAGGCATCCTGCCGAGATAACTCTCCATATTCCATCTCACCATAGGATAGTTTCTGCTTTTCACTTACATGCTCAGGCACATCGGAATCAGTAACCCAGCGATTATCTTTTCTATAGTAATCACCACTCGCTCTATTCCAAAAGGCCCTTGTACAGAAGTTTGCTATGACCTCTTTATCAAGAGTCAACCAGGCATGTCCACACGAACAGTTTCCATAACTGGTACTATTGATAGAGATACGGCCATCCAGGGATGGAGAAAATTTTTCTTCAACTAGAGATTTCAGCTTGCTCCATTTCATTGGGGGGTATTCCTAATTACACATAATTCTATTAGTTCACTGTATTTATTTTTGCTGTAAACAATATTCAAAGTTAAAAATACTTATTATACAAAGTAGGGTATAGCCTTGGTAAATCGTCTTCACCCCACGCCTCGCCAGTCGGATCACCAGCACCTCCACCTTCAGAAGTAAGGTGGCCATAAGGGAACTCGTCTCTCGTGCCCCTCCTTAGGCATCATTGGCAATGTTCATGAAGCCCTCGACTTCGGAGCCTTATATTTTTGGATACCACTAACACTTAAATTAGTAACTATCCTTAGTCCTTAATCTTATGAGGATCAAAGATTACATCAGATTCTCCGTATATCCCATTTTAGTTTTAAAATTTCTTCTCACATGATGAAGCGGGTCAGACATTAAAAAGCTCTATGACAGCAGGGGTAGAGGTTGATTTATTTTCTAATAAAACCTATGAAGTATTAAGTCAAAACCTTTTATTGAAAATTTTGCTCTTTCCATGTCCTCTGTATATTTGCCGAGGTTATTTCCATCAAGATCCCAGACATTTTCTTTAGCTAACCACGTATTTAATTCTTGGTCATGACATCTGAACTGGCTTTGTGGGACTACCTTACCGTTTTTCATGGTCGGCCCAAAATTCCTGCATTCTGTGCCCCACCTCCACCACTTTATATCTGGCATATTTACCATGCCTTCTCTGAGGGGAACACTAAAAACTGTGATTTCGGATTCATAGTTTTTATAAATTATGTATCTATAGCCCCACTTGCCACCCCCCTCATAATTTACATCCTGAGTAAGTATTTCACCCGGCTCTAGATCAGCTATATCTATACTAGGAGATAGTTCACCAGCATTTGCTGGAGGCTTTAGGGCACTGCCAAACATACCAAGTATAAATCCGACTCCAATTAAAGAGACGGCAAAAAGGCTGAACCAAAGTAATTTCTTACGCTTTTTCATTTGAAGCTCACAGAGTATTCAAACTAAGCATATCATATCACTTACTGGCAAATATCAAGAGTTTAAAAGCTGCCTGAATAGTGCGATATTGATTGTCATACTAGATAACAAGTACCAAATATAAGAGGTATTCATGTAGCTAAGCATTTACTGATCTATGGTTGTCCAGTAATGTTTCCATACTTGGAAGATATTTGTATAATCGAGCAATCTATGAGTGTACTAGATTGCTCTCAAATCTGTGTGCTAACTTACTTCTTGAAATTTCAGACCTGTAAAAGAATTCGCCTCATATGCAGTTTTAAATTCTTCAGTTACAAAACTAAAAGTCAGTTTATTTGTATAAGATTTAAATATACAGTGCCCCTCTAATTCTGAGTCAATGAACTTAACAGAATCTTGCCCCATGTGAACTCCTGAGTTCACCACTTCAACAGCATTAGTTGAGTCAACATACTCTTCTGGAATCACATATAGTGTATTAAACATATAATATGTTTCATCACCAATTAGAAGTGGTAAGAACTCACCAGATGAATTTAGAATATCTTTTAGGGATGAAAATGCTCTAGGGCTTAGAACTATATTTCCTAAAGCCCATGTAGTAATGTCTGGTATAGATTCTTCTTTACCTGTGTAATTATCACTAGCGTAGAAATACGCTTTGGGAGCTACCCATTTATCTAGCCTCGGTTTTGCACGAAATCGCTGACTATAGGATGGCATTTTCTCTGCAAGATCTGAGACATCTAGTGTAAGTGAATAATATTTTTCAAAATCACTATCTACTAAATAACTCATAATTAAGGACTCCATTTTGAAAGTGTATTATCTATGCGGTACAAGCGTGCAAGAATCAGCCTGATTTTTTTTGACCGAATTCTATACATATCTGATACTTCTAGTTTCACACTATTCTAATAATGATATTTTTGATAATTGGCTCTCATATCGAGCTTACTAAGCTATTAAGTCCCTGGACTCACTTGTCGTGTCCATCGACAGTTTAGCCATAGTTAAAACCACCTTACCGAGAAGACTGATGGAATACGACCACGGTAGACGTGTGACTCCCCATGTTTGGGAGCTCTCCCCACTAGACCTTTGCATTCAACAATATGAGAATCGATGTAAGAACCACCACTATCGTAAGCTGAAAGTGGCGGGTGAAACCGAAGAGCAGCGGAAGGAGCGCTTGGCAGGTCTCAAGGTGGAAATGGAACAATTAAAGCATGAACGTCGAACCATCATGACAATGGTTTCGGTTCAGAGTTAGCTTCAGCAGTAGCGAGATGAGTTTCGGGGCATAGAGGACGACGAAGAGCGTATAGAAGCCTATGAGCAGGAGAGGCACCACCCTACTGAAGTTCTTGAAACAAACCTACGTCTAGTTGGTAGGGCCAAGCCTAGTAAAGAGTACACAGCTCACCATATTGTTGAAGGGAAAGGCAAGCTACCTGCTACCGCCGATGTCCGACTGACACTTTTCATGCACGATGTTAGGATAAATGATCCTGATAACGGTGTGTGGATGCCGCGCTCAAGCGAGCAGAACGGTCATTGGGCAATTCCTAAAGCAACTCCTCATAGTAAGATCCACACGCACAATTATGAACGTTGGGTTTACGGCCAAATCAATAACCTTAATAGTGAATCTGAAATACGCGCTAAGTTGACCATTATTCGTACACACCTGAAGAATGGTACTCAACCGGAGAAGGTGACAGCGCCTTCTGATAAGAATTGGAATGGGCAATGACTTATAGGATCAGTTTTAACCACGAAGACTTTTTGAATCTCAGTATTGACCTCAAGAAGCTAATGTTCACCGTGGGTAAACGTATGGGCGGTATGAAAGCCTTTAAGAATTATCCTTGGGACAATAAGTCTATCAAGGATATTTGGGAGGATCATGGAGGGGCTTTTATCCAGGTAGAAGGTTTAGATCAGAGCGTTAAACCTGATATCACTACTTGGAATGGGGCACACTTGGTGCTCTCATCCAAAGCCCACTCCGTGCTTTCTAAAGAGCTTGCGCCGTATGGGGAGTTCCTGCCTATTACCCTGGATGGTGAGCCCTATGTAATCTTTAACTGCTTGAATGCGGTTTCCGCCGACAAGTCCGTAAGTGAGGCTGATATTCAAGATGATCTTTGGATGGGAATTAAAAACATCGGCTTCATCGATGAAGATGTTGCTTCAAATTTAATTTTCAAGACTCGATTTGACCGCTGTGCGAATCTCTATTGTGGAGATCGCTTCAAGACTTTTGTAGAAGAGGCTGAGCTGAAAGGGTTGAACTTCTCGGAGAATCTCATAGCAGCATTCTAGTTTGGGTTATAACGATGTTGCTCTTTTATAGCAATATAACCTATTGGGGCTAGTAAGAAGCCCCATAATATCTTTAGATACAGGGTGTCTCCTAAATGTGGGAAGTCTTATAATTAACGCTTTATCCCGAAAGTGTTTCTATTAGAATAGAAGAGTGCTAAATAAGTGTTAGTGAATACTAGTTTTTGGAGCTAAAAATTTGGCTTCATACTTTTATTAAGTTTTTGTGATTTCAATGTTAAACGAACCATTATTATAGTCCAGCCATTGCCCATTTCTAAACCTAATTGACCACTCAGGATACTTCTTATCTGTCATAAATGTCAGTAACCAAAGGTCTTTGCTCAAGGATATTTCTAACTCGGGTATTCGGCCAAAGAGTTTAATCGTTTCTATCTTTCTCCCGACTAATAATTCTGGAAGCTGGTCAATTTCAGTCTGATCACTCCAACTCCCCAGTACTATTGATCGCTTGTCTTCTAGTCTCCATGACCATTCGATCATTATTGTTTGTTCACCGGAAGGGTTATTCTCTCGTTTCGGTGGTGTGAGTTCTCCCAATTCTAAAAAGATCGCACTTCCATGCCCTATCCAGGCATGAGATATCTTTGCTTCCTTAAGTTCTGCTAACCTTGCCTTTGCCTGCTGTTCAGATATGGGGATGATTTTCTTCATTTAATTACTTCTATGGTCGATTCGAGAGCGTCATGCATATCCTACAACCGATTCATTTGAAGCCTGTTGCAGAAAGGGTGATAGGGTAGTGAAGCGCCCCATTTATAAGTCTTGTATGCGCTTGGTTTAAACCTTTTTGTATGAATTGCATATTTCGTATACTAATTTAGGCTCAACAGGTGTGTTGGGGTGCCTTAACTTTTTCCAGTCACTTATGCCAAACACTGGATTATCGTAGTAGCGTGTAGTAACTACCGTTCCAATATCTTTTTCACAGTTAATCCATAGCTCGTTTATTTGGCCATAAAATCCATTTTGGTCGGGATCATCAAAAGTTACTTTCAACCAGGTGGAAATTTGAGGCCAGTTAATGTTGCTGTGCTGAAAACTTATACTTGCTGTACTGCCTTGGTCTGAGCTTTTTATACCTTCCCACTTAATTTCATCTGCTTTTGTCTCAAATAAGTTAAGAATCAATTTCAATATGCTGTCTGATTCTAGAGAGTCGGTATAATAGTAATCATGAAATGATACTGTGTAGAATTTACTGCCCAGATGTATTCCTTTGCTATATAGCCTCATTTCATTCTTTACATCTATGCCATCAAGCTCGTAATAAGCATTGCCGTTTTTTTCATAACTCTGCTCTTTTTGAAAGTCAAAAAGATACCCCGGCCTTGAATATTTTCCAGACTTAAGATGCTTAATCTCCTCGTTGCCCCAGGCTATGTCGGATGCAGATTCAGAGGCGGTATAAACCGTGATATAGAGCGCATATTGTCCTTCTGGAGATGTGGCGATGATCATACCCTCACTATCCTCATAGCTCCACTTGCCCGGCAGTGAGACGCTCCAGTATTCATGATCAAGGTGTGTTCTTGCTTCTAAACCACTTAATTTTTCTACCGGTATATTTGTAGCGCAGGCAGATACAAATATTAACGCTAATAACCCGAAGTACTTATACACTTTTACACCCTACCGAAGGTAAATCAGAATACTCAAAAGAAATCGCATCATATCATTTGGTCCACTGATTCCAAAAATCGGAAGCTTTTCTATCCAGAAAAAACTATCTACCAATAGGATCGTCCGGGTTGGAAAAATTACTTATGAGTAGAAAGGGACTTACGTACCGGATATTCATGCCTGAAGTACTTAATGGAAAGGGCATCGCCATTAAAAATATAGGCACAAAAATGATCTTATTGGATTTTATTCAGTTTGTTTTAGTGTCAAAGCTGCGTAAAATCGATAGATATTTATTGGTATTTTGGCCGGAATTGGGTGGCCTTTTGTAGGCCGATGACCAAAGTCCAAAGGGATTCGAGAGAATCAAGACATCTAAGAGTTTTCTAAAGAACCATCTTCTCACAGGAGAACGGTAGCGTGACGTAAGAGACAGTAAAAGGCGCTGACCCAAGGTGCAGCAACACCAGGGGCCAGCTAACCAAATTGATAAGCAACCTATCAAAATGGCTATATGGATCATACGCTAGAAACCTGCTCGTCTTCAATAAAGTGGAGTTCATTCAGCGGCTTGGTGCGATTTCCCAAGCTCTGGGAGCGTAGTGCCCGCCTTTTCTTCTTTTATGCCTACCGTTCCCGCGCACCACCCGGTATTTCTTCACAACGTTACTTTCTCAGCCTTCTATCAGAGAAGGTCTATCCATGGTTTGCGTATCATTAGGAAATAAGTATGTTGATCTTAAAGCGCCGGACGGGTGAAAACTTCCGGATTGGAACCAATGTGTCGATTACAATTTTGGAAGTTAAGGGAAATCAGGTGAGGATAGGAATACGGGCCCCCAAATCTCTACCTGTTCACCGTGAGGAAATATATATTCGTATCCGAAAAGAACGATCTATGGGGGAGATAAATCGTTGAGGACTTGGTAGCGATTATGGAACGTCTAAACCAGGTGCGCCGTGGGCGTCACCTGGAGTATCTCGTTAAGTGTCTTGATTTAATGTGTTGCTGTGCTAATGGCCTTTTTAACTCCTTCAAATGAAGTTTCACCTGTAGAGAGGCATTCTTCAAAGTCAAAAAAATCCGGTTTGTTGTCGAATTTGGCCCAGCATGATTTCAAATACTCTTTGAAGAGATTTGCTCTTTCGTAGCGTTTGTCAATCGCGAATGAATTAACAGAGTTCTGTAAGTCTTCCCGTATAGATGAATCAAATATCGGTGTATCGAAAACCATAGCATCTAAGTATGTAAATACCCCTAGCCACCTTTTTAGGTGATAAGCTCCAATTGTAGTTATCCTGAACGAGTTAGGCATATCACCAATGAGAGTGCCATTTATATCTTCTTCAAAAGTTATTCTTTGTGATGTTTCTATTAATTTCTTATTCGTAGCCTTCCTCAAAGCTGATGTTATTTGGTCTGCATTAAATCCTAGGTTTTGAATATTTTCTACTAATGATGACGAACTGTAAAAACCATCGTTGTCACGGTTATCATTGTTAGAATCTAAAAAAGAGATAATGATAGATACTAAAAAGTGTTCATTTTTATCTGAAGTAGTAACATCGTAAATATTCATTGCTATAGACGTGTCATGGCTGTAGTGTGAATACTCACCAAGTAAGGCAGATTTTGTGAATTCATGAAGTGGTATTAAATATTTACCTTTGGTGGCCATTATATTTATGATTTTATCAGCATCAACATTTGGACTTCCAATGAAGCCACTGACGAACTCTATTGCAGATCTAATATTCCCCCCAGTAATGTTGGACAGGAATTCATAAAGTTCGTTGTTGTGTTTTAAGGATGAAAGTAATGCTTTAATAAATAAAGATAAGTTACCAGCATTGACTCTTACATAATCAAGAGTTTCTAATGGCATTTTACCTTCAGCCATATCAAGGGCAAATTTCAGCCTTTTCTCTATTACGGTATCAATTCGAGGGGGTGATATAGTAAAAATCTTATGTGGGTAGGCTGATAAAGCCCCTGATCTTTTTGATTTAAAAAAGGTCTGAGGGCGAACAGATATAAAGACCGTGGCACTCCATTCTTTGGCCAATTCCTGTGAAATAATAAAGGCGGTTTGTTGAATTTCATAATCTCTCTGATCTGCGTTATCCAGGGAGATAATAATTTGCTTCTTCGTGGATTTTGAGTGAGCTGTTATTGAGCGCTTCAAATATTCATCTTTGTTCTTTGTAAGTTCGTCTAGGTATTCTAGTAGTTTTGTCTCATACAAATCTGGATTTGACTCTTTTTTCTCACCCCATATGCCGGTAGAAAATCTATAGATTTCTGAAGCATAAACACCTTTTATAAATTTAAAATTTCTAATGTCAATATTATGCAGATTTAAAAGTTGGGCCTCAATTTCATTTAAGACATAGCTTTTTATATCAGTCGTAAGTGCAGCCGTTGAGCCAAGATCAATATATACATAGATTGCATTCTTGAATTCAGAAAATGCACTGTTGTACATCAAATTTTTAACAAATGATGTCTTGCCTACCCCTACATCACCGAGTAGAACAATTGGTCGTCTAGAGATTGCCTCCGATAATATATCTGGAGAGAAATTATCATTTTTTTTCTCTTTAACAGGCTTTATATGAGGAGTAACTTCTTTGTCACTAAAGAGAGATGCATATCTTGCGTCTAGCAGTTTTTTACTTAGTAAGGCATATTTTGATAATGCACCACTATCGCAGTAACATTCTGAAAAAAAACGTTCTTCTATTTCCTCGTTTTCAGCTATATCCTGAATGAATAGTTCAGATAATTGTCGGAGTGTTGCTTGAATTTCACTTGGATATCTGACTGCAGGGTAGTTAGTCAGGCTTGTTGATAGCTTGCAAGGAATTCCTAGGCCGCCTGATGATAAATATCTATAGATGTTTTTTTCTTTTATTCCTGCAGAGGATATAAGTTGCTATGCTAATGTAAAATTGCTTTTAAAGTCTCCCAAACCATTAAAGACAACTGCGTTTCCCTCAAGTACAGACACTCCATCTTGTCGTGATGCCAGGAATATCACATATTGGTGTCCATTAGTAACTATTGCTAGAGGTACACCTCTACTAGAACAATAGTTCTGTGCTTGTTCAATCGCCTCTTTAGCTTCTAAGCTGACTTTTGTAATTGATCTCAAGTCAGTAATCTTATTGCTGTTGATTCCTGCAGGAAGATTAAATACTCTACCTTCCCGCTTTGCTTCGACTATTGCTAACCTAGGTTTTCCAAGTTCATAATCTGTGAACTTCCTATCTTCATGTTTTTCTACTTCAACTTCTCTTTCTTTATCCCAGCCTAAACAATCAAATAATATTTTGTCTATTATATGAAACCTGGTTTGAGCTTCGCTCATACTGGAACCAGTTTTTTGCTTTGCAAGCAATTCATCAAGTCTTTTTTCTCCGTAAGAAAGACTAATCAAGTTTGACTCCTTAATTGATTTTTATACTTGCATTTAATGACGTATTCAAAAGCAGCTGCATCATATTACTTACCAACATATCCTGAGCATAGGAAACCACTCTAGTTAGAAAAATTTGTCAGAATTTTAACCAGAACTGGCGCATAATTACTCTAGCGAAAATATGGCGGCTTCAATATATCTTGATACTTATTTTTTTTGATCAAAGACGTAAATTATTAAAAAACATTTAGGTAGTGCATAGGCTACTGTGAATATACGAAGCTGCACTCGGTCCTTGACGGTTATACTACAAGAAATCGTCAAAGAAAGTGCAGAAGAAAAAAGGCATTGTTTTGGGTAGATATTATCCAAAACTATTTTTTAAAGCAGAGCGCTTTATAGATATTCTGGCCAATATTTTTACTGAAAGGTACTATCGTACCGAATAACTATATTCTTAAGCACTAGAAGAAAACAACGCCGCCACCGCCAATAAAGTAGCCACCCAAATCCCACAAAGAATCTTCCAAAACAAAGAGGCATCCCCTTTCTCAGTAGGATCTTCCTTTAGGTAATCCGGGTTGGGATTGGCGAGGTCGCGCATAAATTCCGTTAGGGTGGAATAGCGCTGTTCCAGGTCGATACTGCATCCGCGCTCCAGGGCGCGGTCGAACCAGATGGGGACTACCGGATTAAACTGGCTGGCGGTGCGGTAGCGCAGGCGCTCGAAGTCGGCGTGGGAGCGGCAGTTTTCTATTTCCTCGCCGTAGGGCAGCTCGCCAGTAAACATTTCGTAGGCAATAGTGGCCAAAGCATAGACATCGCCGCGAATACCGCTGTTGTGCCCGAGGATATAGTGGGGGTCGGAGTAGCTGGCGGTACCTAGCGCTTCTGGGTGCTCCAGGGGGCGGAAAATCTCGGCACTGCCAGCTACGTAAACTGAGCCGAAGTCGATAATTTTTACCCGCCCATCGCCGTCGATCATGATATTGGCTGGACGTAAATCCTGGTGAATGGTTTCTTGATCGTGGAAGGCCTGCAGTCCGGTGGCAATTTCCTTAAGGATACGAAATGCTTCCGCCGGTTTGGGAAAGCGGTTATTGGTGATCCACTGCTCCAGGGTGCTGCCCTGCACATACTCCATCAGGTAATAGAGCGCGGTGCGCGGGCGGGTCTGGCGGTGCAGGCGCACTACCTGGGGGCTGCGAATACGCAGGCCTATCCACTCCTCCTGAATAAAGCGGTCGATATAGTGGATATCATCTTCGTAATTTACCGAGGGGGTTTTCATTACCAGGGTTTCGCCGGTGGCACTGTCGCGCACCAGGTACAGCTGGCTGCGCTGGGAGGAGAACAGCTCCCGTTCCACCTGGTAGCCATCCAAAACCATGCCCGGTTCCAATTCCGGTGGGAAGGGCAGGCGGGTAAGCTGGCGGCTGTAGTCGTCCAGGGTGGTTTGTGGCAATGCTTTTACCTTTACCACTAATGCGGAGAGGTTATCGTCGCTGCCGTTTTCCTCGGCGAGGCGAACCAGGGTTTCCGCTGTTTCCTGTTCGCTTAGCTGGGTATCTGCCAGCAGCTCGCGCAGCAAATCCTGTTTGATAAAGTCGTGCACGCCGTCGCTGGTAATCAGCAGCACATCGTCCTTAGCCAGGCTGAGCTGGCCGTAATCCACTTGCAGGCCGGTATCCATGCCCAGCGCGCGGGATAGCATCTGCTGGCGATGGGCCAGGGTGATGTTGTGGTCCCGGGTGAGGCATTTTAGGTTGTCACCGCGCAGGTGATAGATACGGCTGTCGCCAATATGGAAATAGTGGGCAGTGCGGGATTTAAAAATCAGGGCCGAGAAGGTGCAGAGGAAGCCCTTTTCCTGTTGGGGAAAGTCGTGGCTCTTGCGGTATAGCTTGCTGTTAATGGAGGCGAGGATTTTCTGTCCGGCGTGGGCCACAGACCAGGTATCCGGCACCTTGTAATAGTCCCGCACAAACTGCTCGGTGGCGGTGTGGCTGGCTTGGGCACCGGCTTCGGCGGAGCTGACTCCATCGGCCAGTGCGGCGACTGCGCCCAGGTATTCCTGTAAGTGCGGGCTGGCTGGCCAGTGATAGATTGCTGCGTCTTCGTTCTGCGGTTTGATGCCGGCACTGGTGCAGAGGCCGTGGCTCAATCGCGGTGTCTGGGCTTCGGGGTTTGCCTCGGTTTCTGTTTGCACCCCGGAATTGGTTTCGCTCACAGCGTTCTCCTATCTCTTTTCGTCCCCTCAGACCAACGGCGAAAAACAAAGAAGGGCCATTGGCCCTCCTTTGCGTTTGTTGCTGGATAATTGCTTTCCAATTATTCCACGCTGATCAGCTGCACTGTGCCATCCGGTAGCACTTCGGCGATATTGCCTTTGGGCTCCTCCAGGAACAGGCAGGCGAAGAAGATCACCGCTGCTGCGCCGCAGATAATCAGGAAGAACTGGCTGTAGCTGACATAAGACAGGGCGGTAAGGAAAGTAACCGCACCCACGTTGCCGTAGGCTCCAGCCATACCGGCGATCTGCCCGGTCATGCGACGCTTCACCAGGGGTACGACGGCGAATACGGCCCCCTCACCGGCCTGCACGAAGAAAGAGCAGCACATGGTGGCAACTACCGCAGCGGGAATCCACCAGCCGCCGTTGATCTGGCTCAGCACAAAGTAACCCACTGCCAGGCCGCCGATCAGGAACATCAGGCTGCGGCGGCGTCCCAGTTTGTCAGAGAAGTATCCACCGGTTGGGCGAGCCACCAGGTTCATAAAGGCAAAGCCAGAGGCGAGCAGGCCGGCCTTCACCGGGCTCAATCCTTCAAAGGTTTCCAGGAAGAACAGGGGTAGCATAGAAACCACGGCCAGCTCTGAGCCGAAGGTGACGAAGTAGGCCAGGTCGAGGATGGCTACCTGCTTGAAGTTGTATTTCTCCAGCTCGGGCACACCTTCGCGCAGGTGGTCTTTGTTTACATTCCAGATCATGCGGGTCTGGAAGGCAAACAGTGCTACCAGCAGTCCCCACATTGCGTAGGTGGCATTCTGGCTCAGCAGGGCTACACCGCTGGGAGACAGTTTGTAAGCCAGCGCTGCCAGTGCCAGGTACATGGGCACATTCATCAGCAGGTAGAAGTAGAAATCCCGCTTGCTGGTCACTTCCAGGCCGCCGCTCTTCTTCGGCTTGAAGTAAGTGGAACCTTTAGGAGTGTTGCGGGCAACGCGGTAGTAGATGATGCCGTACAGGCCGGCGATGATGCCGGTGAGGCCCAGGGCATAGCGCCAGCCGTCTTCACCGCCGAACAGCAGGGCGATGGTGGGCAGGGTCATGGCACCGGCAGCAGAACCGAAATTCCCCCAGCCGCCGTAAACACCTTCTGCCAGGCCAACTTGTTTGGCTGGGAACCATTCACCCACCATGCGGATACCAATTACAAAGCCGGCACCCACAAATCCCAGCAGGAAGCGGAACAGGGCCAGGGATTCATAACTGTCTGCGGTGGCGAAGCCCAAACAGATTAAAGATGAGGTCATCAGCAGTCCGCTGTACACCAGGCGCGGCCCCAATTTATCCACCAG
This sequence comes from Microbulbifer maximicatervae (SeqCode), assembly GCF_052467615.1. NCBI lineage: Bacteria > Pseudomonadati > Pseudomonadota > Gammaproteobacteria > Cellvibrionales > Microbulbiferaceae > Microbulbifer > Microbulbifer maximicatervae (SeqCode). The sequence goes on from NZ_CP174319.1 coordinate 4,797,266, forward strand.
CATACCGATAATGATACGGGCGGGGATGGTGAGTGCCACATTGAGGATTAACAGGGCTTTTACTTGCTGGCTGGTGAGGTCGAACGCTTCCTTGATAAAGACCATCAGCGGAGCGTGGGAGAACCACACCACGAAAGTCAGGAAAAACGCAAACCAAGTAACGTGCAGCGTCTTTATTTTGGGATCGCCCCAATTAAATAAATTGAGGCCGCTGGATTGACTCATGACTATTTTCTCCGGCTTCTCAGAAATTTTTAGAGGTGGATAGGGTCATGACCGATAGTATTTGAGCAGCGCCAGAGGGAAAGCGCGCAAAAGGGGTAAGTGGAAGGGAAATCGATTTGTAGTTGGAAGGGAGTAACCCCTTGGGGTTAGTAGCTCGGAATGGGTAGGGGCGGTTTTTAGTGCGTTTCTACCCCTGTGGGGGTAGTTGGTGGAAATTGATAATGATTAAAAAGGGTTTTTGGGAGTAATTGTCGCTAGCCGATTTTTTGTGCATCTTGCCAATAGCTTGCCTCTGTAGATTTCTCGCCCCCGCTGTAATTCTGTGATCACTTTTCTGGGGCGGGGGCTCAATGCGGTGAATAACCGGGGTGGCAATTAATTTTCGACAGCCAATATTTTGGAGATGCCTGCCGTGCAATATACACAGCAACTCGCCGGGCGCGCGCTGATATTTGCCTCGGCCATGTTCGCCGCTAACTTCTCTGTTTGGACGCTTTATGCGGTATTGGGGGTAGAGATTCGCGGGCAACTGGATCTGTCTGCAACTGAATACGGGGTTCTACTGGCTGCGCCGATTTTGAGTGGGGCGCTGTTGCGTTTTCCGGTGGGATTACTGGTGGAATATTTTTCTGCGAAAAAGCTGATTTTATTGCAGATGCTGTTGTTGCTGCCTGTGCTCTTTTTGTTGCCCTTTATCGATAGCTACGGGGCTCACTTGCTGGCGGGGCTGTGGCTGGGTATTTCCGGGGTGTCTTTTGTTTTGGGGATTCGCTATATCAGCCCGTGGTTCGAAAGAGGGCGGCAGGGCACGGCGATGGGCATTTTTGGTGCAGGAAATGCCGGAGCCGCAATTACCTTGGCATTGGCTCCAGCCATTCAAAATTGGTTTGGTCGCGAGTGGATTGGGCCGACTTATGGGGCCGGGATTATTCTGATGATGGTTTTATTCGAATTTTTTGCACCAGAGGAAACCCGCTATATGCGTAGTCGGGGAAAACCGGATCTGCGCAGCCATTTAAAGCCGCTAACGCAAATCCGGGTTTGGCGTTATGGGCTCTACTATTACTTTGTTTTTGGCAGTTTTCTCGCGCTTTTATTGTGGTTGCCGAATTACTATCTGTCGGTGTACCAAGTCAGCACGCCGGTAGCCATGGCACTCACCCTGTTGTTTGTGGCCCTTTCCAGTTCACTGCGCGCTTTGGGGGGTTGGTTTGCTGATCGCTACGGTGCGCGCACCGTCAATTGGAGTGTTTTCTGGACCTGCCTGGTCTGTCTTTTCTTCCTCAGTTACCCGCCCACCAGTATGACTATTCACGGGGTGGAACGGGATGTGCATTTAAATATTGAAGTGGGTATTGAGCTGTTCACTTTACTGCTACTGGTTATCGGTATCGCCCAGGGATTTGGCCGCGCGTCTGTTTACAAAGCGCTGCACGATAATTTCCCCGCGCATATGGGGAGTGTTGGCGGTACCGTAGCCACTATTGGTGCCCTCGGTGGTTTTACCCTGCCTGTTCTTTTTGGTATCGCTCAGGACTTAGTAGGTATCCACAGTGCGGCCTTTATGCTGCTCTACGGTGTGCTCGCTATTTGTATGTTGGTTATGTATTTGGCGATTCAAAGAGAAAATTATATGCAGCGTTTACAGTACGCACAGCAAAATAATTTCCTGCTTGAGGAAACCAGCGAAACCGAGGCTTTGCCGGATAGGTAGTGCCCACTACCAATAAGGGATTACGCCTGAGTAAAGGCTAGGGAGTAAAGATTAATTAAGCAGGAAAAAATATATGGTTTCAGTCGAGTCTGAAAAATTGTAATTTGTCACTGTTCACTCCGTTGTTGCAAAGGAAAAGCGTCATGACCGTTTCCAAATTCCCAAAAATTCTCGGTGCCTTACTGTTGGGGGCATGCAGCACTGTTGCATTGCAGGCCGCTGCGCAGGAAAGTGAAAATGCCACTCTAGTGGATGCGTTGAAATCCGGTGAAGTCGGATTGAATCTGCGTTACCGCGTAGAGACTGTTGATCAGGATGGCATTGATGATGAAGCAGTTGCATCCACTTTAAGAACCCGCCTCAACTGGCGCAGTGGCAGCTACCGTGGCTTTACCAGCTTCCTGGAAATGGATGATGTTACGGCGGTTGGCAATGACAGCTACAACTCCACCATTAATGGTAAAACTGACTACCCGACTGTAGTTGATCCAGAAGGAACTGAAATTAACCAGGCCTATATTCGCTACAATGGTGACAACTCCATAATTACCGCCGGTCGCCAGCGCATTAACCTGGACGGGCAGCGATTTGTCGGCGGTGTTGGCTGGAGACAAAACGAGCAGACTTACGATGGTGTTCGTTACCAGTACGGAAGTGCCGATAGCTTCCAGTTGGATTATAGCTACGTCTACAACGTTAACCGTATTTTCGGTGAAGACAGTGCCGGTTCCGATATGGGCGGCGATATCCAACTGTTACACGCGATTTATCCAGTAGCTGAAAACCATAAAATCAGCGCTTTTGTTTACAATCTGGATCTGGAAGATCTCACCGATAATGCCAGCCGCACTTATGGGGTAGATTACAAAGGTAAATTTGGTCCGGTAAAAGCCAACCTGAGTTATGCGCACCAGTCAGATATTGGTGACAACCAGTATGACTATAGTGCTAATTATTACCTGGCAGAGCTTGGCGCTGATCTGGGTCCTGTTGCGGCAAAACTCGGTTATGAAGTTTTGGGTTCCGACAATGACGTTGGTTTTAAAACCCCGCTGGCAACCTTGCACAAGTTCCAGGGTTTCACTGATAAATTCCTGGGAACCCCCGCTGATGGTGTCGAAGATCTGTATGTTGGCGGTTCTATGAAAGTGGCCGGTGGCAAGCTGGGTTTGACCTATCACAATTTTGAAGCGGCCGAGGGCTCCGTTAGTTACGGTGATGAGTGGAACCTGAGCTACGGGCACAAAATCACCGACGACATTTCTGCACTCGTTAAGTACGCAACTTATCGTGCTGATGAGTACAGCACTGATACTGACAAGCTTTGGATCATGGTAACCGCTAATTTCTAAGCGGCTGAAAGAACTCCTTAGCGAGGCCCCCGGCTTCGGCCGGGGTTTTCCCTGCACCTTGAACCTGTTTTTATAATTTATAAATTTTAATCGACTGAAGCTCCACGTTTTGATGTCTCCCCTAGGAGCATCAGTTCGAGCACCAAGGGAGTACCACCTTTGCCCCAAGCATAAATTAACCAGCTTGATACACTGACATCAGTTTAAACACCGAGTCCCGCTACCTAAACCGCGTCGTTTTTTATTGACGTTGCAAGGTGCCGGGACCGTGGCCGTACCGGCCACCAGGGTCTAGCGGGAAACTGCGCGGCCTCCCGACATTGGAAAGGCGTTTAATGTTACAAGACAATTTTGGCCGTAGGTTTTACTACCTGCGCCTGTCCGTGACGGACATCTGCAACTACCGCTGCAACTACTGCCTGCCTGAGGGCATCGGTTGCGGACGTTCCCTGGAAGGGGAAAATCCTCTCTCAGTCGCTGAGGTGGGCACATTAGTGCGCGCTTTCGCTTCACTGGGTACGGAAAAGGTGCGCCTTACTGGCGGAGAGCCCTCCCTGCGCAAAGACCTGGTGCCGCTGCTCGAAGCCGTGCGCGCTAGCGATAAGATTCGCCGCTTAGCCATCACCACCAATGGTTACCGCCTGCCCAGTCAGATTGACGACTGGCACCGCGCGGGCTTGGATCAGGTGAATGTCAGTATCGACAGCCTCGACCCGGCTCAATTCCACCATATCACCGGCCACAATCGCCTGGATAAAGCCTTAGCAGGCCTGGATCGCGCCCTGGCCTTGGGTATCGATACCAAGGTCAATGCAGTGCTGATGCGCCAGTACAATCTGGCCGAGCTGGATAACTTCCTCGCCTGGGTTCGCGAGACTCCGGTGACCCTGCGTTTTATTGAATTGATGCGCACCGGCGATAACCGTGAGTTCTTCGCCAGCAACCATGTCTCCGGTGGCGATATAGAAACCCTGCTGCTGCGGGAAGGCTGGGAGCAGGTGATCCGCACCCGCGATGCCGGTCCGGCGCGGGAGTATTTCCACCCGGATTACGCCGGTCGTATCGGCCTTATTACCCCTTACGGCAAAGACTTCTGTGCAAGCTGCAATCGCCTGCGGGTATCGGCCCAGGGCAAGTTGCACCTGTGCCTGTTCGCCGACCAGGGCTTTGATATGCGCGAAATCATCGCCGATGGCGATAGCGAGGCGCTGGCAGCTCATATCCGCGAGTTGATTGTGGATAAGACCGCAGGCCACCAGCTGCACGAAGGTTTCACCGGCGCTACCCGCAACCTGGCGATGCTGGGGGGCTAGGGTTATGGCCAGGGCTCTTGGTAGTAAATCGACAATTGGTGTGGTGCTGGCCGGCGGCCGCTCCAGCCGGATGGGCCGCGATAAGGCTCTGCTGGCCCATCCCCAACGGGGCAATTTTTTGCAGCATGCCGAGGCATTGCTGAGTGGGCTTCCGCTGGAAAAAGTCGTCACCAGCGGCGCTCGCCCCGGAGCGATTGAAGACCTGGTGCCAGAGCGGGGCCCTCTGGGCGGCCTTTATTCGGTAGCCCTGACAACCGGTGCCGATGCGGCCCTGGTGATTCCGGTCGATATGCCCTTGCTTGGGCGGGAGCACCTCGCAGAGTTATTGGCAGAGGGGCAGGCAAGTGGCCGGCCCTGTTATTTTGAAAACTTCTTTTTTCCCCTGTGGCTGCCTCTGAACAGCGACTGCCTGGATTATTTGCGCCGTGCTGTTGAGGGCAGTGCGCGCAATTCTGTCGGCGCGCTGCTGCGTCACCTGGGGGCCAAATCCATACCCATAAAAAGTGCTGGCGATTGGCATCGCAATATCAATACGCCGGCAGATTATCTCGGCTTGAGTACGCCGGATAAAACTCCAGAAAACAGTTTTTTGAGAGACCACTGATTATGTCCGCACACGCAAGCAAAGAATTTGTACCGCTCAATATCGCGGTACTTACCGTATCCGATACCCGCAACGAGCAGACTGATACCTCTGGCCAGTATCTGGTGGAAGCCCTCAAAACTGCCGGCCATCAGCTCGCAGATAAGCGCATTACCCCGGACGATGTTTACCAGATGCGCGCGGTGGTCTCCGCCTGGATTGCCGATCCGAAAGTGCAGGTGGTATTGGTGACCGGCGGTACTGGTTTTACCGATCGCGACTCCACGCCGGAGGCCCTGAGCCCGTTGTTCGATAAAACCGTCGACGGCTTTGGCGAGCTGTTCCGCCATATTTCCCTGGGGGATATCGGCAGCTCCACCGTGCAGTCCCGCGCGCTCGCCGGCCTGGCTAATCGCACACTGATATGTTGTATGCCCGGTTCCACCGGAGCATGTCGCACTGCTTGGGAAGGCATATTGCTGGAGCAGCTGGATGCCCGCCACAAGCCCTGTAACTTTATCCCCCATGTGCGCTTTGCCAGCGCGCCCTGTGAGAGCCGGGGGTAATTTGTGAGCCAATTAACCCATTTAAACCAGCGCGGCGAAGCCAGCATGGTGGATGTTACCGAGAAGGACATCACTGACCGCAGTGCCCTGGCCGAGAGCAGCATCTGTATGAGTGCAGAGGCTTTTGCACTGCTGAGCCAAGGGGCGCACAAAAAAGGCGACGTGCTCTCTGTAGCTCGTATCGCCGGCATCCAGGCCGCCAAGAAAACATCGGATTTAATTCCCCTGTGCCATCCGCTGGCATTGACCAAAGTAGCGGTGGATTTCGAATTACAGCCGGAAAAGCATAATGTGCATATCACTGCTTTCTGCCGCTTGGCCGGGCGCACCGGAGTAGAGATGGAAGCGTTAACCGCAGCTTCGGTAGCGGCTCTGACTATTTACGATATGTGTAAAGCCGTGGACCCGGCGATGGAAATCGGCCCGACCCGCCTGCTGCAAAAAACCGGCGGTAAGCGCGGCCACTGGCGCGGCGATGCTGCGGACAAGGCGTAAAAATTTCAGAGGTGTAAAGCGATGGTAAAGGTTCTGTTTTTCGCGCGTCTGCGCCAGCAATTGGGCATGGGCGAGACTACCCTGAAGGACTTTTCCGGCAGTCTCAGCGAGTTGCGTAAAACCCTATGTGAACAGCACCCGGATTGGAGCCCGCACCTGCAAAGAGACGATATTCGTATGGCCCTGAACCAGGAGCTGGCAGAAACCGGAGCCCAGGTGAAGGCTGGGGATGAAGTTGCATTTTTCCCGCCGGTTACCGGCGGTTAGTGGTGCCAATATGAAAGCCGTTGATCGTATTGAAGTCTGTGAAACGCCCCTCGACGTAGCGGCTGAATATACTGCGCTGCAAGGCAACAGTGGTGATGGTGCCTGCGCCCTGTTTGTGGGTTCGGTGCGGGACTTCAATGCGGGCAGTGATGTCTGCGGCCTGGCCCTGGAACACTATCCGGGCATGACGGAAAAAAGCCTGCAACGGATTATCAATGATGCCCGCGATCGCTGGTCCCTGGGTCGTGTGACGATCGTCCACCGTGTTGGCCCCATGCAGATCAACGACGAGATTGTTTTTGTCGGCGTCACCAGCCCCCACCGTCAGGCCGCCTTTGCCGCTTGCCAATACATCATGGATCGCCTCAAAACTGAGGCGCCTTTCTGGAAGCGCGAAGCGGTTGCGGATGAGTCCGGTAAGCCTTCAGAGCGCTGGGTCGAAGCTCGGGCCAGTGATGCTGCGGAGATGGAAAAGTGGTCCGCCGGCTGAGCCTGCTGCTATCCGCTTTACTGGTGGCCATCGCGCTACCGGTAAATGCGGATAACTGCACCTTGCGGGTGGCGGTAGCGGCCAGTTTCCGCCCGGCACTGGAAGAGGTACTGCCGGAATTTGAGCGTCGCCATGCCTGTGTGGTGCAAATCAGCAGTGGCAGCTCCGGGGTGCTCTACCAACAAATAGCGCACCGCGCGCCCTTCGATTTATTCCTGTCTGCCGATCGCGAGCGCCCCGAACTGCTGGAAAAGCAGGGTGGGGCACTGGCCAACAGTCGTAAGACTTACGCCCTGGGCTTACTGGCTCTCTGGCACCCAAATTCGGAATCGAATGTCGAACAGCTACTGCAAACCTGGCCCGATAAAATTGTATTAGCCGATCCGAAAGTAGCACCCTTCGGCACTGCCGCCCGGCAGGCGCTGCAAAGCCTGGATTTGTGGAAGAAAAAACAAACTCAATTAGTCCGGGCCCACAATGCAGGCCAAGCCTATTTAATGCTGGATTCCGGCAATGCGCAGCTGGGCTTTGTCGCCGCCAGCCAGATGCAAGCAGCCAGCCGCGATAACTACTGGTTGCTGCCGCAGCATTTGTACAAGCCCATTGAACAGCAGCTGCTGATTCCCACCCAGAGTCGCCGACCTAAAGAGGCACAATCCCTCGCTGACTATTTGCGTTCAGGGGAAGTGCAGGCGCAACTACAGCACTTGGGTTACGGTGTTTTGCCAACTCAAGATCGAAGTAGAGATGGAGGGAGTGGCTTATGAATATCGCCGCTGCCGACTGGCAGGCCCTGTGGCTAACTTTGAAATTGGCCGGCTTAACCACCTTACTCCTGTTTATTATCGGCGTGCCCCTGGCCTGGAAATTGAGTCAATGGCAGAGCCGCTGGCGCCACGGTATCGAGGTATTAATTACCCTGCCGCTGGTACTGCCACCCACGGTGTTGGGCTTTTATTTACTGCTTTTATTTTCCCCTAACTACGCCCCTGGGCAGTGGTTGTCACAACTTTTTGATGGCCCTTTGGTATTTTCCTTCACCGGCCTGGTGTTTGCGTCAGTGATTTATTCCCTGCCGTTTATGGTACAGCCGCTATTGGCCGCGTTTAATGCCAATGGCCAGCGCCTGACCCAGGCTGCCGCAGCACTGGGTATACCGCCCTGGGCGGCATTGTTAAAAGTTCTTTTGCCGGCGAGTCGCGCCGCTATTGTGAGTGCCTGCGCTTTAACGTTTGCCCATACCCTGGGTGAGTTCGGGGTAGTGCTGATGATTGGTGGCGCTATTCCCGGTGAGACCCAGGTGGTTTCTATCGCTCTTTATCAACATGTGGAGGCGATGGAATACGGTGCGGCTCACCGGCTGGCCTTGATGTTGATGGGAATTACTACGGTACTGCTACTCGCTGCCCGTTGGCTGGGACATAGATTGGCCCCGCGTGGATTAAACAGTGAGCGCGCTAAACCGGTAATGGGGGTGCTGGGCTAATGGAAATCACCTTACCCCTATTCGGTACTGCGTCTACCACTTCTGATTCCACCGGACTGAGTGTTGCAGGGCTGGTGACTCCGCTTAACGCTGCGACTCCCTGGCAATTAGAGCTGCCTGCTTCTGGAGTTTTTGGCCTTACCGGTCCTTCCGGCAGCGGCAAGAGCACATTACTGGCTGCTTTGGCGGGCCAGCGCCATTGCCGTGGCAATATCACTTTTGCTAATACAGTTTGGCAGCGCGGACGCCGCGCCCTGGCTACCCACAAAAGAACGCTTTCTTTGGGCTTTCAGGATAGCCGCCTGTTTGCCGGCCAGTCGGTGGCAGATAACCTGGCACTGGCCCGCCGTTACAGCCGCAGGCCACTACCCGAGGAAGAGAGTGATCGGCTGCTAAAGGCTTTTGGTATTGAACCGCTACTCCATCAGCCGGTGGAGCTATTGTCTGGTGGAGAAGCCCAGCGAGTGGCTGTATTGCGCCAGCTTTTTAACAACGCGCCGCTGCAATTATTTGATGAGCCGCTTTCAGCGGTTGACCGCGCCCAGGTACTTCGGCGCCTATTGCCGACCCTGCGGGATTTCTGGGCCCGATATCCGGCGCTGGTAATCTGGACCAGTCACGACTTTGATGAAATCCAGCTGCTGGCCCAGCGCTGTTTGTGGATGGGTTCTACTAATTTGTCCGCGCCACTTCCCTTACCTGAAGTTGCCCAGCGCCTGGATAGCCACGGCGTAGGGGATAGCTGTCGCAGCCGGATTGAAGCGCGAGTGGAATCCCTAAACGATGGTCTGCTGACTTTGGATTTGGGGGGGATTTCTATCTTTGCAGATAGGGTGGCAGGCCATTATCGCAAAGGCGATACCGCTGCTTTTCTGCTGGAAGCTGGAGATATCAGCCTTAGTGTAGAGAGGCCGGGCCTGTCCAGTATCCTCAATTGCCTGCCGGTAACTTTAGTTGCTAAGCAGAACCTTACCGATGGCCGCATTCGCCTGCAGTTAGCCGCTGCTGATCAGGTGTTCTACGCAGATATTTCCCGTCTCTCCTGCGAGCGCCTAGAACTGCGTGAAGGCACTACCTACTTTGCCCAGTTTAAGGCCGGTAGTCTTGCCGGTTTGTAAGTAGTTCCAGGGAAATTTCTGAAAGTGCATTGCTTCGATCCCTAAAACCCCAGCAATTTTTTTGCTAAGTTTGAACATCAGCTAACTTAGTGGTGCTCCTATGGGCGTTGTGTTGGGAATTTCTCTCTTTAACGAGGGCGATAAGTTTTACCGGGAAAAAGCACAGGTCGAGGGCTTATCTGTAGCGAAAGCTGTGACCATTGAGGAACTACACCCAGTACTTACTCGCTGCATAGAAGAAGGCGGGCACAACTATCGAGTAAGCCGCTTGAAATCGGGTGAGCTGGAAATTGCCGAGCTACTTGAGGATTGTGAGCCCTACCGGATCGATGCTTTCCGCTATCAGCTTCGCCGAAAGGGCGACGATATCGTTATCCACTCTACTTACAAAGACGATTCCTTGTACTTTCATCTGGCTTGCCGTGCAGCCAGTGGGCAGAGAGTTAAGATAGATTTCCACGGCGAGCACCCGTTTTATAACTATGACTCCATAGCGGAATACCAGGGTGGTAACTACCATCTGGCCAATTTCTTTGACCTTCAATATTTGCCCGGTTATATCGAAGAGCACTGCCGGCGATTTATTCACTGCCCGGAGTACTGGTCTTTTACCTTCTTTATCCCGTATTTGGGCAAGGTAGAGCTGAATAACCACACTTCCGATCCAGAACAGCCTCTCTACCACCTCGATTTCTATTGCCCGGAGCGCAAGCTAAAAATCTTCCAGTCGGCGCTTGAGAGAGAAGGCTCTTACTATTTTCGTGACGCTATCTCGGCAGAAAAGCTGGTGCAATTACTTGAAGATATGGCGACAGAACTGCTGCCAGAGCTGCAAGAAGCGGGTGTTAAGTCTTGCTTGAGCTGCTTTGAAGCTATCCATCAAGCCTACAGTGAAATTGAGAGCACCATTGAGACGGATGACAGTCTTGCCTCAGTTGCGGAGGATCTTGTTGGGTACCAACAGAGTATCTGCGGCAGACCTGTCCAATACGAAGTCACTGAAAATGCAGATGGGTCTATTACTGTGCAGGCCTACTATTTTCAGCCGCCCATAGGTTACAACTATACGATTAGTGCTGAGGATATCGCAGGGTGCCATATCTATTTGGATAAGCTGCACGATTTAGATTTTTATGAGCAGATGTGTATAGCTATTGCCAGGCATCTATGCCCGACGATGCCAACCGTTGAAGACTTGGATGAAGTGACGATCTACTATCGCAGGGACACCGATAGACAGCTGATTTCCAGCCTGCTTGAAGGTTCGGATATAACGCCGATATTGGTTCAGGTGAAATAAAAAAGGGGAGGTTAAACCTCCCCGCAACTGCGGTTTCCCGCCCGTGAGACCAAATTATGGATTGTAGAATTCGCCGTTCTTGCGCAGGTAGAACCAGTAGTTAACCACCAGGCAAACCGCGTAGAAGATAGCAATGCCTGCCAGAGCGTATTCCGGGGTGGTGGCTTTGATCTGCTCGCCGAAGACCTTGGGAATATAGAAGGCACCGTAGGCGGCAACTGCTGAAGTCCATCCCAATACCGGGCCTGCCTGCTCTTTCGGGAACACCATGGCGATGGTGCGGAAGGTAGAGCCATTGCCGATACCGGTAGCGGCGAACAGCACCAGGAACAGCAGGAAGAAGGGCAGGAAGAACTCTTCCGGAGTGGCTGAGCCGTAGGCGGCCTTCATGTAGTAAGCCACACCCAGGGCACTACCCACCATGATTGCAGCACAGATTTGGGTAACCAGGGCTCCGCCGATGCGGTCGGAGATCCAACCACCTACCGGGCGAATCAGGGCGCCGATAAACGGACCCATCCAGGCGTACATCAGGGCGCTGGGGCCATTGTTGTTGATGGTATCGTGAGTCATAACCCCGTCCACCATCACGTGGCTGTATCCGAAGATCACCTTGATAGCCAGGGGGAAGGCCGCTGCGAAACCGATAAAGCTGCCGAAGGTCATGGTGTAAATGACACTCATCACCCAGGTGTGCTTGTTGTTGAAGATACGGTACTGACGCTGCAAGCTGGTTTTAATCTCACCGGGCAGCAGCTTCAAGCCGAACACGGTAGCGGCGATTACCAGTACCAGAACGATTTCCTTGGGCACACCCCAGCCTGAACCGTTGGCCGCTTCGGGAAGCAACAGCCACAGACCTGTGATTGCGGTGAAGAGGCCGATTCCCAACATCATGGTCATCTTCAACATCGCGCCGATAGAGCTGCCCACATCCGGGGTTACTTCGTCGGTGCGCAGGTTGTTCATACCGAACCAGCCGACAAAGGCCAGTGGAACCAGGAACAGCAGCCATACAAAACCGGCATTTTGAATCCACGCTTCAGAACCGGCTGGTACTTTACCAATCAGGGAGCCAGAGCTGCTAACCAGGGTCATGGGATCGCCGCCGGCAGCGCCGAAGGCACCGAAGGTCATAAACAGCGGTACCAGGATCTGCATGGTGGTAACACCGAAGTTACCCAAGCCCGCATTCAGGCCAAGCGCCAACCCTTGTTTTTCCTTGGGGAAAAAGAAGCTGATATTGGACATGGAAGAGGCGAAGTTACCACCGCCAATACCTGACAGCAGAGCCAGCAACTGGAATACCCACAATGGGGTCTCAGGATTTTGTAAGGCGATACCTGTGCCTAGGGCAGGTATCATCAATAGGGCCGTGGTAAAGACAATGGTGTTGCGCCCACCGAACAATCGAATAAAGAAACTACTGGGTATTCGAAGGGTAGCGCCGGTGAGGCCGGCAATTGCCATCAGGGTAAACAGATCGGCTTTGGCAATGGGGAAGCCAAGGTTGAGCATTTGAACGGTAATAATGCCCCAGTAGAGCCACACGGCGAAGCCGCACAGCAAACTGGGAATGGATATCCACAAATTCCGGTTTGCGATTTTTTTGCCCTTGGACTGCCAGAACTTGCTGTCCTCTGGGGCCCACTCGTAGATGTCAGACACGGCGGCCACTCCTCCTCGAAATGATTCGTCCGGCCACTATGGGCCGGGGCTTATCCCTGCTCAATTACCAACAGTAAGTAACCCCTTTGCCCCCGCGCGTAATAGCTACCCATTTGGGGGTAAGCGCAGGCACTGAGCCCTGTGTTAAAGTCACTGTTCAGAATTAGTACAACTTACAGCAATGAAGCAGGACACCCCATGACTTCTTCTGCCACGGTAATGATGGTTGATGACCATCCTCTGTTTCGTAAAGGTCTCAAGCAATTGTTTGCTATGGAGCCCAGCCTGGAGTTGGTAGCCGAGGCCAGCAGCGGGGAGGAAGCGCTGGAGCTGGCCAAACAGCACGAGCCGGACCTTATTCTATTGGACCTGAATATGCGCGGTATGGACGGGCTGGATACCCTGCGAGCAATGCGTGCAGCCGATGTAGCCTCTCGCATCGTGATACTCACGGTTTCCGATAACAATGCGGACGTAGTTTCCTGTATTCGTGCCGGTGCCGATGGTTACCTGCTCAAGGATATGGAGCCGGAAGATATTCTCGATCAGGTTATCCAGGCCACACACGGCAAGCTCGCTATCAGCCAGCGCCTTACCGAGATCCTCGCCTCCGCTCTGCGCAAACCGGACAATTCTGGTGCGGATACCCTGTCGACGCTTACCAGTCGCGAATACCAGATCTTGCAATTGATCGCCGATGGCCTCAGTAACAAGTTAATCGCCCGTGAATTGGATATCAGTGATGCCACTGTAAAGGTTCACGTTAAACACTTATTGAAAAAGTTGGGCATGCGCTCCCGCGTAGAAGCTGCTGTGTGGATGGTTAATCAGAAGCGACCGGAATCCCAAAACCGCAGCCACTAGTTTGTCCCAACCGCAAAGGAATGAAGTAAGAGATATTGTCCATGCCCACTATCGACTGCTGTAGCCAACCGGGCCTGATGCCCATCGAAAGCGCCCGCGAAAAACTTCTCGAGGCACTGAGCCCAACCAGTGGCACTGAGACTTTGCCCCTGGCACAAGCCGCCGGTCGAGTATTGGCTGAGGATGTTATCTCCACAGTAAACCTACCGCCCTGCGACAACTCCGCAATGGACGGTTACGCCCTGCGCTTTGAAGACCTGGCCAGTGGCTTGCCGCTGGAACTGATCGGCAAATCTTTTGCCGGTGCACCTTTTGACGGTGTGGTGAACCCCGGCACTTGCGTGCGCATTATGACGGGAGCCGCAGTACCCGCAGGTGCAGATACGGTAGTGATGCAGGAAAATGTCGATGCCCAAGGGGAGTCGATACGAATAAATTGTGAAGTTCGCGCTGGCGACCATGTTCGCCGCTGCGGTGAAGATGTGGCTGAAGGAGCTAGCCTGCTCAAGGCCGGAGAGCGCATCAGCGTTCCACATATTGCCCTGCTCGCTGCTGCCGGTGTGGGCACAGTGACTGTAGTGCGCAAACCGGTAATCGCACTTTTCTCCACCGGCGATGAACTGCGCCAGCCCGGCGAAGCCCTGGGTAAGGGCGATATCTACGATAGCAACCGCATTGCCCTGTTATCCGCCCTGGAACAGCTGGACCTGGATATTTTGGATTTGGGTATATTGCCCGATAACAAACAGGCTATTACCAATGCCTTGCAGCGTGCTTCCGAAGAGGCCGATGCTATTATCACCTCCGGTGGAGTCTCCGTTGGCGAAGCGGATTACACCCGTGAAGTGTTGGAAGAACTGGGAGAGATCGGCTTCTGGAAAGTGGCGATGAAGCCCGGTAAACCTTTTGCCTTCGGTTTCCTACAGGGAACCCCTTTCTTTGGCTTACCCGGTAACCCGGTTTCCGCCCTGGTAACTTTCTACCAGCTGGCCGTGCCCGCCCTGAGTGTGATGAAAGGCGATCAGTGGACTGGCCCGCAGACCTTACAGGCAAAACTGTTAAAACCGCTGAAGAAAAAGCCTGGCCGTACCGATTTCCAGCGGGGTGTATATCGCAGTGATGAAAACGGAATATTGGTAGTAGAACCGGTTGGTACCCAGGGGAGCCATATTCTTTCCGGTCTTGCTGCTGCTAACTGTTTTATTGTTTTGGCGCGAGAGAGTGGCAGTGTAGAGGCTGGGGAGCAGGTGGTGATTGAGCCTTTGAGGGTGCCGTTGGGGTAGGTTTTTTATAGCTGCTTTCGTATTGAGTATGGGCTCGTATAAGCTATATCCAAATTAATTTGATTGAAATGGGTAAGGGCGATGAGGATTAGCTTCGCCCGTTGGGCTCGCTGCTCTGCGGCAGCTTTGCTGCCTCCGAGTCGAACCTGAGTTTGAGCGAAGCCTGGGAGTTAGCCATATACGAGAAAGCCCGCATAAGCGGGTGGTGTGCGTGAGGATTAGCTTCGCCCTTTGGGCTCGCTGCTCTACGGCAGCTTTGCTGCCTCCGAGTCGAACCTGAGTTCGAACAAAACCCTGGGAGTTAACCATATACAAAAAAGCCCGCATAAGCGGGCTTTTTTGTATATGGCCCGCCCGAGAGGATTCGAACCTCTGACCTTCGCCTCCGGAGGGCGACGCTCTATCCAGCTGAGCTACGGGCGGTTTAATTGGCTATCTGTGCCAATGGGAGGCGGATTATACAGAAGCTGGGGGGCGGGTTAAAGGACATTCTGTTGGCTTATATAGTCTTTGGCAGGTGGCGATGCAGTGCTTATAATGCGCGGCGTAGGAGTTTGCGACGATATTTTGAACGTTTGTGGGCCAACTCACTTCGGTCCTTTTGGGGGAATATGATGAAGCGTATTTTGGGTATTGTGGCGGCATTGGCCGTCAGTGCGGCTACGGCAGTGGCCCAG
Source organism: Microbulbifer maximicatervae (SeqCode) (assembly GCF_052467615.1). Classification (NCBI taxonomy): domain Bacteria; kingdom Pseudomonadati; phylum Pseudomonadota; class Gammaproteobacteria; order Cellvibrionales; family Microbulbiferaceae; genus Microbulbifer; species Microbulbifer maximicatervae (SeqCode). The sequence continues at coordinate 4,812,667 of NZ_CP174319.1, forward strand.
CAGTCTGTTAATGAAGAAATCGCAGAGCGAATTGCTCCGGCAGGTGAAACCTGCATGAAAGGTGAAGAGTGTGCGGCGGCAGTAGCGGCGGCACCTGAGGGTGCTAGCGGCGGCGCTGCTCGCAGTGGCCAGGATATCTACAACGCAAGCTGCCAGACCTGTCACGCAATGGGTGTTGCCGGTGCGCCAAAATTTGGTGATGCCGCAGCTTGGGCTCCCCGTATTGCCAAGGGCATGGATACTCTTTACAACAATGCCATTAACGGTATCAATGCCATGCCGGCCAAAGGCCTGTGTATGGACTGTAGCGATGACGAGATCAAAGCTGCTGTGAATTACATGGTGGATAACAGCAAGTAAGCTGTTTCACTATTGGAAAAAGGCCGCTCATTGAGCGGCCTTTTTTGTATCTAGCCTAAAGAAAACTTGCTTTCAGCCAATTTACTCTTTTTAGTCGGTGATTTTCAGCCACATATTTGACTTTTTAATTAACTTATTAAGTCAAATATAAAGAATAGATTTGTTAGTTGTCATACATGACTATTGGAAAAATTCTTAAAATATAAATGTAATAAGCCGTAATTAGGCGCCATTTCCCTCCAACCCAGCAGAATCTGTATTATCCGCACCTGCTTCTTAAAAAGATGTATATAACAACACAGGGAATTTATATATGAAGCTAGGGAAGTTGCTTTATTTCACTACTCTATCGATTTTATTAGCTGCTTGTAGCGGCGGCGGGGGTAGTGGTGGAAGTGATAGCGATAATGGAGAATTACCTGATACTTCTGGTGGGGGTGGTTCGCAATCAGTACAGTTCACGATTCAAGGCCTAATCGGAGAAAGTATTGATGATGTTGCTACTGTGAGAGTCAAAGTGGGTGACACTGATTACGATGCAACTGTTGATGGAAAAGTCTTTTCTGCAGAAATAATGGATTCAGAGGTTGATGACTTAGTCAGCATAGTTGTTAGTTATCCTGCCAATGAAAATCGTAAAGAAGTTATCCTCAAGTCTTATGTAGGAGATGTTTCACTGGTAGAAGCGCGTGAAAATGACGGATTGGTTTCTGTTGATGAGCTACCGACACTTTATGTAAATGCGATGTCTACCGCTGCAGCTGCTTTTTTAGAAAAAGTTAATGGAGGCGAAATTACTTTATCTACTGAGTTGTTGAATGCATCTCAGGTTTTGCCACAAGAAATGCTGTTAGAAAGTGCTGTTGGGCTTCGTTATGTTATTAGTGGTGGTGAATCGCCACTTTTTTCTCACGATAATACTTATGAATTTATTCAAGATTATCCGGTAGCTGCAAAGGTAGCACTACAGTTGAAAAATACATCTTCTGTAAATGCTGAAAATTATGAAGATCTTCTAGCCCAGCTTTTGAGTGATAGTGAGCAAATTACACCTGTTGAAGGTTATTCTGGAGAAGATGTAATACTTGTTGCAGCAGATCCCCAGATAGAGCGTATTCATGGATTTGTGATGAACTTATCTGGAGAGGAATCGGGTTCAGGGCAGTTTATAGATGATCACTATGATGTTGAAACAATTAATCCGTTAACTTATGTAATTTCCGACAATAAAACGATTTTAGATGTATCTGGCTGGGATCGAAGTGGCTATTTTCCAGAAGAGTGTACGGCGGATGGAAGTTCTTCGGCTAAACTCAATAGTATCCAATTAACAAAATATTACGATGCTGCATTTTATTCAGCGTATAAAATTGATTATGCCTATTCGTGCGAATCACCAGATTTAAATGAGGCAAACGCAGTTAATTTCCAAGCGGGAAATCAGTTTGCCCAAGTAAATATCCAGAGAGCAGGAGATTTGAAGGAAATAGCTTCAGCTGAATTTTCTATTGCTGGCTTTAGAGATCAATCTGGGGATAGCAATTTTTCATACGCAGATTCTTGGCAACCTTCGATCATTACTCCAAATGCAAATGGAACGATTGATCAAAGGTTTGACCTTCTCTCTGGTTATAAAGATGGTGGCGTACTTTCTTTTAATGATGCCGGAAACCTGGTTATAGAAAGTAATCGTGGGGTAAAAGTAGAATACTATACTTTTGGTGCTTACGGAGCTGCTATTCGGACTTTGGGTGTTTTGCGCAGAGCAGATGGTTCTTTAGTTTCGGTTGGAGGCCACTTTGCCACTCCGGTTGTGCGCGGTACTGTTATGCCTGCTCCTTCCGACATATTCAATTACGGTGGTATCTTCGATTTACTGGATTCGGAATTCCCAAGCTATCAGGAACAATTCGGATTACGGTACTTTGCCGATGGAAGTGGTACACACGTTTCCGAAGGGAGTGAAGGAATTACAGAGTCTGGATTTAACCTTTTCAGCTGGTCAGATACAAATATTATGCGTGAACATCGCTATTTTGTAGATCCTACTACCAGTGAAACTTTCAGTTCTTGTCCTGCAGACAATGTTGATTGTGTAGAATGGCGATATCGAGAAGTAGAACCCCTCTTTTTTGATGGTACTTACTACTACCTCCGTGTTTATCAGGAGCTGGACTACTGTAAATTAAGTGGTATTGATTCATGTAAAGAAGCCTCGGGCTATATCGATCGCTGGACCTTGTCAGCAATCCAGTAATTGATTGATACATATAATAAAGGCCGCTTTTCAAGCGGCCTTTATTGTTCTTGGAGCTGATGGGTGGGTGAATAAACTTCAATCAAACATACTCAACAAAGACCCTAAAGTTTCCTCTCCCTTCGCCTGATTCTGCTCCGGCGTCGCTTTACCAAATCCTTCCAACAACACATCTTCTTCCGGCAATTCGTCAATAAAGCGGCTGGGTGTGGTGTCCTGGGTTTCGCCGAACTGTTTGCGCTTGCCTGCCAAAGTCATGGTGAGGGTGCGCTGGGCGCGGGTGATACCCACGTAGGTGAGGCGGCGCTCTTCTTCGATATTGTCGTCTTCAATACTGTTGCGGTGGGGAAGTAAGTTCTCTTCCATACCGATCATAAATACGTGGGGGAATTCCAGGCCCTTGGCGGCGTGCAGGGTCATAAGGCTGACTTTATCGGTGGCTTCCTCTTCTTCCTGGCGCTCCAGCATATCCCGCAGAATCAGTTTGGAGATGGCCTGTTCCAGGCGAATATCCTGCTCCAGCTCATCGTCCGTGCCCTCCATAATCTTGTTGAGGCTCTCCAGTAGCCAATACACATTTTCCATGCGCTTCTCGGCCACCTTCTCGCTGCTGGCGTTTTGCGAGAGCCAACCGGCGTAGTCGATATCTTCCAGCATTTCACGCAAGGCGCCATTGGCAGTGGTATCGCGACAGTTGCGCTGTACCCCTTCGAGCCACAGGGCGAAGCGATTTAGGCGCTCGTAGCCCTGCTCGTTGATATGCTCCTTAAAGCCCAATTCCGAGCAGGCTTTGAACATGGAAATCTCGCGGCCCTTGGCGTAGTTGCCCAAGGCTTCCAGGCTGCTGGTACCTATTTGGCGACGCGGGGTATTGATAATGCGCAGGAACGCGTTGTCATCATCCGGATTCACCAACAGGCGCAGGTAGGCCATCACATCCTTGATTTCAGCGCGGGCGAAGAAGGAAGTACCGCCGGACATCTGGTAGGGAACCTGGTGTTCCTGCAGTTTCATTTCGATCAAGCGCGCTTGGTGGTTGCCGCGATAGAGCACGGCAAAATCCATAAACTTGCAGCCGCGACGGCTCTTTTGCAGAAAAATCTCGTTGGCGACCCGCTCCGCTTCCTCGTTTTCATTGGCCACTTTGAGTACGCGGATCTCCTCACCCAGACCGCGATCGGACCACAATGCTTTGTCGAATTCGTGAGGGTTGTGGGCGATCAGGTGGTTGGCCACTTTGAGGATGCGGCTGGTGGAGCGGTAGTTCTGCTCCAGTTTGATCAGGCGAAGGTTGGGGAAGTCGGTCTTCAGCGCACTCATATTCTCCGGGCGCGCGCCGCGCCAGGCGTAGATAGACTGGTCATCGTCTCCCACCACTGTGAGGCCGCCGCGCCCGCCCACTAGCAGCTTCACCAGCAGGTACTGGGAGTTGTTGGTGTCCTGATATTCGTCCACCAGCAGGTAGCGAATCTTTTTGCGCCAGCGTTGCAGCAACTCTGGATCTTTGTCGAACAACTGTACCGGCAGCAGGATCAAGTCGTCGAAGTCGACGGCATTGTAGGCCTTGAGGGCTTCACAGTAGCGATCGTAGGCAACCGCGATGGCCTGCTCACCGGGGCTCTGTGCCTGCTCCAGGGCACGGCGCGGGGTGAGCATATCGTTCTTCCAGTTGGAGATCTGGTTTTGTACCCGATCCAACAGGTCTGTATCCAGGTCGCCATCCCTGAGCATCAGCTCCTTGATCAGGGCGCGGGCGTCTTCCGCATCGAAGATGGAGAAACCGGGCTTAAAGCCGGCGGCGCGGTATTCCTTGCGCAGGATATTCAGCCCAAGGTTGTGAAAGGTGGATACGGTGAGACCGTGACTCGCTTTTGAGCGCTTGCCATCAGGGCCCGCCAGCAGTTTGCTGACCCGCTCTTTCATCTCCCGTGCCGCCTTGTTGGTGAAGGTGAGGGCGGCGATATTGCGCGCGGCGTAGCCACACTGCTCGATCAGGTAGGCGATCTTGCGGGTGATTACGCTGGTCTTGCCGGAGCCGGCACCGGCCAGTACCAGGCAAGGGCCATCGACGTACTTCACGGCTTCGGATTGGCGGGGATTGAGCTGGGTCATAGATGGGGCTGCATCTTCGCGTCGCGGAAAAGCGGGAGATTCTAGCAGTCTTGGCTCGAATCATCCCAGTACCAGTGCGAACCACCGGCCACACGTATACTTTGCCCTTGGGATTGGCTATAACTGCGCCTTATTCCCTGCTTGTGTAACCCCATGCAACAACCCATCGCCGGCTACCACCTGGATGAAGAGAATCACTGGGTGGCGGAGCTCGCCTGTGGCCACTTCCAACATGTACGCCACAATCCTCCCTGGACCAACCGGCCCTGGGTGATCACTGAACAAGGGCGCGAGTCCATGCTGGGATTCCAGCTCAATTGCAAGAAATGCGATGAGGGCGCACCGCCCGATACGCTCGAAAAGGTTGTATAGCCATGACAAAACTCTGGGTCGATGCCGACGCCTGCCCGGTCGCCATCAAGGAAATCCTGTTTCGCGCCGCTGAGCGTACAGCCACAGAACTGACTTTGGTGGCCAACCAAGCGGTGCGGGTGCCGCCGTCGCGCTATATTCGCTCCGTGCAAGTGACAGCGGGTTTTGATGTGGCGGATAACGAGATAGTGCAGCGCTGCGAGGCGGGGGATCTGATTATTACCAGCGATATCCCCCTGGCAGCAGAGGTGATCGACAAGGGTGCTGAAGCCCTTAATCCCCGTGGGGAGCGCTATACCAAAGCCAATATCCGCGCGCGTCTGAATATGCGGGACTTTATGGATACCCTGCGCTCCAGCGGCGTGCATACCGGCGGACCACCGGCCCTTAGCCAGGCGGACCGAAAAGCTTTTGCCGATCAGTTAGATAGATGGCTGGCAAAGAGTCGCAAGTAACTTTAAGGAGAATTGCCGTGGATAATTTGAGACTGAAGCCAATGGAAGAGTGGCAATTCCCAACATTGATGTCTTGGCTACCTGATAGGGAGCAGTGCCAACAGTGGGGGGGGCCTGATTTCAGGTTTCCGTTCGAGGGGAGGTCCTTCTTGGAGGATTGTCGCTGGCCGGAGTTTCCCAGCTACGCACTTCAGGACAGCAGCGGTGATGTGCTGGCTTTTGGGCAGTATTACCAACACCTGGGCCGCTGCCACCTAAGTCGCTTAATTGTCTCCCCCAATCATCGCGGAGCCGGATTAGGGCGTGCGCTGGTAGTACAGCTTGCACAAACAGGAGCCAGAGCCCTGGATGCAATCGAGTGCTCTTTATTTGTCCTGCGTACTAATCTAGCGGCACGGACTCTCTATCAGAAATTGGGCTTTGAGGAAGCGGCTTACCCAGGGCAGCGAAAATGGCTGGATCAGTGCGATTTTATGGTCGCACCGTCTGTAGATTTTCAGCAGAAACAAAATATTGAATAGCGAATATTCCATGCCTGAATTAATACAACCTATGACAGAGCGCTTACAGCTGCGCCAGTGGCGAGAGGAAGATAAGCCTGTACTTGCGGAAATGAATGCCGACCCCAGGGTGATGGAGTTCTTCCCCTCATTGCTGACGCGACAACAGAGCGACGCCGGTGTGGATCGCAGTATTGCGCATATTGAGAAATACGGCTGGGGCTTTTGGGCCTTGGAGCTGAGAGAGACTAAAGAGCTTCTTGGATTTGTCGGCATGAAAAATGTGACCGAAGATTTGCCCTTCACTCCAGCGGTAGAGATTGGCTGGCGCTTGGCCTTTCCCCACTGGGGAAAAGGCTATGCCAGTGAAGCTGCACAAGCATCTTTGGATGTAGCTTTTAATACCCTGAATCTCAGCGAAGTCGTTTCCTTTACTGCACTGCAAAACCTTCGTTCCCAGCGGGTGATGGAGCGGCTGGGTATGCGGCGGGATTCTCTCGTCTTTGAACATCCACTTGTCCCCAGCGAAAGCCATCTGCAGCGGCACTGCCTTTATCGCTTAAGTGCTGATGATTGGAAAAAATCTTGATGTGATTAGCTTCAGTTAGCTCGGGAACCATTACTTTTTCTTGGGTTCGGAGAGGGGGTGAATATGAGGTTCATCCCCTCTTCAACAATAACCAAGCAAATATAGCCCCACCATTAATTTCAGGTGAGGGCAGGGAGTTCTCGCTATGGGTTGTGTTAAATCGGCCTTTATAACGGCAACTGGTCTTCTGCTAGCGACTTTGCATATCGGCGTGTCCGCCGAACCTCTACTTAAAGTCAGTAAACGCCCAGATGGATCAACGCTTTACTGGTCTTTAGAGCAACCATCGGCTAACGGGAAGTATGGCTTGTTTTTGATAGCCCAGGGGTCTGGCTGCCTACCTGCTGTTAAAAATACTACTATCCAACAGGCTAAAGAGTTAGCGGCAGGATATGCTGTTTTATTGGTAGAAAAATATGGTGTAACTCACTCTGACAGCCCGGAAGAGCAATTTAAAGATTGTTCAAAAGAGTATGTAGCTAACCATACTGTTGAGCAGCGTGCGGTAGATGTAGAGCAGATTGTCGACGAACTGCGCGGGGCTGATTGGTGGAATGGCAAGCTGGTCTTGTTCGGCGGTTCCGAGGGTGGTGATCTTGTTGCACGACTGGCGCCGAGGCTAAATCCCGATGCGGCAGTGGTCTTTTCAAGTGGATTGGGGGAATCCTTTGCTCAAGTGCTAAAGAGTTTGGTTCCGCCCCACGTAGCTAAAGAGGTAGATGCCAAACTCGCCTATGCCCGAGCTAACCCAGAAAGCGCGGAAGTCTGGGGTGGAAACTCTATGCGTTGGTGGGCCGATGTCGTCGATCGGGTACCAGTTAACGATTTATTGAACAGCCATGCCCCCGTATTATTGATCCAGGGTACAGAAGATAAATCTGCCCCGGTCAGTTCCGGCCGAGCAGCACAAGATGCCTATGCATCAGCCGGACGTTGTGAGCTGACTTATTGGGAGTACCCCGGTTACGATCACTATATGACAGATAAGGATGGTGTAAATCACCGGGGAGAAGTTTTTGAAAGAATTTCTGGATGGATCAAAAAGACTGCACTAAATGGAGCTCCCGGGTGTATCTCTGATGCCGGTAAAAGTTGAGACTGATCAATGAATATAAGAATCCAATTAGCCGCAATAGTGATGGCCGCTTATTCCAGTTTTTCGGCAGCGGAAAACTATGCTGTCTTACCACAACTGGAAACCTACAAGGTACCAGAATCCTGGCGTCAGCCAGTAGCGCCTCTAAAGATTGCAGGTAACACGTGGCAAATAGGTACCGAGGGAATTACCTCACTGTTATTAAAAGGCAAAGAGGGATCGATTCTAATTGATGGTGGCATGGAGCAGACGGCTGAGCATTTATTGGAGAATATGCGCAGGTTGGGAGTCGCCCCCTCGGATCTCAAGTTAATCTTGCACAGTCAGGCCCATGCAGACCATGTAGGTTCCTTAGCCGAGCTAAAACGCGTAACTGGTGCACAGGTAGTAACCAATGCCGAGTCAGCGGTGTTAATGGCTCGCGGTGGTGCCAATGATATTCATTTTGCCGACGAACTTTTATATCCGCCAATAAAGGCGGATCGTATCCTGCACGATGGCGAGCAAGTGGTTCTAGGGGATTTGCGTCTACGCGTACATTTTATCCCAGGCCATACACCAGGGAGTATGGCCTGGACCTGGGAAGACAAAGTTGATGGTAAAACTAAAGATATAGCTTATGTGGATAGCCTTACAGCGCCCGGTTATCAACTGATTGATAACCGCCGCTATCCCAATATCTTAGAGGACTTCCGCACAAGCTTTGCCCGTGTGCGGGATTTACCTTGTGATTTACTACTTACCCCTCATGCACCTGCCAGCGGTTGGGAGTTTAAAAACAAAGCTATACAGAAAAAATCAGTAAGCTGTCATCAATATGCAGAGAAAGCGAAAGAAAAATTAAGTGAAAAGCTGGAAGCTGAGAAAGATCCAGCTGACTAGATATTTGCGCTACAAAACATGGCTCGGCATATTAATGCCGGGCCAAAAATTGATGCACCTTTGGCACAAGATAGAAATACATTAGTGGGACCAGAATAACGGTCATTATTAGCGCTTTTAAACCAATTGCAATTTGCAATTCCAGTGCCTGCATCCCTAGAAGTAATAGAGTAACAATAGGGTAAACCAATGCCCAGATGCACAGAGCATGTAGTATCGGTTTCTTCATTTGTTCAATTCCTCCATAAATTTAGAAATTGTCTTAAAATATCCGGGCAAGATTTTCTGTAGAAATTGTTTTCCATTCTCAGTAAGTGCTACACATTTTGCCCTGCCATCGCTGGAGTCTGCTTCCATAACGATGAGCTCATCTTCCACCATGCTTTTCAGGGTTCGTGTCATTACCGGGCGAGAAACATCGATGCGCTCTGCGATTTCTGAAGCGAGTAAACTATCTCTTTGAGGCTCCCGGTCGATAACGATCATTACCAGGAAGCGCAGCTGGGAGGTTCCGTGTTCAGAAAAGTAACCCTCCAGCTCCCGCAATAGGAGGCTCGCATCCCGCATCATGGTGAGGGCGCCCTGAATGGCAGTGGGGTCTTTTACAGAAAATCGTTTGGAATATCCCTCAACCATCTGTTGTGAGGGAAGTTCTTTGAGAAAAAACATAAGGGTATTAAGCCAACCTCACCAGCTTATTGATCTCCACAGGCTCTTTTAGCCACTCTTGATAGGCTTCGAATATCGGAGCGATATAGGGCATAGCGTAATGCTTGTCTAAGTCTTCCTGGCTGCGCCACTCCTCGTATAAAAACAGGTGTTCCCCGTCTTCGTGCACAGCAAACTGCAGGCAGCCCTCTTCCTTCAACGTATTAGCCACTATGGATAAGATGGCCTGTTTGGCTTGTATGAAGAATTCAGCCTTGGGGGAAATCTTGGCAATAATGAATAGATGCTTGTTCATATATAGTGCCTTTACATAGAGATGATTGCCATGATAACTATTTGGGTGGTTATGTCAACTGATCGCCATGTCAATAATTGCAATGATTAATGTGAATGAATACAGGCCTATTTTAAGTGGGTTGGGTTTATAAAATACTGAAATCACTAGGGGGAGAAATAGCAAGAAAAATCAAAAATACAGTAAAGCCTCACTGTAGGATGAAGGTTAATTGTTCATGTACATGCAATCGGACGAAAAGTTGTCGACAAGTTGAGTTGCAATAATTTGTCGAATAATGATCGAAGCTTTTACTGGGTGAGGATAAATATGCCTTTATGGATGAATCGAACTGCAAGAGATACTCGCAGAATTATAGAAAGAGTTATCTTAGCAGCAAGAGCTCGGGGTTGTATTAGAGTCGTTGAGTTTTCACAATCCCCTGGAAGTAAAATTCACACTGTACTCACTAAAAGGGGAGTTGGAGATGGTATATGTATAGCACTAGCACTTTATTGGCTTGAGGGGCAAATTAAAAACAGGGTCTATCTAGACCCTATGGTCGGGCAGAATAAGAGAGTTATTGCTGATGCTCTTTCACCGGCAATAGAATTATTTAATGCCACAAAAGCTGCGAGTACTCAGATGAAGGATGCCCATTTGTGGATGAATACTCACGGTTTCGTAGGAAATATGCCCCGTAAAGAATATGTCAATAGACTTAGAAATTGGGTTGGTGATTACTGCTGTCAGGGGCCAGATATAAATCAATTTCGAATAATTTCCACTCGAAGTTTTCATTCGCATACTATGGCCTTGGATCTTGAAAATTTGATATTTTTTGATCCAAATATTGGGACTTTCCAATTTAATTATCTGGCGCACCTGAGGAATTTTTTAAGCGATGTGATCTTTCCTTATGGGGTTGGGGGACGTGAACAAGGTGCACAATATTTGGGGCGTAAAGTGCTCCATGTTTTGGAAATGGGGTCTTATAGTCGGGATCCTAATTTAAATTACTTCATGAGCTGATATTGAGTATCCACCTCAGCTCACGAATAAAGGTATCGAGACCGGTATAGATTCCTCGGGATGTGTAAGTGTTCATATAGGCAAGTTATGCCGTAGCCGTTTGGCGCCTGTCCAGATTGCGGTACGCCAAAGCTTCAGCAATTTGAGTTGTGCTTATACGTTCAGAATTAGCAAGGTCTGCCAAGGTTCGGGCTACTTTAAGGACCCGATGGTAACTACGCGCGGATAGCCCCAGTTTTTCCACCGATTGACGTAAGAGGTGTTTCTCCTTTTCCCCCAAGGCACAGTGCTTTTCCAGCTCTGCGCCTTTTAACAGGTTATTTGTCTTACCTTGCCGCTGTATTTGTTGCTGGCGTGCGGCACAAACTCTCTCTCTCACGGTATCGGAAGTTTCTCCGGGAGCTGAATCCTGTAATTGCACAGCATTCATAGCGCCCACCTCTACCTGCATATCGATACGATCCAGCAGAGGGCCTGAGAGCTTGTTACGATATCGATCTATCTGGTCTGGGGTACAGCGACAGCGGGGTTCGCCTAAATAGCCACAAGGGCAGGGGTTCATAGCCCCGACCAGCTGAAAGTGGGCGGGGTAGGTGACTTGGGCTCGGGCGCGGGAGATACGCACTTCACCATTCTCCAGGGGTTCCCGCAGTATCTCCAGGGCGTGCCTGGGAAATTCGGGCATCTCATCAAGGAATAGGACTCCCCGGTGCGCGAGGGATATCTCACCGGGCCGTGGAGTACTGCCCCCACCGACCAGCGCTGTTGGGGAGGCGCTGTGGTGTGGGGCCCTGAAAGGGCGCAGGCTCTGGTGAGGTAGGCCTGCGCTGGAGTAAACGCTCGCTACCTCTAGTGACTCTTCAGTTGTCAGCGGGGGCAATATTCCTGGCAAGCGGCTGGCCAGCATGGTTTTGCCGGTGCCGGGCGGACCGTAAAAAAGCAGATTGTGGCTCCCGGCTGCTGCCACTTCGAGAGCGCGGCGGGCCTTTAGTTGGCCGCGCACATCGGCTAAGTCTGCGCACAGGTGCTCTTCGGCAATAGGCTCTGCAACAGCTTTGGGCATAGATTCACGCCCATGAAGTTCGGCGCAAACTTCCAGTAGGGAGTTGGCAATGCTGACTTCGCCGGTTGCCAGCGCGGCTTCCGCACCGTTCTCGGTAGGCACAACGAGTTTACGGTCTTCATTGGTGCAGGCCACGGCTGCCGGTAAGCTACCACTTACTTCCCGCAAGGCGCCGGTGAGTGCTAGCTCGCCAATAAATTCATAGCGTTCCAGAGTTTCGGTGGGAACCTGTCCCGAGGCACTGAGAATACCGATGGCGATGGCCAGATCGTAGCGGCCACCTTCCTTGGGTAAGTCGGCGGGGGCGAGGTTGACGGTAATACGGCGCTGGGGGAAGTCGAAATGGCTGTTGATTAGGGCGCTGCGCACACGGTCGCGGCTCTCCCGCACCGCCGCTTCCGGTAAACCCACAATATGAAAAGCAGGGAGTCCATTTGCCAGGTGGGTTTCTACGGTAACCAGAGGTGCAGAGACCCCGAGCTGAGCTCGGGAGTAGGTGACTGAGAGGCTCACGATTTCATCCTTGAAGTGGCTCCCTGGGCTTAGTCCTTGGCGGCGCTGTCTCTCTGCGCCAGGGCCTGCTCCAGCATTTCGACCTTATCTTCGAGTCGTGCCAGCTTTTCCCGGGTCCGGCGCAGTATCTCCACCTGAGTGTCGAACTCTCGCTGGGAGACCAATGGCAATTTATCCAGTGATACTTCCAGAGCACTGCGCAAGTCACTGGTCACCACGGCGCCCTGTTGTTGTAGCTCTTTCAGCAGCTGTTGCAGTTTATCTGCTGCCACGGGCATTTCCTCGCTAAATAAGATGGATATGAATAGCACGGGATTGTAACCCAGTGCATTTTTTGGAAAAAGCAGCCTAACAGCGCACCGTTCTGAGCGCACCTTAATCTTTACCTCCCCACTTCAGTGCAAAGGAAGAAAGGCAGTTCCATGTTGGTGCAGCACTTTGCCTCCGAGTTTCTATTCGTACGAATTTTACTAATTCAATTACTCCTAACTTATTGATTTTGCTTGCGGTTGCAGTGTTGGCATCAAGTCTGCAAACAATCTGTGCAGGTGTCCCATTAACGATCATTGGGAGTCTGGGAAAGTAGCAGTTCACGAGACGCAAGCGACCCTCTGTCACACCCGACAGTGAAGGACTGATTGCAGGCGGCGCCATAAAAGCACTCGAAAAAACAGCTTCAAAAGCCTTGGAGGATTAAAGTGGAAAATAAAATGTATAAAGTTGCCACTCTCGTCACCGGTGCCGTTCTCGCACTGGGCGCTGCAAATTTATCGATGGCTGCCGAGGGCGGTCCCAGCATTAGTGCCAATGTGGGTCTTGTTTCTGACTATAGATTCCGTGGTATTAGCCAGACTGATGGAGGCCCCGCATTACAGGGTGGTGTCGATGTCGATTTTGGAAACGGCATTTATATTGGCACCTGGGCATCCCAAGTGGATTTTGATTACGAGACTGATCAAACCGACTACGAACAGGATTTTTACGGCGGTTATAGTGCGGATATCAATGACAGCGTTAGCTTTGATGTTGGCTACATTTATTACGCCTATCACGGAGGAAGTGAAGATGAAGATTATCAGGAAATATACGGCAGCCTGAGTTTTTCAGACTTAACGTTGGGGTTTGCCTATTCCGATGATTATTGGGCGGATACCGGTGAGTTTTATTACCCTTATGCGGAATATAGTTTCGCTCTTCCCTCAGATCTTTCTCTCGATCTACATCTGGGATTAAACCTTTTTGAAGAAGAAGGTTTTCTCGATGGATCTGATTCCTATATCGATTACTCCGTTTCCCTCAGTAAGGAATTTGGCGGCTTGAGCCTGAGCGCTTCTTTCGTGGGCACCGATGTCAGCGATAAAGAGTGCTACGAGACCGACTGGTGCGAACCTACATTGCTCGCTGGCGCGACTTATACCTGGTAATACAAAAGGGCCTTCGCTAATACGAGGGCCCGTTTTTCTTTAGGGGAATACCATGAAATTAATCACTGCAATCATTAAACCCTTCAAGCTGGATGCTGTGAGAGATGCCCTGCGGGAGTCGGGGGTTAATGGTGTAACGGTTACTGAAGTGAAGGGCTTTGGTCGCCAAAAAGGGCATACGGAATTGTATCGCGGTGCAGAGTATGTGGTGGATTTTCTTCCGAAAACCATGCTGCAAATAGCGGTGTCAGATTCGCAACTGGATGCGGTTATCGAAGCAATTGGTTCCAGCGCGCAGAGTGGCAAGATCGGTGACGGAAAAATATTTGTCGCAGAGCTTGAGCAGGTCGTGCGCATACGTACCGGAGAAACCGGTAATGCAGCAATTTAATTAAAAACCGAAAACATAATTTTAATAAATATCCAGATTTGAACGGAGAGGAATATGGAGAACCAAATTTTTCAATTGCAGTATGCAATTGATACTTTTTACTTTCTGATGTGCGGCGCCTTGGTAATGTGGATGGCCGCCGGCTTTTCCATGCTGGAAGCCGGCTTGGTGCGTTCCAAAAACACCACGGAAATTCTCACCAAGAATGTGGCCCTGTTTGCGATTGCCTGCATTATGTATCTGCTGACTGGCTACGCCATTATGTACGATGGTGGCTGGGCATTGTCCGGTATTGAGGCGTTTAGTCTGGAAGGCGTCCTCAGCGATTCTGCAGAAAATGGTTTTGAAGGTGACTCCGTTTATTCCGGAGCTTCAGACTTTTTCTTCCAGGTGGTTTTCGTAGCTACCGCTATGTCCATTGTATCCGGTGCGGTTGCCGAGCGTATGAAGCTGTGGAGTTTCCTGGCCTTTGCAGTAGTTTTGACCGGTTTCATCTATCCACTGGAAGGTGCCTGGACCTGGGGCGGCAAAGAGGTTTTCGGCCTGTACAACTTGGGCGATCTCGGTTTCTCTGATTTTGCCGGTTCCGGTATCGTGCATATGGCGGGTGCAGCGGCTGCGCTTGCTGGTGTCCTGCTACTGGGCGCGCGCAAAGGCAAATACGGCCCTAACGGCCAAGTGTATGCCATTCCCGGTGCTAACTTGCCGTTGGCAACCTTGGGTACCTTTATCCTGTGGATGGGCTGGTTTGGCTTCAATGGCGGCTCCGTACTGAAGCTGGGCGATGCTGCCAGTGCACACTCCGTTGCCATGGTCTTTGTGAATACCAATACCGCTGCTGCCGGTGGTGCTATTGCTGCACTGATCACCGCCCGTATCCTGTTCGGTAAAGCTGATCTGACCATGTTGCTCAATGGCGCCCTGGCTGGTCTGGTAGCAATTACTGCGGAGCCATCGACCCCGACTGCATTGCAGGCAACCCTCTTCGGTATGATCGCCGGTGTGTTGGTGGTCTTCTCTATCATCACCCTGGATAAGCTGAAAATTGATGATCCGGTGGGCGCTATCTCTGTACACGGCGTTGTCGGCTTGCTCGGTTTGCTATTGGTACCTGTGACTAACAATGATTCCAGTTTCAGCGGGCAATTGATTGGTGCACTGACCATCTTTGGCTGGGTATTCGTCAGTTCATTTGCAGTGTGGTACCTGCTCAAGCTCGTCACTGGTATCCGTGTGAGCGAAGATGAGGAGCAAGAGGGTGTTGACTTGACCGAATGCGGAATGGAAGCTTACCCGGAATTTATGAACAAGTAAGTTAACAGTGTCGGTGCTGCCCCATAGGCGGGGCAGTGGCCTGGGTAAGGTTCTCTCGACGAGGACGAATCAGGGGAAATACTCAAGATGAAATTGATTACGGCTGTAGTAAAGCCCTTCAAATTGGATGATGTACGCACTGCCCTGTCTGAAGTGGGCGTGCAAGGAATGACCGTCACCGAGGTAAAAGGTTTTGGGCGTCAAAAGGGCCATACAGAACTTTATCGTGGCGCCGAATATGTGGTGGACTTCCTACCGAAAGTAAAATTGGAACTCGCTGTTGATGATGAGATGGTGGACTCCGCTGTTGAGGCAATCACCAAGGCGGCGCAAACCGGCAAAATCGGTGACGGCAAAATCTTTATCACGGCTCTCGAAGAAGTCATTCGTATCCGTACCGGTGAAACCGGTAGCGAAGCTGTGTAACCTGTTTGATAACTCTTTCATAACGTAGCGATTGAGTATCATAAGCCCCGCAAGGGGCTTTATATGCACTTCTGATAAATCCCGCTATCTCGCCTTCGATCTTTGTTATCTATTTTGCTTGAAATATCTGCTACCGGTGCAGGCGCAAAAATCTGCATAACTAACTGAAATATTCCCATTTCATTTCCCAACAAAAAACTCTACAGCCTCCTCCTTGTGTTACTGGCACGGGGGTGGGGAACTGCCTATAAATTAATCGCCGCTATTGACGCGGTAGGGGATCGCCACTGGAAAGTGGTTGTCAGTTTTGTAGATGCCGCGGGAAAGGGGCGGCACAGAGGTACTCCCTCTGTAACAGGAGTAAAGGTTACAGGGTTTTAGCTATGAAAGATGGTTATGAAGATCAGGGTAAGAACTCTCGCAGCAAGGACTCCGAGGAATTTGCAGAAGAACGCAGTATCACCTCTCGCCAGCGTGCCAGAAGCCAGTTAAGTTCCGATGTAGAGGAGTTTCTCGCCGGTGGCGGCGCGATTAGTGAAGTTGATCCAGAAGTTACCGCCGACCCCCCGCGCAAACCGCAGCCAAAATACGGCAGCCGCCCTATCTAATCTCTCTGGTCGCTGTTGCTCCTCCAGCAGGAGGAGTGACAGTTGGCCAAACCCCTCTCAGAGCTTTTACCGATTGAGCAGTTTCGGTAGCAGGCGCTCCAGGACTTCGCCGATATAGGATAGGAATAAAGTACCCAGGCTAGACCGGTAATACTGGGGATCAGCAGAGCCTACCGCTAGAGTGCCAAGTTGATTGCCCAAAGGAACTACGGCAGCTGAAGCGATATATTGCGCTTTTTCCGCAAATAGGAATTCTTTTTCCCGCTGGCGCAAAACACCACAGATGGGGCGGCCGTTACGAATTATTCCGCCAATTGCCGTCTCGGCATCGGAAAATGTGTTGGTCTGAACTTGTCCCAGGCTTTGGCGGGGAACAGATAGTGGCTCGAACAGAGTCAGGCTGGTGAACTCAACATTGAAGTCAGCGGCGAAACTGGCATAGAGAGCTTCTGTGACTTCACCGATATTTTCAGCTTCCAGCAGTGCCAGGATAAGTCGGCGGCTATTGAAAAATAACTGGTCGTTGTCCCGTGCGTTGTGCAAGAGCTGGTCGAGGCGCTGGCGCATTTCGATATTGCGCTCACGCAGCAAATTCGTTTGGTGGGTCATCAGCGACACGGTCTTGCCATTTTCCCGCGGCAACTTGATGGTTTCCAGAAGTTCCATGCGCTCTTCAAAGAACTCCGGGTTTTGAATCAGGTAGCGGGCTACCTGCCGTGCCAGCAGTTTATCGTCACGCTGGGTTTCCTTGTGAGTGTCGCCGGCAATCTCTTCGGGGGGCTGATTGGCGTCTGTGTGTTCCATTGTGTTTGCTTTTTCTGGCACGGGGATGGGGCATCGGACAACTGATGTGGCGAAGCGTTCTGCTCTCTGAGTTATCCCGTACCCGCTTGTGGCGGGTTTACTGCCAAATACCCGGACAATTGTTTAGAGAATAATCTGCCCGTGAAAAACTGTGGTTGCGGGCCCGGTCATAGTAACTGGCTGGCCGGGTCCGCTCCAGTGAATTGTCAGTGTGCCGCCGGGGAGCTGAATTTGGACTTTGTCATCCACCAGGTTTCGCAGGCGAGCGTATACCATGGCAGCACAGGCGCCGGTGCCACAGGCACGAGTTTCGCCAACCCCGCGCTCAAATACCCTGAGCCGGGCTTCGGTGCGTGTATCCACTTGCAGAAAGCCAGCGTTGACCTTTTGTGGGAACCGCGGGTGGCGTTCAATTAGGGGCCCGAGTCTTTCTACCGGTGCGGAAGCGATATCTTCCACCAGCAGAACCGCGTGGGGGTTGCCCATGGATACAGCACCAATGGTGAAGGTCTCCCCGTCCACTTCCAGGGGATAGGATTCTGCACGGCGATCGGCGGAAAAAGGCACTTTTTGGGGCTCGAGGACCGGTGCTCCCATATCGACACTAACCTGATCCCCGTCCAGTACTCTCAGGTGCAGTAAACCGGCGGCAGTTTCTACTTGGATATTTTTCTTACCGGTAAGGCGGCGTTCACGTACAAAGCGGGCAAAGCAGCGGGCGCCATTGCCGCAATTTTCCACTTCGCTGCCATCGGCGTTAAATATGCGATAGCGAAAATCCGCCTCGGGTGTGCGGGGCGGCTCCACCAGCAGTACCTGGTCGCAGCCCACGCCGAGGCAGCGGTCTGCCAGGCGACGAGTTTTTTCCGGGGTCAGTTTAATTTTTTGGCTGACGCCGTCGAGCATCACGAAATCGTTGCCGAGCCCATGCATCTTGCTGAATTTAACGCGCATTCCATTTCTCTGTTCGTACTGATTTTCCGCGGCGTTAGCTGCGGTTTGGGGCCCGGGCTGAAAAATGGACCCCACTGCGATGCAAGTAGCTGATCAGGCTTTTTTGGGGACAGTGGTCTCACCGCGAACCAAGTCGGCAAAAGTCTCCCGCTCACGCACCAGGTAAGTTTTGTCGCCATCCACAAGTACTTCAGCAGCGCGACAGCGGCTGTTGTAATTGGAACTCATGGTGAAACCGTAGGCACCGGTCGACAACATGGCTAACAGTTGCCCCTCTCGCAGAGATTGGGAGCGGTTTTTACCCAGGAAGTCACCCGTTTCGCATACCGGACCGACAATATCCCACAGGGTACTTTCACTCTCGTCCGGTGTCACTGGCACAATATCCTGCCACGCCTGGTAAAGGGCCGGACGCAGGTTGTCATTCATGGCGGCATCGACGATAGCGAAGTTGTGCTCTTCGGTACGCTTCAGGTATTCGACCCGGGTCAGCAGGGCGCCGCCGTTGGCGGCAATGGAGCGGCCGGGTTCGAGAATCAGGGATAAATTGCGTTCGCCGATACGCTTGTGGACCTCCGCCAGGTAATCCCCGACAGGGGGTGGTTCCTCACCCCGATAGCGCACTCCGAGGCCTCCGCCCAGATCCAGGTGTTCCAGAGTAATTCCCAGCTCGGCGAGCTGATCGATAAGGACCAGCAGGCGATCGAGTGCATCCAGGAAGGGGGCGACTTCGGTGAGCTGGGAACCGATATGGCAGTCCACACCGGTAATTTTCAGGTGCTCAGAATCCGCTGCGTGCTGATAAACCTCGATCGCCTTGTCTATGGCGATTCCAAATTTATTTTCTTTGAGGCCAGTGGAAATATAGGGGTGGGTTTGGGCATCCACATCGGGATTGACCCTGATGGAAATTGGGGCGGTCTTGCCACACTCTGCGGCCACGCGCTCAAGGCGGTCAATTTCCGCTTCTGATTCAATATTGAAGCAGTGCACTCCAACCTCCAGAGCACGCCGCATTTCCTCTGAGGTTTTACCCACTCCGGAAAATACGATTCGCGATGGGTCGCCGCCGGCGAGCAGCACTCGCTCAAGTTCCCCGCCGGAAACAATATCAAAGCCCGCCCCCAGCTGTGCCAGCAGTGACAGAATGCCCAGGTTGCTGTTGGCTTTCACTGCGTAGCAGATTAGGCCGGGACGATTGCCGAGGGCCTCGGCGTAATCCCGATATTGCCGTTCAAAGTGTGCGCGGCTGTAGACATAAGTGGGGGTGCCGAAATTCTCAGCTATTTGTTCCAGTGAAACCTGCTCAGCCCACAGGCTACCGTCGCGATAACTAAACTCTCTCATATGACCGGTTCTTACTCTTCTAAATCTTCCTCGACATTGGAGTCATCCGCTGTGCCCGATTCGTCGTCGACTTCGATAGTCGGGCCGGTCTCAATGGTGTCATCGATATCAAAATCGGGCCCATAGCCGTCTTCAGATTCAATTTCGTCAACGGTTTCCACCGCTTGCTCTGCTGCGGAGCCGGGCTCGCCGGGTTGTGCTGCACCACTGGTGGGTACTGTCTCCGGCGGGCCACCTGGAATATTGGAGGCGGGCATGGCGGGGTCCTGTGGAAGATAGAGAGGACCTTTTTGGCCACAGCCCAGTAACAGTGCGGTGGCACCGATGGTGATGGTTAATAGAGAGAGTCGTTTTTTGAGCATCGATAAC
The DNA here is from genome assembly GCF_052467615.1 of Microbulbifer maximicatervae (SeqCode). Taxonomy (NCBI): domain Bacteria; kingdom Pseudomonadati; phylum Pseudomonadota; class Gammaproteobacteria; order Cellvibrionales; family Microbulbiferaceae; genus Microbulbifer; species Microbulbifer maximicatervae (SeqCode). The sequence goes on from NZ_CP174319.1 coordinate 4,832,478, forward strand.
ATCCTGAGAGTCGGAGATTCGCAGCGGCAACCGGCAAAAGCCTGATAGTATAGCGGCCCACCTGATTCAACACATTACACGGTAACAGAAGTAACCAAAGATGAGCCAAGCGGAATATGATGCGGCTGTGGAGCAGACTCTAATCGGTATTGAGGATGCACTCGATCACTGCGATTGGGATATTGACTACGAACGCAGTGATGCGGTACTGACCCTGACCCTGGAAGACAATGGCAGCCAGGTAATTCTCTCGCGCCAGTCTGCCAACCGGGAGTTGTGGGTCGCCGCCAAATCCGGTGGCTACCATCTTTCTTTTGAAAACCCCGGTTGGAAGTGCACCACGACCGGTGAGGACCTGCCGACTTTGCTCGACCGCGTATTGAGCGAGCAGCAAGGCGAACAGGTTTCCCTCGGATTATCCGCTTAGCGAACAGGTTTCCCTCGGATTATCCGCTTAAACAGCGCTTAAGCGCGCTGCGAAATCTCTTCCCGTGCGCGTTTACAGGCCGCGCGCACTTGGTTTGGTGCGGTACCGCCAATATGATCGCGAGCCGCAACCGAGCCCTCTAAAGTCAGCACCTCAAATACATCTTCGCCAATTTCTGTTGAGAACTGCTGTAGTTGGGCCAGGCTGAGTTCGGATAAGTCTTTATCCTGTTCAATAGCAAAGGATACGGACTGCCCGACAATTTCGTGAGCATCGCGGAAGGCCACTCCTTTGCGTACCAGATAATCGGCCAGATCCGTCGCGGTGGAGAAGCCCTTGGCCGCAGCTTCCAGCATATTTTCTTTTTTTGCCTTCAGTGCCGGCGCCATATCGGCAAACGCGCGCAGGCAATCCAGAGCGGTATCGGCGGCATCGAATAGCGGCTCTTTATCTTCCTGGTTGTCCTTGTTGTAGGCCAGCGGTTGGCTCTTCATCAGTGTGAGCAGCGCAATCAGGTGGCCGTTAACCCGGCCGGTTTTTCCGCGCACCAGCTCCGGAACATCGGGGTTTTTCTTCTGCGGCATAATTGAGGAGCCGGTGCAGAAGCGATCGGGCAGGTCAATAAAGTCGAACTGGCTGGAGGTCCACAGCACCAGCTCTTCACTGGCCCTAGACAGATGGGTGAGCAGCAGCGCGGCGAATGCACAGAACTCGATAGCGAAGTCCCGGTCGCTGACTGAGTCGAGGGAGTTTTCTGTGGGGGCATCGAAGCCCAGCAACTCCGCTGTGCGTGCGCGATTGATCGGATAGCTGGTGCCGGCCAGTGCTGCGGCTCCCAACGGTGAGCGGTTAACCCGTTTGCGGCAATCCATGAGGCGCTCGAAATCCCGGCTCAGCATGGCATTCCAGGCCAGTAAGTGGTGGCCAAAGGTCACCGGTTGCGCGCTCTGTAAGTGAGTAAAGCCGGGCATAATGGTATCGGCTTCGCGCTCCGCCAAATCGACCAAGCCATTTTGCAGGCGGGTCAGTTCGGCAGCAATCAGATCGAGGCGCCCACGCAGCCACAGGCGGATGTCGGTTGCCACCTGATCGTTGCGCGAGCGGCCGGTATGCAGTTTCTTGCCAGTGGCACCAATGCGTTGGGTCAGGCGCGCTTCGATATTCATATGGACATCTTCGAGCTGCACAGACCAGGGAAATTCTCCCGCTTTTATCTCTTCGGCGATGCCCTTCAGGCCGTCGGCTATCTTGTGATATTCATCAGCACTTAATACCCCCACTTCTGACAACATCTGCGCGTGGGCAAGTGATCCCTGGATGTCTTCCATGGCCATGCGCTGGTCAAAAGTCACCGAGGCGGTAAATCGCTCGACAAAGGCATCGGTGGCTTCACTAAAGCGGCCGCCCCAGAGTTTGGCGGCAGGATTGTTGGCGGACTCGGAGGGGGATTTTTCGTTACTCATGGTTTTCCTGGCTGCAGTGAGATGAAAGGCTGGGGAGCTTGGTGATATCTTGCGCTTGGAACTTTGGGACAATCAAGAATAACAACTGCATGTCATTCCCCTGGCCGTCGGGCATTATAACGCAGAAAATTCGAAAATATCGCACAGGAAATAAGGATTCTGCGCTATCTGGGCAGCTTCCGTTTCTGCCAGACCTCTGTAGTGTCACCTCTCTGGCGGTACTGGTGTTGATGGGGGAGTTGCTGGCGTTGGTGCTGGTCCTGGCCCTGGATGGTTTACCGGAATTCAGTTGGCAGCGCCTGGGGCTGATCTCTCTGGTGATCCAATGGGTGATATTACCTTCGGCCGCGCTGCTGTGCCGGCTTCGGCCGAGCCTGGCGAAAATGCCCCACAAACTCGCTGGCGGCTTGAGTTTTATTGCAGTGCTGTCGGTGCTCATATTGGTGATGGCAGTGCAGCGCTCCCTGCGCGCGGTGTTGTTGCAGACCAGTTTTGACAGCTGGGGGTTTGCGGGCGACTGCCTGCTTGGGGCTATTTGTGCGGGGGTGGTATTGCGCTACGCCTATCTTCAGCAGCAACTCTACAACCAGCAGCAGGCGGAGCTCGGTGCCCGAATTGAGGCACTTCAATCGCGGATTCGCCCCCACTTCCTTTTTAACAGTATGAACAGCCTGGCTAGTTTGATCGCTGTTGATCCTGATCGCGCGGAGCGGTTGGTAGAGGATTTATGTGCATTATTTCGTGCAAGCCTCGCCGATCCAAAGCTGGTGCCTTTAGCGCAAGAGATTACTCTAGCCCAACGCTATTTGGAGATTGAAGCCCTGCGTCTGGGGGAGCGTTTGCGCCAGAGTTGGCAGCTAGACGCGGGCCTGGATAAGGTTCAGCTGCCCAGTATGTTGCTACAACCCCTATTGGAGAATGCGGTGTTGCACGGTGTGGCACAGTTGCGGGCAGGCGGAGAGATCAGAGTACAACTCTCGCAAGAGGGGGGCATGTTCAAAGTTGTTATTGAAAACCCATTGCCACAGGACAGTGCAGTTCCTGCGAAGACAGGTAATGGCATGGCGACAGAGAATATTCGCCAGCGTCTCACTGCATACTACGGCGATCGCTTCAAATTTACCGCCCGTCGGGAGGAGGGCCGGTACCGGGTCATACTACAGCTACCCTTATCTCCCCGGGAAGTGGACCGGCGGGAAATAGAGTCCACCACAAATTCCAAGAAGACTATCGAGGTGATGGAGTGACCCAATTGCGCGTACTGATTGTTGATGATGAGCCTTTGGCTCGTGCCCGTCTGCACCGGCAGTTGGAGAGGATCGATAATTGTATTGCTGTAGGAGAAGCGGCAGATATTGAAGCCGGACTATCACAGATCCGCGAACTCGACCCGGACCTTGTGCTACTGGATATTGAAATGCCCGGTGGTAGCGGCCTGGAATTGGCTCAGCAGTTATCCAGCTTTGTGTGTCCGCCGGCAATAATTTTCTGCACTGCTCACGATGAGTTTGCTTTGCCCGCTTTTGCCACCTCAGCGGTTGGTTATCTATTAAAACCTGTGAATGTCGAACAGCTGCGCGAGGCAGTTTCCAAAGCGCAGCGTCTGAGTAAGCTGCAGCAGCAGTTGTTAACCAAGCAGGATCTGGAGGAGCCCAGTGGCCGCAGCCGCATTAAGGCGATAAGCCGCCTGGGGGTGGAGCTGCTGGATGTAGATTCTATCCGCTGTCTGGTTGCGGACAGCAAGTATGTTGTAGCCCATCACTCCGCTGGAGAGACCATTCTGGATGAGTCTCTAAAAGAGCTTGAAAGTGAGTTTGGACAGCGTTTCGTGCGTATTCACCGCAGCGCACTGGTGGCTGTGCAATATATTGTTGGGTTGCGCAGGGACGGTACAAATTACCGGGTAGAGCTGGATGGCGTAACAGCAGCGCCGCTGGTGAGCCGGCGCATGCTGCCTTCGGTAAAAGGATTGATCGCAGAGATGTGTTAGAGCTTAAATACTTCCGCGGATAAAAACAGCGAGTACGGCTGCAACCATTAATACCGCAAAACATACCCTGATTATTCGCGCCTGCCTGGGTTTATGAAAAACCGGCCTCAGGCTTCCTCCTAAGCACAACCAGATAAAATCCACCGCAGCGGCTACCAGTAAACAGACCAAGCCTGTGGCTAAATAGCTCAGGCCACTCTCTTCAATCGGTAGTAAGAATTGGGAGAATATGGCGAGAAAAGCAGCATAGGCCTTGGGATTCAATAAGTTAAAAATAAACCCATCCAGCAGCGACGGAGGCTGAGCCGTCGACGATTCGCCCTGCTCCAGTACCGGGGCCGTGGCAATTTTGATCGCGATATAGCCAATATATAAGGCACCGCAAAGCTGAACCGCCAAGCGCGCTTCTGGCCAGGCTGCCAGTAGTGCGGCGATGCCGGCGGTTGCCCCGACAATGGCGACACTCAGGCCAAGCAGGATGCCGATAAGGAAACCGCCGCTTTTTCTCACTCCAAATGTCGCTCCCGATGCGGCCAGGGCAAGTGGTGCTGGACCAGGGGAGCCGAGCAATAGAGCGGTTGCTGCAATTAGTGAAAAGAGTGCTTCTAACATATTTTTTGGTCCTACTTCCCGCCTGCAACGTCAATAAATGAACCGGTAGTAAAGGTGGATTCATCACCGAGTAGCCAAGCCACAGCTTTAGCCACTTCCTCTGCTCGTCCCCCACGCTTGAGTGGAATCGCAGACTTTACTCGCTCAATTCTGTCTGCTTCGCCACCATCAGCGTGCATTTCTGTATAAATAAAGCCAGGCCTAACACCATTTACGCGAATCCCTTCATCGGCAACTTCCTGGCTGAGCCCGATGGTCAGCGTATCGACAGCGCCCTTACTCGCTGCATAGTCGATGTACTCGTTAGGTGATCCCGAACGGCTGGCAGCAGAGGAAATATTCACGATGGTTCCTCCAGTGCCCCCATTTTTGATAGACATTCTTTTGATTGCTTCCCGGCAGCAGAGCAGGGTGCCGGTGATGTTGGTACGCAGGATTTCATTGATGCGCTCAGCGTCCATCGTTTCGACGCGCATTTGCGGTTTAATGATTGCCGCGTTGTTAACCAGGCAGCTAATTGGGCCTAGTTGCTCGTCGATCGCATTGAATAGCTGAACAATATCTTTCTCTGAGGAGATATCGGCGCGAACGGCTTTTGCTAAAACACCAAAAGATCGAAGTTCGACGATCAGTTCTTCCGCTTGCTGCTTGCGCTGCCGGTAGCTAATGGCAATCTGGTACCCCCTGTGGGCAAGTAATTTGGCTGTCGCGGCACCAATGCCCGGTTGCCACCAGTGATCAAGGCGAATTTTTTATTCATATTGATTGGTCACTCTTTAAACGGGATATTGCGCAGGAAAATAGAGGTTTATTGAAAGGCTATTTTCTTCCAATAAAAATGCTGCAGAAAAGAGCCCGCGAGATCATTCAATGTCGGGCGGGATCAGCTTTTGCATTGCGGAAATATCCGCAGCGGATTATACCGGGTGAAAACCGTTTACAGGCTGGGGACCTTTGATATGTCTGTAAACGGTTTTGATCTGGCTGGAACGGGGGCTAGTAGAGCTGAGGACCACCGTCTCCGTACTCTGAATCATTTTGTAGACTCAACTCGCCAGCGGCACTATTTAAGTACTCGGCATCGGATTCGGATTTGAGCTTAATCATCAGGCGCAAATCGTTGGCGGAGTCGGCGTGGGAGAGGGCATCCTCATAGGTAATTTCTCCCCCATCGTAGAGCTCGTAGAGTGCCTGGTCGAAGGTCTGCATTCCCTGCTCACCAGAGCGCTTCATCAACTCCTTGATCTTATCCACTTCGCCCTTGCGAATCAGGTCCGACATCAGTGGGGTATTGATCATGATCTCAAGGCAGGCACGGCGACCATCGCCATCGGGGGTCGGTACCAACTGCTGGGCCACCATCGCCTTCAGGTTGAGGGACAGGTCCATAAACAACTGTTTGTGGCGGTCTGCCGGGAAAAAGTGAATGATCCGGTCGAGGGCCTGGTTGGCATTGTTGGCGTGGAGGGTGCACAGACACAAATGGCCGGTCTCGGCGAAAGCGATGGCGTGGTCCATGGTTTCGCGGGAGCGCACCTCACCGATCAGAATAACATCTGGTGCCTGACGCAGAGTGTTTTTCAGGGCTACATCGAAAGACTCGGTATCCAGGCCCACTTCGCGCTGGGTCACAATACAGCCGCGATGCTGGTGGATAAATTCGATCGGGTCCTCAATGGTGATGATATGGCCCTTGGTGTTCTCATTGCGGTGGCCGATCATGGAGGCGAGGGATGTGGACTTACCGGTACCGGTGGCGCCCACAAAAATAATCAGCCCGCGTTTGGTCATGGCCAGGTCTTTGAGTACGTCGGGTAGTCCGAGTCCATCGATAGTGGGGATTTTGGTTTCGATGCGACGCAGCACCATACCCACCAGATTGCGCTGGAAGAAGGCCGATACCCGGAAACGCCCCACGTTGCGCACTGCAATCGCGAAGTTCAATTCCTTTTGCTCGGCAAACTCGCGCCGCTGTTTCTCGTTCATGGTTCCCACTACCAGCTCGCGGGCTTTCTCTGGCGTGAGCGCGGTGCTGCTGCAGGGCACCACTCGGCCGTGCAGTTTGATGGAGGGCGGGACGCCCGCCGTGATAAATAAATCCGAAGCGCCCTTCTCTACAACCAGTTGTAGAAGTCTTTCAATATCCATGGTGTTTACCGCGTTTTATCTCGACTTTTCTTCCCCAGATTGGGGGCGGGTTTTGGCCGTTTAGAAGTTCTCCGGCATCTTGGCTTTTTCGCGAGCCACTTCGCGACTGATGATGCGACGTGCCACCAGGTCTTCCAGACATTGGTCCATGGTCTGCATGCCGACGCTGGCTCCGGTCTGGATGGCCGAGTACATCTGCGCGATTTTGTCTTCGCGGATCAGGTTACGGATGGCTGGGGTACCACGCATAATTTCGTGGGCAGCAACCCGGCCACCGCCGTTTTTCTTCATTAGCGTCTGGGAGATAACGGCCTGAAGGGATTCTGACAGCATTGAACGCACCATGGCTTTCTCCTGCGCCGGGAATACATCCACCACACGGTCAATGGTTTTGGCGGCGGAAGTGGTGTGCAGGGTGCCGAATACCAAGTGACCGGTCTCTGCCGCAGTCAGCGCCAGGCGAATAGTCTCCAGGTCCCGCATCTCACCTACGAGAATGATATCCGGGTCTTCACGCAGTGCAGAGCGCAGTGCTTCGGCAAAGCCGTGGGTATCACGGTGTACCTCACGCTGGTTCACCAGGCACTTCTTGGATTCGTGCACAAATTCGATCGGGTCCTCGATGGTGAGGATATGCTCGTATTTGTTGTCGTTGATGTAGTCCATCATCGCCGCCAGGGTGGTGGACTTACCGGAACCCGTGGGCCCGGTCACCAGCACCAAGCCACGGGGAGTATCCGAAATCTGCTTGAATACCTGACCCATTCCCAGGTCTTCCATAGTAAGAACTTTGGAGGGAATGGTCCGGAATACGGCGCCGGCACCCCGGTTGTGGTTAAAGGCGTTTACACGAAAGCGGGCGACACCGGGGACTTCAAAAGAGAAGTCTGTTTCCAGTAGTTCTTCGTAATCCTTGCGCTGCTTATCGTTCATGATCTCGTAGATCAGGCCGTGTACCTGCTTGTGCTCCATTGAGGGCAGGTTGATACGGCGCACGTCGCCGTCGACACGGATCATCGGCGGCAGGCCCGCCGAGAGGTGTAAGTCCGAGGCGTTTTGCTTGGCGCTAAAGGCGAGGAGTTCAGTGATATCCATACTGCTACCTTATGGTTCTTGTTTGGGCTCAGGTAAAATCGCCGCTCAAATCGGTAAGGGCATCAGTATATGCGCAAAGAGACAATCGTCGAAAACCTGAATGCAGTAGGTGAGCGGATTGTGACATGCTGCAACAACTGCGATCGCAACCCCGCAGAAATTACACTGTTGGCAGTCTCCAAAACACGACCGGCGGAAGACCTGCGGATTGCTTTTACAGCTGGCCAGCATCACTTTGGCGAAAATTATTTACAGGAAGCCCTGCAAAAACAGGATGCCCTGTCCGACCTGGATATTCACTGGCATTTTATTGGGCCGCTTCAATCGAACAAAAGCCGATCTGTGGCGGAGCGATTTCATTGGATGCACACGGTGGATCGCTTAAAAATCGCCCAGCGGCTATCGGCACAGCGCCCCAGTAATATGGCACCACTCAATATCTGCTTGCAGGTGAATATCGATGGCGAGCAGAGCAAGTCTGGCATAGCTCCACAGGATTTGGTGGCTCTGGCGCGTGAAGTGATCATATTGCCAGGGCTGTGCCTGCGTGGCTTGATGGCGATTCCCGCTGCTCGTGACAATGTATTTGAGCAGGAAAAACCGTTTATTCAGTTGGCGGGGCTGTTGCAAAGTCTTCGCGAAGAATTTCCCGAGCAGGCTCTGGATACTCTATCCATGGGGATGTCTAAAGATATGGAGGCTGCTATTGCCTGCGGTGCCACTATTGTGCGTATCGGCACAGATATTTTTGGGGCACGAAACTATTCTGCATGACAGAATTAGTACGCAAGTAGACTTTCTTGGGATATGGGATGACAAAATCTGGGACTGTAGATGTATTGCTGCTGCTTTTATCAGTGAGCGCAGTTCTATCTTTGTCTGTAACGAATAGTGTGTTGGTGACCTGGGTGGCGCTTGAGTGGTTGGCTTTTATCTGCCTGATTGCATTTATATCTCCCAAAATCTCATTGGTTACCGGCTTTTTGAATTCGGCTGTTACCGGGATCTTCGGGGATAAGAGCCGTTATTGGCTTTGGATATTGGCGATTGTTCTTAACTTGATTGCGATTGTGGAAACATTTCCCTTTCTGTTTAGCTAATCAGGGGTTCCTTACATAGTTCAGTTATTAAAAGAAAACGGCCCTAAAGGCCGTTTTCTTTTTCTGGGAACAAATAATTATTGTTCATTCAAGCTGAGCTGCTTTTTTTGATCTTCACTTAGTAGGTGTTCGGCAAAGAAGAGAGCTGTTGCCTGGGTAAAGGCATCACTGTTCTCTTTCTTGCGGTAGCCGTGCCCTTCATTGAGTGCGTTCATATACCAGACTTGATTGCCATTCTCACGAAGTGCAGCCACGATTTGCTCAGCCTCGGTGACAGGTACCCGAGGGTCATTTTGTCCCTGCACTACAAACATTGGCACCTGGATCTTGTCCACATTGTTGTTGGGGCTGATTTTTTCCAGGAAAGCGCGCATCTGCGGATCCCGCTCATCACCGTATTCGACTCGACGAAGGTCGCGACGATAGCTCTTGGTATTGGTGAGGAAGGTGACAAAGTTAGAGATGCCGACGATATCCACTGCTGCTTTTAAACGATCGGAGTAGTAAACACTACTGGCCAGCACCATGTAACCACCGTAGCTGCCGCCAAACACAGCAACGCGTTCCGGATCCAGGTCAGGCTGGGTAGCAATCCAGTCCAGAAGAGCACCGATATCCCTAACTGAGTCCTCGCGCTTGTAGCCGTTATCCATGGCTAGGTAGCTCTTACCATAACCAGCGGACCCGCGTACATTTGGAGCAATTACAGCAACGCCAAGTTTTTCTAGCCACAGCTGGTATGTGCTGGAAAACATGGGACGGTACTGTCCTTCAGGGCCACCGTGGATTGAAATAACCACAGGTACAGGGCCTTTGGCATTACGCGGCTTATAGACGAATACGGGAATTTCACGCGGCTTTCCATCCACCTCGTCGAAAGTCGGATAGTGCACCAGTTCGGGTTCGACAAAGCTTTCGCTGTCGAGACCACCGACTTCACTAAATGTCCATCGGGTAAGGTCACCACTGGATAGCGGGCGGCGGCCAAGGTCCATGACAAAGGAATCGGAGGGAGTTTTAGGTGTGTTTAGGGTTAGGGCCAGCTTATCACCTTCGGGGTTAAATTCTATTCCGCCGATAAGACCGATCGGCAGCGAGTCGACCTTGCGGTAGCGGTCATTGCGTGGATCGTATAGATAGAGGGTGGACATACCATTTTCGTTGGCGACAAAAGCACCGCGGCGACCGTCTTTACTGAGGATAAAGCTGCTGATATCCCAGGGGATATCGGAGGTAATTATCTTTTCATTGCCACTCTCCAGGTCTTTGCGGATCAGTTGGGTAAATTCGCGCCCTTTGTCAGAGATGATATAAACCGAGCGATTGTCATAACTGAAACCCGCTGGGAAATTGCGGGAATCAGCCTCTTCATCGCTCGTACCGGCGAGTAGTGAGACTTCGCCGCTGTCGAGATCCAGCAAATGGACATTAGATCGAGTGGAGGAGATATATTGCATGACCAAAATTTGGCTGCCGGATTGTGAGAAATCACTGGGACCCCACCAACTGCCATCCTCAGACTTAAGGATCAAGCGGTCTTCTTTTTTGTCACCGTCGAAAGTGGTTAGCCATATATCATTGGCCCTGCCATCTCGGCGAGTACTCTGGTAAGCGATAGCTGAGCCCTGCTTATTCCAGAGAATACTGCCATTGCGAGATTCACCATCGGTAATCATCTCGCTAGTGCCGTTTTCTGTATCAAACAGGAAAATCTGGGCGTATTCATTGCCACCGGCATCCATGGTGAATGCCAGCTGGCGGTGCTCCGGGCGGGTAGACATACCGCCTATCGGCTCTTCGAAAAAAGTTAGTTGTCGGCGAGCGCCACCCGCATTCTCTACCTTGTGTAATTGAGAAACTTCGCCGAAGCGGGTACTGACATAGATACCGTTACCGTCAATGTCCCAGCCCCGGAAGCTAGCTGAGCGTACGTTTTGATAACGATTGAGCTCATTGATGATAGTTTGGGGAATGTTTGGCACATCTTCGAGTACCAATTGGCCGTTATTTAGCGTGCGAGTTTCTACTGCACCAGCTGCACTGGTCGCAGTGATCAGTGTCGCTATAAGCAGTGAACGCCATCCTTTTTGCATACTGTCCTCCGTTAGGAGCCACTTGGTATGGCTCTCTTGTTATTTGAATCTGGCGGCCACATATTAGCGGAATGCCCCGAACGGGGAAAAGCGACAAAATTTTTGTAACCGCCCAAGGTGATATGAGTGAGTACAGCGAACCCTAAGATGGTTTTTATTGGTGGTGCCGGCAATATGGCGGGGGCAGTGATCGGTGGTTTGGTGGCCTCCGGTTATCCGGCGGACCGGATCACTGCTACAGGCCGTGATCGGGACAAGCTCAATGCTTTTGCCGAGAGCCACGGGGTAGCTATTAGTGACGATAATGTTGCCGCTATTGTCGATGCCGATGTAATTGTGCTGTCGGTGAAACCGCAGGTTATGCGAGAACTTTGTGAGGGACTGAAACCCCATTTGGTGGATCGCTCGCCCTTGATTATCACTTTTGCTGCGGGAATTCCGCTCGCGGCTTACCACCGTTGGATGGGAATGCACCTCCCTATTGTCAGGGCTATGCCTAATACCCCGGCCCTGGTGCAAACCGGAGTTACCGGTCTTTATGCCGATAGCAAGGTTACGGGCGAACAGAAGGAACTCGCCGGGCGCATCGTCGATGCGGTAGGCATCTCATACTGGGTTGAGGAAGAGCGCGGCATCGATCAGGTGATTGCGGTAGCGGGATCGGCGCCGGCTTACTTTTTCCAGTTTATGGAGGCCATGATTGATGCGGCTTCCGCCGGTGGCCTTGCCCGTGCAGATGCGGAGCGCCTTGTGTTGCAAACTGCCCTGGGCGCCGCCAAACTGGCGGTCGCCAGCGATGTTGACGTCGCCCAGTTGAAGCGCAATGTGATGTCACCAGGTGGAACCACTGAGCGCGCTGTTCAACGGTTCGAGAAGGGTGGGTTGCCGCAGTTAGTGGCCGATGCCATGCGCGATTGCGAGGAGCGGGCGACAGAAATGGCAAAGGAATTGGATCGGTAACAGGTTCCGGTCCAATTGGGTAGGTGCAGCGGTGGCTGCTGAAAATCTTTTTGTTTAGGGTTTATCCATGGTCAATACCTTCAGCGATATCGGCGTTTATGTCGTGGGCATACTGGGCATTTTGTTCCTTTTCGCCGTGTTATTGCGTTTCCTATTGCAGTTGGGCCGTGCGGATTTTTACAACCCCATATCTCAGGGAGTTGTGAAGGTTACCAACCCTTTGCTGCTGCCGCTGCGCAAAGTGGTGCCAGGACTTTTTGGCGTCGATATGGCCTCAGTAGTACTGGCGTTGATAGTCGGTTGGGCGATGATTATGGCTTGCGCCATGATTGCAGGTTACGGCCTGGTTAACCCCCTCAGTGCCCTGCTGTGGTCGTTGATCGGCTGTGTCTCCACTGTGATAGCGATGGTGTTTGTCGGCTTATTGGTCTCCATCGTTGCCAGCTGGATTGCGCCGAATAGCGGCCATCCAATTCTAATTTTACTGCACCAACTCCTGGAGCCATTTTGCGGACCTGTGCGACGCTTGATTCCGCCGTTGGGAGTGATTGATATCAGCCCGATATTTGTCTTTATCCTGCTCACTGTGATTAACAGGCTGCTTGTTGGTTTTGCCCAAATGGCCAACATGCCGGCTTTCGTGTACAGCCTGTTTTGGCATATCCCCGGCTTTTAACCGGACTCTGATCACCCCAAAATATCCCCTGCACCTTTCAAGCCCCGCCCTTTGGGGCTTGCGCAGTTGTTCGAAGGTTTCTTAAATTGTGACCGGCTGAACATTTCTTCACCTGTGCGCACTAGATCGTATTTGGCGCGGTGTTAGACTCTTATACTATCGACTGACGGCTCTTTCTCTTGTCTTAGTAGGGGCCGGTAGTTCCGGGTCTCAATAACAAGAACACCGTGAAATGGAAGACGCACTTTTACGCCAGCATATTTCTGACTACGACCGTTGGAAAAAGAATCTCGATCGCCAGTTTGCCCACTTCAGCCAATGGCTTGAACAGCACTTCTCTAATTCCGCTGGTGCCTGCCAGGTTGTACAGCAGGCCCGCGCCCTACTTGCAGATGATCAGTTCACCCTGGTTTTAGTTGGGGAGTTTTCACGGGGGAAAACTGAACTGCTCAATGCCCTGTTGTCGCAAACTTACGGACAGCGTCTACTGCCCTCAAGACCGGGGCGCACCACTATGTGTCCCACGGAAATTTTCAGTGATGGCGGCGAGCGTGCCAGTTTGCGGCTGCTTCCGATTGAGACCCTGGCGACGAATACCAGCCTGGAGAGCTTCCGTCGAATTCCGCAAAAGTGGGTAACTCACGAGTTTGATGCCAATGATCCCGAGGCGACCCGAGAGACTTTATTGAAGGTTGCCTCGACCAAGTCAGTAATGCCGGAAGAAGCCGCTCGCTATGGCTTCGATCGGCGCCACTTGGATGGCAAAGGGAATCTAGTTGAGATCCCCGCCTGGCGTTTTGCTTTGATTTGTCTGCCGCACCCATTGCTGGATCAGGGGTTGCGTATTATTGATACCCCGGGACTGAACGCCCTCGGCAATGAGCCGGAGCTCACATTGAGTACACTGCCCGGGGCCCAGGCGGTTGCCTTTCTGCTGGCTGCCGATGCTGGGGTAAGTGGTACCGATATGAGCATGTGGGAAACTCACCTGGCGCCACTGCAAGAGCATCGCGGAACATCCGTGATGGCCCTGCTCAACAAGATGGATGTGCTTTGGGATGATCCGGAGGAGGATGCTGAGCTGCTGCTGCGACGCATGCGCAGTGAAGTGGCCGGCCTCTTGTCTCTGCCTCAGGAAAGTGTTGCCGGAGTCTCTGCAAAAATGGCTCTGTTGGGGCGCCAGCAGCGGGATGCGGATTTGGTGCGAAGCAGCCGCTTCGGTGAGTTTGAAAGGATGCTGGTTCAGCGCCTGTTGGAGCACCGGCATAAAATGGCCGAGCACCGCTCACTGCATCAAGCTCTCACCCTGATGGCTGATACCCGCGATCTACTCAAGCGTCGTTTGAATAGTGGCCGGGCAGCGTTGGCTCACCTGCAGCGCAATAGTGGCAACACCTCAGAGCAATTGGCAGAGTTGGAACAGTTGCAGACGACCGTGCGCGAGCAGCATAAGATTTGTCATCAGGAATTGCTGACGCTCAAATCCAGCCAGAGAATGCTTACACGGCAGAGCACTTCTTTGTTGGCGCCGATATCCAGACAGCAGTTGCAGGCGCTGATTGACGATACCCTGGCTACTCTCAATCGCCGTTGGACGCCCATGGGCATGGCCAGGGCTATCGATACTTTTATGGAAGGGGTAGACCATCAGATGTCTAACCTCGAGCGGGAAGTGGATCAGGCTAATCGCTTGCTCGACGCTGTCTTTGAGCGCTCCAGCTTAAAGAAAGTGGATGATGCCGAGCAGTATTTTACTATCCGCAAATTTCGCTTCGCGTTGCGTGGACTGCATCGCCAGGCCGCTCAGCTGAGGCGATCCCCGCAGTTGTTATTGGCGCGCCGCAGCCGTCTCAGCGAGCGCTTTATTACCACGCTTGCCAGTGAAGTGGGTCGGCTGTACGACGATATGGGTAACAAAGCGGAAAATTGGTTAGAGCAGGCTCTTGAGCCTCTTAAACAGCATGCGCAGTATCAGAAACAATTACTCAATCGCCATTTGATTAAGCTCACCGAGTTGAAACAGAAAACTCGCAGTCGTCGCACGGATCTTCGAACTCTCGAGGATGAGGTTCAGCGCAATGATAAGGCGCTGGTGGCGTTAGAGGATTTACTGCGGCACAACAGCTCTGCACCACAGCCGGTTGCGCCGGCGCCGCGCGCGCACAATGTAACCCCCTTGAAGGCCTCCCATACCACCTGAATTGGGTGCTAATTGATATTGGTTCTGACTGGCATTTGTTATAAGTTGCAGTGATCTTATTCACTGACTGCTTCGGCAATTTGCCAGGCAGCACCTATCAACCTGACAGATACAGTGCTTTGCCAACGGAAAACCCTATCGCTTCTGCGGAAGCCCAAACCGCAACTACCGGTGACCCAGGCTCCGTGGGCCTTGTTGAGCCTAAAAGCCATCACTTTAGTGAACCGCTGGAATTGGCCTGTGGTCGAGTACTGAAAAATTACACTCTGGTTTATGAGACTTACGGTGAACTCAATAGGGAAAAGACTAACGCAGTTCTGATCTGTCATGCTCTGTCTGGGCATCATCACGCTGCGGGGCGACACAGTATCGATGATAAGCGTCCGGGGTGGTGGGACCACTATATCGGTCCGGGTAAGCCGATAGATACTAATCATTTCTTTGTGGTGTCCGTTAATAATCTCGGCGGTTGCCACGGATCTACCGGCCCCGTATCCATCAACCCGGATACCGGCACTACCTGGGGGCCGGATTTTCCATCACTGCGTGTCCGCGACTGGGTCCACAGTCAAGCGCGTCTGGCGGATATGCTAGGTATTCGACAATGGGCGGCGGTTGTTGGCGGCAGTCTCGGTGGAATGCAGGCGATGCGCTGGTCACTGGAATACCCTGAGCGCCTGCGTAATTGTGTGGTGATTGCCTCTGCCATGAAGTTATCTGCACAGAATATCGCGTTTAATGAGACCGCACGCCAAGCGATAACATCCGATCCAGACTTTTGTGATGGGCACTACCTCCAACAGGATAAGTTACCCCGTAGAGGCCTGGCCGTTGCGCGTATGATCGGGCACATCACTTATCTGTCTGACGATGGGTTGGGGCGCAAGTTTGGTCGAGAATTGCGCAGTGGCAGCTTTCAACAAGGATCGGATGAAGAAGTGGAGTTTCAGATACAAAGTTATCTGCGCTACCAGGGAGCCAGTTTTTCCACCACCTTCGATCCCAATACTTACATTCTGATGACTCGAGCGCTGGATTTCTTCGACTTAGCTCGGGAATACGGGGATGACCCGGTAGAGGCCTTCTCCCATGCCAAGTGCCGGTTTTTATTGGTGTCATTTACTTCTGATTGGCGCTTTGCGCCGGAGCGCTCGAGGGAAATCGCCGATGCCCTGATGCACGCGGATATTCCAGTCAGCTATGCCGAAGTAGAGTCAGCAATGGGACACGATGCCTTCCTGCTGCCCAATGGTCGTTATGAAGGTGTATTTCGTGCCTATATGCAGAGAGTTGCGGCAGAAATTGCTGAGGAGGTGTACTGATGCGGATAGATTTGGATGTGATCCAGGAATGGATCGCTCCCAACAGCCGGGTTCTCGACCTCGGCTGTGGCGATGGTGCACTGCTCGATCAGCTGGGGAGAAATAAAAATGTGAAAGGCTATGGCCTGGAGATTGATCCCGAGCAAATAGAGCGATGTGTGGCCCGTGGGGTCAATGTTGTCGAGCAAAATCTGAATACAGGGCTGGGAAATTTTGCTGATGGTAGCTTTGATGCTGTGGTGATGACCCAGGCACTGCAAACCTTGAGTCAGCCTCATTTAGTGGTAGAGGAAATGCTCCGGGTTGGGCGGGATTGCATTATTACGTTTCCCAATTTTGGGCAGTGGAAGGCCCGCTGGCACCTCGCATTCTCCGGGCGCATGCCAGTATCCGACTTATTGCCATACGAATGGTATGACACTCCCAATATTCACTTTTGTACTTTTACAGACTTTGAGGTGTTATGCCGAGAAAATGGCTGGGCGATTCTGCATCGGCAAGTGGTTTCTGAGTCCATGGTTGGGCGGGCATTCAAAGACTTTTTACCAAATTTGTTTGGTGAGACAGCCATCTATCATCTAACTCGCTAAACTAAGATTTGCGCCAGCTCTTTTGTGGAGGACTTTGGTGCGATAAATAGATCGAGAGAGGCACTCCTGAGGGGGCCTGACTGGAATTGACCACCAAACCTACCGGGAGAGGTGGCGCCTATAACAACTGGAGGTGGAGCGTGAAACGCATCCTTACCCTGGCTGCTTCTGTGGCCTTGCTATTTTTATCTGTCGGCGCTGCCGCGCAAGAAGCGCGTACGATTAAGAACTACGCTGATTTTGGCGACTATCGAGTAGTCTATTCAGTGTTCAATAGCGATTTTATCCAGCCGGATATCGCCCGTCAGTACCAGTTGGCTCGAGCAAAAGATCGGGCGTATGTAAATGTCTCTGTCGTCAAGAAAGAGGGCGGAACCCATGGCCTCAGCGCTGAGATGTCTGGCACAGCTACCAACCTGATCCAGCAGTCAAGACCACTTAAGTTCAAAGAAATTCGGGAAGGGGATGCTGTTTACTATCTCGCACCCCTGCGCTTTGAGGATGAGGAGACCCTTACCTTTAACGTAGATATCAAGCTGCCCAATGGTAAAAGTGAGACGATCACTTTCCGTCGCAGATTGAACCGATAGACATCTGCCAAGGTTCCGCTGGCTGAGAGCTGGTCGAAACCCCTTCTTTAAGATTCACCGCGGGCCGAGGCCCGCTTTTTGTTTGAAGCAATATGGTAAATAAAATTGTTCTTGCCAGCGGTAATGCCGGCAAACTTCGCGAATTTTCACAGCTGTTCGCCTCATGGGATATACAGGTTCTTCCTCAGTCTGACTTTGGGGTAAGTGACGTTGATGAGACCGGATTGAGCTTTATTGAGAATGCTTTGATTAAGGCCCGCCACGCCAGCCGTATCAGTGGCCTGCCGGCATTAGCCGATGACTCCGGGCTGTCGGTAGATGCATTGAGTGGTGCGCCGGGAATTTACTCTGCACGCTACTCAGGTGCCGGGGCGACTGATGAAAAAAACAATGCGAAGTTATTGGAGGCCATGGTTGATGTTGAATCTAAGCATCGCACTGCCAGTTTCCACTGCGCGCTGGCTTTTGTACGGCAATGGGATGACCCGGTGCCTTTGGTATCTAGTGCAAAGTGGAGCGGGACAATTTTGCGGGAGCCGGCGGGAGAGCAGGGTTTTGGTTATGACCCGCTGTTCTTTGTTGAATCTGAGGGAATGACCTCCGCTGAACTGCCGAGAGACTTGAAGAATCGACTGAGCCACAGGGCCCAGGCTATGTCTCAATTTGAGCTTTTATGGCAGCAAAATATGCAGGGTGCCGACCTTGCCTGATCAGATTGCTGAATTACAGCTGCCACCACTAAGCCTGTATATCCATATCCCTTGGTGTGTGCGCAAATGTCCCTACTGTGATTTCAACTCCCACCAGGCTGATAGAGACCGGGCTAATTCGGACTACGCCCTACCGGAATCCGAGTATGTGGCGCAGTTGCGCCTGGATCTGATCAGCCAGTTGCCCTGGGTGCAGGGGCGAAAATTGCAGTCCATCTTTTTTGGTGGTGGTACGCCGAGCCTGTTCTCCCCCCAAGCAATTGGGCAGATCCTGGAGGCTGCTGAGCAGGTGGTGGGTTTTGCTGAAGGGGTCGAGATAACCCTGGAGGCCAACCCCGGCACTTTTGAACAAGCCAAGTTCACTGGCTATCGATCTGCTGGAGTTAATCGTCTTTCTATTGGAGTGCAAAGCTTCGATTCCAATCAGCTACAACAGTTGGGACGTATTCACAGCGGAGAAGAGGCCGAAGGTGCCCTGGCAATGGCGCGTCGTGCGGGCTTTGACAATATTAACCTCGACCTGATGCACGGATTGCCCAATCAGACCGAGGTGGAAGCCCTTGGCGATTTGCGCCGAGCAATTTCCTTGGCTCCAGAGCATATTTCCTGGTACCAATTAACGATTGAGCCAAATACTGCATTCTACAGTGCGCCACCAGTCACCCCCGGCTCCCAGCTGATAGCCAGTATGCAGGGCAGCGGACGCGAACTACTGGCGTCCGAGGGCTATCGTCGTTACGAGGTGTCGGCTTATAGCAAACCCGAACTTGAATCCCGCCATAATATTAATTATTGGTCATTCGGAGATTATCTGGGGATTGGTGCCGGTGCTCATGGCAAGGTAACCCTAGCTGAAACTGGGCAAATTCTGCGCAGTCGTCGCACACGCACTCCGAGGGACTACTTGTCTATCGCCAGGCAACATCCCGAGCTGCTGCATAGTGCCTTGTCTGAACCCCATACTGACAGGGTTGAGAATGAGGATTTGCCACTGGAGTTTCTTATGAATGCCCTTCGCCTGGCGGATGGTGTTCCCAGTGATACTTTTACCCGCCACACCGGGCTGCCGATGTCCGAGCTGCAAAAACAATGGCCTACCCTGATGGCAATGGAGCTTGTAGAGCGTCTGGATAAGCGGATTGCTGCCACGGCTTTTGGCTTTGACTACATCGATGAGATTTTGCAGCGCTTCCTGGAGCAGGCGTAAGTCTGTGGCAGGAAAGACTTGAAATCCCATTTTGCGCCCCAATTTTGAGGGCAATGGTGCATCGCAGCTGTATAACCACCGCTGTGACCGTGAGAAGATGCGTTGGCGGTGCCCACGCATCGAGTAACTAAAGAACAGGAATGCAATATGAGCGAGCACTCAATCGTCAACGTATCTGACGCTGAATTCGAAGCAGAAGTTCTCAAAGCTGAAGGCCCGGTGTTGGTAGATTTTTGGGCACAGTGGTGCGGTCCGTGCAAGATGATCGCTCCAGTGCTGGAAGACCTGGCAGGCCACTACGGCGATAAGTTGAAGATCGTAAAAGTGGACGTTGATGCGAATAAAGAGAGCCCGGCCAAATACAATGTCCGTGGTATCCCCACGCTGCTGCTGTTCAAAGGCGGCAATGTCGAAGGCACTAAAGTCGGCGCACTGTCCCGCGCACAGCTGACTGAGTTTATCGACGGTCAGCTGTAAGACTGTCGTTTCCATCCTGCAAAGGGGGTAAATTTCTTTGCAGGATTGGAAACACCCGTTATACTGGCTGTAATTCTGAAATAGTTCAGCGGTCTTGAATTAAATGAGACGAGCTGACAAAACGCCCCTCCACAGGGTCCCTGACCATCCCCGGCGCGTATACTCCTCGAGTTGAACTTGTTCTGATAATGCTCCATAAATTGATTATGGAGAGCAAAAGTTTACTGAGTACTGTGGTCTTGGTAGGAAAAGGTACCTAGGTGTATCGGGTAAATAAACGAGCTAATCTCTAATATCAAACCCCTCCTCAAAATTTCAGGCGTGTCCGCGCCATATGACAACAGAAACATTAATAAGCAATTGGTATGAATCTCTCCGAATTAAAAACCAAACCCATTGAAGAGTTGATTGAAATAGCCAAAGGCATGGGCCTTGAAAACCTGGCCCGTTCGCGCAAGCAGGATATTATTTTCAATATCCTCAAGCGCCACGCCAAAAGCGGTGAAGATATTTATGGCGACGGCGTATTAGAAATCCTTCAAGATGGTTTTGGATTTTTGCGTTCTGCTGACTCCTCTTATCTTGCGGGACCGGATGATATATATGTATCTCCAAGTCAGATTCGCCGATTTAATTTACGTACGGGTGACTCAATTTCCGGAAAGATTCGCCCACCGAAAGAAGGTGAAAGATATTTTGCCTTATTAAAAGTTAACGAAATTAATTTTGACAAACCGGAAAACGCACGTAACAAAATTCTTTTCGAAAACCTCACTCCTCTATTCCCCAACGATCGCCTCACCCTCGAGTGCGGAAACGGCTCCTCCGAAGACCTGATTGGTCGTATTATTGATCTTGTAGCTCCAATCGGGAAAGGCCAGCGCGGCTTGATTGTTGCGCCGCCGAAGGCCGGTAAAACGATTATGTTGCAAAATATGGCACAGGCCATTACGCGCAATAATCCAGAGTGCCATTTGATCGTACTGCTGATTGACGAGCGTCCTGAGGAAGTGACAGAAATGCAGCGCTCCGTGCGCGGTGAAGTTGTTGCCTCTACTTTTGATGAGCCGCCGGCACGTCACGTACAAGTTGCGGAAATGGTAATTGAAAAAGCCAAGCGCCTGGTTGAGCACAAGAAAGATGTGGTTATCTTGCTCGACTCTATCACCCGCCTGGCTCGCGCTTACAACACAACAGTTCCTAGCTCCGGTAAAGTATTAACCGGTGGTGTTGATGCTCACGCCTTAGAGCGCCCGAAGCGCTTCTTTGGGGCAGCGCGAAATATTGAAGAAGGCGGAAGTCTGTCTATTATTGCTACTGCACTTATCGATACCGGCTCGAAAATGGACGAAGTGATTTTCGAGGAATTTAAAGGTACCGGTAATATGGAATTGCAGCTGGATCGCAAAATTGCTGAAAAACGCGTATATCCGGCCATTAATGTGCGCAGATCCGGCACTCGCCGGGAAGAGCTGTTAATGCCTGAGGGCGAGCTGCAGCGAGTGTGGATTTTGCGTAAGCTGTTACACGATATGGAAGATGTTGCATCGACTGAATTCCTAGTGGATAAATTGAAAGATTTCAAGACAAATGACGAATTCTTCCTATCCATGAAACGGAAATAATTTTTGTATATAAAGTAGCGCCTAAAAAGGCGCTCTTTATTTATTAGGAGCAGAATAAGACGATTAATTGCGTCTATTACTGTTGAAAAGGCGAGCCATTAGGCATATAAAGTTCCACATTGTGGCGCTTGATATGGATTTTAGGCAACGCGCCTTACTGAATTGGCCCAGGGGTTTATTTCTCCGCAAAGGGCCAATCTCAAATGGTTAATCTGGTGGAGCTGGTTATCCATTTGTGACTGCACGACAGCCCACACACCTAGTGAGAACCTTTTGTGAATATCTATATTGGAAATCTGGCCTACGCGGTAACCTCTGACGACCTGCACGAAGCTTTTGGTGCATTCGGAGAGATCTCTCGGGCTACTGTTATCACCGACCGTGAGACTGGCCGCTCTAAAGGCTTCGGTTTCGTAGAAATGCCTAACGACGATGAAGCGCGCAAAGCTATCGAAGAGATGAACGACCAACCGCTGTCTGGCCGTAACATCCGCGTTAACGAAGCTAAGCCTCGCGAAGATCGTCCGCGTCGCCCCCGCTTCTAAGCTGTAAAAAGCTTATTATTTCCGCGGCTCGCAGCCCAGGCTTGCGAGCCGTGACTCCCTCCCGCCTCTCTCTTCATTCCAATTGGTGTGTTGTTACCTATCCTGCGCCTTCTGTTTTACACTGCGCTCTGGTTTATAGTCACGCCTTGTTAGCCCATGAAATATAAAGATCTACGCGACTTTATTAAGTTGCTGGAAAAGCGCGGCCTACTAAAACGAATCAAGCACCCTGTTGACCCCATTTTGGAAATGACAGAAATTTCCGATCGCGTATTGCGAGCTGAGGGGCCTGCATTGTTGTTTGAGAACCCGGTAGGCTTTGAGACCCCAGTTCTCGCCAATCTATTCGGAACACCAGAGCGAGTCGCCCTGGGGATGGGAAGAGAGAGTGTTGCCGAACTGCGTGAAGTGGGAGAACTACTGGCTTTTCTCAAGGAGCCGCAGCCACCGGAAAATCTCCGCGATGCCTGGGAGAAGTTGCCGGTCTTTAAGCAGGTCCTGAATATGGGGCCAAAAGTTGTAAAGGGTGCCGCTTGCCAACAGGTGGTCCTTGAGAAGGATCAGGTTGATCTACATCAGCTACCAATCCAAACCTGCTGGCCGGGAGATGCCGCTCCGCTGGTCACTTGGCCCTTAGTAATTACCCGAGGGCCTGAGAAGAAACGGCAAAACCTGGGCATATACCGGATGCAATTAATCGGAAAGAACCGCCTGATTATGCGCTGGCTCAGTCATCGCGGGGGGGCTCTGGATTATCGGGACTGGTGCAAGAAGCACCCCGGTGAACCCTATCCGGTAGCTGTTGCCCTGGGTGCCGATCCCGCCACAATTCTGGGGGCCGTTACCCCGGTGCCGGATACTTTGTCTGAGTATGCCTTTGCCGGCCTGCTGCGGGGGGATAAGACAGAAGTGACCGATGCCTTACTCAGTGATCTTCAGGTGCCTGCCAGTGCCGAATATGTTCTGGAAGGCTTTATCTATCCCGATGATATGGCTGATGAGGGGCCCTATGGGGACCACACCGGTTACTACAACGAAGTGGACAGCTTCCCTGTATTTACGGTAGAGAAGATTACGCACCGTAAAAATCCCATTTACCACAGCACCTATACCGGGCGTCCACCGGATGAACCTGCGATTTTAGGCGAGGCTTTAAACGAGGTTTTTGTGCCAATCTTACAAAAGCAATTTCCTGAAATTGTCGATTTCTATTTGCCGCCGGAGGGATGCTCTTACCGTCTCGCTGTGGTCACCATGAGGAAGCAGTATGCAGGTCACGCCAAGCGGGTAATGATGGGTGTCTGGTCCTTCCTGCGTCAGTTTATGTACACCAAGTTTGTTATTGTCGCTGACGAAGACGTCAATGCCAGGGATTGGAAAGATGTAATCTGGGCGATGACCACACGTATGGACCCGGCGCGGGATACGGTGATGGTAGAAAATACTCCGATTGATTATTTAGATTTTGCTTCACCGGTCTCCGGTTTAGGCTCAAAAATAGGTTTTGATGCGACTAATAAATGGGAAGGTGAAACTAGTCGTGAGTGGGGTGTACCTATTGAGCGCGACCCGAATGTGGTTAAAAAGGTTGATGAAATATGGTCTAAATTGGGCCTCGAATAAGCGCGGCGTTATATTTTCAGTACTCCCGTCCGAATAAGCGCCTCTGATGGCGCTCAGTAGAGTGACCGCTTAGCGGTCACTCTTTATTTTTTCTTCCTTCTTTGCATCTATAGCTTTTACTGCTGGCGTCGCAGTCAGGTACGGGCTCGACCGTGGCCCTGAATTAACTATAAGGATTGCTTTAATGAGGAAAATTTTTTTAGTGGGCCTGATATCGATAGGTATTTCCATATTTTTGCTAGTCGTACCAAGTGAGCAGGAGCAAAGTGCCGGAATTGATAATATCGAAGATTTTATTCCTGCCGTTATGCATGAGGCAGCTATACCCGGAATAGCCGTTGCCAGAATAAAAGAGGGTGAACTTGCGCTTCAGCATGTGTACGGGATGGCCGATATTGAGACCGGCAAACCAGTTACTCAGGATACGTTATTTAATATTGCCTCGATAAGTAAGCCGATTATGGGCGTAACACTATTGCAATTGGTCGACGATGGTAAATTGGCATTGGATGAGGATATTAATAGCTATTTACCATTTAAGGTCGACAATCCACATATAGAAGGGGAAAAAATTACACTGAGACATCTGGCGAGTCACTCTGCAGCAATTAAAGATTATTTTGACTACGCCACTTACACTGAAAATCGTGATCCATCTATCAGTTTGGAGCAACATCTACGCTCCCTGCTGGTTAAAGGGGAAAGCCTGTACGGTAGTGGGGATTATTATCTGACAAATAACCTCGGGGAGCACAGACAATACAGTAATCTTTCTGCCGGTTTAGCTGGGTTATTGGTTGAGTCAGTAACCGGCCAGTCTCTCGCCAATTATAGCCGGGATACTTTATTTCACAGCCTGGATATGGAGACTGCCAATTGGAGACTCAATGGAGTAGATCTGAGCTCTATCGCAGTTCCCTACAAAGTAGAGCAATGTGTACCATATATCGGTCTGTGTGTAGATAGTGAAGCGGAGAAGATGAACTATTTAATTGGTCGATTTATTGATCCTCCTTTTGAGTACAAGCAATTTCATCCGTATGCACACAGTGGTAATCCGCAATATCCCGACGGTGGTGTTCGTGTAAGCATTGCTGACCTCAGCGATTTCTTGCTAGCGCTGCTTAATAATCGGGATAAAGCTGGAACTCAGATCTTATCAGATGTTATGTATCAGGAAATGTTTCGTCTGCAATTACCGGTGTCTGTATCAGATTCGCAGCGCTTCTTTTGGCGCGATCGCAATGGCCTTACTGGGCACATGGGAACTGATCTGGGTGTATTTGTAGCTATGTATTTTGAGCCAGAAAGTAAGGATGGTTTTATTATCTTGATGAACAGAGATATGGATATTAAATCGGCCAATGCGATGAAGCGTATTGCTATTCGTCTCATGAAAATATAAAAACAACTATAGGATGAGCGCTCCTGAAATTTTTATTTTAAGGAGTGTCTTTCTTGTTGTGTGTTTTTCTAAGGTTGGACGAGAATATGATAGGGAATTTATCAAAACTAGTAATTCTATTTTTTGGGATAGTAATATTTCAGCCTGTAATTGCCAGCCAGGGTAATGGTGCAGAGGTAATTTTTGAGAAGATCAAAGGGCTAGCTGGAGAGTGGAGAGAGGAAGGGACGGAAAATGACAATTTTGTTATTAGTTTTACCGATACAGCTGGGGGAAGTGTGGTACTGGAAAGTTGGCTCTATAACGGGCGCCAACATTCCCTGACGGCCTACCACTTGGATAACGATAATTTAATAGTGACGCACTATTGCCCCCAGGGTAATCAGCCCAGGTTAAGCTGGCAAAAAAATAGTGCTGAAGATACTTTGGCATTCTCTTTCAAGGATGTAACTAATTTTACTTTGGAGAGTAAGAGTCGTCTGGATAGCCTCACTTTTACCTGGTTAGGTAACGGCAAGTTACAGCGGGAAGAGACTTACTTGAAGAACGGGGAGCAGTTACCCTCATCCCTGACCCTGGTACGTAAATAAGCTGCCAAATCGTTATTAACTGATAGTTTAGATGTATTATTTCTCAAAGCTGGAGCGAAATTCGCGCCAGCTTTTTTATTTGTGAACTTTATTGTGGTTTTGGTTTATATAAGTATGATTCGCGACTGAATTTGCATGCTGTTGCCAGCTTATTGACATGGGGTGACAGTGCGCGCTATGCCCGGGTTGTGTTTTTGCGTATGACGACATGCTGCATTGAAAACAAGTGGATATCTAATTCCTGGGGTTGGGAAACGGTAGAAGTTGGAAGTGAGTAAATAACTAAAATTAAATGGAGAGGTAACAAATGGAATTAATTATTTTTGTAATTATTATGGTGGCAGTTCTTGTTCTGCCTCTAAAGTTGGCAGCTGCCATGTTGGGGGCGAAAAATACGGGTGTATTTTATTGTCTTTTCGCTTTGCTATTGGCCCTGATTATTCAAAGAATTGTTGGCGGTATGTTGCCGGGTGTGACGGATAGCGCTGGAATTTTAATGACAATTCCCCTGGCTGCTATTGCCTATATGCTGGTACTTGGTACGGGTTTTTTAAAAGCTATTCTAATTGCCCTTTTACAAGGGGTAATTACTTATTTTGCCATGCTACTTTTTGTGGGTTTGCCCTGGGCTGTTTAAAAACGAAATAAATTCTCGTAGAAAGTTTGCAAGCGGCGACTTATTGAATGTTAAATCGCCATTTGCACTATCATTGATTACTAATAGTTTCTTTGCGTACAAACTATAACTTTCTGAAAATGGATGCTCTACACATCAATCTCCGTGCCAATGATATGTTTCCTAGATTGGGTTTATACTGGGCAGGCTGTAGGTCCTACTTTCCAATAGGAGCCGCAAGAAATTTACTTAAAACATCAATATAAGTTGGAAAGGCTTCGAACTGGGGTAAATGTCCAACCCCCTCCATCTCAACTAATTCGGCTTTGGGGATTTCTGCTGCCGTACGCTTGCCCAATTGATCGTAACGCCCTAACTTTTCTTGTACAGCTTCAGGCGCGCGGGCGCGGCCAATGGCTGTTCGATCTCGGGTACCTATAATCAGTAGGGTGGGCACCTTGATATTGGCAAACTCATAAAGTACCGGTTGAGTGAATACCATTTCGGAGGTTAGGGCATCCACGGTTGCCATATGAGCCGCATCGGGTCCCTGGGTCCAGCCAGCTTGAATATCCAGTAGCGGGTTATATTCTTCGCGCCACTGCTCAGAAAAGTAGGCTTTACTCATGTAGCGTTTGATAGATTCTGGAGTTTGCTTTTTCTCGCGAGCAATGGCTTGGTCCAAAGGTTCATAGGGAACCCATCGCTTCCAGTCTTCAAGGCCTATAGGATTTACAAGTGCTAACTTTTTGACTCGCTCCGGGTACATCAGGGTAAACCGGGTAGCCAGCATACCTCCCATAGAGTGCCCAACTACAATAACCTCTCTTATTTTCAATTTATCCAATAAAACCTTGGTATTGTTGCTAAGCCCCTGAAAAGTATATTGGGTAAGCGGTTTACTGGATTTTCCGAAACCGATCTGGTCCGGTGCTATAACCCGGTACCCTAGCTGACTGAGTTGGGAGATAGTCTCCTTCCAGTAGGCCGCCGAAAAATTCTTTCCGTGCAACAGGAGTACCGTTCCTCTTGCATTTTTACCCTCTGCAGGCGGTACATCCATAAAGGCCATTGCCAGTGGTTGCCCCTGTTGTTCGAAATGAAAGTGATGAACTGGATAGGGATATTCGTAATCAGTTAAGGCTTTATCTTGAGGCGTTACTGAATATTCAGCAGATGCATGGCCGGTAAAAAACACACTGGCGGTAAGAAGCAAGGCAACTATGTAGCGCACAAAGAGGGTCACAGCCGTGTCCTTATTGGTAAACGGGAGTTCACTATAGGCGCAATTGGGGAGTGGCTGAAAGGCCCGTCGGCCTTTCAGGGGGAATGACTCAGGCGTGTGCGCCTAGTAGGGGAGTACCTTGGCTGGGCATAGGCAACTGGGGCAAGTCCTTGACTGCTTGTAGCAAACCTTCCTCATAGAGTTTTGCTGCTTTGTCTTTTTCCCCAAGGGATTGAAATAGGCGAGCCAGTTCAGCGGAGGTAGCGGGATCTTGGCGCAACAACAGGCTTTTCTCGAAATACTGCTGCGCTTTGCCCCAAAGTTCATTGCGCATTGAGAGACGTCCGAGACAGGTTAGCAGTGCGGCACTCTCCCCATACTCTTTCAGCCAACCTTCAGCTGCTGATATTTGTGCCGCAGGGGCGGCCCCCACCAGGCAGCCGTAGAGTTCGGCAAGATTGGGGTCCCAAGCTCGATTGAGTAGCCAGCGCAAATGCTTCTCTGCCTCTGTGTCTTCACCAATCCGATGCAGTTGCTGTGCGTAGAGACTGCGCAGGGCTTCATTGCGTTGCCAGCGGCCACTCAGGCTTTGCCAGGTATCGTGTAATTTATCGATATCTTTGCGATTAGCTGCTTCGGTCAGCTGATGTTGATACACCTCGAGTTCAAGCTGGTGCAGCTCAGCTTCGGGCATGTTCGCATGTTTCTCCAATTCGGGCAGTAATGCGCGAAGACGGCTCCAGTCACCCAGAAGGTAATAAGCCTGCTTGAGAAGTTGTAACAGGGCAGGATGTTTCGGCTCGAGCTGCTTGGCGCGCTCTAGGCTGGCAATACACTGCTCGTAATGTTTATCGAGGAGCTGCATACGAGCTTGGCTTAGGGCTACAGCCAGGCGGGTATCTTCACCACAGGCCTCCGCTTTGGCGAGTAATTCATTGGCCTCCTCACGAAAGCCCAGCTCAAAGGCGCTGCGCGCTGCCGCCAAATAATTGATCAGCGGGGCTTCAGATCG
This sequence comes from Microbulbifer maximicatervae (SeqCode), assembly GCF_052467615.1. Lineage (NCBI taxonomy): Bacteria > Pseudomonadati > Pseudomonadota > Gammaproteobacteria > Cellvibrionales > Microbulbiferaceae > Microbulbifer > Microbulbifer maximicatervae (SeqCode). The sequence goes on from NZ_CP174319.1 coordinate 4,860,779, forward strand.
AGGGGCGCTCTTCAGCAGCTGACGACGCGCCCGGGACCAGTTGCCCTCCATAAATTCCACCAAGCCGCTGGTCAGGCGTCGGCGCGCTACACGCTGGCGACCAAATCTCAGCCGGTCGACGCTACCTCGGAATCCGCGAAAGATACTGCGAGCCAGCCAAATGGCAAAGAACAGGATAATTAGAGCTGCTGCCAGCGAGAAAATTGCGAACCAGAGGTTCATCTCGTAGCCTTTATTCAGCTCACCGCCAATACCGATTACCAGGTAGCCGGGATAATTGTTAATAGCCTCCGGTAGAAAAGCGCCGAGCAGCAGTAGTACCAGAGCGGTGAAGAACAGTTTTTTCACTGGTTCTCCTCCTGTTGCGAGGCAGTTGGTGTGGTGGTGCCGGATGTTTTGTGTAAACGCTCAATATAATTGCGCAGGGCAAGCTGGGAGGCGCTGAGGTCAGGCATTTCGACCTGGATACGTTGTTTGCTAAGTTCCGTTAGTTGTTGGGCCAGCGCATCGCGCTGCGGACTGGCAGTGCCATAACTGAGTAGTAGCGACCGCGCACTATCCAGAGCGTCCCTGTAAACCGTGGTATCGCCGCGAAGCAATGCCAGTTGTGCCTGCTCCATATAAAGGCGCAGAGTCTGGCGAAAGCGAGCTTCACTCTGTGGGGACAGCATTACCGGGTTGATGTCTCCATCAATGGGGCGCACCGATTCGCGCATGAAGCGGGTGAAGTTGTGCCACTCCCGCTTCCATAGGGGGGCACTCTCCTCAATGGTGGGCTGCTCTTCACTGGGTTGTTCTGCCGAAGCCATATCGAATTGTGGTTGGATATTTGTGCGGATTAGCTGTTCTTCCAAGGCGCTGAGACGGAGGTATAAACCCTGGCGATCGATGTTTTGGACCAGCTTCAGTGAGGTGATATCACGGGCAAGCTGTTGGCGTACCCCGTACAGATCCGGTAAGTCCACATCGCGCAATATCTCGTCCACGCGCTCGACCAGCCCCAGCGCAGCGCGACTATCGTCTTCGAGAAGCAGGCGCTGGTTGGCTAGACGCAACAGATAATCTGCCTCAGCCAATTGCCAATCGTCGCGGCTTACATTTCCCAGCTGACCCAAGCGGTTTCCCTGTGCGGTGACACTGCGCTGCATGGAAGCCAGTTGCTGCTGCAGTTGGGCGATAGTGCGATTTTGTCGCTCCAGTTGATTGCGTAAATTGGCATCGGCCTGCTCCAGCTGATTGAACTCCCCGGAATAATCGGGGGTTTGGGGTTCAGTTGGGGCAGGGGTAGCAGCTGGGGTTTCCGAAGTGATATTGGAGGTCGGCGCTTGGGTGGTGTTTTCAGCGGCAACCGGCACTTCCGTTGCAGGGGTAATAGTGGTGGTGCTCTCCGGGGCTGCCGTTTTTCCGGGTAGATAGTTGAGGTAAGCGCCAAGGTGTTCGCGCAGCTGAGGAGAGTTAAACCAGGCCAGTGAGGCCACAGCAATCAAAATGAGGATGAACAGTAGCCACCACCACAGCCCATTGGATCTACTGGCCGCAACACCGCCGCTGGCTTTACCCGTAGAGGCTTTTTCCTCTGAGGCTTTGGCGAAATTACTTTTGCCTTTTACAGGCTTTGTGTTTTCCGGGGGCTCATTGGTTGCGGCTACATTTTGATCTTTTTTATCGGTCATGGGTATGGCGGCGCAGGTGGAAAATGTCGTCAGATTATAACGAGTGGCGCGAGCCTTAATAGCGGGCTAAACGCCGTTTTAAGATTTTTAGCGCAAAGCGATCGAGAATTCGATTGCAAATCAGCCGAGGGCTTTACGCAGTGTTTCCAGCATAGCGTTATCGCCGGCATTTAGCGCGCTATAGCAACGGGCAAAACCAAGCTCATTTGCCCGATTGGCAACTCGTATACTCGGGCAGATAAGAGCGGTTTCAAAGAGTGTATTGCGGTTTATCTGGCGGATACAGGTAACCAGGTTATCGAGTGTTTCACCGCTGTGCACACTGATAATATCGGGTTGGAATTTATACTCAGCCAGGGAGGTTGCAGCCTCCGGTGGCAGCACTCTCCGATAGAGTTCGCAATAAGTTACTCGCGCACCCCTATCACTCAAGGTGTCGCCGATAAGAGGGCGGCCACCGGAGCCACGAAAAATAAGGACTCTTTTCCCGTCCAACTGCTGTAACCAGGGTAGGCGCAGCAACTCCTCGGAGTTCATCGTATTGCCACTTTGCTCGCTGGGTATACCGCGCTTTTCCAGGGCGCTTGCGGTTGCTGCGCCGATCGCTAAAAAGCGAGGCCCCTGGGGAAACTGTGGCCAATAATCTTCAAGCCAGTCTACGCCGTAGCGCACGGCGTTCTGGGAAACAAAGATCGCGACATCCGTTTGATCGAAATCGAGGATTGAGTTTTTTAAGGCCTGTATGGCAGCTTGATCCTCAATTGGCTCTATGCCGAGCATGGGGATGTTATCTACCTGGGCCCCCAGGCTGCGCAGTAGCGCACACCAGTTATCAGCCTGCTGCGTTGGCCGCGTACTGAGAATACGTTTGCCCTGCAGCAGGTCGGAGGTGAGATCGCTCATATCAGATAGCGGTGAGGATTTTATCGGCACCATCGGCCAGTAACTGTTCCGCGAGCTCAGTACCCAGGCGCTCTCCCTCAGTGGCAGGGCCACGATTGTCGGCATGTATCATGGTTTTGCCATCGGGACTGCCAACGAGTCCGCGCAACCACAGGGTGTCACCACCCAGCTCGGCGTAGCAGCCGATAGGCACTTGGCAGCCGCCGTTGAGGCGCTTAACCAGGGCGCGCTCCGCACTGAGTCGGGCTGCGGTTTCCGGACAGTGGAGCGGTTGGATCAAGGCTTCCAGTTCGCTATCGCGGCGCGACTCGATACCCACTGCGCCCTGTCCACCAGCGGGGAGCAGGATGTCTGTTGCCAGGAAGCTGCGAATGCGTTCCGGCATCTCAAGTCGCAGCAGTCCGGCCGCAGCGAGGATGATTGCGTCATAATCGCCGGCATCCAGTTTGGCCAGTCGGGTATTCACATTGCCCCGTAAAAAGGTGACTTTGAGGTCCGGGCGACGGGCAAGTAATTGGCACTGTCGGCGCAAGCTGGAAGTGCCGACTACTGCGCCCTGGGGCAGGTCATCAAGGCTGTCATAAAGATTACTGACAAAGGCATCGCGGGGATCTTCACGCTCACAAATAATCGGCAGGTGAAGTCCTTCGGGGAATTCCATGGGGACATCTTTCATCGAGTGAACTGCGATGTCCGCACGGCCTTCGAGCATCGCCACTTCCAGTTCTTTAACGAACAGGCCTTTGCCGCCCACTTTGGTTAGTGGGATGTCCAAAACCTGGTCACCCCGGCTGGTGAGGGGCAGTAACTCGATAAGAAGTTCGGGATGCGCCTGTTGCAGGCGGTCTTTGACATAGTTGGCCTGCCACAGAGCCAAAGCACTCTGTCGGGTGGCAATGCGAATACGATCTATAGACATGCGGCTCAATCACTTATTGGTTGAAGCGGCCATTCTAACAGAGTCGCAATGCCGTGAGGTTCTCAGTAGCTGTGGGGCTAGCCCCTGGTGCGCAGCCAGTCTTCGAGAATTATCCGTGCGGCTATTGAGTCCACAGGGTCTTGTGCGTAGTTGCCACGATGTCCGCGTTCGTTGGCCTCTTCCTTGGCGGCTCGGGTGCTTAAACGCTCGTCAATGAGTTCTACCGGTAGTCCATAGCGACCGTGCAGGCGCTGGCTGAATTTTCGCGCACGCACGCCAAATTCACTTTCACTGCCATCCATATTGAGGGGGAGGCCAACCAGTAAAAGGTGGGGCTGCCACTCTTTAATCAGGCCTTCGACGGAATCCCAATTGGGCTTGCCATCTTTGGCGGGCAGTGGGGCCAGTTCCCGTGCTCCACCGGTAAGGCTCTGGCCGTAAGCTACGCCAATAGAGCGGGTTCCAAAGTCAAAAGCTAGCGCTGTGACGGGTTTATTCATAGAGGTCAGTAGTTTTTCTGTTAGGCGTGGCCAGCTTGGGAGCCGAGGCCGGAAAGATCGATGCCGTGGCGGGCGGCGGCGCTTTGCCAGCGTTTTTCGACCGGTGTGGCGAATAGGGTTTCGGGCTCTGCCGGCAGTGTCAGCCAGGCGTTTTCTGTCAGCTCCTGCTCCAACTGACCGGGCCCCCAGCCTGCGTAGCCGAGGGCGAGTAGTACATCGTCAGGGCCGCGCCCTGCGGCGAGGGATTCGAGGATGTCCTTGGAGGCAGTCAGGCTGATATCTGAATTGATTTCGGTGGTAGAGTCGAAGTGCATGCCGGTGCCGTGCAGTACAAATCCCTGCTCTGGTGACATGGGGCCGCCCAGTAGAACTGGTTCGTCACCGCGCAAGCTGAGATCCTCCAAAGACAGCTGCTCGAATACCTCGTGCCAGTGCACCTTACTGGGCATATTGATCACTATGCCCATGGCACCGTCGCTATTGTGCTCAACAATCAGTGCGATAGCGTGTTTGAAGCGCGGGTCCTCCATACCGGGCATGGCCAGAAGGAACTGGCCGCGCAAGTTTCCGTGAGTCAGGTCGCTATCGATATTCGAATTAGGCATAGATCAGTAATAAACTGCCAGTTGAAAGCCCATTTTAGCCTCGGCTGGGCAGATCCCCCGCAGAAGTAGTAAGTCCCCCGGTTCTTTCGAATTGCCAGGTACGGATAATTTCCAGTCGATCAACCTCGTTCTTGATCTCTACTGGGAAGGGAGCGAAGGGAGCAGCCAGACGCACAATTTGTTGGGCCGCATCATCGAGAATGCGCTCCCCGGAGGATTGAAGAATAACAACCTTCTCGACGGCTCCGGTGGGAAGCAACCGCACCATCATGCGTAACTCGCCACTAATTTGTTTTTCCAAGGCCTCTTCGGGAAAGTTATCACTGCCAACAGCTTCTATTTTCTGGCGCCATTCATGTAAATAAGCGGCATCGGCTGAGGCTCTGGTAGCTACAGATGTCAATCTGCGTACTCGGGGGCGCTCGGCAATAGTTTGGCGAATTTTATCGAGACGCGCCTCTAGGCTAGCTATTTTAGGGTTGCTCAATGGCAGGTCATTGGGTGCGTCGCCGCGTTTTTCCTTGGATAACTTATCTTCTGCCGAAAGTTCAGGAGCCTGAATCGGGCTCTCACCAACTGTGGTAATTAACAGGCGGCGCTGCTCTGCTGGCCGCGCAGATTGTTGTTGTGGCAAAGGCGTCACGCGATGAATTTGCGTATCGGCAAACTCGGCACGGCGCTTAGTGGATAACTCTTTCCGAGAGTCTGCGGTACCACTGGCTAATTGGTTGTGCTGTGCCAAGTAGTCAGCATCCTCTGGGGCCTGAGCGGAATTTTGCAAAGAAAGTGTGACTTCAAGTGTCGGTGGCGCCTGTGCACCTTTCGGAGCAGCAAAAGCCACTCCGAAAACAATTAGCGCATGTAACGCGGCGGCTAGAAATAATGAGAACACAAAGCGTTCACGCTGCATTGCATGAAACTGTGTCGCGTTGGCAGAGGAATTCATTATCTATTATCAACTACTACTTATTCGGGCGTGCGTTTCACACAGCCTTGTTCTCAGTGGTAAACCGCCCTGAGAGTTATCAAACGTCCAGTTTACCTTTTTTGTGCCAGCAGGTGTGTGATGCCGCTCATTAGTCGCGCGCCTATATCCGTATTGTAAGCGGCATCAATTTCCCGTACACAAGTGGGACTGGTAACGTTAATTTCTGTTAGGTAGTCACCAATAACGTCCAGCCCGACAAATAACAGACCTTTTTCTTTCAAAGTGGGAGCGACTTGCTCAACGATCCAACGATCTCTATCGGTCAGGGGGCGTGCTTCGCCGCGCCCACCGGCTGCAAGGTTGCCGCGAGTCTCGCCCGCTTCCGGAATTCGCGCCAAGCAATAGGGAATCGGTTCACCGTTAACGACCAGGATACGCTTGTCACCGTCTTTGATTTCGGGGATGTAACGCTGCGCCATAATCTGCTGGCGGCCGTGCTCGGTAAGCATTTCCAGAATTGCTCCAAGGTTGGCGCCATCTGGTTTGCAATGAAAGATGCCTGCACCGCCCATACCGTCTAGAGGTTTAAAAATGACATCTTGATGAGTTCGATGAAATTCCCGCAGCTTCGCCATATCGCGGCTGACTAGAACCGGTGGGCAGCACTGGGGGAAACTTGTCGCAAAAATTTTCTCATTGCAGTCGCGTAGTGCCTGAGGCTTGTTGACTACCGTCGCACCTTCGCGCTCTGCCGCTTCGAGAATATAAGTGGAATAAATATATTCATTATCAAAGGGGGGGTCGACGCGCATCAGGATTACATCCAGGTCCCCGAGTGGCATTTCTCTGGACTCTTCCAGAGAAAACCAACGATTTGCATCGTCAAAAACCTGCATAGGGCAGCCGCGCCCAGTTGCGCGTCCATTCTCCAGGTAAAGATGGCTCTGCTCGAAATAAAACAGTTGGAAACCACAATCTTGTGCGGCTTGTAACAGTGCAAGCGTCGTATCTTTTTTAAAATTGATCTGGGCGATGGGGTCCATCACCACACCGAGGGAATAATTCATACGGGTTTCCAAATCGTTGGGTATTTCTATCCCAGTTATCACTGGTATTGCTCCCAAATTTGTGGCGGCTACCAGCGTTGTTGGATAGATAAGGTAAGAGCAGCTTTGCGAAGGTGCAACCTTCTTAACGCAATACCTCCAATGAATGTATAAGTGGTGATAATTTGAACTGCGTCGCCTGCAGTGTGTCGACTCAGCTAGATTCGCCTGGGGTTCTGTGATAAAAGTTCGTCTCAGCGTGCGACCTTCGCCAGGCTAGGCGCCCGGACCCCGCAAGCGGTTTGAAAAAAGGGCGCAACTAAAGTTTTCGCGTGCCCGAAAATAAGTAAACAGGGGATTCAAAAAAGACTATGGAGCTTAACTGGGAAAGTCTGACTGTCATGGTGATCGACGACAGTAAGACAATTCGCCGCACTGCGGAGACGTTGCTGCAAAAGGCGGGCTGTACCGTGGTCACCGCGACAGACGGTTTTGATGCGTTAGCAAAAATCGCGGACTCCCGTCCGGATGTCATTTTTGTCGATATTATGATGCCGCGCCTGGATGGCTATCAAACATGTGCGTTAATAAAAAATAACAGCGAATTCCGCTCCACCCCTGTTGTAATGTTGTCGAGTAAGGACGGTTTGTTCGATAAGGCAAAAGGGCGTGTTGTTGGTTGCGATCAATATCTGACCAAACCTTTTAGTAAGAGCGAGCTGCTGGGTGCTATTTCCGCTCATGCCAAGCCGCACCATGCCGCATAAGTGGCCTACAGAAAAAGAAAATATAGATAACGGACTCCATTGTGGGCATTGTGCCCACAAGCTCGGTACCAAAACTTAATTAGAGTACAGATTTTCCGGTTGTTACAGACCGGTTGATTTTTGTACCCACACTATCGGTAGTCATAGTGCATCTCGGCACATGCTAGCGAGGATAATCACAACAAAAACCGCCGAGCGCAGTAGTTGTTGCCGAAAAGATGTCATGGGGGAAATGATGGCAAGAGTACTAATAGTTGATGACTCTCCTACAGAAACACATAAGCTGACAACCATTCTTGAAAAAAATGGCCACGCAGTAATCACCGCTCCCAACGGTGAAAGCGGAGTTGAAGTAGCCCGCGCCGAACGCCCCGATCTGATCCTGATGGATATTGTGATGCCGGGTCTCAACGGTTTCCAGGCCACCCGCCAATTGAGCAAAGACAGCAATACCGGTGAAATTCCGATCATTATGGTAACTACCAAAGATCAGGATACAGACCGTGTCTGGGGTATGCGCCAGGGAGCCAGGGCTTACCTGACCAAACCTGTCGATGAGAGCAAATTGCTGGATGCGATCGGGGAGGTGTTGGCCTAATAGCCAGCTGCGAAAAGTGCAGTCACAAACACCTTATTTAGCTCTGGTTGATATTGCACGGCGCGCCAAAGCGCAGGCCACTGGCCTGCCTGGCCGCCGGGAAATCAAACCCTACTGGACCGGTATCGGTTTCTCTCTTCTGGATAACCACTTTGTCGCCTCCATGGATGACGTTGTGGAATTGCTCGAAGTGCCACAGCACACCTTTATTCCGGGCGCTCAGCCTTGGGTAAAAGGCGTCTCTAATGTTCGTGGTCGCCTGCTTCCCCTTATTGATCTCGCAGCTTTTTATGGCGGCTACCTCTCAGGTCCGCGCCAGCAACGTCGTGTTTTGGTGCTCGAGAGGGATAAGACCTACGTGGGGCTTATCGTGGATAAATTGTTTGGGATGCAGCACTTGGCGTTTGAGTATGCCCGTGAGGCACCGACAGATTTGAGTGAACCATTTGCGCCAATGGTGCACGGCCAGTTTGTTTTACAGCAGCATCGTTGGCTCGTTCTCGATATGCGGGCACTGATCAAGGATGCGCGTTTTATGGATGCAGCTTTACGCTGACTAATCCAGTTCTTTCTTTCCGGTAGCCGAGGGTGGTCGACCGGATGGCCCGCAATTAGTGCAGGGATGTACAGCACTGACTGAGGGGTCTTGTCATTAAAGCGTTAAAACTAAAGTGGTATTAAACCGGCCTAATGCAATGGCCCGCTAGGAGTAAATTATGAAACCAGGCTCCCAGAGTTCCTTTTCCGCGCTGCGCAGTAATCCTGCCGCGCTGGTATTAGGTCTACTGGTACTCGCCACGCTGGCGGGGCTTATTGTCAGTATTTATTTGGTACAGACTCGAGACGAGCAGGATAAAGAGTACCTGCAGCAAGTCGCCGAGTTGCGGGCCCTTTCCTATCAGGTAGTTTCCTATGCGCCGGCGGCAACCGCAGGCGATAGTGAGGCCTTTACCGAGCTGGAAAATGTTACCGAAGAAATGGCTAATGCCTGGAACCAGCTTCAGCGAATGGATGACAATAGTCGCCGCGCCCTGGGTGCTCAGCTGTCTGCTTACGATCAGGTTTGGCGCAGCTTGCGCGAGCAGGTCGACACGATTATCGGCAACCAGGAAACCATCGTATTTCTTAACGATATCGCTTCAACGCTGAGTGACTCGCTTCCGGAATTACAGGCGGAGCACAACAATATTGTAGAAATTCTGCTGGCTAACAACGCCCCGGCAAATCAGGTGGAGCAGGCCCAGTTGCAGGTATGGCGTGCGGAGCGTATTGGTCGAAATATCGATAAAATGCTCCAAGGTGGCGATGATGCCGAAGCCGCCGCTGACCAGTTTAATACCGACGCCAGTCTTTTCGGTAAGGTGGTTGACGGTATGAAGAGCGGCGATGTGGTGATGGGGATTTCCCGTATTACCGATGAAGAGGCTCGCCACTCATTGGATGAAATTACTGAGCTGTTCGGCTTCGTAAGCACCTCCGTACGGGATATCTTCGAAGCAACTCCAGCCCTGTTTGCTACCCGCCAGGCCTCTGACGGCATTATCGCGTCATCTCCCCAGCTGATCGAAGCATTGAGTACGCTGAATGACCGAATCGTAAACCTTTCAGATGATCGCCAGCCCAACAACTTGACCATTGCTGCACTGGCTTTGGTCTTCGTTTTGTTGATCTTCGGTATGATGGCGATGGCATTCTCCGGTACCCGCCGAAACCTGAAAAAAGAGGAAGATACCAACGAGCGTAACCAGCACGCGATTATGCAGTTGCTGGACGAGCTGGCCGACCTCGCCGACGGTGATTTGACCACCTCTGCAACGGTAACCGAAGCCTTTACTGGTGCCATTGCCGACTCCATTAACTTTACTATTGACCAGCTGCGTGTGCTGGTATCGCGGATTAATGGTGCTGCACAGGAAGTATCTGGCTTGTCCCAGGAAACCCAGCAGACTGCACTGCACTTGGCCGAGGCCTCTGAGCACCAGGCACAGGAAATTGCCGGAGCTTCTGCCGCGGTTAACGAAATGGCGGTCACCATTGACCAGGTATCTGCCAACGCCTCCGAATCTGCCCAGGTAGCCGAGCGCTCGGTACATATCGCAAGTAATGGCGCCAAGGTGGTACAGAACACCATCAAAGGCATGGATAACATCCGCGAGCAGATTCAGGATACTTCCAAGCGAATTAAGCGCCTGGGTGAATCCTCCCAGGAAATTGGCGATATCGTAAGTTTGATTAACGACATTGCTGACCAGACCAACATTCTTGCATTGAATGCCGCGATCCAGGCGAGCATGGCCGGTGATGCCGGTCGAGGCTTCGCGGTGGTTGCGGATGAGGTACAGCGACTTGCGGAGCGCTCTGCAGCTGCAACCAAGCAGATCGAAGGCCTGGTAAAAGCGATTCAGTCCGATACCAACGAGGCGGTAATCTCCATGGAACAAACCACCAGTGAGGTGGTACGTGGAGCTCGTCTGGCCCAGGATGCGGGTGTTGCACTGGAAGAAATTGAAAATGTATCCAACAACCTGGCAACGTTGATTCAGAACATTTCTAACGCTGCACGTCAGCAGGCTTCGTCTGCAGGCCACATCTCCAACACGATGAACGTGATTCAGGAAATTACCTCGCAGACCTCTGCGGGTACCCAAGCTACCGCCCAGTCCATTGGTAACCTGGCGCAGACCGCGAGTGCACTGCGCGAATCCGTTGCCGGCTTCAAACTTCCGCAAGAGGAAAGTGTTGAAAGCAACAGCGAGCTGTATGACGTGGAATTGCCGGAAATGGATACAGATACTTTCGCTATTGAAGGTGAAGATACTCATTCATTGGAGTCCCGCGAAGACCGGGCCCTGGCCTAACCCACACAATAATGCCCGGCCATTATGAAAGTTGGCCGGGCGCAAAAGGGGCGCACGGAATTGCTTCCGATAAATCCGCGGGTTTTTCTCGCAGAAAACTGTAGCGCTTGAGTACTGAATAAATTATTGGGGACTTGGCGTGAGTCACGACAATCCGAACTTCATGGCCTTGGATTGGCTGATCGGTGAAATTAACGAGACTTTGGCACAAGCGCGCCAATTTCTTGAGACGTTCGCTGTAGAACCCGATGCGGGTGCCTCTCTTCTGCAAAACAGCTTGTCGCTAGTGCACCAGGTGCACGGTAGCTTGCATATGGCACAGCTCAGTGGTGCCGCGATGTTAGCAGAAGAGATGGAGCAACTTATCCAGGCCCTCGCCACTGGTGCGGTTGAAAATACCGACGAGACGCGCGAATTTTTGATGCGTGCATTGCTGGAGTTGCCCCTTTATCTCGAAAAGGTTTCTTTTCAGCGTCGTGATAATGCCGTTCTCTTACTTCCCCTGATGAATGACTTGCGCGCAGTGCGCCGCGAGCGATTGATCAGTGAAGGAGCACTTTTCTCGCCAGAATTGTCTTCATTGGCAACGGTGATTGGAAAGCGCCAGCCCCTCGTCGCCGATAGCGCCCGCCTAAATGACCTGGTCACCAAGTTGCGCAAGATGTATCACGTTGCGGCTGCGGGTCTGATCCGGGATGTAAACAGCGGCGAAAGCCTGGCTTACCTCACCAAGATTATTGAAAAAATGCAGCTGCTCTACAGTGGCAGCTGTCGCCAATCCCTCTGGGAAGTACTGTTCGGTATTTTGGAGGCGCTCGGCGAACACCGTATTAATGTGCAGCCCGCACTGCGCCATTTACTGCGCAAGGTGGATATTGAATTCAGGTTGTTGCAGGGGCGTGGCGCAAAGGTATTGGACGCGCGCCTGGATCAGGACTTTCTGCGCAACCTACTTTTTTATGTCTACCTCGCCGGTCCGAATGGGCCGCACTGCGAGAAACTCTACCAGCGCTTCGCACTAGATAAGGCGGTTCCCGGTACGCCTCGCCCGGATACTGAAGATGTATTGGCGATGGGGCCAGAAGCCCTGGGCAGTGCAATTGCTGCAGTGCGCGATGAACTGCAATTGGTGCGTGAAGCACTGGAGCCCAGTACAACCGATACAGAGCAACCCTCGCTGTCAGATACGGCCGCTGTGGCCAAGCGCCTCGCGGATACACTCGGTATTTTGGGATTGGAAGCGCAGCGGGTTCGCGCTCGCAGTGTCTACGAAGACCTTCGCGACGCCTCCCGTGGTACTGACGTTGAAGAGTACCTGATGCGTGCCGCCGGGGAATTGGTTCAGCTTGATTCAGCGCTTGCCGCCACCGTCGATCGCAATAAAAAAGTCGACGATGAGCAGCCCATTATGGGCGACGCCACTGACTCTGTATTACGCGAGGCCAGACTCGGTCTGGAAGCGGTAAAAGAAGCGGTCATGGAGTATGTGGCCAGCCATTGGGATATCAGTTACCTGAGTCGTGTGCCACAGCGTTTACAGGAAGTCTGTGGTGGTCTCGAAATGGTGGGTTACCAGCGAGCGGGTGAAATCATCTCCGCTTGCAACCGCTATATTGGCAGCTCCCTGATTGAGGCTGGAGAACAGCCCGAATGGACAATGCTGGATACTCTGGCAGATGCCATTACCAGTGTTGAATACTACCTGGAGCGTCGTGCGGAAGGTCTGGCTGATGCAGAAATGCTTTTGGCACTGGCTGAAGATAGCGTAGAGGCTTTAGGCGTTTCGCTGAAGATCGCCGACGAGAATGAGGCCGACGCCAGTCTCGAAGTGTCCTCGGTATCAGAACCCGAACTGCCAGATCCTATTGATTACGATTTAATCCCCGATGGCGAAGCCACTGCGGTTTCTGACGAATCTCTGGACTCTCAAGCTGAAATAAGTGCGGAAGAGTCATCTGCCATAACTTTGCAGCTGCCTGTCGATGAAGCAGATTCTGTTGTGGAGTCCGAGCTGGAAATCGATGGAGAGTCTGCTCCGGAGGAGTCTTGGTTCTCTGATGGGGCTCCTCAGGTTGAAGCTGCTCCGGTACTTGAAGTTGAAACTGGGATAGAGGCTCCTGAAGCTGAGGAAGCGCCTGCTGAGATTGCTGACTTCATTGAAGCTGCACCGATGGTAGAGTCTGTTGAGGTTGAGCCGGTTGCTGCAGTTGCAGAGGTCGCGGACACGGCGGAGGAACTCGGTGATGACACTGAGAGCCTGATTGATGATGAAATTATCGAGATCTTCCTGGAAGAAGCCGGGGAAGTTCTTGCGCATATCAGTTGCTACTTTCCGGAGTGGGTTGCCAATTTTGCCAATCAGGATGCCCTGGTAGAGTTTCGCCGGGGCTTCCATACCCTGAAGGGGTCGGGCCGTATGGTCGAGGCCCTGGATATCGGTGAGCTGGCCTGGTCTGTGGAGAATATGCTCAACCGGGTTATCGATGGCAGTGTGAAGCCCGGGCCTGCCCATGTGTACCTGATTGAGCAGGTGTATCAGAAGTTACCCTCAATGATTGAGGCGTTTAAACACGGACAGAGCGACCCCGATCAGCAGCTTACCCTGCAGTTACAAGCTTGGGCTGAGCAGCTGAGTGCGGGAGAGATGCCCGCTGATCTGGAAGCCCAAAGTGCAGGCGGTGTCGCGGCAGTTGACGCTGTTGAGGACACCGGAGAAGACCTGGCTCAACTCTGGGAAATTTTTGCCCAGGAGGCAGAGACGCACCTCAATGTCGTAGATGAGTATCTGCAGGATATGCAGGCTGCCGCGCCTTTGTATGGTGTTCCCAGCGATCCAATGCACCGGGCACTCCACACACTAAAAGGCTCCGCACATATGGCGGAAGTCAAAGTGGTTGCCGAAATTATGGCGCCACTGGAGCGCTTCGCTAAAGAGCTGCGTATTTATCAGGTGCCTATCGATGCAGATATTTTTGATCTGATCAATGATAGCGCCACCTATGTGCGTGAAGTGCTGGAACAGATTCGCTCTTCAGAGCCTCTCGCAATAGAGAAATCGGAACAGTTTCTTGCTCGCGTTGCTGAATTGCAGGAGCGCTCTGTAGGTCACTTGATTCGCGAGCGTGAGGCGAATGAACCTCGCGCGGTCGATCCCCAGCTTCTCGAAGTCTTGATGGCTGATGGCATGCGGGTGCTGCTTGATGCAGACCAAATGCTGACTGAGTGGCGCGCCGACCCGGCAGATAAAAGTCGTGTTGTATTGGTCGCTGACGAACTCAATGTTCTGCAGGAGGCGGCCAGCCGGGCGCAGTTGCCGATCCTGGCCGAGCTCGCTGAGCTGTTGCTGAATGTTTATCGCAAAGTCCTTGCTGGTGACCTTGAGCAGGAGCCCGCACTATGGGCCTCTCTTGAGCAGGGACACAACGAGTTGCTCGATTTAATCGATGCAGTAGCAGCAGCACAAGACCTCCCTGAAGTCAGCGAAGCTGTGGAAGAGGCGCTTCGCTACCTGGCTCAGGGTGAGGAAACCAGTTCATCAGCAGAAGATGACTACGACCTCGATGAACTGGGAATCGATAGCGAAGCACTGGCTATTGCCGAGCCTGAAGAGCAGGCGCCGGAGCCCACGGAAGTAACCGAGCTTCTGGTTTCAGAAACATCCCCTGATGAGTGGATTGAGCCACCTGTATTACAGGTGTCGCACGACGGGGAATCTCTCGATGGCGAGGCTGAGGATTCGGAAATCCCTCAATTGCAGGCCATAGAAGTTGAGGCCGCCGTTGAGGACGTTTCTCAATTTGAAGAACCCTTCTCTGCACCTGATGTTGAACCTGCTGGCGACCTGGCTATCGAGCAACCGGGTAGCGAGGTGTCATCACAGGATTCCGCTCAATCAGTCGATTTACAGAAGTTGTTGGCAGACATTGACCCGGATGTTGTCGATGTCTTTATGGAGGAGGCGGGAGATCTTACCGATGAGCTGGAGGAACTGATCCAGAGTTGGGAAGAGGAGCCGGAAGGCCGCGAGCAAGGTGAGGCCCTGAAGCGTGTATTGCACACCTTTAAAGGTGGTGCACGTATGGCTGGCCTAATGGGGTTGGGTGAAGTAGCTCACCGTTTTGAAACGGTGATCGAAGGCATGCGCGACAACGATCGGCCCTCCGCAGATTTCTTCGCCAATGCCCATGGTATCCACGATCGTCTCGCCGATGGAGTAGAGACAGTTCGCGCCTGGATGGCTGGTGAACAGCTTGATGCTTTTGTACAGCTGGTCAGCACCGATTGGGCGGATCAGAAGCCGGCTAACTCGGCAGCTGCAGAAGCAGTGATTGAATCTGAAGTTTCAGACGAACAACCTCAAGAAACTGTTCTCGTAGCGGATGCGGAACAAGATGATGAAGTCACTGCGGCCGAGAGTACTCAGCCGGATGCTGATGTAGTTGCTACGCAGCTGCCCGAGATCGCTGTAGGTCAGGAAAGCGATAACGTTTTGCCGTTTATCCGCAAGGCCGGTAATGCAGAGCAGGAGGTAGCGGCACCGACCCGGAACCAGCCCCAGGAGATGGTGCGTGTCGCTGCTGAACTTCTGGAGGAGTTGGTAAACCTCGCCGGTGAGACTGCAATTTCCCGTGGTCGTCTTGAAGAGCAGATGAGTGAGTTCGGTCTCGCCCTAGACGAGATGGATGTGACGCTGGTGCGTCTCAACGAACAGCTGCGCCGCCTGGACCGCGAGACCGAGGCTCAGATCCTGTTCCGCCAGGAGCAGTTGGCAGAACAGGACGGCGACTTCGATCCGCTGGAAATGGACCGTTACTCGTCTATTCAGCAGTTATCCCGTTCCCTGCTGGAATCCACATCTGACTTGATGGAGCTGCGCTCCACTCTGAATAACAAGGCGCGGGATACAGAGACCCTGTTGCTTCAGCAGTCCCGAGTAAATACCGAATTGCAGGAAGGTCTGATGCGCAGCCGCATGGTACCTTTCTCCCGTCTGGTACCGCGCCTGCGTCGCATCGTGCGCCAAGTAAGTGCTGAGCTGGGCAAGCAGGTCGAGTTGGGATTCTCCAACGTTGAAGGCGAGCTGGACCGGTCCATGTTGGAGCGTATGGTTGCACCACTGGAGCATATGCTGCGCAACGCTGTGGACCACGGCATTGAAATGCCAGAGGAGCGTTTGGCTGCCGGCAAGTCTGAGCGTGGGCGTATCGATGTGGCGCTGAAAAGGGAGGGCAGTGAAGTTGTCCTCACCATCCGCGATGATGGTGCCGGTGTCAATTTGATCCGGGTGCGTGAAAAGGCGGTGGAAAATGGCCTGATGAGGCCGGATGCTGAGCTCTCGAATAATGAGATTCTTCAGTTCATTCTGCAGGCCGGTTTTACCACTGCAGAAAAAGTTACCCAGATCTCTGGCCGGGGTGTGGGAATGGACGTTGTATCCGCCGAGCTGAAGCAGATCGGTGGCAGCGTCCATATCAACTCAGAGGCAGGCGCAGGAACAGAATTTGTCGTTCGTCTGCCGTTCACAGTTTCGGTTAACCGCGCTTTGATGGTGCGAATTGGCGATGACCTGTTTGCACTGCCGCTGAATACTATCGAAGGTATTGTGCGCCTCAGCCCATTTGAGCTGGAGCACTACTATCGCTCAGATGATGCGCGTTTCGAATACGCTGGAGAACTCTATCAGGTTAGCTATTTCGGTACTCTGCTGAAGTCTGGCGCCCAACCTAAGCTCAGTGTCGATGATATGCAACTGCCCGTGCTGTTGGTGCGCTCTGAAGGGCACGCTATGGCGTTACAGGTGGATGCCATTAAGGGCAGTCGCGAGATTGTAGTGAAAAGCCTCGGCCCGCAGTTCTCCGGGGTTCAAGGGGTATCAGGTGCAACAGTAACTGGTGATGGTAGCGTCGTGGTGATTCTCGACGCTCACGCCCTGCTGCGTCGCCAGGCCACCCAGCTGGCAAGGCCGGAAGTGCCGCAGCTTCAAATTCAGGAAGAGCCTGAAGTGCAGTCCGAGCAGGAGGCGCGCCAGCAGACCGTTATGGTTGTGGACGACTCGGTTACGGTACGCAAGGTAACGACGCGCTTCCTGGAGCGAGAGGGCTATCTGGTTAGCACTGCAAAGGATGGTCAGGATGCTGTTATCCAGCTGCAGGATAAGATCCCCGATCTGATCTTGCTGGATATTGAGATGCCGCGCATGGATGGCTTCGAAGTTGCCCGCCATATTCGCTCCAGCAGCCGCCTGCGGGATATTCCTATCGTAATGATCACCTCGCGTACCGGTAATAAGCACCGCGATCACGCTATGTCCCTGGGAGTTAACCACTACCTGGGTAAGCCTTACCAGGAAGATGTACTGTTGGCGGCTATTCGTGAGTACGCGGATGCCGAAGCTGTAGGAAGCTGAAACGGCAAATATCAGGAATAATATAGAGATAGGCAATGAGTGAAGTTGAAGCGCTGCCGGTAGATGTCCCTCAGGAAGTGAGCAGCCTGTTATTGCCCCTTGAACAGGGGCAGCTGCTGGTGCCGGTGGACAGCCTCTCAGAGGTTGTTGCAATGCAAACGCCGATGGCAGTTCAAGATGTGCCCGAATGGTATTTGGGAGATCTGATCTGGCGGGAACAGCGCCTGCCAGTGGTATCTTTTGAAGTGATGCGTGGCGGTGCCTTGGGAGCAGTTGCAGAAGAGGGGCGTATTGCGGTGCTGAGCACGGGAAATCCCGATGGCGAGCTGCCGTATTTTGCATTGCTCTTGCGCGGCACTCCGCGCCTGGTGCGGGTTACCCCTGAGGAGTTAGCGCTGCGAGAGCAGCCACTAAACCCTGGAGAGTTAATGCATGTGGCGCTTTCTGGTGAGGAGGCGGTTATTCCCGACCTGCAGGGATTAGAGCGGGCCTGCCTGCGCTATCGCAGTGACTGACTTGTTTTGCAGTGTATTATCAAAAAAGGGGCCTGAGGCCCCTTTTTTTTTGATTGGGCTGTTCGTTTAGAACAGCTCTTCCGGTAAAGAATCCTCCCGGCTATCCTGGCTGGGCATATCCATATCTTCATCGGTGTAGCGATTGCGATATGGGTTATACACTTCGCGGCCGGGCACCCGGTTGGTCCTGAATATCTCAAACATGCCCCCGTAAGAGGTGCGCAAGCCATTTTGAGGGTTGATGCGTACCGTAACTATGCCATCTGGTTGAGCCAGGTGGCGCTCGGGAAGACCTTCGAGGGCACTGCTCATAAAATCGATCCAGATAGGCAGGGCGGCTGAGCCACCGTATTCATTTTTACCCAGTTCGCCATAGGAATCGAAGCCAACCCAGGCACTGGTAGCCAGGTAGGGGCTATAACCCGAGAACCACGCATCCCGTGGACCATTGGTGGTACCGGTCTTTCCGGCAATATCACCGCGCTTCATCGCCAGAGCGCGGCGCCCGGTACCCTTTTTGATAACATCTTTAAGCATTGAATCCATTATGTATGCCGTCTCTGCAGACATGGCTCGCGGAGCGCGAGGACGCGCTTGGCTCTTGCTTGGGTCGAGGGGGCCAACGGGCAGTACGTGTAGCTCCGCAGGCTCTTCACCCTGATCGACCCCTTGCCCTTCCAGCTGTAATTCCGCGAGATCGACGGGTTCAGCGGACAGGGTTTCAGAGCCGGTGCCCGGCTCGGGACAGTTATCGCATACCGTGAGAGGCAGTGCCTGGTACAGGACTTCGCCATTAACATCCAATACCCGGTCAACCAGGTAGGGCTCCACTCGGTAGCCACCATTGGCGAAGGCGGCATAGCCTCGCACCATCTCCAGGGGCGTGAGAGCGGAGCTACCCAGAGCAATGGTCAGGTTGCGGGCGAGCTTGCTGCGCTCAAACCCAAAGCCTTCGACAAAGCCAAGGGCGTAGTCCAACCCGAGGGATTGTAGCAACCGGATTGAGACCATATTGCGGGACTTGTACAAAGCCATACGCAGGCGGGTTGGGCCGAGGAAGGTCCCCCCGTCATTCTCAGGCCGCCATACATCTTGCAGGTTGGTTTCCTCAAAGATAATCGGGGCATCATTGATAATGCTCGCCGCTGTATATCCGCGCTCGATCGCCGAGGCGTAAATAAAGGGCTTGAAACTGGAGCCGGGTTGCCTGGCAGCCTGAGTGGCCCGATTGAAGTGGCTCTGGCGGAAGTCATAACCACCGACAAGGGCGCGGATAGCCCCATCTTCCGGCTCAATAGATACCAGGGCGCCCTGTGCTTCCGGGACCTGGGCTAGAACCCACTCCTCGGTCACCTGGGGTTCAGCAGGCTCGGTATCACCGCTCTCGGGATCCGCAAATGGATCGGCGTTAAGAGGCTCATCTACAGCGGTGGCGATCATCTCGCTACTGGAGTTGCTCCCTTTCTTTTCCTTAACGACCTTGCGCAGCCGAATAACATCTCCGGGAGCAAACATTTTTTCAGCGGACTGAAGGCGGGCGCCTCGGGCGCTCTCAGAAATATAGGGCCTGATAGAACTGAGCCCATTGCTCCAAGGCAATTCAATTACGCGCCGATCTCTCAGTTGAACCTGAAGTTTCTTGGGTTCTACTGCAGTGACAACGCCGGGCTCCAAACCGCCGAGAATCGGAATCTCGTTGAGTAAATCGATAAGTTGGTCGCTATCTTGCAGCAATTCCGGTGCAAGACGCTGTTCTGGGCCACGATAGCCGTGGCGCGCATCGTAGGTTTCCAGACCGTGCTGAAGCGCATTGCGAGCCGACTCCTGCAGGCGACTGTCTACCGTTGTTATGACCTGGTAGCCATCGGTATAAGCGTTGTCGCCAAAGAGGTCTACTGCCTCTTTCCGTGCCATCTCGGCAATATAGGGTGCATCCAGGTCGAGGTCGCGGCTGTGATAGCTGGCTGTTACTGGCGCAGTAATAGATTGGTTATATTGATCCTGATTGATATAGCCAAGGTCGAGCATCCGCATCAGGATCCAGTTGCGGCGTACCAGGGCTCGGGAGGGGTTGGCGAGAGGGTTGAAGGTCGATGGCGCTTTGGGAAGCCCCGCCATCATAGCCCACTGGGCCAGATTGAGGTCCTTGATATCTTTGCCGTAATACACCTGGGCTGCAGCCTGGAAACCGTAGGCGCGGTTTCCGAGGAAGATCTTATTGATGTATAGGGCGAGGATCTCGTCCTTGGTCAGCTCTTGCTCAATTTGCAGTGATAGCAAAATTTCATTGAACTTGCGCACAAAACGCTGTTCTCGGCTGAGAAAGAAGTTGCGCGCCACCTGCATTGTCAGTGTACTACCACCAGACTGGATAGAACCGGTCTTAATCAGCTGCGAGGCGGCCCGCATCAAACCTTTGATGGAGACACCATTGTGGGAGTAAAAGCTGGCATCCTCAGCGGCAAGAATCGCTTTGATAAAGGGTTCTGGCGTTTGCTCGATCGTGATAGGGTTGCGCCGCTTTTCACCGAACTCACCGATCAGTTTCATATCCCGTGAGTAGACCCTCAGAGGGGTCTGTAAGCGGATATCGCGGAGGCTCTCCACTGAGGGCAACCCCGGTTTGAGGTAGAGGTAGATACTGGCTAGGGCCATTGCTGTAGCGGCCACACCGGCAAGGCCGAGCCAAAGCAGTGCGAGCAGACGATTGCGGGCTTTTACGGTCATGAAACTGCTTCTGTGTACTTCATCAAAGTGATTAGGTGAATAATTATACGAATATTGTGCGCTATTACCTATGCAAATGCAGGTTGAAGCGTTAATTTAAAGTGCTATAACATCAAACCCTCATAACCCACGGAAAAGATAAGAAAAAATGGGAATTTTCCCTTTTCTGAGCAAAGGCCCCAAGGCCATGTTGGGACTCGATATTAGCTCTACTGCAGTCAAGTTGCTGGAGCTAAGTCGCAACGGCGACAAATATCGTGTCGAAAGTTATGCCGTGGAACCTCTACCACCCAATGCCGTAGTTGATAAGAATATCAACGATGTGGGGGCGACGGCTGAGGCTATCCGCAAAGTTGTACGACGCTCCAAGACGCGCTTACGCGAAGCTGCCGTTGCTGTGTCTGGATCAGCGGTGATCACCAAGACCCTCGAAATGCCGGCGGACCTCACTGAGGAAGCATTGGAAGCCCAGATCGCAATCGAGGCTGACCAGTATATTCCTTATCCGCTTGAAGAAGTCAGCCTGGACTTTGAGGTGCAGGGGCCTTCCGAGAAGGGGGAAGGTCAAATGGAGGTCCTGCTTGCGGCTTGCCGCACAGAAAACATTGAACAGCGGATCTCTGCGTTGGGTGAGGCCGAACTGGAACCCGGTGTGGTGGATGTTGAGGCTTACGCAATAGAGCGAACTTACACATTGCTGGAAGATCAGCTCCCTCCTCAAGAGCAACTAGTCGTAGCCGTTATTGATATCGGAGCGACGATGAGTGCCCTGTCAGTTCTTGTGGATGGCAAAACAGTGTATACCCGCGAACAACTCTTTGGGGGGCGTCAGCTCACCGACGAGATACAGCGTCGCTATGGGCTCTCAGTAGAAGAAGCTACTCTGGCGAAACGCCAGGGAGGTAGTGGCTTACCAGATGACTATTTTGCTGAAGTGTTGGAGCCTTTCAGAGACGCGGTAGTTCAACAGGTAACCCGTTCTTTACAATTCTTTTATTCCTCTACCTCATATAGTGATGTGGACCATATCCTTCTCGGCGGTGGAGTTGCGGCGATGGAAGGAATTGGTGAACTTGTTAGTGAAAAGCTGGGTCGACCGACATTGATTGCTAATCCATTTCACAAAATGAGTGTGTCTTCACGGGTTAATCGCCAGGCTTTGGCAAATGAAGCCCCTTCACTAATGATTGCCACAGGGTTGGCGATGAGGGAGAAGGACTACTGATATGGCAAAGATTAACCTTCTGCCTTGGCGTCAGGAATATCGTGCACAAAAGCAAAAAGAATTTCAGCAAATAATGGTAGTCGTTATTTTTGCTGTGGCTGCCGCCGTTTTTGGCTGGATGAAAACAGTTGATAAGCAAATAATCTATCAAAATGACGGCAATCAAATCCTGAAAAACAGGATAAGTGAGTTGGACATCCAGGTAAAAGAAATTAAAAACCTGAAAAAACGCCGGCAGGAATTGATTGATCGTATGCGGGTGATCCAGGAGTTACAGGGTAACAGGCCGCTTGCTGTGCGTTACTTTGATGAGTTAGTTCAGGCTACGCCTGAAGGTGTGTGGCTCAGCTCTATGGAGCGAGTGGGCAATAAGTTATCCCTGTCAGGTGTGGCAGAATCTAATAATCGGGTTTCTTCTTTTATGCGAAATCTGGATCAATCTGATTGGTACGAGTCTCCAGCTTTAGCAGGGGTTACTGCTAGTCCGCGACATGGCGAACAAGCGAGTGCTTTCGAGTTGACGGTTAATGTCACAGGTAGAAAGCAGGAAGATGACCAAGGCGCTGCAAAAAAATAAGGGACCGCACCATGGCACTGGCAGATACGCTGAAGCAGATCAATGAGCTTGACCTCAATGATATCGATTTTTCCCGTATGGGAATTTGGCCCTTACCTGGGCGCATAGCCCTGCTGGTTGTTATTTCGGCAATCATTGTTGGACTTGGTTATCACTTTTTAATTAGTGATCGATATCAGCAGCTTGAGCTGGCTGAGAGTAAAGAGCAGCAGCTGTTTTCGCAGTTTGAAGTGAAGCAAGAGCAGGCCCACAACCTAGAGGCCTATAGAGCTCAATTAGAGGAAATGAATCAAACTTTTGGTGCATTGCTTAAGCAGCTACCCAAAGACACCGAAGTTCCTGGTTTACTCGAAGATATTGATGAGTATGGACGGGGAAGTGGCTTAACGATAAGTGATATTGACTTGCAACAGGAGCGGGTTGGTGAATTTTACGTAGAGTTACCGATCCAGATATTCGTTAAAGGTGGGTATCATGAATTTGGTGCTTTTGTGAGTGGTATTGCTGGTATGCCCCGAATAGTGACTTTGCATGATTTTAAGATAGTAAATGATAAAGAAGGCGGTTTGCTCAGTATGACAATTAACGCCAAGACCTATCGCTATAAAGATCAAGGTGAAGAGGGATGATTAAGTACCTCTCGGTTGCAGTTGCTCTGCTATCAATTGTCGGGTGTGAATTAAACTCAGATCACAGTGAGTTGCGTAAGCGAATGGCTGAAGTGGAACGTAGGCCGAAAGGTCAAATTGAGCCGATACCGACATTTACTCCTTACAGCCCCTATGTTTATGTTGCCACTGCCCAGCGAAGCCCCTTTACCAAGCCAGTTCTTGAGTCCGAACAGCGTATAGTGGGACGCAGGTTAGATGTTGCTCCAGATTTAACTCGTCAGCGAGAGCTACTGGAGGGCGTTAATATTGATGTGCTATCTATGGTTGGTAGCTTGTCGCGTGATGGACAGATTTGGGCTCTGATAGACGATGGCGCAGGCGGAATTCATCGCATAACTGTTGGCAATTATCTCGGAAAAAATCATGGCCGAGTAGTGAATGCCACTGATGCACAGCTCGATATTTTAGAAATTATACCGGATGGCACCGGAGGCTGGATTGAACGGCCGCGGGCTCTGGCGTTGGAAGAGAGGGACAACGGATAATGAACAATAAACAGTTCGCCTTTTTAATGACTCGATTCCAGCTGATGCTGCTGGGTTTGTTGTTATTTCCAATTGCGTCGAATGCTCAGGTAAGCCAGCTCAATGACATTCAATTTGCTGAGCTGCCTGGTAGTCGGGTTCAGCTTCGTCTTACCTTCAGTGATACACCTCCAGAACCAACGGGTTACACAATAGAGCAACCCGCGCGAATAGTTTTAGATTTTGCTGGAGTAGAAAGTGTGCTTCCGCAAAAGAAATACTCTCTAGGCATTGGAGCCGCGCGGAGTGCTGTCATTGTGTCCAGCGAAGACCGCACACGCCTTATTGTTAATCTAGATGAATTACCAGTGTACTCTAGTGAGCGTCAAGGTAATCAGCTGGTAATGGAGATAGGAGCAGATTCTTCTGAAGGTGAAGCTAGTGTTGCTGCGGCTCCGCAACATGACGCTGGCATGAGCTTGGGCGGTGACAAACAGTTCCGAGCGTCAGGGAGTGTGGCTGTAAATAATGTTGATTTTCG
This sequence comes from Microbulbifer maximicatervae (SeqCode), assembly GCF_052467615.1. Classification (NCBI taxonomy): domain Bacteria; kingdom Pseudomonadati; phylum Pseudomonadota; class Gammaproteobacteria; order Cellvibrionales; family Microbulbiferaceae; genus Microbulbifer; species Microbulbifer maximicatervae (SeqCode). The sequence goes on from NZ_CP174319.1 coordinate 4,884,702, forward strand.
CCGTGGTGAAGAGGGTGAAGGCAAGGTAATAGTCAGTCTCACAGACCCTGCAGTAAATATTGATGTTGAGCGTACAAACGGAAAAATCTATTTGACTTTCCTTGGGGCTGAACTGCCCGAGTCTTTACGCCAAAGGCTGGATGTTACAGATTTCGCGACTCCTGTTAGCTCAATTACTGTAGATTATGATGGGCGCAACACTGTTATTTCAGTTGATCCAAGCGATGTTGAGTACGATTACTTGGCATATCAGGCGGACACCGAATATGTATTAAGTGTTAAGCCGCTCTCTGCTCAAGAAATTCGTGAAAAAGAGAAAGAGTTTCAGTTTGATGGTAAGAAGCTTTCGCTCAATTTTCAGGATATCGAAGTTCGCTCAGTACTGCAGGTAATTGCCGACTTTACCGACCTTAATTTAGTGGCCAGTGATACTGTTGAAGGTCGTATTACACTTCGATTAGATGGTGTACCTTGGGACCAAGCATTAGCCCTTATTCTTAAGGCTAAAGGCTTGGATAAGCGCCAGGAAGGCAGTGTCATTATGGTTGCGCCAGCGGCTGAGATCGCTGAACGAGAGCGCCAGGAGCTTGAAACCCGAAAGCAGTTAGAGGAATTGGCTCCGCTGCGAACGGAATACATTAGTGTCCGCTACGCTGACGCAGGGGAGTTGTTTGAACTCTTCTCTGGGGGACAGAGCGGAGGTGCTGGCCAAGGTGGATTTGCGGGAGGTGGTAGTAGTGGAAACTCAAACACTCCTACAATGCTTTCTGCCCGTGGTAGTGCAATTGTGGATGAACGCACTAATACAATTATCTTGACGGATACTGAAGATAAAATTGTACAGTTTAGAGCATTAATTGAGGCAATTGATATCCCGATCCGGCAAGTGATGATCGAGGCGCGAATTGTAACTGCTACTAGTGACTTCCAGAAAGAACTAGGTGTTCAGTGGGATTATGCTGATCTTACCGAAATTGGTGATGGTACTTATGGCCTAACCTCGGCGAGTAACTGGTTGGAAGAAGACACTTCCCTGGCAGAGCTAAGTACTGAATTTGACCCAATGTTGGTTGATCTTGGAGTCACTAACCCAGCCGGTAGTCTTGCCTATCATATTTTGAAGGATAACTTCTTCCTTGGCTTGGAATTATCCGCCTTAGAGGATAGTGGACTCGCAGAAGTTGTTTCCCAGCCAAAAGTTGTTACCGGCGATAAACAGGAAGCCACGATACAATCTGGTGTCGAGATTCCTTATCAGGAAACCACTTCTTCTGGAGCTGCTTCTATTACCTTCCGAGAGGCGGTATTGGAGTTGAATGTGACCCCTCAAATTACTCCAGACAATAACATTATTATGTCTCTAAATATTGAGCAGAATAGTGTGGGTGAGTATGTAAGTGTGGGGGCTGGTCAGGTTCCCTCTATTAATATCAACACACTGGTGACCAAAGTATTGGTACGCAATGGTGAAACAATTGTTCTAGGTGGTATTTTTGAAGGTACCGCTGTAGAGAGTGAAACCAAAGTTCCCTTGCTGGGCGATATTCCTTATATCGGTAATTTGTTTAAGCAGACTATACGCACAGACGATAAACGTGAGATCCTGATGTTTATCACACCGCGTATTCTTGAAGATGAGGCTTTTTACTCTAAGTGATCACCCGCTCTATTTTCCTGGTCGGCCCCATGGGGGCCGGCAAGTCTACTATCGGCAGGTTGTTGGCAGCGCAATTGCAGCTGCCTTTTGCCGATACCGACAAAGTGCTGGAAGAGCGCACTGGTGCGGATATTCCCTGGATTTTTGATGTGGAAGGCGAAGCGGGATTTCGCCGCCGTGAGACTGAAATATTGGAAGAGCTCTGCCAGGGTGAGTGCCAGGTTATTGGTACCGGTGGTGGAATAGTTTTGCTCGAGGAGAATCGACGCCAGCTACAAAAATATGGCCATGTAGTTTATTTGCAGGCCAATATCGATCAGCTTCTGGAACGCACTTCAAAGAATACCAATCGCCCGTTGCTTCGTGTACCCAACCCCCGTCAGCGTATTGCGGAAATTTTGCAGGAACGCGAGCCTCTGTATCGTGAGGTTGCAGATATTATTTGCGACACCAATGACCTCTCCCCCAAACAAGCATCCCTCCTGGTCACAGAACACTTAGGCAGCCTGCTGTCCGATTAGTCCCAAGCGTCTGTGCTAAAGTGCGTCTCACTTCTGTTGAGATAAGCACTAGGGGATTGAGAGCAGTATGCAAAGCCTTAACGTAGAACTCGGCGAGCGTAGTTATCCGATAATTATTGGTTCAGGTTTGCTCGGTGACCCGCAATATATCCTCCCTTACATTAAAGGCCGGCAAGTTTGCATTGTTACCAATGAAACTATTGCTCCTCTTTATTTGGCGACATTATTGGAAGGGCTAAAAGGGCTCGATAAAGTGGATGTTGTCAAGCTTCCCGATGGTGAAGCTTTTAAATCACTCGACACAGTGAATCGAATTTTTGATGTGCTGCTGGAAAAGCGTCACAACCGCACTACGACACTAATCGCGTTGGGCGGTGGTGTCGTTGGAGATATGTGCGGTTTTGCTGCAGCCTGTTATCAGCGCGGGGTTAACTTTATTCAGGTACCGACTACCCTGCTGTCTTTGGTTGACTCCTCTGTTGGGGGAAAGACCGGCGTTAACCATCCCCTTGGTAAAAATATGATTGGCGCCTTCCACCAGCCCCGCCTTGTCCTTGCGGATACCGATACCCTTGCCACATTGCCCGCACGTGAATTTTCCGCAGGCCTCGCCGAGGTCATTAAATACGGATTGATCTGTGACAGCCCATTCTTCAATTGGATCGAAGAGAATTTACAAAAGTTATTAACTCGGGAGCCCGATGCACTGGCTTACGCTATTGAGCGCTGCTGCGCCGACAAGGCGAATGTTGTTGCCAGTGATGAGCGCGAGAGTGGTCGTAGGGCGATACTGAATCTTGGCCATACCTTCGGCCACGCCATTGAGGCAGTGCAGGGGTATGGCAGTTGGTTACATGGTGAGGCCGTTGCCGCCGGAATGGTTATGGCGCTGGAGTTATCCAGGTTGCGCGGAGATATCGATGCAGAGCTGGTGGAACGGTTGCGAGCGATGCTAGAGGCGGCTGATTTGCCGCAGCAGGCACCGCAGGGCATGACAACCGATGAATTCCTCCAAGTAATGCAGGTGGATAAGAAGGTGCTGGACGGAAAATTGCGTTTGGTGCTGCTAAAGGCACTGGGAGAAGCAATTATTGTCGATGATACCCCCAGAAAAATGATTATAAATGCACTGAAAAACTGTGGTGCCGAGTGATAACCCTGCTCTTATTGTCTAAATAATAGGACTGAGTACCAGAAAGGTTAGCTGCTAGAAGATAAGTTTGGTTTTGTTTGATTTGACAGACTAATACACTGCTAAAAGTTGAAAATGTAGTGTTGGACAAGTAATATTGCGCCCCCCCGAAAGGAAAGGCGGGGCAAAAAACCGCCAATAACAACAAAAAAAGCCCCAGCAGAGGGCTTTTTTTATCTCGGGATCTTTTTCCAAGGGACCGCAGGAGAGCGTAGCGCGAAGCTTAAAGTGACATTCGCCCATAACAGGCACTTCTTTTTTTTAAGCGCCAGTGGTCCCCCAATCGATAGCGACGAGGAATTCTATGGGTAGCAGTCTGTATCAGTTGGATGAGTTTAAGGACAACTGCGGTTTTGGTCTGATCGCTCATTTGCACGGTGTGGCAAGTCACAAATTAGTGCAGACGGCCATTGAATCCCTCACTTGCATGACCCACCGGGGTGGTATTGCCGCCGATGGTAAAACCGGTGATGGTTGCGGTCTTTTGCTGCAAAAGCCGGATGCTTTCCTCCGCGCAGAAGCCAAGACCCTGTTTGGTGCTGAGCTGACAGCAACCTACGCAGTGGGATCAATCATGCTCCCACTAGATCAAGCCGAAGCCGATAAAGCCCGCAAAATTATCGAAACTGAGTTGCAAGCTCAGGGCCTAAAGACCGTCGGCTGGCGCACCGTACCGACTAACCCGGAATGCCTGGGCCCTATTGCCCGGGATTGCCTGCCACACTTTGAGCAGTTGCTGATCAACAATGCAGACGAGCCCCTCGGCGAGGCGAAATTCAATGCCCGTCTCTATGTGGCCCGTCGCAAAGCCGAGTTGCGCTTAAGTAGCGAAGTCTATATCGCCAGCCTTTCAACCAGTGTCCTCTCCTACAAGGGTCTGATGATTCCGGCTGATCTGCCCAAGTTTTTCCCAGAACTGGCCGACCCGCGCCTGGAAACCGCGATCTGTGTTTTCCACCAGCGTTTCTCTACCAACACCATGCCCCGCTGGCCTCTGGCTCAGCCATTTCGCTTGCTGGCGCACAATGGTGAGATCAACACTATTACCGGCAACCGCAACTGGTCTGTTGCCCGCACCAGTAAATTTGCCACTGACCTGATTCCAGAGCTGAATGAGCTGGTGCCCCTGGTTAACCGCGAGGGTTCCGACTCCTCCAGCCTGGACAACATGCTGGAGATGCTGTTGGCGGGTGGCATGGAGCTGCACCGGGCCGTGCGCATGCTAGTGCCGCCGGCCTGGCAAAATGTTGAAGGAATGGATGCGGATCTGCGCGCCTTTTACGAATATATCTCCATGCATATGGAGCCCTGGGATGGGCCGGCTGGATTGGTGATGACCGACGGCCGCTACGCAGTGTGTACCCTGGACCGCAACGGCTTGCGCCCCTCGCGCTGGGTGATTACCAAGGATGACCTGATCACCGTGGCTTCTGAAGTTGGCGTGTACGACTATGCCCCTGAAGATGTTGTGGCTAAGGGCCGCCTTGGACCAGGGCAGATGCTGTCGGTAGACACCCAAGAGGGCAAGCTCTACCACACCGCTGACATCGATAATATGCTCAAGCGGGCACAGCCCTATAAGCGTTGGCTTAAGGATAAAGCACGCCGTATCCGCTCTACTTTGGTTACCGCGCCGGTGGACAACAACTTCTCCCACCAGCAATTCAAGGTCTACCAAAAGCTGTTCAGCTCCTCCCTGGAAGAGCGCGATAAAGTCGTCCGGCCCATGGCTGAAGCGGGCCAGGAAGCGGTCGGTTCAATGGGCGATGATACGCCGATGGCGGTTTTGTCCCGCTACAACCGCTCGCTCTACGACTACTTCCGCCAGCAGTTTGCCCAGGTAACCAACCCGCCAATTGACCCCCTGCGGGAAACCGTGGTGATGTCTCTGGAGACCTGCCTGGGTCGAGAGAAATCCGTATTTGAGGAAACTCCAGAGCACGCGGACCGGGTAATCCTGTCTTCGCCAGTACTTTCCCATATGAAGTACACGGCACTCTTATCCCTTGATCGCCCGGGCTTCGAAGCGGAGATCTTCGACCTGAACTACGACCCCGCTGAACAGGACCTCAAGTCGGCGATTGAACAGCTCTGCGCCAAAGTTGAAGCCTCGGTGAGGGCGGGGGCTGTGATTGTAGTGCTGTCCGATCGCGATATTCGCGAGGGGCACCTGCCCATCGATGCACTGCTGGCGACAGGCGCGGTGCACCACCACCTGGTGCATGCGGGCTTGCGCTGTGACTCCAATGTTGTGGTGGATACTGCCAGCGCCCGCGATGCGCATCAGTTGGCCTGTTTGGTCGGCGTCGGTGCCACCGCAGTACACCCGTATTTCTCCTACAGCATTATCAATCACCTGATCGATACCGGTGAATTGCTGCTGGATGCCGCTGAGGCGCAGAAAAATTATCGCAACGGCATTATCAAGGGCCTGTTAAAGATCCTGTCCAAGATGGGCATTTCCACCGTTGCCTCTTATCGCGGCGCACTGCTGTTCGAGTTGGTGGGTATTTCCAAGGATGTGGTGGACCTGTGTTTCCCCGGAGCGCCCACTCGCATTGAAGGTGCCGGCTTCCCCGAGCTGCAAGCCGATATGGCGGCCCGCTCTGAAATTGCCTGGAAAGCCCGCAAACCGGTTTCCCCCGGCGGCCTGCACAAGTTTGTCTACGGCCAGGAGTATCACGCATTTAACCCGGATGTGGTGACTACCCTGCGGCGCGCTGCCAGCACCGGTGACTATGCCGCGTGGCGGGACTACGCGGAGCTGGTTAACCAGCGCCCCGTGGCGACATTGCGGGATATGCTGGACTTCAAGGAGAACATCGAACCGGTAGCTCTGGAAGACGTGGAGCCGGCAGAGCAGATTTTGCGTCGCTTTGATACGGCGGCCATGTCACTGGGGGCCCTGTCCCCCGAAGCCCATGAATCCCTGGCCCAAGCGATGAATCGCCTGGGTGGGCGTTCAAACAGTGGCGAGGGCGGTGAAGATCCAGCCCGTTTTGGCACTGATAAAGTCTCCAAGATTAAGCAAATTGCCTCCGGTCGTTTTGGCGTAACACCGCACTACCTGGTAAATGCGGAGGTATTACAGATTAAGGTAGCCCAGGGCGCCAAGCCCGGTGAAGGCGGCCAGCTGCCCGGCGGCAAGGTCAACGAATTGATCGCGCGGCTGCGTTATTCGGTGCCCGGCGTGACCCTGATTTCCCCGCCGCCGCATCACGATATCTATTCCATCGAGGATTTGGCGCAGTTGATCTACGACCTAAAACAGGTCAATCCCGATGCCTTGGTCTCGGTAAAACTGGTATCGCGGCCTGGGGTTGGCACCATTGCTGCGGGTGTTGCCAAAGCCTATGCGGATTTGATCACCATCTCCGGCTACGACGGCGGCACAGCAGCCAGCCCAATTACCTCGATTCGCTATGCCGGGTCGCCCTGGGAGCTGGGATTGGCGGAAACCCACCAGACCCTGCGTGCCAATGATCTGCGCGGCAAGGTTCGGGTACAAACCGATGGGGGGCTGAAAACCGGCCTCGATGTGATTAAGGCGGCAATTCTCGGTGCAGAGAGCTTCGGCTTTGGAACGGCACCCATGGTGGCGATCGGCTGTAAGTATCTGCGCATCTGTCATCTGAATAACTGTGCCACCGGTATCGCCACCCAGAAGAAGGACCTGCGTGACGAGCACTATATCGGCACCGCAGAAATGGCGATGAACTTCTTCCGTTTTGTCGCCGAGGAGACCCGCGAGTGGATGGCCAAGCTCGGGGTGCGCAGCCTGGGAGAGTTGGTGGGGCGTGTGGACTTGCTGCGCGTACTGGATGGCGAAACTGACAAGCAGAAAAAGCTGGATCTCGCGCCTCTATTACATACGGATGAGCTGTTGGACAGCAAGCCGCAAACCTGTCAGTCCGCGACGAATGATCCCTGGGATAAGGGTGAACTGGCGGAGCGGATGGTGGCGGATATCCTGCCTACCATCGAAGGCTTTAAAGGTGGCGAGTTCAGCTACGACGTGACCAACTGTGACCGATCCCTGGGGGCGCGCCTGTCTGGTGAGATCGCCAAGCGCTACGGTAACCAGGGCATGGTTGAAGCTCCGGTGAAACTGCGCCTCAAAGGGGTCGCCGGCCAGTCATTCGGTGTGTGGAATGCCGGTGGTTTGGATATGTATCTGGATGGCGATGCCAACGACTATGTGGGTAAGGGCATGGCCGGCGGCAAGCTGGTTATACGACCGCCGCAAGGTAGCTCATTCGCCTCCCAGGAAACCAGTATAGTCGGCAATACCTGTCTCTACGGTGCCACTGGCGGCAAGTTATTTGCGGCGGGTTGTGCCGGTGAGCGCTTCGCCGTGCGTAACTCCGGTGCCTTTGCGGTAGTCGAAGGGGCTGGAGATCACTGCTGTGAATATATGACCGGGGGTATGGTCGCGGTTCTCGGGCGCACCGGATTTAACTTCGGCGCCGGTATGACCGGTGGTTTCGCCTATGTCCTGGATATGGAGCGGGATTTCTTCGATCGCTGCAACCATGAGTTGATCGAGCTGCGCCGAATCAGCAGCGAAATTCTCGAGCCACACCAGAGTCACCTGCGCGAAGTTATCGAAGAGTATGCGGCGGAGACCCAGAGCGCCTGGGGCGCCGAGTTATTGGATAACTTCGATGATTACTTGAGCCGTTTCTGGCTGGTTAAACCAAAGGCGGCGAGCCTTGCAGATCTTCTTTCCGACGTGCGCAAGCGCGGCGAATAAAGGCGGGGTGGAGAAACAGTATGAAAGACAGACTGAACAACGACTTCCAGTTTATCGACGTAAGTCGCATCGATCCGCCGAAGAAGGACATCATCACCCGCACCGGCGAGTTTGTTGAAATTTATGAGCCTTTCAGCGAGCGACAGGTGGCCAGCCAGGCGCACCGCTGCCTGGATTGTGGCAACCCCTATTGCGAATGGAAGTGCCCGGTACACAACTACATTCCCAACTGGTTGAAGCTGATCAGCGAGGGCAATGTTATTGAGGCAGCTGAACTCTGCCACGAAACCAATACACTGCCGGAAGTCTGTGGCCGGGTGTGCCCCCAGGACCGCCTCTGTGAGGGCGCATGTACCCTCAATGATGGCTTTGGTGCGGTCACTATCGGCAATGCGGAAAAGTACATTACTGATACAGCCTTCGCCCTGGGTTGGCGTCCAGACTTAAGCCATGTTGAGAAAACGGGTAAGCGAGTAGCGGTGATTGGTGCCGGCCCGGCTGGTCTGGGCTGCGCTGATATTTTGGTGCGTAATGGCGTGCAGCCGGTGGTGTTCGACAAGCACCCGGAGATTGGCGGCTTGATTACTTTTGGTATTCCCGAGTTCAAGCTGGAAAAGTCGGTAATGCAGCAGCGCCGGGAAGTGTTTACTGAGATGGGTGTTGAGTTCTGTCTCAATACTGAGGTGGGTAAGGACATCAGTTTTGAGCAGCTGCTCAATGACTACGATGCTGTCTTTATGGGGATGGGCACTTACAACTACATGAGAGGTGGCTTCCCCGGTGAAGATCTGCCCGGTGTTCACGATGCTTTGCCATTCCTGATTGCCAACGTAAATCGCAATATGGGCTGGGAGCGCGATGCTTCCGAATTTGTTTCGGTTGAGGGCAAGCGCGTGGTGGTTCTCGGCGGTGGTGATACTGCCATGGACTGTAACCGCAGCTCGATTCGATTGGGCGCTAAGAGCGTAACCTGTGCCTACCGCCGCGATGAAGAAAATATGCCCGGCTCACGTCGGGAAGTGGCCAATGCCAAGGAAGAGGGCGTACAGTTCCTGTTCAATCGCCAGCCGGTTGAGATCGTTGGGGATGGCAAGGTGGCCGGGGTTAAAGTGGTCACTACGGAGCTCGGTGAGCCCGATGAAAACGGCCGCCGTCGCCCTCAGGTGGTGCCCGGTTCTGAAGAAATTATCCCGGCGGATATCGTTCTGGTGGCCTTTGGATTCCGTCCCAGCCCGGCGGAGTGGTTTCCGCAGCACAATATTGAAGTTGCCGACTGGGGTGGCGTCGTCGCTCCAGAAAAACAAAAATACAAATTCCAGACCTCCAATGAGAAGGTGTTTGCCGGCGGCGATATGGTGCGCGGCTCCGACCTGGTAGTGACCGCTATCTGGGAAGGGCGCCAGGCCGGTGAAGGTATTCTCGATTACCTGGATATTTAATCGTTTCTGATTTGCAGTGGGGGCACGGTCCCTCACTGCCCAATTATTCCGTGCACATTTGTGCCAGTCCCAATAGGCACCTCGCAATATCTTTGCCACCCTGTGTATAGCGGCCAAGCCCCTGTACAATGCCCGTTTTTTTAGCCCGCTCGGTGTGCCTATGTCTGATACCAAACCGTCCGAATTGAAAAACGACCGCTTTCTTCGCGCCCTTCTGCGCCAGCCAGTGGATCGAACGCCCGTGTGGATGATGCGACAGGCGGGGCGCTACCTGCCGGAATATCGAGCCAGCCGCGCCGAAGCTGGCAGCTTTATGGATCTGTGTCGCAATACTGAGCTGGCCTGTGAGGTAACGCTGCAACCTCTGGAGCGCTACCCGCTGGACGCCGCCATTCTGTTTTCCGATATCCTGACTATTCCCGATGCCATGGGCCTGGGCCTCTATTTCTCTGAAGGAGAGGGCCCGAAGTTCCACAAGCCCCTGCGCACGGCGGCTGATATCGAAGCCCTGGAAGTGGTGAACAGCGAAAAGGATTTGGACTATGTGATGAATGCCGTGTCCACCATCCGCCGCGAGTTGAATGGTCGCGTGCCGCTTATCGGCTTCTCCGGCAGCCCCTGGACGCTGGCGACTTATATGGTTGAAGGTGGCTCCAGCAAGGATTTTGCCCGCTGTAAGGAAATGCTCTACAACCGCCCTGAGCTGATGCACCAGTTACTCACGGTGCTGGCCGACTCTGTTACCGATTACCTGAACGCCCAGATTCGCGCTGGAGCCCAGGCCGTACAGATCTTTGATACCTGGGGCGGGGCACTCAGCCACAGTGCTTACCGTGAATTCTCCCTGAAATATATGCAGAGAATTCTCCAGGGGCTGATTAAAGAAGTCGACGGTCGTCGAGTGCCGGCCATCCTGTTCACTAAGGGAGGTGGTCAGTGGTTGGAAGCAATGGCTGATACTGGCGCTGACGCCCTGGGCTTGGATTGGACGACAGACATTGGCAGTGCCCGCGCCCGAGTGGGAGACAAGGTGGCCCTGCAAGGCAACTTGGATCCAGCTGTTCTCTATGCGAGTCCCGAACGAATTCGCACAGAAGTGGCGGCTGTTTTGAAGTCTTTTGGTCAGGGTAGTGGCCACGTTTTCAATTTAGGTCACGGAATTACCCCCAAGGTAGATCCGAAACATGCTGGAGCCATGATTGAAGCTGTGGTAGAGCTGTCAGCCCAATATCACGCCTAAACGGGTCACTGATCTCTGAGTCTGTGAATGCAGTCTCACTTTGGGCGGGTGAACCTTAATATCTCTCCATGATATAAAGGTGAGCTTGCCCAGAGGACCGAGGATTTTACGCCACGGGGTCTTTCAGGGCAGCTTTTTAGCGTTAACTACAGTTGTCGGCACCTTCCCCAGTGGCAATCGAACAAGCAAAAATTTCTGTCGGTGATTTACAGCGCGGCATGTTTGTCTCCAAGCTCGACAGGCCTTGGACACGCACTCCATTTGCGCTGCAGGGTTTTTATATCCGCGATTTGGAAGAAATTCGGCAGCTACAGAAATACTGCCGGTTTGTTTATGTCGATATACACAAAACTGTCGGCAGTGCCGGAGTTACCCTGCGCCGATTACTCGGGGGCAGCGACACTTCCGCAAAGGGCCGTGCTTCCGGCCGCACAGCGGTCACTATCCCCTGCAAACCTGTCACTGTTTCCCATAAAAAATACCCCCCTCCGCAGCCGGCGCAACGGGAAGCCAGTAATGCGCGCAAGCTTCACGGCCAGATCCTCTATGGTATGAGTGAAGTGATGGGGCTTGTTGCTAACAACAGGCCCATACCGGTACAGCAGGTCAACCAAGTCGTTGAGGATTTAGTAGAAAGTGTGCTGCGCAGTCCCGATGCGTTTGCCTGGCTGGCCCGTGTACGAGATAAGGATGAGCACACTTATAGTCACTCGGTACGTGCCAGTATTTGGGCGGTGCTATTCGGCCGCCATATCGGTCTTTCACGCAGTGATTTACTAAAGCTCGGGGTGGCTACTCTGCTGAAGGATGTAGGTAAGCTGGCTATCGATGGGGAAGTGTTGCAGATGAAGCAGCGCGATCCGCGCAGTGAATTAGAGTATCGAAAGTTTGTGCAGCATAGCGTCAAGATGCTGTCGGCAGACCCACAAATAGATCCGAAGGTTATCGAAGTCATTAGTGCCCACTGCGAGCGTCATGATGGTAGTGGTTACCCTGAGGGCTTGCGCGGTGACAGGATTTCAGTGTTGGCGCGCATGTGCGGAATAGTGACTTTCTATGATGAAGCCACTAACCCAAGAGGTTCCAGTGAGCCGGTAGCGCCATCCCGGGCAGTTGCCAAGTTATATGACCTGCGGGGTATTGCCTACCAGGAACAGTTGGTAGTGGAGTTCATTCAGGCTATTGGCCTCTATCCCACGGGTACTCAGGTAGAGTTGTCCACCGGAGAAGTCGGCGTGGTCGTGGAACAGACCTACGACCGGCGCTTGCGACCAAAGGTAATGATCGTTCTCGATGGGCAAAAACAAACGCTCAGCAGGCCTCGCCTGTGTGACTTGGCTGAAGTTGAGGATCGAGAACAGAAGCTTATCGAGCGTGGCAAGATGAGTGTCGAGGAAAAGGTCAGTATCCTCAGGGATATAGAACCCGGAGCTTACCCCCAGGTGGATGCGGCGAATATTCGCGACAATTATTTATTCCGCGGTGGCCGACTGGGGCAGCTGCTGACGCGCCTGACAAAATAAACGTTCTCTTTTTCAGAGGCGGCAGTTAAAACTGCCGCTGTCCCTTACTAATATCAGTCCTTGCCGGATAATAAATTACCGAAATGCTCACCCATGCGCACGGGCGACTCGGCTTCCAGCTGGTCGAGCCAGCTCACCTGGTCTGCGCCAAATAGCATAATGACGGTAGAGCCCAGCTTAAAGCGTCCCATCTCCTCACCTTTCTCCAAGTGGATGGGTGCCTTATCCAGATAATCTGTGTTGATGACTTTGCGCTGGATAGGAGCGACTTGTCCGGCCCAAACGGTTTCGATACCGGCGACAATCATTGCACCCACCAGGATCATTGCCATGGGGCCTGCTTCCGTATCGAATACGCAGACCAGACGCTCGTTGCGCGCGAACAGGCGCGGAACGTTTTCTGCAGTTACCGTATTTACAGAGAAGAGTTGTCCGGGCACATAGGTCATGCTGCGCAGGGTGCCGGCCATGGGCATATGCACACGGTGATAATCCTTCGGTGACAGATACACAGTGGCAAAATGTCCGTCATTAAATTGTGCTGCTACCTTGGGATCACCGCCCACCAGTTCAACCAGGCTGTAGTCGTGACCTTTAGCCTGGAAAATACGGCCGTTATGGATCTGGCCCAGCTGGCTGATGGCGCCGTCGGCGGGGCTGGCGAGGGTGTGTTGCCCTTCGATAATGGGACGGGCTCCGTCTACCAGCTCGCGGGTGAAGAAATCATTGAAGGTGCGGTAGGCAGTGCAGTCGCTCTCTTTGGCCTCCTGCATATCCACGCCGTACTTCTCAACAAACCAGCGGGTGAAAGGATCTTTGATCCACTTGAGTTCAGTATTCGCCAACCAGCCGGCAGCGCGGGAGAGTGCATGTTGCGGCGTTAGGTATTGCAGGGCGGCAAAAAGTTTAGGGTTCATAAATCTACGTCTTTTCTCAATGTATCTACTGCTGTACCGGAGTATTGGGCAAATTGCCCCACTCACTCCAGGAGCCTGGATAAGCGCGAATATCCAATCCCAGGGACTTGCCCACTAACCAGGTAAAAGCGGAGCGGTGATGGCTCTGGCAGTGGGTAACAATCTTGTGAGAGCTATCAATTCCCTGTGCAGCGAGGAATTCGCGGGCATCAGATCTAATGCGCAGATCTTTTTGCGGATCCATCAATTGGGTCCACTCGCAATTGATTGCTCCCGGGATATGACCGCCCTTCATGGCCAGGACCCGCTCACCGCGATATTCCTGGGGTGAGCGAGCATCCCAAACAAGGAATTCATCATTGCCCAGTTGATCCTGGATTTGCTGGGCGTCCATCGCAGCTGTGCTGTTGACGGTGATTTGAATATCACTCGGCTCAATATCCGGTGCCTCGGTAGTGAGAGGAAGGCCGGCGCCTCGCCAGGCCAACATGCCACCATTCAAATAGCTGTAATTGCGGTGGCCTATCATTTCCAAGGTCCACAAAAAGCGCCCAGCCCAACCGCCACCTTCGTCATCACAGGCGACCACATGTTGTTCCGGCTTCAAGCCGATAGCTTGAAAAATCTGGGTCAGCTGTTCGATACCGGGAAGTTTGCCCGGTGCGGGCGCGGTGCCAGCCATCAGCGCCTGGAACGGCAGATGAATAGCACCTGGAATATGGCCGTTGAGGTAATTGTGGGGTGAGCTGAGGTCTACAATCAGCAGTTCTTCGCGCTCAAGCTGAGTCGCGAGCTCATCCGCTTCGATGATCAGTTTCAAAACTTGTTCTCCGATTCCAGGCTGTTGCGCAAATGCAGAAAACTATTCATGCGACGCTCGCTAATTTTTCCATCGGTCAGTGCCTTCTGGATAGCGCAACCGGGTTCGCCCTGGTGGCGGCAGTCGCGAAAGCGGCAGTGCCCGATAAATGGTCGGAATTCGACAAAACCTTCCAGTAGAGCGGCCTCCTCCATATGCCAGAGTCCAAACTCGCGAATCCCGGGGGAGTCTATCAGATCACCCCCACTGGGCAGGTGAAACAGTTCCGCCGCAGTGGTGGTGTGAGTCCCCTTTTGGGTTGCCTCTGATAGAGCACCGGTGCGGGCGCCGGCACTGGGAAGCAGTGCGTTGACCAGGGATGACTTGCCCACCCCGGACTGCCCTACAAAAACGCTACATCCCTGCGCAAGGGTTTCCAGCAGCTCCGGCAGGCCCTCGCCAGTTTTGGTAGATAACCGTAAAACCGGGTAGCCGAGCTCCGGGTAGGGGGCAAGTAGCTCCTCCAGTGAATCGCGATTACGCTCATCAATCAGGTCGGTTTTGTTGAGCAGCAGCATGGGTGCTATGCCGGTGGTCTCTGCGGCTACCAGGTAGCGGTCTATGGCATTGGCAAAAGGTTCGGGGTAAGGGGCGATAACGATCAATATGCGATCGATATTGGCTGCAACAGTTTTCAGGTCGCCGTAGCGATCGGGTCTTTGCAGCTCGGAATTGCGCGGCAGGCGCGCGCCGATAACACCAATGCCCCCATCGCTGTCTTCGCTGGCAGGGTGCCAGGCAACGCGATCGCCGGTCACCAGGGTTTCGATATTGGCGCGCAAATGGCAGCGCTGGCGCAGGCTCGGATCACTCTCGCTCTCCACTAAAACCTGTGTGCCATAGTTGGCGATAACCAGGCCGATCTGTTCCTGCTCCAGTTGCCCCTCTTCCAGGGCCTCTTCGGCAGATTGCTCACGCTTGCGGGCGCGGGCTTCACGTTCCTGCTGGATTTTGTTGATACGCCACTGTTGGCGGCGATTTAATTTGCGTTTACTCATGCACTAGCACCTGGAGACTAGCGGCGGATTATAGCTATTGCAGGGTAGTTGCGGTAACTTGCGCGGAAAGTTTGAGGAGACCCGTTGTGGATCAGAACAACCTGATCTGGATTGACCTGGAGATGACAGGCCTGAATCCGGACAAAGAGCGCATTATTGAAATTGCCACAGTCGTGACGGATTCACGCCTGGAGATTCTCGCCGAGGGTCCCTCAATGGTCATTCACCAGAGCGATGCCTTGCTAGATGCAATGGATGAATGGAATACCGAACAGCACGGTGGTTCCGGGCTGGTAGCTCGGGTCAAAGAATCCAGTATTTCCGAAAGGGACGCGGAGAGGGAGACCCTGGAATTCTTGCGACAGTGGGTCCCTGAGGGAGCATCTCCCATGTGTGGCAACTCTATCGGCCAGGATCGCCGGTTCCTGGTGAAATATATGCCGGAGTTGGAATCCTATTTCCACTATCGCAACTTGGATGTCAGCTCGGTGAAGGAATTGGCTCGTCGCTGGCGCCCGGAGGTTTTGGATGGAGTTAAAAAACACAGCAGCCATTTGGCGCTCGACGATATCCGCGATTCTATTGAGGAATTGCGCCACTACCGCGAGACTTTTTTCCGCCTCTGACCCCCACTCCCGATTAGCCAGCGGGCTTGCGTTTGATTTTACGCTTGCGCCTGCGCCCGCTGCGCAACCGCTCCAGCGCCCAATCGATATGCTCCAGAACCAGGGGCGTGGCGCCGGCGCGCGCACTTTCCAAGGTATTGATGACTTCGGGCGTGGCCTCCCCATTGCCTAAGGCAACAGCCAGGTTGCGCAGCCAGCGCTCGTGGCCGATTCGGCGAATGGCCGAACCCTCAGTCTTGCGCAGGAACTCCTCTTCGCTCCAGGTAAACAACTTCAGTAGCTCACCATTGTCCAGTCCGTGTCGGGGATGAAAATCTTTTTCCTTGGTGGGCTTGGCGAATTTATTCCAGGGGCACACTATCTGGCAGTCGTCACAGCCGTATATTCGGTTGCCGATGGGCTCGCGAAATTCCTCAGGGATTGGGCCTTTGTTTTCAATAGTGAGGTAGGAGATGCAGCGCCGCGCATCCAGGGTGCGGTCATCGATGAAGGCATCGGTAGGGCAAACCCTGAGGCAGGCGACACAGTCGCCACACTGATCATGCTCCTCGCTGATATCTATGGGGAGTGGCAAGTTGGTGTAGATTTCGCCGAGGAAAAAGTAAGAGCCGGCGGTCGAATTCAGTACCAGCGTATTTTTACCAATCCAGCCCAGGCCGGCCTTGGCTGCCAGGGCCTTCTCCATTACCGGGGCGCTGTCGGTAAAAGCCCGACCTTTCGATTCAATGCCCCGCTCGGCGCAATAGGTATCAATTTGCTTTGATAGATTGGCCAGGCGTTTGCGGATCAACTTATGGTAATCGCGGCCATTCGCATAGCGGGATACATAGGCCTTACTCGAATCCTTCAACACTTTAATCGGCTGGGTGTCCGGCGGCAGGTAGTCCAGACGCACGCTGATTACCCGCAGTGTTCCCGGCTCCAATAATTCGGGGCGCCAGCGTTTCTCACCGTGAGCGCCCATCCAGTCCATATCAGCGTGATAGCCCGCATCAATCCAGGCGCGCAGGCGTTCCCCTTCCTCCTCCAGCTGGCAATCGGTAATACCCACTTGTTGGAAGCCCAGTTCTCTGCCCCAAATTTTGATCTGTTGGGCTAAGTCGGCGAGCAGTGATTCGGTCATAGATAAAGCGGCTCGATATTCCCTGCAAGCACAATGCCTGGCCGGGGCGGTATACTTTGCGGTTGGCGCAAACGATGGCGATGTAATTGCCTATTTTGCCACAGATGAATTCTTGACCACATCGCGGGAGCTGCATGGACACGCCTCAACCTCTATACAGTGCCGAGTCGGTACGTGAGCTGGATCGACAGACGATTGCTGCACTGGAAATCCCCTCCATTCAACTGATGAAGCGCGCCGGTCGCGCGGCTTTTTCACATCTACGCAGGCACTGGCCGGAGATCGGCCGCCTCCAGGTTTTCTGCGGTGGTGGGAACAACGGTGGGGATGGCTATGTGATTGCCGCCCTCGCCGCGCAAAAGAAAATCCCGGTCACCGTTTATGCGTGTACCGATCCTCAGCACCTGAGTGGCGATGCCTGGGAGGCCTATGAGTACGCCTGCCGGGAAGGTGTCCAGGTGGTGAACTCTCTCGCAGAACTGGATACGGCGGATGCCAATACACTGATTGTGGATGCATTGCTGGGAACGGGCTTTAGCGGTGAGCTGCGCTCCGGCGTGGCGTATGCGGTTGAGCGAATCCGCAAAAGCCCTGGCCCGGTGTTGGCTGTGGATATCCCCTCCGGTCTGAGTGCCGATACCGGCAGTGCCGGCGAGGCGGTCAGTGCCGATATAACGGTGACTTTTATCGGCCGCAAAATGGGGCTCTACTGCGGTCGCGGCCCGGCGCTTTGCGGAGAGGTAATTTTCGAAGGCTTGGGGGCACCTGAGGCTGCCTACCGAGCAGTTGAGCCTTTGGCTATACGTTACGAGGCTGATGCCATCCGCCGCCTGTCAGCGCGTGCCGCCGATAGCTTTAAAAACCAGTTTGGCCATATTTTGGTTGTCGGCGGTGATACCGGATTTGGCGGTGCTGCATTGATGGCTGCGCAATCCTCAGCGCGCTGTGGAGCCGGGCTGATTTCCCTGGCGACCCGCCCTGAGCATTTGTCCGCAGCGTTAACTCGCAGTCCGGAAGTGATGGCTCATCCGGTGATTTCCGGGCAGGAGCTGGAACCGCTGCTCGAAGGCCCCAGCGTAATTGCAGTGGGCCCCGGTTTGGGGCGCTCCCCCTGGAGTGAGCAGCTGCTGGCGCGAGCCGGCCGAGCTGAGGCGCCCTTGGTCGTAGATGCCGATGCATTGAATATTCTCGCTGAGGGCCGGGTTCTGGCCGGGGTCCGGCGGGATGACTGGGTGTTAACCCCACATGTGGGGGAAGCCGCCCGCCTTCTGGGTTGTGATACCGCCGAGGTGCTCGCCGATCCGTGCGCAGCTGCTATTGCAGTTCAGCAAAAATTCAGTGGCGTGGTGATATTAAAAGGCGCCGGCACCCTGATTGCACATGATGGTGGTGTTGACCTGATCAACAGCGGTAACCCGGGCATGGCTTCCGGTGGTATGGGAGACCTCCTCACCGGTATTGTTGCAGCATTGATTGGCCAGCACTTGCCGCTGGTGGAGGCTGCCCGACTGGCGGTGTGGTTACACGGAGAGGCGGGTAATCGCGCTGCCGAAGAGGGTATGCGGGGATTACTCGCTACGGACTTATTGCCCTGGATTAGACGTTTGGTAGATTGATGGCGAGTGAATTGAAATTACATTTGGCTGATGAAGCAGCCACCGCATCCGGCGGCAACTTGCTCGGGCAGGCCTGTCTCGCGGCGGGCCTGCAACAGGGGCTGACGCTGTATTTAAATGGCCAGCTGGGTGCGGGAAAGACAACTTTCTGTCGGGGGGTACTGAGGGCCTTTGGGCACGAGGGTGCGGTAAAGAGCCCCACTTACACCCTGGTGGAACCCTACGAACTCGAGGCTCACCGGGTTTACCACTTCGACCTCTATCGTCTGGGTGACCCGGAAGAGTTGGAGTTTATGGGGGTGCGGGATTATTTCTCTGCGCAGAGTTTGAGTCTTGTAGAGTGGCCCGAGCGGGGCGAGGGCATATTGCCCGATCCAGACTTGGAAGTTGAGTTGGAAGTACCGGAAAGTGGTCGCCAGCTCAGGTTAATTGCGCACTCGCCCGAGGGTGAGCGCGTAATAGACCTGCTGCAAAAGCTGCTGCGAGCATCCTGAAAACGCCTGAACACAGGGAAATACTGATACCAATAAGCAAAGGGGCTGGGAAGTAATGAGTTTTATGTGGCGGTCTCTGTTAGTTGTCGCGCTGTGGTTGGCAGTTTTCCTGCCGGCTTCTGCGACGCAAGTGGAAGGTGTGCGCGTCTGGAGAGCACCCGACCATACGCGTCTGGTTTTTGATTTAAGCGACCCGGCAGAGCACAAGTTATTTACCCTCAAGGACCCCCACCGGGTGGTTGTCGACCTCTCTGATACCGAGTTGAAGGCTGAGCTGGACAAGTTGGATCTGGACAAGACGCCGATCGCCCGGGTGCGCCATGCCCGTCAGAATAAAAAAGATCTACGGGTTGTATTGGACCTAAAGCAGCAGGCCAATCCGCGCAGCTTTGCTTTGCGGCGCCATGAAAACCTGCCGGATCGATTGGTGATCGACCTTTATGACGAGGTTAAAGGCAGCGAGAAGACGCTGGAGCAGGTCAGTAGTGAACGCAATATCATTGTCGCTATTGATGCAGGGCACGGCGGGGAAGACCCCGGGGCTTCCGGTCCCGGTCGCTTGCGGGAAAAGGATGTAGTGCTGGCGATTGCCAAACAGCTGCACAAAAAGATAAACGGTGAGAAGGGCTTTACTGCCAAACTGGTGCGCACAGGGGATTACTATATCCCTCTGCGGGAACGGGTAAAAATTGGGCGCAATATGCGTGCGGACCTTTTTGTGTCGATCCATGCCGATGCCTTTACCCGTAAAGATGCCCGTGGCGCTGGGGTCTACGCGGTCTCCTCCCGGGGTGCAACCAGTGAAACCGCCCGCTTTTTAGCCGCGCGGGAAAACGAGTCCGACCTTATCGGTGGCGCCGGCAGTTTGAGTCTGGGCGATAAGGATGACACCCTGGCCGGCGTATTGCTCGACCTCTCTATGACTGCCACCATGAATGCCAGCCTGGATATCGGCGCCAGTGTGCTGTCACAGATTGGCACCGTCACTCACCTGCATAAAAAACAGGTGGAGCAGGCCAATTTCTCGGTGCTGCGTTCGCCGGATGTGCCTTCAATTTTGGTGGAGACGGGTTTTATTACCAATCCCCAGGAAGCGAAACGCCTGCGCGATCCCAGTTTCCAGCGCAAGCTGGCGCAAAAGCTCAGTGACGGTATAGTGGCGCACTTTAAGAGCCGCCCCCCGGCGGATACCTGGCTCGCCGCCAACCAGAGCGATAAGTCTCGCAACCACGTTATCGCTCGCGGGGAGACCCTTTCGGGTATCGCGGCGCGATATAATATCTCCGTCGCCGCCCTGATGAGAGCGAATGGCATCAAGAACTCCGTGATTCGAGTGGGGCAGACCCTGAGTATTCCTTCCGGCTGAGACCTCAGTGTCGAGCGGTCCTTGCAGCATTAACAGGCCAGATTCATGCACGATAAAATCCAGCAACTCTCTCCCCGCCTCGCCAACCAGATTGCAGCTGGTGAGGTAGTTGAGCGCCCGGCATCAGTAATCAAGGAGTTGCTGGAAAACAGCCTGGATGCGGGCGCTACACGGCTAGAGGTCGATGTGGACGGCGGTGGTAGCAAGCGCATGAAAGTGCGCGATAACGGCAAGGGCATAGAGCGGGAAGACCTGCCAATGGCCCTGGCCCGCCACGCGACTTCCAAGATTCATGCATTGGAAGATCTGGAGGCGGTGGCCACCCTGGGCTTTCGCGGTGAGGCCCTCGCCAGTATTTCCTCGGTGGCGCGCCTGGCATTGACCAGCAGCCGCGATGAAAGTGGCAAGGGTTGGCAGGTAAGTGCGGAGGGCCGCGACATGCAGGCGCAGCTCGCGCCCTCGGCTCACCCCCGTGGCACCACGGTGGATGTGCGCGATCTGTTCTTCAATACGCCCGCTCGGCGGAAATTCCTGCGCACAGAAAAAACAGAATTCAATCGCATTGACGAGACGATTAAGCGCTTGGCGCTGTCCCGATTTGATGTCTCTATCAGCCTGCGCCACAACGGCAAGGGTGTGCATAATCTGCGTGCGGGCACCGGGCGGGTGGAAATGGAGCGCCGTGTGGCCCAGGTGTGTGGGCCGGCGTTTATGCAGAATGCGCTGCATATCGATGTGGAGCGCAGCGGCCTGCGCCTGTGGGGGTGGGTTGCGGAACCCGCATTCTCGCGCTCCCAGGCCGACTTACAATTCTTTTATGTCAATGGCCGGGCTATTCGCGACAAGGTGGTCAGCCACGCGGTGCGCCGGGCGTTCGCCGATGTTTTGTACCATGGTCGCCATCCGGCATTTGTACTTTATCTGGAGCTGGACCCGGCTTCCGTCGATGTGAATGTGCACCCGACCAAACACGAAGTGCGTTTTCGCGATAGTCGCCTGGTACACGACTTCCTGTTTGGCAGTTTGCACCGGGCCCTGGCGGATGTGCGCCCGGGGCAGAAAGAGGAAACAGAAAGCGAGCCAGAGCAGGAGCGCCAGGAACAGGTCACGGGTTTGCAGGCCGGTGAATTTGCCGGGCAGCATAAAATGCCACTCAGCAATCGTCCCTCGCCCTCAAATTTGCGCGAGCAGATGAATGCTTACGGCGCTCTGCACCAACCGTATCAGGACTCATCCCCGGCGACACAACAGCCGCAGGATGCTCCTACCAGCCGGCCAGTGCCCGTGCCCCAAGCATCTTCCGGGACGACCATAGGGGCCGGTGCGGGCATTGAAAGCGAATCCGAAGTGCCGCCGCTGGGCTTTGCTCTGGCGCAGTTGCATGGAATCTATATTCTCGCGCAAAACGAGCATGGGATGGTTGTTGTCGATATGCACGCTGCCCATGAGCGCATTGTCTATGAGCAGATGAAAGTGGCTTATGCGGCCGGTGGAATTCAGGCTCAGCCCCTCCTGGTTCCAGTGAGTCTGGCTGTCAGCCAGCGGGAAGCGGACTGCTTCGAGGAGCGCAGCGAGGTGTTTACCGCGCTTGGTTTCGTATTGCAGCGGGCCGGTCCGGAGACCTTACTGGTGCGCCAGGTACCCACAATGCTGCACGGCGCGGAAGTGGAACAGCTTGTGCGCGATGTACTCTCGGACCTGCTCGGCGAAGGCGACAGCGCCCGTATTGGTGAGCGCATCAACGAAGTGCTGGGGACAATGGCTTGTCACGGTTCTGTTCGCGCAAACCGACGTCTGACAATCCCGGAAATGAATGCTCTGCTGCGGGATATGGAGCGCACGGAGCGCAGTGGCCAGTGCAATCACGGTCGCCCGACCTGGACCCAGGTTAAACTGGCAGATATGGATAAGTGGTTTATGCGCGGCCAATAGGTACGCGGCAGAAGTGGGTGGTAGTTTGAATAACAGCTTGCCGGGTGATAAGCCCCGTGTAATTTTCTTGATGGGTCCAACGGCCTCCGGCAAAACGGATCTGGCCATGGCGCTTGCCGATCGTTTGCCCGTGGAACTAATTAGTGTTGATTCTGCTCTCGTATATCGAGGCCTTGATATCGGCTCGGCCAAGCCCTCAGTAGAAGAGCTAGCTGCATACCCTCACCGTTTGATCGATGTCTGTGACCCGTCTGAGTCTTATTCGGCAGGTCGCTTCCGCAAAGATGCGCTGGAAGCTATGGCAGAAATTACCGCCGCTGGTAAAGTGCCATTACTGGTTGGCGGAACTATGTTGTATTTCCGTGCTCTGTTGGAAGGCATGGCAAAATTGCCTGAAGCGGATGCAGCGGTGAGAGCAGAAATTGAAGCACGCGCAGAGCGTGAAGGGTGGCCTGCACTGCATGCGGAGCTGGCCCAGGTGGACCCGCAGTTGGCGGCTGAGCTACATCCCAACCATTCGGTACGTATCGAAAGGGGGCTGGAAGTTTACCGCCTCACCGGTGTTCCGCTTTCGCAGTTGCGTCGCGAGCAGGAAGCTGGGGGAATACAGGAGCAGTACCAAGTGTGTCAGATGGCCATTATGCCCCGCGATCGATCCCTGCTTCACCAGCGTATTGAACTGCGTTTTCGCAAGATGCTCGCGGCGGGCTTTATTGATGAAGTCCAGGGCCTGCTGGACCGGGGAGACCTGCACGAGGACTTACCGGCAATTCGCGCGGTGGGATATCGGCAAGTTTGGCAACACTTGCAAGGCCAAACCGATTACGATGATATGGTGGCCGCTGGAATTGCGGCGACGAGGCAGCTTGCCAAGCGCCAGTTAACCTGGCTGCGGCGCTGGCCAGACCTGCTAACTTTGTACACTCAGGATGAGCAAGGTGGGGTGCGTGAGAATGACGAAATATTGGCAGAAGCCTTGAAATTTCTCGCTTAAGCATCCATAACGTGGTTGGGCTATTAAACGACAAGCCCGTTCAGTCAGTTTTCACAGAGTCCGGCCTTTTCCGGCTCGCTACTACACTACTTATACGCGTATTCAACCTCAGTCGTTTTTTGATCCGCGCTCTTCGCGGGTGCGATTGCGGCCTGCATACCGCATTCAGCTTTTTGACAAGGAGAAAAAAGATGTCAAAAGGGCACAGCTTACAAGACCCTTACCTCAACGTATTGCGCAAAGAGCGTATTCCGGTTTCTATCTATCTGGTAAACGGCATCAAGCTCCAAGGGCAAATTGAATCCTTCGACCAGTTCGTGGTGTTACTCAAAAATACTGTGAGCCAAATGGTGTATAAGCACGCCATTTCTACGGTTGTTCCGTCGCGTGCAGTGCGCGTACCGCTATTGAATCCCGCAGCCCAGCATGGCGGCGAGGGTAATGGTGAAGGCGGTGAGCGCGAATCCTTTAGCTAAAAGATCCGTATCAATTTCACCTGCACCCCGTTTTGCCGGGGCGCCAGCAGCTCGGTGAGCCCCTTGCAGGGCTTGCCGGTTGTCACCTCAGTCAGGGCTTATCGCGCCCTTTTCGCAATAGAGAATTCCCATTGTTTTTCGATCGACCGGAATCCGGTGAGCTCGCAGTACTGGTACACCTAGAACTCTCCGCCATCGACAGTCCCGACGACCCTCGTGAATTTGAGGAGTTGGCCCTATCTGCCGGAGCAGATCCTGTCAGTTTTATTTTCGGCCAGCGCGCCACTCCAGACCCAAAGACCTTTGTTGGCCGAGGTAAATTGGAGGAGATTCGCCAGGTGGTCAAAGATCAGGAAGCCGCCCTGGTTATCTTTGATCACATCCTGTCTCCGAGTCAGGAGCGCAATATTGAGCGCGAATTAAAGTGCCGGGTGCTGGATCGCACAGGGCTTATTCTGGATATTTTTGCCCAGCGTGCGCGAACTCACGAAGGTAAGCTTCAGGTGGAATTGGCCCAGCTGCGCCATATGGCAACGCGGCTGGTGCGAGGTTGGACCCACCTGGAGAGGCAAAAGGGTGGTATCGGCCTACGTGGACCCGGTGAAACCCAGTTGGAGACAGACCGGCGATTGCTGCGCGCGCGCATAGACTCCATCGAGAAGCGGCTGGAAAAGGTACGCCGCCAGCGGGAGCAGGGGCGCCGCGCGCGTTCCCGGGCAGAAATGGCCACCGTATCTCTGGTCGGCTACACCAATGCGGGCAAGTCGACTCTGTTTAATCGCCTGACCGATGCAGATGTCTATGTCAGGGACCAATTGTTTGCCACCCTCGACCCGACCATGCGCAGGGTTGAATTACCCAATGTTGGCGCCATGGTATTGGCTGATACGGTGGGATTTGTCTCTCACTTGCCGCATAAACTGGTAGAGGCATTCCGGGCAACCCTGGAAGAGGCCGCCAGTGCGACGTTGCTTCTACATGTGGTGGACGCTGCGGCAGATGATCGATTACACCTGATGGAAGAGGTGCAAACGGTTCTGGAGGAAATTGATGCTTCAGAACTGCCGCAACTGGTGGTTTATAACAAAATTGACCTGCTGGCAGATTTTGAACCGCGTATAGACCGGGATGATCAGGGTGTACCCCGAGCAGTTTGGCTCTCTGCGGTAACAGGCGCGGGTTGTGAACTTTTAATTGAGGCTATTGCCGAGCGCCTGGGCGAGCAAATGGTGCGCGGGCAATTGGTAGTGAAGCCCCATCAGTCCAGGCTGCGAGCGCAGCTATTTGAAATTAATGCGGTGCAGTCGGAAGTCTACCGCGACAATGGTGACTGCGAATTGCAAATATTATTGCCGCGTAGTGATTTCCAGCGTCTGCTGGCGCCACATATTGCTGGCAATGACGCGCCGGAATGGGTTTTGGAAGAACCCATTGCCGAGTAGTTGTCGTATAAACATTGATTTTAAAATTCAGGTCATATTGCGACCTTTAGTCGAATTTGTTCGGGGTTGGTCTCCGCAGACTGCCCACTTGCCTCAGGCTAGGGCCTGTCGGCAATATTTTGTCGGCAATGGATGCTAGAATCCGCCGAAGTAAAAGATTAAGTGATCATAGTTGGAGTAAGTTAAATGGCCTGGAATGAGCCGGGTGGTAACAATAAAGACCCCTGGGGTGGTGGCGGTAACCGCAATAACGGAGGCCCGCCCGATCTCGATGAACTACTGCGAAAAATTCAGCAGAAACTAGGTGGCCTGTTTGGTGGTGGTGGCAGCGGCAGCCCAAGTGGCGACTCTGTCAAATTTCCCTGGGTACTGGTTATTGGTCTCGCCGTATTGATTTATGGCGGCCTGGGGATTTACCAGGTCAACGCCAACGAACAGGCGGTTGTTTTGCGCCTGGGCAAATACCACTCCACGGAATCTGCCGGCCTGCACTGGAATCCGCCGCTTATCGATAACGTCACCAAGGTCAATATGACTGAGGTGCGTACCGAGCGCACTACCGGTCAGATGCTGACCGAAGACGCCAATATCGTAGAAGTGGTACTCACTGTGCAGTGGCAGGTTGGGGATGCTGAGTCTTTTGTACTGCGTGTTCGCGATCCGGTGAAGAGCTTGCAGGAAGCCACCGACAGCGCCCTTCGTCACGTGGTGGGCTCTCTCACTTTAAACGGTGTGATTTCCCAGAACCGGACCCAAGTATCTGCCGATACGCAGGAGCGATTACAGGAATACCTGGACCTGTACCAGACCGGTATACGCATTGATGTGGTTAACCTCACTGATGCTAAGGCGCCGCGCGAAGTGCAGGATGCGTTTGACGATGTGACCAAAGCCCGTGAGGACGAGGTGCGTCTGCAAAATGAAGCTCAGGCTGATGCTAACCAGATAATCCCGGTTGCCCGTGGTCAGGCTCAGCGCATTATCGAAGAGGCCGAGGCATACAAAGCCCGCGTCATCGAGAGTGCCCGAGGTGAAGCTGTACGCTTTGAGAAACTGCTGGCTGAATATGAGCGTGCCCCGGAAGTTACCCGCGAGCGTCTCTACCTGGATGCGGTACAGGATGTGATGGCCAACACCTCCAAAGTGATGGTGGATGTAGAGGGTGGCAATAACATGATGTACCTGCCGCTTGATAAATTGGCGCAAGGCGGCGCTGGAGCAGCGCGAGCAGCCCAAAGCCAGGACACCTCGCCTGTAATGATTGAGGAAGTCTATCAGCGTGTTATTGAGCGCCTTCGTCGGGATGACGCCAGCACCCGTCGCAGTCAGACTATTCGCTAGGAGGGGATGATATGAATAACAAAACACTGGGTATCATTGTTGTCATCCTGGTTGGAGTATTGGTACTTTCTTCCAGCGCCTTTGTAGTGAAAGAGACTGAAAAAGCCGTGTTACTGCGCTTTGGTGAGCTGGTGCGCACCTACACCGAGCCGGGTCTCTACTTCAAAATCCCTTTTGCGGAAAGGTTGCGCAAGTTTGATGCGCGTATTCAGACGGTGGATTCCAGCCCCGTTCGTATGCTCAACAGTGAAAACAAATTCATGATGGTTGATTCGTATGCCAAATACCGAATCTCTGATGTGGATAAGTTTTATATCGCCACTCGTGGTGACGATCGCAATGCGGTGCGCCTGCTGTCGGAGCGGATCAATGATCAGCTCCGGAACGAGTTTGGTGTGCGTGATCTGCATGAGGTAGTCAGTGGCGAGCGCGATGAGTTGATGGCGGAGATCACTAAAAACCTGAATAAGGTGGCTCAGGATGACCTGGGAGTGCATGTGATTGATGTGCGCGTCAAGCGGATTGACCTGCCGCCGGAAGTCTCCGAGTCTGTGTTCCAGCGTATGCGCGCTGGTCGTGAGCTGGAGGCGCGGGATCATCGCGCCAAGGGTCAGGAGGCCAGTGAGCGTATCAAGGCTAATGCCAATCGCCAAAGAGTGGTGATTGAGTCTGAGGCCTACCGCCAGGCGGAAGAGTTACGCGGTGCGGGTGATGCAGAGGCGGCAGCTATTTACGCTGCGGCCTACAGCAAGAATCCGGAGTTTTACCGCTTTACCCGCAGTTTGCAGGCTTACAAGGAGTCCTTCCGGAGCAAGTCAGATATGATGCTGGTCGATCCAGATAGCGAATTCTTCCGCTACCTGAAAGACCCGAAAGGAGAGTAGGGCTGAAAATGCTATGTAGCACTGGGCAACTGGTGCTACAGGCGCCGGGTTAGATTCGATAACCCTACCTTCCTGTTAGCACTTGATGCTAAAATCACGCAAACCGGGCCCAGCCCGGTTTTTTTGTGGGAAGTGCTGCGGCTCGTTTGTGGCAAGCGCTGTGGCACCGCAATTTCTTCGCTGACGAATTCATTTCATCATGACTCAAGCCGATCGCTGGATGTTACCGGATGGCATTGCAGAAATTCTGCCTGCGGATGCCGTGCAATTGGAGACTCTGCGCCGCCAACTACTGGACCTCTACCACTGCTGGGGGTATGAGTTGGTGATACCGCCGATGTTGGAATTCACCGAGTCCCTCCTGATCGGGATGGGCCATGATGTAGATCTGAGCACCTTTAAGGTTACCGACCAGATATCTGGACGCACTTTAGGTATACGCGCGGATATGACTCCGCAGACTGCCCGGATTGATGCCCACAGTTTTCCCCGCAGAGGCGCCAACCGCCTCTGCTACGCCGGTCAGGTGGTGTACACCAAGCCGCGAACCCCGATGGGCTCGCGAGCGCCGATACAGGTTGGTGCGGAGCTGTTTGGAGTGGACAACCTCGGTGCAGACCTCGAGGTGATCTCGCTGATGCTGCAAAGCCTTCAGGTAGCGGGTGTCAGCCAAGTGCACCTGGACCTGGGCCACGTCGCGATTTACCAGAGTCTGGTTGAAGCGGCGGGCCTCAATGACGAGCAGCGCAGCGCCCTGTTGGCAATGTTACAGAGCAAGGCGACTGCTGATCTGTGCGAGTGGGTTGAGGAGAATGTTGGCGACCAGAAGGCTGCCGAGTGGCTGAAGGCGCTCCCGGGGCTGGTTGGGGGACGGGAATGCCTAGATAAGGCCCGCGAACTCTTTTCTGGAGCCCCGCAAAATTTGCTGGCGGCAGTTTCCGATTTGAGGCAGGTAGCTGAGGCTCTGAATGAGCGCTATCCAGAGGTGACACTGTTCTTCGATTTGAGTGAAGTACGCGGCTACGACTATGAAACAGGTCTGGTATTCGCCGCCTACACACCGGGCCACGGCCAGGCATTGGCCAACGGTGGACGCTACAACGGTATCGGGGCCGTGTTTGGGCGCGATCGCCCAGCAACAGGCTTCAGTAGTGACCTGGTGGCATTGAGTAATCTGGGCAGCGCTGCCGTTGAAGAGGGCGCTGCGATATTGGCGCCAGATGTCAGAGGCTCCCAGGGCGCTGAACTGTGGAAGGCGATTCACGAGCTGCGGGCTCAAGGTGAAGTCGTCATCACAGCCCTCGCTGGTGGTGCCGATAGTGAACTGGATTCCCGCTGTGACCGAGAGTTGGTTGCTGAGGGTGATTCGTGGGTAGTAAAACCACGAGACTGATTTTTCGGGCGCAGTGGATGTGCCTATTATCGCGCGGGCCTACCCGCAGACATCCATTTATGTGGGGCCCCGGCTCCCGCAGAGAAAAACCTGAGTTTAGAGATTTATACAGATGGGCAAGAATGTAGTAGTACTGGGTACCCAGTGGGGCGATGAGGGCAAGGGCAAGATTGTCGATTTGCTAACCGAGAAGGTCTCGCTGGTAGTGCGTTTCCAGGGTGGTCACAATGCGGGCCACACCCTGGTTATCGATGGCGAAAAAACCGTACTGCACCTGATTCCCTCCGGTATTCTGCGCCCCAGCGTAACCTGCTTGATCGGCAATGGTGTGGTGCTCTCCCCGGAGGCGCTGCTGAAAGAGATGGCTGAGCTGGAAGAGCGTGAAGTTCCTGTTCGCGAGCGCCTGCGTCTTTCCCCGGCGTGTCCGCTGATCTTGCCAGTACATGTTGCCCTCGATCAGGCCCGTGAAAAAGCACGCGGCGCCAAAGCGATCGGTACTACAGGTCGCGGTATTGGTCCCGCTTACGAAGATAAAGTTGCTCGTCGCGGTCTTCGCCTGGGTGATCTGTGCAACTGGGATAACTTCTGCCACCAGCTGAAAGAGCTGATTGATTACCACAACTTCGCTCTGACCGAATACTACAAAGTTGACCCGGTCAGTTATGAGGACACCGTTGAGCAGGCCAAGATCTGGCGCGAGCAACTGGTGCCGATGATCACCGACGTTGCCGATCACCTGCACAAAGCGCGCGAGAACGGAGAGCATATCCTGTTCGAAGGCGCCCAGGGTTCCCTGCTGGATATTGACCACGGTACCTACCCGTTCGTAACTTCCTCTAATACCACTGCTGGCGGTACCGCTACTGGTTCTGGTTTTGGTCCTCTGTACCTGGATTATGTATTGGGCATTACCAAGGCCTATACCACCCGCGTTGGCGGTGGTCCTTTCCCAACTGAGCTGGACTGCGAAGTTGGTCGTCACCTGGGTGAAAAAGGTCACGAGTTTGGCGCTACCACTGGCCGCCAGCGCCGTACCGGTTGGTTTGACGCTGTTGCTGTGCGCCACGCGATCCGAATCAATAGTATTTCTGGCCTGTGCCTGACCAAACTGGATGTTCTCGATGGCCTCGAGGAGGTAAAGGTTTGTGTGGGCTACCGCAACAGCGCTGGTGAAGAAGTACCAGTACCTTTTGATGCCGCAGGTTGGGAAGGTGTCGAGCCGGTTTATGAGTCTATGCCCGGTTGGACAGAGAATACTTTCGGTGTGCGTCGTGAAGCGGATTTGCCGGCCAATGCACGCGCCTATATCGCTCGAATCGAAGAGCTGGTGGGCGCTCCGGTAGACATTGTTTCTACAGGCCCAGATCGCAACGAAACTATTGTTCGCGAATCTTCCGCTTTGTGCGAAATGGGTATTCACAACGCTAGCGTTTAAGCCCTGACCGCCCGGTTGTGAATGTGCAGTCTGGTGATGGCCTTGCTATTTTAAGTGAGG
The DNA here is from genome assembly GCF_052467615.1 of Microbulbifer maximicatervae (SeqCode). Taxonomy (NCBI): domain Bacteria; kingdom Pseudomonadati; phylum Pseudomonadota; class Gammaproteobacteria; order Cellvibrionales; family Microbulbiferaceae; genus Microbulbifer; species Microbulbifer maximicatervae (SeqCode). Next base: position 4,914,983 of record NZ_CP174319.1, read on the forward strand.
CCTCTGATCATTAGACCTGTTCCAAGTTATTGGTCGTGCACTACACGCAGGCTTATGACCTGAATTTAACCGGGCTAATTTATGTCATCTTCCGTTTCCGTTTCCGTTGCCAGTCGTTACAGTTTTGCTGAAGAGATCGCCAACAGTGTGACACATGGTGTTGGAGCGCTTCTGGCGATTGCCGGTCTGGGTGTATTGACCGGATTTGCTGCCCTGCGCGGGGACGCCTGGCATATTGTCAGCTCCAGCGTCTATGCCTCCACCCTGATACTTTGTTTCCTAGCCTCCACGCTGTACCACGCAGTCAGCCATATCGGCGCCAAAGCGATACTGCGGACCCTGGACCACTCGTCAATCTTTCTATTGATTGCTGGAACCTATACTCCCTTCACCCTGGTTACCCTGAGGGGCCCTTGGGGTTGGTGGCTGTTCGGTATTATTTGGGGGCTCGCGCTGATCGGATTGATTATTCAGTTCACTCCGCTGAAGAAGATTCGAGCTCTGTCTATCACTCTCAGTGCCTTGATGGGATGGGTTGTGGTGGCTGCTATCAAGCCGCTGTCGGATAGCCTGGAAACTGGCGGTTTGTGGCTGTTAGTTCTCGGTGGTCTCTGCTACACCGGCGGAATCGCTTTTTACCTCTGGCGCAGCCTGCGCTTCCACCATGCAATTTGGCATCTCTTTGTGCTGGCGGGCGGTATATTGCACTTCTTTGCGGTGCTGTTTTACGTCATTCCCTAATCTTCCCGTTTTGCGGCAGAGCTCACCCTAAAGGTGAGCAGCACGAACTTCCCTCTCATGTGACTGTCCAGTTTAATAGTAGGTGGGAAGTTCAACGGTTACCGGCCAATCCACCTTTCGGATAAGAGTGGCTCGTTCTACCCTTGAGCGAGCAAAAGTTGTGTCGAAGGTAACTCCATGCCCAAATTGCAATGGTTTCAATATCTGTCTGCCATCCTCGCGATAAGCGCGGTTCTCCTGGTTTCCAATACCCATGCACAAGAGAAAGCCGATCCGGCCTTCGAACAGTGGGTAAAGGAGTTCCGTAAAACCGCGATCAAGAGTGGAATCTCTGCGGAGGTTTACGACCAAGCCTTTAAAGGAATCACTTCTCCAGACCAATGGGTTCTGGATCGCGCAGCCTATCAGCCCGAATTCAAAGCACCGGTGTGGCAGTACTTTGATAATCGGGTGCAAAAGAGAGCGATCGAACGAGGCAAGCGGGAAAAAGAAAAAATGAAGCCCTGGTTGGACAAGATCCAGAAGCGCTTCGGGGTGGACCCCAATATCCTGCTTGCAATCTGGTCTGTGGAATCCAGTTTTGGCGGCATCCTCGGCAACGACAAGGTAATGCGCAGTGTCATTCGCTCACTGGCAACACTCGCCTATGCGGATCCCCAGCGTAAAAAGTTTGGCCGTCAGCAACTGCTGGCCGCGCTAAAAATCTTGCAGGCCGGTGATGTCGAGGGTGAGCACTTGTTGGGCTCCTGGGCCGGAGCTATGGGGCATACCCAATTTATTCCCACCAGTTATCAAGCCTATGCGGTGGATATCGATGGTGATGGTAAACGGGATATCTGGAACTCCATTCCGGATGCGCTCGCGACTGCCGCCAACCTGCTATCCAGTAACGGTTGGCAGCGAGGAAAACCCTGGGGCTATGAGGTCAATATTCCCGCTCGTAAAATGCCTGCAGGGAAGATGTCGGCAGCCGAATGGGAGAAGCTCGGTGTCACACGAGCCAATGGCGAGCCCTTTCCCAGCAAGAAAGCCATTGCCGAATTAAAGTTACCAGACGGCCGCAATGGCCCGGCGTTTTTAGTGTTCAAGAACTTCTTTGTCCTCAAGCGTTACAACAATTCAGATCGCTATGCGATAGCTATAGGCCTGTTGGCAGACCGGATTGGCGGCGGTGCGCCTTTGGTAAATGATTGGAAGCGCCCATTTACTCCACTGGATAGTGTTCAAGTGGAAGAGTTACAGAAGTTGCTCAAACAAAAAGGGTTTTACACCGGAGAAATTGATGGCAAGGCAGGTCCGGGTACCCGCAAAGCGGTGAGTGAATTTGAAAAGAGTGCCGGCGTTGAAGTTCAAGGCTACCCGAGCAAGGAAGTCCTGGAGTTGTTGAAGAAACAATAGGGACTCCCTAAAAGTTCTCATCCGGTAGGAGCGTATCCTGGAGTAGCTCCAGGTTCTCGACAACACCCTCGGGTTCACGGAAGTAGGCGATGTGGTACATCGCCTCGCCTTCCTGAACCAGGGGGATATTCTGTCGCCCAATAATGATTCCATCCTCATTGCAGATCAGCTGGTCCAGTTCCTGGCCGTATGGATCTGCAATGGTCGCCAGCAGGTCGCCCCGGTAGACCTGATCCCCGAGTGCCTTAAGATGATTGGCGATGCCGCTATCCCCCGCGCGAAGCCAACCGCTGCGTCGAGCAACAAATGGCTCTATCACATTTGTCTTTCGGGTTTGCGGCAACATCTCCAGGTGTTTCATCACATTGATCACACCTTTAACACCGGCGCGGATACTGAGTTCATCAAAGCGCAGGGCTTCACCAGCTTCATACAGTAATACTCTCACCCCGAGATCCGCGGCTGCTTGGCGCAGGGATCCGTCGCGAATAGAAGCATTGAGTAGCACGGGAACACCAAAGGCCTTGGCAAGTTTTCGGGTTTGCTCATCGTCCAAGTTAGCGCGAATTTGGGGGAGGTTACTGCGATGTACGGCCCCTGTGTGTAAATCGATGCCATAGTCGCATTTGGTGACAATCTCCTTGAGAAAGACGTGAGCCATACGTGCGGCGAGAGAGCCCTTTGCCGACCCTGGAAATGAGCGGTTTAGGTCGCGCCTGTCAGGTAGGTAGCGAGTGTGTTGCAGTACCCCGTAAACATTAACCATTGGAACTGCAACCAGGGTTCCGCGCAATGACTTTAGGCGGCCGCTTTGGATAAGCCGGCTTATTACTTCAATACCGTTGAGTTCGTCACCGTGTATGGCGGCACAAACGAACATCTTGGGACCATCTTTTTTACCGCGCTGCACATAAACTGGGATTGCCATTTCTGTGCTTGTGTAAAGCCGCACAACGGGCAGATCAATATGGCAGGACTCGCCCCTGGCGACATGGACTCCACCGATCTCAAAATCCGAGCGCTCTTCCATAACACTCACGGGCAAATAGATATACCCATAGTGTATAGGCAGATAAGAGTTGACCCGGGCAGCAATTGTTGACGTAGCTGCCCGAGTACTTCGCTACAGTTGCCCGATTGATTGGGCAGAAGTCGTCAGGTTATGTGAGCGGTCCCCATTTAGCCAGATGCCGAGGGCTGGGCTCCAGTAGCCGGAGGGGTGGTACCACAGCCCGGTCTCTACATCCGCGAGCAAGTTAGTTCCCCGCCAGGCACTCGGCCCTTGATTGTGGGGGTCTTTTCCTTTCTCTCCAGCCTCCCCACCTTGTGACCACTGAGCGGCACCTTGGGTATCAAAAATCGCGAGTGGCTTGCCGTCGGGGTTGGAAAGGTAATGCTCGATATTGTCGGCAGTCCATTGGCAGAGAATGGCATTGGTTTGGGGTTGGTGAATCCAATGGCTTAAACCTCGGGACTTGCCGTCAATATTGTGAATTTCCCCCCAGATACCCAGGCTGCTCCAAATAGTGACAACGCGGCGCTGCCGGGTTGATTTTCGGTGGGTACATGTCTTGCTTAACCGCCGACCGAAGGGGTCGTAGCGGAAATAGGTTTTAAATTCCCCGCACTCCGCGTGGCTCATCAGGCCCCAGCCGTCGTACTGGTATTGATAATCCTTGCGGCCTGGTATGTTGCTTTCACTAATAATGTTGCCGCGCTTGTCACTTTCTGTTTGAGGTTGAGTCGGACTTTGCTGTGCCCGCAGCGGGTTGGTCATTTGCAGGGGAGGGGATTTATCAAAGTGCCAGGAAAGTGCTTGACCGGACTCCATACCTACCAGACGCCCAAATAAATATTTGTGATTACTGCGAACCTCTCCTTGAACCTGGAGGATATCTTGGCCTTTGGATTCGGTGCGAACAATGGCTTCACCATTGGCATCGATTCCATACAGGGCTCCACAAGGGGCGAATGTATAAGACAAGTCGAGATTGTCGGAGCTGGCACTCTTTAACCAGCCGCGTTTGTCATATTGATACTGAAGACTGAAATCCCGGATATCGGCACTGTCGTGATGCTCTGCGGTTACCCGACCGCGGCTGTCGTATTTAAAGCGCACTGAGGAAAGGGCATTATCTGCCTGTACCAGCCTGTTATGTTGGTCGTAGTGGAACTCACTATTTTGGCCACTGTTATTGCGAATACCGGTTAATACACCGCTGTCGTTATAATTAAAGTACCAGCGAGAGTCATTATCACAATATTCATGCAGGCTGCCGTCTATATTGTAATGCCAACGCCAAGTTCGATCCTGTGGTGCCTTGTGGCTAACTAATTGTCCGTAGTGATCATATTCCCAGTAGTAATTCCCTACGGGGCTCTCCAGGCAGGTCAGTTCATCCCTAGGGCTGTAGATTAATTCCCAGTTGTTACCATCAGCGAAATTGATATGGCACGGGCGGCCCGCGTTGTCATAATCACAAAGAATACTCTGGCCACTGTCTCCGTGGATAGCATTGGGCAGGCCGCGTTCAGAGTAGTCCAGACCGTACTGGTGAATACCCAGGTGGGCTTCACGCAATTCACCCGCATTGCCATAACTCCACTCACGCCATACTTCGCCATTCATTTTAAGCGAAGTGATTCGTTGCCAGTGATCGTACTCAAAGCTCAGGACTTTATCGTCTCTACGAACGGACTTCAGCTGGCCTTGCCCATCCCAGCTGAAGTCCACTTTGCCTCCCTCTGGGTCCTGAATCTGTGTGATCTGCCCCCTATCTGTATAGAGAAACAGCCAAACTTGTTTTGCCGGGTCGATAATACGTTCTGGGCGTCCCTTCTCGTTAAACTTGTATTGCCATAGGGTCTCTCCATTGATAACAGCCGCTTGTAAATAGCCGCGATCGTCATAGAGATATCGATTACTAATATTGTGAGAGGTGGATCGGACAAGCCGGCCGAATTCATCGTGACGGAAGAAAAGCCTATGGCCGTTGGCCTGAATTTCTTCACTGAGATTGCCGTAGGAATCAAAAAGCCAGCTAAGGCTACGAGATTGCTGCTGTTCAGAAATTCTCTGGCCGAACTTGTTAAAGCGTATATAAATGGGACCGGACAGCTCTGACTCGATCGTGCAGGTATTATGACTTGCGTGCCAGTTTAGACTGGTGATTAATTCATTGGACTGTATTAGCTGGCACCGGTCGCGTGTATCGTAGGTAAATTGATAAATTCCAGATTGGCTATTATTTAACTGTACCAACTGTGTATTGTTATATTGGTACCTTTCTCTTTTAAGGCCGCTACAACTTTCGAGTAGTTGACCATCTTGATAATTGTAGTTGCAGAGGTCGCTTTGACCTTCGGCAGCGTGGCTATTTATTAAATTATGGATATGACCGTTCTGGCAGTTAAATTCAATAACACGACCCCAGGAGCTGACCATTTTCTTAGGCAGGCCCTCCTGATAGTCGATTGTTATGGCGTTACCAAATTGATCCCTGATTTCTACAAGTGGTAGAGCGCTATTTACACCATCAGCGCGAAATATTTTGTGATGCTGATTGAATGTCGTCAATCGATAACTGTGCAGGCTTTGCCTGAATAACATCAACCGCTCAAAGCGGTTGTAGCACCCGTGACCAATGGCGGGTAATTTGAATTTTACAGACCTCCCTTCGGCAGTAACCAGCTTTACAACGTTATCGTGTACAACAAGCTTTTCACTGAGAGAGTGCCGCCAGCCCACACCAATGCCAGTATCCTCATTGAGAGAGGAGCGAAAATATCGTTTCCATTCAAACGGCAGCGGTCCAGGAATAAGTACGTCTGTTCGCTCGAAAGCGACTTCCCCTGTTGCGGTAACGACGTGCCCGTTAATTCGATGGCAACGATCTAAAGCTGGTACCACCTCGTTCTCGGGGTTAATACCAGGGGTATTGGTGAATTGCGTGGGGTTGTCTTCAGCTTCATACAGGAGGGGTAATATTGGTGCTGAATCGATACTAAAGCGATTAGACGTGATACTTGGCAGCTTTGGCCAAAAGCCCTCATTCACTGGAGTGGGTGAGATGTTTTTTAAAGTATGTTCGACCTGAGAGAGCCAGCGCACAGCCGATGCAGGGCTCTCATGAGAAAGAGTAATTGTCGGAGGGGTAAGCGTATTGAGTAAGTTAGGTATTAGCTGGGTTAGACGTTCCGGTGTCATATTACAGTATCCGGTAAATCAAATTAGCGGTGTAACTTTCTAATTGTTACGTCAGAAGAACTGGGACGTTCGGTAACACTTTGTTCGTGGGGGAGTATTTGACGCAATGATTGTGAAGAATATTCCAATATTCCTGCAGTAATATTGTCGCGCCCACCTAGGCGATTAGCATCGTCAATAAAACGATATACACACTCTAATGCCGGACGATGAGTGGCCAGTACGCGCTCTATCGCATGATCATCAAGATATTCAGTGAGCCCGTCGCTACATAACAAAAGGAGTGCGTTTTGCGTGAGTTTCCAGCTATTTATATCCGCCTCTACACTGCTGGAAACCCCCAAGGCACGGGTAATATGGTTGCGGACATTGGACTCTTTGGCTTGCTCGGGGGTTAATTGACCTGAATCAATCATCTCCTGTACAACGCTGTGATCTCGTGTAAGGCGCTGCAATCCATAATTGTTCCACAGGTATGCGCGAGAATCGCCAATATGTGCAACGATTAAAAAGTCGCGCCACATGACCGCGGCAACCAAAGTTGTTCCCATATTGGAAAACTGAGGGTTCAGGTTTTTGGTATTGATTAGAGCTGTATTTGCGCTGTTGACTGCGTCGATAAGGGTGGCGCGCAATATAAGCTGTTGCTGTTCAGACGTGCAGGAGAAAAAAGTGTGTTTCAGCAGGTCATCGAGATGGGCTTGAACCGTCTCAGCTGCAATTTTACTGGCGGTGGCGCCACCGGTGTAACCGCCCATCCCGTCGGCTACCACAATATAGGCAAAAGGCTGCTCCGCCGACGCGTACCAGCGAATGCTATCTTCGTTTTCCTCACGAACCTGACCAATGTCAGTGCGCCCGTTGACCGCCAGACTAATTTGATCCATGTCTGGTGCAACTCCCCTTTAATAAAAAGCAATACAATGCGGCGTAATATTATTACAACCGATCACCGAGGCTAATGTTAACTTGCTCGCATACCAAGTTTGAAATACTTTTCACTGATTTGCGATAATAAGAGCCTTACCTCTCTACAGAAAAGGCTTTAAGCCAGCTAAAAAAGGACCCATAGGCAAAATGCCCCGTTTGCCCAGGCTCAATTTGATAAATGTTCCCCAGCATATTGTGCAGGTAGGCCACAACAATCTGCCCTGCTTCTTTGACGAGGAAGATTATCAATATTATTTGATTAGTTTGCGTAACGCGTCAGACCAATATGGCGTTGATGTTCACGCATATGTTTTATTGCCCAATATGATCCAGATCATAGCTACGCCCACGATACCGGATGGGATATCATCTATGATGCAATCCCTTGGGCGTCGCTATGTGCAGTTTGTCAATCACCGTTACAAGCGCTCCGGAACACTATGGCGAGGACGCTATAAGTCCAGCTTGATTGATTCTGATGCGTATTTGTTGACCTGTTACAGATACGTAGAGTTGCGCCCACTGTATTTGGGATTGTCAGACTCCCTTGAGGATTACGAGTGGTCAAGTTTTAACCATCACGCAAACATTAAGAAAGATAATTTGATCAAGGATCACCGCTTGTATCTATCTCTTGGGGATACAGTGGTGGAGAGAGCGCAATCTTACAGGAAGTTATTTCAGTATAGCTTTGATCGAAAGTTGCTCGACTATATCGCTGAAACGATTAAGTTAGGTCATGTGCTCGGCGGGGATGCGTTTAAAGAGAAAATTGAGCAGATTGTTAACCAAAGAGTACGACCGCTTAAGCGTGGTCGCCCTAAAAAAGCAAATAAAGTCGAAAAAGAACCAAAAGAAACTGCCTAGCTAAAACCTAATGTCGGGTTGAGGGCGTTAAAAGGCCATAAGAAGTAGGGTAATTAAGCCCTGTCAGCAGGTGACAAATTGTGAGTAGGCCCAGCATTTCAACGGGATTTCAGATCCTTGGCGATAACAATAAGGAAAAACCAGTTATGGATTTTGGCACTGATAGATTGAAAGTTGCGATCCTGGGTGATTTCAGCGGGAGAGCGAGTCGCCGCCAGTGTGAACCCGAAACGATTTCCAGTCGAAGGGTATACCTGTTGAACCGCGATACCTTTGAGGGCGTTTTTGCTGATCTAGGCGTGAGTTTGCAGTTGCCCGTACTGGATCGCCCTCTGGGATTACCATGCTTTGATGATTTGCACCCAGATTACCTTTATAGCCGTTTGCCATTGTTTAAGAAGTTTATTGAGCTGGAGCGCAGGCTGCTCGATCCGCGTCAGTTCCAGCAGGCTGCTGAGGAAATTCAACAGTGGAAACCAGAGTTAGCCACTAAGCAGGGCTTGGGTCAGCGCGATAGCGAGCAGTCGATATTGGATGAAATCCTGGCTGCCGGTCGAGAGCGTAATGCAAAGGAAGGTCAAAATACTTTCCAGGTTGACCAGCTAATCAAAGATATTGTCGCTCCTTACGTGCAGAAAAGTGAGGACCCTCGCCAGGGTGAATATCTAAATGCCCTGGCTGAAGCTACGTCTGATGCGATGCGTAAACTGATGCATCACAGTGATTTTCGTCAGTTAGAGGCTAGTTGGCTGAGTCTGCAACTTTTGCTGAGACGTGTCGAAGAGCACGGGAACCTGGATTTTTACTTAATAGACGTTAGTAAAGAAGAGCTTCTAGCTGATTTTGCTGAAGCCGAAAGCGACTTGGAAAAGTCGCAGACATTTAAGTTACTGGTTGAGCGTGAAACAGCTTCTGGAAATATCCCCTATAACTTAGTCATAGGGGATTACTTTGTTACTGATGAGGAGCGAGACCTTCACCTGCTGATAGATTTATCCACGATTGCAGAAGCTGCGGGAAGTGCACTTTTATTGGGTGGGGATCCAAAATTAGCAGGCTGTCCAAACTTGTCAGGTTCAGTAGATCCTGATGATTGGTACTATCCGTTGAGCGATCAGTTTGCGGAAAGTTGGCAGGCGGTCCGTGAATACTCTGCTAGTGAGCATGTTGCGTTGGCAGCTCCCAGATTTATGCTGAGACTCCCCTTTGGGAAAAATACTTCTACAACAGAGTATTTTAATTTTGAAGAATTAACCCCAGAGCAGGGTCATGAATATTATCTTTGGGGGAATAGTGTTTATTTGTTGGGGTTAGCGGTTTGCCAAGGCTTTTCTCAAACTGGCAAATTACAGCCCCCTTCGTCTGCAAGTTATGAAGACTTACCCCTTCATTTACGCAAGTTACCCAATGGCGAATTATTGACGCCCTGTGCAGAAGCGCTCCTGACAGATAGGGCGGCTGCAAAATTTATGCAGGCTGGTATTAGCACTATGCGTTCGGTGCAAGGGCGGGATCAAGTCATTCTTCCGAGCTTTAGTTCTTTGAGTGGCGGTACACTCAAAGGCCCTTGGGCGTAAGTGTAGGGGTTGGATCTTTACAGGAATATGCGGGCAAAAATCTACCTGAAGACTATGAATAAACCACTATTGTGAGTCAGGAATAAATGGATCTAATTCTATCAGTATTGGCCGACCCTTCTGGCGCCAATATGCTTAAACATACAAAACTGTTCACGAAAGCTGGTGGCAGTTTGGGTCGCTCTGCCGATAATTATTGGGTTTTACCCGATCCAGATCGAGTGGTTTCCTCAAAACACGCACAGATTTCCTTTACCGATAATCAGTTTTTTCTGGTAGATACTAGTACTAATGGAACCTATTACAATGATTCAGAAAATCCGTTAGGAAAGGGAAATCAAGTCCCATTAAAAGAGGGCGACATGATCGTTCTTGGGGAATATAAACTGAAAGTTTCACTGCGACAGCCTAAGGAAGAGGGGGATCTTCCCAAAGGTCTGGGAAGTGCAGATTTTCTCGATACCTCGGATCGAACAACATTCAGCGCGGATGCCATGGCAAAAATGCAAAGCCAGGCAGAAGCGAAAGAATTGGATAGTTGGCTTGAGCCGGGTTCCAGCCCGCAGTCAGATGTGGCTCAAACTGGGGAGTGGGGCTCGATTGGGCTGGGTAATCAGGCTAACACCCCAACTAGCGATAGTCTTCTCACCTCGGAATCAGGCCCGCTGGACCCACTTGCTGCCTTTGGCCAATCTGACCCGTCTGGTCTTGTTGGTGGTGCTCCTGAGATGTCACCTGTCGGTGGCTTAGTGGGTTCTACGGGTCAGCAGCAATCCAGTAATCAATGGTCTGATGATGAGTGGTGGAAAGATGGTAGTGACGATGATCATGTGCCAGCTGATCAGCACTCAATGCAAATAAATCCCCAGCCGATACCGGAACCTGTTGTTGATACGGTTGCGGTGCCTGAACCTCAAGTGGTATCTCCGCAGCCGCAAGTTCCTATGGGTGGTTTCCAGGGAATTTCACAGCAACCTGTCGCAACTCCGATACCACAACCTCAGGCTATGCAGCCACAGCCACAGCCACAGCCACAGCCACAGCCACAGCCACAGCCACAGCCACAGCCACAGCCACAGGCAATGCAATCTCAGCCGTTAGGGCAGCCCCAAGGGTTTAATCAGCAGCCAATTTCTCCGCCTGCTCAAGATAACCCCTTTGCAGACTCTTTCGCTGCTATGCAGGGGCAACAAGTTGATGGCGCTCCAGGGTTTGGTTCCGGGCAATCGTCCTCGCAACCGCAACCGCAACCGCAACCGCAACTACAGCCAAAACCAAATCCACAACCGGATTTGGCTGCCCAAGCTCAGCAGTTTTCGCATTTACAGCAATCCCCAGTAACTCAGCCCGCAGGTTCTTCAGGGGGGAGCGTTTTTGCATCTACTCTCGGCCTGAATATGAACCCGGTCCAGTTGCAACAGGCGGACCAGCAAGCAGCTGAAATTGTCCGGGAAACAGTAGCTCGTCTTATTGACCTTTTGCGCGCAAGAAACAGCATTAAGAATGAGCTGCGTGTGCAGCGAACCATGATTCAAACGGAAGCTAATAATCCGCTGAAATTTAGTGCTACGGAACGGGATGCATTGGAAGCTATGTTTGCGGGTACCGGTGCTTTTATGAATCCCGCTGAGGCAGTGAAGGATAGTTTTGATGATTTGTCAGATCATCAAGTTGCGGTTTTGGCTGGAATGAGAGCAGGTTACAACGCCATGCTCAAATTCTTTAGCCCGGAAAATATTGAGCGCAGACTGGGGAATACTTCCGGCGTTTTTGGAAACAAAAATGCAAAAAAATGGGAAGGATTTACTGCAATTTACAGGGAGCTAGTTGGTGATCCGGATAATTGCTATCGCAAGTTGTTTGGTGATGAATTTGCAGTTACTTATGAAAATCAATTATCAGAGTTAAAAAATGCGCGAAGCATTAAAAATTAATAAGTTGACGGAAAAGAGGGAATTGCTTGTGTCGATAAAAAAATTATTTCAGGTCAGTTTAATCGCTGTTTTGGCAGTTGCAGTTGTTGGTTGCCAAACAACGAGGCGGACTCTAAATCTGGATACCAGTCTCGAGTTGGTTGTAGAGACACAGAATGACGTAAACCCAGATGATGATGGCCGAGCTTCTCCCGTTGTTATACGAGTGTTTATGCTCGCGGATGAGCGCCAGTTTGCCCGTGAAGATTTTCTTAACCTTTACGAGAATGCTCAATCCCGCCTCGGCAAGGATTTGATTGATACTGTAATCCTTAAAGAGTTTGCTCCAGGGGAACAGCGTATAGAAGAACTGGCTTTAACGCCGGACGTAAAATATATCGGGCTTCTAGCTGAGTTTGTACAGTATCAGGATGCAGAGGCACTAATGGTGCTGCCAATTACAGACCACAAAAAAAATGAATATGAAGTATCGCTGGCCGATGTACGAATTGGTTCGCCAGATGATATTGCCAAGCGTCGTCGAGCAAAATTGACTACTCGTGGCAGTGAAGATGATAGTGGGGAAACAGTAACAATCTCCAAAGAAGATTATGAAAGAATGAAAAAAACGCTCCCGGATATGCAGCGGTCTCAATAGGGCAGAAATTATTGCCCAGGCATTAAAAATTGCTGCCCTGGAAATATTACGAGAGCTTTTTAAGGAACATTTATGTCGGCAAACAATAAAGTGATCTGGAGCGAGGGCATGTTTTTACGCCCTCAGCATTTTCAACAGCAGGATCGCTATCTCGAACAGCTTGTCGAAGCGCGCACAGCTCCGCTCGGGCCTTATACCTGGGGGATTGTAGAGCTGGCGATCGATAGTGAGCCATTATCGATGGGAAAAATTTCTCTATCGAGAGTGAAAGCTGTTTTTCCCGATGGTACCCCGATACTTGCCCCTGAAAATGAGCATTTGCCGGATGTTCTGGATGTTCCGGTTAATACTCGTGATGAAATAGTCTACTTATGTGTGCCGATGAAGCGCCCAGGTAGCCAGGAGTCGATTCGAGATCAAGAGGACTTCCCGCAGGCACGTTATCAGGCTTCGAACTTTGATGCCCGTAATAGTGCGGCGTCTTCTGGTGAGTCCGCGCGTATCCAAGTCGGAAAGTTAAGAGCTTGTCTCAAATTAGGTAGTGATGATCTGAGTGGCTATGCTGCGGTTGGAGTTGCCCGAATTAAAGAGCGCCAACCAGAAAAGCCGGTAGAGCTTGATTCCGACTATATCCCACCGCTGTTAAATGCGGAGACTTCTGCGGTTATCAATGCATATATTGAAGAAGTAAAAGGATTGCTCGACCATCGAGGCTCGGCTCTGGGTCATCGTTTGAGCGACAGCGGAAGAAGCGGATCTGCAGAAATTGCTGATTATTTGTTACTGCAGGTTATTAACCGCTTTGAACCCTTATTAAAGCAGATCACGGCTCAGCCCCGATTACATCCGCACAACTTATTTCTTGAATTATTGCAGTTGGCAGGCGAACTTTCGACGTTTACTGCTCAGTCTAAGCGCCCTCCAGAAATTCCGGTGTATGCACATGAGGATCTGCAAGTAAGCTTTGCTGGGCTGTTTTCAGCACTTAGGCAGTCGCTCTCCACAGTACTGGAGCAAACAGCGATTGCAATGGAATTGGTGCAGCGCAAATTCGGGATATATGTTGCTCCGGTTACCGATCCTTCATTATTAAAATCAGCCAGTTTTATTATGGCCGCAAAAGCGGATATGCCTGGCGATCTATTGCGCAGCCGCTTCCCCACGCAGGCAAAGGTTGCCCCAGTTGAGGCGATTAGAGAACTTATCTCTGCGCAGTTGCCTGGCTTGACTCTGCGCCCACTTCCCGTGGCTCCTCGACAAATCCCCTATCACGCAGGGTTCACTTACTTTGAGGTGGAGCGCAGTGGAGAGTTATGGCAGGCCATGACTCGCTCGGGTGGTTTTGCAGTGCATCTGGGCGCAGAGTTCCCTGGATTAACTATGGAACTCTGGGCCATAAGGAATAATTAATATGAGTAATGACAGCTTTACTCCTCCACGGGCCCCTAATGCTGGGGATAGAACGGTTTTGATACCGACACCCGGTGCCGCAGCAGCACCGGCAGCAGCTCAGGCTCAGCCACAATTCTTTGCCAGCCAAGATGCCCCGGTCGAGGCTCAGGTCCGCAACAGTCTTAATCCATTGGTGTCTGCGGCTTCGAAATTGTTAGGCGTAATTATCAAATTGCGCACAACGATGAATCACGCCAACGTACCTGATCTGCACAAGCGACTTACTACGGAAATCCAAAGCTTCGAGCGTGAGGCAAAGCAACTGGCTTTAACACCTGAATCAGTGCTAACAGCCCGTTACTTACTATGTACCGTCGTGGACGAGGTTGTTTTGACCACGCCTTGGGGTACAGCTAGCGGTTGGAGCCAGCACTCTCTACTTAGCCTATTTCACAAAGAGACTTTTGGAGGGGAGAAGTGTTTTGTCATTTTGCAGCGCATGCTGGAAACTCCCGCAAGTCATTTGGAACTCCTTGAGCTTTTTTACCTGTGTTTGAGCTTGGGCTTTCAGGGTAAGTATCGGCTCGTACAGCGTGGACACGAACAAATAGAACAGATTCGTGATGAGCTCTACAGAACAATTGAACAGCACAAGCAGCCAATGGACCGAGATCTTTCGCCGCGTTGGCAAGGATGCGTAGAGCGAAAATCCCGGCTGATTCACTATATACCCCTCTGGGTGATTATGAGTGTTGTCCTGGGATTGTTACTTGCAACTTATAGTGGTTATCGCTGGTGGCTCTATGAAACGACGACACCGGTCGCGGACCAGATTTTAGATTTGTCCAAAAGTGATGATGAGTCTCCGCAAGGAGAAGGGTAACACTCGGGCTGATATTGATCCTGGGTATGGTCGATACCCTGGAAGACGGAGCAATTCATGAAACGCTTGCGTAACTTTTTTACCAATAAGTGGGTGTTGGGGCTCATAGGGCTCTCAGCTCTTTCCCTCCTCATTTGGTTTGCGGCTGATTACATTAAGTTTGGTAGTGATAATGCCACGCTTTCTCACTCTGTCCGGCTAACTATTATTGTTTTTATTTTTGCTATTTGGCTTGTGTGGAATATTAGCCAATGGTTGGTAGAGAGACGCCAAAACCAGGCTTTAATAAAAGGCATTGAGGAATCACAAGAAGCCGATTCTACAGATCCAGACGAAGAACGCTCGCTGGAAGAGTTGAATGCTCTTTCTGGTCGCTTCCGTGAAGCGATGGGTGTATTACGTAGTGCTCGGTTTAAATCTGACAAGGGACAAGTTTCCCTTTATCAGCTTCCATGGTACATCATTATTGGGCCTCCCGGTTGTGGTAAAACAACAGCCCTGGTGAACTCCGGGTTGGAATTTCCTCTGGCGCAGAGTCATGGGAAGGAAGCCCTGGGTGGGGTAGGGGGCACCCGTAACTGTGATTGGTGGTTTACCAATGATGCAGTTTTAATTGATACCGCAGGGCGTTATACGACTCAGGACAGTCACCGGGTTTACGATAATAGCGCTTGGAAAGCTTTTCTGAGCTTATTGAAAAGATACCGCCGCCGCCGCCCGATCAATGGTGCTCTGGTTGCAATTAGCTTGCAAGATTTAATGGTGCAAACTGAAGAGCAGCGCCAACACCAGGCAAAAATTATCCGCCAGCGTGTAAATGAACTGCAACAAGAGTTGGGTATTCGCTTCCCGATTTATCTCACTTTCACAAAATGTGACTTAGTTGCAGGTTTTACAGAGTTTTTCGACAACCTCTCTCAAGCTGAGCGTGAGCAAGTTTGGGGAATGAGTTTTCCCCGTGAAGCTAACGCCACTGTAGGGGCCCCTCTCGATAATTTCAAAGCAGAATTTGAGCAGCTGATAGAGCGTTTGAACCAACGCGTATTGTGGCGTGTTCATCAGGAGAGGAATGTAGAGAAGCGGGCGTTGTTGCAAGGTTTTCCTGCCCGAATGGAAAGCCTTACAGATATTTTGACAGATTTTGTAAAGCAGACTTTCGGTCCAAATCGTTACGAAACCGTCCCTATGGTCAGAGGGGTCTACTTTACTAGTGGCACTCAGGAGGGCAGTCCTGTTGACCGTATGATGTCCTCCGTAACTGCTGATTTTGGACTAGAGCGTAGCGTCGGGCCAAAATTCCAGGGTGTTGGTAAGAGCTTTTTCTTGCATCGACTATTGAAGGATGTCGTTTTCCCAGAGGCTGAATTAGTGGGCGTTAATCGCCGGATTGAGTCAGCCAACCTTTGGTTGCGCCGGGGAGTTTTTGCTACTTTGGCGGGAGGCTTTGTCGGAGCTATTTTCTTATGGAGTGGCAGTCTCGCACAGAATAAATTATCCATGGGAGAGGTTAGCGATAATCTCAGCGCGTACCAAGGTGCAGAGAGTGAGCTGAAAGGTAAAAATATTACGCCCATCAGTGCCTTAAATTTGTTAGAGCCTTTGAAGCGGGCTAGTGCGGTCTACGATCGTGAGGAACATCCGTGGATTGGCAATTTGGGACTTTATGACACCAGAATTGATACCGCGGCAAATGATCTCTATCGCCATAAATTAGAAACTATTTATCTTCCCGCTTTACTTCGTGATATAGAGAGTGACTTAAGTCGTCTCGGAAGTAATGATCCCGCTTTGGTAAGTACTCTCAAAACCTATTTGATGTTTTTTAATCCAGATAAAATGGATTTGAAAACCATAGAGGCTTACTACACTGCTCGCTGGGAGCGTCAGCTACCCGGTGAAGCTGGGAGGCAGGAAGAACTGCGCTACCACCTAGATCAACTATTTATTCAGCCTCTACCCAATTCAATTGAAGAGAATGAGAGGGTGGTAGCTCGCGCGCGACAACAGCTGCGTCGTATCCCTGTGCCTCAGCGGTTATTTGCTCAACTACAAAATAGTGACTTCGGATTGACTCCTGTAGATCTCTACCAGGAAATTGGTGGAGACACTCAGCAAATTTTTGGTATGGGAGCCAATAATCCAAACTTCACGATTCCCTTCCTCTATACAAAGGCGGGTTATAAAGAACTGGACTTTGGAGCCGACTCTCAGCTGATGACAAATATGGCTGAAGAGCGCTGGATTTATGGAGGAGATCTGAGCGGTGAGGACTTTACCGAAGCCGACCGTGAAAAGCTTGGTGAGGAAGTAAAACGAATCTATCTTGGGGAGTACTTACAGCGTTGGCAGGGCTTCCTTGGCGGGTTCAAAATACAGAGGTTTGGTAGCACTTCACAGGCATTGGATGTGTTGTCAAAGTTGTCTGATCCTATTTATTCACCCCTGCTTGCGATTACCGAGATAACTTCAGATAACACTCGTCTGACCCTTCGTCCTGAAGTGCCAGTCGATGCTTCTGGGGTACCTCTACCTGTATCCAGTACTACTCGAAAGCTGGGACAAGCCGCACTGGGTAGTGCAACCAGTGCCTTGCAGGATCATTACAAGCCAAACATTGTTGATGTTAGGTTTGAGGAGGTTCAGCGAATCACTCAGAGTGAGAAGGGGCGGCCAGCGCGTATCCAAGAATACCTGGATACTATTAATAAAATTCAGGAATACCTCACTGAGATCGACAGCGCTCCCGATTCGAATCAAGCGGCCTTTGGACGTGCCAAAGCGCGTTTTGCCGGCGGTAGCGATGCGATTAAACAGTTAAGGGTTAAGGCTGCCAATGCGCCAGCACCCTTTGACCAGTGGCTGACAGATATTGCTGACAGCGCTTGGGGGCTGGTAATGGCCAAGACTAAGGCGCATATAAACCGTGTCTGGCGTGAAGAGGTGTATCAAAGCTATAGCAATAGCCTGGCAAACCGGTACCCACTGCGCAGCGACCGTGACCAGGAAGTGCCGGTGATGGAGTTTAACCAGTACTTCAAACCAGGTGGTATTGAGGAGAAATTTGTCAATCAGTATCTGAAACCATTTGTGGATACCAGAAACTGGAAAATCAAATACGTTGAAGGGCAGGGTATTAGCCTTTCAAGGGAAGCCCTTTCACAGTTGCGTCGAGCTGAACGTATTCGAAAAACTTTCTTCAGTGCCGGAGAAGGAGCTTCTTACTCTTTCCGTATTGAGCCAACGAAACTGGATTCCAGTGTTCGTTTGTTTGAACTTGAACTTGGAGAGCAGCGAGTTCCTTACTCCCATGGCCCTAAAACCACTAAAAAGCTGACTTGGCGTGGTGGTGAAAGTAATCGGGTTCGCATTATCTTTGAAGATCTGAATGAGACTGTTCATCGCAAGCATTTTGAAGGGGACTGGGCATGGTACAGACTGTTAGCGAGCTCAGATTTGGAAGCCGGGCGAAGTAATGCAGAACACTTTGTCACTTTCTCTGAGGAAGGGCGAAAGGCTCAATTTAAATTGATTGCATCTAATGTAAACAATCCATTCGACCGCAGTTTACTCCGCGGATATCGATGCCCTGAGACCCTGTAGACGGAGTAGATGATTTGCAAAATACAGTTGGTATTTTTGGTAAGTTGCCGGGTCACGGGGACTTTGTTCAGCGACAGCTGCCGGGTAGTTTTGTCACTGTATGGGATGGCTGGTTACAACGAGCGGTATTCGGTTCTCGCGAACTCGTAGGTCAAGAGTGGTTGGACTACTACTTGACCAGTCCTGTTTGGAGGTTTGTCCACAGTAAAGGCATCATTGATGCCAATGCGTGGGCCGGAATTTTAGTACCTAGTGTGGATAGTGTTGGGCGCTATTTTCCGTTGACATTTGCTGCTCCGCTATCCCCAGTAGTGGATGCATTTGCTTTTATGTCTGATGCTAAGAGCTGGTTCCAGAGCTTGTCTGAATTAGCAATTACATCGCTGCAAAATATGCTACATGCAGACCAGTTATGTGAGGCATTTAGTGCTCCCCCTGACAGGGCGGGCATTATCTCTCTGCCTCCAGCACAAGGAGACTTTGTTGTCTCCACAGGCCAATCGAATAGTCTGGAAAGAGGTTTTGCAGGTCTATTAGGGCAGATGAGCAAAAGTAGCTACTCCGCATATAGTCTGTGGTGGAGTGAGGGGTCTCAACACTTGGCCCCGACAACCTTGCTGTGCCCATCATTGCCAAGCCCTGAGCTCTATAGCTCAATGCTTGGTGTGCAGTTACAGAAGAATATAAGTTAGGATTGAGGGCACAGCGTGAGACAGCTGGTTATCTTGGATAAGAAGAAGCATCGCAATTGCAAATTAATCAAAAGTGATCTTTCCCACAGTAAGAATTCGCATATTTGCCCAATCTTATTGCCTGAATTCATACCGGTGGCGCGTGCCTGTCCTATTATATTTACTCGATCAAAAGAGACGGGAAAGCTTGAGAGCTGTGCATTACTTGGCGTAACACCTGGAGAAAACCTTTTTTGGCAAGAAGGACAATGGCAGGGTGATTATATTCCCGCATCTATTCGCTCTTATCCCTTCTATTTGAAATATAAAGAAGGTGACTCTTCCAATGCATTTGTTTGCGTTGAATCGTCTCTATTATCTGAAGACGGAAATAGTTCTTTAGGTGTTAGGTTGTTTGAAGAGAATGGGAATCCAAGTGGTCACTTATTGGAAGCGCAGCGCCGCTTAGAGGATATCCATCTTAAAAAGACACAGGTTTGGAAGTTTGTCAGTATTTTGCAGCGGAATAATTTGCTGGTAGAAAAAGAAATAAATATAGACTTGCCAGGTGATGTTAAGCATAAATTAACAGGTGTTTATTGTGTTTCAGAGAAGAGATTGGGAGAGCTTGATTCTGCAGCTTTCCTGGAATTGCGTGAATCAGGTTGTTTGCCTTTTATTTATGCACATCTTTTCTCCTTGCAGAAGTCGACAGCTTTAAGTGCGCTGCATAAAAAATTTCATGCGAAAATTCTTCACTGATATTAAGAGTGGACTTTTACTTTTCATCTATGGATTTGTTGATCAGAACGTTAATTTAAGAAGACCTATAAAGTTTGATTGAATTGAGATAATTGTATTAGAGGTTCTGGTTGTAAAGTGAGTATCAGAGCAGGAAGCTAAGGTTACTGATATGTCTTACAGAATAATTTTTACTGGGGAGATAAGAGGTTCTGTAGAGCGGCGCTATGCAATTGCTGCATTGGGGCGTGAATTTGGTTTGGGCTTTAGTCAGATAAAAGGACTGCTGACCGGGGCAAAATCTCAAATCAAAGCTACGGAAGATAGAAGGGAAGCCTGCCAGCTAATGAAAAAGTTCTGGGAGGCGGGATGGCATACACAGCTCTGTTTGGGTGATCAATTAATACACTGTACTGAAAAGTCTAGTAATTGTGGCGACCCTCCGTTACCTCCTGCCCTGGAGTTTTTGGAAAGTACTGATGGAACAGCTTCTATTGGTATTCCAGCCGGTTGGCAGGGGTTTGACAATCTGAATAAGGAAGCTGTGATTCAGGCTGGAAGTTCAGAGTTAAGTCGCTATTTGATAGTACTAAAGCAAGATCGATCCCTGCTTCCCCACGATTTGTCGATTGAGCATTTTGGTAAAGCACAAATACAGCAGTGTCTGACTAGAGTGGAAAATGGCGTTATTATATCTGGGCCTGAACCACTGATAAGTAACAGTCAAAATGGCCATATTTATGAGATGTCTGCTGAGGTTGTAAAAACACCAGTTCGCTATTTGGTCACTTTCTTTCAGAGCCCGGATAGTTTCTATTCTGTGTTTTTGTGGTCATCTCTTGAGAACTTTGAAAAGAGTAGGTCTGAGTTTTTGCATATTTTTGCCACATTTAAACTTGTGACTAGTATGGGGAGTTGCGATTCAACAGCGGTTCCTATGTAATGGCTTGGAATAAGAAGCCAAAATCTAACAAAAATAAATAGCGTAAAATTGTCAACTGAACATGTTTTTTAAAGTAATAGGTACCAAGCGCATTATTTGCCTTGATTAGATATCTACAACGTGTACTCTTCTCAGAATTCTGATTAAAGGATTTGATTCGGTATAAGGGCCTTTTTTGATGGCATTCCCAAACACGATAAATATCGATGAATTAGTTGCTCCAATCTCAGAGGATAATCCCGTAGGGGAAGATATCCGAGAGGATCGTTCGCCAACTTCTGATTATTACTCGATCAAAGATGCTCGCAACAGTGCAAGAGCTGCTGAACGCTCCGCAATGTTCGATGATGCAGACACAGACCTACTCGCACCTTGGAGGGATGTAGCAAAAGCTGCAGAAAATATCCTAGGGAAAAAGAGTAAGGACTTAGAGGTTGCCAGTTGGTATACCGAGGCCTTGATTCGCTTACATGGCTTTATTGGCTTGAGAGATGGCCTGCAGGTGATCGACTCGTTAGTAGAGCAATATTGGGAAGGTCTGTATCCCTTACCAGACGAAGATGGCCTTGAGACAAAAGTAGCACCCCTGACAGGTTTGAATGGTGATGGTGGTGATGGCACCTTGCTAATGCCTATTCGCAGTGCCGGTATTACTCCCGAAGGGGATTATGGGGACTATTCATTCTTCCAATTCCAACAGGCTCGGGATGCTGACAGAATTGCAGATGACGATGCCAAGGCTGCTCGAATAGAAACGCTGGGTTACAACCTTGAGCAGATTGATCAATGTGTAAACAGTGCGAGCGGTGAATGGGCTCAAAACCTCGTTCAGACAATCGAGGCAGCGCTGGGGCACTTTAAGACCATAAATGATAGCCTGCGACAAAGCTGCGGTCATGATGCCCCCCCATCCACGAATATTTCATCTCTATTGGATGAGGTGTTGCGGACAAGCCGTTTTATTTATAAGACGCACTTGGAGTCTATGGAGCAGACTCAAGAAGATGTGGCGCCTGAATCGTCAGAAGAGCCTGCTGGGGAAGTTCAAGCTGGAAATGCAGCTGCAGCAGCGGTTACTTCTGTGGCTGCCTCTGCTGTAGCTGTCCCTACCGGTCCGGTAGTGTCCAGAGAAGATGCCTTAAAATTGCTTGAGCAGGCGGCAAAGTATTTTCGTACCTATGAGCCGCATACGCCGCTGGCGCCCGGCCTGGAGAGGCTGATAGGCTGGGGACGAATGACCGTTTCACAATTGATGTCTGAATTGCTACCTGATGACCAGTCGAAAGCGCTTTACTCCCAGTTGACGGGAGTTCGTCTCGATGGCACGGATACACAAAAATATATAACCCCACCAGTGACTACAAGTGGCACTTCATCAGCTCCTGCGGTTGCCGCAGATACACCTACTGAAAGTGTATCCGCGCCAGTCTCTGATGATGGTTGGGGTGAGCAACCGCAAGAAGAAGCCAGCACTGGTTGGTAATTAACTGAGAACAGCAGTCCCTAAAGTCGGAAAGGAGACCTTAGATGTCTGAAAGCATCCACAACAAACTTAAGCGCGTGCGTAAGCCGCGTGTACATATCACTTACGATGTTGAAACTAACGGAGCCGAAGTCAAAAAGGAGCTTCCTTTTGTAGCCGGCGTTATGGGTGATTACTCTGGCGATAATGCCGAGAATCGCAAAGCTCTGAAAGATCGCAAGTTTATCCAGATTGATCGCGATAACTTCAACGATGTAATGGGTAAAGTTAATCCGAAACTGGATCTCCAGGTGGAAAATACTTTGTCGGGTGACGGCAGTAAAATGGCTGTTAATCTCGACTTCAACAATATGGACGATTTTTCGCCAGAACAGATTGTTGAGCAGGTTGAGCCCCTCAAGCAATTGCTCGAAGCTCGCAGCAAGCTACGTGATCTGCTGAGTAAAGCTGATCGCTCAGAGGAGCTTGAAAAAGTACTTGAGGATATTCTCAAGAGCACAGAAAACGTCAGCGCTATCTCTGACCAGTTGGGCTTGAATGAGGATAAAGGAGAGGACTCAGAATGAGCACTGAAGTAGAAAATGTTGCAGGTAGTGAAGCTGAAGAGCAATCGGCGAGTCTCCTAGACCAGGCGATTGCGGCAACTAAACAAACTGAGCCTCAAGAAGCACAAGACTTGCTTGCGAATTTAACAGAGCAAGTAATGAAAGGGACGGTCACCTGGGATCGTAACCTGACCCAGACCATCAAGAAAGCCGTTAGCGCGATTGATAAGGCTATGTCCCAGCAGCTATCTGCTATTTTGCATGACGAGAAATTCCAGAAGCTGGAAGGATCATGGCGTGGTCTGAATCACCTGGTCATGAACTCGGAAACTGGCGCTACCATGAAAATCCGCATGCTCAATTTGAGCAAGCGCGAGCTCTTCCGCGACCTGGATAAGGCAGTTGAGTTTGATCAGAGCCAGACCTTCAAAAAGATCTATGAAGAAGAGTTTGGTACTGCGGGTGGTGAGCCCTACGGCGTAATGATCGGGGATTTCGAGTTCACC
Source organism: Microbulbifer maximicatervae (SeqCode) (assembly GCF_052467615.1). Lineage (NCBI taxonomy): Bacteria > Pseudomonadati > Pseudomonadota > Gammaproteobacteria > Cellvibrionales > Microbulbiferaceae > Microbulbifer > Microbulbifer maximicatervae (SeqCode). Next base: position 4,938,038 of record NZ_CP174319.1, read on the forward strand.
AGTCACCCTGAGGATATCGAGCTGCTGAGCAAGATGTCTAATGTTGCTGCGGCTGGCTTCTGTCCGTTTGTTGCAGCTGCCGGTGCCGGCATGTTTGGTTTTGATGACTACACAGAACTTTCCAAGCCGAGAGATCTGGGTGGTATTTTTGAATCCGCCGAGTACATCAAGTGGCGCAGTTTCCGTGACAGTGACGACTCCCGTTTTGTCACCTTGGTAATGCCGCGTACCCTGGCCCGTACCCCTTATGGTGCTAATACCAAGCCGATCGAAGCTTTTGACTTCGAAGAGTTTGAAGTGGATGAAGACGGCGTTTCCCGTCCAGCAGAGCACGATCAATACTGCTGGATGAATGCTTCTTATGTTATGGGTACCACCATGACTCAAGCATTCGCTGAGAACTCCTGGTGTACTGCAATTCGCGGTGCTGAGGGTGGTGGTAAAGTAGAAGGACTGCCATCTCACGTGTTCAAGAGTGACGATGGGGATCTCGATCAGAAATGCCCCACAGAGATTGGTATTACCGATCGCCGTGAAGCGGAGTTAAGCGCTCAAGGCTTCTTGCCTCTGTGTCACTACAAGAATACGGATTACTCGGTATTCTTTGGTGCTCAAAGTGCGCAAAAGGCGAAGGCATACGATGACCCTGACGCTACTGCTAACGCAGCTATTTCTGCTCGCTTGCCTTATTTGATGGCGACCTCTCGTATTGCACATTACCTCAAGGTAATGGCACGCGATAAAGTGGGCTCCTTTATGGAGGCTGGTGATTGTGAGCGCTGGTTGAACAAGTGGATCTCCCAGTACACTAACTCCAACCCCGACGCGAGCCCTGAAATGAAAGCGAAGTACCCGCTTTCTGAGGCGCGTGTAGAAGTAAAAGAGATTCCGGGTCAGCCTGGATGTTACAGTGCGATTGCCTATCTGAGACCCTGGTTACAGATGGAAGAGTTGACGACGTCCTTGCGTATGGTGGCAAATATCCCATCTGCGGGATAAGGCTCCGGGCCCGCCTCTAGGGGCGGGTTCTCTCTTCACATGGCCTTGTTCAAGGCCTGCGTTTTACCATTATTTATTCAAATAATAATTCTTGTTGGAGTATACCGGTGCCCCGTGCAGCACATGACCAAATATCGGAAGATCAATCAGATGTTCTACCGGAGAAATTGGCGAGAGGGCAGCAGAGAGAGCTACATAAATTTCTGCAGGAACCGGATGACCTTTTTGCATTTGAATATTGGCTCACAGAATTATCCCCCTGTACAAATAGGGATAATTATTCCGTTCGCCATTATCTGAGTCGAATTATCGCCGAGTTGGACGAACTAATCTGTGACCAGCTGAATTGTATAATTCATCACCAGAAGTTTCAGAGACTTGAAGCGAGCTGGCGGGGGATATCCTTATTGGTGTTTGATACACCCCACGCTGAAAATATTAAAATCAAACTCTTAGATGCCAGCTGGAAAGACCTCGCGAAGGATATAGAGCGGGCCCCGGATTTTGACCAATCTGGGCTGTTTCATCTTATATATAATGAAGAGTTTGGTACTCCAGGCGGCGAGCCATTTGGTTTGTTACTTGGAGATTACTATGTATCCCATCGGCCGCTGCCTGACCACCCTTATGATGATGTATTTACTTTGCAGGGCATCGCGCATACTGCAGCCGCAGCCTTTGCACCGTTTGTTTGTGCATCAGCACCGCAACTTTTTGGTGTAGACAACTTTTCGGATCTAGCAAAGCCTATCAATTTTTCAGAAGTGTTCCGTCAAAAAGAGTACATTCGATGGAATGGCCTTCGGGATCTGGAAGACAGCCGATTTATCGCTTTGACACTTCCTCAAGTTTTGATGAGAGAACCTTATAATCAGGAATTTTCATCCTATCGTGGTTTGAGGTTTCAGGAGCAGGTACGGGCATCCCATAACCAGAATTATTTATGGGGGAATGCCTGCTTTGCATTGGGTGCCGTACTGTTAAGGGAGTTTAGTGAAGTTGGCTGGTTTTCACATATTAGAGGGGTTGCACGTGACCATCTTGGGGGAGGGCTGGTAACCCAGCTACCAATGGTGCCTTATAGGCCAGATAGTACTCCTGGCATGATCCGAATGGCCACTTCAATTTTGGTAACTGATTTTGCTGAGCGGGATTTAAGTGACTTAGGGTATGTATGCTTGAGTCACTGTTACGATACTCCTTACAGCGCCTTTAATAGTGTTCCATCACTTCAAAGGCCGAAGCAATACACATCTAAAGCAGCCACGGCTAATGCGCGTATTAGCTCTATGTTACAACAAATACTTTGTGCATCCCGATTTGCTCATTATATCAAGGTAATGATAAGGGATAAGGTGGGTGCCTATATGAATGCTGCAGATTGCGAACGGCAGTTGCAGCATTGGTTGGATGAATACACAACGGGAAGGGATGACCTTTCCTGGGAAATGCAGGCTCGATACCCTCTACGGGAGTCTCGGGTGCAAGTAACGGATGAACCAGGCAAGGCGGGTAGCTATCAAAGTGTGATTCATCTCAAGAGTCATTACACCGTTGACCATCTTGTATCCGAGCTAAAACTTACAACCGCATTGGCAACAATCGGCGTCGGAGCTACCTAATTATTATGGTTAGAGAAAAGCGATTATTGGCTCCGGTATTGGATCGATTATTACAATCATCTAGTAAATTGGATGTACATCAATCCCATCAAGTGTTGAGGCAGTTGCGTGAAGGGGTGCGTCGTGATTTGGAATACTTGTTCAATACAAGATTTAAATGTATTTCCGCACCTTCAACTCATGAAAGTTTAGAGCAGTCAAATATTAACTACGGGTTACCAGACCTATCAACAGTCAATCTTTCCTCTGCCGCTAGCCGAAAACAGTTTTGTCGAGATATTGAAAAAACAATTTTAAATTTTGAGCCCAGAATACGTTCGGTAAAAGTAACCACCCAAGACAAAGTGGATGTCGAAGATCCTAGTATACGCTTTCGTGTTGAAGCTGTGTTACATGTAAATCCAGCATCGGAAGTTATTGTATTTGATTCGGCACTCAACCCAGTTACCCAGCTGGTGGATGTCTCTGAGATTATGTGATGAGTGAAAAATTAATAGATCTCTACGAGCGAGAGCTCGCATTCATTCAGCAAACTTCTGCTGAATTTGCAAAGATGCACCCAGCTGCCGCATCCCGACTTCAGCTGGATGCAGACACAGTTGATGATCCTTTAGTAGGGCGACTGTTGTCCGGCTTCGCTTACATGAATGCTCGGGTGCAGCAAAAGCTGAGTGATGATTTTCCGGAGTTAACGGATGCAATGCTGGAAACTCTGTATCCTCATTATCTTCGTCCTATTCCCTCTTGTGCCATTGTTCAGTTTGAACCGGAAAAGGATTTGGATGCGATAACCCGGGTAGAAACGAAGACGTTACTCGAAAGTGACAGCTTTCAAGGGCAAACCTGCCGCTTTACAACTTGTTATCCAGCAGAAATTTGCCCATTTCAGGCGGTGAGTGCCACCCTGATGCCAAGGCCATTTATCGCTCCGGGCTGTAATGACATTCAGGGCGCTAATGCAGTTTTAAAATTATCCCTTAAAACTTTTAGCCCAAGCATAAAATTTTCTGAGCTAAACCCTGAGAGTCTCCGCTTTTTCCTTCGTGGCCAACCATCTCATATCTATAGTTTATATGACTTGCTACTAAGTAAGTGTGTAAGGTTGGTTGTTGCCAATGGGGAGAGTGATCCAAAGCCAACTTTTCTCTCTCCGGATGAAATATGTCAAGTGGGGCTAAGTCCAGATGAGGGTTTATTGCCATATCCTGATACCGCATTCGTAGGATATCGACTCCTAACTGAATATTTTGCTTTTCCAGAAAAGTTCCTTTTCTTGGATATGATGAACATTGGTGAGGCGTTAAACGAGAGCTTTGACGATACGTTAAATCTGTATTTTTATTTATCCGAAACTCATGAAGAGTTGGAAAAACAGATTTCTCCAAGCATGTTTGCTTTGGGCTGTGCTCCGGTTGTTAATTTATTTAAGCAAAGTGCAGACCCTATTCCACTTAATCACTCGCAGTATAGTTACCATGTGGTCCCTGATGCTCGTAGAAGTGATGGCTTGGAAATATACTCAGTGGATGAAGTCGCAGCAACTAACGGTGATGGAGAGACAACCAGCTATCGGCCTTTCTATGGAATTCGACACAGTCAACATCATGCTGATCAATCTGCCTTTTGGTTTAGTCGTCGCAGAGATGTGATCGAAGGAGAGCATCGGAATGAACAAGCATCTGAGATTGATATAAGCTTAGTCGATCTGGACTTTAACCCGCATAGAATTAGTGATCAGACATTAGATATTAAGTTAACCTGCTGTAATCGAAATCTGGCCAAAAAATTACCTAGTGGTAGCGCCCAGCCTTATTTAGAGGTTGTTGACGGTGATTTGCCAGTTAGCCGAATTAGCTGTGTGGTTTCCCCAACGGCAACTATACGGCCGCCGCGACGAGAGCGAGGGTATTGGAGGTTAATTTCCCACCTTAACTTAAATCATCTTTCTCTATCAGGTGCAGAGGGATGTAATGCGTTAAAAGAAATTTTTAGGCTTTATGACTTCCGTGACTCTGCTAGTACGCGTAATTTAATCGAGTCATTGCTAAAGCTTAATACTAAACCGGTTACTGCTCCGATTCAGATTGATCAAAGTGTAGTTTTATGTCGCGGCACAGAAGTTGAGATTGAACTTGATTCCATGATGTTAACAGGAACAAGTCCATTGTTATTTGCTAGCATCATAGAGCGTTTCCTGGGCTTATACTGTTCAATTAATTCATTTACAAAACTGATTGCCACTATGAGTGGTCGAGATGGGGAGTTGAAGCGATGGCCACCTCGCGCCGGCGAAAAAGCTTTACTGTAATTGAGCGTTTACGCCGAGAGTCTTATAACTTTGATTTTTTTCAAGCGGTAAGGCTGGTAGAGCGTGCAGTACATCTGGCAGGTACAGGTTTCAGTAAAGAACCTATAGCTAGCGCTGCCCCTCCGACTAAAGAGCTGATTCGGTTTAGTGCTCAATCTGGGTTGTCTTTTGTTAGCTCGGATGTTTTACGTCTAGAGAAGAAAAGCGTTGAACATGAAGAGCCCGATGAAAATGAGACTCATCAGTGGCATATGGAGGTGGGTTTTACAGGGTTAATCGGTAGTCAGGGGGTGATGCCCTATTACCTGACAGAGTTAGTGCAGAGGGAGCTTAGGGAGAACAATACGGCACTGCGTGATTTTCTGGATATGTTTAATCACCGAAGTATTTCCCTTTTTTATCAAGCTTGGCATAAATACCAGTTGCCTGTGAATTATGAGCGGCAACGCCTGCAGAATTCTCGAGAACCAGACAAGTTTACCCAGGCTCTTGCATCCCTTGCAGGGCTTGGTACAAATGAAATGCGCTATCGAATGCCGATACCGGATGAAGCACTAGTTGGAATGGGAGGGCACCTTTCCAGTGGACGTTGTTCCGCTACCGCTTTATCCAGCATGATCAAGCATTATTTTGATTTAACGGTAAGTATTGAACAATTCCAGGGACAGTGGGATGAGTTACCGGATGATATCTTGTGCCGACTGCCCAGTGCTCAGGTGCCGAAGGGTATTAATAATTGCTTGGGAGTAAATACCATTCTGGGTACGCACTGCTTCCAAGCCCAGAATAAATTTCAGGTAATTATTGAGTCAATGCCTTATGAGCAATTTATGACTATTGCTCCGGGTACGAAAAAGTTGGAATCGCTTAAGGAGTTTATTCGCTTTAGTGCTGGTATTGAATTGGATTTTGAGTTGTCGGTGACACTTTCAACCAGCCAGGTGGCACCTATCCAGTTAAATAGAAAAGCTGAGAATGAACCTTTACTGGGATGGAATACTCACATGGCTAGTGAACAAGATGGTGAAAGGTTAGTACAAATAACTTTAAGTGCGGACAATATTTCGCCTGATGAAGCTTTACCTGCTGCATAAGTAAAATTAACAACATTATTATTTAGGAAAGGATATTCAACGTGATCAATATCGATTTGAAGCGATTGGTTGATACCATGACTCCGCATATGCGTGACTCACTAGAGGGCGCTGCTGGGCTTTGTCTGTCACAGAACCAGTACAATGTTGAATTAGAGCATTGGTTACTGAAACTTTTGGATCAGTCTGATACTGACCTTTACCACCTGTTGGAAAAACACGACTGTAATCCAGCAAATTTTGCCAAGCAGCTGGCTACAGCGATTGCTGGATTTCGGGCCGGCAGCAGCCGTCCACCAGCCCTGTCCCCAACTATCGTAGAAGCAGCGAAGAATGCTTGGATGCTGGCTTCTATTGATTATGGACATAGAGCAATCAGTTCCGGACACTTTTTGGCTGCGCTTTTACTGGAAGAAACTTCTCGTCGCCAGATTTTAGAATCCTGCCCAGAACTGAAAGAGATAGCTCCAGAATCGATTCGCGAAACCGCTCGAGCAATGTTTGGACAAAGTGGAGAGTCTAGCCATATTAGTGCTACGGCGGATATGGATGATGGCGCAGCTGCAGTTGCTGCAGCTGCTTCTAAAGCTCCAGCTTTGGACAAATATACAATCAACCTAACTGAAAGAGCGAAGAAGGGAGAGATTGACCCTGTACTTGGTCGTGATGAGGAAATACGCCAATGTATCGATATCTTAACTCGCCGGCGTCAAAATAATCCGATCCTGACTGGTGAAGCAGGTGTTGGTAAAACTGCCGTCGTTGAAGGCTTTGCTCTTCGAATAGCTAGTGGTGATGTACCTGAGCCATTGCGCGGTGTAGCCGTACGCACGCTTGACTTGGGACTTCTTCAGGCTGGCGCCAGTGTAAAAGGTGAGTTTGAAAACCGCTTGAAGTCTGTAATTTCAGAAGTGCGAGCATCTGCAACGCCAATTATTCTATTTATTGATGAAGCGCATACCATGATTGGCGCGGGCGGTAAAGAGGGGCAGGGGGATGCGGCTAATCTCCTGAAACCTGCACTGGCTCGTGGTGAATTGCGTACTTTAGCTGCCACAACCTGGGCGGAATATAAGAAGTATTTTGAACGCGATCCTGCTTTGACCCGTAGATTCCAGGTAGTAAAAGTGGAAGAGCCTGATGAGAGCAACGCGATTGATATGATGCGTGGAATTGCAACCTCGCTGGAGGAGCACCATAAAGTACGCATCCTGGATGAAGCTATTATAGCTTCGGTCAAGTTATCTCATCGTTATATTCCCGGGCGCCAATTGCCTGATAAGTCTGTTAGCTTGCTGGATACGGCCTGTGCGCGCGTCGCTCTTAGCCAGTCTGCTACTCCTGGGGCGATTGAAGATGCTCGTATCAATATTGATCGCACTAATACTACCCTGGCTAAACTTGAGCGTGAAAACGCAGCAATGGGTGAGCATGAGGAGCAACTGGCAGAGCTAAAAGAGTTTAAAGCTTCCGAAGAAAAGCGTTTGGAAGTTCTCGAACAGCAATTGCTTAAAGAAAATGAGCTAATCGGACAGATTCAACAACTCCGCGATCAGATCGATGTAGAGTTTATGAAGGCCCAAGGTGGTGAAGGTGAAGATACACCCGACGAGGCCTTATTAGCCGACTATCAGCAACAGCTCAAAACATTAACTGCGGACTTGGAGGTTATCCAGGGGGATACCCCGTTAATGCAGCCAGCTGTTGATGAACAGGCTATTGCCGCAGTAGTTGCCAACTGGACTGGAATTCCTGTCGGTAAGATGGTTAGCGATGAAATCATTGCTGTGAAGACTTTGGCAGAGCGCCTTAATAAGCGTGTTATTGGCCAACCTCATGCTATTGAGGCTGTATCTCAGGCAATTCGCACTTCTCGAGCAGGCTTGACAGACCCGCGTAAACCGGTGGGTGTGTTTATGTTCTGTGGTACCAGTGGTGTAGGTAAAACAGAGACTGCCCTTGCCTTGGCTGACGAGCTGTTTGGTGGAGAGCAAAATATCACGACCATCAATATGGCTGAATTCAAGGAAGAGCATAAAGTATCTATGCTGTTGGGCTCTCCTCCCGGCTATGTAGGCTACGGAGAGGGCGGAGTTCTTACCGAAGCTGCACGCCGTAAGCCTTATTCAGTAATCTTATTGGATGAGATGGAAAAAGCTCACCCAGGTGTACAGGATGTTTTCTATAACCTGTTTGACAAGGGGACTATTAAAGACGGTGAAGGAAGGGATATCGACTTCAAGAATACCGTAATAATTATGACCTCCAATGCAGGGGAGGATGCAATTAGAGCTATCTTCAATCAGGTAGAAGAAAAGCCCGAGCCAGATGTATTGATGGATAATATCCGCCCACATCTGCTACAAAAATTCAAGCCTGCTTTCCTCGGTCGAGCAAATGTGATTGCTTATTACCCTCTCGATGATGAGAATCTGGTAGAGATTTGCAGAATCAATATGCGTAAGATTGAAAAGCGCGTTCACGAGCATTACGGAGCTTCCTTTAGCTATGACGAGGATGTTTTGATTAACATCGTTGCTCGTTGCCACGAAGCTGATACAGGTGCTCGTAATATTGAAGTTATTCTGAACAAAACATTATTGCCGGAATTGGCTAGTGAATGTTTGGATAAAATGGCGCGCGGTGAAGAAGTTAAAGCAATTAAAGTATCCGCAACGGAAGAAGGGGACTTTAGTTACACTGTAGAATAGAGAATTGTATATAAGCCCGGCAGTGATATTAATAAAAAATCATTGCTGGGCTTGGTACCACTAATAACCATATAGATACAACAGGTCTTAAGAAATAATTACTGGTTTGGTCTTCCTGCCCTCATTACTAAGTCAGAAACAGCGCGGTGCATACGTAGAAATACCATACGAATAAAGGAAACCGTGATATCAGTACCTTCAACAATAGTAAGTCCGATCAGTTGTGCCAGCCTACGGATAAGTCGCAAAATCCAAAAAGAGATATCCTTACTAATCTGGTAAGCTTTGTGTAGAAATATTGCAAGTCTATCTAGAAGTGTAAAGGTTGTCCCGCCGGTCACGATTAAAGAAATTCCTGCAAGATGAGTGATCTTCTTGAGCACCCAAAGCAATGCCTCCCCAGCTATCCATGCCGTATTCATAGTTAGTGAGAGAATACCATCAGATCTTAACCATGCTTCAACACTTTTTTCTAGGCTACCTTTAGGTTTTCTGAGTTTTACATCATTCCAATCCAGACCTGTTCCGTTTGGAGAAACAGACTTTATATAAGTCTTACTGCTATGGTTTGTTCCTGGGTTGAGGCTTGGGGTTGGCAGTTCAAAGTCTCCAGTCCCACCATTTGGAACGTGGATAAATGGCCAAGTAGGCACCATAGGAACAGGATCAGCACGATGATAAACGCGATAAATATTCTCAGCCTTCAGTTTCCTTTTGCAGCCACTGGCAAAGTGATCAAGTCCCACTCGAGGGCTGCCAAATGTATACAGCTTTACAGATTTACCTGTATGTGATGAAAGCCAGTCTGCAGCAAGAGTTGCTAATGCACCACCAAGACTATGTCCAACGCAATGGATCGTATGAATGTCTTTTGGAAGATTTCGAGCAAAGTTTTCCAGTTTAGGTAAAAAAGACTCAAAAGTATAAAAAAAACCTTGATGGACAGCCCCCCCAGTATGAAATCTTTTCACACCAGCATTTAGGTCAGTTAATACATCATATAGGCTATCAGTACCTAGTATGCTTACAAAAGCTTGTCCTTTATATTGTTTTTTTCCCGAAAGTACTATGCCTCTTGTGTCTGTACTTTTTATTAGGACAAGAGCGCCGGCTTCCCCATTGAATTTGCTTGACAATTCTTCATCAATTTCAAAATCATCTTTATAGGCATCAAAGAAAAGTTCCCGGGTATTAGGTTCTTTAACAAGATATGTGTCAGCAGCAAGTTTAGCGCTGTATTTTGGGCTGAGCATAGTGTTGTCATCCTTGTTTCTAAGTTTAGGTAAATTTGCAGGAGGTTTTTAAATATGAATCAAAAACCTCTTCTAGTTGTAATTCGTCTGAAAGTTCACAGGTTAAGTTAAAGGGCTTTCCATCAAGTTCTGAGTTCTCTTCCGGGTGTCTTTTTGCGTATACCCAGATTTTGTAGGAATGATCATTATGCTCAACTGTGATTTTCTGGGCAGACACAAACTCAACTGGCAATACCTGAGTTAAAGAGCTAGCAAATTTGGATGGAAGAATTGCTACTCCATCCTCATCGGATGTAAATGTATCTATCCATTCTTTTTGCCATTGTATGGAGCGTGTGATCTTAGCCCCTGATACAGGCTCGCCATTTAGTGTTAACTTGATTTTCATTTCTGAAAATGTACAAGCTTTAAAGGGGTTGAATGAAGCCATAGCGTTAGTCCCTCCAGGTGATATGGCAATTAATAAAAAAGATATTAAAAATAATTTAAATTTATGTTTCTTTTGCATGGTAAAAACCCTCTGGCCATTTTGGCTAAAGTGATTATTTTCTGGTTGGTTGTAATCTTTACTTATATTTCGGTCCTAGGCTAAGTTCTTTAATAAAGAGTCATCGAAAATATATTGTTAATGAAAATTTATTGTGTGAAATATTTTAATTAGTGATCCGTAGGTTATATAAACATATTGTTTATATTTGATTGGTAATTCTGTGCTATTTTTAGCTGAATAAAGTTGTTTAATATTTCCGGTTCTTAGGTAGGTTTTCCTAAGCCTATGCAAGACATGCGTTAATGTACGAGTAACGATTTTTGGATTTAAAATAATTGTGCTAGATAGCTAGCTTTACCATTGCGGTCGGCTAAATATCCTAATAAAAGAGGGCGTCACTTTTAGTACACAGAAATATTGTCTTGTGTACTAGGGCATATATTTTAAGCCGTTATCTTTATTCAGCAGATATGGTGTGGCAGAGAGATGCCCACTCGATAAGAGTGGACTTGTGTGAGTACTCTTAAGCATAGATATGGGATGATCTTAATTGGATAACACCAGTTTCCAATTTTATCTATGCCGACACACCGTACTTAGTTAGTACGCGGGATGGACCTATTTTATCCGCCTATCAATACTGTAGGGCAACCAATAACTATTTTTCCACCATGCCCTGTGGTGTCTCCCATTCTTGCTGCAGGTTTCTTTTGCAGCATTACCGTTGTACTTCCCATGGCGACCGTATCGGGCGGTCCAACACAGGTACAAGTGCTACCAACGGTTGCTGAAGGCATCCCACCGATGATAACGGTGGGTGCTCCTGGGCTTACTACTGGGCCACCCACATGAGGTACTGTGCCGGTGACCATTGGGCATACGTGCATATCACCAATACGGGAAGCTGGCTTACCCATAGTTTATCCCTCAACCCTACCGTTTCCGCCTCGTGCTAGATCGAGACCTTGCTCCATATAGCGCATGAACCTTTTGTTTGGATCGACTGGGTCAGATAGCACGGCAGCAAGGGTAACACTGCCTGCGACTGCATGAGCATAAAGGTGTTCTGGCGGCTCTACTACCGGCTCACCTTCGGCTGCTAAGCTGCCATGACACCAACTCGCTGCAGTAGCCGCCCAGCTCGCTGGAGTTTTATGTTTTGTTTTATCGCCGAATAGTTTGCAGCGTAAGCGGGCTTCTTCACTGGGCTTTTTGGCCCAAGTCTCTGCTGCATTTAGCGCATTCACATTGTCATCGTCAGTTTGAGGGCCCTGGATATCTCGGGCCGCGAGGCAAGCCCACCACACGGCTTCCCGCTTTGGTAGGCCATGAGCAAGCAACTTGATTGCGTCTGGAAATAGGCCTGCTTCCACAAGGCGGTTTATGCTGACTTCTGGTGCTGTATCCGGTACCAGATGATCTTCTGCCTCGTCACTAACTTCAAAGTTCTTAAGTAGCTCATCTGCGGTGAGAGCTTCTACTTTAATGAGGTCTGTCATTGGTATATCCCCATCAGTTAATCATGGTTACGCCGCCTTTCAGGGTCAGCATCCCGCCACCTTTAACTTCTGCAGTAGCGTCGCCCTTACAGGAAAGCATTGTTCCTTTGATGGTGATACCAGCTGGAGTCAGTTTAATACTGCTACCGCCGACTTTTAATTCAATGGATGCTTTGGAGGAAATCTTAATTGCACCCATTGCATCAGTAGTTTGAGAACCTTTACTGACCTTGAGTGTGTGATTTCCTGACCCGATAGTTACAACTTGATTGCCTTTACTGACATTGAGTTTCTGATCACCTTTTGAGATGGTGACAACTTCACTGCCATCGGTAACCGTAATAGTCCGGTCTTGCTTAACCTCAAGGGTCTGTTTGTTCTCTATCTTACCTGTTTGGTCATTATGGACGACAAAGTTATGGTCTTTGCCGGCTTCCATATAAAGCTCTTCGCTTCCGCCTTTGTCATCAAATCGAAGTTCGTTAAAGGCGCTACCTTCATACTCAGTTTTCCAGCCGCTTTGAGTCGCAGTGTAGTTGGGACCAGGATTATCACCGTTATATACGGCTCCAGTTATCAGTGGTCTATCTGGATCACCATTAATATAAGTAACAATAACTTCTTGATTGACTCTGGGGACAAAGTTGGCGCCCCAGTTTTTTCCGGCAAATGACTGCATCACCCGTACCCAACAGCTGTTCTGCTGTGAATTCCATGGGAACTTGACTTTGATTTGGGTGTAGGGGTCTTGTGAACTATCAGAAGTGGTGGCCTTAACTTCAAGAACGCGTGCGACTTGCGGAGAGTGTACCTTCTTCGCAAAAATATTTGGCTCAGGTCTTGGAGTTACTGATGATGGAATGCAACTGAAAGTATTGTGGAAATGTGTTTCCGCACTATTGCCGTCTGTAGCAGAGATATGTACGGAAGTAATCAGGTACTTCCCTTTTTCTGACGATAATGTGTGGTCAAAATTAAAGCGGCCGCCAGCTGTGAATGAGGGGCAGTCACTGCGCCCATGGCTCACATCAAATAAAGCTTCTTGTGCTTCCATTGAGCGCTCGGCTAGCGCCTTATGGTAGCTATCTGTAAATTTGTGCTTATTTTCACCGTCAGCCTGAAAATGATTTAGCCCATAAAGGCCGCGCATGTAATTGCTGACATCATTTAGTTGGCTGGTGGTTTTAACTTGCTGCTTATTATCTTTTGTTGCGGTGAACTCACAATAATCTTTCAGTTCAAAGCCGCCACCATGATAATTGAAATTTCGCTGCCAGCTACTTACGGTATTTTTTGTCGGATGACTACCGCTCCCATCGTATTCTATCTGTTCGCTTTCGCAGTCATAGAAATCCTGGCTATCATCACAAAGTACAAGTTCGTGTTGCCCATTTGAGTGCTTGAAGTAATAGGAGATACCCTCTTCAGCCATAAGGCGATTGATGAATTCAAAATCACTTTCATCAAACTGCACACAATATTCACGAGTTATATATTCAGCATTTAATTTAACGCTTAGTTTTACAACTTTGCTGTACTCGCCCAAAACTTCTTCAAGAATCTGTTTAGCAGATTTCTTTTCAAAAATTCTGTTGGAACCCCCGAGGCTGGTAAACCAAAGGCCTGGTTGAATCGTGGCGCTATAACTTCGTACTCCCTCAGCATTTACATCGCGCAGAGACAGTTGAGTAACGTAACCATTGATATAGCGAGGAGTTTCTGAGTGGTGTACAGAAACGGTAACAGCCTTGCCGACGATATCTTTCTGGCTTATTGCATGGTCATCGGACAGGAGCTGAAGTTCATAGCGGAAGAGTTTGGATATGTGCTCTTCGCCTTGCAGGCTGGTAGCGATTACCGCATCCGTGCCGAGCGGGCTGTCGACTTTAATCAGTCTTCTATCTTGATTTAATGTAGTCATGGGCAGCCCCTACTATCCCTACGGTGCCTTGGAGAATAGTACTAGTTATTATACATTCAGTTATTTAGCTGAAAACTCAATAAGCGCTCAGCTAAATAACTGCTAAATAATGGTCTGCAGAATTTCCTGCAGACCATTGTATATGCAGATCAGGTTCTGCTGGCTTACAGCGGCTTGGCTGTTTCCAGGTCGTATCCAACACGCATATTTTTGGGGTTCTTGTTGGTCTTGTCTGCGTGGTTGAGGTCCGCTTCGATTTTAGCGTAGCTCAGGGATACAGACTCAGCCGGAGCGCCACCAGCGGAAGCACCGATGCTGTAGGAGGAAATCAGGGTGTTTTCCAGTTTGTAAACAGCGTACTTCTCTACAGAGTTAGCACCGGTTTGTACTACGTGGATCTCAACGGTAACACCTTCGTCACCGGTTACAGAAGATTTGAACAGACCGCCGGAAGCAGCGTCGATGCGCTTAGTGAAGCTTACTTCGCTCAGGCTTGGGCGAGAAGCTTCGCGGTTTGACATGGCGCCAGCTTCCATGGTAATGCCGCGGCCAACACCGAAGTTGAAGCTGTCAATTTCGATCCAGTCCTCGTAGCCGGAAGCAGTAACATTGCCTTTGATGGCTTTGTTGTTGTAGTTCATGTAGATAGCCATGGGATGTCCCTCATTAGTTGGCGTGTGATGTTGGTGGTTAATCCCTTACCACCGCGATTCGCAGTAGTTCAGGTGGTCGTCGCGGTGGCAACTGTGATGATTTAAACAAAGAGAAAGCTAAAAACAAACTAATTTTCGAGTTATTTAATCGACTCTGGCACTAATTTCGAGAGGCAATTTTATGCTGTTACGATTTATGCCCGTTTGCCCTAATTGACTCTGACACTAATTTAATATTGCTAAAAAGTAACAAACCTCTAATGGGGATAAATAAGTGGTTTGAGTCATGGATATCGATTGACAGTCAAATATCTATTTGAAAGCATTTACTGGTATTTTTTTGATAAGCTTGCTTTGTAATAATATGTAATTCAGCCATATAGAGAAGTGATACTCAGTGTTTTCGGGGGCTGGATCAAAATAATAGTTTGATGGCGTGTTAAGGCAAATTTATTTGAATATTGATTCATTGTTGCCACATAGGCTGTTCGATATACTTCGCACCCTACTTTATTGCCTTGCCCATTAGATCAATAACAAAGTTTTTGCGGATTTGGATGTGTCGTAATGGTTTCCCATGGAGGCGGAATTGAACGATAAGACGCGTATTGTTCGGCCGAGTGACACTCCGCCGGGCTCAGGCCAATCAACCAGCGGGCTGACAGAAGATGGTGATATCACCGTTGTTGTGCAGCAGGATAAGACTGGAGCAAATGATCACCCCCCGGTTAAAGGTGCCCAACCGGTAATCCCTTCGGCTGCTGCCAGCTTTAGCTCAGATGCTACTGTCTTTGCGCCTTCCCCTAATCCTAATCGGATGGGAAGTGGGGCTGGGGCCAATGAAGTTTTGGGTGGGGTTTCTGCCGATTCGGCAGTAATACCTGAACCCTTTGAAGCTTCCGGCTCAAATGCAGTGACCAAAACTGTAATCAAAGGTCGATTTGAGCTTGACAAACTCCTGGGTGTTGGGGGAATGGGGGCAGTTTACAAAGCCCTTGACCGCCGTAAATTAGAAGCCAGTGACAGCGAGCCCTATGTCGCTATCAAGCTGCTTAATGATGATTTCCAAAAGCACCCCGATGCTTTTATTTCTCTCCAGCGGGAAGCGCGCAAGTCACAAACGCTTGCTCACCCTAATATCGTAACGGTTTACGATTTTGACCGCGATGGAGATCGCGTATTTATGACAATGGAGTTCCTTGAGGGTGCTCCATTGGACAAGTTGTTGCGCGATCATGCCGATGTTGGGTTGGAGCCCGAGCGTGCCCGCTCGGTATTTTGGGATATCTCCCAAGCCCTGATATATGCCCACTCCCATAAAATTGTTCACTCGGACTTTAAGCCAGGCAATATTTTTGTCACCAATAAGAAAGGTGCAAAAGTATTTGACTTCGGTATTGCCCGAGCTGTTTCTGAAGGGGGAATCGCAAATAAAGCTGGCGAAACGACAGTATTTGACGCTGGCACTCTTGGAGCCCTAACTCCGGCATATGCGAGCCTTGAGATGCTCAAGGGAGCTGAACCGGCACCAAGTGATGATGTATTTGCGTTGGGTTGTGTTGCCTACGAACTATTCTGCGGGCGCCACCCTTATGACAAGACACCTGCCGATAAGGCCATGGAGCAGGGCCTGCGGCCCAAGCGGATCAAAGGGCTTAATCGCAGGCAGTGGCGCGCACTTGAGTCAGCACTCGAACTAAAGCGCGAAAACCGCACCAGTACCGTAGAGAAGTTTGTACAGGCGTTCTTTGTTAGCCATGCCTGGAAGTGGGTACTAGGCAGTGCGTTTGTCATGGTGTTGGGAGGTGCTGTTGTGGGTTATGGCCATCTGCAGCAGCAAAATGCTGTAGAGCAAGAGCGAGTCAGAATCGAGCTCGAACGCAAGCACGAACAGGAGCTATTGGCCAGGCGTATTGCTGATAAGAAAGAGGCTATCACCCGGTTGATTGGCCTGAGTATTTTGACTCCAGCCTGGGAGCGAGATCTTCAACTGGAGTTGGAGGAGTATTCTGAGCTGAATCCTGCGGATAAAGAGTTCCTGGATTCCTCCCGTCGCCAGGTATCAGAGCTTTTCCTGGCTGCTGCAACCGGTCAGTTAAACCTGGGTAACCTCGATCAGGCCGATGTCATGCTGGCGGGGGTTGCCAACTGGTATGGTGAGTCTAAAGAAGCTGAGGCTATCAAAACTCAGCTGGCGAATGATAGAGAGAACCTGCGCGCTCGCCTTGAAGCGGAGCGGATTGCTGAAGAGCGTGAAGCGGAGCGTATCCGCCTGGCGGAAGAGCGGGCGGAGCGTCGCCGCTTGGCTGCGCAAAAGCAACGGCAGATTGATGCTGTGCTCGATGATATGGAAGTAGCACTCACCTGCAGCTTTTCCATGAGTGCCACTGCAATAGGTTCACAGTTGTCCAGCCTGGCAAAGCTGGATAGTGCAAAAGCCTTGAAGATCCGTCCAGTGGTGGGCGAAGAGCTGGTAAATTGCGCATCCAATCTCGGAACCAAGGATCCGATTCAGACGGAAGCCCTGGTTGATCAATTCAGGGCTCTACTGCCCGCATACCAACCACTGAAAGACTTTAAGCTGGATTTTTGTGGGCACCTGGTTCCGGGCAGCGGTCGGCGTGGTGATCGTTACACCTGTCGTGATCGTCTTGCGGATGGCAGCAAGGGGCCTGCAATGGTGGTGATTAAAGGTTTGAGTGGCCGGCCACTGGCTGTGGGTAAATATGAGGTTAGCAGCACTGAGTTGGCTCAATTCTGCCGTATTGCTGGTCAGTGCGGAGAGCAGACTCCAGAAGCAACGGACTTGCCGGTAAATAACTTATCCCTGGCAATTGCAGAGGCTTATTTAAGTTGGCTCAGTGATGAGACCGGCTACCGCTACCGCCTACCTTCTGAGCAGGAGTGGTTTGCTGCTGCAAGTGCCAGGGGGGAAGATGAAGTAGCAGATCGAAACTGTCATTTGAAGTATGGCGGTATTGAAAAAGGTGCTGAGTTGGTACCTGCCCGGGCTGGCTCCTCTAATGGGTTTGGGTTGCTTAATGCTGTAGGTAATGTCCAGGAGTGGGGATTAGGTACAGAGGGCGAATTGCTCGCTTTGGGAGGTAGCCGCATAGATCCAATGAGCCGTTGCCTGGCAACAACCAAGAAGCTTCATAATGGCCAGCCCGATGAGTTTACTGGTTTCCGTGTTGTTAGAGATGTTAACTAGATTAAACAATTACCAGCGAATATCGATACGATAGTTGAGTTGGTTAGATTAAAGATTAAGAGATTAAAACTGGGGGAAATATGCTTGGGCTAGGAAAAAGTAAGTTGGCATTATTTGTAGGTGCTGGCTTTCTTGTATCGCAAGTACCGGCTTTTGCCCAGGAGGATGGATCTAGTTTTCGCAACCGAGTGCGGGAAGCTTTTAATCAGGATACGTCTACTATTAATGAAGTGGATGTAACCCAAGACTTTCTCCAGCGTACTTATGAAGCTGAAGACCCCAACTTAAATACAGAAATTCCTGAAATCTCTCAGAGAAATCAGGGGCCGCGGATTACTGTAAAAGAATTTAAGTTTCATCGCTTAGAAGAGTATCCCGAATTTGGTATTTCCCGGGAAACCGTAGAGGAAATGGCAGAGGAACTTCGGGCTAAATTTATGAAAGAGGATCAAATCCTCGCTAGCGGTTATACCGTAGACAACCTGGAAGAGCTGGCAATATTACTGGGCAATATGAATGCTCAATTTAATCCTGGTGGCTTGGGGCCTGCTGAGCTTAAGAAGCTGGTAAGTGTAATTGAAAAACAAAATAAAGAGAGAGGCTTAAGCTATGGCGATCTCGAAGAGATTGCTGCTGAATTGACAAGCTTCTATCGTCGCCAGGGGCTGTTTTTGGCCCAAGTGCAAATTCCCGCTCAAGACGTAGAAAATGGAGTGGTCACTCTTACGGTACAGGAGGGGCTTCTAGGGCAGGTTGTTGCTGAAGATAACGAAGAGTACACAGACGAAAAACTGGCAGAACCCTTTGAAGATCAGCGTGGCCATCTGGTAAATCACGAGAATATCGAGGAAGGGTTATATTTACTTAATGACTTGCCAGGCTTAAACGTTACCGGCTACTTTAGTGCGGGCGACAACCCCGGTGAAACCAAGCTTAATTTAAAAGTACGTGAGTCGGATTCCTGGCGCGCTTCATTTAGAGCTGATAATCACGGTTCTCTATATACCGGTAGTGAAAGGGTTTATGCAACCGTAGACTGGTTGAATCCTCTAGGAATCGGTGATGCTTTAACTTTAGGGTACCTAAAGTCAAATCCAGGGTCTAACAGCTATTATGGCTCTGACCTCGGACAGTTTAGGTATAGTTTTCCTTTATTTGGCCCACGCACTCGACTGGAAATATCTGCAGATCACAATGAGTTTAATCTTTTTGATGAAGAAGATGACGATAACGTAATTAACTTACTGGAAATTTCGGGTGTAAACAAAAGTTACGCGCTGTCTTTAGATCATAAATTTCGGCGTTCAAGGGATTTTAACTTCACAGGTTCCTTTGGCCTAACAGAAAAGAAATCAGATTTGGAAGGGATTATTGAGTTCACCAGCGATCACGTCTATGGGGGTGAAGTCGGTGTCTATATGGATAGTCTCTCTAATGGTTTCCTTTCCATGCTGAATATATTGAGTGCGACCGCGCAGTATGGTGAGCATCAAAATACGGTTGAGGAAGGAAGGGGAGATGAATTTAATAAGTTGGCAATTAATACCAGCTCTCTGATCTTCCTTCCAATGCCCTTTACTGATGACCATTCAAGGCTGATCGTAAAAGGAAGAGCACAGTATAGTGAAAGCAGCCTTCCTGGATTTGAGCAATTGTCTCTCGGTGGTGCTAATGGCGTGCGTGCTTTCTCTGCAAGAGATTTTTCTGCTGATATGGGAGCCGTCGTTTCCGCAGAGTGGTATGTCAATTTTCCTGAGTTCATGAATCCAATTCTGTTCAATCAGCGTTTGAATGATATTTTCCAAGTTGCACTGATCGCTGATGTTGGATATGGCTATGTAAATAATTATGAAGATTCCCTTGAGGATGATTGGGCTCGATTTTCTGGAGGCGGAATGCTGTTTAAGATGAATTGGAGTGACAGCTTCTCGAGTAAGGTCTCTGTAGCCTGGCCAATTATGTCGAGTTCCTCGATAACGAATATAGCAATTGGTAAAGACGAACCCACCGTCTACGCTGATTTCTCCGTTTTTTATAACTGAACAAATACTGTTTCCTAGAAACCTATAAGTAGCAAGGTTCCTCTTCGCAAGGTGCTGGTATGAAAGCCAAAAACAAAAAGCTTGAGTTAAGAAAATTAGCAAGTGCCATTAAGGTGTCAAGTTTTGCCTATGCTGGTCTGTTTGCAGGGCTAATTAGTCCGATTGTTCATGCCGGACCTGAAGGCGGAGTGGTAACCGGCGGTAGCGGCACTATTGATGTTGACGGGGCTACAACAACGGTTGATCAGGTAACAGACCTGTTATCAATTGACTGGGATTCTTTTAACTTAAGCGAAGAAGAGCTGATCCAATTCCTACAGCCGGACTCCTCTTCTATCGTACTTAACCGAATTCTGGATCAGGATGTCACTACCATTCAAGGTGCGATAGAGGCCAACGGACACGTTATCCTGGTGAATCCGCGAGGAGTTCTTTTTACTGAAACAGCCACAGTTAATGTCGGCGCTATAACCGCTTCTGGGCTTGATATGAGCCCAGAAGACTTTATGAATGGTGATTTTGCCTTTAAAGGTGAGTCGGGTTCTTCTGGTGTTGTTGTTAACCGCGGAGTAATTAATGCATCCAGCGCGATCCTGGTAGGTAAGCAGGTTACAAACTCGTCTACCGGCTTGATCAGTGCTGAGCTCGTCAGCTTGGCAGCAGCCGATGAAGCCTTATTAACTTTTGATGCCGATGGAATGATAGGTATCAAAGTCACCAAAGAGGTTATGGAAAATGACCTAGGACTTGACAGTGCTGTATTAAATGAAGGAGCCATTGAAGGCGCTCAGGTTTTAATGGAAGCCAGCGTGTCCGGTGACTTGTTTACTGCTGCAGTGAACAATGAGGGTACGATTACCGCGCGTGGTATCGATACCAGTGGTGGAAAGATTCGTCTATTTGGTTCTGGCTCTGGTGTTGTTAGTAACGGAACCCTAGATGCATCAGGTAGCGCTGGTGGTGAGGTTGTATTGGAGGGCGATTTTGCCGAGCTCCGCGGAGATATTTCAGTAGCGGCTGACTCTGGCAATGGTGGTGATGTTGCTGTTTTAGGTGATGAAGTCATTGTCAGCGGGAATATTAATGCTAGTGGCACTTCCTCTGGTGGCAAAGTCCTTATTGGTGGAGATTATCAAGGAAATAACGTTGATATTCGCAATGCTGAAACAACTACGGTTACAGCGGACGCTTATATCGATGCTAGTGGCGTTGGTAACGCCGATGGCGGTACTGTCATTGTTTGGTCCGATGTCACCACAAAGTTTGGCGGTACAGTTCTTGCGGAGTCAGGGACAGATGGCGGTGATGGTGGTTTGATAGAAACTTCTGGCAAGATCTATCTGGATCTGGATGAAGGGAATATGTCTATCTCTACCCTTAGCCATGGCGATGGGGAGAATGGTCTCTGGCTGTTAGATCCAGGCTGGATGGATATTATTGAAGGTGACTGTTCCTCAGCAAACTGTATTTCAGTAACTTCTCTAGTGACTGCCCTTAGCGGTTCTGACGTAGAAATTCTGCTAACCGATGAAGATTCCGGAAGCGGTCCTGATGGAAGCGTGACTCCGGCAGACCCTACTACAAGTGATTTTTCTGACGGTATTCGAGTTCTCGCTGATATCGATTGGGATGAAGACACCACACTTACTCTGAACTCTTATAGTAATGTATTAATTGAAAGTGGATATAGCATTACTAATGATACAGCAGGCGGACTTGAAATTTTGGCGGGAGGAGATTTCACGAACGCCGGAAATATAGCTTTTGATGCTGGTCTGCTTGATGTGAAGGTTGGTGGGGCATTTACCAATTCTGCCACCATCTCAGCTGCCGACTTTCTATTGAATGTGGGTTATCAAACGGGCTCTAATACTACCAATACGTTAGGTGATATTTTTGTAACAGGTACAGGTACAGTTACAGGTGGAACCGGCACTGATATTTTCACTTTGTCAGATAGTGATAATGCAATAACCATCACTGGTGATAATGCATTTACGCTCGATACTCTTTCTTTCAATAGCGTTGAAGAGGTCGATTTAGGTGGCGGTGATAATAGTATCGTTGCGATCGATGCTACGACCCTGACAGGAGTGGATAACGAAGCCGAAACGAGCTTAATTACGTTTAGTAATATTGACAGTATCAGCACTAGCGGCAGCCTCACAGGCTCTGAAAATGACGATACCTTTGTCGTGATAAGCGATACAGAAATCACTGCCAATGAAATTAGTGTGGAAAATACGGCAGGGTTTAGCGCTATTAATGCCGCAGGTGGTGAAGACAATGTTATTGGAGAGGATGGTGAAAGGTGGACTCTGACCTCCAACGATAACGAAGCTGAAAGTAGCGATATTACTTTTAGCGATGTAGAAATCCTGGAGGCTACTAATACCTATCTACGGGGTACCTCTGGTATAGAAGAGTTCGTTCTGACCTCAGGCGGTGATGTCGCAGTCAATGGCATGACCGTTTCAGGTATGACTGAGGTACGCGGCAGAAGTGGCGATGACACTCTTGATGCTACAGCTTTTGATGCTGGTTTAGCCCTCAATGGCGAATCTAGCCAGGTTACTGCTGGCTCTTTGCTCTTTAAAGGAATTACTGACGCAGAGACCTTAACGCTGACCGGCACTAGTGGTAACGAAAGTTTCACCGTGAATAGTGATAATGCGGTCACGGTGAACGGTATTGCCTTTACCGATGTAAGCACGGTCGATGGAGGAACGGGCAGCGATAGTGTTACCACAGCTAGCACGGTGACCCTGACAGGTACCAGCAATGAAGCGATCTCTAGCTTAATTACTTTCAGCGATATTGACAGTATCAGCACTAGCGGCAGCCTCACAGGCTCTGAAAATGACGATACCTTTGTCGTGATAAGCGATACAGAAATCACTGCCAATGAAATCAGTGTGGAAAATACGGCAGGGTTTAGCGCTATTGATGCCGCAGGTGGCAATGATAGTGTTACAGGCGCCAGCGGTGAAAGCTGGACTCTGACCTCTAACGATAACGAAGCTGAAACTAGTAGCGGTATTACTTTTAGTGATGTGGAAACCTTGGTGGCCAACAGTGCCAGTCTTCAGGGTACTGCCAGTGTAGAAGAATTCGTTTTGACCTCCGGTGGCAATGTCGAAGTTAATGGCATGACCGTTTCCGGTATGTCCGAGGTGGTTGGCAATAACGGTGATGACACCTTGAATGCCAGTGCTTATACGGCTGGCCTGACCCTTACTGACACAGCGAATAAAGTCACCGCTGGGTCTCTCAATTTTAGCGGTATTGTGAGTGCCGTGACCTCTCTACTCACTGGTACCAGTGGCGACGAAAGCTTTACCGTAAATGGAGATAATGCGGTTACGGCCAATGGCATCGCCTTTACCGATGTAATTACGGTCGATGGAGGAACGGGCAGCGATAGCGTTACCACGGCTAGCACGGTGACCCTGACAGGTACCAGCAATGAAGCGATCTCTAGCTTAATTACTTTCAGCGATATTGACAGTATCAGCACTAGCGGCAGCCTCACAGGCTCTGAAAATGACGATACCTTTGTAGTGGTGAGTACTACAGAAGTCACTGCCAATGGAATCAGTGTGGAAAATACGGCAGGGTTTAGCGCTATTGATGCCGCAGGTGGCAATGATAGTGTTACAGGCGCCAGCGGTGAAAGCTGGACTCTGACCTCTAACGATAACGAAGCTGAAACTAGTAGCGGTATTACTTTTAGTGATGTGGAAACCTTGGTGGCCAACAGTGCCAGTCTTCAGGGTACTGCCAGTGTAGAAGAATTCGTTTTGACCTCCGGTGGCAATGTCGAAGTTAATGGCATGACCGTTTCCGGTATGTCCGAGGTGGTTGGCAATAACGGTGATGACACCTTGAATGCCAGTGCTTATACGGCTGGCCTGACCCTTACTGACACAGCGAATAAAGTCACCGCTGGGTCTCTCAATTTTAGCGGTATTGTGAGTGCCGTGACCTCTCTACTCACTGGTACCAGTGGCGACGAAAGCTTTACCGTAAATGGAGATAATGCGGTTACGGCCAATGGCATCGCCTTTACCGATGTAAGTACGGTCGATGGAGGAACGGGCAGCGATAGCGTTACCACGGCTAGCACGGTGACCCTGACAGGTACCAGCAATGAAGCGATCTCTAGCTTAATTACTTTCAGCGATATTGACAGTATCAGCACTAGCGGCAGCCTCACAGGCTCTGAAAATGACGATACCTTTGTCGTGATAAGCGATACAGAAATCACTGCCAATGAAATCAGTGTGGAAAATACGGCAGGGTTTAGCGCTATTGATGCCGCAGGTGGCAATGATAGTGTTACAGGCGCCAGCGGTGAAAGCTGGACTCTGACCTCTAACGATAACGAAGCTGAAACTAGTAGCGGTATTACTTTTAGTGATGTGGAAACCTTGGTGGCCAACAGTGCCAGTCTTCAGGGTACTGCCAGTGTAGAAGAATTCGTTTTGACCTCCGGTGGCAATGTCGAAGTTAATGGCATGACCGTTTCCGGTATGTCCGAGGTGGTTGGCAATAACGGTGATGACACCTTGGATGCCAGTGCTTATACGGCTGGCCTGACCCTTACTGACACAGCGAATAAAGTCACCGCTGGGTCTCTCAATTTTAGCGGTATTGTGAGTGCCGTGACCTCTCTACTTACTGGTACCAGTGACGACGAAAGCTTTACCGTAAATGGAGATAATGCGGTTACGGCCAATGGCATCGCCTTTACCGATGTAAGTACGGTCGATACTGGCAATGGTACAGATAGTGTTACCGGTGCTACTGGAGTAGATTGGACTCTAACCTCCAACGATAACGAAGCAGAAAGTAGCGAAATTACTTTTAGCGGTGTGGAAACTCTGGTGGCCAGTAGTGCCAACCTTCAGGGCACTGCCAATGTAGAAGACTTCGTTTTGACCTCCGCTGGCGATGTCGAAGTCAATGGCATGACCGTTTCCGGCATGTCCGAGGTAGCTGGTAACAGCGGTGACGACACCCTGGATGCCAGTGCTTATAGTGCTGGCCTGACTCTTACTGACACAGCGAATAAAGTCACGACTGGTTCTCTCAACTTTAGCGGCATTGTGAGTGCCGTGACCTCCCTGCTCACCGGTACCAGTGACGACGAGAGTTTTACCGTAAATGGAGACAATGCGGTTACGGCTAATGGTATCGCTTTTACTGATGTAAGTACGGTTGATACTGGCAATGGCACAGATAGTGTTACCGGTGCTACTGGAGCAGATTGGACTCTAACCTCCAACGATAACGAAGCAGAAAGTAGCGAAATTACTTTTAGCGGTGTGGAAACTCTGGTGGCCAGTAGTGCCAACCTTCAGGGTACTGCCAATGTAGAAGACTTCGTTTTGACCTCTGCTGGCGATGTCGAAGTCAATGGCATGACTGTTTCCGGTATGTCCGAAGTGTTTGGCAACGATGGTAGTGACACCCTAGATGCCAAGAGTTTTGATGATGGCCTGACACTCACCGACACGGATAATAAGGTCATCGCCGACACATTAGTGTTTTACAACATTACTGATGCGGTTTCTTCAGCACTTATCGGTACTAGTGGTGCAGATAGTTTCACAGTCACTGGTAATAATGCCTTGAATGCCGCAGGTATCAGCTTCACTGAAGTGGATACAGTTGATGCAGGCACGGGTAGTGATAGTCTCACTGCGATCGACACAGTGGTTCTGACAGGAACTGACTATGAAGCGACTTCAAGCCTAATTACTTTCAGCGATATTGAAAGTGTTAGTGGGGGTAGCCTGGAGGCTTCGTCAGGGGACGATACCTTTGAGGTAACTGGCTTTGAATCCCTGAAGGCTAATCAGATTGCATTCAGCGATATAGACAGTGTTGATGCAATGGGTGGCACAGATAGTGTTACTGGGGTTAGTGGAGAAGACTGGACACTGGGAAGCAGTGCTAATGAGGCGACTAATAACGGCATTACTTTTACTGATGTAGAAACCCTGGTGGCTAGCAGTGCCAATCTTCAAGGTACTGCCAGTGTAGAAGAATTTGTTTTGACTTCCGGTGGCGATGTCGAAGTTAATGGCATGACCGTTTCCGGTATGTCTGAGGTGGTTGGCAATGGCGGTAATGACACCTTGGATGCCAGTGCTTATACGGCTGGCCTGACCCTTACTGACACAGCGAATAAAGTCACCGCTGGGTCTCTCAATTTTAGCGGTATTGTGAGTGCCGTGACCTCTCTACTTACTGGTACCAGTGACGACGAAAGCTTTACCGTAAATGGAGATAATGCGGTTACGGCCAATGGCATCGCCTTTACCGATGTAAGTACGGTCGATGGAGGAACGGGCAGCGATAGCGTTACCACAGTTGGCACGGTGACCCTGACAGGTACCAGCAATGAAGCGATCTCTAGCTTAATTACTTTCAGCGATATTGACAGTATCAGTGCTGGTGGCAGCCTTGTAGGCTCTGCAAATGACGATACCTTTGTAGTGGTGAGTACTACAGAAGTCACTGCCAATGGGATCAGTGTGGAAAATACGGCAGGGTTTAGCGCTATTGATGCCGCAGGTGGCAATGATAGTGTTACAGGCGCCAGCGGTGAAAGCTGGACTCTGACCTCTAACGATAACGAAGCTGAAACTAGTAGCGGTATTACTTTTAGTGATGTGGAAACCTTGGTGGCCAACAGTGCCAGTCTTCAGGGTACCGCCAGTGTAGAAGAATTCGTTTTGACCTCCGGTGGCAATGTCGAAGTTAATGGCATGACCGTTTCCGGTATGTCCGAGGTGGTTGGCAATAACGGTGATGACACCTTGGATGCCAGTGCTTATACGGCTGGCCTGACCCTTACTGACACAGCGAATAAAGTCACCGCTGGGTCTCTCAATTTTAGCGGTATTGTGAGTGCCGTGACCTCTCTACTTACTGGTACCAGTGACGACGAAAGCTTTACCGTAAATGGAGATAATGCGGTTACGGCCAATGGCATCGCCTTTACCGATGTAAGTACGGTCGATACTGGCAATGGTACAGATAGTGTTACCGGTGCTACTGGAGTAGATTGGACTCTAACCTCCAACGATAACGAAGCAGAAAGTAGCGAAATTACTTTTAGCGGTGTGGAAACTCTGGTGGCCAGTAGTGCCAACCTTCAGGGCACTGCCAATGTAGAAGACTTCGTTTTGACCTCCGCTGGCGATGTCGAAGTCAATGGCATGACGGTTTCCGGCATGTCCGAGGTGGCCGGTAACAGCGGTGACGACACCCTGGATGCCAGTGCTTACAGCGCTGGCCTGGCACTGACAGGCACTAACAATCAAGTTACGGCCGAATCCGGAAGCCTGACTTTTGACGGTATTGTGAGTGCAGTGACTTCTGCACTGACTGGTAGCAGTGGTGCGGATAGCTTCACGGTTGATGGTGATAACGAAGTTACCAGTTATAACATCGCCTTCACTAATGTCAGCACTATTGACGGTAGTGGTGATGTTGACAGTGTCACCGGTGCTAATGGCGAGAACTGGACTCTGACCGGCACAGATAACCAAGCCACTGGCAGTGGTATTACCTTTAATAGCGTGGAAGCCCTGACAGCAACCAATGCAAGTTTGGTTGGTACTGCGGGTGCGGACTCCTTCATTCTGCAGTCTGATGCGGATGTTGAAGTTTACGGCATGACAGTATCCGGCATGTCGGCGGTAGAAGGTAATGGCGGTAGCGATAGTCTGAATGCCAGTGCTTATAGTGATGGATTAGCCCTGACGGGGACGGACTATCAAGTTACAGCTGAATCCGGCAACCTGGTTTTCAATGACATTGCCAGCGCTGTAACTTCAGCTCTAACGGGTACTAGCGGCGCGGATAGCTTTACCGTTGATGGTGATAATGAAGTTACCAGTTATGAAATTGCCTTCACCGGTGTTAGCACCGTTGATGCGGGTAACGGCACAGATAGCGTTACTGCACTCAGTGTTGTCACCCTGACCGGTACAGATAATCAAGCCACAACAAACTCGATTTTGTTTAGCAATATCGACAGTGTGAGTGGAGGTAGCCTGCAGGCATCAAGTAGTGATGACTCGTTTGAAGTCACCGGTACCAATGCACTGACGGCGAATGAAATTGCGTTTAGCAGTATTAGCAGTGTGGATGCACTGGGTGGTGATGACAGTGTTATCGGTGCTGATGGTAAAGATTGGACCTTAACCGGCACCAACTATGAAGCTATTAACAATGGCATTACGTTTAGCAATGTAGAAATCCTAACCGCGGTAAATGCAAACCTGGTAGGCACAGCCAGTGCAGATGCTTTTGTGCTGCAATCGGATGCAGATGTCGCCATCTACAACATGACTATTTCCGGTATGTCTTCTGTTGAAGGCAATGGCGGTAGCGACAGCCTGGATGCCAGTGCTTACAGCGATGGTTTAGCTCTGACAGGAACGGACTATCAAGTTACGGCTGAGTCCGGCAGCTTAGTTTTCAATGATATTTTTAGCGCAGCAACCTCAACTCTAACCGGCACCAGCGGTGCAGATAGCTTTACCGTTAACGGTGATAACGAAGTTAGCAGTTATGAAATTGCCTTCATCGGTGTAAACACAGTCGATGCGGGATCCGGTTCTGATAGTGTTGTGGCGCAGAGCGTTGTAACTCTAACCGGGACGGGTAATGAAGCTACAACCAACTCGATCGATTTTCTTGGCATCGACAGTGTGACGGGCGGTAGCCTGGAGGGGTCTGATAATGCAGATACCTTCGTAGTGACCAGCAGTACCAGTGTTACTGCTAACGATATCAGCTTCAGTGGCTTTTCTGGCGATATCGATGCGAAGGGTGGTGTCGATAGCGTTACTGGTCTTAGTGGTCAAAACTGGATTTTAACCGGCACAGATTACCAAGCCACTGGCAGTGGCATTACCTTTAGCAGCGTAGAAGCCCTAACAGCAACCAATGCAAGTTTGGTTGGTACTGCGGGTGCGGACTCCTTCATTCTGCAGTCTGATGCGGATGTTGAAGTTTACGGCATGACAGTTTCCGGCATGTCGGCGGTAGAAGGTAATGGTGGTAGCGATAGTCTGAATGCCAGTGCTTATAGTGACGGATTAGCCCTGACCGGGACGGACTATCAAGTTACAGCTGAATCCGGCAATCTGGTTTTCAATGACATTGCCAGCGCAGTAACTTCGGCTCTAACGGGTACTAGCGGCGCGGATAGCTTTACCGTTGATGGTGATAATGAAGTTACTAGTTATGAAATTGCTTTCACCGGTGTTAGCACCGTTGATGCGGGTAACGGCACAGATAGCGTTACTGCACTCAGTGTTGTCACCCTGACCGGCACAGATAATCAAGCCTCAACAAATTCGATTTTGTTTAGCAATATCGACAGTGTGAGTGGAGGTAGCCTGCAGGCATCAAGTGGTGATGATTCGTTTGAAGTCACCGGTACCAATGCACTGACGGCGAATGAAATTGCGTTTAGCAGTATTAGCAGTGTGGATGCACTGGGTGGTGATGACAGTGTTATCGGTGCTGATGGTAAAGATTGGACCTTAACCGGCACCAACTATGAAGCTATTAACAATGGCATTACGTTTAGCAATGTAGAAATCCTAACCGCGGTAAATGCAAACCTGGTAGGTACAGCCAGTGCAGATGCTTTTGTGCTGCAATCGGATGCAGATGTCGCCATCTACAACATGACTATTTCCGGTATGTCTTCTGTTGAAGGCAATGGCGGTAGCGACAGCCTGGATGCCAGTGCTTACAGCGATGGTTTAGCTCTGACAGGAACGGACTATCAAGTTACGGCTGAGTCCGGCAGCTTAGTTTTCAATGATATTTTTAGCGCAGCAACCTCAACTCTAACCGGCACCAGCGGTGCAGATAGCTTTACCGTTAACGGTGATAACGAAGTTACCAGTTATGAAATTGCCTTTACCAATGTAAGTACGGTTGATACTGGCAATGGTACAGATAGTGTTACCGGTGCTACTGGAGCAGATTGGACTCTAACCTCCAACGATAACGAAGCAGAAAGTAGCGAAATTACTTTTAGCGGTGTGGAAACTCTGGTGGCCAGTAATGCCAACCTTCAGGGCACTGCCAATGTAGAAGATTTCGTTTTGACCTCTGCTGGCGATGTCGAAGTCAATGGCATGACGGTTTCCGGCATGTCCGAGGTGGCCGGTAACAGCGGTGACGACACCCTGGATGCCAGTGCTTACAGCGCTGGCCTGGCACTGACAGGCACTAACAATCAAGTTACGGCCGAATCCGGAAGCCTGACTTTTGACGGTATTGTGAGTGCAGTGACTTCTGCACTGACTGGTAGCAGTGGTGCGGATAGCTTCACGGTTGATGGTGATAACGAAGTTACCAGTTATAACATCGCCTTCACTAATGTCAGCACTATTGACGGTAGTGGTGATGTTGACAGTGTCACCGGTGCTAATGGCGAGAACTGGACTCTGACCGGCACAGATAACCAAGCCACTGGCAGTGGTATTACCTTTAATAGCGTGGAAGCCCTGACAGCAACCAATGCAAGTTTGGTTGGTACTGCGGGTGCGGACTCCTTCATTCTGCAGTCTGATGCGGATGTTGAAGTTTACGGCATGACAGTATCCGGCATGTCGGCGGTAGAAGGTAATGGCGGTAGCGATAGTCTGAATGCCAGTGCTTATAGTGATGGATTAGCCCTGACGGGGACGGACTATCAAGTTACAGCTGAATCCGGCAACCTGGTTTTCAATGACATTGCCAGCGCTGTAACTTCAGCTCTAACGGGTACTAGCGGCGCGGATAGCTTTACCGTTGATGGTGATAATGAAGTTACCAGTTATGAAATTGCCTTCACCGGTGTTAGCACCGTTGATGCGGGTAACGGCACAGATAGCGTTACTGCACTCAGTGTTGTCACCCTGACCGGTACAGATAATCAAGCCACAACAAACTCGATTTTGTTTAGCAATATCGACAGTGTGAGTGGAGGTAGCCTGCAGGCATCAAGTAGTGATGACTCGTTTGAAGTCACCGGTACCAATGCACTGACGGCGAATGAAATTGCGTTTAGCAGTATTAGCAGTGTGGATGCACTGGGTGGTGATGACAGTGTTATCGGTGCTGATGGTAAAGATTGGACCTTAACCGGCACCAACTATGAAGCTATTAACAATGGCATTACGTTTAGCAATGTAGAAATCCTAACCGCGGTAAATGCAAACCTGGTAGGCACAGCCAGTGCAGATGCTTTTGTGCTGCAATCGGATGCAGATGTCGCCATCTACAACATGACTATTTCCGGTATGTCTTCTGTTGAAGGCAATGGCGGTAGCGACAGCCTGGATGCCAGTGCTTACAGCGATGGTTTAGCTCTGACAGGAACGGACTATCAAGTTACGGCTGAGTCCGGCAGCTTAGTTTTCAATGATATTTTTAGCGCAGCAACCTCAACTCTAACCGGCACCAGCGGTGCAGATAGCTTTACCGTTAACGGTGATAACGAAGTTACCAGTTATGAAATTGCCTTTACCAATGTAAGTACGGTTGATACTGGCAATGGTACAGATAGTGTTACCGGTGCTACTGGAGCAGATTGGACTCTAACCTCCAACGATAACGAAGCAGAAAGTAGCGAAATTACTTTTAGCGGTGTGGAAACTCTGGTGGCCAGTAATGCCAACCTTCAGGGCACTGCCAATGTAGAAGATTTCGTTTTGACCTCTGCTGGCGATGTCGAAGTCAATGGCATGACGGTTTCCGGCATGTCCGAGGTGGCCGGTAACAGCGGTGACGACACCCTGGATGCCAGTGCTTACAGCGCTGGCCTGGCACTGACAGGCACTAACAATCAAGTTACGGCCGAATCCGGAAGCCTGACTTTTGACGGTATTGTGAGTGCAGTGACTTCTGCACTGACTGGTAGCAGTGGTGCGGATAGCTTCACGGTTGATGGTGATAACGAAGTTACCAGTTATAACATCGCCTTCACTAGTGTCAGCACTATTGACGGTAGTGGTGATGTTGACAGTGTCACCGGTGCTAATGGCGAGAACTGGACTCTGACCGGCACAGATAACCAAGCCACTGGCAGTGGTATTACCTTTAATAGCGTGGAAGCCCTGACAGCAACCAATGCAAGTTTAATTGGTACTGCGGGTGCGGACTCCTTCATTCTGCAGTCTGATGGGGATGTTGAAGTTTACGGCATGACAGTATCCGGCATGTCGGCGGTAGAAGGTAATGGCGGTAGCGATAGTCTGAATGCCAGTGCTTATAGTGATGGATTAGCCCTGACGGGGACGGACTATCAAGTTACAGCTGAATCCGGCAACCTGGTTTTCAATGACATTGCCAGCGCTGTAACTTCGGCTCTAACGGGTACCAGCGGCGCGGATAGCTTTACCATTGATGGTGATAATGAAGTTACCAGTTATGAAATTGCCTTCACCGGTGTTAGCACAGTTGATGCGGGAAATGGCGCTGATAGTGTGACTGGTGTAGATGGTGCCAGCTGGACTTTGACTGGTGCTGATAATGAGGCAATTAGCAGCAGTATAACTTTCAATGATATAGAGAGTATCGCCGCGACCAATTCTGACCTCTTAGGTAGTGCTGGAGCCGATGAATTTGTATTGCGGTCTGATGCCGATATTGAAGTTTACGATCTGCTGATATCTGGTATATCAGAGGTAGATGGTAATGGCGGTAGCGATAGTCTGGATGCCAGTGCCTATAGTGATGGATTAGCTCTGACGGGAACGGACTATCAAGTTACAGCTGAATCCGGCAGCCTGGTTTTCAATAATATTGCCAGCGCAGTAACTTCGGCTCTAACGGGTACTAGCGGCGCGGATAGCTTTACCGTTGATGGTGATAATGAAGTTACCAGTTATGAAATTGCCTTCACCGGTGTTAGCACCGTTGATGCGGGTAACGGCACAGATAGCGTTACTGCACTCAGTGTTGTCACCCTGACCGGCACAGATAATCAAGCCTCAACAAACTCGATTTTGTTTAGCAATATCGACAGTGTGAGTGGAGGTAGCCTGCAGGCATCAAGTAGTGATGATTCGTTTGAAGTCACCGGTACCAATGCACTGACGGCGAATGAAATTGCGTTTAGCAGTATTAGCAGTGTGGATGCACTGGGTGGTGATGACAGTGTTATCGGTGCTGATGGTAAAGATTGGACCTTAACCGGCACCAACTATGAAGCTATTAACAATGGCATTACGTTTAGCAATGTAGAAATCCTAACCGCGGTAAATGCAAACCTGGTAGGTACAGCCAGTGCAGATGCTTTTGTGCTGCAATCGGATGCAGATGTCGCCATCTACAACATGACTATTTCCGGTATGTCTTCTGTTGAAGGCAATGGCGGTAGCGACAGCCTGGATGCCAGTGCTTACAGCGATGGTTTAGCTCTGACAGGAACGGACTATCAAGTTACGGCTGAGTCCGGCAGCTTAGTTTTCAATGATATTTTTAGCGCAGCAACCTCAACTCTAACCGGCACCAGCGGTGCAGATAGCTTTACCGTTAACGGTGATAACGAAGTTACCAGTTATGAAATTGCCTTTACCAATGTAAGTACGGTTGATACTGGCAATGGTACAGATAGTGTTACCGGTGCTACTGGAGCAGATTGGACTCTAACCTCCAACGATAACGAAGCAGAAAGTAGCGAAATTACTTTTAGCGGTGTGGAAACTCTGGTGGCCAGTAATGCCAACCTTCAGGGCACTGCCAATGTAGAAGATTTCGTTTTGACCTCTGCTGGCGATGTCGAAGTCAATGGCATGACGGTTTCCGGCATGTCCGAGGTGGCCGGTAACAGCGGTGACGACACCCTGGATGCCAGTGCTTACAGCGCTGGCCTGGCACTGACAGGCACTAACAATCAAGTTACGGCCGAATCCGGAAGCCTGACTTTTGACGGTATTGTGAGTGCAGTGACTTCTGCACTGACTGGTAGCAGTGGTGCGGATAGCTTCACGGTTGATGGTGATAACGAAGTTACCAGTTATAACATCGCCTTCACTAGTGTCAGCACTATTGACGGTAGTGGTGATGTTGACAGTGTCACCGGTGCTAATGGCGAGAACTGGACTCTGACCGGCACAGATAACCAAGCCACTGGCAGTGGTATTACCTTTAATAGCGTGGAAGCCCTGACAGCAACCAATGCAAGTTTAATTGGTACTGCGGGTGCGGACTCCTTCATTCTGCAGTCTGATGGGGATGTTGAAGTTTACGGCATGACAGTATCCGGCATGTCGGCGGTAGAAGGTAATGGCGGTAGCGATAGTCTGAATGCCAGTGCTTATAGTGATGGATTAGCCCTGACGGGAACCAGTAACGAGGTAACGGCAGAGTCTGGCACTCTTACCTTCGACGGTATTTTCAGTGCGACTACCGCGACACTTACTGCTACTAACGGTTCAGATAACTTTACGGTAGACAGTGATAACGCAACCACTATTTATGGCATAGCCTTTACGGGTCTGAACAGCATCGACGCGGGAGAGGGGGCAGACAGTGTCACTGGTGCAAGTGGTGCTGATTGGACTTTAACCGGCAATGATTATGAGGCCACTAACAGTAGTATTACTTTCAGCAATGTAGAAACTATCACTGCTGTAAATGCCAACCTTGTCGGCACGGCCAATGCTGACACCTTTGTATTACAGTCTGTTGGTGATATCGAAGTTTACGGTATGAACGTCTCCGGTATGTCTGCGGTGGACGGGAATGGCGGTGATGATAGTCTGGACGCTAGCGCCTATAGCGACGGGTTGACACTGACGGGCAGTAACGGCCAGGTAACTGCCGGTTCTCTTGCGTTCAGCAGTATTGCGAGTGCTGTGACATCATCGCTAACCGGTACTAGTGGCGCAGATAACTTTACCGTCGACGGCGATAATGCTATCTCTAGCTACGATATTGCCTTTACCGGTGTAAGCACCTTGGATGCAGATGGCGGCACGGATAGTGTGATCGGCGCCGATGGGGCTGACTGGACCTTGAGCGGTACAGACAATCAGGCTGCGAGCAGCGGGATCATCTTTAGCAATGTAGATAGTCTGACTACTGTGAATGCAGAATTGGTCGGTACGACAAGTGCTGATGCCTTCGTGTTGCAGTCTGGTGGTGATGTTGAAGTTTACGATATGACTATCTCTGGTATGTTCGCAGTGGACGGCAACGGCGGCGGGGATAGTTTAGATGCCAGTTCCTACAGTGATGGATTGAAACTTACTGGCGCTTCTAATCAGGTAGCGGCAGGCTCCCTGACTTTTGATGGTATTGCAAGCGCGGTAGCTTCGACACTGACCGGTACGAGCGGTGCGGATAGTATTACTGTGAATGGTGACAACGCCGTCACCAGTTATGACATTGTTTTTGCCGGTGTAAGTACAATTGATACAGGTACTGGCACAGACAGTGTGACCGGTGCCGATGGTGAAGATTGGACTCTAACGGGCTCAGATAACCAGGCCACTGGCAGCGGTATTACCTTTAGTAATATAGATAGCCTCACAGCCGTGAATGCGGATTTGATTGGCACTACAGGTGCTGATGACTTTGTTCTGCAATCGGATGCCGATGTTGAAGCTTATGGCATAGCGGTTTCTGGCATGTCTTCGGTCGAGGGCAATGGCGGTAATGACAGCCTGGATGCCAGTGCTTACAGTGATGGCTTGGCCCTGACAGGAGTAAATAACCAGGTTACTGCAGAATCTGGTGCTCTGATATTCAATAGCATCTTCAGTGCAGAGAGTTCAACGTTAACTGCAACCAGCGGCTCGGATAATTTCACTATAGATAGTGATAACGCCACTACCATCTATGATATTGCCTTTACTGGCCTGAGCAGCATTGATGCAGCTGGTGGTGCAGATACTGTGACAGGAGCTGATGGTGCCGATTGGACTCTGACGGGCAATGATAGTGAGGCTACGAATAGTGGAATTACTTTTAGCAGCGTAGAAACACTTATTGCTACCAATGCCGACCTGCAGGGAAGCAGCAATGCGGATGCCTTTGCACTGCAATCGACTGGAGACATCGAAGTCTACAGTATGACGGTCTCAGGCATGTCGGCAGTCTATGGTCAGGGGGGTAATGATAGCCTGGATGCCAGCGCCTATAGTGATGGTCTGGCGCTCACCGGCACTGACAATCAAGTAACGGCAGGTAGCCTGACTTTTGATGGCATCGTCAGCGCTGTAACTTCGGCGTTAACAGGCACTAGTGGAGCGGATAGCTTTACTGTAGACGGGGATAATGCAGCGACCAGCTACGATATCGCCTTTACCGGATTGAGCACTATTAATGCTCTAGGTGGTAACGATACTGCTATCGGTGCAGATGGTGCTGATTGGAGCCTGACGGGAGCTGACAACGAGGCTGTTAACAGCAGTATCACTTTTAGCAATATCGAGAACCTTACTGCCGTAAATGCCGATTTGGTTGCTACAACTGGCGATGACGCATTTGTGCTGCAGTCTGATGCAGATGTGGAAGTTTACGGCATGACCGTATCCGGCATGTCTGCGGTCGATGGTAATGGCGGTGACGACAGCTTGGATGCCAGTGCCTACAGCGATGGGCTTTCTTTAACTGGTGTTGATAATCAAGTAGATGCCGGCTCACTGTCTTTCTATAGCATTTCCAGTGCGGCCACTTCTATCCTGACAAACACCCATGATTCTGCTCAGTTCGAATTGCAGGGTGACCAGGCATTAGCAACGGCAGGTATCAGTTTTACTGGCCTTGAAGAAGTGAATACTTCGGGCAGTAATGACACCTTGGTGGCTACAGACAGTGACGATAACTTTACCCTCAACTCCGATGGCGATATCAGCGTTGCAGGCATCGACTTCAGTGGGCTGGAAACTGTGGATGGCGCAGGTGGTAGCGACACGGTTAGTGCAGATGGAGCTACCTGGACCTCGACCAGCTCCGGCAACTCCCTTGTTGAAGGCAGTGTGGAGGCTGAAGTTAATGGCCTGACCGTCTACTTTGATAACCTCGAACTCGTAGAAGGGGCGGGAAGTTATACTGGCCAGGATATCGATGGTGAGTATGAGTTTAGCGCTCTGGATACCATGACGATTGGCGGAGTAACTTTTGCCAACCTGGATAGTGTTGCTGCGGGTTCCGGCACAGATACCGTTTACGGTGCAGATATTGATACTGTCTGGGATATCAATGACTCTGAACACACTGTTTCCAGTGGTGGAACATCACTCACGATTACTGGCATCGAGTCTATTATTGCCGGTTCAGGTGCTGACGAGTTTAATTTAAATGGTGGTGAACTCGCAGGGATTGATACTGGAGCTGGCAGCGATACCGTCACCTTCTCTGGCACTGTGATTGACAGTATTTCCCTTGGTGCCGGCAATGATTTCTTGACGGTAGAAACTGATATTGGCCAGGAAGTAGAGCTTGCTGGTGGTGGCGGATCTGATGATTTCCAATACAACTTGTCCGGTGCGACCTGGGAGCTTTATAACAGTGGCAATCAGGTAGGTAACTTCAGTTTTGCTGGCTTCGAATACCTGGATAACACCTCTGACAGTATTACCGTCTTGACCGATCGGGCATTTGATTTTGAAGATGGTGGAAGTAGATCTGAAAGCTTCAATAAAAATGGTGCCGGGCTCCAGTTCAGCGATATGCGGTTGGGCTACGATGGCGAGGGCGATATTTATGTTACCAGCAGCTCAACAGATACTATCGGTGGCAGCCTGACCGCTGATCGTGCCGAACTGGTTGTTGGTGGCGATGTAGATATTGAGACAGATGTGAGTGTCTTGGCTGTTGCCACCTCGGGTGCGGATATCAATATCAGTGTGCAGGCTGCAGGGGATCTCGTTATTGACGAGATCGATGCAGGGCGGGGCACAGTTTCCCTGGCCAGCTCCAGCTTTGGCACCCTGACTGCTGAAACTTATGGAGATACCCATATCACAGCATCCGCTGTGACCTTGGGAACGGAAACTGAGTTGTGGACCATCATTGGTGAGGCGACTAACCCTCTCCGCATGGATGTCACCAATACAGTGGATATCTATTCCGTCAGTTACTATGAGCCTGACTTTATTGGCCAGATCCCGACGGTTACCAGCACTGGTGACGAGCTGCAGTCAGTTGCCGGTGCTCAGGCATCCCAGGGCCTCAAGTCAGCAGTTCAAAATGCGGTAGAGGATTTCAGTCATGTAGACCCTGCGATCTTTAGCGCTGTGAAGCCTTACAGTAGTGGTGTCGATGCGGTGAACTCCCCTGAGATGCGTCTCAGGTCCGGGGAATTGAGTCCCGCCGTAGCTTCAGCTGCTGAGGAGGTCGAAGCTGCACCTAAGTTTGACGCTGAACTCGAACTGGGCACCAGCGATGCGCCCAGCGATATTACTGTAGATCTTGGGGAGTTTAATGGAGGTAGTGCAGGACACTAAAGTAAACTCCCCTTTGCAAAAAAGCCGGTCTTTAGGGGCCGGCTTTTTTTATGTCCGGAATTTTTATGGTAGGGATTTGAAAAGGAAAGAGTTAAAAGCGAGGGCTGGAAAATTAAATCACCCAAACGAAAAAAGGCCGACTCTTTCGAGTCAGCCTTTTTGGAATTGGTGCCCAGGAGAGGACTTGAACCTCCACGACCGTTAGGTCACTAGCACCTGAAGCTAGCGCGTCTACCAATTCCGCCACCTGGGCAAATCAACGTGTGCTCCGTTGAGGACGCGAACTATAGAGATCTGCCCCCCTTGTGTCAACGGCTGCGTTGCGCTTTTTTCATCATTTTTTTCTTAGGTCGGGAAAATTGGCGAAATCGCTTATAATGCGTGCAATAGCGGCGAATTATTGACCAGGAATCCACCACCAACGCCGCCTTTCTTTATGGCCGGATAATCTCCGGAGGTTGCCAACCCTGGCAACTGCCCAACAACGGATGCTGTTTTGACTCAAAAAAATACCTCAGACCCTTTCAATGCTGACCCTCATGCCCAGCGCGAGGCAGAGAAATACGAAAAGCCCGTGCCCAGTCGGGAGTACTTGCTGCAAATTCTGGAAAAACAAGCGGAGCCTGTACCCTGGGAAACGGTGGCTGATTTACTCGAATTGGCCGACGAGGATCGCCGCGAAGGAGTCAGGCGCCGTTTGATCGCCATGTCCCGGGATGGGCAGATTGCCAGCAACCGCGCCGGTGATTTTGGTGTACTGGATAAAATGAGCCTGATACGCGGCCGGGTTATGGGGCACCGGGATGGTTTTGGTTTTGTTATCCCCAGTGATGGCGGCACCGATCTATTTTTATCCCATCGACAGATGCGTAAAGTTTTTGATGGTGACGAGGTATTAGTTCGGGAAACCCCCGGAGGTTTTCGCGGTAAACGCGAGGGCGCTGTTGTTCGGGTGATCAAGCACAATACCGAGCAGCTGGCTGGGCGCCTGTATCGGGAAAACGGTATTTGTTTTGTGCGCCCGGACAATCCTCGTATTAACCTGGATATTATGGTGGCCTCTGAGGATACCGCCGGAACCGATCACGGCCAGTATGTCGTAGTAAAAATTGTTACCCAACCGGGCCGGGATAAAGTGCCGCAAGGTGAGGTTAGCGAAGTTCTCGGTGACCACCTTGCCCCGGGTATGGAGATTGACGTTGCGATTCGCAATTACGGAATTCCCCACACCTGGCCCAGTGCACTGACGGCCGAGGTCAATGAAATTGCCGATGAAGTGCTTGAGGACCACAAGAAATCCCGGGTGGATCTTCGCCAGTTACCATTGGTTACTATCGATGGTGAAGACGCGCGGGATTTTGATGATGCGGTCTACTGCGAACTTTTACCCGATGGCAATTGGAAATTGCTGGTAGCCATTGCCGATGTTTCCCACTATGTACGTCCGGGTAGTGCGTTGGATGAGGAAGCGCACGGCCGTGGAAACTCGGTTTATTTTCCGGATTTCGTTGTACCCATGCTGCCGGAGAAATTGTCCAACGGCCTTTGCTCCCTGAACCCCGATGTCGATCGGTTGTGTATGGTGTGCGAAATGCACATCAACCGAAGCGGTGAAATTCAGGATTATCGTTTCTTTGAGGCGGTTATGCGCAGCCACGCGCGCCTGACTTATACCCAGGTAGGGCAAATACTCGATGAGCGGGATAACCGCGACAGTGGTGCCCGCAAGCAATTTGCGACCCTCACCCCACACCTGGACAATCTCCACGACCTCTACCTGGCGTTGCGCCAAGCGCGGGAGCGCCGGGGTGCTATTGATTTTGAGACGACCGAGACCCGGATAATATTTGACGCCCAACGAAAAATTGAGCGGATTATTCCGGTGGTGCGCAACGATGCTCACAAGCTGATCGAAGAGTGTATGCTCGCGGCCAATGTCAGCGCGGCGAGTCTGATGGAGCTATCGGAACTGCCCGCACTCTACCGGGTACACGATGCGCCCAAAGAGGAAAAACTCAGTAATTTGCGCGA
The DNA here is from genome assembly GCF_052467615.1 of Microbulbifer maximicatervae (SeqCode). Taxonomy (NCBI): domain Bacteria; kingdom Pseudomonadati; phylum Pseudomonadota; class Gammaproteobacteria; order Cellvibrionales; family Microbulbiferaceae; genus Microbulbifer; species Microbulbifer maximicatervae (SeqCode). Next base: position 4,978,354 of record NZ_CP174319.1, read on the forward strand.
ATACCTGGGTGAATTGGGATTGCGCCTTCCCAGTGGTGGTGAGCCCCAGCCCAAAGACTTCCAGGACCTGATGGAGCAGATCGAGGGCCGTGCAGATGCGCATATTATTCAGGTGATGCTGCTGCGCTCTATGAACCAGGCGGTTTACCAGCCGGAGAATCGAGGACACTTCGGTTTGGATTACCCGGCCTATGCCCATTTCACCTCCCCGATTCGCCGCTATCCGGATTTGCTCCTGCACCGGGCGCTGCGCTGGTTGATACGCAACGGCAGCGCCAACCAAGCTGCGGTGGCAAAAAAAGTTCACTCTGTGCCCGGTGCCAAACCGATTGCTCGAGAGCAGATTTTACCCTACGACATGCCGGCCATGTTGCAACTTGGGGAACAGTGTTCGCTGACCGAGCGGCGCGCCGACGATGCGACCCGGGATGTGCTCAGCTGGCTTAAGTGTGAATATCTGCAAGACCATGTGGGCGAGACCTATTCCGGTGTTATCAGTGCGGTAACCGGCTTTGGATTATTTGTGGAGTTGGATGAACTCTACGTGGAGGGCCTGATACATGTCACTGCCCTGCCCAAAGACTATTATCGCTTTGAGCAGGCGCACCAGCGTCTTATCGGGGAGCGCAGTGGCAAGCGTTATCATTTGGGTGACTCTGTCACCGTGCAGGTTGCACGGGTGGATCTCGAAGAGCGCAAGGTGGATTTCACCTTGAATGAACTGGTCCCACGCGCAAAGCGTGAGTCGAAGAAAAAGAAAGAGAGTACGCGGGTGAGTGCCCGCGCTATGGAAATGGCAGTAGAACATCAGTTGGAACGCGAGCGCCGGGGCCGCGATAAAAAAGAAAAACCCAGCAATACCAGTGCTAACCCCTGGGCCAAGCATACCGAGACCACAGCCAAGTCCTCGCCTTTCCGCAAGCGCAAGGTGGGATCAGATGAGGCTGTGCCAGTGGAGGCCAGTGTTGAAGCCCCTGTAGCAAAACCGGAAAAAGAGCCGCTCAATAGGCGAGGTGAAGGCAGGCAAGGTGAAGATGCCCAGCCCAAACGCAAGATTAAAAAGCGTACCCCGACACGCAAGGGCGGAAAGCGGCCTGCAGTGGCTGCCCGTAAAGCCGCGCAAAAGGCTGAAAACGCCAAAACCCGTTCGGGTAAACTAAAAAAGAAGAAAAAGATTTCTTCTAGCAGTAAAAAGAAAAAGTGATCGAGGAATAAATTGAGTCAGGAAGTTATCTATGGCCTGCACGCGGTGCAGGCCCTCCTAAAAGGTTCTCCGCAGAATGTATCGGAGCTTCTGTTACTGCGTGGCCGCAAGGATCAGCGCCAGCAAAAAATAATCCAGCAGGCGGAAAAAAATGATATTGCCGTGCGCTTTATCGACCGGCGAGCGCTGGATGAGAAAGTAGAGGATGGCGCTAATCACCAGGGTGTCGTTGCCATCTGTTCTGGCAAAACAAAAGTCCACGATGAGAAATTCCTGTTCGACCTGCTGAAAAAACTGGATCAGCGCGGGGAAGCACCTTTCTTATTAGTGCTGGATGGAGTGACTGATCCCCACAACCTGGGTGCCTGCCTGCGCTCGGCAGAGGCTGCCGGAGTACATGCGGTGATTGCGCCGAAAGATAAATCTGCCGGGCTGACGCCAACAGCCCGCAAAGTGGCCTGCGGCGCTGCCGAAGTATTGCCCTTTGTCACCGTGACTAACCTGGCTCGCGCGTTACAGCAGCTGCAGCAGGCGGGAGTGTGGATTTATGGTGCAGCCGGTGAGGCGAAACAGGATGTATACCAAAGCCAATTAACCGGCCCCTTGGCACTAGTCATGGGGGCCGAGGGCAGCGGCTTGCGGCGTCTGACTAGGGAACATTGCGATCATCTGATCAAAATTCCTATGGCGGGAGAGGTAAGTAGCTTAAATGTTTCTGTTGCCACAGGTGTTTGCTTGTTTGAGGCCGTGCGTCAGCGCAACGGCTAATAGTTGATCTATTCTGCGCGTGCTAGGGATGATCTTCACTGGCCGTGCAATCTAGAGATTATAACAAATCTGGCCTCTATAAAGCTTTCCAAATAACCTCTGGATGGTGATGAAAGTATCTACCATGACTTTTATTGTTAATTGGATTCTCGAATCGCTTAGTTATTCGGAGCCCCTTAGGGCTTTCTTATTAATATTTGCTGAGATCAAAAGCAGCAATTTGACACTGCTCTAAAAGTTAAATTGTCATGGCACTTATATCAGAGGCATAGAATGATACTAGGAAAATAACATATTTCTGAGAATGAAAAGTATTTGTGGGTGGCTGATAGTAGTACCATTTGTTGTCCTGGTAGATGTTGCTAAGTGGGCAGGTTGGCAATCGAAATAAATAATGGTAACTGGCTCTTACCTAATAGATGTAATGGTTTCTTTAAACTCATCAGTTGGGTCGTATAAATATCTACAGCTAATTTTCCACAATTTAAGATTTAGAGAATTGCTTAATATTTAAACTTGCGGTGTTCCCATATTAGGTTGGTGAGCGGAGATTTATTTAGTTCTTTCGAAACTTTGATCCACGGGGTTACTGCAAGTCCTTACAATCCGGGTATAGAAATACCCGGACATAAAACTTCTTTCCACATCCTTTAAGTAAATGCAGAGTTCAGTGTGCCGTAGTCCAACGCCTTACTAAACAAATTAGTGTCACTTTTAACCTCTGCCAGCTGTTTTAATGATTCGTTTAAATGGCCGTAGACTGACTGGAATAAAGCTGGCCCAGTACTAAAGCGCTTTATGCCTGCGGCAAAAAACTCCGATATAGGAGCAATTCCCGGAAGCAGCATAATATTGATTGGCAGGTTGATACCCGTTGCCAAACTCCTTGCCTCCTCAATTGAAGAGAGCCCAGGCACAAAGCCGCAGTCAGCACCGGCACTCTTATAAAGCTCTAGCCTCTCTATACACATATTTACCGCTTTATCACCGCTGGCGAGTGCATTGAGATAAACATCGGTACGAGCATTAATTAAAAGCGGGCGGCCGTTAAGTGCTTGGCGAATAGCGCTGATCTTTTCGCCGAGACATTCGGGGGTGTCGTTACCATCTTCAATATTGATGCCTGCAACTCCCAGCGCGACCATTTTACAGGCCAGCTCAGCTACCTGTTTGGGGTTTTGGGAATATCCATCTTCAATATCCACACTCAGAGGTAATGAGGTCACCCGGGCAATCCGCGCGATAGCGTTTAGGTGTTCCTCAACTGGCAGGGCACCGCCATCGGCATAACCCAGTGACCAGGCGACGGCGGCACTGCTGGTGCCTACCGCTTGGGCGCCTGTGTTTTGGCAGATTAAAGCGCTGGCAGCATCCCACGCATTTAGCAGGATCAATGGGGCTGCGGCACGATGCAATTGGGTGAAGGTATTGAATGGGCTGTTGTTCATGGGGATAACCTACTTTAGCGATGTCGTTTCAGTGGTGAATTTACCGCTCAAGAGATTGGTTCACTGGCCACAATCGGAACTGAACCGTGAAAACCGGAAAGACAAATAAGATTGTTGGCTGCGATGTGGGAGGGAGGTGGAGCGGGCAGTTTTTATTAATACATGGCTAAGAAAGCTGTGAATTGCTTTCTTAGCCATACAGGAAAGACAGAAAAAGAAAAATCAGTTGAGAGCAGGATCTTTATGTAGCCACTGCTGTACCGCCTCAACTACGGGGGCGGGATTCTTGATCCAGCTGAGGTGAGGGTTGCCCTTGGGATAAGTGGGTTTCATCTCCCGGGTTTCGCCGCCGACGATCGCCGCTAATTTACGGGCGGCCTGAATAGGGGCGAAGGGGTCGCCGTCCAGCGCAATATGCAGGGTGGGCTGGCTTGTCTTTTCCATTTGCCCAAAGCGATCCTCTGGAGCAAAGCGGCCACTAAATATGGATCGGGCCCAGTCTTTCATCAGTCTGCGCGCTTCGCGCCAGCCGAATCCCATGCGCGCACCGGGGAAATAACCCAGCAGGCTTGAGGTCACACTGGCAATTGAGGCGAAGAGCAGGATGGCGTACTTGTGCAGGCCACTCCAGCTGCGGTGGTCCACATGGCCGGAGGCGATGCTGACAACCTTGGCGTTACCAGTGAGGCCGGCGCGGGCTGCCAGGGTGCTGGTTTGACCGCCGATACTGTGGCCGAGAATCAGCGCTGGCCCCTGGGGGAATTGCTGTTCCAGCAGTTGGATTAACTGCGGGATAAACGAAAACACCAGATCGTTGTAGCCGTAGTCGGCATTTCGGTGGGGGCGCGGCAGGCTCTCCCCGGTGCCGGGCAATTCGCTGATGGCGGTGTTGTAACCGAGCTTTTGCAGTTCTTCCAAGAGCAGGCGGTAGCGGTTGGCCGGTACGCCCATCGCGGGAAGCACCAATACTAGGGGGCCTTCGCCGTTGTGTACTGTGGTTACTGGTACCTGGAAGGCGCCAAATTCTAATTGGTGGGTTTGTTGGGGCATGGTACTTCTCCCTTTAACAGTCCGGCATCATAGGCGAAGCCAGCTTGCCAAACCCATGACCAGACCGAGCAGTGCTGTGTCCCAATCCGCCAAATCCCAGAAACAAGGCGAGTGGCAGGGTAGTCATTTTGATCAACCTCTAACTTGGAATGCGAATGCACTTGCTTGAGGTAATTGATCAGCTTGCAACCGGGTGGGCGAAGGCACAGGGCCTGATGCAACTGGTTAACTTGCAACCGGGATAGCGAAGGCATTGGGCTGAAGTAATTGATCAACTTGCAACCAATCCCACAACTGCCTAGAATACGCCGCCCGCAATGGGCCCGGTTTATCCGTGCCCGTTGTACTCCTTGCCTCATCGGACTGTCCGAGAGGCTGATTAACCCGTAAGGAGCTAAAATGCGTCATTACGAAATTGTATTCCTGGTTCACCCGGACCAGAGCGAGCAGGTACCTGGCATGGTGGAGCGCTACACTGCGTCCATCAAGGAGAGCGGTGGACAGGTTCACCGTCTGGAAGACTGGGGCCGTCGCCGTCTGGCTTACCCGATCAACAAGATCCACAAGGCTCACTACATTCTGATGAACGTAGAATGTTCTGAAGAAGCCCTTGAGGAACTGACTACCAACTTCCGTTACAACGATGCGGTTATCCGTAATCTGGTAATTCGTGAAGACGAGGCGATCACTGAAGAGAGCCCGATCATGAAAGCGGAAAAAGAAAGCCGTGAGCGCAAAGCTGCCCGTGCAGAGCGCACCGAGCGTCGCGAGCGCGCCGGAGAAGAGAAAGCTTCTTCCGACGCTGCAGAAGCTTCTTCCGATAACGCTGAAAGCGAAGAGTAAGGGGATTATCAGATGGCACGTTTTTTCCGTCGTCGCAAGTTCTGCCGTTTCACCGCTGAAGGTGTTAAGCGTATCGACTACAAAGATCTCGATACCCTGAAAGCCTACATCTCCGAGACTGGCAAAATTGTTCCAAGCCGTATTACCGGTACCAAAGCCAAGTATCAGCGTCAGCTGGCCTCTGCGGTCAAGCGCGCTCGCTACCTGGCCCTGCTGCCGTACACGGACAGCCACGAAGCCTAAGCCGCAGTTTGCTTAGACTCATTAATAGAGAAGCTATCTAGATATGCGCGCCGTAGCTGAATTTATTATGCGCGGACGCGTCAGGGCGGTAATCCTCACCATGTTGGGGATTCCGCTGATAAGCCCGGCAATTCTCGCTCTGGTGAGTTTGCGCCGAGGCAGCAGTGACGGCCTGATGGTTTTGGCCTGGGCTCTGTTGCCGATTGTCGTTATGGGTATGAGTGGTCATGTACCACCACTGGTGACTGGTATATCCGCAGGCCATTTTGTTGCAGTTTTTTGCGGCGCCATGGCATTGCGCAGCAGTCGCTCCTGGGCCGCTGGCCTGGTGGCTGTAACGGCGGCATCAGCAGCAGGCATATTGCTGACCTCTCTCTTCAGTGGAGGACTGATGCAAGGGTTCTTGCAGGCAGTCGAGAATGCAGCGGAACAGCCCAATACTGTTCCAATGGATGAACTGAAGCAGATATTTTCGGGTGAATTGCAAATTACCGGTTACCTGGGCCTGATATCGGCGATGAGCGCCACATTGGCTCTGGTACTGGGGCGTTACTGGCAGGCCCTGCTGTACAACCCCGGCGGTTTCCGCCAGGAGTTCCACCAGCTGCGCCTGCCCCTGTGGCTGTCAGCGACAAGTATGTTGTTGTGGGTAGTCAGCTTGGTAACCCCAGGCTACGCATTTTGGGGAGCGGTGATTGCGTTCCCGATGGTGGTAGCTGGTATTGCCCTGGTCCACTGGCTGGTTGCCAGTCGCGGTTGGGGGGTAGGTCCCCTGGTGGCGATGTACATCATGCTGGTGATTGGAGGGCTGCCCCTGGCAGGCTTCCTCTGCGGCCTGGCCCTGGTAGATAGCTGGATAGATATTCGCGGACGCTCTTCCAAATAAGCGCGCCCGCACAATACAGAAATTGAGGAAACCGAGATGGAAGTTATTCTGCTCGATAAAGTAGGCAAACTGGGCAACGTGGGTGACCGCGTTGATGTTAAAGCCGGTTTTGGCCGCAATTTCCTGCTGCCGACTGGTAAGGCAATTGCTGCTACCGCCGCAAACATTGCTGAGTTCGAAGCTAAGCGCGCTGAACTGGAAGCCGCTGCTGCCGCTAAGCTGGCTGAAGCTGAGAGCCGCGCTACCAAGCTGGCCGATCTGGTTGTTACCATCGCTGCTAACGCTGGCGACGAAGGCAAGCTGTTCGGTTCTATCGGCACTCGCGATATCGCTGAAGCGATCTCTGCTGGTGGCGTTGAAGTAGCTAAAGCTGAAGTTAAGCTGCCGGAAGGCGCGCTGCGCGAAGTGGGCGAGTACGACGTAGACGTACAGCTGCACTCCGACGTAATTGCTGCAGTTAAAGTCGTTATCGAAGCCGAGTAAGGTTTTGCTGACGAACGGTTGGTGCTTCGGGCGCCAGCCGCGCTACAATCGGGCGCTGCACCCTATCGGGTCCAGCGCCTGTTTTGTTTTTACTATCCAGTAAAGTTCCATGATCGACGAATACGCCGCCCCTGAAGAAGAGATCCACAGCGAAGAGAGTTCACCCCTGCCGCATTCGGTAGAGGCGGAGCAGTCTGTGCTCGGCGGCCTGATGCTGGACCCGGGCCGTATTGATGCCGTTGCCGAACAGCTGAGTGAAGAGGATTTCTTCAGCGCCAGTCACCGCAAGATCTTTGCGGTTATGGGCGAGCTGAGTAATGGCGAACAGCCCCTGGATATCGTTACCCTCGCCGAAGGCCTCGCCAGCCGCGACCTGCTCGGTGAAGTGGGTGGCCCTGCCTACCTGGCGGAATTGGCCGAAAACACTCCCTCCGCAGCGAATATCGTCGCCTACGCTAAGATCGTGCGTGAGCGCTCCATGCTGCGCCAGTTGATCGCCGCCGCCGGTGAGATCAGCCGCACCAGTTTTAATCCCGGTGGCCTTGCCTCCGCCGACCTGCTGCAGATGGCTGAGCGCCGCGTGGCGGAAATCGCCGAGGGGCGCGCCAAAGAGGGCGGCTTTGTCGGCGTGGATACCCTGCTGAAAAAGACCGTCGAGCGTATCGATGAGCTGTTCAAGACCGAGGGTGATATCACCGGTATCAGCACCGGTCTGACCGAACTGGACCAGCGCACCTCCGGCTGGCAGCCGGGCGAACTGGTTATTCTCGCCGCACGTCCCTCCATGGGTAAGACCGCACTGGCATTGAATTTTATCGAGAGCGCCATGCTCTGCCAGGAGAGCCCGACTCTGGTCTTCAGTATGGAGATGCCCTCGGACAGCCTGGTGATGCGGATGTTGTCCTCTATTGGTCGTATCGACCAGGGGCGCATCAGGAACGGCAAGCTGCAGGAAGAGGATTGGCCCAAGCTATCCAGCGCCGTGCAGAAGATGAAGGGCAAGTCCCTGTATATCGACGATACGCCGGCACTGAGTCCCAGCGAGGTGCGCGCGCGTACCAAGCGCACAGTGCGCGATCACATCAACAAATTGATGCGCGAGAACCCCAAGTTAAGCCGCGAAGACGCCGAGGCGAAGAGTATGCCCGCCATGATTATGGTGGACTATTTGCAGCTGATGCAGGTGAAGGGGTCTACTGAGGGCCGCACCCAGGAGATCTCCGAGATCTCCCGCTCTCTCAAGGCGCTGGCGAAAGAATACGAATGCCCGGTGATTGCCCTGTCGCAGCTCAACCGGGGAGTAGAACAGCGCCCCAACAAACGGCCGATGAACTCGGACCTGCGGGAATCCGGGGCGATCGAGCAGGATGCTGACGTGATCCTGTTTATCTACCGCGATGAATACTATAACGAGGACAGCCCGGATAAAGGGATGGCCGAGTTGATTATCGGCAAGCAGCGTAACGGTGAGATTGGCACCTGCCGCGCAGCGTTTGTAGGCAAATACACTCGCTTCGATAATCTGGCGCCGGAATACTACCAGGGCGAATAAGCCTTTCTGCTAGGTTCGCGGCTGTCGAATATCCGAGCCTAGGGGAGCCACCTCTTGTTATCCGAACAAAAGATCCGCGCACTGGTGCTGCAACGCCAATTTATCCACAGCTCCTGGACTGAAGGATTGCCGGGGTTGTTGCAACATCTTGGCGCCCTACAGTTGGATGCTATCCAGCGAATTACCCGGGCCCATCACCACCAGCTCTACAATCGCCTGCCCCGTTACCGCGAGTCACACCTGGCTAAAGCTGAAGAGCGCCGCGAAATTTTCGAGTACTGGTCCCACGCCGCTGCCTACCTGCCAATGGCCCACTACCCCTATGCGCGGGTGCGTATGGATCGTATCCGCGCCGGTCAGCGCCACTGGTTTGAAAAGAATGCCAAGCTGTGTCGCTATGTTCTCGATCGTGTGCGAGAGGAGGGTGCCCTGCGGGCCAGTGATTTTGTGCGCACCAAGAGTGGATGGTGGGAGTGGTCTGATGAAAAGAAAGCCCTGGAGCAGTTGTTTCATGAAGGTGAGCTGATGGTCAGCCACCGGGAGGGCTTTCAAAAAGTCTTCGATCTCCCGGAGCGGATACTGCCAGCAAAAATCTCGACCAATGCCGCCTCGGAAATTGAGCATGGTAGCCATCTGGTGCGCACTTTTCTGGGGTGCCAGGGGATTGGCCGAGCGGAGGAAATTGCTTACCTGCGCAGGGACGACAAACCCCTTATCCAGCTGGCAATTAAGCGCATGTTGGCAACCGGTGAGCTCACTCAGTGGGGGAAAGAGCTGATGCTCACCGAGCATCTGGACTGGGAGCCGGTACGACCATCGCGCAAAGTGCGCCTGTTATCCCCATTCGACCCAGTGATATTGCAGCGCAAACGCCTGCGCCGGCTGTTTGATTTTGAATATCAATTGGAATGCTATGTACCGGCGGCCAAGCGCCGCTATGGCTATTTTTGCCTGCCGATTTTATACGGCGATCAATTCGTGGGGCAGGTGGATTTGAAGGCTGATCGGGATGCGGGTGTATTGCGGGTAGAGGCCCTGCACTGGGACAAGAAACCCGGTGTCTCGCTGGAGGCGAGATACCACCGGGCTCTGGGGCAGTTTGCCCGCTTTCACGGGCTGGAAAGCGAAGCCGCGCTTACAGCTTGACGACTACGTAGACTTCCTGGCCATCGCGCTGGGTCGGCATAAAGTAATTGCCGCCATAGCGGTAGTACTGGATGCCATTGATAATTTCAGCGGCGTAGCCATTGGGTAGGGTTTCCACCACTTGTCCGGGCTGGAAACCCTCAGGGCCCGGGTTCGGGGTTGCTGGCACAGTAGCGGGAGCTGCTGCCGTTGCAACAGGAACGGCGACAGCCGGCGCAGGCGCCGGAACAACGGCCACGGGTGCTGGAGCTACAGCCACTGCAGGTGGTGCTACTACGACATAAGTTCGGGTAGCCGGGTGCCACTGATAGTAGGCATCGGCGTACTGGTAATAAGTAATTCCGCCTACATGGACTCTGACAGCACTAGTTGGCAGGGTGACTACCGAGGCGCCCAGAGGGGCAGCGACAACGACGTAACCACGGGGACCGTGGCGGTAGAAGTGCCCGCCATGGTAGTAAAAAGGACGTCCACCAACTGCGACACGCACATGGCCAACGGGTAGTACGGGCGCAACAAATCCGATCGAAACACGTGGTCCGCGATAAACACCGCCACGGTGGTGGTGGCGATGATCTCCCCCGCGCTCATAACCGCGCGCATCGGCCGGTGGGCTAAAGGCAAAAGCGGCCAGCGCCAGGAACGCACTGGCGCCAATTACGACATTCAGTTTATTCACAGTCTCTCCAGCGAAGTGATTACTCACATTTGACATACTAACCCTTATCCTGACATTAAAGACAGGTTAATTGGTTAAGAATTGTCAAAGTGCCAGAGGCTGGATCAGTGGTCAGCGGTTGCGCTGGATGATTCCCATCAGCTTATACATCAGCTGTGCGGCGGCAAAATCATAGGCGTGAAAGCCCTCGATCGGTGCAAATTCGAGCAGATCGAAGCCGATAATCTCTCTTTGTCGCGCAACGGATTCGAACAAGTTGAGGGTCTGGTACCAGCCGAGACCACCGGGTACCGGGGTGCCGGTGGAAGGGAAGACCGATGGGTCCATACCGTCCACATCCAGTGTAAAGAAGACTTTCTTGGGGAAATTCTCCGGTAACTGGAATTCCTGCACGTTGTTGGGCACCAGTTGGTGGGCATCCAGATAGCCCACGTTGTGGTCCTTGCGGGCTTGAACTTCCTCTTCGCAATAGGCGCGGATACCCAGCTGGAACAGGGGGACACCGGCTTCTACCACTAGACGCATCACGCTGGCGTGGCTGTGTTTGTGGCCCTCATAGCGATCGCGAAGGTCGGCGTGGGCATCGATCTGCACTACGCCAAAATCGGTTTCACCGGCGTCCAGTAGCCCTTTGATAATACCCCAGGTCACCGAATGCTCACCGCCGATACCCACCGGCATCTTGCCAAGCGCCAACACTTCTTTGGTGGCGGCGGCGATATTCTCCATCACCTGTTCTGCAGGGCCGGAAACCGAGACCGGCGAGCGGGTATAGATGCCCAGGTCACAGGGGTTGGAGAAGTTATCAAAAGTTTCCAGTTGCCAGGATGCTTCCAGGATGGAGGCCGGGCCCTTGCCGGTGCCGCCACCGTAGGAGACGGTTTCCTCATAGGGGATGGGGATAATGTGAAAGAGGGCGTCTTCCGGTTTCGGCTGCTCGATTTCGGAGCCGAGAAAAATAGGGTATTCGTTTTCTGACAACATCTACTGGTCCTCTGGCGGAGGCAATAACTCATTGCCTGCCGCACCTATCTCTATCGGCACTGTTTAGGAGAGGCGTTCCTTAAAATCTTCGTAGCCGAAAGTTTTGATCATCTTCAGGTCGTCGGTATCCGAATTCCACAGGGCGATAGCCGGTAGGGGGATACCGTTAAAAGTATTGGTTTTCACCATGGTGTAGTAGGCCATTTCCTCGAATACCAGTCGCTCGCCAATCCGCAGTGGTTGACTGAAGCTGTATTCGCCGATGCTGTCGCCGGCCAGGCAACTCTGTCCGCCCAGGCGATAGGTGTGGGGTAAGTCACCGGGGCGAGCGGCACCGGTAATTTCCGGTCGGTAGGGCATTTCCAGCACATCGGGCATATGGCAGGTGGCAGAGGCGTCCAGGATGGCTTGGTTTTCACCATTCCAGGCGATATCCACTACCTCAGCCACAAGGACTCCTGCGAACAGGGAGATGGCCTCACCGGGTTCCAGGTAGACCTGTACATTGTGCTTGTCGGAAAAGCTGCGCACCGCTTCGACCAGCTCATCCACCTGGTAATCCCGGCGAGTAATATGGTGGCCGCCGCCGAAATTAATCCACTCCATTTGTGGTATCAGATCGCCAAACTTCTCCTCCACGGCAGCGATTGTGCGCTGCAGAGGTTTGAAATCCTGTTCACATAACGTGTGGAAGTGCAGGCCGCTGATGCCCTCGAGGGACTCTCCTTCAAACAGCGAGCGCACGATGCCCAGGCGCGAACAAGGGGCGCAGGGGTCGTAGAGATCGGTGTGGCCCTCGGAATGCTCAGGGTTGATACGCAGGCCAAAACGCAGCTCTGGCCGCTGCTGTTGCATATCCAGGCACAACTCCCGAAAACGCTTCCACTGGGAGAAGGAATTGAAAATTACATGGTGGGCAAATTGCAGTATTTCCCGCAGTTCCTCATCCTTGTAAGCGGCACTGAAGACATGAACTTCCTTGCCTTTGTCGCGACCGCCGTACTCTTCGAACCCCAGTTTGGCTTCGTGCAGGCCACTGGCACAGGTCCCGGATAGATATTCAGCCACGATGGGCCCGGTGCTGAACATGGAAAAGGCCTTGAGCGCTGCCAGTACCTTGGCACCGCTGCGTTCCTGTACATCGGCGAGCAATGCCAAATTATTGCGCAGGGCAATTTCATCGATCACAAAACAGGGAGAGGGAACGCGGTAGGGATCGAAGCTGCCGAAATAGTCAACGGGGGGAGTGAGGTCCATGGTGCGTTATATCCTGGTGCGGCGGGGCGGGCACTGGAGTCCGCCCCGCTAGGTCGGGAAAGAAGCGATTTACTGGAAGGGCTTATCCAACCAGGTTTCCTGCCAGGGCAGGCCGTACTTGTTCAGGTCATCCATAAAGGGATCTGGATCCATCTGCTCCATATTCCAAACGCCGGGCTTCATCCACTTGCCTTCCAGCATCATCTTGGCACCGATCATGGCCGGGACACCGGTGGTGTAGGAGATCGCCTGGGATTGAACTTCCTGGTAGCAGTCCTGGTGGTCGCAGGTGTTGTAGACGTAGTAGATTTTCTCTTCGCCGTCTTTGGTGCCACGGATAATGTTGCCGATGCAGGTCTTGCCCTTGGTCAGCGGGCCGAGGCTGGCGGGGTCTGGCAGCAGCTCTTTAAGGAACTGGATAGGTACAATTTGCTGGCCCTGGAATTCCACCGGCTCAATGCCGGTCATTCCGACGTTTTGCAGAACTTCCAGGTGTTTCAGGTAGCTCTCGCCAAAGGTCATCCAGAAACGCGCGCGCTCAATTTCCGGGAAGTGCTTGGACAGGGATTCCAGCTCTTCGTGGTAGAGCAGGTAGATATCCTTATCGCCAATGCCTTCGGGGAAGTTGAATACGCGTTTCTCTTCCATCGGCTTGGTGGTAACCCACTGGCCATTTTCCCAGTAGCGACCGTTGGCGGTGATCTCGCGGATATTAATTTCCGGGTTGAAGTTGGTGGCGAACGGCAGGCCGTGGTCGCCGGCATTACAGTCGAGGATATCCAGGGTGTGGATACGATCGAAGTGGTGCTTCTTGGCGTAGGCGGTAAATACGCTGGTGACGCCGGGATCGAAGCCGCTGCCCAGCAGTGCCATCAGGCCGGCTTTCTCAAATTTCTCCTGGTAGGCCCACTGCCACTTGTACTCGAACTTGGCCTCTTCCGGCGGCTCGTAATTGGCAGTATCCAGGTAGTGCACGCCGGTTTCCAGGCAGGCATCCATAATGTGCAGATCCTGGTAGGGCAGGGCCACATTGATGACCAGGTCCGGCTTCACTTTTTCGATCAGCTTTACCAATTCAGGCACATTGTCCGCATCTACTTCAGCGGTGTCGATTTTGCGCGGCAGCATAGCGGCAATCTTGTCGCACTTGCTTTTGGTGCGGCTTGCCAGGGTGATATTTTCAAATACCTCAGCAACCTGTGCGCACTTGTGCGCAACCACCTGGCCGACACCGCCGGCGCCGATGATCAGTACGTTGGCCATAAAGATCTCCTTAAATCTGCGGCTAATGTTACCGCTATAATCTCAAAGGCGTTGGCGCCTCATTTTTAAAATTTATTTTTCAAAGTAGGTGTAACCGCTCATGCTGGCGGTATAGGTTTGCAAAATCTGTTTGCGTTGGGCAGCGGTAATCAACCCTTGCTTGACGGCGCGTTCTGCCAGGCGGCGGAAGCGCTCAAACAGCGCCTTGGGCTGGTATTCCACGTAGCTTAACACGTCAGAAATACTGTCACCGTGAATCTCGTGGCTGAAGTCTATGCTGCCGTCTTCCTGGATGCGCACACTCACGACATTGGTGTCCCCAAACAGGTTGTGCAGGTCACCCAGGGTTTCCTGGTAGGCGCCAATTAAGAAAGTGCCGAGAATATAGTCCTCGCCATCCTTTAGCTCGTGTAAAGGCAGGGTTTTCTGCTCTTTTTCCCGGCCAATAAAGCGGTCGATCTTACCATCACAGTCACAGGTGATGTCGGCGATGATGGCGGAGCGCGTCGGAGCTTCGTCCAGGCGGTGGATCGGCAGCAGTGGGAATACCTGATCGATAGCCCAGATGTCCGGTACCGATTGGAATACGCTCACATTGGCGTAGTAGATATCCGACAGTACCTCCGGCAGGGCTTGCAGGTCTGCGGGAATCTCTTCGGCCTCATCGAGTAATTTGCGAATATCCTGGGCGCTCTGCAGGAACAGGTTTTCCGCATTGGCGCGTTCGCGCAGGCTCACCTGGCCGTGCAGATACAGAGAGCGCACTTCATCGCGGTAGTAGAGTGCGTCGTTGTAACTCTCTTGCAGGTTTTTGGGGGTGATACTGCGCACTGCGTCCTGCAGGTTGAGCAGCATCTGGTGGTCGCCTTCGCTGATCTTGGTGTGCTCCAGTTCCACCGGCTCGAAACGGGTAGTGTCGAGAATATCGAATAGCAGTACAGAGGAGTAGGCTACAGTGGCGCGGCCGGATTCGGTGATAATCACCGGATGTTCGACTCCCTCGCTATCGAGGGTGCCCATAATGGCTTCCACTACATCGACACAGTACTCGTCCAGGGAGTAATTCTTTGAGTGGGTGTAATTGGTCTTGCTGCCATCGTAATCCACCGCCAGGCCACCGCCCAGATCCAGGTAGCCCATGGGTGCGCCTTCTTCCACCAGATCGGCGTAGTAGCGGCAGGCTTCCAAAACTCCGGTGCGGATGTCGCGGATATTCGGTACCTGCGAGCCCAGGTGATAGTGCAACAACTTGAGACAGTCGAGCATATCGTGGTTGCGCAGTTGATCGACCATGGCGATCAGGTCGTTACTGCCCAGACCGAAAATACTGCGGTCGCCACTGGTCGCATTCCAGTAGCCGCCCACCTTGGAGGCGAGTTTTACCCGTGCGCCGATATTTGGGCGCACCTGCTCGCGCTCGGCGCAGCGGATAATGGTCTCCACTTCCGAGGGCGTTTCCACGACGAAGAAAACCTGTACGCCCAGGCGTTGGGCCTGCAGTCCGAGGTTAATAAATTCCTCGTCCTTATAGCCGTTGCAAACGATCAGGGATTCGGTGTTATCCAGAATGGACAGGGCAGCGATAAGTTCTGCTTTACTGCCCGCCTCCAGGCCGTGGTTAAAGCGGCGGCCGGCATTGGCAATTTCTTCAATGACCTGACACTGCTGGTTCACCTTAATGGGGAACACGCCGCGAAAAACATTGCCGTAGCCGCAATCGTCGATAGCGCGAGCAAAGGATTCGTTAATCCGGGCGATCTGCGCTTCGAGTAAATTCTCAATACGCAATAGCAGGGGCATACCCAGGCCGCGCTCGGTGGCGCCTCGGGCAATGTCCATCAGCGAAACACTGTGTGTTACCCCGTTGGGGCCGTCGACTTGCAGTGAAACTTCACCATTTTCGTTCAAATCGAAATATCCGGCGCCCCAATTGCGGATGCCGTAGAGCTCGGCCGAATCTTCGCAAGTCCAGTCTTTTACTTGTTGCTTTTTCATGGCGCCTTTCTGTTGATATTGGCGGGCGCGAATCTTGGGCCCAGCAGGGCCGGAAAGCAATAACTATAGATAAAAAAACGCTAATTTTTGCGCACTGAAAAGTAAATGGGGAGCGAGTGGATGGCCAGCTCTTTTGCACTCTGCGACAGGGGGCTTAAGAAGGTGATTGATCTGCGCAAATTTGAGTAAAAAAAGGCGGCCCGAGGGCCGCAGGGAGGGGGGGATTGGGTAATCAGTAATAGGTCGGCTTGGGGACAACCCGGTAGCCGCGGTGGCTATGGTCCCACAGGTAGTAGGTGTCATAGGCCACGTAGTAATTGTGTCCACCGGCTACCACGGTCAGTGCTGATGCTGGCAGGCTGTGCACGATGGCGCCGTGGGGGGCCTGGGCTACTACGTAGCCGTGAGAAGCCGGGCGATAAAAAATTCCATCGCTATAGTAGAAGCCCGCTGTTCCGATACTGATACTGACGAAATTACGCGGCAGGTGGCGCCAGCGGTATCCATAACCGTAGTGCGAGGGACGGTAGTGGGGGCGGTGGCCGCGATAACCGTGGCGGTAAACAGGTCTGTGTGCCGCGCGATATTCGTGGCGGTGGCCCTGCTTGTGGCCTTTTCTATGCCCTTTGTTATAGCCTTTGTTGTAGCCCTCTTTATAGGCGTGGCGAACTTCGCGGCGGTGCTGGCGCTCCTCTCTGCGTTCACGTCTGCGCTCTTCTTTCTTGCGCTCTTGTCTGCGGCGTTTCTTTTCCTGCTGGCGGTCGTGATGCTTGTCGTGCTGTTTCTTTAAGTGGCGCTGCTCGCGTTCGGCTCTTCCATATTTGTGGTGGTCGTCCATGGCGCGCTGGTGCCCGCGATGTGACTCGGACAGGGCGGGTGCTGCGATCAGCAGCAGGCTTAGGGTGGCGATGGCAGTAGTGAGGTGTTTCATAACATCTCTCCCGAGCGTGGGGCTCTTTTCTTTCAGATCAGGTCTTTTGTGTATCTTGGCGTGAAGTTTGCCCTGGCGGGTCTGAACACTTCCTGAACTGAATGGGGTAAAATTCGGCGGCAATCGACGGTGTAGATTGTGACTAATAGTTCAGATATGGGCAGAGATTGTCTGGCGGGGCCACAGGCTGGATTCTGCGGCGAAATCTTATTGAGAGCGGCAATTTTGCTATGTTGAGACACCTGGTCTCAGCGAGTATGATGCCGCGCTGATTCATAGTGAGCGGTAGCAAGATGCAAGTCTTCCACCACGTAGCAAGTCTGCGCGAAGCGCTGGCCCAGGCCCGCAAAGACGGCAAGACCGTCGGCTTTGTGCCAACCATGGGCAATCTGCACGATGCCCATATAGAACTGGTCAAAATCGCCCAGCAACACTGCGATCTGGTTGTGGTATCCATCTTCGTCAACCGACTGCAATTCGGTTTGAATGAGGATTGGGATAAGTATCCGCGCACTATGGAGCGGGATATGGCCAGCCTGCGGGAAGCGGACTGTGACTTCCTGTTCCATCCGGATGAGAGTGAGATTTACCCCAACGGCATGGACCAGCAGACCCGCGTGGTTTGTCCGGCGATGACCGATGTCCTGTGCGGCGCCAGCCGACCGGGTCACTTTGAAGGGGTCACCACCGTAGTTTCGAAGCTTTTCAACATTGTGCAGCCGGATAAGGCTATTTTCGGGATTAAGGATTTCCAGCAGTTAGCAGTGATCCGCCGTATGGTGGAAGACCTGTGTATGCCGGTGGAAATTGTGGCGGCGCCGGTGCATCGTGAGGAAGATGGCTTGGCAATGAGCTCTCGCAATGGTTATATCACTGCGGAAGAGCGACCGAAGGTTGCTGTACTCAACCAGTTACTTAACTGGGCTAAGGATGAAATTGTGGCTGGACGCCGGGATTTCGCCGACCTCGAGACAGAGGCGCGCAAGCGAATTGAAGAGAGTGGCTTTCGAGTTGACTACTTCTCCATCTGTTACAGCAAGGATTTACAGCCAGCGGCAGATGACGATAAAGAAATCACGATCCTGGGAGCTATGTACACCAGTGCAGCGCGCCTGATCGACAATGTTTCCCTGAAACTCTGAGGGGCATCCAACTATGCAAATTGAAATGTTGAAGTGCAAGTTGCACATGGCCGCAGTGACTCAGGCCGAACTCTGGTATGACGGTTCCTGTGCAATTGATGAGGACCTGGTAGAGCTGGCTGGCCTGCGCGAATTCGAGAAGATCGATATTTACAATGTGAGCAATGGTGAGCGCTTCCACACTTATGTGATCCTCGCCGAGCGCGGTTCCGGTATTATTTCCATGAACGGCGCCGCTGCACGTAGAGTGCAGGTGGGTGACCGCATTATTATCGCTTCCTATGCGCAGATGACAGAGGGCGAAGCCGATAACCACAAGCCCAAGCTGGTCTACCTGGATGAGAACAACAAGGTAGAGCGCAGCACTAATACTATTCCGGTTCAGCTAGCCGAAGCCTGATTCTTTTCGCTACGGGGCGTTGTGCCCTGTAGCATCCCCGCCGCTTATTGACCAGACATTAATAACACTTCCTGATTAAACCTCTTTTCCAGGTAGGACTCGTCCAGGGTGTAATGCCAGAGATTTTTCTTTTGTCCCTTAGCTAAAGCGATTTCGCCGATTCTGCCAGGGTTATATTTAATCGGTTGGGCGAGTTGGTATTTGGCGATGGGGTCCCGATAGGCCTCCTCTAAAGGAATTATCTCCCAGCCTTCCTTCCTCAGTCGTTCAGCCAGATCACCAATAAACAGGGCTGAAATATCCATTTCATGCAACAGTATGACGTGCTTTGGGGAGCGCCCGAGATATTTAATTGCCATATCGTCGTAGTACTTAATGCTCGCCATAAGAACGTCGACATAAAAGTTGGAGAGTCTTTCCATATCAACTGCTTTCCCATCTTTTACTGCCGTTTGGAAAAGTTCTTCGATATACCAGTCGTAGTTATTTAAGGTGATATAGGCGTTTTGATAGTTATTTTTCTGTAGTAGATCTCGGATACCATCGCGTTTTTCGACAGTTTCGCCCTCGCGCAGATAGGGAAAGCGAAAATAGGGTTTAAAGTTGTCAAACTGTTGAAGCAGCTGGTGGGCCTGCAAAAAATCCGCTTGATAAGTGGATAGCCCTGTTTCCAGAAAATTGGGATGGCTATGGGTGTGATTGCCAATAATATGCCCAGCCTTATCGTAGCGGTTCATCCGCTCCACCCCTTCCTTATCGAAGGATTGAGTATTGGAAAAGAAGGCTACTTTGCCAACTTTATATTCTTCTATGTTTTCAATTAATGTTTTGGCCCGAGTTGGTCCATCAAAATAACCATCGGCTTTACGGGGGGCATCATCGAAAGTAATTGCCAGTTGTTTGGCGTTAGCGACTGGGATTGCCAATAAGTAAATTATCAATAATATGACTGAACGCTGCATGGTTTATTACTCTAATGAGTTTAATTACGAGCTGTTCGCCAGGCTAGGATTTAGTTGTCCTTCTATTCAGGTTTTCTGTCTTAATTTACTGGTCAGATAACCTGCGTTGTCCAGTAGCCTAGGCTCAGTTGCGGTAGAGTTCGGCTTCCTATTGTGTCCACTATAGCTTCAGATGTATATGGCCAAAATACTTGTTAGTTCCTGCCTTTTGAACTGCGCCGTGCGCTATGACGGTAGTAGTGTTGAGGCTTGTAGCGATGATTTTGAGTGGCTTGTGGATACTCAGGAAATTGTTTCCTTGTGTCCGGAAGTGGCGGCGGGATTGCCTATTCCGAGGGTGCCGGCTGAGATCTGTGGCGCAAATGGAACAGAGGTGTTAGATGGAACTGCCGGGGTTATAGGTAGTGATAGAACAGATCTAACTGAGCAATTTATGCTGGGGGCCAAACTGGCTCTGGAATTATGCAGGAAACACAATATCCAGTATGCAGTGCTTACGGAAAATAGTCCCTCTTGCGGAAGTAACTATATTTACGATGGCAGTTTTTCAGGAACAAAAATAATGGGTTCTGGTGTTGTATCTGCGCTTCTTCAACGGGCGGGAATAATAGTTTTTAGTCAACATACTGTTGGGCAACTTAGAGAATTGATAAGTGCATCCAGAGCTAACTAAGTTGTTAGCATTAATAAAATTAGATCGGCAAAAAGGGCATTGGTCACAGTTAGGCCCTGTAGGTTGATTAATACCGGCGAAGCCGGTGGCTGCCAGATGTCGGTACGATTAGCGCAGTGTCCCTGAAAATTATCCTTTTGTGACGCAGCACCCAGCCTGTTAGGTTTTGTCATTTTTAGGGTCCAGATTGGCAGTGACTGCTGTGGCAATAAACAGGTAAGACTGAATACCCTGTTGGCTATTTAAATGGCTGCAGGAGGCAGTGGTGGAAGGCAAGTTTTTTAAAGCCGATAGCAAGTTTATCAAAGCCGCATTGGTACTGGCGATCAGTTCCGCGTTTTATGGCTGCAGCGGTGGCAGCGGTGGCAGCGGTGGTGGTGAAGATCCTGCGCCTGTGGATACCACTCCGCCGAGCCTGACACTGACTCCCGCCAGCGGGGCCTCTATTGCAGCAACCGACACCCTACTGCTGGATTTTAGCGAAGCGGTGGCATTGGAGGATGTGTCCCTAAGTGGCGCCATGCAGGAAATGGGAGAGCTCTCTCAAGTCGATCAGGACACCCTGATCTTAACCCCGATAGCGGAGTGGGCAAAGGGACTAGAACTCTCCCTGACAATTGCCGCGCAGGATGCGGCTGGCAACCAGATGGCAGAGGTTGATGCTCACTATACCGTGGATGAAATTGCCCCTTCCGTAGTCAGTGTATCCCCAGCACAGGAGCGTTTGGAGAAGGATGGCGCAATCACGGTACAGTTTTCTGAGTCGATGGATCGCGACAGCCTGCAAATTAGCGGTTTGTTGCTGAATGATGAATACACTTTGACCTGGTCCCAGTCGCGCTTTAATGACGACACCTTGGTGATAGCTCCCAAGAGCCGCTGGCTGTCCGGGCAGGATCGCAGCCTGCACCTTGAAGCCAAAGATCCCGCTGGCCTGGATCTCCCCGCTGAACAGCACAATTTTACTGTGCCATTGTACTTTGAGAATTTTGACAGTGCGCAGGTCGTGATAGGCCAGGATGATTTTTCCAGTACTTTGACGGCCATCAATGCAAAAAATCTTGGCGAGGGGCCCCTGGGTTCCGCTGCCGTTACTGATGAGGGGAAGTTGTTCGTACCCGATTATACAAATAATCGGGTGTTAATTTTTAATTCGGTCCCCACAAGCAATGGAGCGCCGGCCAATGCGGCGCTTAACAAAGATAGTCTTGACGATAGCAGCGGGGGAGAGTTTGGTGGCGGGCCCACAAGCATAAGTTTTGATAGTGGAAAACTTTTAATAAATTACTTGTTTGGTACTCGGGGCCACAGTATTTTTGTTTACGATACTATTCCCGAAGATGGTCGGGCACTGCCTAGTGCCAAACTGCCGCAGGACAGCTGCCAGGGTAACGGCTCCGTATATTCCAGTGCAATGATTGCGGAGGGACGCGTATTCGCGGCCTCGTGGTCTAAAGCTCGAATGGTGGTGTGGGATGACTTGCCCTCAATGGAAGATGCGGCACCGGATTGGCTGCTGGGCCAATCCACACTGGAAAACTGCACCCCTAACGACCGTGAGCAAGATGGCTCGGTTATGCAGGCCAGTGCTCGCACATTGGCTACGCCCGGAGATGTGTGGAGCGATGGAGAAAAGTTAGCTATCACCGACTCGGAAAATAACCGGGTACTTCTGTGGAACTCAATGCCTACTAGTAGCTTTGCTCCGGCGGATATAGTTTTGGGGCAAGCAGATTTTGTCAGTGATGAAAGTCAGCCCCCGAGTCGACAAACCCTGAGTTTGTTAGAGCGGGGTATCTGGTCTAACGGCATTCAGCTTTTTGTGGTGGACGGCGAAAATAACCGAGTGTTGATCTGGAACCAGTGGCCACAGGAAAATTTCGCTCCAGCAGATGTTGTCTTGGGGCAGGGAGATTTTGATCGCAGTGCCTTCAACGACAGCAACCAAAATGGGGTTGCTGACGAGGGGGAGTTGCCAAGTGCTGCTACGCTGAAATGGCCCGACGGAATTACCGCTTATGAAGATAAGTTGATTATCAACGACTCAGGTAATAACCGCTTTCTTATTTTCCAATCTCGCTAGTTTTCTCTGTTAAATGTACCGGGCTGGTAACCCGGTACAGGCAAACTTAAGTTGATTTGTTTTCTATTGTTGCGGTCTGGCCCCAGCGCAATACCTTTAAGTTTTTCATCAGTTCTTGTTGGATGTTTGCTTTCTCCCCCGCCCCCGCCCCCGCCACAGTGCAGTGGATTTAAAACCGCAGTGCATGTCCGCCCCGTTCCCTCCAATTTCGCCGACCTTGAGAAAGGGACGCGCAAGCGAATTGAAAAGAGTGGCTTTTGAGTTGACTACTTCTCCATCTGTTACAGCAAGGATTTACAGCCAGCGGCAGATGACGATAAAGAAATCACGATCCTGGGAGCTATGTACACCAGTGCAGCGCGCCTGATCGACAATGTTTCCCTGGAACTCTGAGGGGTATCCAACTATTCAAATTGAAATGTTGAAAAGCAAGTTGCACATGGCCGCAGTGACTCAGGCCGAACTCTGGTATGACGTTTCCTGTGCAATTGATGAGGACCTGGCAGAACTGGCTGGTCTGCGCGAATTCGAGTAAATCAATATTTACAATGTGAGCAATGATGAGCGCTTCTACACCGATGTCAGTACGATTAGCGTAGTGTCCCTGAAAATTCTCTTTTTTGTGACGCAGCAACCAGCCCGTTAGGTTTTGTCATTTTAAGGTTTCAGATTGGCAGTGACTGCTGTGGCAATAAACAGGTAAGACTGAATACTCTGTCAGCTATTTAAATGGCTGCAGGAGGCAGTGGTGGAAGGCAAGTTTTTTAAAGGCGATAGCAAGCTTATCAAAGCCGCATTGGTACTGGCGATCAGTTCCGCGTTTTATGGCTGCAGCGGTGGCAGCGGTGGTGGTGAAGTTCCTGCGCCTGTGGATACCACTCCGCCGAGCATGACACTGACTCCCGCCAGCGGAGCCTCTATTGCAGCAACCGACACCCTACTGCTGGATTTTAGCGAAGCGGTGGCACTGGAGGATGTGTCCCTAAGTGGCGCCATGCAGGAAATGGGAGAGCTCTCTCAAGTCGATCAGGACACCCTGATTTTAACCCCGATAGCAGAGTGGGCAGAGGGGCTAGAACTTTCCTTGACAATTGCCGCGCAGGATACGGCCGGCAACCAGATGGCAGAGGTTGACGCTCACTATACCGTGCAAAAAATCGCCCCCTCGGTAGTCGGTGTATCTCCAACGCTGGAACGCTTGGAGAAGGATGGCGCAATCACGGTACAGTTTTCCGAGTCGATGGATCGCGACAGCCTGCAAATTAGCGGTTCCTTGCTGGATGATGAATACACTCTGACCTGGTCCCAGTCGCGCTTTAATGACGATACCTTGGTGATAGCTCCCAAGAGCCGCTGGCTGTCCGGGCAGGATCGCAGCCTGCACCTTGAAGCCAAAGACCCCGCTGGCCTGGATATTCCCGCTGAACAGCACAATTTCACTGTGCCATTGTACTTTGAGAATTTTGACAGCGCGCAGGTCGTGATCGGCCAGGATGATTTTTCCAGTACTTTGACGGCCATCAATGCAAAGAATCTTGGCGAGCGCCCCCAGGGTTCCGCTGCCGTCACTGATGAGGGGAAGTTGTTCGTACCCGATTATGCAAATAATCGGGTGTTAATTTTTAATTCGATCCCCGCAAGTAATGGAGCACCGGCCAATGCAGCGCTCAATGAAGATAGTCTTGACGAAAGCAGCGGGGGAGATTTTGGTGGCGGACCCACAAATATCAGTTTTGATAGCGGAAAACTTTTAATAAATTATTCTATTGCCTCGATTGTTAATTATGGCTACAGCGTTTTCGTTTACGACACTATTCCTGAAGATGGCCGGGCGTTGCCGAGTACCCAGGTGATACAGGATTTCTGCTTTGGTCCTAGCACCTATTCCAGTGCGATTATTAACGAGGGACGTGTTTTTGCGGCTTCACCGTATATGGCTCGAGTGGCGGTATGGAATGACTTGCCCTCGTGGGAAGATGCGGCACCGGATTGGCTGCTGGGCCAATCCACAATGGAAAACTGCACCCCTAACGATCGTGAGCAAGATGGCTCGATTCTGCAGCCCAGTGTCCGCACATTGGATATGCCCGAAGATGTGTGGAGCGATGGGGAAAAGTTAGCCATCACCGACTCGGGTAATAACCGGATACTCCTGTGGAACTCAATGCCGACTAGTAGCTTTGCTCCGGCGGATATAGTCCTGGGGCAAGCAGATTTTGTCAGCAGTGAAGGCTTGCCCCCAAGTCGACAAACCCTGAGTTTATTCGAACGGGGTATCTGGTCGAATGGCATTCAGTTATTTGTGGCGGACGGTGGTAATAACCGAGTGTTGATCTGGGACCAGTGGCCACAGGAAAACTTCGCTCCGGCAGATATTGTCTTGGGGCAGGAAGACTTTGATCGCAGTGCCTTCAACGACAGCAACCAAAATGGGATTGCTGACGAGGGGGAGTTGCCAAGTGCTGCTACGCTGAAATGGCCCGACGGAATTACCGCTTATGAAGATAAGTTGATTATCAACGACTCAGGTAATAACCGCTTTCTTATTTTCCAATCTCGCTAGTTTTCTCTGTTAAATGTACCGGGCTGGTAACCCGGTACAGGCAAACTTAAGTTGATTTGTTTTCTATTGTTGCGGTCTGGCCCCAGCGCAATACCTTTAAATTTTTCATCAGTTCTTGTTGGATGTTTGCTTTCTCCCCCGCCCCCGCCCCCGCCCCCGCCACAGTGCAGTGGATTTAAAACCGCAGTGCATGTCCGCCCCGTTCCCTCCAATTTCGCCGACCTTGAGAAAGGGACGCGCAAGCGAATTGAAAAGAGTGGCTTTTGAGTTGACTACTTCTCCATCTGTTACAGCAAGGATTTACAGCCAGCGGCAGATGACGATAAAGAAATCACGATCCTGGGAGCTATGTACACCAGTGCAGCGCGCCTGATCGACAATGTTTCCCTGGAACTCTGAGGGGTATCCAACTATTCAAATTGAAATGTTGAAGAGCAAGTTGCACATGGCCGCAGTGACTCAGGCCGAACTCTGGTATGACGTTTCCTGTGCAATTGATGAGGACCTGGTAGAACTGGCTGGTCTGCGTGAATTCGAGAAAATCGATATTTACAATGTGAGCAATGGCGAGCGCTTCCACACCTATGTGATCCTCGCCGAGCG
Organism: Microbulbifer maximicatervae (SeqCode); assembly: GCF_052467615.1. Taxonomy (NCBI): domain Bacteria; kingdom Pseudomonadati; phylum Pseudomonadota; class Gammaproteobacteria; order Cellvibrionales; family Microbulbiferaceae; genus Microbulbifer; species Microbulbifer maximicatervae (SeqCode). The sequence continues at coordinate 5,003,512 of NZ_CP174319.1, forward strand.
CGGTTCCGGTATTATCTCCATGAACGGTGCCGCTGCACGCAGAGTACAGGTGGGTGACCGTATTATTATTGCTTCCTATGCGCAGATGACAGAGGGCGAAGCCGATAACCACAAGCCCAAGCTGGTCTACCTGGATGAGAACAACAAGGTAGAGCGCAGCACTAATACGATTCCGGTTCAGCTAGCCGAAGCCTGACTCTTTTAGCTACAGGGCGTTGTGCCCTGTAGCATCCCTCCGCTTAGTGGTCAGACATTAACAACACTTCCTGATTAATCCTCTTTTCCAGGTAGGACTCATCCAGGGTGTAATGCCAGAGATTTTTCTTTTGTCCTTTAGCTAGAGCAATTTCGCCGATTCTTCCAGGGTTGTATTTAATCGGTTGGGTGAGTTGGTATTTCGCGATGGGATCTTTATAGGCTTCTTCCAGGGAAATTATTTCCCAGTCCTCCTGCCTCAGCCGCTGGGCCAGATCGCCAATAAACAGGGCTGTGATATCCATTTCATGCAGCAGTATGACGTGTTTGGGGGAGCGCCCGAGATATTTAATTGCCAAATCGTCGTAGTACTTAATGCTCGCGATAAGAACGTCGACATAAAAGTTGGAGAGTCTTTCCATATCAACTGGTTTTCCGTCTCTCACTGCTGTTTGGAAAAGTTCTTCGATATACCAGTCGTAATTGTTTAAGGTGATATAGGCGTTTTGATAGTTATTTTCCTGTAATAGACCCCGGATACCATCGCGTTTTTCGACAGTTTCTCCCTCGCGCAGATAGGGAAAGCGGAAATAGGGTTTAAAGTTGTCAAATTGTTGAAGCAGCTGGTGGGCCTGCAAAAAATCCGCTTGATAAGTGGATAGTCCTGTTTCCAGAAAATTGGGATGGCTATGGGTGTGATTGCCAATAATATGCGCAGCCTTGTCGTAGCGGTGCATCCGTTCCAATCCTTCTTTATCGAATGATTGGGTATTGGAAAAGAAGACTACTTTGCCAATTTATGCTGTTCCAGGCTTTCAATGAGCGTTTTGGCCCGAGTGGGCCCGTCAAAGTAGCCGTCGGCTTTGCGGGGAGCGTCATCAAATGTGATTGCCAGTTGTTTGGCATTAACCACAGGAATTATTGACAGGTAGATTATCAAAATAAAGATTGAGCGCTGCATGGTTTATTTTTCTTGTCAGTTAATATAGAGGCCGTTTGCTAAGTTTGGATTTATTTGTCTCGGTTCGCCGGTTTTCTGTCTTAATTTACTTGCTGGGCAATCTATTTGGGCAATCTATTTGGGTAATCTAATCATCGTTTAAACATTGTTTTCTATTGTGTCCACTTTGGTTGCAGGTGTATATGGCAAAAATATTAGTGAGTTCTTGTCTGCTGGGGTGTGCTGTGCGTTAAAATGGTAGTCATGTTGAGGTCCATAACAATCATTTCGATTGGATTATAGAAACTCAAGAGATAGTACCTCTATGTCCAGAGGTTGCAGCCGGACTGCCTGTTCCCAGGGTTCCGGCTGAGATTAGCGGCGGTAGAGGTGCAGAGGTTTTAGCGGGCTCAGCCAAAGTTTTAGGGATAAATAAAGAAGACTTAACTGAGCAATTTATACGGGGAGCTAAACGGGCATTACAGCTATGTCTGCAGCACAATATTAAATACGCAGTACTTACGGAAAATAGCCCATCATGTGGTAGTGATTATATTTACGATGGTAGTTTTTCTGGTGCGAAAATAGTTGGTTCTGGCGTTGTGTCTGCACTACTGAGGAGGGAGGGTATACAGGTATTTAACCAGGATATTGTGGGCAGGCTTAGGAAACTTTTGGAAGTATCCAGAGATAACTAAGCTTTCCAGATATATAGTCATATTAAAGGTAGGTATAAAAGTGAATTCTAAAGTTATCAATTTTAAAGAAAAATTGAACCTGTTCTCGGAGCACTGGTCCCCTAAAGTGATTGCCGAGATGAACGATTACCAGTTTAAATTGGTTAAGATCCAGGGTGAATTTACCTGGCATGATCATCCCGATACCGATGAGGTGTTTGTTGTAGTTTCCGGGCATATGCAGATCGAGTTTCGCGATAGTGTCATATCCCTTGGACCTGGTGAGATGACGGTAGTACCAAAGGGTGTGGAGCATAAACCCAGAGCTGAACAGGAATGTGAAGTACTATTGATTGAGCCTAAAGGGGTCGTTAATACGGGCGATGCCGGTGGAGATCTAACTGCGAAAAATGATGTCTGGATCTAAGTGATTGAGCTGTTAATCAACTATCTTTTACTGTTTGCTTGTCTGATTAACTTGCACCTTTCAGGCCTGCGTTGGATTGTCCTCGCCCCATGCCAAATTTCGAGATGAGGGATTGTTTCGCAGCGGCTATGTTATAAAGTGACAAGAATAAAGCTCTAATAAACTCAGATTTCTCTAGGCTAGCCATGCCACGCTAATAATAAAGGAGAAGATGATGTCTGAAGTGCATACCCGCCCAGTCTCCCCCGGTTTTGCTGCCAATGCGCTTATTAGCGCCGAAGACTACGAGACAATGTACCGCCAGTCGGTAGAGAGCCCAGAGGCGTTTTGGGCACAACAGGCCAAGGACTTTTTGCAATGGGACAAGCCGTTCACCCAGGTTCTTGAGGAGGATCTGCACAAAGGCCATACCGCCTGGTTCTCCGATGGCCAGTTGAACGTAACCGTAAACTGCATCGATCGGCACCTGGCCAGCCGTGGCGAGCAGACCGCAATTCTGTGGGAGGGAGATGATCCCGCTGATAGTAAGGCAATCAGCTATCAGAGCCTGTACGAAAATGTGTGTCGCTTGGCCAACCTGCTGAAATCCCGGGGGGTTAAAAAGGGAGATCGGGTGTGTATTTATATGCCGATGATCCCGGAGGCGGCCTACGCCATGCTCGCCTGTGCCCGTATCGGCGCTGTGCACTCGGTAGTATTTGGTGGTTTCTCCCCGGTGTCCCTGAAAGACCGTATTCTCGATTCCGATTGTCGCCTGGTGATCACTGCTGATGAAGCGGTTCGCGGCGGTAAGCGAGTACCGCTGAAAGCCAATGTGGATAAAGCGCTGGTGGACTGCCCTAATGTGCATACGGCCATTGTGGTTAAACACACGGGCACACCGGTAGACTGGGATAGCAAGCGGGATATCTGGTATGGCGAATCCATAGGTGAGATGGAGCCGGACTGCGCGCCTGAAGTGATGGGAGCGGAGGACCCGCTGTTTATCCTTTATACCTCTGGCTCTACCGGTAAACCCAAAGGGGTCCTGCATACCACTGCCGGCTATCTGCTGATGGCCACCATGACTTTCAAATATACCTTTGATTATCGCGAGGGTGAGATTTTCTGGTGTACTGCCGATGTGGGCTGGATCACTGGGCACAGCTATATCGTCTATGGACCATTGTGTGCCGGGGCCACCAGCCTGATGTTTGAGGGAGTGCCCACTTACCCGGATGCTTCACGCTTTTGGCAGGTTGTGGATAAGCACCAGGTCAATATTTTCTACACCGCGCCGACAGCGATTCGGGCGTTGATGGGAGCGGGTGACGAGTTTGTAAAAGCCGCCGAGCGCAGCTCCCTGCGACTCTTAGGCACCGTGGGTGAGCCGATAAACCCGGAGGCCTGGGAGTGGTATTACAGCGTAGTGGGCGATGAGCGCTGCCCGATTGTGGACACCTGGTGGCAGACTGAAACCGGTGCGCAGATGATCACTCCACTGCCCGGTGCCATGGCTCTGAAACCCGGGTCGGCAACCCGGCCCTTTTTTGGGGTACAGCCCGCGCTGCTGGATAGTGAAGGGCGGGAGATTGAAGGGGAGGGCGAGGGCTCTCTGGTGATTAAAAAGAGCTGGCCCTCGATGATTCGGGATGTGTACGGCAATCGCCAGCGAATGCTGGATACTTATTTTTCCGCATTCCCCGGCTATTACTTTACTGGCGATGGTGCCCGCCGCGATAGTGACGGTTATTACTGGATCACGGGGCGCATTGATGATGTGTTAAATGTCTCTGGACACCGCCTGGGAACAGCTGAGATTGAGAGCGCCCTGGTACTGCACAATGATACGGCGGAGGCAGCGGTGGTAGGTTATCCTCACGATATCAAGGGGCAGGGGATCTATGCCTTTGTGATGCTTAAATCCGGTCATGAGCCCAGTGATGAGCTTAAGGCAGAATTAATTGAACTCTGTCGCAAGGAGATAGGGCCAATTGCCAAGCCTGACTTTATCCAATGGGCGCCAGCACTGCCAAAAACCCGTTCTGGCAAAATCATGCGGCGTATCCTGAGGAAGATTGCCTGCAATGAGTTGGACAATCTGGGAGACGTTTCCACTCTTGCCGATCCCACTGTGGTTGACGCATTGATTGATCACCGCGAAAATCGCTGACCATAGGTGTGGCGCGTGAAGGTTTTATTGGCCGGGCATAGCCCGGCCTTTTCATTGGGGCAAGAGGTTAAATTCCTCCCCGATTTTTGCGCCATTTTCAGCTAAATAGACAAGTAAATGCCTGCTGGTTTGCGCAGTTAGTAACCCTCTAACTCCGGATATTGTTTTAAGGGTATTTACAGTTAAGGAGATTCCGTTTGGAACAGGGACAGTACCTCTGCGATCACTACCGCTTCGCCGCCGATCAGCGCCTCAAGGTTTTTAATTTTTTTGTTGTGTTAACCATGTTTGTTGAGGGCGGAATTTTCACTGCTATGGAGAAAGACTTCCACCCTCTAATCCTGGCGTTGCTGGGAGGGTCTGTGGTCATACTGGTAACCGTATTTTGGCTGATGGACATTCGCAGCCGCCAGCTTATCAAGCTTGCTGTTCCGGCACTGAAAACCCTGGAAATGGGATTCCCTGAGGAAGCGAGAATTTTTTCCAACGATGCCATTCGCCGAGGTGACTTGGCCCGATACACTTTCGCTTTCAGGGTTTTGTTGGTGGGGCAGCTGTTCTTTGGTCTGGGCGTCGCTTCTTACGGTATTTATCACTGGTATATCGCCCCTTAATCCCAACCTTGCAGTGGCGGGTATGACTGCATGAAGTGAACTACCTGCCACAACCTCCTGTTTGTCTCGCACGTCTAAAAGTCGGCGTGACTCCCCTCGCTAGGCTATCTTGCAGAAGTATCCGCTTCCCTCCCAAGGTTTATACGATGCTTGATCATATCCGCCTTTATGTGCACAGCTATGAACGCAGTAAGGACTTCTATCAGCAGGCGCTGATGCCACTGGGATACCAGTTGGTGATGGAGTTTGACGATTGGGCGGGCTTTGGTTGGGCAGATAAAGCGGAACTCTGGATTCGTGGGGGGACCAGCACCACTCCACAATTGCATATCGCCTTTCGCGCTGAAGAGCGGCAAGTGGTCAGGGAATTCTATCGCTTGGCCCTGGAGGCCGGGGGCAAGGACAATGGCGCACCGGCTGTCTACGAACAATATCACCCGGATTATTACGCCGCCTACGTACTTGATCCCGATGGACACAACCTGGAAGTAGTGTGTCATTTACCGGGGGACTTACAGGAATAAGTCGATCGAGATTTGGGAGTAAATTATGAATGAGACAGCCCGGGCAAAATGCCTGCCAATAGCACTGGTCGTTGTAGGAGTGCTTTTTATTCTGGCGATTTACCCGATGATGATGTGGATTTGGCCGGAAGGGTGGGGCTGGACCCCACGGCAGCCAGAATACGAGCAAATGATTATCGGTATTTATGTCACCCTGGGGGTGTTCTTGATACGCGCTGCAAAAAATCCCGCCGCAAATACCAGTTTAATTTGGTTTACCATATGGTCCAGCCTTGTACATGCCGTCATTATGTTGGTGCAGGCATTGGTGGATAAAACAGAACGGATTAATTTGATGGGAGATATTCCCGCACTTTTTTTGATTGCTGCTGTGCTTTGGTATCTTATGCCCAGGCAAAAAAAATCTGATTAAACTTTTTTCCTTTTCCGATTTCTCAGAAATTCTGAATTGCTCCTCCTGACTCATTATTATTGATCTCTGCTATAAGAGCGATAACAAGGTCTAATTTCCCGCTTATTGTTCTCCCCTATAAGCTCTACTCCTGTAATAGAGATGGCAGTAGAGATAAATAATCCCATGAAATACTTACCCTTATTTGCATTAACTATCGGTCTGATAGGCGGTGCCAATGCAGAGACATTGACTCGCGATAATGGCGCCCCAGTCGGAGACAACCAGAACGCACAAACCGCCGGAGAAAATGGTGGTAATTTGCTGCAAGATGTTCAATTGATTCAAAAATTACAGCGTTTTGCCCGTGAACGTATTCCCGAGCGTGTAGTACATGCGCGCGGTACTGGTGTTCACGGTGAATTTGTTGCGACGGCTGACCTCAGTGATTTAACCCGCGCAGCGGTGTTTGAGCGCGGTAGTAAAACGCCAGTGTTTGTGCGTTTTTCAACAGTAATCCACTCAAAAGGTTCCCCGGAAACCCTGCGCGATCCCCGTGGATTTGCCACCAAGTTTTATACGGAAGAAGGCAATTGGGATTTAGTGGGTAACAACCTGCCGGTATTTTTTATCCGCGACGCGATTAAATTCCCGGATATGGTTCACTCCCTAAAGCCCTCCCCGGTGACTAATCAACAGGACCCCAACCGTTTCTTTGATTTCTTTAGCCATGTGCCGGAATCTACCCATATGCTGAGCTGGGTCTATTCCGATTACGGTACACCGGCTAACTTGCGCCAGATGGATGGCTGGGGTGTTCACGCCTATAAATTTATCAATGACAAGGGTGAAGTGAACTATGTGAAATTCCACTGGAAAACTCGCCAGGGCATTAAGAACCTGACTGCGGAAGAGGCAGCAGAAATTCAGAGCGAGGACTTCAGCCACGCAACTCGCGATATGTATGCCGCGATTGAAAAAGGCGAGTACCCCGAGTGGGATCTGTTTATTAAAGTATTGAAGCCCTCCCAGCTTAACAGCTTCAATTACAACCCCCTGGACGCCACCAAAATGTGGTTGGACGTGAAGGAAACCAAAGTTGGCACCATGACACTCAATCGTGTGCCCACAAATTTCTTCCAGGAAACTGAGCAATCCGCGTTTGCGCCAGCTAATATTGTGCCGGGTATTGAGCCTTCGGAAGACCGCTTGTTACAGGGCCGCGTATTCTCATACTCCGATACGCAAATGTATCGCCTGGGGGCTAACCACCAGCAATTGCCTATCAACCGTCCCCGTGTTGCCGTAAATAACTGGAACCAGGATGGGGCGGGTAATTACGGCCAACAGACTTCAGATGTGAACTATCAGCCGAGCCGTATCGATGCGCGCACCGAGGACCCCAAAGGTCTTTATAGCAACAAGGCGTTGAATGGCAGCACCCAGCAAAAGGCCATTGAAAAGAAACTGCCTTTTGCCCAGGCGGGTGCTTTCTACCGCAGCCTGAGTCCTGAAGAGCGCCAGAACCTGATTGAAAACCTCGCTGGTGATCTGGGTAAAGTGAGTGATGAAAACACTAAGCACATTATGCTGAGCCACTTCTACCAAGCGGACAAGGACTACGGACAGCGCTTAACCAAAGCGGTTGGTGGCGATCTGAGTCGCGTGAAAAAACTGGCCCGGTAATTTTTACCCAAGCGCGGGCGACCTCTGTCGCCCGCTAAATTTATACAGGTGAAATTATGAGATCATTTTTATTCGCACTACTCTTTCTTACCCTGGGGGTTCAAGCAGGGGAGCCGGAAAAAACGGAATCTGATTTTACCGAACTCTCCCAGTATTATTTTGCCGCAGCCAGGATTGGTGATACCGAGGTGCTGCGTGAATTTTCGCAAGCGGGTTTCCCCCTGGATGTACGCAACCCGAAAGGTTATACGGCACTGATGATTGCCACTTACAACGGCAACGGGGAAGCTGTGGATTACCTTTTGCAGAGAGGTGCAGATGCCTGTGCCCAGGATCGCCGTGGCAATACTGCCCTGATGGCAGCGATTTTTCGCGGTGAGTTTGCCCTTGCACGAACCCTGCTAAAGCAGGATTGCGATTCACAGCAGGTGAATAAGGCCGGCCACTCCGCAGAGGATTTTGCCGAAGTCTTTGGTCGTGACCAAATGGTTCAGCTATTGCAGCAACAGCGGGCAAATGGCGGTTAAGCCAGTTTTTTGTGCGGTTGGCATTGGGTGGTGTCACCGCTCCTGTCCTGCGTGAACTCCCCTTGAGTTGGCCGCTTTAGCTTGCGGCACATTTCTCAGTTTGTCCCCGCCCCCGCGACCGCGTTAGCATAGCCAGCTGCAATCCAGTTGGTACCCACTATGACCTCGAATCATCATCCCTATGAAGCCCTCACGCCGGACGTGGTGATCGACTGTGTCGAGACTACCGGGCTGATTTCCGATGCGCGTATTTTCCCTTTAAACAGTTATGAAAACCGCGTCTATCAGGTGGGTATTGAGGATGCCGAGCCGTTGATTGCCAAGTTCTATCGCCCGGGGCGCTGGAGTGATGAGCAGATAATGGAGGAGCACCAGTTCACTCTGGAGTTGGCAGAGGCCGAAATTCCTGTGGTGGCACCGATACAGTTTGATGGGCGCACCCTGATGGAGTCCGCTGGATTCCGTTTTGCGCTTTTCCCCCGACGGGGCGGTCGCCAGTTGGAGCTGGATAACTTTGATCACCTGGAGCAGGTGGGGACCATGTTGGGTCGCATTCATGCGGCCGGCAGCGCCAAACCTTTCAGCTATCGCCCATCCCTCACTTTGCAGCGATTCGCAATTGATAGCCGGGAATTTATCCTGAATGGAGATTTCCTGCCACGTGAGAACTGCGAGGCCTACGCTTCCGTCACGGGCCACATTATCGAACAGATAGCCCCGCTGTTTGAGCGGGACTGGGATATGCTGCGCTTGCACGGTGATTGTCACAGTGGCAACTTCCTGTGGCGGGATGAGACTCCCTGGTTTGTGGACTTGGACGACTGCCTGATGGGGCCGGCGATCCAGGATATCTGGATGTTGATTTCCGGCAATCGCGCAGAGCAAACCGCTTACCTGGATGCAGTGTTGGAAGGCTATGAAACCTTCTATAGTTTTGATCCCCAGCAGTTGCAGCTGGTGGAGCCTCTGCGCTGCCTGCGGCAGATGCACCACGCCGCCTGGTTGGCGCGACGCTGGCAGGACCCGGCTTTTCCCCAGGCGTTTCCCTGGTTTAATACTGCCCGTTACTGGGCAGAGCATATACTGGCATTGCGCGAGCAGCAGTCTGCGCTGCTGGAGCCCCCGTTGACCCTGGGGGCTGTGTAACATGGAGAAAGCAATAATGGATGCGACATGCACTGAGGCTGAGGCGGATCTGATCTGGGAGAAGATTCGTATAGAGGTGGCGCAGCAGGTAGAGCGGGAGCCGATCCTGGCCAGCTTTCTACACGCGACCATCCTGAACCACAATTCCCTGGAGGCGGCGCTCAGCTTTCACCTGGCCAACAAGCTGGACAATGCGGTGGCACCGGCGCTGTTAATTCGCGAGGTTATCGATGAGGCGCTACAAGCTGACCCCTCCATAGGGCATGCGGCGCGAGCGGATTTGAACGCAATTTACCTGCGGGATTCCGCCTGCCACTCCCTGCACGAGCCCTTCCTGTACTTTAAGGGCTTTCACGCCTTGCAGGTTCACCGTGTGGCCCACTGGCTGTGGCAGCAGCAGCGCCGCTCCCTGGCTATGTTCTTACAGCACCGTGTCTCTGTCGTATTCAGTGTGGATATTCACCCGGCTGCGCGTATGGGTGACGGTATATTGCTGGATCACGCGACCGGTATCGTTATAGGTGAAACGGCTGTAGTGGAAAACAATGTTTCCATCATGCAGTCCGTTACACTGGGCGGCACTGGCAAAGAGAGCGGGGACCGCCATCCGAAAATCCGCCATGGGGTTTTAATCGGTGCGGGCAGCAAGGTGCTGGGCAACATTGAAATTGGCGAGTGCGCCCAGATTGCTTCCGGAAGTGTGGTTCTTAAAACGGTACCGGCAAAGGTGTTAGTGGCCGGAGTGCCGGCAAAAGTTGTCGGGGCCGCCACCTGTGCTGAACCGGCATTATCCATGGATCAGTGTGCCCTGTCGCAAGTACAGAAGTAAGGCATGTGGCCCCGTAGCGAACACCGGCTGCGGGGCTGGGATCACTGGGGAAATGATGCAACGGCACTGTTCTTGGCACTATCCTTTGACCCATGAAATATAGTCTCAGCGCTAAAAATCTTACCTGCCGAAATTTGGAGGCTTATGCGGACTACCGCGCGAGCCTTGTAACTCCGGATTGCACCAAGGAAATTACAGGTATTGTCCGCAGTGATAGCGGCCTGCCTTCCATTGGGCTCAATCAGGTGATTTCCAATATGGTAATGCCGCCGCGCATTATTCAGCGTTTTGCGCTGGATTATTTTGCCGAGCGGCACAGCCCCTTCACCCTTTGGCACAGTGCCACCAAACCCCTGGACAATGACGCTTTGGATGAACTTGGGCTAAAGCGGCGCCAGTCCCTGGTAGCTATGGCCGCCGAGATACCCCGACTCAGCGTTGCCGAGGTTCCGGTAGTGGAACAGCTGACTATTAGTGCGGTGAAAAAGGAGGCCTTGCCTGATTACGGCGCGGTGCAGGCAGCGGCGGCAGGGGAGCTGGAGGGGGCACAGTTGACGCACTTCTATCAGGGCCTGCAGGAAATCCCCGAGCAGCGGCGCGGGCGGTTGAAGTTGTTTCTCGCTAGCCTGGATGGTGTGCCGGTGGCCGCCGGTTGCCTGTTTGCGGCAGCGGATGCACTGGGGCTCTATGACTTGGTGACACTTCCGGATTACCGGGATCGCGGGATTGGTCGGGCCCTGTTCAAGCATCTGCTAACCGCTGCCCAGGGTAGCCACCATAAAAATCTTGTAGCTTTAGTGCCGGCGGATCGTCAGCAGCTATTGCTCGATAGTGGCTTTTTTGCAGTTGGCGAGGTTGCCCGCTATCAATACACTCCGGCGCCGGCGGCCGCTAAGCCCGACTGAAAGGGAAGGCGATAACTTCATCAATCGATTGGTAGCCGGCTTTTAACATCAGTAGTCGGTCGACTCCCAACGCGACCCCTGCGCACTCGGGCATGCCTTGATCCAGGGCCGCAACCAGACGCTCTTCAAAGGGGTGTAGAGGGCGCTGGTTAGCACGGCGGTATTCCAGATCCTTTTCAAAGCGGCGCTGCTGTTCCGCGCTGTCGGTTAGCTCCCAATAGCCATTGGCCAGTTCCAATCCACCCACATAGGCTTCGAAGCGCCTGGCTACGGGGGTCTCCTGTTCGTCCGCCACGACTTTTGCCAGTGCCGCTTGCTCTGCGGGGAAGTCGTAGAGCAGGGTGATGCCCTCACTCATGGTGGGTTCCAGGCGGTGGCTCATCAGCAGGTCCAGGCACTCACTGCGTTCGCGGGGTACAAAAGACAATTCCATTTCCCGCTTAACGCAGGAAATCAGCTCGGCTTCGCTGGCACTGTGGGGGTCCAGTTGCAGCTCCCTTAAAAACAATTCCCGGTAACTGAGGGACTGAACCTGGTCCGTCGCCAAAATACCGCAGAGCAGCTTGGCGACCTCCTCCATCAGTTGGTGATCGTCCCAACCGCAGCGGTACCACTCCAACATGGTGAACTCGGGGTTGTGTCGACCGCCGGATTCGCCCTGGCGAAAAGCCTTGCCCAAGTAGTAGCAATCTCCGAGTCCTGCGGCGAGTAAACGCTTTAAACCAAATTCAGGGCTGGTGGCCAGGTAGGCGTTTTTGCCCCGGCACTCTGTGGTGATGGACTCGATATGGGGGTCGCTGGTGGCGCGCTGGGATAGCACCGGAACTTCGGCTTCCACAACGTTTCGTTCAGCAAAAAATGTGCGTATTTCAGCGAGTAGCGCAGCGCGTTGGCGCAGGGCTGCAATAGTGGCGGTGGGGCGCCAGGTATCTGTGCTCATGGGGGGTAGCTCTGGAGACGAGCGGCCGTAGGCCGCTCGAGGGGAGGAGGTACTTAGTCTTCCTTGGCACGGCCCAGGTATTCGGCGGTGCGGGTGTCTACCTTGATGGTTTCACCGATTTCCAGGAACAGAGGAACCTTCACAACGGCGCCGGTAGCCAAAGTGGCCGGCTTGGTGCCGCCCTGGGCGGTGTCTCCGCGCAGGCCCGGATCGGTATCGGTAATTTCCAGGATTACGTGGTTGGGTGGAGTAACTGCCAGCGGAGAGCCGTTGTACAGGGTTACAGTGCAGATATCCTGCTCTTTGAGCCATTTTGAAGCATCGCCCACAGCATCGCTGCTGGCTTGGTGCTGTTCAAAAGTCTCGGGCTCCATGAAATGGTAAAACTCGCCATCGTTGTACAAGTATTCCATTTCGCGATCCATCACGTCCGCAGCTTCCAGGCTTTCACCGGAGCGGAAGGTGCGCTCCCATACGCGACCGGTTTTCAGGTTGCGAAGCTTCACGCGGTTGAACGCCTGGCCCTTACCAGGTTTGACGAATTCGTTTTCCACGATTGAGCAGGGGTCGCCGTCCAGCATCACCTTGAGGCCGCCCTTGAATTCGTTAGTGGAGTAACTAGCCATAGCAAATAGAGCCCTTTAAGTCATTTATCTATATGATTTTTAACGAGTTTTTTGTTTCTAGCCGATTCCGGCCAAGGCTGGGCTAACGCCCTCCGCTTCCGCCACAAATGGTAGCCGCAGGTAACTCGTCTGGCTGGGGAAAAGAGACTTCACCGCCAGCCCTGCATGATGGAGCGGGATTATACAGGAGGGTGGGAGCTTGAACGAATACCAGAGAGAAATGGAGGGGAGGCGTTCCGGTTGTTATCGCCAAGCTGTAATTATTGGGACAGCCGGCAGTGCAATGGGCTTTAGCCCATTGCACAAAAGCACTTAACTTAATGGGTCGTCCCCGCCGCCATAACCTTTTCTCTGCATGCGGCGCACAAAGTAAGCAAAAGTCGCTTGCGTGCGTTTTTCCTGGAGAATCCAGTCGTGGGCTTCGCGGCCCAGTTCGGGATCAATATCCTGGATGGTGCCGGCTGATTCAGCCAATATTTGCAGTTTGGCAGCGCGCTCGCACTGAACCGCCATTACACAGGCTTCCTCTACAGAGCGACAGGCCATAATCAGGCCGTGGTGTCCCAGTAGGATTGCGCGCTTGTCCCCAATAGCGGCGGAAATCAGCTCGCCCTCGCTGTTACCCACGGGTACACCCGGCCAGTCTTTGAGGAAGGCAATATCCTCATACAACATGCAGGCGTCCATATGGGAAATCTTTAGCGGGCGTTCCAGCATGGAAAGTGCACATACGTGCATGGGGTGGGTATGCACAATACAGTTCACATCGGGGCGCGCCCGGTAGATCCAGGAGTGAAAGCGGTTGGCCGGATTGGCCATGCCCTCTCCGGACAGTACTTCGAGGTCTTCGTTGACCTCCAATAAGTTGGATGAGGTAATTTCATCGAAGCCGAGGCCCAGGCGTTGGGTGTAATAAGTACCGGGTTTTTCCGCGCGGGCGGTAATTTGCCCAGCCAGGCCGGAGTCGTGACCATCGTTAAATAAAATTCGGCAAGTCAGCGCAAGCTTTTCTCTCAGAGACCACTCGGGGGTGCTGAGGTGCTGTTTCATTGCTTCACTGGCTCGTTCAACCAGTTCGTTTTTTGCCAGTGATAGTGTTTCAGCCATTGTTATCTCCAATTCTCACAGCAAGTCATATTAATTCTGCGATATTTAATAAATTTTCCTTTTTTATTTTCTTATCGCAGAATAATTTTTAAAAACCTAACTCAAAATGATTCGATCTCTGTCGAATTTATGTTGGTGGCATTTCCCTATGCCCGTGCTTTCTCCAACAACACCTGTGAGTGGGTTGATAAGTGCTTGCTCATTAAGCTGTAACAGCTTCAACTTTTTTATGTTTAGTGGAGTGGTAGGCGGTTTCAATAGAATCGAAGAATTGTAAGCGGGCCTCTACAAGGTGGCGCCCGGCTTCGAGCATTATGTCCAGTTGGCTGGGATCCTTGGAGCCGATATCTACCATAATATCGCGAATGGTTTCTGCATGGCCGTCATCACATTCAATATGCAGCAGGAAAAATTGCATTTCTGCATCGGTTACGCCGCAAGAGCGGAATCCGGCAACAATATCTGTATATAAATCGGGTACCAGGGCTTCGGCTCCCAGGCATAGGGCGCCCAATCCTGCACTGGCCCTGAGGTCCCGGCAGTTTTTGAACATGGTATCGATCAGGTGCTGAGTGCCTGGTAAAACTTCTGCGTTTTCCAGGGTCAAACCAAAACGCTCGAGGGTTTCGCGATAGATTTCTGCGTGGGGTTTGGGGCTGTCTGGTTCCAGGCCCAGCTCTTCCATTAGATTTTCGGCAAGCTCCAGGACTTCGTGGTTACTCGGGAGGTTTGCCATCATTGCACAGAGATATCTAACAAAGAATCCACTGTAAATACCTTGTTGAACCAAAAATATTTTTAATTCGTCCAGCGTAATGGAGCCTTCACGGCAACGCTTCAAGAAAGGATGTGCGCGAGTTTGCTCAATCAGTAGGTCTTTATTGGCTTCAAGCAATTCAAGCTGCATTTCCATTGGGTAATTCCTTTTTGTAATTCTAAACTTACTGTTTGAACACCTTTTAGGTGTTTTATTTATTTCTTGATAGTGCCCGCCTTTGGCGGGGTCGACAAAATGGTTTTCTTTGCCGGCGTTTAAATTAACACCGAATTATCCCTATTGTGAATAAGGGAATTATGAATTTTTTGATATTTGTTGATGGTTTTTGGGGGATGTTTTTTCTAGTGATAAAAATTTTATTAATAAAGAATTTTTGCTTTGCTTTATCCTTGCCGAATTTCTTAAGGAAATTGTTTTTTGCTCCCTGAATTCACTGTGGAAATGTCGACTGTGTAGATTTTCTTTGTTGCAGTGGAGTGTTTTGTGGGGTAAGGGTTTTTATTGGTAGGTAGAGTGAATACTTGCTTCGCCGATAATGAGTCTATTCCTAAATTCAGGTAAAGAAGAGTTAAGGAGCCTCTAAATAACTCCATGATACCTCTGGCATGCAGAGCGGTTCACAATCAAGGCGCGGCTTTGCAGGAATGTCTAGACCTTTCAAGAAGTCGCAACGCGGAGTGTGAATCGCTCTGCAAGCCCCGAAGGGCGAGCCTTGAAGGCCACAGCTGCTGCGTTGCAGCTCTTGCAAAGGGCTACGGCCATTCGCGGCGAGCTGCGCCTAACATCTGCAGCCTTCAAGACCCGCAGAGGCATTACGGAGTTATTTAGAGGCTCCTTAAGGCTCTGGCTGCTTAAAGATACAGTCCAACTATCTGATATTTTTCCACAGAAGGTTGGTGAATATTTTTTGATTATGTTTATAGGGTTTTTGCAAAAATAAATTCAGTTTATGTAATTACCCTAGGGAACCGATTTGAGGGTTCAACTAACTCACTAGATAGGGTCTGAAACAGATGCCATTTCTCTAATGGGGTTGTGCGAATTCCCATATCTACCTGGTCACGGCACCCTTTGTGGGGCATCACTGTCAGTGGTGGCGGGAGATTGCAGTGGGGGATCTGATACAATCTCTTATTTTGTAGTGTATCTCCATGATGGCGTCATCATCGGCCCCCGGTATAGAGCTTATCGACACACAGGAATCCCGCTGCTGGCAGGATGAGTTGTCTGATCTGGTCACTGATCCGGCAGAGTTGATTCAATTACTACAGCTAGACCCGCGTAAGCTCCCCAAGGCCTTGCGAGCAGCTTCTGGCTTTTCCCTGCGCGTGCCGCGCCACTTTGTCCGGCGCATGCGTTGCGGCGATCCCGAAGACCCATTGTTGTTACAGGTTTTACCCGGTGCGGATGAGTTGAAGAAAGTGCCGGGATTTAGTGCAGACCCCCTTGAAGAGGCAGAGGCTAACCCTCTGCCTGGAGTTGTTCACAAATACCACGGGCGCCTACTACTGATCACTGCGGGCCAGTGTGCGGTCAATTGTCGTTACTGTTTCCGACGTGAATTCCCCTACGGCGACAACCACCTAACTCGCAGACAGGGCCTGGCAGCTCTAGACTACATTCGCGCGCGCACTGAGCTGCGCGAAGTGATTCTGAGCGGCGGTGATCCTTTGGTTATGAGTGACCGTCAACTGGCCTGGCTCACCGATGAGCTGGCCGAGATTCCCCATGTGGATAAGCTGCGAATTCACAGCCGCCTCCCGATAGTTGCTCCCAGCCGGGTAAACCAGAAAATGTTGGATTGGTTTACCGGTTCCCGCTTGAAGCCCGTGCTGGTGTTGCACTGCAACCACGCCAATGAAATTGATAGTGAGGTGCGAGAGTCTCTGCAAAAGTTGCGAAGCGCAGGGGTCACCCTGCTCAACCAAGCGGTGCTATTAAAAGGCGTCAATGATAGTCGCGAGGCGCTGGGTGCGTTGAGCGAAGCCCTCTTTGCAGCAGGAGTACTTCCGTACTATTTGCATCAGCTGGATCGAGTAAATGGTGCCGCACATTTTGAAGTCTCTGATGCGAAAGCGCTGGAGCTAATCGAACATCTCCGCCAGCAGTTACCCGGTTATCTGGTACCAAAACTGGTGCGTGAAATCCCCGGCGTCCCATCAAAATCCCCGATAGTTGCTGAACATAGCTAAACCTCAGCTGATAGCTGTATGGGTTATCTTTGTGTATTCGACAGGGATTTTCATAAAGAGAGATAGGTTGGACGAATAAATACCGCCAAATTGATCTAGGCTAACCCCGTAACGCCAGTGCCAGATATAGTTGTCCGGTCGACCTATTCAGCAGCTGCTATTTCGCTTTAAAGCGCTGTATTCAGGGGCTTCTTAGGTTGGGAAAGCTTGATTAGCGGTTGTGGTTTCGCAAATGGGAAAGGCGGAAGCTTTTATAGGGGAGCGTTGTGTGATTTAGATCACAGGTACCAGTTTGATCTACCCTTGTATGCCATCCTTGACGCCCCCTAAAATTACCGCCAGCGGTAGCTGTGTGCCGCCATTAAAAAAATAGAGCAAATAATGAGTAGCAACGACACAATACGACTTCTCCTGATTCACGATACCCCGTCGGAAGCCCAGCGCCTTGTGAGTATGCTGCACAACGCAGGTCGTCCCAACCGAGCACAGCATGTGGCCAGCGAGGCTGTGTTTAACCGCCTGCTCCAGGATAAAACCTGGGATTTAGTGATCGCGGCTGAAAGCAGTACTCAGGTGCCCCCCTCAGTGGCGTTGCGCACCATCAGCAAGCTGCAAAAAGATGTCCCGGTAATTATGCTGACCGAGCGCACCGGTGCCCAACCTGTGGTGGAAGGTTTGAAGCTCGGAGCCCGCGATGTCGTAGTGGTGGATGAAGACCAACACCTTCTCTTTGTGATACAGCGGGAGCTGGGGGCGCTCGCCAATCGCCGCCAGGCTCGCCTGCACGACCGCCGCTATCACGCGACCCTTAACCGTGCCAAGGAGCTACTCGATAGCTCCAAAGATGCCATCGCTTATATATCTGATGGTTTGATCGTCTACGCCAATGACTCCCTTGCAGAGCGCTTTGGTTACGACTCTGGCGAGGACATTGAATACCAGCCATTGATTGATATGCTGGCTGAAAATGAGCAGGAAGAGGGGCGTGAATTCCTCAAAAGCTGCGCTATCGACAACAATGAGCTGGAGGCGAAAGAGTGGAAATTTACCGCTAAGACCGCCTCTGGCGAATCCCTGCCCACTCGCGCAGAAGTACTCAGCACCACCTACGACGATGAGCGCTGTCTGCAGGTGCGTATTGCCTCGCGCCGGGGTGATACGGAGCAATTGGAAGCGCAGCTCAGCGATATCAAGAACCGCGATCCGCTGACCGGGCTTTTCAATCGTCAGCACTTCCTGCAGGTATTGGATTCCAGCATCAAATCTGCAGCGGACTCCCACAATACCGGCGGTCTGATGCTGATTGAAGTGGATCGCTTTGAAGATGAAGTGTTAAAAGTTGTTGGGGTGGCCGGTGCCGATGCTCTGCAAAAAGGCATGGCGGAATTACTCAAGTCCTGCCAACGCAGTGGCGATACCCTGGCCCGCTACAGTGAAGATGCTTTCTGCCTGCTCAGCCCGAATACAACTCCGGACAGCATCGAGCAACGCGCGCAGGATATATTGAAGAAGATTTCCGACACCATCTTCGATGCAGATGGCAAAACCCTGCAAATTACCGCCTCTATCGGTATTTCTCTGATGAGTGAGGCCTCCAGCGGTGCGCAACAGGTGCTGGACCAAGCGTTATCTGCTCACAAGCAGGCTCTGGGTGAAGAAAAGAAAGGTGGGAATTTTGCGCTCTACGAGCCGGATACTGAAGGTGGTGCCGACGCCGATACCTATCACCGTGCACGGGTGGTACAAGCGCTGGAAGCTGGCAATCTGAAGTTGCTCTACCAGCCAATTCTCAGTTTGCAGGGAACTGGCGAGCAGCTGTACGAAGTATTGGTGCGTATGCTCGATGACAAGGAAGAGCTGGCACCGCTGGCCTTCCTGCAGGAACTCGGCGATGCGGGCCTGTCGGCGAAAATGGATCGCTGGGTAATTATTACCGCGATCAAGGCCGCCGCAGCCGCCAGGGCTGAGGGCAAGAATATTTCTTTGATGCTGCATATCACCACTGCTTCACTGGTGGACAGCAGCTTACCCGGCTGGCTGGGGGTTGCCTTCAAAGCTGCCAAGGTGGCGCCGGGAACGGTGATCTTCCAGTTGCGTCAGGAGGATATCAACAGCAACCTGCACGCGGCCCGGGACTTTACCACTCAGGTCCAGCAATTGGGTTGTCGCGTTTCGGTCTGTCATTTCGGCACCGGACTCAATCCGTTCAAGGCTCTTGAGCATGTGAAAGTGGATATCGCCAAGATCGATCCCTCCTTCGTGCGCGAGGTCCAGGATGAAGGCGAGAGCAGTGACTCCCTGGCAGGATTGGTACAGCGCTTGGGTGAGGCGGATACCAAGGTGATAGTGCCCCATATTGAGCAGGCCAGTATGCTGCCGACTTTGTGGCAGACCGGTACTGATTATATTCAGGGGTACTATGTGCAGGCGCCGGCGGAGGATATGAACTTCGATTTCAGTCTCGAATAATTTCTCTCTGTAAGCTTTTTAAAAAACCGCACCGCCTTAACAGGGGTGCGGTTTTTTATTGCCTGCAAATCAGACGTTGTAGCGGCTGCGTAGGGCGGCGATGGTATTGCGCGCTAGGGCGCCGTACTGCGGTGCCGGTGCCGGTACCAACTCATCAGCTGTGCTTTCACTCCAGGCGCGCTGGATATGGTTCTGCCCCGCTTCCTGCTTATAAATCCTTGCCAGGCTGGCGTTGTAATTCTGACTGGTGACTGTATCCACGTGATACCAGTGGGCCTTGGCGCGGGAGTGGGAAACATCCATCAACAGGTAACCGCGCTGGGTGATCTCCACCCACTTGAGGTGTGGTATTAACCCGTCCATAGCAATCGCTGCAACATCAGTCAGGTGGGATTTGTCCAGGAAGCTGGAGGTTACTCCGGGGGTGACAAATTCTCCGCCGAGGGCGCCACGTCCGGTCAGGCGCCCGTATTTCAAAATACTGAAAGGATTGCTGGCCAGGTCCCAGGCCCAGGAGCTGTGGATATCTCCAGTGAGGACGACAAAATTGTCGATATTATTGTCGGCAATATGGTCGAACAGACGCTCGCGGGATGCGGTGTAACCATCCCACTGGTCCATATTCACAGACAAATCCCGAGCCAGGGTGAGTTGCGCCATCATTACTTGTTGCCCTAATACCCGCCAGCGTACGCCATCCGACTGGGACTGGGTCAGGCTACTGTGCAGCCATTGTTCCTGCTGGGTACCGAGGATGCTGCGCTCCGGGTCGTCGGCGGTCTGCTGATCGAACCAGTTGGCCTGCTCGGAGCGTGCGGCGATGCGGGTATCCAGCATCATCAGGTCCATGAGGTTGCCGAAGCGGAAGCTGCGGTAGATGGCCCTGTCACCAAATAGATCAAAGATGCCGTTATCGCGGATGGGCATCCACTCGAAGTAAGCCTGGTTGGCCACCGAGCGGCGTACAAACCAGTCGCCCTCGCCATCTTGGACATTGTGGTTCTCGGCACCGCCAGCCCATGCGTTGTTAGTGGTTTCATGGTCGTCCCAGACGCAGATAAACGGGTGTTGGCGATGTACTTCCTGCAAATCGGGGTCGGCGCGGTACTGGGCGTAGCGCAGGCGGTAATCCTGGATATCCACCATTTCCTTGGCGGGGATTGGCTCTCGCCCCAGGCCCGTGCCGGTACCGTAGCCACCGGGTCCGTACTCGTAAATGTAATCCCCCAGGTGCAGTACCACATCCAGGTCTGCACGCAGGGCAATTTCCCGGTAAACATTGAAATAACCCATGGGATAGTTGGAGCAGCTGGTTACCGCAAAGCGCAGCTTATCCACATGGCCGATGGGCAGTGTGCGGGTGCGGCCTATGGGCGAGTCGATACCGTTAGAGTAGAAGCGGTAATAGTAACTGGTGCCGGGTTGCAGACCGCTGGCATCCACTTTGATGGTGTAGTCCACATCGGGCCCGGTAATACCGCTGCCGCTATTGACGACCATGGCCATTTCCGGGTCCAGAGCGACCTGCCAGGTGTAGGGCACCATGGACTGGAATTCTGGATCTGCAGACGGAGTGATACGAGTCCAGAGAATTACGCGATCTGCCAGGGGGTCACCGCTGGCTACGCCGTGCTGGAAGGGCTCCTGGCCGGAACCGTAGGCTTTCAGTAGGGGCAGGGCCGCCAGGCTTGCGCCGGAAAATTGTAGAAACCGCCTCCGGGACAGAGACATGGGGTTCTCCTTATAGTGCTTGTTATAAAAGAACCGCAGTCTGAATCTGGAAAGTGAACGATGTATTAATTCACGGTCAGTATTTTTCTTCCCTTGCTGCTATTAGTCATGAAATTCGTCCTAAGGCGACGAAACTGAGACATTAATCTGGTTTATTGGCAAAACGCGGCATGACCGTCGGTACCCGTGGCTCGAGCGGGTAATCGGTGTGCCCCCTTACGGCGGGTGCAGAGTCCCCTGTCGTTTCTCATCTGCGCTCTGTCAGGTATCCTGTGGCGCAAATTGAAAAGCTGAACTCAGGGAGTAGACCCATGTTGCCCCGTTTACTGTGTACCAGTCTGATCGTTGGCGGCCTTGCCGTTGCCGGTGGCTGTTCCAAGTCGGAGCCTTCCAAGGCCGAATTAGACAGTGCGAGCGCGCCGATGAAGGCGTCCGCTGTGATCGAGAAGAAGCCGGGTGTTGAAAAAGCGCCCCAGTCCGGAGTGGATTACCACTCTTTTGCTAACAGCAATGACTACCAGGTGCAACACCTGGATCTGGACCTGACTGTCGACTTCTCCCGCAAGGTTCTTGAAGGTGAAGCCAAGTTGGACTTCAAGCGTCTCAACGACAAGAACCTGCCGATGGTACTGGATACCCGCGAGCTGGAAGTGGTTTCTGTATCCGCTAATGGCGCACCAGTAAAATTCTCCATGGGCGAGAAAGACAGTCACCTGGGCACTCCGCTGAATATTGAGCTGCCGGAAGATGCCGACAGCATTACTATCCGCTACCGTACTGCGCCGGGCGCCTCCGGCGTTCAGTGGCTGGAGCCTCAGCAGACTGCGGGTAAAAAGCATCCGTTCCTGTTTACCCAGGCCCAGGCGATTCACGCGCGCAGCTTTATTCCGCTGCAGGACTCCCCGAAAGTTCGTATCACTTACAACGCCACTGTACGCACTCCGAAAGAACTGCGCGCAGTCATGAGTGCGAACAATGACCCACAGGCGGCTAAAGATGGCGTCTACGAGTTTGAAATGCCCCAGCGCATTCCCTCCTACCTGATTGCCCTGGCGGTTGGTGACCTGAAGTTCAAGCCCATGGGCGAGCGCACCGGTGTCTACGCTGAGCCCTCCATGCTGGAATCTGCAGCGGCGGAGTTTGCCGATACCGAATCCATGCTGGAAGTGACCGAAAAGGCGTATGGCCCCTACCACTGGGATCGTTACGACCTGCTGATTCTGCCACCCAGCTTCCCCTTCGGTGGTATGGAAAACCCGCGCCTTAGCTTTATCACTCCGACGGTGATCGCCGGTGATAAGAGCCTGGTAGCCCTGATTGCCCACGAACTGGCCCACTCCTGGTCCGGCAACCTGGTGACCAATGCCAGCTGGCGAGACCTTTGGCTGAATGAAGGTTTCACCACCTACCTGACTAACCGCATTATGCAGTTCGTCTACGGTGATGAGCGCTATCAGATGGAAATGGCCCTGGGCTATGACGACCTGCAAGCGGATCTGGCTGATAAAGAGCCCCGCGATGAGATTATGGCGATCGACCTGCGCGGACGTGACCCGGATGAAGTTTTCTCCAATATTCCCTACGAGAAAGGCTCCCTGTTCCTGTATGAGCTGGAGCAGAAAGTAGGTCGCGAAGCGTTTGACCGCTTCCTTATGGAGTACTTCAACCACTTCTCCTTCCAGAGCATCACCACCGAGGACTTCGTTAAGTATCTAGACAAGACCCTGTTGGTTGAGCACGCCGATAAGCTGGACCGCGACCGCATCCTTCAGTGGATCTTCGATCCGGGTATTCCCGAAGGTGCGCCGCATCCGAAGTCCGATGCCTTCACTAAATTGGATCCAGTGCGTCAACAGTGGTTGGACGGCAAACTGGCGGCGAAGGATATCGATACCAAAGGCTGGACTTTCCACCAGTGGAAGTACTTCCTCGATGGTATGCCGGAAAAACTGACGGAAGCTCAGTTGAAGGAATTGGACGGCGCCTTTGGCCTGACCGAATCCCGCAATAACGAAGTGGCTTTCAGCTGGCTGATGATCGCAGTGCGCAACGACTACGAGCCGGCCTTCGAGCGCCTTGAGAATTTCCTCACCAGTATCGGTCGCAATAAGTTCCTGCGCCCGCTATATCGCAATATGGTTGAGACTGGTAAAAAAGACGTGGCTGCACGCATTTTTGAGCGCGCCAAGGTGGGTTATCACCCGCTGACTGTAAAAGTAAATAGCCTGGTTATTTACGGTAAAAAAGAGAGTTAATCGCTCTCTTTTCCCAGTTGTCGCAATTCCCATAGATCAATATGAGAGTTGCGGCAACTCTCCCCTTTCTTTTTCCCTTCCACTTTGGCTAATGCTAAAGTTTGCTCCACAAAATATTTTTTATGGGCATTCTTTCAGTTTGTTTTTATAGCTAAGTGAACTGGTACGATAGCGTGATTAATACGCCAGATTTCTGGCATAAAAATCATTAAACGGCTGTTCAAATGGATTGCCTTTGCGTACTCTGCTGCCCAGAGATTTTACTCAGGAAGGGAGGCACCTATGTATAAACGGGCTTTACTAATAGTCGTCCTGGGGCTTTTTCTTGCCAGTTGTGGGCAGAAACCCGGGCCCAGTGCTTGCACGGATCACAATAAGCGGCCGAGTTTCCCTTTCCCTCACGCGATGCTTTAAGAGCTAAGCCGCGTTATACCCCGAGCTTGGCAATTTGTTGGTCATTGAGACCAAATAAGTAGAGGGCGGCGTCCAGGCCAAACAGATTGATGGCCTGGGGGGCCTGTAGCCTCACCTTGGGCTTGGGGTGAATGGCGATACCCAGTTCCCCTAAATTCAACATGGGAATATCGTTGGCGCCGTCACCCATAGCGACCACACTTTCCAGTGCCAAATCTAAGCTTCCGGCAATTTCCTGCAGTAACTTGCGTTTGCGATCGCCATCAATAATGGGTTCCACTACTTCGCCGGTGAGGGCCCCTTCGGCAAATGTCAGTTCATTGGCATGGATATAATCCAGGGGCAGGCGCTCTCGCTGCAGGAATTTCGCGAAGTAGGTAAAGCCGCCGGAAAGCAGTGCCGTTTTGCAGCCCAGTGCGTGCAAGGCTGCCAGTAACTCATAGGCCCCTTCTTTTAACGGCAATTCCCGGGCAATTTCTGCCAAACGCTGCTCGGAAAAACCTTTTAGCAGGGCCATACGCCGCTTAAAGCTCTCGCAGAAATCTATGTCCCCGGCCATGGCAGATTGGGTGATAGCGGCAACCTGATCACCGATACCAGTAATTTTTGCCAGCTCGTCAATGACTTCAGCATCAATCAGGGTTGAATCCATATCAAAGCCCGCCAGCTTTGGCACTCTCTGGGTAACAGAAGCCTGGATTGTTAGGTCTACTCCCAACTCATCGGCCACTCCAAGGCAGGCCAGGCGCGCGCTGTCAAAATCGAGGTCGCCATCAATTTGGAAGCGGATAACGGTGCGATCGCGTCTTTGTGCCAAAGTATCAGCGGCGAATAGGCTCCACTGTTGTTCATCAAAAAATCGCAGAAGGTATTGGAGTTGGGCCAGGGAGATAGAGGGGCTCAGCAGGATGATACACCAAATGGCTTCAAGTGCACTCGGTTCTTCGGGGGGCGGGGTAAAGTCCGTAGCCTCACCGGGAAAAGGGGCTGCACCGGAATACTCCAGGCCGAGCTTGGCGACTTGATCTCGGAAGCTCAGGTAGCGCAGGGTGCCACTTCCTGAAGCCTGGGAAATCTGTTTCAGGGAGAGGTGGAATTCCTGTGAATTTATTTGATCACCCATAAGCTCTGTCCCGATTGAATTAAATGTCCGGCGCATTATAGCTCTTATGAGATTCTTCGCTAAAATTGCCGGGCTTTAATTTCATTGATTGCCGGTCAGCAGGGTTTTTAATGGGCTCAGTTCGAATGGGGAGTAAAATTCCTTTTCGAATTGTGCGAGTTGAATTGAACTATTTCGCCGTCTGCTTTACCAATCGCTCAGGAGTTAATTGGGTATGCACAATTTTGGTGCCTACCGTTAAAATGCTCGCTGCTCCAAAACAGCTGGGGCAATAGTAAAAAAACAATACGCAAGATGTCTGCCGCCGTTTATGTCAGTTTCCATTGTATCTATTCTTCGCAAAATACCGGCTCAATTAGCACAGTTGTCCAAACGCGCCCGCCAGCGTTTATTGGCACTGGTTATCTGGCTAACACTGGCAATATTCTGTGCGGCGGCACTGGGGCATTTTTATGGTCAGCAGCGCACCGGCCAGATAGAGCGAGACAGAGTTACCGCGAAGGCGGCAGCGACTATTCTCGCGGGGCAGAGCCTGGAGAGTATTGTGGCCGGGGATCGTATCAGCTTACAGCTGATCGCTCGCCAGCTGCTGGAGCTTCCAGTGGTTTCCGGCATTTTAATTGAGGATGTGGAATCGAATTCCCTGGCCGAAGTGGGTGACCTGAAAGAGGGGGAGACGATCACCGAGCCAGTGGTCCTGCACGATAGTATTGCCGGCAATATTACTGTGGCGTTTGAGCCTGGTAATTCCGTTGCCTTCCCTTGGGCCAGCTTGTTGCTGACCCTCGTTTTTGCCCTGCCATTTAGTGCAGCTGCGGCCCTGCTTACCGGTAGCTTGTCCCGGGAGCGCAAATTGCCCGCACAAGTTACTGAGTCTGCTCAAGCTGTAGCTGAAGTTACCGAGCCCAGCGTTGGGCTTTATCTTCGCCCTCTTAACTGGGCGCAGTTGGGCAACCAGTTAAGTCGCAGCGCCCTGGAGGGTTTGCAGCGGGAGCTAGATGGACGTATGCGTTTGCTGCAGCGCATATACGGTGCCACCCCCCTGAGTTGCGCCGGGCCACAGATCGGCCTGGATTTCTCTGGAACTGATGCGGCCTTCCGCGCAGTCTGCTGTGGTTTATTACTGCGGGAGATGCAGAGCGTTAGCCGTGCGACCGGTTTGAAGCTGGCTCTGGCGGTAGTCCCATCCCAGCCACAGAGTCCGGATTTCTGTGCCGATCAGCTACTCAACCAGTCCCGCGGCTTGTTTTTGCACCCAGAGCTTCTTGAAGACAGTTCCCTGGTGGGGCGAATTGAGCACCACGGTGCCGGTTGGGCATTGGAGGTGACTGGCCTAACCCCTTCCTATCAAAAACTTCTCAACAATCAGCTACAACAGCTGCTCGGCGCTGAGTCTACTCCCCACAGGACCCCCGTGGGCTAAGTGACTAGAAGTGCCTTAGGGTTCTTTTTTGGCGCGTGCTTTACGTTTACGTTAACGTAAACTCTTGCTAGGCTTGATGGCATCTTGAGGAAGTCGTTATGAAAGCAGAAGCAAGCCAAATGGAGCCCCATAGTTACAGCATTTCCGAGCTGGCGCGGGAGTTCGATATCACTACTCGCGCCATCCGCTTCTATGAGGACAAGGGCCTGCTCAATCCGGAGCGTCGCGGCCAGACCCGCGTCTATAGTCCCGAAGAGCGTGTGCGCCTAAAGCTGATCCTGCGCGGAAAGCGGCTGGGATTCTCCCTGGATGAGAGCCGTGAAATTATCGATATGTACGACCCGGCCCACGGCAATGTGGAGCAGTTGCACCGTCTATTGGAGCGCATCGCGCAAAAGCGTCTGCAGTTACAACAGCAACTGCGGGATATCGAAAGCCTGATGGAAGAGTTGGATGAAGCTGAATCCAGGGCCCGTGAGTCCCTGGCGCAAAGCGATGACAGCAGCGTTTCCTAAACAGATTTCGGCACTGTGCCAAGAGTGGCGCAGTTGCCTCATGTGGTATTGAACAGCCGCCAAGGCGGTTATTTGAATTAAAGACATTTTTAAATATCAGTGGAGCCGTTATGAACACCTCCTACCCAACCCTGAATTTCGGTCTCGGTGAAGACATCGATATGCTCCGTGACATGGTTTACAAGTTCTGCCAGGCGGAGCTGGCCCCGCGCGCGGCGCAGGTCGATGAAGAGAACCTGTTCCCAGCGGACATGTGGAAAAAGTTTGGCGAGCTGGGTCTGCTGGGCATGACCGTGGAAGAGGAGTTCGGCGGCTCCAATATGGGTTACCTGGCACACGCTGTGGCCATGGAAGAGATTTCCCGCGCCTCTGCTTCTGTGGGCTTGTCCTACGGTGCCCACTCCAACCTGTGCGTAAACCAGATCCGTAAAAATGGTACCCGCGAGCAGAAGCTCAAATACCTGCCCAAGCTGTGTTCCGGTGAACATGTAGGCGCCTTGGCCATGAGTGAACCCAACTCCGGTTCCGACGTGGTAAGTCTGCAACTGCGCGCCGAGAAGCGCGGTGATCGCTTTATTTTGAACGGCAATAAAATGTGGATCACCAACGGTCCCGATGCCGATACCTATGTGATCTACGCTCGCACTGAGCCGGGCATCAGCTCCGGTGGTATTACTGCATTTATCGTTGAGCGCGGTTTCGCCGGCTTCTCCCAGGCGCAAAAGCTCGACAAGCTGGGCATGCGCGGTTCGAACACCTGTGAGCTGGTGTTCGAAGACTGTGAAGTGCCGGAAGAAAATATCCTCGGTGAACTGAACGGCGGTGTACGCGTATTGATGAGCGGTCTCGACTACGAGCGCACGATTCTCTCTGGAGGCCCTGTCGGAATTATGCAGGCCTGCCTGGATGTGGTGGTTCCCTATATTCACGAGCGCAAGCAGTTCGGCAAGGCCATCGGTGAGTTCCAGCTGATGCAGGGCAAGATCGCCGATATGTACGCTGACCTGAATGCCAGCCGCTCTTACCTGTACGCTGTGGCCCGGGCTTGTGATCGCGGTGAGGACTCGCGCAAGGACGCCGCCGCTGTAATCCTGTTTACTGCGGAGCGCGCAACACAGATGGCCCTGCAGGCTATCCAGACACTGGGCGGCAATGGCTACATCAACGAGTACGCCACTGGTCGTCTGCTGCGCGATGCCAAGCTCTACGAAATCGGCGCGGGCACTTCTGAAGTGCGCCGTATGCTGATTGGTCGCGAGCTGTTTAAAGAGACCCGCTAAGGCTGGGCATTTCTTCTCGCCGCCGGCGCCTGTCGGCGGCAGCTGTCTCCAGCCGGGCACTGCGGCAATAAGCTGCGCCCTGTGGAGGTCTTTTCTCCGGGAAAGTGAATCGGACTTTATGAATCAGTTGCAGAGCAAAATAAACACGCGCGACGCCGCCTTTGGCGAAAACCGCGAGCAGATGCAGGCGCTGGTGGCAGACCTGCGCGAGAAAGTGGAAGCCATCGCCCAGGGCGGCGGCGAGCGCGCAAGGGAAAAACACCTGGCGCGAGGAAAATTATTGCCACGGGACCGTATCGATGCGCTGCTCGATCCGGGTAGCCCTTTTATGGAATTTTCCCAGCTGGCGGCTCACGAGGTTTACGGTGAGGATGTTCCGGCCGCGGGTATTATTACCGGTATTGGCACCGTTTCCGGTCAGCCCTGTGTGATAGTAGCTAACGATGCCACTGTAAAAGGTGGAACCTATTATCCCCTCACAGTAAAAAAACACCTGCGCGCGCAGACCATCGCCGAGCAGAACAATCTGCCATGCATTTACCTGGTGGATTCCGGTGGTGCTAATTTGCCGCGCCAGGACGACGTTTTCCCAGACCGTGAGCACTTCGGTCGCATCTTCTTTAACCAAGCCAATCTCTCTGCACAGAATATTCCGCAGATCGCGGTGGTTATGGGTAGCTGCACCGCCGGTGGAGCCTATGTGCCGGCCATGGCAGACGAATCCATTATGGTGAAAGAGCAGGCCACCATCTTCCTGGCGGGCCCGCCCCTGGTGAAAGCGGCCACCGGTGAAGAAGTTTCCGCGGAGGAACTTGGCGGTGCCGAGGTGCACTGTCGCACTTCCGGGGTTTCCGATCACTACGCCAATAATGATGTACACGCCCTGCAGTTAGCGCGCCGCTCTGTAGCTCGCCTGAACCGTATCAAAAATCCTGGCCTGGATATCCAAAAGCCTGTGGAGCCGATTTATCCACCGGAAGACATTTACGGCGTGGTGCCCAAAGATTCGCGCCAGCCGTTTGACGTGCGCGAGATTATCGCGCGGGTTGTGGACGGATCTGAGTTCGATGAATTTAAAGCGTTGTACGGCACCACCCTGGTAACCGGTTTTGCCCGTATCCAGGGCTATCCGGTGGGAATTGTTGCCAATAACGGCATCCTGTTTGCGGAGAGTGCGCAGAAGGGCGCGCACTTTATTGAGTTGTGCGCGCAGCGCAAGATTCCATTGGTTTTCCTGCAAAATATCACTGGTTTCATGGTGGGCAAGCAGTACGAGGCGGGCGGTATCGCCAAACACGGCGCCAAGATGGTGACCGCTGTCGCTACCGCCAAGGTGCCCAAAATTACCATCCTTATCGGCGGCTCTTTCGGCGCCGGTAACTACGGTATGTGTGGCCGCGCCTACGATCCCAACTTCCTGTTTATGTGGCCCAATGCGCGTATCTCGGTTATGGGAGGGGAACAGGCTGCTGGCGTATTGGCCCAGGTGAAGCGCGACCAGATGGCCGCCCGAGGGGAATCCTGGAGCGAAGAGGAAGAGCGCCAGTTTAAGCAGCCGATTGTGGATAACTACGAACACCAGGGGCACCCATACTACGCCTCCGCGCGCTTGTGGGATGACGGCGTTATCGATCCGGCGGATACCCGCCGCGTGCTCGGTCTGTGCCTGGCGGCGGCCAGCCACAAGGAACCGGAAGAGACCAAGTTCGGCGTGTTCCGCATGTAAGGAACCGTGGTTGCGGCGCCAGCGAAATGTTCCGGTGCCGCTTTTGATAGACGCCCCAATCGAGGAATTACAATGAGCGATAAATTGCTGTGCGAAGTGGATAGCGAGGGCGTGGCCACGGTCACCCTGAACCGGCCGGAAATCCACAACGCTTTTGATGATGAACTGATCCACGAGCTGGCCACCACCTTTGATACCCTGGCGCAAAACCCCGCTGTACGTGTGTTGGTACTGGCCTCCAATGGCAAGAGCTTTTCTGCCGGAGCCGACCTCAACTGGATGAAGCGCATGGCGACTTATTCAGAAGAGGAAAACCGCCGCGACGCAGCTGCGCTCGCTGCCATGCTGTACAAGCTCGACACTTTTCCTGCGCCCACCATTGCGCGAGTACAGGGCGCCGCTTTTGGCGGGGCCGTGGGCCTGGTGAGCTGCTGCGATATGGCCGTGGCCTCTGAGCGCGCCAGCTTCTGTTTGTCCGAAGTCAAAATCGGGTTGCTGCCCGCCACCATCAGTCCCTATGTCATCAATGCTATCGGCACTCGCCATGCGCGTCGTTACTTTGTCACAGCGGAACGTTTCCCCGCTGAACGCGCGGAACAGATCGGTTTGGTATCCGAAGTCTGTGCCGAGGCTGATCTGGACCTGCATGTGCAGAAATTAGTGAATGCCATTGCCGACAATGGCCCCAAGGCAGTCGCCATGGCCAAGCAACTGGCTATGTCCATGTCCAACCGGGTTATCAACGATGAATTGCAGGGCCAGACCAGCGCGCTGATCGCTGCCGTGCGTGTGTCGCCGGAAGGACAGGAAGGGTTGAGTGCGTTTTTGGAAAAGCGTGCACCCAGTTGGATGAATGGTAGCGAAGGGTAATTTTTATGATTCGCAAACTGTTAGTAGCTAATCGCGGCGAAATTGCCTGTCGCATTATCAAGACCGCGCGCCGCCTGGGGGTGGCCACTGTCGCCGTTTATTCCGATGCAGATGCCGACGCCCTGCATGTGCAGATGGCGGACGAAGCGGTGCACCTGGGTCCGGCCCCGGCCAGGGATTCGTATCTGGATATCGACAAAGTATTGGGTGCTGCCAAGCAGACTGGTGCCGATGCCATCCATCCGGGTTATGGCTTCCTGTCGGAAAACGCGGAGTTTTGCCGCGCCTGCGATAGCAACGGCATTATTTTTGTCGGCCCACCCACCGGCGCGATTGAGGCGATGGGCTCCAAGTCCGCAGCCAAGCGTATTATGGAAGAGGCCAATGTGCCCCTGGTGCCCGGTTACCATGGCACCAATCAAAATGAAGAGCTGTTGGAAGGCCATGCCAATCGCATCGGTTACCCGGTATTGCTGAAAGCTGCTGCCGGCGGCGGTGGTAAGGGCATGCGCCGTGTCGACAGTGCCGATGAATTCCACGAAGCTCTGGCCGCTGCCAAGCGTGAGGCCATGAATGCCTTTGGCGACGACATTATGTTGCTAGAGCGCTATGTGGTGAGTCCCCGCCATGTGGAAATCCAGGTGTTTTGTGATCAGCAGGGCAATGGCGTCTACCTGTTTGAACGGGATTGCTCGGTGCAGCGCCGCCACCAAAAAGTAGTGGAAGAAGCTCCCGCACCGGGTATGACTCCGGAGCTGCGCGCCCGCATGGGTGAAGCGGCCCTGCGCGCGGCCCACGCGATTGGTTACGTGGGGGCCGGCACGGTGGAATTTCTGCTGGATGCCAGCGGTGCCTTCTACTTTATGGAAATGAATACCCGCCTGCAGGTGGAGCACCCGGTGACGGAAATGATCACCGACCAGGACCTGGTGGCCTGGCAGCTGTCAGTTGCCGCTGGCGATACCCTGCCCATGAGCCAGGATGAGCTGCAGATCAACGGCCACGCTATGGAAGTGCGGATCTACGCCGAAGACCCGGACAATGATTTTCTGCCGGCAACGGGCGTGTTGGTGCGCCACCAGCCCCCGGCGGAAGGCGAGGGTGTGCGAGTGGATACCGGTGTGCAGACCGGCGATGAAATCAGCGTGCATTACGACCCGATGATCGCCAAATTAATCTGCCACGGCCGCACCCGCAAAGAAGCCCTGGCCAAATTGGATCGCGCACTGCGTGATTATCAAATTGCCGGTGTGCGCCACAATATTGAATTCCTGCGCCGAGTGATCAATCACCAGGCATTTGCCAGCGGTTGTATTTCGACGCACTTTATCGAGGACTACGAGGCGGAAGTACTGCACCAGGAGCAGACACTGACGCCGCTGAAATGTGCTGCTATTGCCGGTTATTTGCAGCAGCGTGAAGAGCGCGATCTGCGCAATAGCGCACCTCAGCGGGATCCTTTCTCTCCTTGGCACAATGGTGATAACTGGCGCAATGCTCTGGCTGGCAGTCGCACCCAGACGGTGGACTACCGTGGCCAGCACGCTCAAATTCGCTTTGTTGCGGAGGGCGATAGCCTGCGCTGGACTTGCGATGCCTTGCCTGAGGAACAAAACAGCGGTGAGATTCGCCTGCTCCTGGGACGTGACTTGATGTTGGTGGATGGCCGCCGCATGAGTTTCTCCGCCGTGGATACCCGCGATGGCGGTGCTGTATTTATCGATGGCACTCAGGTGGAATTCAAGCTGTTGCCACCGGATATCGGTGAGAGCAATGACCAGGCCCACGGCCTCGATGCCCCCATGAACGGCACCATAATTTCGTTGCTGGTTGAGCCCGGCTCTACGGTGGAAAAAGACCAGCCGCTACTGGTAATGGAAGCCATGAAAATGGAACACACCCTGCGGGCTCCAGCCGCCGGCACCGTGCAGCAGTTCTTCTGTGCCGAAGGTGAATTAGTGGATGGCGGTAGTCTGCTGGTGGATTTTGCCGGGGAGGAGCAATAATGACTTTGCCCAAACAGGTCAAAATCGTCGAAGTGGGCCCCCGCGATGGGCTGCAAAATGAAAAGCAGCCTATCTCTGTGGAGACCCGTATCGCTCTGGTGGACAAGCTCAGTACCAGTGGGCTGTCGGTTATTGAAGCCGGCAGTTTTGTCAGCCCCAAGTGGGTACCGCAAATGGCCGCCAGCGAGGAAGTGCTGGCGGGTATCCAGCGCAAAGACGGTGTTATCTACAGCGCACTCACGCCAAACTTAAAAGGCTATGAGCGCGCAGTGGAAGCCAAAGCGGATGAGGTCGCCGTATTCGGCGCGGCCTCAGAAGCCTTCACCCAGAAAAACATTAATTGCAGTATTGCAGAGAGCCTGGAGCGCTTCCGCCCGCTGGTGGAAAAAGCGAAGCAAGACGGAATACCCGTGCGCGGTTACGTGTCCTGCGTGCTCGGTTGCCCCTATGAAGGCGATATTGATCCGGCCAAAGTGGCAGAAGTTAGTGCTGCTCTATTGGAAATGGGCTGCTACGAAATCTCTCTCGGCGACACCATTGGTGTCGGCACCCCGGAAGCCGCCAAGCGTATGCTGGAGCAGGTGATGGCCCGCGTGCCCGTGGAAAAACTTGCTGTGCATTTCCACGATACCTACGGCCAGGCACTGGCCAATATCTACGCGGCCTTACAAATGGGTGTTGCAGTAGTAGATTCCGCCGTAGCCGGCCTGGGCGGCTGCCCCTATGCCCGCGGCGCTTCCGGTAATGTTGCCAGTGAGGATGTGCTTTATATGCTCAATGGCATGGGTATTGAAACCGGCGTGGATTTACAGTTGCTGGCAGAGGCTGGGAACTTTATTTCTGAACAGCTGGGGCGGGAGACTAACTCCCGTGTGGCCAAGGCTTTGGAGTCCTACTGAGTTTTTTGAATGCCCCCTACAGAACAAAAGCCTTTGTCTTGGAGAGGGGCATGATTTTACTTTTCACCAAAACTCGAATTTGGCCAAGATATTACCAATCGGTAGGAGCATAGTCTTTTAAAAATACTCCATATAGAGCTTTATCGCCGTTGATGGTATTGAAGATGGGCGCTAGGATTCTGGATGCCCCATCAATACAGTCCAATGGAGGAACAACCCCTTTTGCTCTATTTTTTTGCCGTATTGGGAATGGATGTTCTTCTGTCACCCACCCCGTATCTACGCTAGTGATATAAATATTGTCCTGGACATAGTCTTTGGCACTAGTCCGAGTAATCATATTTAAGGCTGCCTTGGCCATGTTGGTGTGAGGATGCCTATGGGTCTTATTTTTTCGGGAGAACTGCCCTTCCATAGCTGAAACATTTACGATGAATTTATACTTATTCTGTGATTTCAGCAGTAGTGGTTTTAGTTTTGCACAGAGAATACCAGGGGAAGTTGCATTTATAATCATTACTTCTACCATCTCTAAAGGGGCTATTTCGTCCAAAGCTAAGCACCAAGAGTTTTTTGAGGCAAAGTCAATGGGCTCATCATTTTCATCCAAAAATTCAATCTCTTGAATAGAGCCTAGCAAGAAGCGAGAGTGATTTTTCTTTAGATCTGGATCAGAAAATCCAGCGATAAGTTCGCATGGAGTTTTACTTTTTAGCTTAAGCTCTTGCCTAGCCATATAAATATAGTATGAATCAGGTTTTCTAATCGTTTGCGCTGCATTATTAATCAGTATGTCTAGGGGCTTTCCTATATCAATAAGATACTGGATAAAAGATTCCACCGAGGGTAGGTGTTTTAAGTCTAAAGCGTATATGGATAGCCTGTGTTTCCATTCTGAGAAGTCATTTTGCTGCTGGAATCGCCTGGCTGCGTCATTGGTAAACCTTGTTGTGATCAATACTTCAGCGCCACCTCTAAGCAATTTAAGTGCTGTCTCGAAACCAATTTTTATACGACCTCCAGTTATTAGGGCACGATATCCTTGCATGGAGGGGGTATAATTTCTCTTTCTGATGTTGTAATCAGCACAAGAGGGACAAAGGGAATGATAGATTTCTCCAATTTTTCGATACGGCTCTTTGCAAATGTAACATTTCTTTGATTTGAAAAGAGTTCTAGTACCTTTTAATTTAGGAGGAAGGCTGATCAGCCTTTTTCCTATAGGTGAAAAAATCTGACTTTTCCTAACTATTTGTGTACTAGCTAGAAGAAGTGAATCATGGGATTTTTGTTTGAGCTTCCTTGAAAACATGCTTAAGCCTCCCTCGCCTTTGCAAGTAATGACTTTATTCGCTTGAAATGGGAGCCTATCCAATAAATTTGTTTACACGTTTGGCACTGACTGAACTCTTTCTGTGTTTCAAGGATACTTGTAGGAATTTTGTCAACAATACTTTCAGTCGTCACCTTTTCAATTTCACCATTACACTTAATGCACCGGCTAAATGGCTTGAACTCTTTCGAAAGTCTATAGTGTTTTATAACTTCAAGAAACTGAGTTTCAGGATCTTGACTCCGTAACCAGCGACCATAGTTGACTTTAGCGTGTTTAAGTAGACCTATATCTCTGGTAAGAAGTACGCAATTTTGAAGTGCCGCTACTTCTGCTAAAAGTTTATCACCTTGATCTTGTGGATTATAAAGAGTGTCAAATCCTGCCATTCGAAGGTATCGGGCAAGAGTTCCTAAATGAACGTCTAGTAAAAAAGTAATTTTTGATGGTTTGTAGGAAAAATAACTATCTTGGTTACAGGGAAAGACTTCAATATAGTCTTTGTCTTGAATCAATATATCGAAATTAGAGGAAACTCCATTAATACGAATACTACCTACTTCGGTGTGAGGAACGCCTAAGGATTCAATGCAATCCTTAACACTAGGACTAGCATCAAAATGATAGATAAGTGATTCTTTATTGTCAGTAAAGTCTAGGCACTCACCGTAGAGGTGAACTTTACTTTGGTATAAAAGAAGATCTTTGTACTCTTTTAAATATCCATACCAAAGCTTGATGATAAGTTGCTTTGATTGGGCCTGATTCATTTTTCCGAGTGTGGCAAGCTTGGCCGACCACTCAGGTAGATTCATTGCGACAATTTTGGCATCTAAGGGCTTCTTATCGCAGCTAGTTTGTGATTCTACTTTTTGAAAATGGTGGTAGTTTTTATAACCGTATAGGATGCACAGGATTTCTCTTGTGCGCGAGGCTTTTGCACCTGCGAAGGGCCAAAATTTGGTTGCAGTCTTGACTTGCTGTTTGAGGGTTCGGCTTGTTATAGCGTACAACATCTTATTTCTCAACCTTGCGATCAGTACCTGTCCCACTCTATGGTATTTCGCGTTGATTTTTGAGAATAAGCTATTGATGAACTAATTCTTATTGAGAGTTCAGGCTTCGTGATCTATTGATCTGCTCTTGTGGGAAGAAAGGGTTGAAGCTACCTTGAGGTGATAATAATCAATCATTATGGTTGATGTAAAGAGTAATTTATCAGTTATGTTGCTCACTTATCCAGTGAAGCGAGGTGCTTAGCGTATTCTTAACACAAATAGGTTGGCTGATCAGCTTGTCGATTGCCCTCAAGCTTCGATAAATTTTGAAAGCGATTTGCCTCAAAGAACAAAGATAGCAAAGTCATTAAGGGGGCATTTTAATATGTTTAATGCTCAAACTGCATGGATTGATATTTGAGTATGATCTATTTTTCTATATATCTGGCATCATTTTCAGTTTTCGGTTATTTATCTTTTAGTGATTTATAGAGTTTTTGTGTCGTAGCTTTTTGTTCTATTGTCTACTATTCACTTCATCAATTAAGTTTTAACTTCTTGATGGACTCTTTAGATTAAAGAATGACTATTTAGTGTTTATTTTCTGATTTGGGCGCTAAAACTCTAAACGGCCTCATCATATCGTAATCCTCATGGGAGAGCAGATGACAGTGCCATACATAGAGGCCTTCTCGATCAAAGCGCGCAATTACCCGTGTTACTTGGCCGGGAAGGGCGATGACCGTATCTTTGGGGCCGCTTTCTTCTGGTTGTGGTGGAAGGGGTTTCCCTTGTAGAGATTCTATTTCCAGGCGTGCACCCTGAAATATCTTATCTGTATGCATAAATTTCTGCTGCTTGGCAATAAGTTTTCCTTTAAAAGGCTGGCGATCCAGTACCTGGAATTCCACCAGATGAATATGGATTGGATGAGCCGATACTGTAGGGTTGTATATTTCCCAGATCTCAACGGCGTTGTGTTGGATTATTTCTGTAGTAGGGTCTTCAAAAAATAGGGAGCCCTCCTTTACTGGACCTAACATGAGCAGATTGCGGCCATAGGGATCATCCAACCGATAGGTGGCAAGTTGTCGTGTGCGGCTGGCATGGTTAAGCCTATTAAGTGGGGTGCGCAAGGGAGTATTTAGGCTGAGTTTTAAGTCTCGAGTGGTATTTTTAATCTCTGATTTCTGTTTATTAGAAGGGGGGGGTATCGGTGTTGAAGCAATATGAAATTGTAGGATCTGGCCTGTAGTATTTGGATCGGTAGTTGGTGTGATGCCGCCGCGTCCATCGCTTAATACGCGTTTACCTCCCGGGTTGTAGACAAGTGGAATCGAACTCTTTGGGTCATTGGCCTCTACAAAGCCTTTAAAAGGGACATCCGGTCCAAAGTTTCGCAGTGTTAGTTCACGCCCTTCATAACCGCTGAAATCTACTAAAACATCTGCTCGCTCTGCGGGTGCCAATATCAACTCGTTCAATTTTACAGGGTAATCGAGAAATCCGCTGTCACCGCCGACTTGTACAAAGGGTGTATTTTCGTCGATCCTGAGTATCAGTGTGCGGGTATCGGATGCGTTGAGTAATCGCAATCGATAGACGTGTGGAGTGACACTGACTTTGGGCCAGGTCATACCGTTTACCAGAATAAAATTGCCAAAAAATTCGTCGAGATGGGACGGATTGGGCCAATTGGCCTTAACCACCTCATGGGAAACCGGTGATGGAGGCTGGTCCCTCCAGCCAGGAAAATACAGCTGCCCATCGGAGCTAAACAAGCTGTCTGTAATAGCGGCTACAAAAGTGCGCTCTTCTGCAGGGAGCAGCTTCTCCTGTATCAAATGGTCTTCATTGTCATCGCCAACCAGGTAAAAACCGAATAGACCTGCGTAAACATTAAGGCGCGTCATGCCCAGGGTGTGGTCGTGATACCAGATAGTGGCGGCATCCTGGGAGTTGTCGTATTCGTAAATCCTTTTCTCAAATAATGGTCCCGTCTCACGATAATTGCGGGTGTACCAAGCGAGGGGATTGCCGTCACTTTTCCACTCTGTATGCCCGCCGTGAAGGTGGATAACCATAGGTACAGCTTTTGGATCTTTTACGTCGGCGAGGTGAATGGATCGATCCACAGGAAATAGATGTGGACCCGGTAGCTCATTGGCCCAGTGTACAAATACCGGTTGGCCTTCTCGGGCGCGAATAGTAGGGCCAGGAGAGTGGATGCGACCTGCATATTCAAAACCCCAGGCTTTTGTCATTAAACGTTTGCCTTCCTTATCCCGTAGCCCCATCCAAACTTCAGTGGGGCGGGCGGGTAGTTTAATCGGGGCTGAGCCCTGAGGGCGGATTTCTGCGGGTATTGGCAGTTCATTGATGAACTTATCCACAGTTGCTGGATCCAGCAGCCGCAGGGGAGTGGCTTTAGCTACATCTTCAGCAGCAGTCAGGGCAAGGGGAATTAACAACAGCAGGGAAAAGATTACCCGAAACATTGGCTGTTTTTAGCAGTAAGTATTTAACAGTCAAGTATAGGTAAACAAGCGGTATCGGTGGCGTTAACTTGGGGGCAGGGAAGGGTGTACAGGGCCCTTCCCAGATGCGACCCTTCATTAGATAAAGCGATTGATCGCCGTTTTGGCATTGTCTTGATAGGTAGGATTGTCCAGGTCCGGGAAAAGCTTCCACTGTTCACCAAGAGGTCCAGTCAATCCGCGTTCACTGCCGTAAAAAATACCTGTGCGGAAGGATGTTGTATCCAGTAGGGCATCGATATAGCGCTTGGCGCCTACTTCTACTTTGTGGACTTTGCCAAGTAGCAGCATAATCCGCATCATGCCCTTCATCATATATTGCTTGAATAACGACAGTGTATTGAAGCCCTCTGTGCCTACAGTAGCCCCTGGACTCATGGTTACGAAGCGGATATGGGGGAATTCTCGCGCCATGGAAGACATCCATAGGGCGCCCATATACTTTATCGGACCATAGGGTACCGTAGCGTCTTTGGTACTGGCATAGAGCTCTCCTTCGCAGATCTGCATAAACTCCTCCACAGAGGCGCTTTTCAGCTCTGGTCGCTTCATACCCATCTCTTTTACACCGCGAGCGGCCTCGGAGCCGGCATAGATAGCAGTCTGGGTTAATTTATTGGCTTTCAGTAACTCGTTAGTCAGTAGAGCATGTCCAAGCAGGTTGACGGCGAAAATTTGTGTGACTCCTTCGGGGGTCTTGTTGTAAAACTCTTTCCCCCCGGTACCGCCAGCATTCATAACCAGCGCATCAACTGGGGAGTCCAGGTTGTTAACTGCCTCTTTCACAGATTGTTGATCCGCGACATCGATCAGCAATACTTCGAAGATATTCCTGCCTGTTTCCGACACTAGCTCGGCCTGGGCTTCCTTGGCTTTGTGCAGATTGCGGCAGCCGAGATAGATCTTGTTAATCTGCTGGTATTCCGCCAGTTGCTTGGCGCACTCCCTGCCTAAGCCTGCATTCGCTCCGGTAATCAAAACACTCTTAATCATCTTTCTGTCTCTGTGGATATTGGGAACTGGTGCCCGGATATGGATATACCCGGCTGTTGGAGGGAAAGATAAGCGGTTAAGCGCCTCGTCTTTTGACATTTCTTGCTGTCTTAGTGGGATACCAAGACCGCAAGAAATATCAAAAATAGGGCCTTACTGGCCAATATGATTAGGTCATCACTCCAAATACGGCAAACTAAGGTGACACTATGAATCAGGCGAGTTCTATAGAAAGAAAAATTTTCCAATTGTTAGTGGTAGCACTAGCGGTGATCTGTTTTGTACCCGGTGGTATCAGTGCATTTGGAGGGCTGAATGGCAGTGCTGCCCTGAGTGGTGGTGCTATGATTTTTGGCCCGGATAGCCCCTTGAGAGGATTTGGGGATAATCAATATCGATTTGCCTTTGGTGTTTTCTTTGCCCAGGGGTTGGTTCTACTGTATTTCCTGAGCAATATCGAAAAACATAAAGCATTGTTTTACTTCGTGGCTTTATCCCTCTTTATTGGCGGTCTGGGCCGCTTAAGCAATATTCTGGAATTTGGATTGGTGGATGATCAGGTCTTACCCCCTACGATTATTGAGCTTGCGATAGTTCCACTTCTGGTTTTTTGGCATAGGCGAGTAGCCTCTCAAAGTTAGTCATTAGAAGCTTTTAGTTAAGCAACTAAAATTTATTTACACTTAAGAGGTTATTACTTTGTTACCAGTATTTTTACATATAGAGTCTTCACCAAACTTACAGGAATTGCAGGCTCTTCAGCAGTATATAGGTCTGGCACCGCAATTAATGCAACAGTATGGGGGGGTGCCTATTGCTTCTTATGATGTGGAAGAGGCCCTGGACGGGGGTCGGTCACCAAGGGCATTTGTTGTGGTATCTTTTCCGGGTCGGGAGGCGATCTATGCATTCTTTAATGATCCAGCCTATCAGGCGATTATTCCTTTGAGGGACAAAGCATTTGCCCATTTACGCTTTTTCATCACTAGTGAGCGAATTTAATTTAAAGGCATACTAAACCGGGAAGGTATTGTTCGAAAATTTCACCGTCCCAACGTAGACTGGCAGTAAAGGAGCCTCTCATGCAGCGATTTTTTAAAAGTATTAACTTCGTAGAGCAGCATCTATATGACAAAATTTCTGTTCACGAAATTGCTGCTGCCTCTCATTACTCCACCTACCACTTCAGCCGTATTTTTAAGGCATTAGTGGGGGACTCACCGAAAGAGTATTTGCGTAAGCGCCGATTGACCGTCGCCGCAAAGAGGTTGTTGAGTGAAGATATTGGTATTCTTGAGCTTGCCATGGAGTGCCAATTTGACTCCCAAGAAGCGTTTACTCGCGCGTTTAAAGCTTTATTTAACGTAACCCCGGCACAGTATCGAAAGCAGCAGGATCCTTTTCGGTTGTTATATAAGGATCAATTTAGCCCTCATATGCTGCACTTCTTGCAAAATGAGTTGTCCATGGAGCCACAAATTATTTCGCGGCCAGCGATGCAATTGGTGGGGGTAGCGCAGGAATACGACCATGAAAATCTCAGCTTGCCAAAGCTCTGGTCTGCATTTCGGCCCTACAGGGATAAAATCCCCAATCGTATCAGCGATGAATCTTTTGGTATCTATGAATGTTATGAGGAAGCGGGTGATGAAATTCAGTTTAAGTATGTCTGCTGTGCGTCGGTTGCCGACCTGACTCAGGTACCCGAGGGAATGGTGGCGCGGGAACTACCGGAGCAGCTATATGCAAAATTTGTTCACCGCGGATCTATTACCACCCTGGAACAGACATTGAAGTATATTTGGGGAAGCTGGTTGCCAAAGTCCAATTACGACTATATTGAGAGGCCAGACTTTGAGCTGTACCCACCCAGATATCAGGTTACCAGCCCGACAGCGGAAATGTTTCTCCATATTCCGGTCAAAGAAAGGCTGTAATCACTTGGCAATAGCGTAGTTTTTTCGCTACTCAATCTTTTCGGTTGCCTGGCCGGCGTTGTATCGGTAATGCCCGGTAATTTTAAAGGAAAACAGCATATCTTCGAGCACGGGTCCAGCCCCGATATTGTGTGCGACCAAGTACCGGTTGGTTTTTTGAGAGCGTTTCGCAGTCACAATACCGATATGTGGTAAATTACCGGGAAGCATCCAGGTAACGATGTCTCCTGGTAGATAATCCTCTGCCTTGTCACTTATTGAGAGCGATTGCCCTTTGCGAGTAAAAAAAGCCTGTAGATTGGGTACTCGCCGATGATCAATATTTTTATCTGGCCTTGAAAGTCCCCAAATGCGTTTAGACGGGTAGGCTTGAAAATGACCCGATATATCCTCGTGAACTTCTCTTTGCAAATCGATCCCCAGCTTCCTATATGATCGAATCACTACGTCGGTACAAACACCGGTATCAGCCGGCACATCTCCATTTGGATAGGGGATAGACACATAAGCAGGATCGTAGCGTACCTTATGATAGGTTCGCTCCAGAGCAGCTTCGGCCAAAGTTATATTTTGTGCATAACTGGCGGCAGAAATCAGGGTACCCAAAAATAGAAATATCCGTTTCACTAGGGCTCCAGTTTTTTTGAGTCTAGGTTGAAATCCTATACTATCGTTTATTTACCCTGCAACACATCAATAACTATTTTACCTTTGGCTCTTCCCTTATTTAGGTAGTCGAGTGCGGCTTGAGTTTCATGTATGGGGTAGACTCTATCAATAACCGGTTTCAAAAATCCTTTCTCAAGTAATGAAGCAAGTTCTGCGAGAGTAGTGCCACTTGGCCATGAATAGACTAGTTGGAGACGCTGCCTCATCTTTTCAATTAAGGTATATGACCCTTTAGCTTTGACGGAGACTGATACTAATAGACCATGTTTGTTAAGAACTTTGGCAGACCTTTCTAATACTTCTCCGCCTAAAGAGTCGAGTACAAGGTCATAATCCTCGAGTAATTCCTCAAATTTTTCGGTTTTATAATTGATAACAGTGTCGGCACCGAGCCGTTTGACTAATGTAAAGTTGGCATCACTGGTGGTTGTGGCTACGAAGGCGCCTATATATTTGGCAATTTGAATAGCGATAGTACCGACTCCGCCAGAGCCGGCATGAATAAGGACTTTTTGCCCTTTCTGTAATTTTCCCACTTCAATGAGAGATTGCCAGGCTGTTAAACCCACGAGAGGGAAAGCGGCACACTCATTGTTGGAAAGATTGCAGGGGCGGATAGATGCGTCCATTGCTTTGATTGAAGTGTATTCGGCAATCGTACCCGCTTGATTTGTATCGGGGCGTGCAAATATCAGATCGCCAATTTTAAAATTTCTGACAGCGCTGCCAATTTCTACTACTTTCCCAGTAACATCGTACCCGACAATATGCGGCATTTTTACAGGCATTACGTTTTTTAAAGCCCCCGATATTGCCCAGTTATCGAGGGGGTTGATACTGGCCGATTGTACCTTTACTAAAATACTATTTTTATCCGGTGAAGGTTTAGGCATCTGCGCAATTTCGATGGGGCTGCCATAAGACCTGATAATAGCGGCTTGCATATTTCACAGCTCTAAAATTAGAGGATTGATAGCTTTAGTGTGTTGAAAGACTTGCTAGTTTAGTAACTGTAAAAAAATAACGATTGAAAAAAGGGGCCCGAAGGCCCCTTGTAGCAGTAAATATAGCCACAATGGCTAGCGCAAGTTACTGATACAGCGGTTATATTCGCGAATATAAATCTTACCACCTACCGCAGGGTTAGCATTTGCCATATCTGCAGCGGCATTCATACAGCCTTCTACCTGATCTCTAGTCAGACCCCAAGTTTGGGGGCGGGGTTGTGAGCCTCGGATATACATATCCCGAGGATTCTCATAACTACGAATAGAGGTGGGGGGCTGTACTCTGTAGAAATAACGGCCCTGCTCATTAAAGGCATAGAAAGTATTACCACTTTGATAATAAGTCTTGCCGAGAATCTGCACGGGTTCAGCGTTGGATGGGAGGCGCGTCATGCGGTCATCTGCATAACTGAAACCTGCGAGAGAACACAAGAGCACCATTGAAACAAGATATCGCATAACGTCTTCTCCTTCTCCTAGTTTGGCCACAAGTCTACTCAAACTGGGGGAGTGTCCCAACGTGCGGTAATGGAAGTTTCGGTTGTTGTAAAGGTATCTTTTAAGATCCGATCGAGATAACGGTTATGAATTCAATAATTATTTTTTACATGAATAGGTAGAAAACAAAAAAATTTCCTAGATAGCGGTTTTCTTATAGTAATCAGGACCTTTATTTTGCGGAGGTATTTGTAAGAAAGCTAAATCGTGGAGATAAGAATCTGGGTTAGATTGAAATACAAGAAAAATAGATTGTTACCTACCATTTTAAATTGCTCTGATTAAGGGGAAGTTAAAGGGTGGTTTAAAAAATTACATTGTTGTTTAAAACTGTCATCGAGCCATAAAATTACTCAGGCGTGCCACAGGAGATCAAGAGACTTGTGAGCTGATCTCTAGCGATAATGGTCAATTTCAATTTATGGCCGCTTACAACCCCCTCTTCTTAGGCTTGATCAGAGCTTTTGAAATATAGATTTACTAATTTACAAGCCGAGATTCTGCTCTTTAGAAATGGGTCGTAGGTCCTTATGCCGTGGTTGATGAATGTTCAGCACTCGTACCAAATAACGAGGCTCTTGTCGCACTAATAGCTGCATAATCTGATACCATCGGCGCAAACCCCTTCGCTAGATGATTTTTTATGAAACTACTGCGTTCACTTCTATTTATTGTGCTTGCCCTAATGGTGATATCTGCCCTGGCTGCGCCGGGTTTTATCGGCCCCAAAGTAGAGGAAATTTGGAAGCAGCAGTTGGGCCGCTTGCAGGGGGGGAATTCCACGGGTTACGAACGCGGATGGTTTGGTGCTGAAACCAATACTGAGGTGGCATTGCCGGATGGCACTACCCAGCTCAATACAGAGATCCATCATGGGCCGGTGTTGCTTACCTCTAAGGGGCCGCGCCTGGGTGTGGTTTATACCGAGACCCGGCTAGAGCTGGATCAACTACAGCCTGAATTGCGCGCTCAATTGGAGTCCATTTATGGCGCTTTACAGGCGAGTCCGGTAGTTCTGGAAACCCTGGTTACCGCCGACAACCGGGTGCTGAATACCCTGCGCTTAGACCCTTTCAAAAATACCGGCCCACTCGGGGAGCTGGAGTTTGACGGTGGGGAGATTGCCGTATCTACGGATTACAGCGGTGCTGTGCTGAACGGTGTCGTGGAGCTGGGAAGCTTGCGCCATATTCGTGAAGGTATCGAAGTACTGTTTACCGAGCCCCTTGAAGGCGAGTTTGAATATATGCCCGGCGAGGGCGGTAATGCGGAGCTGCGATTGTCGTTGCTGAGGGCAGAATCAGATTCCGGGCCGGTTCAATTGCGCGATGTTACCCTGGACCTGACCTTGGAAGAATTGGCGGCACAGACCCTGAAAATTATCAGTGACCTGAAGCTTCCCACGGTGGATTCGGCAACACCGATTACCTCTGTGCGCCAGCAGATGACCTTGCCGAGAATTAAGACTGCGGATCTGGGGCACTACCTGCGTGTATTGTTGCCGGCCCCTGAACGGAATTGGGCCCGTGAAATGAGTCGCCCGCTGCGCCTGGAGCAACAGCTGGCGATTCAATC
The DNA here is from genome assembly GCF_052467615.1 of Microbulbifer maximicatervae (SeqCode). Classification (NCBI taxonomy): domain Bacteria; kingdom Pseudomonadati; phylum Pseudomonadota; class Gammaproteobacteria; order Cellvibrionales; family Microbulbiferaceae; genus Microbulbifer; species Microbulbifer maximicatervae (SeqCode). Next base: position 5,048,426 of record NZ_CP174319.1, read on the forward strand.
TCGCAATGGCCCTGTGTTAGTAGATGCTGATATCGATTGGCGGGGTATGCGCAAATCCTCCCGCCGAGGTGCCAGTGAGATCGATCAGTGGCTCAAACCGCTGGTAGGTAGTATGACCGTTAGCGCTGCAGAGCAGGCGCTTTTGCAGTCCCCCCTGGTAGGGCAGGCAATGCTTCTGCGAGATTATGGTCTGCTGATCGAAGACAAGGGTGAGCTGCAAATGTATCTCAAGGTCAACCGAGGCCAGTTGGAGGTGAATGGAGAGCAGTTGCCGGCAGACTTGTTCGTGATGGCACTTACCGGCAGGTTTTGATTGCTTGGGGGCCTGCTATTGTGAAAAGAGCAGGCCTCAAATCCCTGTATCATCGCAGTTGCCGAGGTCTTTTAACCCGTATTGCGCATGCCCGCTGCAATCCCCGCGATAGTGACCATCAACGCACTTTCCAATACCGCATCACTTTCCCGTTCGCGCAAACGTGCCATCAGCTCGGCCTGCAATAGGTGCAAAGGGTCAGTGTAGGGATCGCGCACGCGGATGGACCAACGCATCACGGGATTGTTATCCAACAAGCTCTCCCGCCCGGTGAGCTGTTTTAGCGCCTCTACGGTGTGAGCCAGTCGCTCTCGCAAACTGACACCCAGTTGGATTAGGTCTGCATCCTGGGTGAGTCGTTCTTCGTACCAGGAGGCAACGCGGGGATCGGCCTTGGCCAGTACCATTTCTAGCATATCCACAACGCCTTGGAAAAAGGGCCATTGGCGGCTCATATCCCGCAAGATATCAGTTTCATCTGCGTGCTTGAGGGCATTCTCCAAGGCGGCGCCAGTGCCCAGCCAGGCCGGTAGCATCAGTCGTATCTGGGTCCAGGCAAACACCCACGGAATCGCCCGCAGTGATTCGACACCGCCACCGGGTTTACGCCTTGCCGGGCGGCTGCCCAGGGCCAGGCGGCTCAGCTCGGTTTCCGGGGTGACAGTGCGCAAGTAAGCCACCAGGGCTGGATCATCCTGCACGACTTCCCGATAGTTGCCGACGGAGACTTCCGTGAGCCGGTCCATCTCTGCGCGCCACTCCGAACGCGGCTCTGCCGGGGGCATCAGTGTCGCCTCCAGAGTTGCGGCGACATACTGCTCCAGGTTGTAGGCGGCTACAGAGGGACGGCCGTATTTGAAGCGAATCATTTCTCCCTGTTCGGTAACGCGAATACGCCCGGCTATTGATCCCGGTGGTTGCGACAGCAGGGCCATACGAGTAGGCGAGCCGCCCCGGGATATGGAGCCGCCCCGGCCGTGAAACAGAGTTAGGGGGATACCGTGGTTGCGGAATATTCCGGTGAGAGCTTCCTGTGTGCGGTACTGGGCCCAGGCGGCGCCCAGGAAGCCAGCGTCCTTGGCGGAGTCCGAGTAGCCGATCATCACTTCCTGGCCATCTAGGACACGCTGCTTGTAGAGGGGGATATTCAGCAGGGTACTCATAGTGGTAGCTGCACCATCGAGATCGTCGAGGGTTTCAAACAGGGGAACCACTCGCATTGGCACCTGCACCCCGGCAATTTTTTGCAGCAGCATTACTGCGAGAACATCGGAAGGTGTGGTTGCCATTGAGATAACGTAGGCACCTAATCCCTCGGGACCCTGTTCGGCAATGACCTTGCAGGTCTGTAAGACCTCGCTTACCTCTTCGTCACAAAAGTCACTGCGGTAAAAGCTTTCGTCCACCAGTGGGCGGCGGCTGTCTAGCTCGGACACCAGGAACTCCTGTTTCTCCTCTTCACTCCAACTGCTGTAATTGCCCATACCCAGATAGCGGGTAATGGCATCCAGGGTGTCAGCGTGGCGGGTGGATTCCTGTCGTATATCCAAGCGCAATAAAGTGATGCCGAAGCAGTTGAGTCGCCTCAGGGTATCTTTAAGTTGGCCATCGGCGATGGCTGAGAGGCCCACAGCGCGCAGGGAGCGGTCGATCAGTCGCAGCTCGTCGGCCAGCTGCTCGCTGCTGCTAAACGCGAGGCCGGAAGGCTCTGCGCGTCGACCAATGCGGGCCTCCATTTTTTCCCGGGTTATTTTGAGACGGTCGCGAACCTGGCGCAGCACCAGGCGATAGGGCTCGTGGCTGGGCCCAGTGCGCTGTAAAAGTTCTTCGCTGGCGCGATGCATGGACAAATCTGCGAGCAGGTTTTCCACATCGCGCAGATAGAGGTCGGCGGCCATCCAGCGGGCTAGGTGCAGGACTTCCCGGGTGACGCTCGCGGTGACATTGGGGTTGCCGTCCCGGTCTCCCCCCATCCAAGAGGCAAAGTGGATGGGAACCCAATCCACCGGTAATGGGGGCAGCTTGGCCAGGGCCAATTCACTGTCTATTTCCCGCATACTTCTGGGAAGTGCCTGCCACAGGGATTGTTCAATGGTGGCAAAGCCCCACCTGGCTTCATCAACTGGGGTGGGCCTGGAGCGGCGGATCTCGTCTGTGCTCCAGGCAGAAAGGATCTGCTCTTGTAGGTGGCGACGTAAATCCTGGGATTCTTCTGGGGTCAGGTCGGGCCTGTCCAGTGTGTTGAGCAGGTCTGCGACTCGATCGTATTTGCGAATTAGGGTACGGCGTGTCACTTCGGTGGGATGAGCGGTTAGGACCAGTTCTACGGATAGCTCTTTAAGTGTTCCGTGGATTTCCTCGGGAGACTTACCCGCTTTGCTTAACTCTGCCAGTACCTGTCGCAGGCCGCGGTCTGTATCGGGATCTCCGGGAAAGCGCTGGTGCTGGCGGTGCAGTCTCTCGCGGTGGCGCTGTTCGGCAATATTGGCCAGGTTTAGAAATTGGCTGAATGCCCGGGCAACTTCCAATAGGGTCGCATCATCCAGGGGGTCGAGTAGCTCTCGCAAGTGGTCGGCCTGCATAGCCCCTTTGCTGCGGCTTTCAACGGCCGCCTGACGAATATTTTCAACGGTATCAAATAGTGGCTCGCCAACTTGGTTTCGTAATACTGCGCCGAGTTCTTCACCCAGCAGGCGTACATCTTCCCGCAAGGGGGCATTCTGGTCCTGGTTCACGAATCTATTTCTCCCTGTTAACAACGCGGTGAAAGTCAATCGGATAGGCATATTCGCACACTTTGCGCTGAAGCATGCAATGTTGCAGCTGCAACTTTTGGCGGAAAAATAACGGGAAATATCGGTGCGTTAATGTCCAGCCAGATTGTGGCGGTTTTAAAGTGTCAACATTTCGGACAGTTTACTGAATTCGCTATATTCAGGTACAGATTCGGATTTCAGCCGATAGATCCATAGCTGCATAGGCATCATTGGATCTTTAAGCAGCAATCTATAGCGCCACAGCCACCATGCGGAGCATTGCCCACAAGAGCGATAAGTAATGGCTCAAAACCAGTTTAAGCTGCTCGGTACGCGGCGTTTTCTACCGCTGTTTGTAACCCAGGTTCTTGCAGTTTTCAGTCGTAATATGTACAAGAATGGGTTAATAGTTCTACTCGCATTCCGTATGGCTGAAGAAGAAGCTAACACGCTGATCAATATTGCCTTTAGCCTGATGATTCTGCCCTACTTCCTCTTTTCCTCCTTGGCAGGCCAAATCTCCGATAAGTTCGATAAAAGTAAGCTCATCAGAATCTACAAATTGGCCGAAATAGGCATAGGTATCGTGGGTATTATTGCTATGTTTACCCAGCATTATGCCCTGAGCATGGTGGTCTTTTTCTGCTATGGCACTTCCTCTACACTTTTCAGTGCGGCAAAATTTTCCCTGATACCCCAGCAATTAAATAGAAGTGAGCTACTCGCTGGCAATGCGTTAATCCAAATGGGGTCTTTTATTGGTACCCTGACCGGAACAATTGTCGGTACTATATTGGTCGGATTCACCCATCCCGGCCAACACGGATTGACATTTATCGCGGTCATTTTGGTATTCATGGCCGTCATTGGTTTTCTGGCAAGTTGTGCAATTCCTAAGGCCCCGCCTTCATCTCCGAAACTGCACATCAATTGGAACCCGGTGGCACACGTCGTGCGTGTCATGTACTTGGCATGGCAGACACCTCCAGTGTTTTACTCCATTTTCGCTATTTCCTGGTTCTGGCTGACAATCACCGCATTCCTTGCGCAGATTCCCAACTTTACCCGCGATACTCTTGGTGGAAATGAAGATGTTATCACTTTGTTGTTGAGCAGCCTCACTGTGGGCACTGCCTTGGGGTCGTTGCTGTGCAACTGGCTATCCCGAGGTCGTATCGAATCGGGTTTAGTGCCATTGGGTGCTATTGGCATCACTTGCGCTGGATTGGCGCTGGGTCTCCAATCCAATAGTTTTCATACACTTCCCAACGCAAACCTGACTCAATTTTTTAATCATCATGGTTCCTATTGGATCCTTCTCAATATGGCGCTCCTTGGTATTTTTGGCGGTATTTTTACTGTTCCTTTGTACGCAATGATCCAAGACCGCTCAAGTGTAAAGATCCGCTCGCAGATTATCGCGATCAGCAATATGGTCAATGCACTGTTTATGGTGGCCGCTACTCTCGTGAGTATCACTTTCCTGGATATCCTAAAGATCTCTATCCCCACATATTTCATCATTATCGCTTTACTAAACCTGATTGTGGTCGCCCTGATTTTTGCCAAGCTACCAGAGTTCATCATGCGCGGGCTGCTATTGCTGCCTGCACGAATCCTCTATCGGGTCAGCCTAAAAGGATTGGATCAAATCCCCAGAGAGGGACCCGCCCTCATTATCAGTAACCACATCAGTTTTCTAGATCCAGTAATATTAGCGGACACCATCGAGCGTTATGTGCGCTTTATCGCACACCCTAAAATCTATAAATCCCGCTTACTGCGATGTATATTGCATATGAGCGATGCTATTCCCATAGGTTTGGATCTCGATGATCCAAACAGCCGTGAACGCACTTACAAAACCATAGTGGAAAGTTTTGAAAATGGGGAATTACTCTGTATTTTTCCTGAGGGAAAAATCAGCGAAGATGGCGAGTTGCAGCCATTTCTGAAAGACCTTGAGGAAATTTTAAAGCGCAAGTCTGTTCCGGTTATTCCCATTGCCTTACATGGAGCCGGTTCCCAAGCCGAGAATTCAGTGCAGCAGTTTAAAAAGAAAAGAAAACGACGCTTATTTCCCGAAGTTCTTGTTATCGCAGGGCAACCGGTAGAAAGTATTAATACAGATTCGGAAAGCCTACAAAAACAAATGCGAGATCTTAAGGAAAATTAATAAGGAAGGAACGATAGGAACGATAGAAACGAGAATGCGTACAGAGGCTTAGTTATTCTTAGCTCAGAAAATCAATAATTCCTTTATATTACCTGAAGCCAAGTTGTATATTTAACTGACTCATACTCACAGTAGGAAGCTACGCGCGCTCCTTCTATAGCATTCTCATGAGAGAAAGTGCTTTCTAGAGTTCGCCAATTTTCTATGTCTCGATCACTCTCATCACGGTGAAGCCACTTATAAAACTCCTGGGGTGAATCGCTCAAATATCTACATAGGTACCTGACACCAATTCCCTACGGATTAAGGGCTGCCCACGCGAATCTTTCAGAAATACTTCCCACTTTTTAGGGAAGCTTCCTCCTTCTATAATTTCTTAACCTATTTTCTTAACCTATTTTCTTAAACATTTTATCTCATTATCATCATTTTGAGATTGAGATTGAGATTGAGATTGAGATTGAGATTGAGATTGAGATTGAGATTGAGATTGAGATTGAGATTGAGATTGAGATTGAGATTGAGATTGAGATTTCGCTGTCTTTGTCATACTTATTCTACGGCTGGGCCTCTCGACCAATTTGCCTTCTCTACTTTCAGTTGATTAATGAGAACTACCACTCTAACTTTGAAATCCTTTGAGTATTCGATATACATGTTCTTCACTCTGTATTTTCACCATTTTTTTCCTACCCTATCCAAAAGGTTGGCGTCTACTCAATAGAGATAGATTTCCCACGCCCACGCCATAGCGTTGTAAATGTGGGCTACTAATCCGTTGCCGGGCGCGTACCTGTATCGCGGCTTTTGTATAAAACCTGCGAGAATGGCAATCCCTGCGACATTGGGCCCTGTTCATAGATCCATAGGACTGTGGTGGCCTGTTCGTTGCAGAGGCGGCAGACAAAGTGGAGCCCTGTGTGTGCGCACTACCGTAGAGAGTTGCAGCCAAGCCTCTATCATTGATGTGATCAGTAGCAATGAGAAGCCACACCCAAAGGTAAACCTGCGTAGAAATGGCTAATGACGGCAGTTACTTACCCGCGATAACGAAGCGGAACACAGCCAAGTGTGATAATCCCGTACTAGCCTAAATTACTTTATCGCCGTTAATTCTGAGTTTTATGACGTCAAAATTGACGCCGACAAGCACCTATATATAACAAGAGTTATAAAAAGATTAGTGAGTCAACTTTTTAAGTAATAAACAGGATGACCAACCTTCATGAAAAAGATTGTGATCATCGGTGGCGGAGCCAGCGGCCTTCATTTAGCAACTCGACTTGGACGCCATTTCAATTCTACTCGGATGTTTGGGCTTAAGCGTAAGGCCCCATCTGCTCAGATCACTTTAGTCGATAAGAATCGCACCCATATCTGGAAGCCCCTAATCTATCAGGTGGCCACTGGCACATTAGATACCAGCATGGATGCTCTTAACTACCAAATTCACGCCAGCTCTAATGGCTATGAATTCCAGCTCGGCTCACTACAATCCCTCGACAGGAAGCGCCAGATTTTGACCCTAGGGGCGGTGCTGAATGACAAAGGCTGCGAACTAATACCTCCGCGCGAGCTAGAGTACGACTATCTAGTGATCTGCGTTGGCAGCATAAGCGATGACTCCAATACACAAGGAGTGCGCGAGCACTGCATTCCTCTCGACAGCATTGAGCAGGCACACAAATTTCACAAGCAACTGCTCGATTACTTTTTATGCCTAGAAACACACCCCGATAGAACATTACAAATTGCCATTATCGGCGGTGGCTGTACTGGGGTGGAACTTTCTGCGGAGCTGATGGCTGCTAGTAGACAGGTTAGTCAATATGGGCGTATCCGAACCGGTGCCATTGACATTACATTAGTCGAGGCCGAGCCTCAGTTACTACCGGGATTACCGGCAAGATTAGGCAACAGCGCCGCGCGAGAACTATCTAAAATGGGGGTTCGTATACTTACCAACTGCCATATTAAGACTGCAAGTGCCAACAGCCTCACTACCGATGACGGCAAAGAGATCCCCGCAGCAATTCGAGCCTGGGTCACCAGGGTTAAGGCACCGGAGTTCCTCACTCAGTTGGATGGTCTCTTCACCAACCAACTCAACCAGATAGAGGTGAAAACCACCCTGCAAAGCAAAAATGACCCCCATGTCTTTGCTATAGGGGATTGTGCCAGCTGCATCGACGGTAACAAACGGCGTGTACCATCACGCGCACTCGCCGCACAACAGATGGCCAAGCTCTGTTCCACCAACCTGATCGCCCTGATAGAAAAAAAATCCCTGGGGCACTTCTATTACCGGGATCGTGGTTCGCTGGTTTCTCTTAGTACAAACACTGCTGTAGGAAACTTAAGGGGGTCTTTTGTAAGAAGAAACCTTACTCTTGAGGGCCGTATTGCCAGTTTGGCCTACCACTCCCTTTACCAAATGCACTTGGCGGCAATCCACGGCTGGCCCAAGGCCATACTGCTCTATTTACTTAGTCAAGCCAATCGAGCATTGAATCCCGGTCTTAAAATGCACTGATAAGGATAAATAAAAAACTATCACGACAAAAAGATGACTACACACCGAAGTCGCCCTGTTTAAGGTTAATCCTCACCGGGGGGCACTGAAGTAGTGACAATGCATAGGATACTGAGGCGCGAGCAGGGCAAAAGGTCTTCAGGGATCGGGGAGTTGGCTTATTAGTAATATCGACAGGAAGACAACCTCCCCATGAAAAAAATTATGATTTCTTTCTCCATACACAACTGCTTTACCTCACGTCGCAGGTATTGGTTCCTACAGCCTCTGCAGTCCTAGAAAATGAATATCCTTGCTCAGAGACTAGAACTCAGCCCCCTTTCTTGAATTCCAGCTTGAATTTCCTTCGTGTACTTTTTGTTTTCATACTTAACCTCGCTTGACAGTTTTACTATCTTAGCGAGATACCCGGAAGGGCCGAACCTTATTTTCCTCAGGGTCTACCCAAGGGCCGGCCTGTTTTACAGCCTAAAACTGCGCGAAATTTTTAGGATATGGCAAGCTATTCGAAATAGTTTAGACAGAAAACTAAATTCAAGATAAACCAACTCTAAAATATTGTTTATGGAGAGCCATGTGATACCCCCACAAAATACAAAATCTTGTGGTCAGCGATATAACCATAACCATCTTTAAATATTGAAAGTGCATGCTTAGCAAGCTCACAATTGGCACTCCAAACAGCATCTTCAAAAACATACGTCTTGAAGCGAAATGAAGCACTTTGTGCAGTAGCCAGGACACATATGTGTGTTTCCACACCGACAATAAAAACTGTATCAACCCCTAAACTTAGTAATTCCTCTTCCAGGGAGGTACCAACAAAGCCGTTATAAACATGCTTTTCAACTACAATTACCCCCTCTTCTGCCATCTGCCAAATAGGCTCTATAATTTCCGCACCCCAAGTACCTAACTTACACGGATAGTAACACCTACCTCTATTTTCCTCGCCACGAAGAAAAGAATTAAGATATTTATGATCTGGCTTAATAACTGTCTTTAACAGAAGAATAGGAATCTCTCTCTCTTTGGCAACCCTCATACATAAAATAATATTATTAACTACCTTTTTCAGATCATCACCTTTGCGGATGATCCGCGGACTCCAATCTCTACTTGGTGACGGAGTTTCAAGCTCAATATTGCTGGAACCCTGTCGCCTACGGTCGTAATAGCCCCCCGCGCAACAAAAATCGTTTTGCATGTCGACAACAACCAGAGCCGCGCTGATATTCGTTGACAGATAATTTACCACATTGTCATCTCCATCATCAGCCATACTCAAGTCTTAGTTGTTGGGGTTATCGATGAGACAAAACTGTTATAGCAGCCCCACAGCAGTACTATCTTGTAATTCTTAAATCGTAACACTTCGGAAGGCTTTATCCAGCTATAGCCCCGTAGTCACTATACCGTTCATAAATACTGGCAACTTTTCTACATCTTAGACCTAGATCTAAGTCGTTGAAAGTTGTGTCCATGAGACGTTAGGCAATACCTGCCCATAATTCCTACCCATTTCATCTCTTAAAACTGTCCGAAGTATTGAAGTGTGAAAGTGGATTAAATATTCGAAGTGGGGAATTTATTTAAATAACTCAGAATTTTACAAGGGCCCACAATCACTCGGGCCCCAAATTGAAGGCTTACTTTTAATAGGTCGGACGTCTGTCTACCAGCATCAGCCAGCCGCGAATAACCCGATAGATTACCCACACCCAGTTAATTGCCAGAATCAGATAGCCCAGCCCCAGTACCCAAATGGTTAGGGAGCCAACAATGGTCCACAGCAGCCAAAACCAGAAGGTGCGAATCTGCCAGCGGAAATGGGACTCGGCCAGGGTTCCGCGAACATCGCTGCGCTTAAAGTAGTTGATTAATACCCCGATAAAAAATGGTACTGCGGTAAATAAGCTGATCGCCTGGATCAGGTAAACCATGATGGCCAGGTCGCGCCCGCTTTGTTCTCGGGCTTCGTGGCTGCGTTCGGGATACTGCTCTGACATAACTTGTTCTCTCTACTATTCACTCCAATATAGTGTGGTGCAAATAGTGCATTTCAACTTAGCTGCGCTGGGATGTGTTATTTGCGCGGTGGACTGCAGACGCCTCTTCCGCCCCATTGTTTCCCAGTAAGAGTACTGTGACTCGAAATCGGGCCACAGTAGGGTGGTTTATTTTAATGCCCACTCAGTGTGAACATTGCGCTCGCGCCAGGCCTTTAGTTGGCGCACAGATTCGCGCATAAGCTGTAACAGCTCTGTGCGCTGTTGGCGACAGTGTTCTCTTTCACTATCGATAGAGAGGTTTGCGGCCAGGGTACGTAAGCGAGAAGCTATTGTTTCGAGGCCGACCTCAATAGCTGAGCGAGCCAGTCTTTGTGCCTGCTGTTCTGCATCAAGCCAGTGGCGTCCAGTAATAGCGCTGGTTAATGACGTTATTTGTTTTGGCAGGGTGGCGGTACGCTCGCTGAGTAATTCGGCAAACGTATGGTGGTCCAATGTATCCCGCAGGCGAAATAGGGTATTGGTATTAAGGAGTCGAGTGGGCTTTGCTCCCTGGGGGCCTGCAATGCCCTGGCTTCGGCGAACAGCCCAGCTCAATAATTGCATCAGCTGTCGGTCGCCGATCGGGTGGGTCAATACCCCGGTAAAGCCTCTGGCCTGGTAGCGCTCCTTATCGCCAGAGCTGGCATTTTGTAACAGGGCAAAAATAGGTAGTTCAGCACCTCTCTCCCTACGGATTTCCCGCACTGCTTCAACGCCATCCATCAACGGAAGATGGGTATCTGCCAAAATAAGATCGAAGTTTTTTTGCAGTGCAGCGCTGCTCCCATCGATCCCATTGCACTCCCGCTGTACGTTATGGCCCATGGTTTCCAGGGTGGGTTGAAGGGAGTCATGCTTACTGTTTTCAACGAGTAAAACAGAGAGCCGTTTGCCGGGCGCACGATGGCTTTCAGTGGGGAGTTTTAATTCTACTGTCTCAACATTACCGCACTGATGTAAGTTCTCCAGGGATTTAAGGGCGCTGTTTAATTGTCTTTTCCCGATTTCTACCAGGGCGCGCGTATTGTTGTCTTCGCTGCGAGCTAATAAATTCAAAGTGCCGAGAAGTGTATCCAGGGGATGCTGTAAATGGTGCCGGGTTATGGTGAGGAGATCAGATTTTTCCTGGCGCAATTGTTCAAGCTCACTAAGGGCATCAGCAAGTTGTTTTTCCAGTGCGACAAATTCGCTGTTACGACTGTGTACCTGTTGGAAAAGATTGCTATTTTCCTTGCTCAAATTTTTAAGCCGAGCATTGGTATCGAGGGTTAATTGGCGTAATTTAACTTGCCTATTTATTGCAAACGCACAAATTAGCAGTACAAGTACAGCGGGTATTCCCACCCAAAAGAGCGGGACCTGACTTTTTAGTGTGGTAATAACATCGGCCTGTGCAGTACTCGATAAAAATACCGAACCCGAGACCAATAGGCCGAGGCATATGGCACGCAAGAATACGTGACGAGAGGGAATTCCCCCAGACAAAGTGGTTTCTATCATCCTTGTAACCAACGTTATTTAAATTGGACTAAATCCTGCAGTCCAAAAAGGTTTTAATACGACTTGTTGTAATGGATACCCAGGCACATCGGAGATTTTTGATACTGCAATAAGCCCGCTTTTGGTACAAGAAAAATTTTCCTTCTGCTGTGGGGGGAGCAGAGGCGCTTCAGTGAACGTACCAATAGAGAAGTAGCCTGCCAGCCCCGTCTGTTCAGCCCTTGGATCGGGTAGCCGGGTTGTTGGCAGGGAGTTAATCCACAGATTGCATCTGATTACATAGAGGGATCTAGCAGCAATTTACTAGGTTGGATGGGTAGTTTAGCGACAGCTCCAGAACAAATTGCGCGGGAGCTGCCGTGAGGAAATAGTATTCAGGCGGCTTGGGGAATGCGCTCTTGCAGCAATTGCAACATACGCTCTGAGGGAAGGAAAAGGCGAATGCCATCGCAGTGTGCGAGCAATTCCCGATAAAAATAATCGAAATGGGTGCAGCCCAAAATCAGGATCTGTACGCCGCTTTTCACCAATGCCGCGACCAAGTCATCAAGGGCATGTTGGCGAACAATCATTTCTGCGGCGAGGCCGTCCTCGATATCTTCCACAATTTGCAAGTTGCCAATACCGATGACTTTGGCGGTTGTATTGCGCTCGAGTATTTCCCGCTCGATATTGGCGCAGCTCTGGCAGTTGGCGGCCAACAGTCCAAAGTTGCGATAGCGCTGGGTAAGCTCAGCGTAGACCTCGAGAGGGGATACCACCTCAATGGGGGAGGCAGCTTTTACCACCGTCATATCCACAGCACCGGAAAGAGAGTTGCAGTAGATCATGGCCGCTTCTGCACCGGCCTGGTACAGCTGCTCAATGGCTTCGATCAATTGTTGGGTAAGGGCGTCGCGCTCCAGCGCCTGCAATTGAGTCTGGGCCTGGGGAGACGAGGATAGGGACAGGCCCACGCCACGAAGTTGGCGCGCGGCGAGGAAGTCCAACCCGAAGCGGGTATCTGTGGGGGTGCCGGCGACCACGCCAACGGTCATGGAACTGTTTTCAATGGCGTTATCGGTCAACACAGTCATGTTCCTCTCTCGTAATGCCTAATCGAGTATCGGTGACCCCTCAGGCAGCGCGTTTGCTCCACAGGGGGACAAGCGTATTAATCCATACTCGGCGCACCCAGTCGAGATAAATTCCGTAGGGGCGGCCAAGAGCTCCCGCGATGAGCATAAAAGTAATACTGGCGGTGGCAATTTCGTCCCAGCTGGCCCCACCGAGGCGCATATTGGCCATATATAGCGGGAACTGGAAGCTGAGGAATACAAAGGTGTCTACCAGGTAGGCATTGATAAAGCCGCCACCCCCAAAACGGTTCACAATCCAGTTGCGATACATACTGAATGGGCGGGCGATAAGGGTATTGAATACCAGGGCCATCAGGCGAACTTTCAGGTGTTCGTTCCAACTCATACCCGCCAGAACCAGCTCGATGGGGATCGCTACAGCCCAAGAGAAGCTATTCATGGCGAAGATGTCCAGCATAAAGTCCCAGCGGCGCGCACCAGAAGCCTTTTCATCTGGGGCATCTGGACTGGATGGGGATAGTGCGGGCGCGGACATTGGGCAAACAACCTCGTAGACAGTGGTCGCCTAAACGACTTTGGCGACAAGCCGGCGATTATATCTCCAATTTGCATAAAAGCTAGCCTTACATCTCGACTGTTAGTTTCTGTCGATACATTTGTCCTATTTTTTAATGTTTTATTAATCTAATTATCTTGTTATGAAAACCCGGCAGCTGGTCATAAATGGCTGGCTCCGGTTAATATGCAACTCTTTGCATAAGATGAGTTGGAGTTTTCATGTCTCTGCGCTTTGCCGTTCTCACCTTGCTGGATATTGAGCCCGGCAGTGGATATGACCTTAAGCGGCGCTTTGAGCGCAGCGTCTCCCACTTCTGGAGTGCCAGCCATCAGCAGATGTATCGCGAGCTGCACAAGTTACATGAGGAGGGCCTGCTGGACTGTGAGGAGCAGGCCCAAGAAGGCAAGCCGGACAAGAAGGTCTATAGCCTCACGGATCTAGGCCGCGCCGAGCTGCGTGACTGGGTCATTCAGCCCAGTGCGCCGCAGAAGATTCGCGAGCCTTTTCTGGTGCGTATGTTCGCCGGTCACAACCTGAGCAAGGATGAAATGCGAGATGCTCTGGAGGGCCAACTGCGCCAACATCGCAGCTCTCTGGAAAGTTACCAGGAGCAAAATGAGCGCGTATTAAAGAGTGATACAGCGCTCCAGGAGCGCTACTGGTTGGCACATCAAACCCTGCTTTTGGGTATTGAGGCGGAAAAGACCTGGATCAGTTGGGCGGAAGGTCTGTTGAGTGAGCTTGAAGAGTCCGCAAAAAAATAACTGCTACTCACTTGGAATGACGCGCCCGAATCTGGCCAGCGATGCTGTTTGGTGTTCAGTAACCTCGTTCTTTTAGCAAGTGGGGTGACCTTAGCCATGACTTTTACCGTAACACCTATCCGCGAAGATTTTTTAGAAAAGGTTCGTCAAGCAGGTCTAGATGATCTAGGGCAGCCGGTACGGCAGCTGAGCGCCCAGGGCGGTGAGCCATGTCGTGATGTGCGGCGGCGCGCACGGCCCGGGGAGAAAATCCTCCTGGCCAGCTACTGCCCTTTCTCTTTTGCCGGTCCTTATCGGGAGTACGGGCCTGTATTTGTACTGGCGCAGCCACAGCCGGAACAAAACTTCAGAGTACAGAACAGCTTCCCCCCGCTAAATAATAATGCGGAAGATTATTTCAAGAATGGTGTGCCACTAGTGCTTCGCGCCTATAGCGCTGAAGAGCATATCGTGTCTGCGAAATTGGTGGGCCCTGAACAAATAAAAACAGAAGTGAGTGAATATTTTATGCAGGATCAGATTGATTTCGCTCTGCTGCGCTTCGCTGCTTATGGTTGCTATGCGCTGCGGCTGGATCGCGCATAGTTTTAATAGATATTTGTGAAGGCCAGGTCGCCGGTTAATAAAATCCTGGTGTCAGTGGTAGTGAGAACCACCGGTCTTTTTGGTGGTTGTTTCGGAGTTCAGTATTTATTCCCGAACTCCGAAAATATTTCAAAATTAAATGGAGATTTTTTCCAATACCAAGCTGCCAATAGAATAGCCTGCACCAAAGGAACAGATAATTCCCCGGTCACCGACCTGCAAGTCATCGCTGTGCAAATTAAATGCGATAACTGAGCCGGCACTTGCCGTGTTGGCGTAGCGGTCCAGAACGATGGGCGCGCGTTCAACGCTTGCATTGTCACCCATTAGCTTCTTGGCGATCAGGTTGTTCATATTGATATTGGCCTGATGGAGCCAGTAGCGGCGCACGCTGTGAGGATCGGTGTCTGTCTCTTGCAGGTGGGCCTCAATATGGGACGCCGCCATGGGGCAAACTTCTTTAAATACCTTTCGCCCATTCTGGCGGAACAACTTACCGGGGCCAAAAGGGTCCACATCGGCGGCGCGAGCGGTGTAGCCAAAGTTCGAACGGATATTGTTGGAGAAAACGGTTTTCGCTTTGGTGCCGAGAATTTCCCAGGCGCTTTCGACAGTACAGGTTTCTCTGCGCTCGATAATGCTGGCTACGGCTACATCGCCAAAGATAAAGTGGCTGTCTCGGTCGGTGTAATCCACTTGTGGTGAGGCCAGCTCGGCATTGATGACCAGTACAGTTTTGGCTGAGCCTGAGCAGATCGCATCCACCGCACGCTGAAGTGAGAAGGTGGCTGAGGAGCAGGCCACTTCCATATCAAAGGCAAAACCATCGATACCCAGTGCACCTTGGATTTCAATAGCAATAGCGGGGTAGGCGCGCTGCATATAGGAGGCACCGACAATGACCAAATCAATGTCAGACGCCTGCTTATCGGCTTTCTCCAGAGCTAGTCTGGCGGCCTTTAAGCCCATTTCGGCTTGTACACTCAGCTCGTCATCTGCGCGCTCGGGAATAAGGGGGCGCATGCGCTTCGGATCAAGGATGCCATCGCGGGTCACCACATAGCGGCTCTTGATGCCTGAGGCCTTCTCGATAAATTCTGCAGAAGAGAAAGGTTTTGCCGCGCACTCACCGGCCTCAATCTCTTGAGCATGCTCAAGATTGTACTGCTCGGCATGGGTGTTATAGGCATCTACCAACTCTTCATTGCTAATAGATTCCGGTGGGGTCCACAGGCCTGTGCCGCTGATGACAATGCCCCGTGGCAACTTGTATTCACTCATCGCTGAATTCCTGGCCCGCGACAACAGAAATGCGGGCAATTTAGTCGCTGTTAGAACCTTAGCAGTGCTGGCAGGTGAGGGACTGAGGCGCCAGAACGGCAAGGTAAGCTATTGTGACGTCGGGGTGACTATGGGTCTATTTGTAGTCGCGCCGAACAGTCATGGCGTTCTGGCCAAAACGAAGGCGCTGACCTGTTTTGCCCCGGCTGTGAGTAGCTGGCGAGTGATGATTTCTAGGGTCGCTCCCGTGGTTACAACATCGTCTACCAGGCCGATATGGGCACCCGATATTCCTCCACGCACGGCAAAGCTGTCAGACAGGTTTTTCAGCCGTTGGTTGCGGCTGAGTTGAGACTGGGTTTTGGTGGAAGTTGTTTTGCGCAGTAGTTGCAGATCTACTGGCAGGCACCAGTTTTGCCCCAGACCACTGGCAATAAGTTGAGCCTGGTTGTAACCGCGTTGCCAATAGCGACGCCAGTGCAGAGGAACCGGGGTAAGTATGTCAGGCATATCCTCTGGAAGCCCCAATTGGCGGGCTGCTAGCTGTATAAGGCTGTGTCCGGCGGCCAGGTCCCGGTGGTATTTGAAATGTTGGATTAAGTGGTTGATCGGGTAAGCGTATTGCCAGGCAGCACTGATCTTCTTTAAGGCGGGTGGCCTCTGTAAACAGGCCGCGCAAATATTATCTTTTGCCGCCGCCAAGGGTAGGGCGCAGTAGCGGCAGCCGCGGCCTAGCGCCGGTAGTTCCTGGGTGCAGGCAGAACAGATTCCAACCTCTCCCGATACTCCGCCGCACAGCAGGCAGCGGGCCAGACTTTGGGCAAGTTTTCTACTGAAAAGCTTGTAAACCATATCGTCTCTTCCGAGTTGACAGCGGTTTGGCCGTGGCTAAACTGGCCAGTCTGGTGGATTGAACGGCAGAGGCTGAATTAGAGCCCGCTGATCGATTCCACTAGAGCCTGCTAACAGGCTGTGAGTATCCGATTTTAATAAGCAACAGAGAGAGTACGCCCTGTGACTGCCGCCCAGCAAATGCCCGCCGCAGAGATCCGCCACGACTGGACCCGCCAGCAGGTACTGGACCTCTTCGCCATGCCGTTTAGCGACTTGATGTTTACCGCGCAGCAAGTGCACAGAGCTTATTTTGACGCCAATCGGGTACAGGTCAGTACCCTTTGCTCTATCAAGACCGGTGCTTGCCCTGAGGACTGTGCCTACTGTCCCCAAAGTGCCCGCTATGACACCGGGCTGGAGCGGGAAAAACTGATGAAGGTTGAAAAGGTGTTGCAGGAGGCAAGGGCAGCTAAGGCCGGCGGTGCTACCCGCTTCTGCATGGGGGCCGCCTGGCGCTCCCCCAAGAAAAAAGACATGCCTTACGTGACCCAGATGGTACGTGAAGTAAAGGCGCTGGGTATGGAAACCTGTATGACCCTGGGCATGTTAAATGATGATCAGGCCCAGGAGTTGGCGGATGCAGGCCTCGATTACTACAACCACAATTTGGATACTTCGCCGGAATATTACGGTGAGATTATTACCACTCGCACTTACCAGGATCGCCTGGAAACCTTGGGGCGAGTGCGCTCAGCGGGAATGAAGGTCTGTGCTGGTGGCATTGTGGGAATGGGTGAAGGCGATAAAGATCGCGCCGGGTTATTGATGCAATTGGCGAACCTGCCGGAGCACCCCGAATCAGTGCCCATCAATATGCTGGTAAAAGTCGCAGGTACCCCGCTGGAAGAACAAAAGGACCTGGATCCCTTCGAGTTTATTCGCTGCATTGCTGTGGCTCGTATCATGATGCCGAAATCCCATGTGCGCCTATCCGCCGGTCGCGAGCAGATGAGCGATGAGATGCAGGCAATGGCTTTCCTCGCCGGCGCCAACTCTATTTTCTACGGTGAAAAACTGCTGACGACCGCGAACCCGGAAGCTAACGAAGATATGCAGTTGTTCAGTCGCCTGGGTATTAAGCCAGAAGAGTATCAGCAGTACGCCGATGAGGCTGAGGTGGAAGCGGAATTGAACGCGCAGATCACCGAACAGCAAAATGATGCCTTCTTCTACGACGCGGCCAAATGACCCTGAATGAAGTCCTGCAACAGCGCCTCGCCGAGCGCCGCCAGCAGAATCTGTACCGGGAACTAAAAACCCTCGATCGCGCACCCGGGCCGCGAGCCCGGGTCGATGGGCGGGAGCTACTGGTATTTAGCAGTAACGACTACCTAGGGCTTGCCAGCCGCGAGGAAGTCATCGCAGCACAGAAGGCGGGAGCAGAGTGTGGTGCAGGCGCCACAGCCTCTCACCTGGTTAATGGTCACCTGGATATTCATCACCGCTTGCAGCAGTGCATCGCCGAATTAAGTGGGCGAGAAGCGGCGCTGATATTCTCGAGTGGCTACATGGCGAATATCGGCACTATTTGTGCCCTGTTGGGGCGAGCCGACAATATTGTTTCGGACAGGCTTAATCACGCCTCACTGATTGACGGTGCCCGCTTGAGTGGCGCCAACAGTCTGCGCTTTGCCCATAACGATCTCGCTGGCCTTGAACGCCAATTGCAGCGCGCTACTAGCCGGGGTGGCGCTACTTTAGTAGCGGTGGATGGCGTTTACAGCATGGATGGTGATTTGGCCCCTCTGGCTGAGATTGCCACTCTGTGTAAGCAATACAACGCCTGGTTAATGGTTGATGAGGCCCACGGCTTTGGCGTAATGGGTAGTGAAGCATACCCGCTGGCGGGCAGCTGTGCCCTGGCGGGGCTGACCCAGGAACAAGCCCCGGTTGTGATGGGTACCTTGGGTAAAGCGGTTGGCAATGCCGGTGCCTTTATTGCGGGCTCCCGGGCACTGATAGATTTCCTCACCCAGTTTGCGCGGCCCTATATCTATACCACCGGAATGACGCCAGCAGTGGCTGCCGGTGCCTTGGCTGCTATCGAATTGATTCGCGATGAGCCTCAGTTGCAAGGGCGCTTGCGGGTAAATATCGCTTATTTCCGCCGCAGGGCACTACAGCTCGGTCTACCTCTTCAGGCGTCAGCCAGTGCGATACAGCCGCTGGTGTTGGGCTGTGAAAACACTGTGATGGCGGTTGCCAGAGAATTGCAGGAGCGCGGGTTCCTGGTGGGTGCCATTCGCCCGCCTACAGTGCCGCTGGGCACTGCACGCTTGCGCATTACCCTGAGCGCGGCTCACCGGGCCGAGGATATTGATGAGCTACTAGGCGCACTGCAGCAGATTTTGCAGGGCGCAGGGGTACTGGATAAGTGACACGGGTTGAACACTTGGTTTTCCTGCACGGGTGGGGCGGGAGTGCAGATCTTTGGCAGCCGCTTATAGAATCCCTGGCGCGTCGTACAGAATTGCAACTCCACTGTATTGAGTTACCTGGATTTGCTACACAAGGTGCTGAAGACTGGCCCCCACTAGAAGCTTTGCTGCAGAAGCTTTACCAGCAACTTCCCCCTAGCTGTGTCCTGGTTGGCCACTCCCTCGGCGGTATGCTGGCCGTTCGCCTGGCTTCTATAGCGAAGCAGGACAAAGTTCTGGGTTTAGTGACCATAGCTGCCAATGCCTGCTTTGTGGAACGAGACGGCTGGCCAGGCATGGCCGAGAGCACTTTCAAGGCATTTTTCGATGCTTTTACATCATCTCCGGAGAGTACCTGGGAGCGTTTTTGCTCACTACAGGCGCGGGGTGATAGCTCCATGCGCTCTTTGCTTAAGGACCTTAAGGCACAAAAACCACAAATAAATAGTGATGCCTGGCGGGGAGCATTGTGCTGCTTGGCAGAGCTGGATAATCGCCAATACCTGGAACATCTGTCCGTGCCGGCACTGCACCTGTTTGGTGACAGGGATGCCCTGGTTCCCATTGAAGCTGCTCGGTCCATTGAGGCGTGTGGGGGCACCGTCAAAGTCATACCCGAGACGGGCCATTTACCCCATTGCACCAAAGCTGACATCGTCGCTGAATATCTATTCGAGCTTCTCGAGTCTATTGGAAATCCCCCGGCTGATCCGTTTGATAAGGCTGCGGTAGCTCGCTCTTTTACCCGGGCAGCACAGGGCTACGATGATTGCGCCCATCTGCAGCGGGCAGTCTGCCGGCAACTGTTGGCCCAAGCCGATGACAGCTGTGCACCCCGTATGATCCTCGATTTGGGCAGTGGCACCGGATTCGGTACTGAACTGTTGCGGCGGCATTTTCCTCAGTCGCAAATTATTGCCCTGGATCTGGCGGAGGGGATGCTGAAGTTTGCCCGGACGCAAAGACCCGAAGCTGATGGTTACATTGTGGCCGATGCCGAACAGTTACCCCTGGCGGCGGGTAGTATTGATTTGGTGTTTTCAAGTATGGCGCTGCAATGGTGCTACCGCCTGCCGCAATTGTTTGCTGAGTTGCAGCGAATACTGGCCCCTGAAGGGCGGTGCCTGGTTGCCACCCTTGGCCCTAAAACCCTGGTGGAATTGAAACAGAGTTGGGCTCAAGTGGATGGGGGTGTACATGTCAATCAGTTCCTGCCCGCCGAGCAATGGCGTGAAGCGGCACTGCACAGTGACCTCAGCGGATTGGTTACGGATGAATTGCGCCTACTGCACTTTGATAGCCTGCGGCAGTTGATGCGGGAGCTTAAGGGAGTGGGTGCACACAATATTAACCGGGCGGCGGATAAAGGTATGACAGGTCGTCGCAAACTGCAGCACTTGTCCGTAGCCTATGAAAATAAGCGGGAAGAGCGAGGATTGCCGGTAACTTACGAGGTGATCTATATGAATCTCACCGCTTGCAGGGCAAAAAAATCCGGCTGACCTGCGCCTATCGCAACGCAGGGAGCCGGGTGCAAGATTGAAGAGATCAGGGGTAGATGTCGATAGGGATTGGCGTCTTCACCAGAGCCCAGATTTCGTCCATTTCACGATTGGAGGCCACGGCGATACAGCCATCGGTCCAGTTGGTGCGGCGCAGGTGCCTTTCCATGTAGGACCACTGGGGCTTGATACCGTGGATCATAATGTCACCGCCGGGACTGACCCCCATTTTGGCTGCCCGTGCACGGTCCTGCTTGTTGGGATAGGACACGTGGATTGAACGGTAAAAGCGGCTGTTGGGATTCTTCCAGTCCAGTGTGTAGCGGCCTTCAGGGGTGCGCTCGTCCCCCTGGCGAACTTTGTGTCCCCTGGGGTTATCCCCAAAAGACACGGTATAGCTTTTCACGACACGGCCGTCCCGTATCAGCTGCATGAGTTTCTTGGACTTATAAACTACGACGTGGTCAACGGGATCAACTTTCGCTGAAGCAAAGATTGGCACCAGCAGGAGCAGGGCAAAGGTCAGGTATCGCATGGTCTTTAAGCAGTTCGGGTAGTTGTCGGTTATTTCGCAATGACACCGCATCCCTGCTGTCTGTCCCCTTTAAGAGGGGGTTATTGTGTGAGCGCAACCCCGTGCCTTCTTATCGATGTACGGCTTGATCTGTTCAAAATTTGCGCTACCGGGTTAATTTATCACCATCTGAGTGGCGTGAAAAGTCACGTTATGAAAAAAGTTAACTTTAATTGGAGGAGGGGGTTAGGCCTTGGCAAAAACCTATTTTATCGCCGGTACTGACACCGAGGTCGGCAAGACATATGTGAGCGCCGCACTGCTATCGGCAGCGGCGGAGGCAGGCTTGCAAACGGCGGCAGTGAAGCCTGTGGCATCTGGATGTGAGCACACGGATGATGGCCTGCGCAATGAAGATGCCCTTTTGCTCCAGGAAGCGATGACTCTGAAGCTGCCTTACCAGCAAGTAAACCCCTTTGCCCTGGAGCCCGCTATTGCTCCGCATATAGCGGCCGCAGAGGTGGGTAAGCAGTTAAATGTTGCGCGGATGGCTGGCGTCTGTCGGGGAGTGATGTCTGCAGGGGCCGACCTGGTTTTGATCGAAGGTGCTGGTGGCTGGCGCACCCCGTTGGGTCCAAGAAGCTTTCTGTCCCAGTTGCCCCGGGAACTAAACCTACCGGTCATACTCGTGGTGGGAATGCAACTTGGCTGTATCAACCATGCATTACTCACGGTAGAGGCAATCCGCCGTGATGGGCTTCCGTTAGTGGGTTGGGTAGCCAACTTTGTACGTGGTGAGGGTATGGCTCGCGCAGAGGAGAATCTGCATACCCTTAAGGCTCTACTGCCGGCTCCTCTTCTAGGATCCCTTCCATTCGATAGCGCCGCGAACTATCGCAATGCTGCCCAGTACCTGGATATCGATGGGTTAATTGCCCAAGCCGATCACTGATGGGGCGGTAGGGTAAGGAGAAGACGCAGAATGCTGTTCTTACAAGGTGATATTACTAGGCCTGATTATATCTGATTTAAAAAACTAGTTCGCAGGGCGATATCATTTTCCAGAAGTTGGGCGATATTTCGTGTGTCATCGATACCGGAATGCTGTCGCCCTTTAAATTTAAGCCCCGATAGTTGAATAGCCTTGGCTAGGTCGACGCGGTATCCTTTATTGTCAGCGAATATTTGCTTCACATTAATGTGAGGCAGGTATTGTAAGGGGTTTGCTATTTCCTTTCCGCCTGTTTCCATGTGCAATTGCCATGCATCAAAATTTCCCCAGCTGCCCCATGCGGCTAATTCATAGTTGGAAAGCCAATCTTTGAATTTATCCAGTACCCCGGGTAACAACGAGGCCTTATCAACCTGCTCCTGAGTAATACCCGTTAACTCGGTACAAAATAGTGTCAATTCTCTGTGAATAGTGGGTTTTACGTAAAGCTGCCTTTCATCTAATTGAACAAAAGCTTTTTGTGTCAAACTTCCCACTATCGCACCCAACTCTATGGTTTCGGCTTCCTCTGGAGGGATGGGCGGCTCGTTATCACAAGTACATTCGAGATCAACCAAAAGAATGTAAGTTTGATTTTTCATCTTTAATTGAGAAACTTTTTGCAAGAATATTCATGGCAATGTTTAATTTATAGTCTATGTAGTTATTCTGATAAAACTGTCGTGATTTTTTCTAATTTTTCATTATTTCCTTACTCGGCTATTGCAGTTATTGAATTTTTAAAGGGGGAGCTAAAACACGCAGCAAAAATTTGTATCACCCGGCAGTAAAAAGTAGATGGATATATTCTTATGGGGATATCTCTCTGATTGGGGTTGTGAAATTGACTACGAATGGGCATACAAATGGCTGGCAACCACCGATTCTTGAAGATCCCAGCAGATATTTGAAACTCGCAAATAATCCTTGGTTTAACTTACTGGTAGATTTACAAGACATACTTACTCGAGAGACAGCTGTGTTTTGGTGGAACCAGGGGATTGGCACCGTTCACTTACCTGTTACGACTGGCAGTATTTCAAGTCCAGTTGGGCTGGGAAGTGACTCAATTCCTGTATGTATTCAATTAAATGGTCAGGAAACATATTTAGCCGACTCCATGCAGTTTCAGCTTGAGTTGTGTTGTCGAATGAAGCCCCGAGGCGCTTATTATCTAATGCCGTCATTTCGTGGGGAGGACTGGGACGCTACACATCTCTGCCAGTTTATGCACAGCGAGGTAGAAATTAGTGGGGACTTGGCTGAGGCTATGTCTTTGGCTGAAGGGTATATCCGCGCGCTCAGCAAAGCGATGCTTAGGGAGCAAGCTGAGTCGATTACACGAGCAGCCGGCAGTCTAAGTCACTTAGAGTCAGTGGCAAACGGAGATTTAACTTTTAATTCTGTTACTTTTGATGAGGCTGCCAAGCTTCTTCAGGACAAGCCTGAGTTTATCGATAAAACTGATTACGGGCGAAATCTTACTAGAGCGGGAGAACGAGAGCTTATCAGAACTATTGGCCCCTTTGTTTGGGTTACCAAGTGGGATCATGGGGTTGTTCCCTTTTATCAAGCCATGGATAAAAATGGCTATAGCGCATTAAATAGTGATCTCTTATTTGGGTGTGGCGAAGTGGTCGGTTGTGGCGAAAGACATGTTGACGATTTGGCTGTTCTCACAGCTATGAAGGTGCATGGGGTAAATCCAGAATCCTATAAGTGGTATACGAATATGAAGCGGGTTTATCCATTGAGAACTGCTGGGTTTGGCATGGGTGTTGAACGATTTTTAATGTGGGTGCTCCAACACGATGATATTCGGGATCTCCAGATATTGCCTCGCAGAAACGGATTTGAATTGTCACCATGAGTTCTTCCGATAGGGACCCTTCAAGTTACAATATTTCTAAGCAGGTAAGAATAAGCTCATTGGGATTACCTGAAGATAAATTGCCTCAGCACTTACGCCCCATATTTTCATTTATCAACTCATGGGCAAATGGACAAGATGCACCAGTGACTATAACTATTGGTGGAAGCATCGCATCTGGCGAAGCCGATGCTTTTAGTGATTTGGATGTCACGGCAGTCTATATGTCGACTAATCCACTCAATAGGGCCAGAGCTGAATTTGAGCAGATGTTCACACAGCATTTTAATATTTGCGTGACATTCTCTGCTGTGCATGCGGGAATTCCAAGTTTACTTGTTTTCTACACTCGAAAAGATGACTGGATTGTAAAGTTAGATATAAGCTTTTTGTATTGTGCAGATCCACCTTGCTGTATCCCAGAACCATTCATCGTCTTGCGTAAAGATATTCCTATCAGCCAAAACACCATGTCTGGTGCGAAATCAATGTCAGTGCAGGAGATTATCCCGCGCTACTGTGGCTGGCTTTGGTATACATTTGCAAAAATTAAAAGAGGTGAAAATTTGGCGGCTTGTGACTCTCTCGCCTTTACACGTAAACATGCCATTATTCCACTTATTCAACAGGCTACAGGTGTTAAATTACAAGGGGATCGGCGATTAGAGCAGCGATTGCCGACCGACTGGGTAGAACAACTTCATAACACTCACCCTCGTACTTTGAAGTCTGAGGATCTTTATTTGAGTCAAGCTAGTCTTCATCAAATTTTCCTGCGAGCGGTTAATGAAATAGGAAAGTCTGATTTGTTACTAGAGGGGCAAAAATATAATCAGCTTGTTGATGTGTTACGACGGCAGGGGCTAACCATTGACTGGCCTAAATAATGATGCAGTGTCGGTAAACTTTGGACGCTCTGGGCATAAGCCCAGAGAAACAATGTTTGAAATGAAAAGTTCACGCTATCAACATGAATAACAGGTTTTATCCTAAGCTAATACCGGGAAAGGCGATAGCAATATATTCACCCTCCTCAAATGTAGCAAGTAAATATCCTGACCGATTAATTCGGAGCGTTAAAGCCTTGGAGCGAACCTTGAATACAAAGGTTGTACTGCCGGAGCAGGTGTGCTTTTCAAGAGGGTTTACGGCAGGGACTGCATTGGAGCGGGCTCAGGCGCTTGAGAGTTTATTACTCGATCACTCGATTGCGGGAATCATGTGCTCAATTGGAGGATTTAACTCAGCTGAAATATTAGAACACTTGAATCGAGATATTGTTTGCCGACACCCCAAAGTGTTAATTGGCAACAGCGATGCGACAGCCTTGATTTTAGGTATTTATAGTTTGAGTGGATGGACTACTTATTTTGGCCCCACACTGTTACCTCAGTTTGGCGAATACCCACAGCCTTTTGCTTTTACGGACGAGAACCTTTTTTCTGCCATCGGTAATAATGAGACCTTGACAGAGCTAAGAGATCCTGCTGCATGGACTCGTGAATTTACGGACTGGGGTGAAAGTCCGCAACGTCGTCGTTTGATGGAAAAAGACAGTCACCGAATAGTTTATCGAGAAGGGCTGGGTGAGGGGATATTGTTTGGAGGGAATATAGAGACGCTAAATATGCTTGTGGGTACGCCATATCTTAATATCCCCTCAGATATTATTTTTTTCTGGGAGGCCCATGCTGAAGAAGCGCGACTAGAGAGGGTTCGTCGTGCCCTTACCCATTTGCGTCAATCAGGGATACTCTCTCACGTTAGAGGTATGCTTATTGGACGCTCGCCATATTGCACTGATATAGCCGGCGTCACGCTAAAAGATACGGTTCTTGAGGCTTGTGCGGATTTCGACTTTCCAATAGTGGCGAATCTAAGCTTTGGGCACACAGATCCCATGTTGACTTTGCCAATCGGTGTTTTGGCTAATGTTTGTGTAATGAAAGGTAGTGAGGCCCGTATCACAATTGTCTAACTTACTTTTATCAAAACAGGGATGCCCATGCGGTTATTGCTTGAGTACCCCGGGGGAGAGGTCGCAATTTATTGTCTGCCAAAATGATGTTGCGACCGCACTAATACCGATACGGCCGAGAATTAGGGGGAATGTGGTGGTGGTGCCTCACGTCTATCATACGGATTTTTCCAC
The DNA here is from genome assembly GCF_052467615.1 of Microbulbifer maximicatervae (SeqCode). Taxonomy (NCBI): domain Bacteria; kingdom Pseudomonadati; phylum Pseudomonadota; class Gammaproteobacteria; order Cellvibrionales; family Microbulbiferaceae; genus Microbulbifer; species Microbulbifer maximicatervae (SeqCode). The sequence continues at coordinate 5,074,363 of NZ_CP174319.1, forward strand.
ATTCAATCAGAGTGAGTTCCGCGATCTATTTAAGTGTGTCAGGGAGTCTACTTTTGCAGTAGAAAACCTCTATGATCCTGATGGCACCAATGTCTGGTGTGATTGGGGGGAAATTACGGGGCGATCCTATCTTCACTTAGTTTGGGAGATTGTCCCCAGGAGTGACAGGAGAGCGGGTAGAAAATATCGCTATACGGATATTTTTTCGTGTCCGCAATGGAGTTCGCCGGAGAGGGCGAAGGAAGCTGCACGTCTACGCGATGCTCTCAATTGCTCGAAATAGCCCCTATTATAAAACGATCATAACTTGTATTGAGTTTGCTGTGCCTTATACGTTTCGAGTTCGAAGGCCGTGCCCGCTATGTACACTGATGCATTCGAATGTTCCGCTGGTAAAGGAGATGAAGCACGCTTGCCTGGCGGTAAATCCGAGGCAGCGCAGTAAAGGCGCATTGTTAGTAATCCCTTCTTTGCACACGAATCATTTTACCGCTTGTGACTCGGTAGTTTTATCAGATGTCAGCAATTTGATCCTAACGGGTGTTGATATTCTGCGAGAGGCATTTCAGCCAGATGGTATTCATACATTCTGCAATTCCGGAGTGTCCGCAGGCCAGTCTGAAGATCACATGCATGTGCAAATCATCCCGCGATATGCAGCTGAGCCCTATTCATTTGTACCCAGTGATGAGATTCCACTATTAGCTGAGGATAAGTTAGCCGAACTCGTCAGCGTTCTACTGCGAAGGAGCGCCAATGTAGACTAGCAGCAGTTTTTTCAGCCGGCTCTAGTGAGCGGTACAGCACTCATTCAACAGATTGTTCCCACTCTTTAGAACTGAGTGCTTGTCAGGTTCCTCAAGGCCCGAGACTGTTGACATTAGGGCGCTTCGGCCCTAGATTCAAACGAGCGTTTGAAACACTTGAATGAGGACCGGGAGCATGGCCGACTATAAGGCGCCACTAAGGGAGATGAACTTCCTACTTCACGAGGTATTTGCTGCGGAAAAACTCTGGGCGGAATTGCCCGGGTTGGCTGGGGCGGTAGATCGTGAGACCGCAGATGCGATTCTCGAAGAGATGGCCAAGCTGGCTGCCAACACCCTGGATCCGATCAATCGCACTGGCGACGAAGAGGGCTGCCAGTGGAATGACGGTGTGGTGACCACGCCGAAAGGCTTTAAAGAGGCCTATGCCACCTTCTGTGAAGGCGGCTGGGGTGGACTGCTGGGCAACCCGGAGTACGGCGGCATGGGTATGCCGAAAATGCTGGGCGCTCAGGTTGAAGAGATGATCAATGCTTCAAATATCTCTTTTGCTCTCTACCCGGTTCTGACTAACGGCGCCTGCCTGGCAATTGATGCCCACGCCAGTGATGAGCTGAAAGAAAAATACCTGCCCAAGATGTATGAAGGCACCTGGGCTGGTGCCATGGGCCTTACCGAGCCTCACGCCGGTACGGACCTGGGTATTATCCGCACCAAGGCCGAGCCCCGTGGCGATGGCAGCTTTAGCATTAGCGGCAGCAAGATCTTTATCACCGGCGGTGACCAGGATCTGTCCGAAAATATTATCCACCTGGTATTGGCAAAATTGCCGGACGCACCCAAGGGGCCGAGAGGCATTTCGCTGTTCCTGGTGCCCAAATACAAGGTGAACGAAGACAACAGCATCGGCGAACACAACGATGTGAACTGTGGCTCAATCGAGCACAAAATGGGTATCAAGGCCTCCGCTACCTGTGCGATGAACTTCGACGGCGCCCAAGGCTGGCTGGTCGGCGAGGAGAACAAAGGACTCGCGGCCATGTTTACCATGATGAACTACGAGCGTCTGGGTGTCGGTATCCAGGGCCTCGGCGCTTCAGATCGCTCCTATCAAAATGCTGTTGAATACGCTCGCGACCGTATCCAAAGCCGCTCTCCAGCGGGCGCCAAGCAGCCAGAGAAAGCCGCAGACCCCATCATTGTGCACCCGGATGTGCGCCGTATGCTGCTCACCCAAAAAGCCTTGGTCAACGGCGGCCGCGCTCTGTCCACTTACGTGGCCAAGTGGTTGGATATTTCCAAGTTCGGCGAGGGTGAAGAGAAAAAGAACGCGGAGAATATGGTTGCCTTGCTGACCCCGGTGGCCAAGGCCTTTACTACCGATATGGGATTGGATTGCACCATCCTCGGTCAGCAGGTCTTCGGTGGCCACGGTTATATCCGCGAATGGGGCCAGGAACAGTTGGTGCGCGATGTGCGTATTACCCAGATCTATGAAGGAACCAATGGTATCCAGGCTCTGGATCTGGTGGGCCGCAAGACTGTAGCCACTGGCGGTGCTCTATTCGAATTGTTTGCTGCAGATGTACAGGGCTTTATCGATGCCCAGATTGATCGTGAGGAAATGGCCGAGTTTATCCAGCCGCTCATCGCTGAGATGCAACGCCTGCGTGAAGCAACTGAGAATATGGTTGCCGCCACTCAGCAAGACCCCCACGCACCGGGTGCGGCTTCTGTAGAGTACCTACACCTGTTCGGCTACGTCGCTTACGCCTTTATGTGGGCGCAAATTGTGTCTGCGGCGCTGCCGAAAGCAGAAGCGGATAGCTTCTACAACGGCCAGATAAAGACAGCGCGCTTCTACTTTGCTCGCCTGTTGCCACGTACCCAGGCATTGGCCGGCAGTGTCAATGCAGGCAGCGCTAGCTTGATGGACTTGGAGGAAGAGCTGTTCTAACAGCCCCCAAAGAAAGTGTTAAAAAGCCCCGCATCGCGGGGCTTTTTTGTGGAGCTGTAGAAAGCTTTCTCCTAAACTCAGGGCACAAAAATAACGAGCGAAAGTGCCCATGTTAGATCCCTCCGAAAAGAAACTCTCCGATGAAGACCAAGCCAAGGTCGATAAATACCTGCAGTCCGGCATCAACAGTGTCGAACGCAAGCCTTTCCGTCCCTGGGTATTGTTACTAGGCTTGTTAGCGTTATTGACGCTGCTATCGTTGCTGAGCCTGTACATCGCCCAGACAAAAGGTATCGTCTAGCGCGGTGTGGAGCTTCCCAAGTGCTGGAGTAGCTGCCATTCGTCACCGGAAACTGGCTGGATAGACAGGCGCCCCTGTTTTACCAGCACCATCTCTGCTAACTGGGGGATGCCCTTGATTTCTGCGAGGGGCACCGGCCGCTGGAACTCACTTCGCCAGCGAATATCGACGCAGTACCAGCGCGGTTTATCCTCGCTGGCCTTGGGGTCAAAGTACTTGCTTTCCGGGTCGAACTGGGCCGGATCGGGGTAGGCAGAGCGAACCACTTCGGCGGAGCCCACAACAGCCGGCACCTTACAGGCACTGTGATAAAACAGCACGCCATCTCCTTCCTTCACCTTATCGCGCAAAAAATTGCGTGCCTGGTAATTGCGGATACCATCCCAGCGACCGCAACCGCTGGATTCGGCAGCGAGGTCCTGAAGGCTGTATTCATCGGGCTCAGATTTAAATAACCAGTAGGTCATGCGGCAGTTTGTCTCTTTGCTGCGCCGGGTGGTGTTTCGCCGGCTTTCGGCGCCATTTAGTATGAAGCTGCCGATTAGTGTCAAATCGGCGCATAGATTTTTACCCAATAAGCGGGAGATTATGGGAAGCAAAACACTTCAGTGGCTTTCACAGAAGCTGGCCAGTCGTCGTTCACAATACTGGGCCCTGCAGTTCTCTGGTTGGGGGGGCTATACGCTGTTGACCTTTGTAGGTAGTTTTTTTTGGGTGAATGATCACTGGATTCACTCTGGCTACATCATAGTTGCCACTACTGCGGGAGTTGTTCTCAGCGAGAGTATGCGTTTGGGTTTTCACCGCCTGTGGAGTAAGCCTCCAGCGCTGCGATTAATAGGTTCTTTATTGCTGGTAGTGATGGCGGCGGTGATTTGGGCGGCAATAAAATTCAGCGGCTCTCTGTGGCTGTATGGTCACGATGGTGATGAGCACCCGGCACTCCTGGCCATCTATTGGTTCACCTATTCATTTCTGATTCTGATGACCTGGGCGGCGCTCTATTACGGCATCAAGTATTACCGCTCCTCTCAGGCGCAGCAGGAGAAGGCGTTGCGGGCGGAATCAATGGCGCATCAGGCTCAATTAAAAATGCTGCGTTACCAGTTGAATCCTCACTTCCTGTTTAACACACTCAACGCAATCTCCACCTTGATCCTCGATAAGGACGGGCGCACGGCCAACAATATGGTGACGCGCCTGTCTCAATTCCTGCGCCATTCCCTGGATAATGACCCCATGCAGAAGGTCACCCTGGCGAAGGAAGTTGAGGCGCTGATGTTGTACCTGGACATTGAAAAGGTGCGCTTCGCCGATCGCTTGGGGGTGAATCTGGATTTACAGGGGGAGTCCCCCCAGGCCCTGGTGCCGAGCCTGTTGTTGCAACCGTTGGTTGAAAACGCGATCAAATACGGGATTGCACAACTGGAGTGGGGCGGTGAGATTGGCATCAAGTCACGGGTTTTCGCCGGCGAACTGTTACTGGAGGTTATCGATAACGGCCCCGGTATGTCGGAAGAGGAGCTGCGCCTGATTGGCAAAGGCTACGGAGTGGGCATTCGCAATACCTGTGAGCGCCTTAAGGCCCTTTATGGCGATGACCAGAGAGTGCGTTTCCGCAATCGTCCGGAAGGGGGCTTGTCGGTAAATATTCGTATTCCCTTTGAACAGGAATAAAGAAATGAGTGGAGTAGAGATCCTGAGGGCGATCGTTGTCGATGATGAACCCCTGGCTCGTCGCGGCTTGCGGCTGCGCCTGGAGCAGATGGCTGATATCGAGGTGGTTGCAGAGAGCGGCAATGGTCGCGATGCATTGGAGAAAATACTGGAGCTGAGGCCCGATGTAGCATTTGTGGATATCCAGATGCCCGGCGTAAACGGTTTGCAACTGGTTCAGTTGATTCCGTTGGACTCTCTGCCTCATGTGGTATTTGTCACGGCCTACGACCAGTATGCGGTAGAGGCTTTTGAAATCAATGCGGTGGACTACGTATTAAAACCCATCGAAGAAGAGCGCTTGGAGTTGGCTCTTACCCGAGTCAGGGAACAGAGAGCCAACGCTGATATCGCTAACCAACGAGAGCAATTACTCGAAGCTGTTGCCGATTTGACCAAGGAATCCCCTGAGGTGCTGGAGCAGAAGCTGGTTAGCGGGCAATTTGCCGGCAGTGCCTATCCGGACAAAATTGCAGTGAAAGATGCGGGCAAAATCACTTTGGTGCCCTCCAGTGAGATCGACTGGATCGATGCTGCTGGTGATTATATGTGTGTGCACGCTCGGGGTGAGACCCATGTGATGCGTATCACCATGAAAGAGCTGGAGCAGCAGTTGGACCCGAAACTTTTCCAGCGCATACATCGGTCAACAATCGTCAATTTAAGTCGGGTAAGGGAAATACGTGCCCATATTAATGGCGAATACCATCTGGTATTAGATAGCGGCGAGTGTTTAAAAATGAGCCGCAGCTATAAAAATAAAGTCCAGCACTTCCTCTGATCCATAAATTTTTTATGGCTCTCAGGTGAGGCAGCAAAGCAGGTGGGTTTTCCACTGTAACGCTGCCTCTTAAGGCATGGATTTCATTTTGTGAATTTTTATTTTCTTTCCGGCGAATAAACGGGCTCTTCATGGCCTGATCGAATTTTCCTGGCAACTAGTCGCAACTGCCTTGTAAGGAATTCATATTCCGCTAGCCTTCAGTCCCAATAAAAAACTGGGGCTGAAGTAATGGCATTAACGCGCGCCGCTTTAAAAAATCCCGCTGCTGCGGGGGTCGCAGTGGTTATGGCTGTTCTGCTTGGAGCTTTCCTCGCCAGCCAGCTGCCGGTTCAACTTTTCCCCGATATCGACAATCCTCGTATCGCTATTCAGGCGGGCTGGAGAGCGGCCGCACCGAAAGAGGTGGAGGCGGAAATTGTCGAGCCGATCGAATCCGTATTACAGGGCCTCACTGGTCTGGAAATGATGCAAGTCAACGCCGGTCGCGGTGGCGCCTGGGCAAATCTGGAATTTGCCATGGGCACCGATATGAACAAGGTGCTGATTGATGTTATCAGTCGTATGAGCAGCCTGCCGCCACTGCCCCGGGATGCGGAGCCACCGCGAGTAATGCTGGGTGGCTGGGGTGGTGATGCCACAGCACTGACCTATTTCTTTCTGCAAAAATTACCTGATAACCAAAATAACCTGGATGACTACGCCGGCCTGATTGAAGATGTACTGCGCCCGGAGTTGGAGTCGGTGCCCGGGGTTGCCAGTGTCCAGGCCCAGTCTGGGAGTGCGGCACAGGAAGAGTTACAGATTATTTTTGATCCCTGGAAAGCAGCTGAACTGGGAGTAGAGCTGCCTACAGTGAGTCGGCAGCTGGCGTCGGCCAGGGATGTCTCCGGCGGATTTACTGACGTGGGGCGGCGTCGCTATACCCTGCGCTTTGTCGGCGAGTATGAACCCAAAGACTTATCCGAACTGGTGTTGGAGTGGCGCAATGGACAGCCGGTGCGCCTGGGCGATATTGCCGAGGTCAAGGTGGGGCCTTCCGAATCGCGCGGTGTCACCACGCAGAATGGCAACCCGGCAGTTTCTCTCCGTATTAACCGTACCAACAATGCCAATATGCTGGCTACTTTGGAGCGGGTTAAGCAAAAAGTCGCTGAGCTGAATGAAACTAAATTGAAAGCTGAGCAGCTTGTGCTGGTGCAATCATTTGATGCATCAGTATTTGTTTATCGGGCTTTAAACTTGCTCGGCGGTAATATGATTTTGGGTATCGTATTAGCTGTCGGAGTGCTCTGGTGGTTTATGCGACGCATGCGTGCGACCTTGATCGTTGCCGCAGCGATTCCAATTTCATTACTTTCGACCTTTGTGGTGCTGTCGGCCGCAGGCCGCAGCGTGAATGTAATTTCTCTGGCGGGACTGGCCTTTGCTACCGGTATGGTGCTCGATGCTGCGATAGTAGTGTTGGAAAATATTGTGCGCCTGAGAGAAAAAGGTCGGGGGGCAGAGGAGGCTGCGGAGCAGGGTGCAGGCCAGGTGTGGGGTGCACTGTTGGCCAGTACTGCGACAACCGTTGCGATATTCCTTCCTGTATTTTTCCTTAACAGTGTCGAAGGGCAGGTCTTCGGTGACCTGGCCCTGACTATTGCTGTGGCTGTGGTGTTTTCCCTGTTGGTTGCGGTGGCTGTGGTTCCCCTGGCTGCGCGTCTGTGGCTACCCTCTATCTCTACTGAAGACCGTCTCTCCCGAGTGTGGGAAAAAATAACTGCGCGGGTAATGGCTTTGACGAGTACCAGGACCCGCCGTTGGCAGGTGATCGGGGGGCTTTTATTAATGCCCATGGTTGCGACTTATTTATTCTTACCAAACCTGGATTATTTACCGCCGGTAAAAAGAGATGCAGTTGATGTGTGGATGAACTTCCCCGCATCCACTAATACCAAAACTTTAGAAACAGAAATCGTCAACGAGTTGGATAAGCGCATGGCACCCTACATGAGTGGTGAGCGCGAACCAGCCCTGAAGAACTACTACGTGATCACCTGGCCCAATGGCGGCACTATGGGAGTGCGGGTTAAGGATATGGATCAAGCCAAGGAGATGGAGAGAATCCTGCGGGAAGAAATCCTGGTGGATATTCCCGATTTCCAGGGATTCGCTGCGCGGGGTAATCTGTTTGGCCAATTCGGTGGTGACCGCAACATTGCTTTACATCTGCAATCCCGTGATGCCGAAGCATTGATGCGTGCGGCGGCCCTTGGGGTTGAAGTTGTTGAAGAGGTGATGCCGGGGACACCGGTGCAGACCAACCCGGGCTTATCTTTATCAGAACCTGAATTGACAGTGCGCCCCAATGATCGCGCAATGCTGGAGCAGGGCTGGAATCGCCAGGATATGGGCGGACTGGTTCGAACGCTGGGCAATGGTCTCTATGTTGGCGAGTATTTTGACGGTGAAAAGCGTCTGGATATTATTTTTAAAGCGCAGCCCTGGAGTACTCCCGAACAACTGCAAAATACGCCGTTGGTAACGCCCCGTGGAGAAGTGGTACCGCTCAGTCAGCTGGCCAGTGTGGAGCGGACTGTGGGGCCGGGCAGTTTGCGCCGGGTCGATGGTCGGCGCACCATTACACTGAATATAGTACCGCCGGAAGATGTGTCCCTTGAAGAGGTGCGCGCACAGCTGGAGGCGGATGTATTGCCGAAGATTCGCGAAGCTCTGCCCGCTGATGGGAGTATTTTGGTGGGAGGCAATGCCAGTGACCTGGATAAGGCCCTGGCTTCGCTTTCCAAGAATTTCCTGTTAGCGCTGCTAATTTTATTCCTGCTGATGAGCGCACTGTTCCGCTCCTTGCGAGATGCCTCTCTGGTACTGCTCACCGTGCCCCTGGCGACAGTGGGCGGCGTGTTGGCGCTACAAATTTTAAACTTAATCGACTTCCAACCACTGGATCTGCTCACCATGATTGGCTTTGTGATACTGCTAGGCCTGGTGGTGAATAATGCTATTTTGCTGGTACACCAGACACGAGCGGCAGAGATGGCGGGTAGCACTCGGGTCGACGCTGTAGAGCAGGCCTTGCGCCTGCGTTTGCGCCCTATTTTTATGAGTACCCTGACCAGCGTGTTTGGCATGTTGCCACTGTTGGTTGCTCCCGGTGAGGGCAGTGTTATCTACCGCGGCCTGGCCGCAGTGATTGTGGGCGGCATGGCAGTGAGCACGCTCTTTACCCTGGTTTTATTGCCGGCATTACTGCAAACCGGCAGCCTGCCACTACCCAAATTTACGGCTATGCGCGAAAGGTTTGCCCTGAGGAGTTCACAATGAAGAAATTACTCGCAGGTATCGTTTTATCTCTGGGCGCCAATGGCGTTTGGGCGCAGGGCGATCCTATTGCGGTATTGGTGGATCGGGCCCAAGTTCGGGAAATTGCTCCGAGCCAGTGGTCTGCAGGTGAGGTGGTGAGCCGACGAGATATCCTGGTTTCTTCTGAACTGGATGGTGTGTTGGAATTTGTTGCTGAACCCGGCAGCTTTATTAAAAAGGGTGAGCGCCTAGCCGAGTTGGACAGTACTCATTGGCGATTACAGCTGCGCAATAGTGACAGCCGTATTGCACAATTGCGTGCGCGGTTGACCTATATGGATGCTCAGTTAAATCGACTGAGTAAGTTGGCGGAAACCAATAGTACCTCCCGAGCTGCACTGGAAGAGCAGCAGGCTGAGCGCGAGGCAATGGCTCAGGACCTGATTGCGGCTCAAATTGAGCGCGACCGACGGGCCTATGAATTATCTAAAACAGCCATTGATGCACCCTTTGATACTTTAGTGGTGAGCCGCGAATTACAGGCGGGAGAATATGTGCGCACAGGTTCGGAATTACTGCGAGCCCTGGATATGTCACAGATGGAAGTGGAGGCGGATATTCCCCTGACGGCCCTGCCGCTGATTCGCATTGGTGACACAGTGGCGCTGCGCAGTGATTCTGTCTCTCTGCCGGGAGAGGCTCGGGTGGATGATCAATTATTTAGCGGACGGGTACGTCAATTTGTGCCTGTGGCCAGCGATCGCTCCCGGCGAGTTAAGCTGATGGTAACTTTGCCACAGAGTGCGCCGGAGCAGTGGGACTGGATTGTCGGTATGCCGGTACAGGTCTCTGTGCCCATTGCGCAGGCGCAGGCCACCATGTCTGTGCCAAGGGATGCCTTGGTTTTAAGAAATGGCGATACCTTCGTATATCGAGTGGGCGAGGGGGATAAGGCTGAGCGATTATCTGTGCGCATCGGCAGTGGTGATGGTGAATGGGTGTCGGTAAGCGGTGATCTCACTAAGGGCGATCGTGTGATAGTGCGTGGTGCTGAGCGCTTGCAGCCTGGACAGGAAGTTAAAGTGCTGTCGGAAGTGGTGCGAGATAAAGAGCCATTACAGGCGGGCAGTGGCTAATTCCTGATTTTCCCTGAAGGCCTTCTGATCAAATACAGGGTGACTCGCTGCTTGTGATCGCCCTGGCCCTCCTAATTTTCCGCCAAGCAATGATGTCCTCTCCCCATCTAAACTATTTGTGGGTACATCGATTAAGTAATAATCATTCGCATTGACTGGCGAGTATTTCTTCAAATATCATCCGCTCCGTTTATGGTGCCCCTGCACCGTTCGCTGATTTGGAATGAGGTTTTAGCCGATGAAAAGTAACGGCTTAATGAAGAAAAAAGCGCTGTCAGCCTGGATTGCTGCCGCCGTGCTCGCCCCGCTGGGAAGTTCTGCTTGGTCTGCTGAAACCATGGAAGAAGTCAGCGTCTACGGAGAGCAGGAGGAGACCAGTACCGCCTCTCGCCTAAGCCTATCTGTTTACGATACTCCGCAAACGGTAACAACTATATCCCAAGCTCAAATCCAGGACTTTGCCCTACAGGATATTAATGAGCTGCTGAAATATACCCCTGGGGTAACCGTAGAGAACGTAGAGACGGATCGTACTTATTACACTGCTCGCGGCTTTGATATTGTGAACTTCCAATACGATGGTATCGGTGTTCCCTTTTCCTCTGGTTTATCCCATGGGCATCAAGACACAGCGATATTTGATCAGGTTGAAGTGGTGAAGGGCGCAGCAGCTCTGACCACAGGTCTGGCTAACCCCTCCGCGACGGTTAACTTTATCCGTAAGCGTCCAACAGAAGAGTTCAAGGCGGGTGTAGATCTGGTTGTCGGTGAAGAGGGACGTTTGCGCACCCAGGGAGATATCTCAGGTTCTATCAGCGATAACGTCCGAGGCCGGTTGGTGGTTGCAGAGGATGAGGCCGACTCTTATCTTGACCGCTACGAAACTGACGGCAGTGTCTACTACGGTATTGTGGAAGCGGATTTGACTGATTCCACCACCCTGACCTTAGGCCACAGCCAAAATCGCAGTGAAGCCGATGGCAGTATGTCTGGTGCCCTGCCACTTTTCTATACCAATGGCAGCGCTACCGATTACGATAATTCCACAAGCACGGCACCGGACTAGGCTTTCCGCAATGTAGACAGAACCCAGACTTTTGTTGAACTGAAGCAGGATCTTTCCGCAAACTGGTCCGTCACTGCATTACTGACCCAGAATGAAATCGATATGGATGTCGAGGAGATGTATGTCTACGGTACTCCAGACAGAGAAACCGAACTGGGTTTACATGGTTATGCGTTTGGCTATAAGTTGGATGAAAAGCAAAAGATTGCCGATGTGTTCCTGTCAGGAACTTACAATTTGTTCGGCCGCGATCACGAGTTGGTGGTGGGAGCCAACTATGCGGATATCGAACTAACCGGCCAGTCTTTCTACAGCTACTCCGACGGTTATCCGGTTCTTGGCAGTGACTGGGCTAATGGCACAACGGCGCGGCCTGACTTTGTTGATTTTGATCCTTATAAAGATGGCCACGAAGACGATCAAGAACACAAGTCCCTGTACTTTGCCACTCGTTTGAATATTACCGACAGTCTGTCTTTATTGGCCGGCGCGCGTAAAATGGAAGTGGAACAATCCGGCTACAATTATGGTGTTGATGCTGACACTTCGGCGGATGAAACTGTTCCCTATGTAGGGGCCACTTTTGATTTGAACGATAGTTTCTCATTCTACGGTAGCTATACTGAAGTCTTTACCCCGCAGTCTTGGGTTAACCCTGAATTTAAACCACTGGGCGCCGCAGAGGGAGACAGTTCCGAGGTGGGGTTTAAGTACTCCCTTGCGGGTGGACAAGCAACGGCTAGTGTTGGGCTATTTGAATCCAACCTGAATAATCTCGGTGAATACCTAGATAAGGTTGATGGAAAGAATGTTTACGAGAGTGGTGATTTCACTACAAAGGGCGTTGAGCTGGAGCTAATCGGTTCAATTACCGAGAATTTCAATATCAGCTTTGGCTTTACCCACTTAAGTGAAGTAGTCAATAAAGACGGTGAGGAAGATCGCACTTATATTCCGCGCAACACCCTGAAGGTGGCCGTGGCTTACGATTTACCTCAAGTTCAAGGCTTGAAGTTCGGCGGCGGTATCAATTGGCAGGATGATATTTACACTGAGCCTGCCGAGGGTGTTCGTGTAGAGCAGGATAGCTATGCGTTGCTCAGCGCCTTTGCCAAGTACGATATTTCTGATGCTTTAACGGTTGGCCTCAATATTGATAACCTGACCAACGAGAAATATATCAACAGCCTCTATTGGACCCAGGGCTATTACGGCGCTCCGCGTCAGGCACAGTTGAGTGTGAGCTGGCGCTACTAAGGCGCCTAGTTAACTCCGTTGCAGTTTAACCCGGTACTTGTGCCGGGTTTTCTGTTTTTTAGTTTTAGGTAAATGTTATGCGTCAAACCCTGGTTCTTTTACATCGTTACCTGGGGCTTGCTACTGCGGTCTTCCTGATAGTCACCGGGCTAACCGGCGCTATTATCTCCTGGGATCACGAACTGGATGAGTGGCTCAATCCCCACTTATATAAAACTACTTCCAGCGGCGAACCCTTAGCCTCTATCGAGTTGGCAGAACGGCTTGAAGAGTCCTTGCCGCAAGTCCAAATATCCTATTTTGAATTAGTACAGGAGCCTGGGCATACCCAGTATTTCTGGGTAGAGCCTCGAATTGACCCCGCTACCGGTCAATTCTTTGCGGTGGATTACAACCAGGTATTTGTCGATCCGACCAGTGGGGAAATTGTTGGTAAGCGCGAATGGGGACGTGTCTGGCCGATAACAACTGAAACACTGATGTCGTTTTTGTACAAGCTGCATTACAGTTTTCATATTCCTGAATTTTGGGGCACTGATCACTGGGGGATTTGGCTGCTGGGCGTTATTGCACTGGTATGGACAATCGATTGCTTTGTGGGACTAGCGGTGACTTTACCTCGTCGCAAGAAATCCACCCGAAAGCCATCTCGGACTTGGTGGCAGCGATGGAAGCCCGCATGGATGATTAAGGCCGGCGCTGGGCGTGCCAGGCTCACATTTGATTTACATCGTGCGTTCAGCCTGTGGACCTGGGCGCTGCTGCTGACAATTGCATTTACGGCCTTCTCACTGAATCTCTATCGAGAAGTGTTTTTTCCTCTGATGTCGCTGGTATCAGATGTGACTCCGTCGCCCTTGGAAGAGCGCACACCCAACGATCACAGCAATCCAATTACCCCCTCGTTGTCTTTTCGGGATATAGCCGCGATTGGAGAAAACCAAGCTGCGCAGATTGGCTGGCAGCAACCGTTGAATTCCCTGTGGTATGCCCGGGAGTGGGGGATATATCGGGCTGAATTTTTTGATGCCAGCGCAGGGCATGGTGCCGGGGGGGTTGGTCACAAGGCTCTATTTTTTGATGGCCACAGCGGCGAATATCTCGGAGACTTTATCCCCTGGGAAGGGACGGCAGCAGACTTATTTGTACAGGCGCAATTCCCAGTGCATTCCGGTAGGATCCTCGGTCTCCCTGGTCGCATACTGATTTCAATTATGGGGGTGGTGATTGCGATGTTGAGTGTGACTGGAGTTTTAATCTGGTTACGTAAACGTCGTGTGGCAGTCAGTAGTCGGGTGGATAGCAGGTCTCCCTTGCCGAGTACTGCTGTATAACTCTATTGGTTAGACCAGTGGTAATTGGAGCAATTAATGGCGCTCTAGTTACCGCTTGGGATAGCCTTGGGGATGACTTGTTCGCACCATACCCTTAGCGGATTGCAATTTGCTGATGACATTAGCCATGCGATCCCTGCTTACCCTATTTCTTGTATTCTTCTGTTCTGTTTCGGAGTCTCAGGTTCGATCGGGCCACCTGCCTCCCGGAGCTGAGTCTATCGAAGTGAATAACCAGACAGTTTTTTATAAAAATGGTTATTTCTACCGCAAAGGCCCCGACGCCTATACCCGGATTGAGCCGCCTCTGGGAGCTCGGGTCTCCCGAGTACCTTTTGGAACCCCCATTACATTGGGTAACAAGCATTATATGCTTGCGGGTAATGGTACCTTTTTCTTATTAGACCCCAGAGACAATCAGTATGTGGTGGTCGCGCCTCCTCCCAATTGGCAGCATGTTAATCGCAATCCCCTAGCTCCGAAAAAGAAAATATATCCCCGAGCGTATCCGCCCCGCCATTTGCGGCACCGCTCAGAGGGTAAACGAGTCGATCGTAAGGATTGGGATATTTACTGTGAAGCCCGGGCGGCAAATTTGCTGCGCAGTACGGGTGAGCCTGGTAAAACAACCAGGCGGGCTATGCGTGAATATCGCAAGGTATACAGAAAATGTTTGCGTCAAAGTCGGCGCTTCAGGTAAATGCATGGGGCAGGGAAGTCCCTGGGCTACACTGAACAATATGGCCCAGTAGGCGCCTATTTTATTAGTGCCGTATTTTTTCACGGATAGAAGTATTTTATGCCGGGTGCCAGCCTTTTTATCCCTCGTTGTAGTGCCGGCAAAGAATTTTCTTTTCTTCACCTCGCCCTTTCATTTCTCCTTTTCTTTAGCGTCGCCTGTCTCTCTGTTTCCAGTGTCGCGCAGCTTCCCGGTAGTAAACCCAAGGAGTTTAAGCCAGAAGTTCCGGATTTTGCTGACCCCTCTGCCGATTGGTGGACTGGGTGGACCAGTGCCTCTCCCGAAGAGCGACGAGAATGGCTTAGCTTGGTCACAAAGAGCTGGGAGGAGTGGGAAAAGGATTTGCCGGAGGATGAGGCCTTACAGGAAGGCGCAGAAAAGATTAGCCAAAGTTTACAAGGGATCGCAATTACCTGGAAAAAACGAGAGGAGTACCTGAAAGTTCCTTTAATGCCGGATGTGGATTTTCCAGAAAACCCAACGGTATTGAACTGGGCCAAGGCTGATTCTGCCATTAGCCGTGGCCGACGTAGGTTGAAAGGCGTAGAACTGGAGGCTCGCCAACTTAAATCAACCCAGTCCCAGTCTCTATCTTTACTGCGTAAACAAGTGATTGTACTGCGGGATTCCAGTGGACGAGAGGAGGATGAGGCGGCGCAGGCCCTACTTTTAGCCCAAATAAATCACCTAAATATTATTGAGCAGCTGAGTACCGTTAATACTTTCTTGGGAACCTGGCGGGAAAAGATTAACAGCGCAGAAATTAAATTGCGGAGACTTCTGGATACCCTCGTCTACTCCAGTAAAGATGCAGAGGAAATAGATAAGGATATTGCCGCGAACGAAAAGAAAATCGAACGTATTTCTGCGACCCGTACCAGTATTCAAAGCACTACAGAACCCTCCACTGACCCCACCATCAATATGCAGAAAGACCTCACCCTGATGCAGCTTGAAGTGGACTTGTTGGAGGAGCAGCTGGAAAAACGCAAAAGTGAGTTGCTGCAATCCATCAATGAGGTCCTGAATGAAGAGGGCGAAGAGCGCCCCCTGATTATCAGTCGGGATTTGTTGGAAAATGCCAACTCTGTGATTGAAAGTGCGTCGCGGGAGCTGGCAGTGCGCCAGCGTCAAGTGGTGGCCTGGCGCGAAGATGAAGAGAATGAAGACCTGAGTCGCTGGTGGTCTTACTTTGAGCGTATTGGCAGTGGCCTGGCCCGCGCCAATGACCTCGAGCAGGATATTCAGCGCTATGAAAAGGCCCAGCTGGAGGTTTACAAGGAGCGCCAGGGTTGGTGGGCAACAGTGCGCGAACGAGTGGCACTGGGCGCAAGACAAGCTTATAACCGCTGGCGTAAGTTGGCGGATTATCAGCTATTTACCGTTGCCCAGAATCCGATAACCCTGCGTTTGATCGCCAAGATGATCGTGGTCCTGGTGGGGGCCTGGCTATTGTCTGGACTCACCCAGGCCTTCCTGCGCCGGCTTGTGCGCAGGGAGCATGCCAGTGAATCCTCCATGTACAATCTTGGGCGGGTGCTGCATTACATCTTTATTTCCGCGGCCCTGATTGTGGTGCTCAGCATGTTGGGCCTGGATACCTCCAAGTTGGCCCTGGTCGCTGGAGCCCTGTCGGTCGGTATTGGCTTTGGGCTTCAGGCGATCTTCTCGAATTTTATCTCCGGTTTGATTTTGCTGTTTGAGCGCCCTCTCAAAGTGGGTGATCTGGTGGAGCTGGAGTCGGGCGTTTTTGGCCGCATCCGCGATATCAGCGTGCGCTCAACCCGTATTACCACGCGGGACAATGTGGATATCTTGGTGCCCAACACTGAGTTTGTTGCGGGCCGGGTTATTAACCACACACTGGATGATCCTGTGCGCCGTATTCATGTACCCTTTGGTGTGTCTTATGCCTCGGACCCAGATTTGGTGCGGGAAGCTGCCCTGGAAGCTGCCGCTCGAGTCAATATCACCCATACCGATTGGAAGCGAAAAACCGAGGTGTGGCTGATGGGGTTCGGGGATAATGCCCTCGACTTCAAGTTGGTGGTGTGGGTCAACAGTAATATGGTGACTTCCCTGGGAGACTCCTATGCCCTGTACAACTTGGAGTTGTTGCGGGAATTTCGCGATAAGGGTATTGAGGTACCTTTCCCTCAGAGAGATCTGCATCTGCGCAGTTGGGATGTTCCGGCGATCATTGGCCGTACCGCCAGGAAGTAACTGGAGTCCGGCTGGCATGACACCTCCGGGATTTCATAGTATTTTCAGTCTACTGGCCTTTGTGTTGGTGCAAGTTCATTTACCTGTGTTACTGCGTTTTCTCTCAGGGCGCTGATGAAATCACAATAAGGGAAGCCCGTGCTGATCATCCCCATCCAAAACAAACCCGACTGGCGCCGGCCGCCATTAATGTGTTTTGCGTTGATTGCCCTTAACTTACTGATGTTTGTTTTCTATCAAGGGGGGGATGAAGCTCGCTGGCAGGAAGCTGAAGATTACTATTTTGAGAGTGACTTACCGGACCTCGAAGAGCAACGCTTTCTTGTGTATGTCAATGAAATGCACCCAGAGTGGAGAGTGCAGATGGGTGTGGAAGGGGAGGAGTTTTTTTACCGGGAATCCCTGGGTAACCCTGAATTCCACCACTGGTTGTTGCCGAAGCTCGAAGCAGAGGGTGAGACCGAATGGTTAAGACAGAGGCAGGAGTTTGCCCAACTGCGGGATAGGGTCAGTAGCAACGCACTGGGGCTGATACCGGCAGACCCGAGTATTGCTGGAGCCTTTGGCCATATGTTTCTACACGGAAGCTGGGATCACCTTATCGGCAATATGGTGTTTCTGCTGTTGTTTGGCTTGTCTGTTGAGTTGGCCCTGGGAGGGTTGTGGTTTATAGGGCTCTACCTGGTGGGAGGATTGGCGGCAGCAGGTCTGCATGTGCTGGTGGAATCCGGCAGCCATGTACCGATGGTGGGTGCCTCCGGTGCGGTCTCGGCAATTATGGGCATGTTCGTCGCGGTTTACGGTGTGCGCCGGCTACGTTTCTTTTACACCATTGGTTTTATGTTTGGCGAATTCAGTGCACCGGCGCTGCTGGTGTTACCGCTGTGGTTGGGTAAAGAGATTTTCGGTTATTTGTATGGAGATGCCAGCATTGCCTACTGGGCCCATACTGGTGGTTTACTTGCGGGTTTTGCCCTGACTTTGGCGGTGTTGTATTGGCGCCCGATGGTGGAGCCTATGCCGGAGGAAGAGGAGGCCCCGTCCCCCCAAAGGGTAGCCTTGGCACGGATTGATCGTTTTTTAGAAGAGGGAAAAATCCTGGAAGCCACTGAAGCGGCAGCCTCAGCGGTGCGGCAATATCCACAGGCGTTGACACTGATTGAGCGCTATATAGAACTGACCTCAGCGGCGCCAGAGAGTGAAGGTTACCACCGGGCCAATCTCACTTTATTTGCCCAGGCAGGAAATCTGGAGATCGATGGCCGTACCCTGGCAAGTGGCTATCGCCGCTACTTGGCGGCAACAAAAAGTCCGAAGGCGCTCACCGGAAAGGCAAACTTACTGATGGCACGGCGTGCAGCGGAAGAAAAGGACTGGCCGTGGCTAGAGGAATTACTGCGCCACTTGAAACAGCAGCGAGTGAATCACCCCTTGATTCCCAAGCTGGGAATGGTTCTGGTCAATTACTATCGTCGCCTGGGTGAGGAAGGCCGCGCGCGCGAGGTGAAAGAGATGACCCAAGATATGGCTGCCTCAGGTTGAAGAACATAATTTGGTATGTCTTATAAATAATTAAGTAATGTATTGGGGGCAGAGTGAGTCGCTATATTTTGACCGGGACCGAAATTGCAGGGATGGAAGGGGAGCGCAAGGTACATTTCCTCAATGCCAATGCGGTGCGTAAAAACAAGTCCCTGGGTGATCTTACCGGCATATCCGGCTTTGGTTTTCATATGATCGAAATCGAGCCAGGTTATGAATCCACAGAATTCCATTGTCACTATTTTGAAGACGAATGTGTTTATATCCTGGAGGGTAGGGCCGAGGTTCGTATTGGTGACGATCACCACCAGGTTTCTGTAGGGGATTTTATTGGCTACCCCGCTGGTGGCCCAGCTCATGTGATGCGCAATGTGGGAGAAGTGACCTTGCGTTGCATAGTTGTAGGCCAGCGACTGCAACATGATGTTGCCGACTACCCAGAAAAAAATCAGCGGATCTACCGAAATAATGGTTTACCCTGGGAGTTGGTGAACCGCGATAATATTGAGCACCCTAAGTAGTTTTCGCCAGTAGAAAAAGAATGGATTTTTAGCTTATGCCTGAAAAGATTCGGGTTTTTTATAATTCTGCTTGTCCAGTCTGTAACGCAGGAATTTCAGCACAAAAGAAAAAGTCCGTCTCCTGCCAAGTAGATTGGGAGGATGTTCATATTGATGAAGATAAAGCGAAGGAACTGAATACAGATTTAGAGTTCGTCCGTGAGCGGTTGCATGTATTGGATGCGGATGGAAATCTGAAAGTAGGCTACGAAGCTTTTATTACAATTTGGGAGAACTCTCCCAAGGAGCAATGGAAGGCTAGAGTGTCGAAACTAGCCGGCCTTAGGTGGTTTTTGAATAAAAGTTACAACGTTTTTGCGCGAGGTTTGTATCTATGGAATCGGGCGCTAAAGCATTGGTAGCGAATGTCGGGCTAGGTTTAGGGTAGCCACCATAGATGGCTACCCATATTTTGCTATTTAGTGAATTTCGGCAGTGCTGTTAAGTACTTTCCACAGGGTATCGATTTCAGAGCGCAAAGCACTCTCTGGAAATTTCTGTCGGACAAAGTGCAGTAGTTTTTTTGCCAAGTCTTCTCTACCCAATCCATCCATATACACTTGTGCCAATAACAGATAGGCAGCATCGAGTTGTGGATAGGCCTCTTTATGTAAATTATTGAGCAGCTGTGCTGCCAATTGGTACTTATGCTGTTGGTATAGCACCTTGGCTAGTGCATGGCGTATCTCGGGCTTAGCCACAGGCGGGCTGGGCTCTGTGGCCATATACAGTTCAGCTGCCTTATGTGGGCGATTTATCTGTACAAATTTTTCTAATAGATGTGGCCCCAGCTCCTGAAGGGCTTTTTTATCATCAGTAGCAAGTAAAAGGCGGTAGTAGCGCTCATTAAGAGTTTCGTCGTTAGGGAAGCGGCGCAACCCTTCAACCAAAGCCTGGCGAGCGCCCTTGAAGTCCCCTTCGCGTAAAAATATTTGCGCTTCAGCCCGAGCGCGCTTACACAGGAATTCATTTTCTTCTAAGTAATTTTCATCATCTTCTTGTATTGAAGCTATTCCCAGTTTTTGCTGTCGAGTTAAGCAGATATATCCCATCACAGCACTTGAGACGATGGAAAAGTAAGAGACAATGGCTGCCGTGGTCGGGAAAATTGCCCAAGCCGGCAGTTTATCGCTGACCACGGCCATTAGTATATTGGGTGCGAAAGAAATGATATTGGTAATAATTAACAGCAACCAATAGGGCCAGCCAATGATTAAGGTAAATTCCAATAATTTGAGTGGGTTGATTGCGGACCTCAAACTATGGGTAAGCGCTAAGGCAATCATTGCAGCCGGCGCTAAAAATGATAGGGCGGCCGCATAAATCATTATGACATTGAGGCTTCCAGTAAATTGTACAAGTTTGTAGCCAACAAAACCGGCGATCAATGTCATTCCAATGACTTTTAGAAATAACATTGCACCATTGCCATCAAGTGCATCTGCCAGTGGAGGGGCTTCCAGTTGGCCTCCTGCGAGTCTTTCGATGACCAAGAGATTGTAGCGGGATACAACAGCTACAATGGCCACCAAAGCGACAAGGGTCAGAAGACCCATTGACGTTATTGCCATACTGCCCGCTGCTGCAACAGCCATGATTGTTAGAGGGCCAGGCTTAAAAGCATAGAGAAAGTAAAATAGCCCCATTTGCCAAAAAGGCTTGGCGTTGTTACTGGCTCCAATATATTCCAGGCTATCGCGGCAGAGCGGGCATTCGGGACCCTGCCCATGGTAATTGGTACTCGAACCCGGAATACACTCGCCACAGAACTGACGGTTGCAGGGCTGGCACTGCCAGGATGCAGTCTTGCTAGTGTGATAGTGGCAGGAATCAGCCATTTATTCTTCCCTAACGAATTTCTCTACTTAATAGTTATTTTGTCTTGGTTCACAGTTTATCTGTCGACTCGGTGGCGGTGCAATCATCAAGTATTTTTAATGTCCTGTTAGAATGCAGGAGAAATACCGATAAAATTGGTACACAAGTTTCAAAATAGGTGTTGTATGACAAAGGCTATGCATATTCATTTGGTTGAGGGTTTTGCGCCGGAACCCTGGGGAGAATCAGCACTGCTGAGCTTTGATGGTAGCGCTGCCAATATTCATATTAGCGCTGCGAAAGGTGCTGTGTTGGTTGCAGCGCAGCGAGCTGCCCGAAAGCTCGATGGTATGGGGGTCAATGATGTTGTCCTCAAAGGAGAAGGCTGGAGCATTGAAAGCCGCTGGGCATTTTGGGCAGGTTTTTTTAACCCGCGTAAATCCAACAAAATTGACTGGGGGACTGATGACAGCGCCGAGTTAAAAGAACTCGCCGCCCGTGAAAATGCCAGTCGCTGGGTTCGTGAAATTACTAATGGTACTCCTGATGATGTGTCTCCGCGTGTATTGGCGGAGAGCGCTGCAGAAATGCTGCAAAAGCTGGCTCCCAGTGCGGTAACTTACCGTATAGTTGCCGGGGATGACCTGCTGCGTGAAGGGTTTGTCGGTATCCATAACGTTGGGCGTGGTAGTGTACGTGAGCCGGTGATGTTACAAGTGGACTTCAACCCGACGGGTGATGACCAGGCGCCGGTTGATATGTGTTTGGTGGGTAAAGGAATTACTTTTGACTCCGGCGGCTACAGCATTAAGCCGTCCAACAACATGGCCACAATGAAATCCGATATGGGTGGCGCGGCCATGGTAACTGGAGGCTTGGCTCTTGCAATAGCCAGAGGTCTCAACAAGCGGGTCAAACTCTATCTCTGCTGCGCAGAAAATCTGATCTCCGGTCATGCCTTTAAATTGGGCGATATTATTAAATATAAAAACGGAGTGAGTGTAGAAATACTGAATACCGATGCTGAAGGGCGCTTGGTACTGGCCGATGGTTTAATTGCAGCTTCGGAAGAAGATCCTCGCTGGTTATTGGATGCCGCTACTCTGACCGGTGCAGCAAAGATGGCTGTAGGTCGGGATTTCAACTCTGTCTTTAGTTTTGAAGATGAAGCAGCTCAAAAGGTATTGTCTGCAGCTTCTGAGGAAAATGAAAAGGCGTGGAGACTTCCTTTAGAGCGTTTCCACCTTGAGCAAACCCCATCCAACTTCGCCGATATCGCCAATGTTGGTATTGAGGGAAGTCCTGGTGCATCTACGGCAGCCTCCTTCCTGGCGCGCTTTGTACGGGATGAAGGGCGCAATTGGGTGCATATGGACCTTTCCGGCTCTTACCAGCCCAGTGGCAATGATCAGTGGGCGCCAGGTGCTAAAGGGCACGGCCTGCGTACAATTGCACGCTTCCTTTTGGATAATTAGCAACCGGCAATTTATGCCAATTTCCCTTCGAAACGCGCCTAATAGTCGGCGCGTTTCTTTTACCTCTCCCTTAATACCTATAAGTCATTAAAAAAAATTGTACTCCAGCTGATAATCGGGATATTAGTAGAGTTCTGCTAATTGAGGTATTTCGGTTCTGGTTCGTTAGCAGATACTTGGGCCTGGAAGCTTTTGCCAGGTAAATAAGATAATCAGTGATTCGGTGAGCGGTAATGAGCACTGCAACCTCTACAAATAATTCGGATTATAATCCAAACCATTGTGCCAATTGTCATGCAGAGCTATTGGGGCCCCATTGCTATGCCTGTGGTCAGCCGGTTAAAGGCATGGTTCGTCATTTCTCCTCAGTAATTGGAGACTTTTTTGATACCCTGCTTGCTTTTGATTCCCGCACATGGAAAACAATACCCTCTCTGTTTTTTAGACCTGGATTTTTAACCGCTGAGTATTTCTCTGGTCGACGGGTGCGTTATGTCAGCCCTGTACGCTTGTTTATCTTTCTATGTATCACCAGCTTTTTTGTAACCCAGATAAACAGTGATTGGGCTATTAATTTTGGAAATGTTGACGTTGAGTCAGTCGATGTTGAAAAAGCGAGCCAAGGTTATAACGACGCCATTGAAGATATTCGAAAAGGCAAAGAAAAGCACGTTAACAATAGTTATGCTGTCGCTGTTTTGGAAGATGTTGAGAAAGAACTGATTAGCGGACAAGAGAAGCTTACCGATGATTTGCATAAACTCAATGAAGATTTAAGCGAGATTGATGGAGGCCAGAATGGATCGGAAAACCTTTCTAAAGAGGAACTGGCCTCAGGGTTGAATGAGACTATTAGTGAGTTAGATAGAGAGTTTCTTCAAGTTGATTGGCTTCCCAAACCATTAGAAGATTGGGTTAACCGTAAAGTAGAGAGCGCCCATAAAAATGTAGAAAGGGTAACCGATGATCCAAATCGTTTCAAAAAAGCATTCTTGGGAGCTCTTCCGTCAACTCTTATAGTCATTCTGCCAATATTTGCCATGATGCTGTGGGTGCTTTACGTCTTTAAACGCAGACTTTATATGGAGCACCTGATTGTAGCGTTACACAGCCAGGCTTTTATCTGCCTGAGTATTCTGATTGGCAACCTGTTTTATAGTATAAGTAGTCAACTGGAAGGGTACGCATTTATATCCTCATCTTTTAACAGCTTGATGGCACTATTAATTCTTTGGGTTCCTATATATCTTTTTTGGATGCAAAAGCGTGTATATCAGCAGGGTTGGATCATGACCCTGTTTAAGTATTCTTTTTTGGGGTTGGTCTATCTAGTTTTATTATCTGTTGGTGCGGCTCTTACTGTATTTTGGAGTTTGGCAGAGTTATAAGGATATATCCTAATAGGATTCCAACCATTAAACGCATAAGCGTTAAATGGTTGGTGTTGGTGAAACTGTGCTGTTTAGATGTTAAGTTATTCAAGCTAAAGAGTTCGTTCGCAGCACCGTCTATATTCAGAATATTGTATTGCAAATTTTTATATCCGTAATTCAGTTTAGAAAATTGGACTTTCGGATTACTTGTGGTAAGTAGTTAAAGGGAATATCGAAGGAAGTAGGTCTTGAGTAGTACGACATCAATAGCAAGTGTTTGTAATGAAGATAATAAGTGCGCAAACTGCTGTACACCGTTGTTAGGTCCCCATTGTTATGCTTGTGGTCAACCCGTTAAAGGTATGGTACGGCATTTTTCATCTGTAATCGGTGATTTCTTAGATACCTTGTTGGCGTTTGATTCCAGAACATGGAAAACCATACCTGCGCTATTCTTCCGACCAGGGTTTTTAACAACAGAGTATTTTTCTGGTCGTCGTGTTCGATATGTAAGCCCTGTACGGCTATTTATTTTTCTCTGTATCACCAGTCTTTTTGTAACTCGTTTGAGTGGAGACTGGACAATCAATTTTATGGATGCTGATGCTTCAAATGAAGGACCTCAGCTAGAAGCGTCGGGTGTCGACCTCCTTTTGCAGGCAGATCGGCCAGTACATACTGAAATTCCTGAACAAAAAGGCCTGCTAGGAGAAATTAAGAAGGCTGAAATAAGTCTTATCGAAGCTAAAGAGGAGGTTGAAGAGGGTATTAAAAGAGGTATTAAAAATGAGATTGTTAAAGGCAGTGATAAGGGGCGAATAATTTCTCAAGAGGACTCGGAGCCGGTTTGGCAGTCATCAGCCAATGATCCAGATAATAAATTGATAAGAATGGATATCAAAGGCCTACCAAAGCCCATGCAAGACTGGATGGATGCCAAGATTGAAAATGCTAACCAGAATATTAAGCAAGTTACTGAAAATCCAAATCGGTTCAAGAAAGCATTTCTTAAGACGCTTCCTTATGCACTGTTAATCATGTTGCCAATGTTTGCCATGATGTTATGGGTGCTCTATATCTTTAAGCGTCGACTATATATGGAGCACTTAATTGTAGCTTTACATAGTCATGCTTTTATATTTCTAAGTATCCTGATTGGAAATATCTTATACGTGCTAAGTGTTAACATGGCTGGGTATACTCCTATAACATTAGCTTTAGAGGCCCTGATAACCTTATTGATTTTTTGGGTTCTGGTTTATCTCCTTTGGATGCAAAAGCGTATATATAGGCAAGGCTGGTTTGTAACCTTTTGTAAATATTCAGTATTGGGGATGGCTTACTTGTGTCTATTATCAATTGGAGCGGTTTTTGCCATCGTTTGGAGCTTGGCTGGATTGTAATAACGGTTTTAGCGATATAAATTGATGGACATTTAAAGTTTACAGTTATATATAATCGAAAGATATAGTGGGTATTAAAAGTCGAAAGGAAGCCTCGGTAGAGAGGCAAGATTATTGCTCTAACTGTAATACAATTTTATTGGGGCATTTCTGTTATGGCTGTGGACAGTCAGCAGAAGGTATTGTGAGACGCTTATCAAGTGTGATTAGAGACTTTCTAAATACCCTTGTGGCATTTGATTCACGTTTGTGGAGAACACTGCCGGCTTTACTGTTATCCCCAGGATTTTTGACGATAGAATATTTATCTGGAAGGCGAGCACGATATGTAAGCCCGGTAAAGCTGTTTATCTTTCTTTGCGTAAGTGCCTTTTTTCTGATTCGTATTAGTAGTGATTGGAGTATTGCTCAAGAGCAGTCTATCCGTACTAGTGAGAATGTTGCCGCAAAAATGGTTCCGTCATCCACAGGTGATACAGAAAAACAATTTGACTGGGATCTGCCTGGTGGCAGGAAATTGAAAGTTCGTGGAGCAGAAAATAAGCAAGAAGTATGGTCGATATCTTTTAATCGAGTACTCTCAATTATTGAAGAAAAAGTCTATGCCGTAGAAATTATGCCGCAGTCATGGCGTCATTGGTTTGATATCGAATTCAAAAAGGCGAGAAGTAATATTGAGCGAGTGTCGGAAAACCCTACAATCTTTGCCAAAGCTTTCTTCGGATCTCTTCCTACAATGCTGTTACTTATGCTGCCAATATACTCAGGTATATTGTGGCTACTTTATGCATGTAGAGAAAAATTGTATATG
The DNA here is from genome assembly GCF_052467615.1 of Microbulbifer maximicatervae (SeqCode). NCBI lineage: Bacteria > Pseudomonadati > Pseudomonadota > Gammaproteobacteria > Cellvibrionales > Microbulbiferaceae > Microbulbifer > Microbulbifer maximicatervae (SeqCode). Next base: position 5,099,928 of record NZ_CP174319.1, read on the forward strand.
GAACATGTTATTGTATCGCTCCATAGTCATGCCTATGTGAGCCTAACGTTGTTGCTAGGAACTGCTATTTTTCTCTTGCAAGAATTTGTTGAGCCTTTGTTCTGGATGGAAATTTTATGTTATGGGATTTTGCTGCTGCTTTTCCTTTGGATGCCAATAAATTTACTAGTGATGCAAAAGAATATCTATAAAGAGGGGTGGGTCTCGACCTGTATTAAATACTCGGCTTTAAATTTTGTTTATCTGCCACTAATTATACTCTGTACGGTAATGGCCGCATTTTATAGTTTGGCTGAATTATAAATTTCTGGTTATTCCAATTTGTGATTCTTGATCCAGCTGCGTAATTTTGTTATTTATAATTGTATGATAGATGGATTTCTATTCTAATTATTATTAGAAATACGCGGTTTGAAGGTGTTTGTTTTTTGTTTTCATTCAATAGAAAGCAAAATTAATGCCCGCCAGAAATTTACTGTTTCCATAGATATTCATTAAGCACAGTTTACAATCGCTCTACCCATAAATTCAGTCTAAGTTACATGAATCTGGAATGGGTAAATTTATAGGTGTATTCACTTAAATGGAGGGCGTTATGTTTAAATCTATATTGCGTGTAGTTATCTTAGGGATTTTAGCTTCTAGCAGTTATGCAGATCCAATTCAAGATTTAAGTATGCAAAACTATGAAGCGGGTTGGTTTCCAAATTATTGGCAGGGACAGGGTCCACTGACATGTCGTCGGACTTGTGCAACTTGGGTTGGAGGGGTGCCTGAGTCAGAGGTTGCTACTGACCTGATAGATGATTTTGAATCTACCAGTGTTTGTAAGGTAACTCGCGACCCTGAAATAATCGAGAAACCTGTCAATGACCCATCATCTCACTGGCTCTATGGTAATCAGTTTGACGATAAGTCGGTTTGCTATGTCGGAACTCCTTATGGTGTCAAAGAAGATGATCACTATATGTGTCTGTGTGTATGTAATAAACCTGACCTGATAGTGAGCCAAATCTATGATCCGATCTGGAATCCTGGAACCGGGCAATCCATCATCGTAGTCGATATCACTAATATAGGTGCTCTTGCAGCGCCAATCAGCCAGGCTCGCCTTTTAGATATTGATACACTAGCCAACGATGTACAGGCGACGCCTGCAATTCCAGCAGGTGGCACTGTAAGTATTGTATTTACTTTGGGTTACTGGGTTTTTGATCCGGATGCGGTTTTAGAGGTAACTGCTGACTTTACCAATCTCGTCGATGAGTGTAACGAAAATAACAATACACTGACTTATGCCGAGCAAGGGTAGTAGTAGATAGGGGGAGAGCTTCCGGAACTAAGCCGTAGGGAGCTTTGAGATACTAAATAAGATCAGCTCGAAAGAAACACATTAATAACCTGGCAGCTTTCTTTATCCACCGCAGCATTAGGCTGTTCATTACCGACTGTTTGCTCCCCTGGTATTTTAGGTAGCACGAGATACATTCGTGGATAGTCTCGGACTATATAATCTTTTTTATCTGCACTCAGCCAAGGGTATTCAGCGGCAATGGCTGTTACTCCACGGAGTAAAGCGATACCATCTGTGCAACTATTAGGAGTAGTAGCTGTGGTGAGCATGGCAAAAGCTAATGAAGAGAAGTTCATAATCTCTGCTATCCCAATGGGTCTTCAGACTGACGTTATGTTTATTCTGGGGACAGTATAGCTGAGCTTGATTATGAGCAACAGATAGCTCTATTAAAGCGGCCAGCCGAAGCTGGCCATCTTCTGCACTATGCGTGCTCTACAGAGGTTTCTTCGACTTTCTCCCAGAGGCGTGTCTCTGTCGGACTAATTAATTTGGACAAAAGGTTCGGGGCCACAGAGGTTAGCCCAATAAAACCAACTATCGCACGGAAAATAAATGAGTCAAGCCAGTAGATAAGGCCTATTAACAGTATTGCTATCACAAGTGACGGTAGAGTGGCTTGCAAACGAGACCGCTGAATATACTGATAATCCATTGTCTCAGGTAGTTGTTTCTCGATACGTTCTAATGCGTGCGCTTTTACTGTTTGATTTAAGAACTCAACAGAATGGGTCTTATCCCCGTGCTTGATAGTTATTACATCTGAATTATGGTCACTGCTAAGTGAACTTATTTCATTGAGAGGGATTCGTGCTGCGGTATCAGGTTTACACAAATGATATATTTCTTCAGGGGATTTCCCCGCTTGATAGGCGGATTGAGCAGTTGAAGCCTGTTTTTTCGGGATATCAAAATAGACGAGTTCATCTCCTTCTAAGGCGACGAGGTAGTTATCATCGATATCAAGCCAGGACGTCTCAGTATAAAAGCCCTCGGGTAGTGCTTTTTTTGACTCCCTTACAAACAAGAAGCTTAAAATCCAATATAAGACGAGGCAGATACCTATAGTGATAGGTGCTGCTTGAATCAGGTTTCCTACAGGTGTGTTATTTTCGACATCTCTTTGAGCATTTTGCGCTAATACATGCCCGTAGATGTCGCCCTCTGGAAACCATACTTCGATAGGTTGACCTTGTTCATATTGACTATAAATTACTTTTGAAACCTCTGCGGAGGATTCAAAGTCCTCATCTTCATAGTTAAACTGGTAGTCAATATAGTAATTTGTACGATAGCGCTTTTTACCTTTGCGGCCCCGGTACTCTTCTTCCTCCTCTCTTAACGCTACTACTTCAGCATCTAGAGCTTGATGATTTTCGACCCAACTTAATGATTCATTGTTGGCACGAGAGTAATAGTTTGACAGAAAGTAAGTCAGAATAAGGAAAACTAAAATACATACTGTACGTACCACTGATTTTCTTTTTTGTCCGGGGGGCTTCTGTAACGCCATTTAATACATCCTTACTGTATTTCTTGTGCTTTAGGTATTGGTACTTTTGGAGTAATAATTTTTTTATAGAGTGGAAACTTGGTGTAGGTGCAAAATACAACTGCAGTTTGTTTGGTGAATAAAACTGAAGGTTAACTCTAAATTAATTTTTTTTACTTGACCGGCATCATGGTTGGTTCAGTTGCGCCATGAGTATTTTATCAATGATTATTTGCTGTTGAGTAAAATTTCCTACTTAGGATAAGAGCTGAACAATTTGGTACGAACAGTTTAGACAATAAGAAGCTTACAAATATTGAGCAGCTGAATGTGAGAGTTTTAATTGCTGTGGGATTTGGACTGACTAGCTAATTTTCTGTCAGCCTTATGAGATTGGGTGGTTCAGTTTCATGGAGATAGTTCTATGTTGAGCTAGTTCAGGTGAAGCACCAATGTCGTTTTATGTCGTAAGTGTGTCATAGCAGACGTACCCACTGGAGTACAATTCCCTGTGTGGAGGAGATGCTATGACCAAGAAGATAGGTTTTTTTGTTGCTGATGGATTCCAGGCGTTAGACCTTTTTGGGCCCTTGGATGCCTTTATGGAGACTAATAGTTTCGTTAGTGAGGCCTATACAAGTCGTTTGATAGGTTTAACCAATGCATCAGTTAAAACCGCGTACGGCCAAGCCCTATCAGTGGATTTTGATATTTACCAGGATAGGGAAATTGATTACCTGGTCATTACTGGCGGTACTGGGATGCGGCAGCTGCGCTTAAGTCCTAAGCAGGTAAATGCGCTGCGTGCAATTGCAGACAAAGCAGAGCGTGTCTTGAGTATCTGTACAGGTGCATTCTTACTAGCAGATATATTTCCGGAACAAAAGCACCGTATTACCACTCACTGGCGGCATTGCCGGCAGCTTGCCGAGCAAGCAGTCAATTATCAGGTTGAGCAGGACCCTTTGTTTATTGAAAGCGGAAAACTGTGGTCTTCAGCGGGAATTCTATCTGGAGTCGACTTGGCCCTGGAAGTGATTCGCCAGGATTATGGTAATACTATTGCAGCCAGTGTGGCTAAAGACCTGGTGGTTTATCTGCAACGCAGGGGAGGGCAGTCCCAGTACTCTGATCTGCTTAAAGTGCAATCCAGTGACAGTATGAGGCTCAATCCTCTATTGGAGTGGCTGTCGGAGAATTACCAGAAATCAATCAGCGTTTCCGATATGGCGGAGCGTATTTCTGTTAGCGATCGCCAGTTAACTCGCTTGTTCAAGCAACATCTTAATAGCACCCCCGGACATTATCTAAACCAACTCCGTTTAAACCGGGCGCGGGATTTAATCACCTGTGAATCAGCAAGCCTTGTTCAGGTAGCTCGGCAGGTGGGGTTCGCAAGCTATGATAGCTTTCGCCGGGCTTTTTATGGCCAATTTGGTGTGTCCCCCTCATATTTCAGTAGGAATCGTTAAGCCGCGCTCTCACAAGTGTCTTAGCTTTAAGAGTGCGGCGAGATTGAGAGCTATTCCATTACCACTCGACGCAGATCTTGCCAAAGTGCGACCCGCTGGCCTGGTACTCAAATGCCGCAGCCAGTTCCTCCATAGGGTAAGACTTATCAATCACTGGCTGTATCTGGCTGGCTTCCAATGCGGTGACATATTCCCGTTGATCCCTACGGCTTCCAACGATCAAGCCCTGTAACCGGGCCTGCTTGGCCATCAACAGTGCTGTGGGCACTTCTCCCGAGCGGCCCGTCAAAACACCAATCAATGAAATATGGCCGCCAACTCTGACTGAATGGATCGATTGCTCTAGTGTACCGGGGCCACCGAGCTCAATAATATGGTCCGCACCTTTGCCTTCCGTCAGCTCCATAACCTTTTTTGACCACTGTGTATGGGTGCGATAGTTGACGCCATGATCGGCGCCTAATTTTTTGGCGCGCTCCAGTTTTTCATCGGAAGAAGAAGTAACAATAACTTTGGCCCCCAGTATTTTGGCAATCTGAATTACCGTAATAGATACTCCGCCAGTTCCTAGAGTCAATATTGTGTCGCCAGGTTTTACCTTGCCGTCTACTACCAATGCCCGCCAAGCAGTAAGGCCCGCGGTAGTAATGGTTGCCGCCTGAGCGTGGTTCCAGCCTTTTGGGGCAAGGGTAAAAGCGCTCTGATCGCGCACAACAAACTCAGCGGCCATCCCATCGATACCGTCACCAGGCGTATTGGCAAAATTACCCACGGAAGCCATAGGCGTACCTGCTGGCCACTGTGGGAAAAAGCATGACACAACAGAATCGCCGACCTGAAAATCGGTAACTCCCTCACCAACTGCATCCACGATACCACCGCCATCAGACATCAGAATGCGGCCGTCTTCTGAGGGAATACTGCCATTGGCGACCAAAAGATCGTGGAAGTTGAGAGAGGAGGCTTTAATTGCAACACGGATTTGGCCTGGGCCGGGTGCTCCCGGGTCAGCGATGTCGCTAACCGAAATATTTTCTAGCCCGCCTGGTGTTTTTAGCGTCAATGCCTTCATAGTTTTCCTTCCTTTTATTGGTTTCTTAGTTCACTAGAGAATAAATCAACTTTGGCACTTTTGATAAACTGAGGAATTTCTAGATTAATTGAGGGATAGCCCTTCTACGTCTAAAGGAAAGGTCGTTTCAGGTAGGTGAATCTGACATTATTTAGAGTAAGGGCATCTAACTGAGTTGGATAAAATTGTAATCATCAATAATTATTTCGATCTTTTAAGCTAATATCCTTCTCAGAGTATTAATATATTACTGATTTCTATTGAAGCATAATTTAAGGGTTCAGACTTCGTGACACCTCTGGCACTAGTTTTCTTTGTTGTTTGACTGATATTGATGAGAGCTTTTAGGTGTGTGATCTTGGCGGTCTTGATTGAGGCTCTAAAAAGTGCTTGTGATATTTCAGGGGATGAGGACCGTAATCTACGGTTTTTTATTTGTATTGGCGCGTATTTTTTTTCGACATTTTCAACAAGCGAGCATATTTTGTATTTATATCTGAAAAATTCTGGGGTTCCTGAAAAAATTCCATTTTCTGATGCTAAAGGAGAAGTGAGAATTCTTCAGTGCCACTCGGTCGAGTGAGGGCCTTACCTACACTCAACCATTTTTATAATATGCAGGCTTATCTTATCTTGTTTGCTGGGAATTTTAGAATACTCCCAGTGTTATTTGTTTTTTGATTGCCGGTACGTTCTTTTAGCGTCTCTTTTAACTCTACTAAATTATTTTCAATTGGTTGAGAGGAAAAAAAGTTAGAAGGCAATCCACACAATGACTCTATTAAATACTCTGAAAGGCCAAGCTTGTGAGAAAGTTCAGACTGATTCAGAATACCTTTTGTTACAAGCATTCTGGCTGCTCTATTCAGTAACCTAGGTTTTTCAAACGCAAATTGGTCGTCATAGGGCTCACCTTTCGTCCACCCTCTTGCTGATCGCCCCTTAAATAATCTCAGTTTTTGGTCTTCATCTATTATTTTTAGTTGGTAGCATCTCATAATCATTGCAGCTACTGATACTTTCCAGCGAGGTTTTAGAGATAGTAAAGTTTCTAATGTTGGCCAACTTACCTCTAAAGAAAAAGATTCTGCTGGTAACAAAAAACAACCTGCAAAAAGGTCAGCTTGTCGCTCAATTTCTTTATAGTGTTGTTTTAACATAGATTCATCTATATTCCTATGAAGCACTAAATGACCTAGTTCATGGGCTGCATCAAACCTACTTCTAATTCCGTTTGCCTTATCTGCTGTCACAAAAACATAAGGCCTATCGTCTATTTGGCTCCAGTGAGAAACCCCATCCATTTTTAAGTGGCCTATTTCGTCACGCGCAAATATTACCCCAGCATTCTCTAAGGTAAGAACAACGTCAGAGATAGGCCCCATACCTAGCTTCCAAGTTTTTCTACACTCAGCAGCTAGCATTTCAATTTCAGAATCTGTAATTTTTAGGAATGCTTCTTCCGATATGGTGGGGACATTTACTTTAGGCCAGTTTACCCATTGACCTAATATGTTGGCCATTTCTGCCACCCAATTTAATCGAACTTTTGCCATCTCCCTTGCAGTTTTCGTTGATGATGAGAGTGATCTAAAAAAATAGGGAGCGCCACCGTGCTTGGGTGAGTCTGTTAAAAACCAACTCATTGAAAACTTTACAGCTTCTCCTAGTGCACGAAGCTTATCTTCTTCCGGTAACTGACTACCCTTTTCCCAATTTGAGATGGTTGCAGGGGAAACACCAACAAGGGTCGCTAGTGCGACCCTTGTTATACCTAATGATTCTCTAGCCTGGAGTAATCTCTCAGGCTGGAATCCGCTGACTCCGGTTCTCATAACGCTACCTAATTTCTCTTTGACGTATTTTCTTCTCTTTGCAAGTCGTCTTTCAGTGTTGGCCAAGCCTCGTCCTTTAGGCTTGGATCATGTTCTGTCTCTGTTTCATACTCCATAAGTAGTTTTTGAATTGGAATTTCTAAATGGTAGCCAGTCCAGTCCGTATAAGGCACTGTAATAAATATCTCGCCCGGCTCAGACTGGTTTTGAACCTCTGGAGCGGGGTGTAAAACTACTGCAACCACGTGTAAAGCATCGTCAAATTTAGGAGGAGCTTCTTTAAACAGGTCAAGTGTTACAGGTTCTAAAATTGCATTTTTTTTAGTGAGAAGTGCTCTGTGTTTGGCGCGCCTCGCCCGAGAATTTCCATGGAGTTCGATGTGGCTAAGAGTAATATTTCCTGAGCAGATCACGATATAGTGCTCACCACGAGGAACGGTCTGCTGTACTGATGGTTTTCCTTTCGCCAGCGCGCCAGCTAAAGCATCATCAATATAATAGCGTCTCAGTTGGGCGCGGGGGCGAGTTTGACTGGTATTCTTGATGTCTTCTTGGACCCTGGCGTTCGCTTTGGCATACGCGGTACGTATAGCGTCATCTATAGAAAGAATTAGTTCTCTATCTAAGTGCTTGGCTATATAGCGGATTAAGCGAGACTTCAAGAGTTCAGTCATTTGTCACAGTCCATTGTGTTTAGTTAAGCGGAATTGTTGCCTGAATATTTTAGTTTTGCAAGTGCTAGGGTAGCTTATGCTCTATTTCTTTCTGGGTGGCTGTGGTAACTATTAGTCGAATTTTTATGAAAATAAAGAAGGCTAGGTATCTAAGTCCCTATATGGAACGGGGCGTAAATCTTTACAGGGTTAATAGGGGTAATTTTTTCAAATTAATTGAAGAGTGGTTATCGGTTAAGGAGAGCCTGTTTAAACACTGTAAAGTATTTAGAGTTTTAGAAGAGGAAAGTGGTGGGCCCTCCGGGACTCGAACCCAGGACCTGCCGATTATGAGTCGGATGCTCTAACCAACTGAGCTAAGGGCCCACACATTGCTTGCGAGGATCGTTGCAAGCGGTTGGGAAAAGTACAAGATTTTCCCTTGCAAATCAATGCCTTTGTTAGCACTCAAGGCTGATATGGGCAAATTCTAGAAATCTTCTTTCCCTGTTGCTCAAGCTTTCGCCAACAACTGAATCTTTATCGAGTAGACGTCCACCTTGCGAAAGCTGCCAAACACCTTAATTGGCTCGATAGTATTAATTAGAGGTTGTAATTGGTACAGCTGTCTTGTTTATGCGAAATTGAGGTCAAAATCTCATACTAAAGTATTTAAATCGGCAGTTTAGGGATGAGGATACAGCACCAAACCAGGAATGCAGCGAAGAGGGCGACGGCGACGGCGGCGGAGCCTGTGTCTTTGGCAATCTTGGCCAGCGGGTGTTTCTCGGGGCCGATGCGGTCCACGGTCGCCTCAATAGCGCTGTTGATAAGTTCGATTGGGAGGACAAACATCACGGCTGCAATCAATATGGCGCGCTCAGTAGGTGTCTCCCCGGCCCAGAGTGCGAGAGGCACCATTAGGCAGGCGGCAATTACTTCCTGGCGAAAAGCTTCCTCATTGCGCCACGCAGCGACGAGCCCCTGACTGGAGTAGCTAGTGGCAGCCAGGAGGCGAGCAAACCCCTTCTTGCCGGGCTTGTTGGCAATCTCTTCAGATTTTTCCTGCTTATTCGCCATTTCTTTTTGCATGCTTATCTCCTGCTTTCACTAAGCCTGCGCGGGGAGGTCATCTTTATGTCACAAAAAAAAGCCCGGTTGAACCGGGCTTTAGTCTAGCGCTTACTCGTCGAGGAAGCTGCGTAAATGCTCCGACCTGGAGGGGTGTCGCAGTTTGCGCAATGCTTTCGCTTCGATCTGACGGATACGCTCGCGGGTTACGTCAAACTGTTTGCCCACCTCTTCCAGAGTGTGGTCGGTATTCATATCAATACCGAAACGCATACGCAGTACCTTGGCTTCTCGGGCGGTGAGGCCGGAGAGTACGGAGCGGGTGGCGTCGTGCAGGCCAGTTTGAGTGGCGGTATCCACCGGCGAGGATTGATTTTGATCCTCGATAAAGTCACCCAGGTGGGAGTCTTCGTCGTCGCCGATAGGCGTCTCCATGGAGATCGGCTCTTTGGCGATCTTGAGGACTTTGCGCACCTTGTCTTCCGGCATTTCCATGCGCTCGCCCAGTTCTTCCGGAGTGGGCTCGCGACCCATTTCCTGCAGCATCTGGCGGCTGATACGGTTGAGCTTATTAATAGTCTCAATCATATGTACCGGGATACGGATGGTGCGGGCCTGGTCCGCAATAGAGCGGGTAATGGCCTGGCGAATCCACCAGGTGGCATAAGTGGAGAACTTGTAACCGCGGCGGTATTCGAACTTATCCACAGCCTTCATCAAGCCGATGTTGCCCTCCTGGATCAGGTCCAGGAACTGCAGGCCGCGGTTGGTGTACTTCTTGGCGATAGAGATAACCAGACGCAGGTTGGCTTCGACCATCTCTTTCTTGGCGCGGCGTGAGCGGGCCTCACCAATGGACATGCGGCGGTTGATCTCTTTGATCTGGCCTACGTCCAGCTTAGCGCGCTCCTGGAACTGAGCCAGTTTGCGCTGGGCGCGAACAACTTCGTCTACGACGTGGCGCAGGGCATCGGAGTAATCGCGCTTTTTCTTGATGATTGCGGGAATCCAATCATCATTGGTCTCGTTGCCGGGGAATTCCTTGATAAAGGTCTTGCGCGGCATGCGGGCGCGTTTGATACACATGGCCATAACCACGCGCTCTTGCTCGCGCACGCTATCGAGTACGTAGCGAACTTCGCCGTACAGCGGGTCGAACTGGCGGGGAGCCAGTTTAAAGAAGCGGAATACATCGCCAACGGCTTCGAGGGCCTGGCCAGCTTCTTTGGAATCGCGACCGTGGGCGGCGATGGCTTCGTCGGCAACTTTCTGTGCGGCGATCAGCGCGTTCATGCGCTCGGCGAGTTCTTCGGGGTCGATACCGCCGGTAGCTTCCTCTTCCTCGTCGCTGCTGTCGTCATCGCTGTCGTCGTCTTCGGCGTCGTCATCGGAATCTGATGACTCCGGCGCGCTGGCAGCGGCGGCGGCTTGGCCGGCCTGGGCTCCGGGCGGAACCTCGTCGGCGGGGTCGAGCCAACCGGAGATAATATCGGGGATGCGGCGCTCTTCTTTTTCGATCAGAGCGTACTCATCGATAATCTGCTGCACTGCACCCGGCCAGTAGGCCAGGGCGGCCATCAGTTCGCGCAGGCCCTCTTCGATACGCTTGGCAATGGCGATCTCGCCCTCGCGCGTGAGCAGCTCTACGGTGCCCATTTCGCGCATATACATGCGTACTGGATCGGTGGTTCGGCCTACGTCGGACTCTACGGCTGCCAGGGCAGCGGCAGCTTCGGCTGCGGCGATTTCATCAGCGGAGCTGTCGCCTTCAGCCATCAACAACTCTTCGGCATCCGGTGCGGTTTCAAACACCTTGATGCCCATGTCGTTGATCATGCCAATAATGTCTTCCACCTGATCGGGATCGGAAATATCTTCCGGTAGGTGGTCGTTTACCTCGGCATAGGTCAGATAGCCCTGCTCTTTACCGCGGGCGATCAGTTCCTTAATGCGGGACTGTTGCTGGGTTTTGTCGGTCATGCACAACCCTGAATTCTGGGAATGAAAATACGGGACAAAGACGCGGGATTATAGCGTATTTGCACTAGCAATAACCACTCTAGCTGTCAAGTAACGGCATAGGTGCGATGTTTAGGGTGCTGGGGTTCCCGATCCCGCCCGGCGGGGGTGAGTGAATATAGTGCTGAGCCCGCAGTTTTCAAGGGGTTGGCGCTTATTAATTCTGCTTTTTTCGCCAATTGGCTAATAGAGCCAGTTGTTCTTCAGGGCTCAACTGAGCGCTATTCCTGAGTTGATCGAGTAAATCGCGGTTGCGCTGTTTGTCCGCAGCTTGTTTCAGGCGCAGCAGACAGTCGTTAAATTCGGTGTGCGGATCGTATTCCAGGTTGCTGTCATCCTGGGCGAGTTGCCGCGCGACCGATACCAGTGGAGAAATAGCGAGCTTGGCCAGGGTATCGCAAGATTCTGCGCTGTGATGTGCACGCCAGTGGCCGATCAATTGATAGAAATTTAATTGGGGGCGGCTTTTGTACAGCTCTACCAGCTGGATAAACAATGCCAGGTCTGCATTGCCCTCAATGGGGAATTGCTGTGGATTTTCAATTTGTGCTGCCAGCTCCGGGTGGTGCAACAGCAGGGCGATCAGCATACGCTCTGGCGGCAGGAGATATTGGCTCTGGCGGCGCGGACTGTCGTAACTCGGTGCTGCACTTTCACTGAAGTTGTTGTCGCGCTGCCAGGGTTCCGGCGGTGTGCGGTGCTCCAGCTCTTCGTGAGGGGAGGGTGCTTGGTGTGGCTCTCCCGGTGCAGCTATAGGTTGCGGGTGGGGCTGCTGCGGCGTGCGAGCTTTTTCTGTACGGATAACCTCTTGCAGGGTTTCCTTATCGAGCCCGGTGCGCGAGGCCAGTTGTTGGAACATCAGCTGGCGGTAGACGCCATCGGGCAGCAGGTCCAGCAGGGGAGCGGCGAGCTTGGACAGGCGCGCGCGGCCGTCCATGGTCTGCAGGTTGATATCTTCGCTCAGTAGATCGAAGAGAAAATCTTCCAGCGGTAGGGACTGCTCCTTAATTAACTGCTGGAAACGTTCACCGCCCAGTTGGCGTACCAGGGTGTCCGGGTCCTCGCCTTCCGGCAGCAGCAGGAAGCGCAGGCTGCGCCCGTCCTGCATCTGCGGCAGGGCCGACTCCAGAGCGCGGCGGGCGGCAGCGCGGCCGGCGCGGTCGCCGTCAAAGCAAAACAGCAGTTCCGAGGTGTGGCGGAAGGCGAGTTGAATGTGGTCTTCGCCACAAGCGGTGCCCAGGGTGGCGACCGCGCAGCGGATATCGAACTGGGCCAGGGCCACCACATCCATATAGCCTTCAACCACAATCAGGCGCTCTAAATTGCGGTTGGCCTGGCGCGCTTCCCACAGGCCGTAGAGTTCGCGGCTCTTGTGGAAAATTGGGGTTTCCGGAGAGTTCAGGTACTTGGGTTTGTCGTCGCCCAGTACCCGCCCGCCAAAGGCGATGGCGCGCCCGCGCTGGTCGCGGATCGGGAAAATAATACGGCTGCGGAAGCGGTCGTAGTGGTGGCGCGCGTTGGGCTTGGTGTTGCCATCACTGTCCTGGCGGCGAATGGCCAGGCCTGCCAGTTCCAGTTGATCCGCTTTCTCGGGGGTATCGGCTAATGCATTGAGCAGGTTGTCCCAGCCTGGGGGCGCAAGGCCGATACCAAAGTCCCGGGCAATCTCACCGGAGAGGCCGCGATTGCGCAAGTAGGCCACCGCATTGCCTGCGGCGGGGTGGTTGCGCAGTTGTTCACGGTAGTAGTCGGCGGCTTTCTCTGTGAGCTGGTAGAGAGATTGACTCTCCCGCTGGCGCTTTTCTTGCCCCGGTGCCAGTTGTTCCCTGGGAACTTCCAGTCCACGGGTGGCCGCGAGTTTTTCCACCGCTTCTGGGAAGGGCAGGCGGTCGTACTCCATGAGGAAGCCGATGGCATTGCCATTGGCGCCGCAGCCGAAGCAGTAATAAAACTGCTTGTCCGCACTCACGGTAAATGATGGGGTTTTCTCGTCGTGGAAGGGGCAGCAGGCAGAGTAGTTTTTGCCTGTTTTACGCAGCTTGACCCGGCTGTCCACCAGCTCGACGATATCTGCCCTTGCGAGCAGATCGTCAATAAAGTGCTGGGGTATCTTGCCGGCCATGGGGATTCGCTCAGCTTAGGCCAGTTGGGCCTTCACCAGTTTGCTCACCGCGCCCATATCTGCACGGCCCTGCACCTGGGGTTTAACCTGGGCGATGACTTTGCCCATATCCGCCATGCTGTTGGCACCGGTGTCTTTGACGGCGGAGGCAACGATATCGGTAATCTCAGCTTCGCTCAGCTGCTTCGGCAGGAATTCCTGGATAACTTCAATTTCAGCCTGCTCTACTGCTGCCAGTTCAGCCCGGCCAGCTTTCTCGTACTGGGTAATGGAGTCGCGGCGCTGCTTGGTCATTTTGTCCAGCAGGGCGAGGATACGGGCGTCATCCAGGTCGATGCGCTCGTCGACTTCAACGCGTTTGATCTCGGCGTTGATCAGGCGCAGGGTGGCCAGGCGCTCTTTGTCTCGCGCTTTCATTGCGTCTTTAGTGGCTTGGGTCAGGGTTTCCTTGAGAGTGCTCATAATGAGTGTTCCGGGATTGTTGGCAATGAATTTTGGATCAGGGGCTTAGGATAGCTTGTCTGCTGGGCGGGGGAAATGCGTTAGCCCAAACGAAAAACGGCGCGCGAGTATGGCTCGCACGCCGTTCTTTATAGCTCCGCTACGGGCTAAGCCCGTCCGGCCGCCTCGCTGCGACAGGCTTATGCAGCCTGCGGCTCTTAGTAGAGACGCTGGAACTTGCGGTTTTCGCGCTGAAGCTTTTTAGCGTGACGCTTTACAGCGGCAGCAGCTTTGCGCTTACGAACAGCGGTGGGCTTCTCGTAGAACTCGCGACGACGTACTTCAGACAGTACGCCTGCTTTTTCACAGGAGCGCTTGAAACGGCGCAGGGCGATATCGAAAGGTTCGTTGTCTTTGATTCGTACAGAGGGCATTAGGATACCTGTTAAAATTCGTTTCTCTCGGCCATTCCGGCAATGCTCTCGCAGTTGCATCCGGTGGCCGGTTCACAGCGAGGGCGCAAATTCTAAACACTCCTATACGGGATCGCAACCCCATTTTCCAGTATGATAACCACCCCTCGAAGTAGTCACGAGAATGAGATCAAGTGCGCGTCCTTGGTATAGAAACTTCCTGCGATGAAACTGGCGTCGCTATTTACGATTCTGAGTCCGGTTTGCTCAGCCATGCCCTGTTCAGTCAAGTGGACCTGCATGCCGATTATGGCGGTGTAGTCCCCGAGCTGGCGAGCCGTGATCATGTGCGCAAGCTCTTGCCGCTGATTCGCCAGGTAATGAAGAAGGCCGAGACCAGCCCTTCAGACCTCAATGGCATCGCCTATACCGCAGGCCCCGGTCTGGTGGGAGCGCTGATGGTCGGGGCCTGCGCGGCTCGTGCTCTGGCCTATGGCTGGGATATCCCGGCGGTGGCGGTGCACCATATGGAAGGCCACCTACTGGCCCCAATGCTGGAGGATAATCCGCCCGCCTTTCCTTTTGTGGCCCTGCTGGTTTCCGGCGGACACACCCAGCTGGTGGAGGTGCGGGGGCTCGGTGATTACAAACTGATGGGTGAATCCCTGGATGACGCCGCCGGCGAAGCCTTTGATAAGGCCGCCAAAATGCTCGATTTGGATTATCCCGGTGGCCCGCGTTTGGCTGCCCTGGCGGAGAAAGGAGACGCCAGGCGCTTTACCTTCCCGCGTCCTATGACTGATCGACCGGGGTTGGATTTCAGTTTTTCAGGCCTTAAAACCTTCACCCTGACGACGGTGCGCAAGCACGCCCTCGAGGATGGTTTACCAGACGAGCAGACTTGCGCAGATATTGCTGCGGCTTTCCAGGAGGCGGTAGTGGACACCCTGGTGATTAAATGCCGTCGCGCTATTAAGGCTTCCGGCTATAAAACCCTGGTGATTGCCGGTGGAGTTTCCGCAAATAAATTATTGCGTGAGCGTTTGGAAACGAGCCTGCGAAAGGATAACGCCAGCGTCTACTATCCCCGCCATGAATTCTGCACTGATAACGGGGCCATGATCGCCTACGCCGGTAGTTTGCGCTTAAAAGCAGGGGAGCAGACGAGCCTTGCGGTAGATGTGCGTCCGCGCTGGCCCATGACAGAATTGCCCAAGACCGAACTTTAAAAATCCCAGGGATAGCCTGGCATTAAAAAGAAAAGAGCCGATAAATGGATATTGTTTATATACGGGATTTAAAGGTGAATACCATTATTGGTATTTACGATTGGGAGCGGGAAGTGCGCCAGACGGTCAGTCTCGATTTGGAGATGGCCTTCGATATTAGTGAGGCGGCGCGTACAGACAATATCGAGTACACACTTAACTATAAAGCGGTGGCCAAGCGCTTGATCGCTTTTATTGAAAGCAGTGAGTTTCTGTTGGTGGAGACCATGGCAGAGCAGGCTGCGGCAATTGTCAGGGAAGAGTTTTCTGTAAACTGGCTGCGACTGCGGTTGTCCAAGCCGGGTGCGGTCAGAGGGTCCAGGGATGTGGGTGTCATTATTGAGCGCGGCGAGAGGCCGGCAAAAGGTGCAGCAGCGATGTCTGCGGGAGTGTAAACGTGGCTCAGGTGTATCTCAGCCTCGGCAGTAATATCAATCGCGCGCAATATATCCGCGCAGCGCTGGATGCCCTGACCGGGCGGTTTGGCGAATTACAGGTGTCCCGGGTCTTCGAAAGTGAAGCGGTAGGTTTCCAGGGTGATAACTTTTACAACCTGGTGGTTGGGCTGCAGACTGACCTGCCGGTAGGGCAGCTGGCCCTGTGTCTGCGCGGTATTGAAGATGCCAACGGCCGCCTGCGCTCCGGTCCCAAGTTCAGCGCGCGCACCCTGGATATTGATATTCTCACCTATGATCACCTGACGGGAACTGTCGATGGGGTAAAATTGCCTAGAGGTGAGATTGTAAAAAATGCCTTTGTTTTACAGCCCTTGGCAGAAATTGCTCCAGAAGTATTGCATCCGGTCGAGCAGAAAACATACCGCCAGTTGTGGGATGAGTACGACCAGGCTTCACAAAAATTGTGGCCGGTAGAATTTATTTGGCCGTGATTCCAATAAATTTTTAAAAATGCAGATAAAAAAGCAGCCCTTTGAGGCTGCTTTTTTGTTAGGAATAATTAACTTAGGCTCATTAGCGCTTCTTTGGTGAACGGAGTGATTTCCTCCGCGCGATCTTCACGCACCTTGGCGAACCAATGTGGGTCTTGTAATAGCGCGCGGCCAACGGCAATCAGGTCGAACTCCTGGTTGTCCATACGGCGGGTCAGTTCGGCTAAATCGGTAGGATTGGCAGTGCCGCCCATGCCCTGGTTATTGCCGCCGATAAAATCATCGTCGAGGCCGACACTGCCGACAGAAATTACCGGTTTTCCCGTCAATTCCTTGGTCCAGCCTGCCAGGTTGAGATCAGAACCCTCAAATTCTGGCACCCAGAAGCGTCTTGTAGAGGCGTGGAAAATATCAACGCCGGCTTCAACCAGCGGTGTCAGGAAGCGTTTCAGTTCTTCCGGGTTTTGCGCCAACTTGGCTTCGTAATCCTGCTGCTTCCATTGGGAGTAGCGCAGCACTATGGCAAAATCTTCGCCCACGGCTTCACGTACCGCTTTGATAATTTCCACTGCAAAGCGGGTGCGATTTTCGATGGAGCCACCGTACTCGTCATCGCGTTGGTTGGTACCTTCCCAGAAAAACTGGTCGATCAGATAGCCGTGGGCGCCGTGGATCTCTACGCCGTCGAATCCGATTTCCTTGGCTGCTTTCGCCGCGTCCGCAAAAGCTTGTACAACTTCCTGGATGTCCTCTTTGCTCATCGCCTGGCCATTGGGCTTGCCGGGTTTGAACAGGCCTGAGGGGGAGTAGCCGGGCACTGATTTATCCGGGCCTATGCCCTCTTTGCGCACGGAGCCTACGTGCCATAACTGCGGGATAATCTGGCCACCGGCAGCGTGTACTTCGTCTACCACTTTTTTCCAGCCGGCGAGAGCGGCCTCACCGTAGATTGCCGGAACATTCTCGTAGCCGTTTGCAGCTTTATGATTAACGAAGGTGCCTTCGGTAATAATCAGTCCCACTTCGCCCTCGGCGCGGCGGCGGTAATAGCCGGCCACTTGATCATTGGCTGCATAGCCCGGTGACATAGTGCGGGTCATGGGAGCCATCGCAACCCGGTTGCGCAGCTTTAGGGATTTATGCTCGAAGGGACGCAGTAGGTTGTCCAGGGAACCACTCATATTTCTCTCCTGAATGTCTCGATTCAACACTGGGACTCACTGGTCCCACTAGGTCACAACTAAAATGGTTGCGTTATAAGACCTTATTTTGAAGTTGAGTTCAACATTTGGTTTCGTATTGCAACCTTTTTACCGGTATACTGGGGGTATGTCACGTAAACGTTTTGATGATCTCAATTGCTCCCTGGCTTGCGCTCTGAATGAGGTGGGGGACTGGTGGTCCCTGCTGATAATTAAGCAGGCGATGCTGGGTACCCGCCGTTTTGTGGATTTCCAGAGAAACCTTGGAATCGCCAAGAATATCCTTGTGGATCGGTTATCCCGTTTGGTGGAAAACGAGGTGTTAGTGCGCTTTGATGCGGGCGAACACGGCACTCGCTACGAGTATCGCTTAACAGAAAAAGGCCGTGACCTGTTTACGGTGGTAATCGCCCTGCGTCAGTGGAACCTGCGTTGGAATGGCAATAAAGATGGGATGCATCTGGTCGATAAAATCAGTGGCGAACCAATCTCCGAAGTGGCTGTGCAGAATGTCCAGGGACAGAAACTCAGTATCCGCGATGTATTATTTGTGGATGAAAATGGCCAGCCCCTGGATCAGGCTGGCTAGCTGGCTTTTGAGGGGCTCTATCAATCCTGGCTCTTGGACAGCAGTCTGATTATGTCCAATGCCCTACCCGGCTCCCAACGCATTGCAGAGACAACGCCATGCATGGCCAGTAGGCGCTTGTCTATTTCCCCTTCCTCCTGAAGCTTATGCAATTTCTCCGTGGCCTCGGTAAAGCCGTGTTGCTCATAAGTGAGTAGTAATTTGACGGTCTGCTCCGCTGGAGTGACTTGGCGTGGAACAGGGGTATAGCCCATCGCGCTTACCATACTCTCAGCCGCCAGCCAGGTGGACCAGGGGTTTTGCCCGGTAATAAGCTGGCCATCCACGCTGACTTGTTCCAGGTAAGTGGGCCCAGCCTGAAAAAACGCGCCTTGCTCACGTAAGCGATCCTCAAGCAGGAATGGAAATCGTTGCTCGGCGTCAGGGATAAGAAAAAGCTCCTCTGCGTTAGTAAAAGCACTGATCTGCCGATCGGCGATTAAGGGCTTGCCATTATCCAGGGTGACATTGGCAAGGGCTGCTGGCCCGTGGCATACCGCTCCGATAATTTTGCCGCTGTTATAGATTTCCCGCACCAGGGACTGGATATGGGGATTGTCGGGGAAATCGAACATGGTGCCTTTACCGCCGACAAAAAATACGGCCTGGTAATCCTCTGCTGATACCTGATCGATAGGAATACTGTTGTTGACCTTTTGTTGTGCCTCCGGGTCATTGAGAAAGGCATAGTCGAAAGGCCCCAGATCATCTTTATCGATCACCGCAGGCGGTTTGCCGCCTTTGGGACTGGCAATATCGACAATAAATCCGTTGGCTGAAAAGATGTAATAGGGGCGTGCCAGTTCAGTTAATTCATAACCAGTCGCCTTGCCACTATCTCCCATCGTTTCAGTACTGGTGACAACAGCTAAGATTTTTCCTCGGCTTTCCCTGGGTAATTGTTGTAAATACGGCAGGTCACTTACTGTCGTAGTGGAAAAGTCCTGATCTTGGGGTGGAATTAGGCCCTTAATCCAAATAATAAAACCAAAAAATACAGACAAAGTCAGTGCCAGGGAAATAACAATTTTCTTCAACATATTAATCTCCAAAATTGCAGTAGTAGACGGAAAATCTTCTAGTGAGTTCGTAGGAGAATAAGGGACGGAAGGTGAAATTCAGGTGAGATTGTAATTGCTATTTAGGAAGAAAGAAAAAGCTGCACTCGAGATCGTATAAGGTATGGATGCCGATTCACTGTGCATCTCGAGCGCATACGGTAAAAATTTGAATCTTAGAACGCTACTGTGTAAAAGACAGAGCGCACTGATAAATATTGTTCCGACATTGGATAGAGATGGTCCAATTTAAGGCTTCACAGATTCTCTTGGCCAGGAAAAGGCCTTGACCAATACCGTCACTGCCTTCCCTTTTTTGGCCGGGTAAGAGGGAGGTTTCTAAATCTAATTGGTTATCTGTGGCGTTCTCAAAAAAGAGTGTGTCCCCCTTATAGGTAATAACCAACTCAGGGCTGGTAGCGTGCTGTAATGCATTGCTGATCAAGTTGTCGAATAGCAGACTTACCAGGTGTCGATTAGCCAGGGCTCTGGCTTTGTGCCCTAATTTTAAATCAACATTAAAATTCTTTTGTACAATTAGCTGGTGTTGAGTTAAAAGACGCTCCTCTAGTAAAGCACGCAATGGGATATCTTCCGACTGTAGAGACTCAGAGCGGGCGAGGGCTAATAGTGTCTTAACGGTTTTTTCCATACCGGTAACAGTTTCTAATAGCTCACTTTTCTCAGCTAAAGTCATTTCCCGATTTTGACTGAGAGCCAGTGTGCTTTTCAGAATGGTTAGCCCGGTGCGCAACTCATGGCTCGTATCCCGGGTAAACTCAGTTTCCCTGCGCAATGTTAGCTTGAGCTGGTTAAGTGTATCTTGCAACGTACTTGCGAGATAACCGATTTCATCTTGTTCATTGTTATAGGGCAGGGAAATTTGAGAATCGCAGTTTCTCTGCTGCTGAACTGCTTTAGCAAGGGTTACTACAGGAGCGATGGTTTTACGGGAAATACGAAAAGCACAATAGAGGGCTAAGAGTAGGGTCAAGATACAGGCGCTGGCAAAGAGCCAAAGAAGTTTTGAAGATTGTCGCGTAACAGTGAGCAATTCACTGACTTCAGCTACGAGAACGGCGGAATGGTTGTCCGGAAAATGTACTCTGCGTAAATGGAAGTGATGTTCAGTATCACTAAACCACTCAGCCTTTTCTGCATAGCTTGGTAGGGCAGTGCGCAGTTCGGCCGGAATTATTTTGCTTTCAGTGTATAGCGTTAAATAGGGTAGGCGTGGCTCTGGGGTCGTATTAGTCAGTCTTGCCTGCTGTTCGAGGTAGCGGACTTCTCCGGCCAATAAGTTATCGAGTAAATGGTCTTCAACTACATAGGCGACCATCATACAAATGGCAAAAAACACCAAGCATAGCAGCAGGGTAAAACTGCCAAAAATAGCGAAGACCTTCCTCTGTAAATTACTGGTTTCGCGCATTGGGAGTTTCCAACTGATAACCGAGATTGGTGATGGTTTTCAACATAGGGGCCTGGAAAGGCTTATCCAGTGTTTGGCGAAGACTATAAATGTGGGATTTTAAGGCGTCTGTTTCTGGGGGTTCATCACCCCAAATATGGTGGATTATTGCCGAGCGGCTTACTGGTGCTGGCGACGCCTGGGCGAGCATAGTGAGAATGCGAAAACCGATAGTTGTCAGGGGCAGAGGTTGTTTATCCCGGTAGGCCGTTTGCTGGCGCTGGTTTATCTGTAAATCACCGACCTTAATTTCTTCACTGGTATGCAGCTGGTGTCTACGTGCCAGGGCGCGGCATCTCAGTATCAGTTCCCTTGGTTCGAAGGGCTTACATAAGTAGTCATCGGCACCGATACCAAATCCGCGTTCTTTATCTGCGAGAGCATCTCGGGCAGTTAACATCAGGATTGGCATGTTAACTGGCGCTTGTGCCTTGATCTTTTCGCAGACCTCCAAGCCGTCCATATCCGGCAGGCCCAGGTCGAGAATGATCAGGTCGAAGATTTGTTCCAGGGCCAGCTGTAAGCCCTGGCGACCCCGGTGGGCATAATCTATCTGCCAGTCCTCAGCATGTAGGAATTCGGCAAGCTGGCGGGCGATAGTGGGGTTATCTTCAATCAACAATATCTTCAGTGAGCGCACCGGAAAATCTCTTGTGGCAGAGGAAGTTACAAAACATTCTGACAGAGTGCCGGTGAAATTGAAGTGAAGCCCCGTTGTTGAACTGTTTTAGGTATTGGTTGGAGTGCTCTAGATATTGAGGTTGCGGCCGCCGTCAACGGCAATAACCTGACCGTTGATATAGGGGGCATCACAGGCAAGGAAGCGCACGGTCTTGGCGATATCACTGGGGTCACCGGTTCGGGCCAAAGGAATGCGCTGGGTGATTTTTGCTTTCTTGGCTTCGTTAGTTGCCTCTTGTTCTGGCCAAAGAATGGCACCGGGGGCGACTGCATTGACCCGAATCTGGGGCGATAGCTCCAGAGCGAGGCTTTTTGTCAGCATTACCAGCCCAGCCTTGGCGGCGCAGTAGATAGTATGCTTGGGCATCGGGCGCTCGGCGTGAATATCCGCCATATTAACAACGCAACCCAGCTGTTGGCTGAGTGTTTCTTTCAGGGCCTGAGTGAGAAAGAAGGGGGCTTTGAGGTTGCTGCCTACCAGCCGATCCCAGTCCTCCTCGGTTGCACTTCCCACAGGTGTGGGGTGAAATGCTGAGGCATTGTTGACCAGAACATCAATACCGCCCCAGGCCTCTTGTGCACGTTGGGCCAGATTGGAACAGGCTTCGGCGCTATTCAACTCACTGTGCAACGCTATGGCAGAGTTGGGGCGACGTTGGTTCAGCTCGTTTGCCAGGGCCTTGGCAGCATCAGCCGAGTTGCGATAGTGAATAACAACTCTGTGATCTCTATGCAGCTCTTCAGCAATAGCACGGCCCAGGCGTGCGGCGGCACCGGTAATCAACACATTACGCAATGTAGTCATCCTTTACTCTGGCGATTGCCTTGATGCGCTCCCGGTCCAGTGCTTGCCCCAGTTTCGCACCCTGGTAGCCCTGTTTAATCAACTCCTCGGCAGTTACTGCCGCTGCCCCATCTCGAGCGGCGCGTAAAAAGTCCACCTGTGGATAATCTCGATTCTCCAGCCCCTCACGACCTCGGGCATCTGCCTCGCAGGCGCGAAGAAAGTTTTCAAATCGCTCGGGACGTCGCAAGGCATCCAGACTGCGGATCATTTTCATAATGGTCTGTGGGCGCAATTCGAAGGCTCTGTGGCAGTGCAGGTGATATTCGCAGACCCCGACAGCTAGTGCAGTCAGGTCTTTTGGGGTACGCCAGCGCTCACAGACGGCCTTTACCAGGGGCACGCCTGCGGCCTCGTGGCCGTGGTGGCTGGGGAGAATCTCCTCGGGAGTCAGTCCTTTGCCCAGGTCGTGTAGCAGTACTGCAAAACGCAAGGGGAGCTCTACCGGGGCGGCGCGCAGGGCTAGTAGTACGTGTTCTCCAGTGTCCACTTCGGGGTGGTGTTTGGGCGGTTGGGGAACACCAAACAAATTCTCTAGTTCTGGTAACAGTACCGAGAGGGCACCGCAGTCTCGCAGTACCCGAATAAAAATATCGGGGTCTGGCTCGGTAAGCGCCCGGCTTACCTCTTTCCAGACTCTCTCGGCCACCAGATATTCCACTTCACCCGCTTCTACCATCTGGCGCATGAGTATCATGGTTTCAGGGGCAACGCTAAAGCCAAGGTGATGGTAGCGGGCGGCAAAGCGGGCGACTCGTAGAACTCTTAGCGGGTCTTCTGCAAAAGCAGGGGAAACATGGCGCAAAAGCCGAGCTCCAAGATCTTCCTGCCCTCCGTAGGGGTCAATTAGATTGCCGTCGCTGTCTTCTGCAATGGCATTAATAGTGAGATCTCGCCTCAGAAGATCCTCTTCCAGGGTGATATTGGCATCAGCGTTAACGGTAAAACCGCCATAGCCGTGTCCGCTCTTTCTTTCGGTGCGAGCGAGCGCGTATTCTTCACCGGTCTCAGGGTGTAGGAATACTGGAAAATCTTTGCCGACTGGGCTGTATCCGAGGTCCTGCATTCTATCTGCATCTGCCCCAACCACCACCCAGTCACGCTCGGTGACTGGGCGATTCAAAAGTCTGTCGCGCACTGCGCCGCCAACAAGGTAGATCTTCAAAGCATTTGCTCCAGAGCTGGAGGGACCACTGATCTGATAGGTGATTGTACTGCCATAAGTCCATTTGTTCCGGCGTTGTTCCAGGTTTGTCTGCTGGACGGAGGATGAGCGGTAGGAGTGTAAGAAGCTTCGGCAAGATAAAAAAAAGGCCCCGAAAAAACAAGGGGGCCCAGGGTCTTAGGGTATTCGCTTAGCAAACATTTCTTTGCCAACTGTGGGGCTCTGACTTAACGGCCACACCACTGGAAAGGATCGCGTGACAAGTCCCAAGTCACGAATCTAGTGTCATTCTAAGAAACCTGTCTTACCTGTCAACTATATCTATTAGTATTTTTTGAGGGGGTTGTTCCGCTGTTCGTTAATAAATTACATGGACCGAATTTCGGGCTGGGTTTGCAGCATTAAACAGCATAATTTATAGGGGCGGTTCAGCTGGGCAGGATAATTTCACGTGTAACTCTGTGGGGCAGAGGATACTTTCGGGAAGTTGACTGTTCTTCTTTTTAATCGCAGTTGTTGGGGAGAATAAAGATGAGCGAATTACATGTGCTAACCACCGGGGAAGCAGCCAGGTACTGCGGTGTTAACTTCCGAACGGTGATTCGCTGGATTGAGCGTGGCCAGCTCAAGGCATACAAACTTCCAGGGCGTGGTGACCACCGTATCTGTGTTGAGGATTTCGTGGGCTTCCTGCGGGACAACTCAATGCCAGTTCCGAACGACCTGGCAGTTCCCAGTCGAAAAGTGCTTTTGTTAACGACTGATCCTGAGCTGACTTCAGGTGGACGCCAGGCGCTTCAGCAGATGGGGTGTGAAGTAGAAGTAGCCAGTGATAGTTTTTCCGCCGGTATCTTGATGGCGAGTGCCAAGCCGGCGTTGTTAGTAGTTGACACTGGATTGCTTGGGGAGAGTGGGTTTCAGGTGCTGGACTACCTCAGGTCCCGCAGTGAGTATTCAAATTTGAGCATTCTGGTTGTGCCTTCTGATGACGATGGCGAGAAAGCCCGTTGGCTGGATGCTGGAGCTGATGCTCTTTTAACTCACCGTTCTGAGCACGGTGAACTTTCTGCAAAGGCCAAGCTTTTGTTGGAAGCTGATGCCTAAGTAGCGCGATTCGCTAGTGGGTATTATTTCCCCATTCTGTGCGGGGCTGGTATTTCAACAGTTCCCGCGCTGAAACCTAAATGGGTTTTGGTATTAACATAGACTCTTCTTCACCCTCCGGTCGGTCCCGACCTTGCTCCGGGCAGTGACAACTGGCCGTTATTTGATCCCCGTTCAAACTGTTCAGGTGAACATCGAAGCCCCATAGCCGGTGAAGATGCCTTAATACCTCTGCTGTATCTTTACCAAGAGGGCGACGGCGGTGCTGTGTGTGGTGCAGGGTCAGTGAACGGTCACCACGGGTATCTACTGAATATACCTGGATGTTCGGTTCCCGATTGCCCAGGTTGTACTGTCCCGCAAGGTTCTCTCTTAACTGGCGATAACCGCTCTCATCGTGAATTGCGCTGACAATGATATCGTTCTCTTTATCGTTGTCGCTGATACAAAACAGTTTCATGTCTCGCATAACCTTGGGAGACAGGAATTGTAAAATAAAACTTTCATCTTTGAAGTCGCGCATGGCGAATTGAAGGGTTTCACGCCAATTACTTCCAGCAATGTCTGGGAACCAGCGGCGATCCTCTTCAGTGGGGCTTTCACAGATACGCCGTAAGTCAGTAAAAATACTAAAGCCCAGGGTATAGGGATTGATACCGCTGTAGTGAGGGCTGTCAAAAGAGGGTTGGTAGATAACATTGGTGTGGCTTTGAAGAAACTCCATCATAAAGCCTTCAGTCACCCGCCCGCGCTTGTACAGCTCGGTTAAGAGAGTGTAATGCCAGAAGGTAGCCCAGCCCTCATTCATTACTTGGGTTTGCCGCTGTGGATAAAAATATTGGGCCAGCTTACGTACAATACGCACCAGCTCCCGTTGCCAGTTTTCCAGGAGAGGGGCATTTTTCTCAACAAAGTACAGGATATTCTCCTGAGGCTCTTCGGGGAAACGTTTCTCCTTTGTCTCCTCTATACCGTCACCGAGTTTTGGGATGGTCCTCCATAAATCATTGAGCTGTCTCTGGCGGTACTCTTCTCGCTCTTGCTGTTGGCGTTCTTCTTCAATAGCCGAGATTGGGTAAGGGCGTTTATAGCGGTCTACACCGTAGTTCATTAGGGCATGACAGGAGTCGAGAATGGCCTCGACTTCATCAAGCCCGTAGCGCTCTTCACAGCGGGAAATATAATTTTTGGCAAAGATCAGATAGTCAATAATACTGCTGGCATCTGTCCAGGAGCGAAACAGGTAATTCCCTTTAAAGAAAGAATTGTGCCCATAGGAGGCGTGAGCAATCACCAAAGCCTGCATTGTCATGGTATTTTCTTCCATGAGGTAAGCGATGCAGGGATTAGAATTAATGACTATTTCATAAGCCAGCCCCATCAATCCGCGCTGGTAATTATTTTCCACGCTGATAAATTGCTTGCCAAAAGACCAGTGGTGATAACCCACTGGCATTCCTACCGAGGAGTAGGCATCCATCATCTGCTCTGAGCAGATAACTTCAATCTGATTTGGGTAGGTATCTAACCCAAACTCTTCTGCCAGTGCGCCGATGGCGCGATCATATTCCTGAATTAATTCAAAAGTCCATTCTGAGCTTGTTGATATGGGCTGACGCGACTCAGATTCAGATGCTTCAGCGCCACTGGCAAATTTGTCGAGCATCAGGCAGTCACCTTTTGGCGGAATAGTTGTCGGAACACCGGATAAATATCCTGTACATCGACAATCTGCTCCATAGCAAAGTGATCGGGGAATAAAGTGCGGACACTTTCATACTCTTCCCACAGGGCCTGGTGATCTCTGGGAGTAATTTCCACATAAGAGTAATACTGCACATGGGGCATAATATCGTCGATAAGGATTCGGTGGCAGGTACTGGAGTCGTCGTTCCAGTTATCACCATCTGAGGCCTGGGCTCCATAGATATTCCATTCGCTGGCGGGGTAGCGATCTCTTATAATGCGTCGCATTAATTTGAGCGCGCTTGAGACAATGGTGCCACCAGTTTCCCGTGAATAGAAAAACTCCTCTTCATCAACTTCTTTGGCGCTAGTGTGGTGTCGAATAAAAACGACTTCTGTATATTCATAACTGCGCTGTAGGAACAAATATAAAAGTAAGAAGAAGCGTTTGGCCATATCCTTTGTGGCTTGGTTCATCGAGCCGGATACATCCATCAGGCAAAACATCACCGCCCTAGATCGAGGTTTTGGTTGTCGAATCAGCAGGTTATATTTCAGGTCGAAATCATCGAGGAAAGGGACTCGATTGATACGGCTGCGAAGTTCGGCGATTTGGTTTTTAAGAGCCTCAATTTTGCGCTGGTCTCGCAGAGCAGTATCTTTGTTTTCTTCTTGGGATAGGTCTTCCTCTAAATTGCGCAGGTTTCTTCGCTTATTACTGGTCAAGGCTATGCGTCTTGCATGGGCAGCCCTGAGTGAGCGGATCACATTGAGACGACCTGGAGTTCCTTCATTACTAATTCCGGCACGTACTATTTGAAAAGACTCGTTGCCGGCCAGGCGTTGCTTGATCATATTGGGCAGCTGGAGCCCCTCAAACATAAAGTCCAGAAACTCTTCTTGTGATATCTGGAAGACAAATTCATCAACCCCTTCCCCGCTATCACTGGCACCACCACCATTTCCATCACCGCCTCGCTGACCTTGACGAGGGATACGATCACCAGCAGTAAACTGCTTGTTTCCGGGTAAAACTCGCTCTACGTGCCCACCGCTACCGTGAGAAAATAAGGGTTCGCTGATATCCCGAGTAGGGATACTGATTTGCTCTCCCTTATCCATGTCCATAATAGAGCGGCTATTCATGGCGTCGCCGACAGCTTTCTTAATGTGAGCCTTATAGCGCCTTAAGAATCGCTGCCGATTAACGGTACTCTTTTTCTTTCCATTCAAGCGGCGGTCGATGATATAGCTCATATTTCTGCCTTTGTTCTGAATAAAGCTCACAGGCATTCATCGCCATAAATCTATTCAGAATATTTCCTGCTGAATCCACCAAACACAATTATTGGTATCTTCACTATAGCGAGCCATTGAGGGTCCCGATGAGATGCGGTGAAATCACTCAAGTGCTCACTAAAAGTTAATGATCTAATCAGTATCCGGGTTTGGCTTCCTCGTGTTTTTCCAGTGACCTTAATGGAGGAAAACCTTACTATTGAGATTTTCTCACGCGTAGATACCATTCGGATAACAGTCTAACCTGCTTCTCGGTATAGCCGCGTTCAACCATACGCGCAACGAAGTCTGCATGCTTGCGTTTATCATCTGCTGACGCCTTGGTATTAAAGGATATAACTGGCAGAAGATCTTCCGTATTGGAGAACATTTTTTTCTCGATAACGGCACGTAATTTTTCGTAAGATCTCCAGTCGGGGTTTTTTCCTTGATTGTTAGCCCTGGCGCGGAGTACAAAATTGACTATTTCATTGCGGAAATCTTTCGGATTGGAAATTCCTGCAGGTTTTTCTGTCTTTTCAAGCTCTTCATTAAGGGCGCCGCGATCCAGTATTTCACCGGTTTCTGGGTCGCGATACTCCTGGTCCTGTATCCAAAAGTCGGCGTAAGTGACATAGCGATCAAACAAGTTTTGGCCGTATTCAGCGTAGGATTCCAGGTAAGCTGTCTGAATTTCCTTGCCGATAAATTCTACGTATCTTGGAGCTAAATATTCTTTGATAAACCCAAGGTAAGTCTCTTGCACTTCCGGTGGAAATTGCTCCTGCTCTATTTGCTGTTCCAGAACATAGAGCAGGTGGACTGGGTTTGCCGCCACCTCAGTAGCATCGAAATTGAAAACTTTTGAGAGGATCTTAAAGGAGAAACGGGTGGATAGTCCGTTCATGCCTTCATCTACCCCTGCATTATCTCTGTATTCCTGAATGGTTTTTGCTTTGGGGTCGGTATCCTTCAGGTTTTCACCGTCATAGATACGCATCTTTGAATAAAGGCTGGAGTTCTCAGGGTTTTTAACTCTCGACAATACAGAGAATTGCGCCAACATCCGCAGGGTGTCTGGTGCACAGGGCGCTTTTGACAAGGAGCTATTTTCTAGCAGTTTCTGATAGATTCGTATTTCTTCCTGCACTCTTACACAGTAGGGCACCTTGACGATATAAATACGATCCAGGAAAGCCTCATTGTTGCGATTATTGCGGAAGGATTGCCATTCCGATTCATTGGAATGAGCGAGGATTGTACCGTTGAACGGAATTGACCCCAATCCCTCTGTACTGTTGTAATTTCCTTCTTGTGTTGCAGTTAGTAGGGGGTGAAGCACCTTGATAGGCGCTTTGAACATCTCGACAAACTCCATCAGTCCCTGGTTGGCCCTACATAAACTACCAGAAAAGCTATAGGCATCAGGGTCATTCTGGGGGAAATCCTCAAGCTTACGAATGTCGATCTTGCCAACCAGTGATGAAATATCCTGGTTATTTTCATCACCGGGCTCTGTTTTTGAGATGGCAACTTGATCGAGAATAGAAGGACGAATTTTTACGACACGGAATTTACTGATGTCCCCTTTAAATTCATGCAATCGCTTAACAGACCAGGGAGACATAATAGTGTTGACGTATCGACGTGCAATGCCGTAGTCCTCTTCAAGGATGCGGCCATCCTCAGTAGGAGAGAAAAGGCTCAAGGGAGATTCAAATACTGGAGATCCCTTAATTGCATAGATGGGCACCTGCTCCATCAAGGCTTTTAGCCGCTCTGCAAGGGATGACTTTCCGCCACCAACAGGACCTAGCAAGTACAGGATTTGCTTCTTCTCTTCCAGACCCTGTGCGGCATGTCGGAAGAAAGAGACAATTTGCTCTATGGCTTCCTCCATACCATAGAATTCACTGAAGGCCTTGTATCGCTTAATAACCTTATTACAAAAAATACGTGACAGGCGCGGGTCCCGTGAGGTGTCTACCAGTTCGGCCTCGCCAATGGCCATCAGCATCCTCTCAGCTGGTGACGCATAGGCACTGCGGTCTGTCTTACACAGCTCCAGGTATTCCTGAATACTGAGTTCCTCGTCCTGGATAGATTCGTATCTTTCCAAGTAGTGATTGAAAATTGTCATGGTGTCTACCTCCCTGTAGCCTACTGGAATTAGCTCAGTTTCCTGCTTTGGTTAGGATGTCGTACGCCCTTGGCTTCTCTTGCCCAAATGGGACGAGCGATGTATGAGCTGTAAAGTCCAGATCGTGTTTGGGATACGCTTGGCGTGAAGCACTATCGTTATTGCCGTTGTGAACCTTGTTCTTTGCTGGAGTAAGTGTTGAATGCTCTCCAGCTTTTCCAGCATAGCTTTCCCTTTGAATGAGACAGTGGAATGTCACTTATATAGGTTGAATTGGGCGGCTGTTTTACGCTTTACTACAGCCCATATTGGGTATTAGAGAAATATTGAGGAACATAAATGGCGATTTTGGTGACTGGAGGTGCCGGATATATTGGCAGTCATACCTGTATCGAGTTGCTTGCTGCCGGCTTTGAGCCTGTAGTTGTGGATAACCTATCGAATAGCAGTGAGGAAGCCCTACGGAGGGTCGAGTTAATTGCTGGCAAAAATATCCCTTTTCACCATCTGGATATTAGTGATAAGGAAGGTTTACGCAAAGTATTCTCTGATCATAAGATTGACGCCGTAATTCACTTCGCGGGGTTGAAAGCAGTTGGTGAATCTGTTGCGCAGCCTCTGCGCTATTACCAGAATAATGTAGCTGGGACCTTAACTTTATGTGAGGTGATGGAGGAGTTTGGAGTTCACCGCCTGATCTTCAGTTCGTCGGCAACGGTCTATGGTGATCCTGAAACAGTACCAATTAAAGAAGATTTTCCTACTGGCGCAACCAACCCCTATGGCTCAAGTAAGTTGATTGTGGAAAACATGTTGCGAGATCTTTGTGC
The DNA here is from genome assembly GCF_052467615.1 of Microbulbifer maximicatervae (SeqCode). Lineage (NCBI taxonomy): Bacteria > Pseudomonadati > Pseudomonadota > Gammaproteobacteria > Cellvibrionales > Microbulbiferaceae > Microbulbifer > Microbulbifer maximicatervae (SeqCode). The sequence continues at coordinate 5,130,116 of NZ_CP174319.1, forward strand.
TGCGCCGAACAGCCAGTGGAAAGTGAGCTTGTTGCGTTATTTCAATCCGATTGGGGCCCATGAAAGTGGGACTATTGGTGAAGATCCCAGTGGTACCCCCAATAACTTACTACCCTATGTTTCCCAAGTGGCAGTAGGTAGATTGGAGCAGCTACAGGTTTTTGGTGGTGATTATGATACCGTCGATGGTACTGGGGTTCGAGATTATATACATGTAGTTGATCTGGCTCGCGGACACTTGGCGGCGCTAAACTTAATATGTAAAGAAGAAATTTCTGAGGGTTGTTATACCCATAATCTGGGGACGGGACAGGGCAGTTCTGTTTTACAAGTCGTTCGTGCTTTCGAGAGTGTCAGCGGGAAGGAAATTCCCTATAACATTGCTCCGCGGAGACCCGGAGATATTGCAGAGTGTTACGCAGATCCAGAGCTGGCTGAAACAGAGCTGGGGTGGAAAGCTGAGTATGATTTAGTGCGTATGGTGAAAGATACCTGGCGTTGGCAGTATAAAAATCCTAAAGGGTACAGTGCAGATTAGGCAAAATTAAGTTAAGGAAATTTGATCCTATTTTTGCCTCACAGAGGATTAGGTTTTTCTATCAACCTGATAATGCTCATTGCTTGCGCAGCTCCATGCGGATATTGCAGGCAATGAGTTTCTTTCATGTTCTAAATAAAATTATATCAACAGTGCCTGCGTTAAGGGGTCATTAAGCTACTGATAGATACAATCCTGTTGATTGACTTGAACGTTTCTGATTAACGAAGAATAAGAATTATTTGTCTGTCTGGTTGTATGTATAACTCTGTATTGATAGTTATCAATATATGGAAGCATTTATTACTTCAATTTTTATTTATTTTTCTCAATCTAAAAGGAGTTAAGATTGAAATATATTCAGTTTTTACTGTTAGTTTTAACTGGTTTTTCAGCTTTAGCTGAAGATATATCTGGGGTGGATATCGCGATTGAGAAGCAGGGCGATAAGCTCTGGAAGCTTACTTATCAAATGGATAGGCCGGCAAGCCGGATTAGCTTTGTACGTAACCCGGATGCCTCTCGTATAAAACGCTGGAAGTCTGTGTCACCAGAATTTGAATTGGTTTCTATGGATGGTGAAGAGTTTCTGGTTAGAAAAGATAGAAGTTCATTCGAACACATTGAAATTTATTTGACGCCTAGCTATATATCTCTTCCCAAAGACTATGCACCTTTCTCTCCCTATTCAGATGGTGGAAGCCTGATATACACAGGCCGCTTTTTTGCTTGTATTGACAACTGTGATGATAAAGTAAAAGCCTGGCGAATAACTATGCAAGTTCCCCCAGGTGAGCATATGATCATTAACGGGAAGATAAATGTTGGGACCGCCAGCTGGATTGATCGTGATAATGGAATGAATGTCTATGTTGGAACTCAAGAACCTATAAATACAGCTAGTGTTGTAGCTGTTATTGATAACGGTTTGCCAGAAAAATTGAGATTGTCTTTAGAATCAGATATTCCCAGGTTAATGAGTTATTTTGAGCAAAGGCTTGGGGCACTAAGTGGAACAAAGCCTGCTTTGTATGCATCCTATGCGAATGTCGATGATAACTCTTGGCAGGGGGGGACCTTACCACATCAGGTTTTTATGCATTGGAATATGAATGAACTTGATGGGAAATTTTCCGACCCTAACTTTATTAATGAAACCATTTGGTTTTTTGCTCATGAGGTCGCACATTTATACCAGCAGGGTAGCGAAACAGGATTGTATGGTGATGCAAATGAATCGTGGTTACATGAGGGGAATGCGGATTGGTTAGCCGCGCTGGCTTTATTAGATTTGTATCCCGAGTCATCAAAATATGTCTCTAATAAAATTAAGGCTTTTAAGGAAAGTTGCACAAAAGGTGTAAAAGAGATTCCTTTGGTTGAGGCTGCTAACAGGGGCAGGTTTGATCTGAATTATAGCTGTGGTCTGCTCATACATCGAGCAATTGACCTGTTTCTGCAAGGTGAAAATACTGATCCGTCAAATATTTTTTCAATGTGGAGCAGTTTTCGTCAAGAGGTCGAGGGCGGCGGAGAAAAAGGCGCTGATACTTTCTTGGTGCTTCTCAGCCAGAGGGAAGGAGCAGCGGAACTTGTTAACTCTATTGAGCTTTTACTTGATGGGAAACCGTCGAGTGTAGGAGTTGCTTTGGATCAATTAACTTATGGCTTATAAGGTTATTCAAGCTAGGTAAACTGACAGTTACACTCCCAGGTGATAACTGTCAGTTTATTTTTTTAGATTCGGTCGGTTTAAATTCTTCTTTTAGGCTTCAGGGCGAAGTGATTTTTATAAGCTACAGTCTGTACAAAAAAATTCTTCATCACTTAATCGCATTGCAGTCAGGTATCCTCCCCAAACGCAACCTGTGTCTAGGGCATAGATATTCTCAGTATCTGCACGGCCTTCCAGGGCAGCCCAATGCCCAAAAATAATCTTGTCATTTCTGGTTTTTCGATTGGGAAAGCTAAACCATGGCTGGTATTCACCGTGAGAGGCCTGGACCCCCTTTTTATTGATTAGATCCAGCGTGCCATCAGCCTTACAAAATCGCATTCTTGTGAAGTAATTGGTAATGGACCGCAGGCGTTCGATGCCGATCAAATGATCATCCCAACAGTGTGGCTCATTACCGTACATGCCATAAAAAAATGCCTTTGCCATAGCTTCGTCGGCGAGGGCCTTATGCACTTCAGTGGCGAGCTTTTGCGCTTTAGTAACGCTCCAAATGGGGGGGATACCCGCATGCACCATGGTGTACCCCTTCTTATGTACTAGAAGGGGTAGGCTTTGTAGCCACTCCAGTAACTTATCAGAATCTTTTGCTTTTAAAACCTTGGCAAGGTCGTGCTCTTTTTCAGACAGAGATTTAGCGCCATGGGCGATCGCCAGTAAGTGGAGATCATGGTTGCCCAACACTGCTGTAACCTGCTGGCGGTGCTCATAGAGATAGCGAAGGGTGCTCAGGCTATCCTCACCCCGGTGAACCAAGTCTCCGGCAAGCCAGAGTTTGTCACGGTCAGCACTAAAATTGATTTTCTTGAGAAGGCTTTGAAAAGCTGCAAAGCATCCTTGAATATCTCCGATGGCGTAAGTTGCCAAGGTTCCCCCCAATAATGTGAAAAATAATTATTGTTGTTGCAAGTTTGTACAGTAGTCGGCCAGCTTAACAAAGTCCTCGACGCTTAAGGTTTCTGCTCTGCGGCCGGCATCAATGGGTAGCAGCTCGGGGTCGAGATCCGGGAATAGGGGTTTTAAAGCATTGCGCAGGGTCTTACGGCGCTGCTGGAAGGCTATATTGACGATTCTTTCCAATAATCCTTCATCTCTTGCGGTAAATGGCAGAGTGCTGTGGGGAACCAATCTCACGATGGCAGAATCCACTTTGGGGGCGGGCCGGAAGGACTGCGGAGGGACAGGGAATAGGCCCTGTACGCGACAGTAATATTGAACCATCACGCTAAGTCGCCCATAAGATTTAGTCGAAGGCGTAGCGCTGAGCCGATCTACCACCTCTTTCTGAAGCATAAAATGCATATCCTGGACTTGCCCGCGAAAACTGAGCAGATGGAACAGTAATGGTGTGGATATGTTATATGGAAGGTTACCGACAATGCGTAGCTGCTTATCTCCAGCAAAGGTGCCAAAGTCAAATTTTAATGCGTCCTTTTCAATGATGCTAAATTCCGGGTATTCCCTGAATTTAAATTCCAGCATCGGAATCAGGTCGCGATCCAGTTCGACAGCGGTTAGAGATGGGCACCGTTTTAGTAGTAATTCTGTAATTGCCCCTTGGCCCGGGCCAATTTCCACTAGCGTATCTGACTCTTTAGGGCCTACCGCACGAACAATGCGCTCGATAATATTTTCATCGACGAGAAAGTTTTGTCCAAAGCGTTTGCGGGCTTTGTGTTGAAAGAAGTTATCCATTGATATATCTGTAACCTGGATGATTAATTTTGCGGTTAAGCCTTGGGGTGCTAGTGAGCATTTCAGTTGGATACCCTTTAGGGCCTTTCACTGCGCTCACGTGGTGAGGGCATGGTTTACACTTTCTTCAAGCAAGTTTTAGGCACTGGTTAGGAACTGCGCAATTTAGCTATCGCCACAGCCTGAGACAGTGCGGCTTTGAGGCTGCCGCAGTCTGCAATGCCTGTGCCCGCGATATTGAGAGCTGTGCCGTGGTCTACTGAAGTGCGGATAAAGGGTAGCCCCAGAGTGATATTGACGGCGTGGCCAAAACCCTTGAATTTTAACACTGGAAGCCCCTGATCGTGATACATAGCTAAAACGGCGTCACATTCCGACAAATGCGGCGGGGTAAAAAGAGTGTCTGCGGGAAGTGGACCTTTCAGTGATATACCTTGGTGGCGCAAGTGTTCGAGTGTGGGTTCAATTATTTCTATTTCCTCATGGCCTAAGTGTCCCCCCTCTCCAGCATGGGGGTTGAGGCCGCAAACGCTAATACGAGGATTGGAGATGCAGAAATGTTCCCGCAAACTGGCGTCGAGGATGGTAATAATCTGCTCTAGAAGCGGGGGGGTGATAGCAGCGCTCACCTCTTTGAGGGGCAGGTGAGTTGTCACTAGAGCAACTCGAAGGTCCTCTGCTGCTAGCATCATAACGACACGCTCAACACCGGCTTTTTCAGCAAAGAACTCTGTATGGCCGCTAAATGGAGTACCGGCATCATTGATAATGCCTTTGTGTACGGGCCCTGTAACCACGGCATCAAACTGGCCGGCCAGGCACCCCTCTGCCGCAACTGTAAGAGTTTCCAATACATAGGGTGCATTGACTGCATTCAGCAAGCCGGGTTTAGCAGGCTCGGCTATGGAGACCGGTAGTATGTAGAGAGCACCGGCAGGTGTCCCCTCTGTGCCTGCTGTGGACAGAGGAAGGAGCTGAAGAGGCAACCCCAATGCCGCAGCGGTCTCTGTCAGTAGCAGGGGATCAGCAATTGCGACAATCTGTGCTGGAGAACTCTCTTGTGCAATCTTCACAGCCAGCTCAGGGCCAATACCTGCAGGTTCTCCGGGGGTGAAGGCAATTTTAGGAGCCATTGCTATATAACTTTCCTGTAGCTACAAAAAAAAACCGGGCACAGGGCCCGGTCTTTCCCGCTGAAAAAGCGGCTTACTATTGGTTTCCTGAGTCCTCGGTGGTCTCAGAGTCCGGCAATTTGATCTCAACGTATGCCTGGTCGCGAATCTCGCGGCGCCAGTTTTGCAGTTCTTCTTCATAGCGGCGGTTGCGCAGCAAATTGGCTGCCTGATTGCGGATATATTTGTCGGTCATATCCTGTTTGCGCCGATCTTCAACCTGCAGGATATGCCAGCCGAACTGGCTGCGGAAAGGCAGGCTAATGCTGCCAATCTCAGTTGCATCCATAGCCTGGGTAAACTCCGGTACAAACTGTCCGGGCATAGACCAGCCAAGATCGCCACCGGATAGCATAGAACCTATATCCTCTGAGTTCTCGCGCGCGAGCTCGCTAAAGTTATCGCTGGCCATGGCCTCTTCACGCAGCTCAATCAGCTTATTGTAAGCTTGGTCATCGGTAAGAATAGCGGATGGCTTAAGCAGGATATGGCGAACTTTTGTCTGTTCTACCAACTGCTCACTTGCACCTTTCTGAGCGTGAATCTTTAACAGGTGAAAGCCTGCATCACTGCGGAAAGGCTCGGTAACATCGCCGGCTTTTAAGTCGGTGAGGGCATCGGCAAAAAGAGTTGGAAGCTCGACGGTCTTGCGCCAACCCAGGTCACCACCGGAGAGGGCATTCTGGCCGGCAGAGTTAGCGATTGCCAGGCGGCGGAAGTCAGCGCCTTCTTTGGCCTGTTTAGCTAGGTCTTCAGCCTTCTCCCGTGCCTGGGTAACTTCGCTGCTGGGAGCGCTGGAACTTACGGGGATCAGGATATGACCCAGCTCAAATTGAGGGGACTTCCAAAACTCCCCCTCTTTGGAGCGCAGAAAGTTATCGATATCCTGGTCGGTAATCTGGATCCGACGGTTAACGCTGCCTTGCTCGACGCGGCGAATCATCAGTTCCTGGCGAATTTGCTGACGAAAGCTCTTCATGCTCATACCGTCAGCGAGCAGGCGCTGGCGGAATTCTTCGGGGCTGACTCCGGCATTTTGCTGGACGCGGGCGATAGCTTGGTCTAGTTCAGATTCGGAGACGGTGACACCTGCGCGAGAGGCCATTTGCAGTTGCAAACGCTCGATAATCAGTTGTTCGAGGACCTGACGGCGCAAAACGTCCACGGGAGGGGCCTGCACCTGTTGTGCTTGGATTTGGCTTGCAATGGTATTCATACGCTGGTTCAGTTCACTGGCCATCACGACATCGTCGTCAACAACAGCAACTACCCGGTCAAGGTTTCTGACTTGTGCGGTGGCAGTGGCGGCGATCAGAGCGCCAGCCGCCAGTAAGGGGGCCAGGCCTAGTTTCGGTACGAACTTCTTAATTATTCTCATCACTGTTTCAGCTCTTCTCTCTGATCAAAGTTGGCAATCCCCTGGGTCAGCATTTCTGTCACGGTTGAACCAAAGCCTGCTAATCCTTTGAGTTCGACTTCAAGATAGATACCTTCGTCGTACTCAAGGTCTTCAGCATTTACAACCCCTGCCAGATAGTTGTCCAGTGTGCGTCTCCACACCAATCGAGTACGGTAGCAGCAGTCGTCATATTCGATACCTGCAAGGTATTCCAGTTCCCGATTTAAAGTAAGATCATAGCTCGCCCGTGCCATGATTGAGGTGTGGGTACTAATTGGGAGAACGGTTGAGGCGTTCAGCTGGCTTACGGTCTCATCCTCATCTTCGTCCTCATCCTCTTCATCCGCCGTGTCTGGGCGCTCGTAGTAATAGCTTAAGTTAAAGATGCGGAAATCTTCATCAAAGTAGCGCAGGCTCAGGTTGCCTCGGTTGATATTGTGCTCACTATCCTCGTAGACCAGCTCAGTACCCAAGCGTAGAGACTGGAAAGGGCGAGTCTCAATCCGTGCGGCCAGTTCAGAACGGGGGGTGTCTTCGATATACTCGAAGCGACCGAGTTGCCGGTCGCTGGAATAATAAGCTTGTCCCACGCTGGCGGAGAAAAGGTCGCGGCCACTGACAGGGTCGATGTAGCGAGTGGTAAGCCCCAAGGCGAGTCGATCGGCATCGTCTATTCTGTCATTACCTGCAAATCGACTGTCGCGGAACAACTGGTCATAGCTGAAAGTATATAGCGATGTATCGTAAATTAGGTTGTTGCTTTTCTTGTCTATATCTACAGCATCATCACTGATGTTAAAGAAGTCACTTTGATCGGCGTTACTGCTAATCAGGGTGAATAGTCGTGGTTCCAAAGTCTGGGTGAAATTGCGGTTGAAGATATAACTGTCCCGCTCAAAATAAAGGCCTGTATCCAGGGTAAATTGGGCAGCACTAGCGTCTGGCGTATCGTCGGCATCTTCGGGTAGAAACTGATCGCTGACACTATATCCGAGATAGCGGCCTGCTATCCCGGGTTTAAAATATCCCCAAAGCCACTCTTTATCCCAGTAGAGTTCATAGTCGAGCCGCAGACGATCTGCAGTAATAAAGTTTCTTGTCTCACTCGTGACACTATCGGGATCATCGGTATCTTCAATGAAGCGAATCGTTTGCGTGTCGCTGTGATCCCAGCTGGTGACTTCATTCTGCATAGTTAGTAGCCAATCATCCCAACGGTAATCACCATCCACATCAAAGCGGGGATACTGGGCAAATCTATCGAACTTATCGTTTTCTAGTACCTGATAGTCCTGAGTACGCAGTGTTGCCTGCCAGTGCTCGCTACGCAGAAGTCCTTGGAATTTCTGGCTGACTTGAGTTTCCGCGTTGATATCTAGGCTGGCGGGACTTAGGTCGCGAAAGTAGTCCGGGTCACTAACCTTGGTGTAGTCGATGTCAGTGCGCCAGATACTGCCGCTGTATCCGCCTTGCTGTTCCATACTGACTAACCAACGATCTTCCCCTTTGTTGGGTAAAACTAGGTCTTCTGGAAAGCCCTCGTCAATCAGCTCCTGAGCAAGGTCAATATTGCCTCCATCGTCGTCGGGCAGATCAGCTAGACGGATTTCAGTACTAAACATTTCTGCCAGGTGCCTGAACTCAACCTCTAACCCGGCTCCGCGATATTGGATGTAACGCGGGGAAATGGTGGCGTCCATCTGTGGGGCAATATTCCAGTAGTAAGGAATGGCGAGGTCCCAGCCATTCTTATCGCTGTTGCTGAGTGTGGGAAACAGGAAGCCGGACATGCGTGCATCGCCCACAGGAAAGCGGAAATACGGCAGGTATAAGACAGGTACGTCCAGAATCTTCAGGCGCACATCCCGTGCAGTACCCTGGCTCTCTACTTCATCGATATTGATCTCGCGGCCCGTGAGTTGCCAGAACTCACGACCGGGCTCACAGCGGGTATATGTCCCTTCGGTCAGGGTTAACTCACCACTGGTTTGACGCGCCACCAGTTCCGCTCCGCCATGGATAAAAGCATCGTGTACCACATAAGTGGCATCCTCAACAGAAGCCGCTTCGCTTTCGGTGTGAACTTCGGCGGAGGAACCACGGATCAGTAAACCGGGCTCCCGAAGCTCAATCGCACCATCTAAAGTGGCGATATTTTCCGGGCGATTCAGTTTGACCTGGTCGGCGAAGAGCTGTCGGTAACCCTGGGTAATATGCACATTCCCGCTCAGTTCGGCTGAACCATCTTCCAGCCACTGGGATTTCTCAGCAGTGGCTCTGAGCGGGGCCTCCCCAGGGGGCAGGTCAGAACCGGGATAGTTGCGCGGAGGGGCCACAAAGGCGCCAGAGCACACCGCAGGTAAATTGGCTAGCTCCTCCGGGGTTAGCTCAGAGCGGGGCAACCAGTCCAAGTACAAATAGGGGTTGTAGTCGGGATCAGGATACGGTTCGCCCTGATTGGCTTGCGCCCACAGAGGCTGAGCAGCGATCAGGCCGAGAGCGATGGAGCGGGCTTGGGAGTTTTTAGCAATCGCCAGAGCGAGGCGACGCCACCGGGAGACTTCAAGCATCAAACGATATGTTCCAGCTATCTTTTAGTGTTTCTTTATCGATAGATACGTGCGACAGCTTTCGAGCCGGGGCGCGCAAAATCATCGTCCGATTCTACTTGAATGTAGATGTGGTTAATAGCCGTACTGAAGTCGTAATGTTACAGCTAGAGGCTCAGCTTCGAAACGCAAATTACCTGGAACTCGTGTTCTGTTTTTAGCTGAGGCAAAGTAGGGGTCCAATAAATAGTGGTGCCGTCTCTGGACGCAGAGAGGCTCGGGGTTAAAATGCAGCTAGAAACAGTTGGAATATAAGATGAGCCTAAGATCGAGCAGTGAAGTTGAGCAAGGGTGCGAGATCGACTCCGATCCCAGGCGCAATGCTTTGAGTGAGTGGGTTGGCGTGGCCCTGGGTATGGAGGCCTCGGCTGATTTATCGAGCCTGGCAGGAGATGCTGGATTTCGCCGTTATTTTCGCACTCTAACCGAGCCGTCACTGATAGCGGTAGATACTCCTCCCCAATTGACTAACCCCGCCCGCTTTGTGGCTTTGGCTGATTACTTGCGCCGCAACGGTATCCATACGCCGATGGTGGTTGCTGCAGACACCGCAGAGGGGTACCTGCTGCTGGAAGATTTGGGGGATACCCAATTATATAGCGTGCTCAACAGCGACAGTGTTGAGGGACTCTACGCAGAGGTAATGAGTGAACTTTTATGCCTGCAGCAAATCCCTTTTGAGGAACAATTATTCCCAGCTTATAGCCGGGAACTGCTTCTTAAGGAAATGCAGGTTATGCCTGAGTGGCTGGTGCGAGAGCTACTTGGCTACCAGCTTTCGGAGCGGGAAGAAAAGCTGCTGGAGCAAACCTTTGAATTGTTGCTTAACAGTGCGGAGGAACAGCCTCACACTATTGTTCACCGGGATTACCACAGTCGCAACCTGATGATCCGCGACGGGGAAAGGCCGGGGATTGTCGATTTTCAAGACGCAGTGTGGGGGCCCGCCACCTACGATCTGGTGTCTCTGCTCAAAGATTGCTATATCCGTTGGCCCCGCGAGCGGGTAGAGCGCTGGGTGCTGGCTTACATCGCGACCGCTGAAGCGGCGGGTGTTATGCAGCCTGTGGACCCACAACTTTATCTTCGTTGGTTCGACTGGATGGGGCTACAGCGTCATATTAAAGTGCTGGGTCTGTTCCCGCGCCTCAGTCTGCGTGATGGAAAGCAGGGATACTTGCAGCACCTGCCGCTGGTGATTCGCTATGTTTTGGAAACCGCTGAGCGCTACCCAGAGCTGGAGCCGTTTACTGATTGGTTCAGCGGCACCCTACTGCCGCAGATAGAGCCTTTGCCCTGGTACAGCGATTACCGCTGTGCCGGTGACCAGCTGAAGTAGGCCGTACGAAAACTGTACAGATTAATTTAATGAGCAAACCCAAAGAGAATTCCCCTTTGACTGCCATGGTATTGGCAGCAGGTTTTGGGCGCCGTATGCGCCCACTGACGGACCAAACTCCAAAGCCTCTGCTGCCGATTGCCGGCAAGCCCCTGATTGAATTTGCAATTGAGCGCTTGGCAGCTATTGGTGTGCAAAAGGTCGTGATTAACCTGGGCTACTTGGGACCCAAAATTCGTCAACAGCTCGGTTTTGGTTCCCGCTGGGGGGTGGATATTCACTACTCCGTCGAACATGAGGAGGAGCCACTGGAAACTGCCGGTGGGATTCTCAAGGCGCTGCCACTGATCGGCGATTCATCGTTTCTAGTGGTTAATGGTGATGTCTGGTGTGACTATGACCTGTCGCAATGGATCGAGAGGCCGCTGCCGGAGTCTTGTCCTGGGCGTCTTTTGATGGTCCCTAATCCTCCCCATAACCCCGATGGAGATTTTGGCATAGAAGGTGGCTTGCTGTCGGGTACAGCCAAGCCCCGCTATACCTTTGCGGGTATTAGCTGGCTGCGAGCTGAAACCCTCACTGAATACCCTAAGCGTCGCGAATGCTTTGGGCTTGGGGAAGTGTTCACCTTTAATGAGGATAAGCTACAAGCTGAACTCTATGAGGGGGACTGGTGCGATGTGGGAACCCCCGAGCGCCTGGAAAATTTAGATCGCCGACTGACTGGCGAAAGTTGAGTTACCAAAGGATATTTTGATGTCAGATTACAAGATCGCCCCCTCTATTCTCTCCGCAGATTTCGCACGTTTGGGTGAGGAAGTGGACAATGTGTTGGCAGCCGGAGCGGACTGGGTGCATTTTGATGTGATGGACAATCACTATGTGCCAAATCTCACGATTGGCCCTATGGTATGCCAGGCCCTGCGCAAACACGGTGTTGAGGCTCCGATTGATGTGCACCTGATGGTGGAGCCGGTGGATGAAATGATTCGCATGTTCGCCGATGCCGGAGCTACCTATATTACGTTCCACCCAGAAGCCTCTCGTCACCCGGACCGCTCCCTTCAATTGATCCGCAGTCTCGGCTGTAAAGCCGGGCTGGTGTTCAATCCAGCCAGTGGCCTCGATGCGGCCAAGTATGTAATGGATAAGCTGGATATGATCCTGCTGATGTCGGTGAACCCGGGCTTTGGTGGGCAGAAGTTTATCCCCAATACCCTGACCAAGTTAAAAGAAGCCCGCAAGTTGATTGATGAGTCTGGGTTTGATATTCGCCTTGAGATCGACGGCGGTGTGAATCGCGACAATATTGCCGAAATTGCTGCAGCTGGAGCAGATACCTTTGTCGCTGGGTCTGCCATATTCAATACCCCGGACTACGCTGAAGTGATTGCAGCCATGCGTAAGAGTTTGGCTTAATTTACAAAACTGGCGGGCAATCTCTTGCCCGCCATAGACGGGATTTGTTAACTTGTGCGCCTGCACTGAGGGAATTTCCGTGAACCACTCTTTCTCCCTGACAAACAGTTGGCGATGGCGCCACTGACCTGCTGAGGCCCAATCGAGTTTGGCGATTGAGGCACCTTTCCCGTGGGCGCTGCTTATACTCTGGCGCCAATCATAAAGAATGAAAAATTGATCGGAGTCTCCATGACCCCTACTGAATACGCTCAACTTGCGTCTGAGGGTTATAACCGTATCCCCCTGGTAAGGCGCGTACTGGCGGATATTGAAACGCCACTGTCCACCTATTTGAAACTGGCCGGAGGTCGTTACAGCTATTTGCTGGAATCGGTTCAGGGCGGGGAGAAATGGGGGCGCTATTCCATTATTGGTTTACCTGCGCGGACTCTGCTCAGGGTTAAGGGCACTGACATCACCGTGGAAACTGATGGTGAGGTTGTAGAGAGCCACAGCGCCGCCGACCCTCTGGAGTTTGTTGAACAGTTTCAGCAGCGCTATCAGGTGCCTGAATTAGCGGATCTGCCCCGTTTTAACGGCGGGCTGGTGGGCTATTTTGGCTATGACTGCGTGCGCTATATCGAACCGCGTCTGGCCGCCAGTACTCCGCCGGATACCCTGGGTAACCCGGATATCCTGTTGATGGTCAGCGATGAATTGGTGGTTTTTGACAATCTTGCCGGTGCGGTAATTCTGATTGTCCACGCAAATACCGCTGAAGAAGCGGCCTATGAAAAAGCCCAGCAGCGCCTGGACCAATTGGTTGGCCAGTTGGCGCAACCGCTGCCGGATACTGTGCCCCTCGATTTGCATGGGCGCGGCATTGATGAGAGCGAATTCCAATCCCACTTTGGCGAGGACAACTTTAAGCGCGCAGTAGACCGGGTTAAAGAGTATGTGCTTGCCGGCGATGTGATGCAGGTGGTGCCCTCCCAGCGCCTGTCTGCGCCTTTCGAGGCGCCGCCACTCAATTTTTACCGTGCTTTACGCAGTTTGAACCCTTCGCCGTATATGTATTTCCTCGATCTGGGTGACCACCATGTGGTGGGCTCCAGCCCAGAAATTTTGGTGCATTTAGAAGAGGGAGAGATGACTGTGCGACCTTTGGCGGGAACCCGCCATCGGGGAGCCACTGAGGAGGAGGATCTTGCCCTGGAGGAAGAGCTGCTGGCAGATCCCAAAGAGCTCGCTGAACATCTGATGCTGATTGACCTGGGGCGCAATGATATTGGCAGGGTGGCTGATACTGGCAGTGTTAAAGTCACCGACCAAATGTTTGTCGAGCGCTATTCCCATGTGATGCATATCACCTCCAATGTTGTCGGCCGGTTAAAGCCGGGCCTCACCGCAATGGATGCTCTGCGCGCGGCACTGCCGGCCGGTACCCTGTCGGGCGCCCCCAAGATTCGCGCTATGGAAATTATCGATGAATTGGAGCCAGAAAAGCGTGGCATTTACGGTGGGGCGGTCGGCTACCTGGCTTGGAATGGAAATATGGATACCGCTATCGCCATTCGTACTGCAGTTATCAAGGATGGCCGACTATATGTGCAGGCGGGGGCTGGCCTGGTAGCCGACTCAGATCCGCAGTCAGAGTGGAATGAAACAATGAATAAGGCCCGAGCGCTTTTCCGCGCTGCCGGTATGGCGCTGGCCAAGAGTAGTGACCCTGTAAAGATCGAGCAAGATGAGCGAAGTTAGTATTTCTCAAAAGTTGACCCTGGCTGAACGCTGCGAGCGAGTTGTCTCAGCACCGTTATTTAACCAAATCATTATCGGAATGATTCTGCTCAATGCCGTCGCTGTTGGGTTGGAGACTTCCACTTGGGTGACGGAGCGCTTTGGTACGCTGCTGGGCGCTATTAATCAACTGATTCTTGCCTCATTTGTTATTGAGGCGCTGGTTAAAATTTTTGCCCATGGGGCCCGTCCCTGGCGTTACTTTGCCAGTGGTTGGAATTGCTTTGATTTTACTATTATTGCACTGAGTTTGATTCCTGCTACAGGGCCGCTAGCTACCCTGGCGCGTTTGGTGCGGGTATTAAGGGTTTTGCGGCTGGTGTCTGCATTCCCGGAACTCCGCACACTGGTGGACACGCTTTTGCGCAGTTTGCCAAGCATGATGCACATTGCTTTGTTGATGAGCATCATTTTCTATATCTATGGTGTAGCGGGTTATTTCCTATTTCACGATATTGATCCAACTCACTGGCGCACTTTACCCATCGCATTTTTGAGTTTATTCCGCATAGTCACCTTTGAGGACTGGACGGATATTATGTATACAGCGATGGATTCGATGCCTTGGGCCTGGCTTTACTTCGTCAGCTTTGTGGTCATGGGGGCGTTCGTAATGATTAACCTCTTTATCGGTGTAGTCTTGAATAACCTGGAAGAGGCCAAATTGCGACGTATGGATGAAATGTGTCTGCCTCCAAGCCAGACCGAAATCCTGCGCGAACTCCGCGCGACCCAGGCCTCTCTCGCACGCCTGCAAAAAAGAATGGAAGAATCCACTTATCAACCAGAGGCTAAGGGGGCCGCACAATGATTTTAATGATCGATAACTACGACTCCTTTACCTGGAATGTAGTGCAGTACCTGGAAGAGCTGGGTGCAAAAGTGGTGGTGAAACGCAACGACGAAATTACCCTGGATGAAGTCGAGGCAATGGCGCCAGAGAAAATCGTGATTTCGCCGGGTCCCTGTACCCCCAATGAGGCGGGTATTTCTCTCGATACCATTCGCCGTTTTGCCGGCAGTATCCCTATTTTGGGTATTTGTCTGGGGCACCAGAGTATTGGCCAGGTCTTCGGTGGCAGGGTAGTTCGTGCCCGGCAGGTTATGCACGGCAAAACATCCCCTATAGTGCACAACAACTTGGGGGTGTTCCACGGTTTGTCCAACCCATTTGAGGCGACTCGCTATCACTCACTGGTAGTGGAGAAAAGCAGTTTACCGGAATGCCTGGAGATCACTGCCTGGACTGAGACAGAGGATGGTGAAATTGACGAGATCATGGGCGTGAAGCACCGGGAATTAGCAGTAGAAGGGGTGCAATTTCATCCTGAGTCAATTCTCACCATGCACGGTCACGATATGTTGAGAAACTTTATCGAGTCTTGAGGGCCGGAAGAACAAGTGCGCGGCGGGCAGGCCCCGCCAGAATCAATAACCAGAGCGGGGCAAAGGGGGAAAAATGAATATTCAACAGGCCATTGCCAAACTGGTGGATGGCGAACACCTTACTCGTGAAGAAATGCGCGAAACCGTGGGCCAGATTATGTGTGGCGAAGCGCTGGAGTCTCAGATAGGCGCACTCCTTATCGCACTGCGCATTCGCGGGGAAACAGTCGATGAAATTGTCGGCGCTGTGGAAACCATGCGTGAGCTGGCGGTAAAGGTTGAGCTCGATCTGGAAAACACGGTTGATATTGTCGGCACCGGAGGTGATGGCGCCAATCTGTTTAACGTGTCCAGTGCGAGCAGCTTTGTGGCTGCGGCTGCGGGTGCCAAAGTAGCCAAGCATGGCAATCGCTCGGTGTCGTCCAGTAGTGGTTCTGCGGACCTGCTTGAGCACGCCGGCGTATTTTTGGAGTTGAGTCCCTCGCAGATGGCGCGTTGCGTAGAGACTATCGGTATTGGCTTTATGTTTGCGCCCAGCTTTCACAATGCGATGCGCCACGTTGGCCCATCGCGCAAGGCGCTGGGACTGCGAACCATCTTCAATTTACTCGGGCCGATGACAAATCCGGCGGGAGTAAAGCGCAAAGTAATCGGTGTTTATGACAAGCGCTACTGCCGCTTATTGGCTGAAGTTTTGCAAAAGCTCGGTTCAGAGCATGTACTGGTTTTACATAGTGATGACGGGCTCGATGAAGCCAGTATTGCTGCGGATACCTTTGCTGTGGAATTAAAGGATGGTGCCTTGCAGGAATATACCCTCAAGCCTGAAGACTTTGGCTTGCAGCGCCGTGACCTCTCTGATCTTAGTGTTTCTGGTTCCGAGGACTCCCTGGCCCTGATTCGCGATGCGCTGGGTAAGCGCAATACTGAGGCGGGGCAAAAAGCCGCGGATATTATTGCGCTTAACGCAGGCCTGGCAATTTATGTCAGCGGCGTTGCGCACTCTGCAGAGCAAGGTGTCGCTATGGCACAAGATGCTATCGACAGCGGTCTCGCCGGAGAGAAAATTAACGATCTTGCCGCGTTTACCAGTGCGTTTCGCCCAGAGGAAATTCAATCGTGAGTACACCGACCATTTTAAAAACAATTGTCGAGCGCAAGTGGCAAGAGGTTGCTGAGCGCAAGGCAGAGTGCTCCACCGACGAAGTTCGTCTTCGCGCTAGGGATCAGGAGCCGGCGAGAGGCTTCGTCGATGCAGTGGATCGCAAGATTTCCACTGGTGAGGCTGCAGTAATTGCCGAAATTAAAAAAGCCTCTCCCAGTAAAGGCGTGATTCGCGAGGATTTCCTTCCTGCAGAAATTGCTACCAGCTATGAAAAAGGTGGCGCGGCTTGTCTGTCAGTACTAACCGATGTGGACTTTTTTCAGGGCGCAGATAATTACTTGCAGCAGGCCCGGGATGCCGTACGCCTACCGGTGCTGCGCAAGGACTTTACCGTTGATCCCTACCAAATCTATGAAGCTCGCGCGATTGGAGCCGACTGTATTTTGCTGATTGCAGCCTGCCTGGAAGATCCACAGATGGCGGATCTCAACGGGCTCGCTTTGGAGTTGGGTTTGGATGTCTTGGTGGAAGTGCATAACCACAAGGAGTTGGAGAGGGCTCTGGCATTACCTAACCGCTTAATCGGCATCAATAATCGCAATCTGCACACTTTCGATGTGCAGCTGGAAAATACCTTTAAGTTACTGGACTTGATCCCTGAAGACCGTCTTGTGGTCACGGAAAGTGGTATTCATACCACAGATGATGTTGCGGCGATGCGCGGTCATAACGTCAATGCTTTCCTGGTTGGAGAGGCCTTTATGCGGGAGGAGGAGCCGGGCAGGAAACTGATGGAAATGTTTAACTGACCGCTTACTCCAGTAGTAGAAATAAAAAAGGGCGATGTAAAAATCGCCCTTTTTTTATGTGGTGTATTTATTCGGTTACTAGCGGGTACCGTACACCACCATGGTTTTACCTTTAACGGAAACCAGGCCCTGTTCTTCCAGGGTTTTTAATACGCGGCCCACCATTTCCCGGGAGCAGCCGACGATACGGCCAATTTCCTGGCGGGTGATTTTAATTTGCATGCCCTCGGGGTGAGTCATTGCATCCGGCTCATTGCATAGGTCGAGCAGGGTGCGAGCGACACGTCCGGTGACATCCAGGAAGGCGAGATCGCCAACTTTGCGCGTGGTGTTGCGCAGGCGGCCTGCCATTTGGGTGGCCAGGGCAAAAAGAAACTCTGGGTGCTGGCGAGTGAGTTCCTGGAACTTGGTGTAGGAGATTTCTGCCACCTCACACTCGGTTTTGGTGCGGACCCAGGCACTGCGGGTGTCCTGATCGAACAGGCCCATCTCACCGAAAAAGTCTCCGTCGTTGAGGTAGGCAACGATCATCTCGCGGCCTTCATCGTCCTCAATCAGAACTGTAACGGAACCGCGCATAATGAAATAAAGGGATTCACAGCGGTCGCCAGCATAGATAATTGTGCTCTTGGCCGGGTAGCGACGCCGGTGGCAGTGGGCCAGAAAGTCTTCAATATTGCCGATAGTCATGGGGTCTTCGATAGCAACCGTCACGGATTTATTCCTCATTTTTTGTCTTGTGCTCTATCCCGGCTTTAGCAGCTGAGCACTATTGAATTATCGCGCGAAAACAAAATCCCCAACAGGGGCTGACCGCGGCAAAGTTCCGCAGTGTGACCTGTGACACTATGGCACTGGGTCGCTTGGACTTCATAAACCACGATGCGTTCATAGAAAAAGCATTTGATCATGCGTCATTCGGCTTTCGCGCGGAGGCGTACCAGACACTATACCGGAAACATACAGGTGCCGGGATAGACTTCGCCAATATGCTAAGCTTCGCCGCTGAAGTTTTAATGGGAGTGGAGTGATGCAGGGGAAAGTAACCTGGGTAAATGATTTAACCTTTGTCGGTGAAGCCGGCAGTGGTAATTCGGTAGTGATGGAAGGCGGCCGCACAAATAATGGTGTGCGCCCGATGGAAATGATTTTGCTGGGCGTCGGTGGCTGCGCGGCTTACGATGTGGTGAGTATTTTACAGAAGGCGAGACAAGACATTATTTCCTGTCATTGTGAACTGGAAGGTGTGCGCCCGGATACAACCCCATCGCCGTTTGAGCGAATTGAAATGAAGTTTGTAGTGCGCGGTCGCGGATTGAAGGAATCCCATGTTGCCCGTGCAGTGGAACTCTCCGCAGAGAAATACTGCTCAGGCTCCATCATGTTGCGTAATGCGGGCGTCGAGATTGTGCACAGCTACAGCGTTGAAGAGGCTTGAAAGGAAATTAGCAGGGAGGAAAGGGAGGATACTGGGCGTAACCTCCCTAAAATCCAAGTCGTTTTAATGAGTGAAGAGTAACGGTCAGATTTTATAACTGGCCGAGGTCATCACTTTGGATACCAGAGACATCACTCCTTTTACCGGAGCGGGGAAGCGGGCACCACCGGCGGCCAGTGCGGCGTGGGCGTGTTCGTCTTCGTCAATTAACATCTGTTCCACTACCGCACGGCTTCTCTTGTCGTCGGAGGGAAGCTTTTCGAGGTGGCTCTCAAGATGTTTACACACCTGGTCTTCCGTAGCGGCCACAAAACCGAGGCTGATTCGGTCGCTGATTTTCCCGGCGGCGGCGCCGAGCCCAAAGGACATGCCATACCACAGCGGGTTGAGTAGGCTAGGGCGGCTGTCCAATTCCTTCAAGCGCTGTTCACACCAGGCCAGATGGTCGATCTCCTCATCGGCAGCGCGTTCCATTTCCCCCCGCACCTCGGGCAGCTTGGCGGTCAGGGCCTGGCCCTGGTAGAGCGCCTGGGCGCAGACTTCACCGCTATGGTTGACCCGCATAAGGCCGGCGGCATGTTTGCGTTCGCTGTCGGTGAGGTCTGTCTCGGCTTCACCCTTCGCCGGGGATGCCCGGCCGTGGCAGGGTTCGCCGGGACTCAGGGTGCGCAGAGCCCGATCCGCTTGAATTAACAGGCGATCGAGTCCGCTGAGGCTGCGTTTACTCATAGTCTTCTGCTCCCTGTGGGAGGCGACCGCTGATGAGCGGCCGCCGATGCCAGCTGTTAGTCCTGCTGCTCTGCAGAAACCTTTTCTCTTTTGACAGCGCGGTAGCCGATATCTTTCCGGAAGAACACGCCGTCCCAGTAGATAGCCCGAGCTGATTCATAGGCATTTTCCTGAGCTTCAGCGACGGTATCCCCTAATGCTGTAGCGCACAGCACCCGGCCACCATTGGTGACTACGCGCTCACCATCCAGTGCGGTACCGGCGTGGAAGACCTTGGCGTTGTCACTGTCTGCTTTGTCCAGGCCGCTGATGGCGTCGCCCTTGCGGTAGCTGCCGGGATAACCGTGTGCGGCAAGTACCACACCCAGGGCTGGGCGGGGGTCCCACTCAGCAGTGACAGTGTCCAGCTTCTTGTCCAGAGCGGCCATGCACAGGTCGACCAGGTCCGACTTCAGGCGAATCATAATTGGCTGGGTTTCCGGATCGCCAAAGCGGCAGTTGTACTCGATAACCTTCGGGGTGCCGTCGCTGTCGATCATCAGGCCGGCGTAAAGGAAACCGGTGTAGGGCGTACCCTCAGAGGCCAGGCCTTTAACGGTGGGTTCGATTACTTCTTTCATAATGCGCTGGTAAATGGTGTCAGTCACCACCGGTGCAGGGGAGTAGGCACCCATACCGCCTGTATTGGGGCCGGTATCGCCATCGCCAACGCGCTTGTGATCCTGGCTGGTGGCCATCGGCAGGATATTTTCACCATCCACCATCACGATAAAGCTCGCTTCCTCACCCTGGAGGAACTCCTCGATAACCACGCGGCAGCCGGCTTCACCAAAGGCGTTTCCAGACAGCATATCGCGTACAGCGAGCTCAGCCTGCTCTTCGGTTTCGGCAACGATTACACCCTTGCCCGCAGCCAAGCCGTCGGCTTTAACTACGATGGGCGCGCCGCGCTCGCGAATGTAGGCAACCGCCGGCTCCACCTCGGTGAAATTGCGGTAGGCAGCGGTGGGGATTTTGTGGCGCTCGAGAAAGTCCTTGGTAAAGGCTTTGGAGCCCTCCAGTTGGGAGGCGCCTTTGCTGGGGCCAAAAATGGCGAGGCCACGGGCACTAAAGAAATCGACAACACCCTCTACCAGCGGTGCTTCCGGGCCGACAATCGTTAGCTCTACGCCGTTTTCCTCGGCGAAATCTGCCAGGGCGGCGAAGTTGTCCACACCGATCGCGATATTTTCCAGCTTGGGTTCGCGGGCAGTGCCGGCGTTGCCCGGGGCAACATAGACGGTGCCGACATTTGGGTTTTGCGCTGCTTTCCACGCCAGGGCGTGCTCGCGGCCACCTGATCCGATAACCAATACGTTCATTCTTAAATCCCCCTAAGTCGACCGATCCGGTCCATTGCACAGGTTATAGGTGTGCTAGTTTAACGTGGAATTGATTCTGGGGCCTGAGTCTCGCCCCTGGATTCAAATGATTTGTCCGGGCTGGGAAGTATCGATACTTCCCAGCCCGTTGATCATAGCCCGCAGCAGTAAGCATTTGCGGGCGTACAATCTTAGTGGCGGAAGTGGCGCATACCGGTAAATACCATGGCCATATTGTGC
Source organism: Microbulbifer maximicatervae (SeqCode) (assembly GCF_052467615.1). Taxonomy (NCBI): domain Bacteria; kingdom Pseudomonadati; phylum Pseudomonadota; class Gammaproteobacteria; order Cellvibrionales; family Microbulbiferaceae; genus Microbulbifer; species Microbulbifer maximicatervae (SeqCode). Next base: position 5,150,872 of record NZ_CP174319.1, read on the forward strand.
TCGTCCGCTGCGGCGATCACTTCTTCATCGCGCATGGAGCCGCCGGGCTGGATGACCGCCTGGATTCCTACAGCGGCAGCATTATCGATGCCGTCGCGGAAGGGGAAGAAGGCATCGGAAGCCATAACAGACCCTGCAACGGCGAAGCCGGCATGCTCGGCCTTGATTGCGGCGATGCGTGCGGAGTTTACGCGGCTCATCTGGCCTGCGCCCACACCCACAGTGCGACCCTCTTTGCCGTATACGATGGCATTGGATTTTACGAACTTGGCCACTTTCCAGGTAAACAGCAGATCGCGGATTTCCTCTTCAGTGGGCTGGCGCTTGGAGACCACTTTCAGGTCGGCAGCAGTGATCAGGCCGTCGTCGCGGTCCTGAACCAGCAGGCCGCCATTGACGCGCTTGTAGTCCAGTGCCGGGGTGCGCTCGTTGCTCCACTGGCCGCATACCAGCAGGCGCAGGTTCTTCTTCTCGGCAACGGCCTGTTTGGCCTCTTCGGAGACTGACGGTGCGATGATGACTTCAACAAACTGTCGTTCGACGATAGCGCGGGCAGTGGCGCCATCGAGTTCCCGGTTGAAAGCGATGATACCGCCAAAGGCGGATTCGCTGTCGGTAGCGAAAGCCAGGTCGTAGGCCGTGCGAATATCTTCAGCGATCGCCACACCACAGGGGTTGGCGTGTTTAACGATCACGCAGGCGGGTTGCTCGAAGGACTTAACGCACTCCAGTGCGGCATCGGTATCGGCGATATTGTTGTAGGACAGCTCTTTGCCCTGCAGCTGGGTGGCAGTGGAAATACTGGCCTCAGCTGGGTTGGCTTCGGTATAGAAAGCGGATTTCTGGTGCGGGTTCTCACCGTAGCGCAGATCCAGTTTCTTGATAAATTGGCTGTTGTAGGTGCGCGGGAACAGCTGCTTTTCTTCGCCTTTAATGGCGCCCAGGTAATTGGCAATAGCGCCGTCGTAGCCCGCAGTGTGTTCGAAGGCTTTTACCGCCAGATCAAAGCGGCTGGCGTGGCTCAGGGCACCATCGTTAGCTTTCATCTCCTTGATGATATTGCGGTAATCGCTGGCATTGACCACGATAGTGACATCTTTGTGGTTCTTGGCGGCAGCGCGAACCATGGTAGGGCCGCCGATATCGATGTTCTCGATAGCGTCTTCGAGGGAACAGTCGGGCTTGGCAACGGTTTGAGCGAAGGGGTAGAGGTTAACCACCACCATATCGATCGGGGTGATACCGTGCTCGCCCATGATGGCATCATCGGTACCGCGGCGCCCCAGAATGCCACCGTGTACTTTCGGGTGCAGAGTTTTGACACGGCCGTCCATCATTTCGGGGAAGCCGGTGTAGTCGGAAACTTCTACCACGGGAATACCCGCTTCCTTGAGCTGGCGGTGGGTTCCGCCGGTGGAAAGAATCTCAACCCCCATTGCGGAGAGCTGTTGAGCGAACTCTACAATGCCACTCTTGTCAGAGACACTAATTAGAGCGCGGCGGATGGAAACCTTGTCTGTCATTGCACTTGATCCAACTGGTTTTCGAAAAGGATGTTTAAAGGGTTTTAGCGGTTGTCCACTGTGGCAACAAAAACGCTGCCGGGAAAATAGCGAAGGGGGATGAGTTACCTCATCCCCCTTCAAAATTTCGCTCGGTGGGAAGCTTACAGCAGGCCGTAGCGCTTCAGCTTCTTGCGCAGGGTGCCACGGTTGAGACCCAGTAATTGCGCGGCGCGGGTCTGGTTGTGACGGGTGTATTTCATCACCACTTCGAGCATGGGCGCTTCGATCTCCGACAGCACCATGTCGTAGACATCGGTTACCATCTGGCCATCCAGGTGGCGGAAGTAGTTCTCCATTGCGTGCTCGACGGCATCGCGCAGGGACTGCTGCTGTGGCTGTGCCAGTTGAGTCTGTCCCCTGGAGGATACTTCTTCATTGCCAGTATCCGGAATTAATACTTCGTTGTTCATGCCGCTTGTGCCCCTCTCGTTATTCGGCGTTCAAACCACTCGTGAACGCTGGCATGTTGTACTTCTGCACTCTCTATTTGGAAAAAGGTCTTGCGGAAGGACTCGCTATCCGCGAGCGTCTTCAAGTACCAGCCCACATGTTTGCGAGCGATACGGACCCCCATCACTTCACCGTAGAATCGGTGTAGTTCGCCCAAATGGGCGAGCAAAATATTCCTGACTTCATCCAATGTCGGTTCGGGTAGCCGCTCGCCAGTGGCGAGATAGTGGGCTATTTCCCGAAAAATCCATGGTCGTCCCTGTGCTGCACGGCCAATCATGACCGCCGATGCGCCAGTGTAATCGAGCACCTCTCGGGCTCTCTCAGCACTGCAGATGTCGCCATTGGCAAAAACCGGGATTTTTACCCTGGATACAATTTCGGCAATGGTATCGAATTCAGCCTGTCCGTGGTAGCCACAGGCGCGAGTGCGACCGTGAACCGCCAGTGCAGCGATCCCGGAATCCTCGGCCATTTTGGCTACAGTGACGCCATTGCGGGAATCCGGGCACCAGCCGGTGCGGATCTTTAGCGTCACCGGGACGGAAACAGACTGGACCACGGCTTGAAGAATATCCGCTACCAGCTTTTCATCCCGCAGCAGGGCGGAGCCCGCTGCTTTCTTACACACCTTTTTTGCCGGGCAACCCATATTAATATCGATGATTTGCGCGCCGCGACGAGCATTCTCCCGAGCGGCTTCCGCCATCATCTCAGGATCACCGCCGGCGATCTGCACCGATATGGGCGCCGCTTCGCCACCGTGATCCAGGCGCAAGCGGGACTTGCGGCTGTTCCACAGGCGAGTGTCCGAGGTCACCATCTCCGAAACCACCAATCCGGCGCCGAGTTCTCGGCACAGCTGGCGGAAGGGGCGGTCGGTGACACCGGCCATGGGCGCCAGAATTACCGGGTTGTCGATAATATAGGGGCCAATGGCAGTAGACACGGTAGCTCCATTTGGGCTGTAGGAAGGGCAATCTGTGCCCCGGCAAAACAGCCGCCTATGATAGCGGCTGGCCCGTTAATGGCAAAGCGAAAAAGCGGGCAATTTGATCGAACACTGTTCATTTAGCCTGCTGAATGCGCAGGTTTGGTTGTTTATGGCGCCAAATCCCCTTTGCTAAAAACTCAGCAGGGGTGCTTGTGTGCGCTCAGTGAGTGATGTTCAGCTCGTAGTTTACCGCTTCTGCACCGGGGTCAACCACCTCAATCGCGATATGAATGGGGCTGTCCTGGGGCATTAGTTTGCGTCCGGCCAACTCCCCCTGTAGGTACTCGTCCGGGGTAAACCGGCGACTGGCCACAGCCTTGTCCTTCAGGTCGCTGAAGTTCAGCAACAGGTTGGGGAAGGGTTGCGCGTAGGGGGCGGTATTTAGCAGCACTGCATCCACTACCAGTGCGCCCTGCAGCTGCGGGTGGGTGCGCACCATTAAGTTTGTGGCCTGGATCGCCCGGGTATCTTTTAGCTGGGGTAAGGTGCAGCCGAATAGTGGGCAGGCGGCAGCATAGAAGTCCCGCCAGGGCTGTTTGCGGCTGAGGCTATCGAACTGGAAGTATGCAACCTGAATTACTATGCCGAGGATCGATAGGGGAATCAATGCACGCCACAGCCAGGGAGAGGTTGTGCGTTTCTTTTTGGGAACTCCCCACGACATCTCCACAGGCGCGGGCTGGATAGCTGAGATTAATTGCTCCCGCTGGGGCTCTTCAGCAGTGGTAGATTCGCCACCGAAGTAAGGCTCTTGGCGGCTTTCCTCTGTGGGGGGAGGTGTATCTACAGACTCGGTTGATACAGCAGGCTCATTGTTGTCCCAAGACGATTCCTCAGCGAGGGAGCTAGAGGTTCCAAACTCCGGTACTTCAGGTTGGCCGTTGTACTCGGGCGAAGGGTCAGAATCAAAATCAGGAAGTTCTTCCCAGTCCGGCTTGAGGATTTTATCCAGGTCCTCTTCGGGTTCCGCTTCCTCTTCGGTGTGAGATGCTTCCAGCTCCTGCCACTCGTGGTCGCCAAAGGCATCACCAATTAATTCCTGCGCTGCTGCACTATATTCTTTTGGTTCAGATTTGGGCGCGCTGTCAGGTGCCCCCTCATTGGTTGCACTCTCCCGACCGGCAGTTTGATCTACAGCTGGTGGAGATGGCGGGGTGGCGGGTTCGTCCTCGTCGAGCTCGATATCGTCGTGGATCAGGAAGTCATCGTCTTCCAGCAAAGCCTCCAAATCATTGCGGCTCTCGCTATCACTTTCTGAGAAAACGATATTTTCGTCTGCGCGAAACACCTGCAGGCAAGACCCACAGCGAACGGCGCCGCGGGCAGCGCGCAGTTGCTGGTCATTAATATGAAATGATGTGCTGCAATGAGGGCAGCGGGTTACCAGTTGAGACATTCGACTAGAGCGCAGTTTATTTAGCAGCCAAGTTTATCAGCCCAAAGGGGTCCCGCGTAGTGCTGGGGAGCGCATTTAGCGCACCCGCTTGCCTGTCAGTCTGACCCATCCCTCGTGTTCGCCGTCAGGATCGAACTCAATCCATTCGCTGTAAGCATTTTTCACCTGCTCTGCCTGGGAACTTAGGATGCCGGACAGGCAAATTTTTCCGCCCAATTGAGTGAGCCGTATCAGTTGAGGGGCGAGTTCTACCAGGGGGCCGGCGAGGATATTGGCCAACATAACATCGGCGGCTTCGCTCGGCATTTGTTCTGGCAGGTAGACCGGGAAGCGCTCGGGGTCTATGCCGTTGCGCTGGGCATTGTCGCGGCTGGCGAGCAATGCCTGGGGATCGATATCGGTGCCGAGAACTCGCTCTGCTCCCAGTAGAAGTGCGCTAATCCCCAGAATACCCGAGCCGCAACCGAAGTCGATGGCACTCTTACCTGCGAGCTCCTGCTGTGCCAACCATTGCAGACATAGGAAAGTAGTTGGGTGCGTGCCAGTGCCGAAGGCTAGGCCCGGATCGAGCAGCAGGTTCACGGCGTCCGGCTGTGGTGGCTCACACCAGCTGGGGCAGATCCACAAATTGGGGCCGCACTGGATGGGTTTGTAGTGGGTCATCCACTCCCGCTCCCAATCCTTGTCCTCAAGTTGCTCCCAGCGGGCATTGGGCAGTATTTCGCATAGGAAGGAAGCTGCTTTTGCCTCGGTAACTGAGGTGTCCACCTCCGCATCGAACAACCCGGTAACCCGTGTTTGCTCCCATAGGGGCACCTCTCCGAGCCCGGGTTCAAGGATCGGTTGATCAGCGTTGTCTTGCAGGGTGACAGATACGGCACCGGCAAAAAGCAGTGCGTCTTCGATTTTTTCCGCGTGATCACGGTCGGTGTCCACGCGGAGTTGTAGCCAGGGCATAATTATTCCGGAAATGTTGTAGCGATGTTTACGGCATTGTTGCGGCTGGGCCGCACTCAGATAACGACGGTTGCCACGCCATCCTTGGCAAGGTTCAGTGTCGTTATGTTTGCCGCAATTCTCGCTAACTTTGCCCCGGCTGGCGAGCGCTTAAAGACCTAACTTCTTCTCCAGGTAGTGGATATTGACCCCACCCTTGGCAAAGTTTTCATCTCGTACCAACTCTTCCTGTAGGGGAATATTGGTTTTGATGCCGTCCACTACCAGTTCCGACAGGGCCACACGCATACGCGCCAACGCGGTTTCGCGATCTTCCGCATGGGTGATCAGCTTGGCGATCATGGAATCGTAGTTGGGGGGTACCGAGTATCCGGAGTAGAGATGGGAGTCGACCCGCACACCCAAGCCGCCAGGCATATGGAAGTTGTTTACCTTGCCGGGGCTGGGGAAGAAGGTCTGCGGATCTTCGGCATTGATACGGCACTCAAAGGCGTGACCTTTGATTACGATATCTTCCTGTTTCAGGGATAGCTTCTCACCGGCACAAACCCGAATTTGCTCTTTGATCAGGTCGACACCGGTTACCATTTCGGTAACGGGGTGCTCCACCTGGATACGGGTGTTCATTTCGATAAAGTAGAAGCGCTCATTTTCATACAGGAATTCAAAAGTACCCGCGCCGCGATAGCCGATATCGATACAGGCTTGTACACAGGACTCATGTACCTGCTCGCGTACCTCATCGGGAATGCCCGGAGCTGGGGCTTCTTCCAAAACTTTTTGATGGCGGCGCTGCAGGGAGCAGTCGCGATCGCCCAGATGGATGGCGTTGCCCTGGCCATCGGCCATTACCTGGATCTCAACATGGCGGGGATTCTGCAGGAATTTTTCCATGTAGACGGTGCCGTCACCGAAGGCCGCTTGGGCTTCGGACTTGGTCACGGCAATCGCGTTCACCAGTTCCTCTTCCCTTTCCACTACGCGCATGCCGCGACCACCGCCACCGGCGGCAGCTTTAATAATGACCGGATAACCGATGCTGCGGCCGATCTCCATGCAGCGTTCGCTATTATCGGGCAGCGGGCCGTCAGAGCCTGGAACGGTGGGAACGCCAGCCTTTTTCATGGCGGCAATTGCAGACACCTTGTCCCCCATCAGGCGGATCACATCCGGGTCAGGGCCAATAAAGGTAAAGCCGCTCTTTTGCACCTGCTCGGCGAAGTCCGCGTTCTCTGCGAGAAAGCCATAGCCGGGGTGCACGGCTACTGCGTCGGTGATTTCCATGGCGGAGATCAGGGCCGGCACATTTAGGTAGCTCTGCGGGGATGGGTTGGGGCCGATACATACAGATTCGTCGGCCAGGCGTACATGCTTGAGATTGCGGTCTACCAAAGAGTGCACCGCCACAGTGGCGATGCCCATCTCTTTACAGGCGCGCAAAATCCGCAATGCGATTTCGCCGCGATTGGCGATTAGGATTTTGTCGAACATTGTGACTTACCCCACTCAGACGATGGTCACGAGGGGCTGGTCAAACTCAACCGGTTGGCCGTCCTCCAGCAGGATCGACTCAATGGTACCGGCCTTGTCGGCTTCGATCTGGTTCATCATTTTCATCGCTTCGACGATGCACACAACATCGCCAACTTTGACCTGCTGGCCCACTTTCACGAAGGCCTCGGCGCCAGGGCTGGGGGCAGCGTAATAGGTGCCTACCATCGGGGATTTTACCGCGTGTCCGCTGATAGCCGGCTTGGACTCTTTTTCAGCTGGGGCAGCAGGAGCGCTGGGCGCCGGAGCAGCGGGGGCGGCAACCGGTGCGGGAGGCGCGCTGTAAATCGGTGCAACGGGTTGGGCTGCGCTGCTGACGCCGCGACTGATGCGCACGGACTCTTCGCCTTCTTTGATTTCCAGCTCGCCGATATCCGATTCTTCGAGCAGCTCAATCAATTTTTTAATTTTGCGGATATCCATAGTTATTTACTCGCAGTTTGATTCATTGTTGTGCAGGTGTGGCATCCAGTTGGTGGATGGCTGCCTGTAAGGCCAGGGTGTAGCTGTTGGCGCCAAAGCCACAGATTACGCCGCAGGCCAGATCTGAAAGATAGGAATGGTGTCGGAAAGCTTCCCTGGCGTGGGGATTGGACAGATGAAGCTCAATAAACGGGATGGCAACGGCTGCTAGGGCGTCGCGCAAGGCGACACTGGTATGGGTGAACGCAGCGGGATTGATCACGATAAAGTCGACCCCACTGGTCGCCGCCAGGTGGATTCGTTCGAGCAGGGCTGATTCACTATTGCTCTGCAGGACTTCCAGTTCGTGGCCGGCGGCGTCGCACTGGCGCTCGGCGGCTTCATTGATATCCGCCAGGGTGGTAGACCCGTAGATGTGCGGTTCGCGACTGCCTAAAAGATTTAGGTTGGGGCCGTGAAGGAGAAGAAGTTTAGCCATAATTCGCCCTGAAGAAAGTTGCCGAAAACCCATATAAAGTGGGTTAAAATTGGCTATCTTGCGGGCAAACTCGAAATTTCGGCCTAGCTGCCCGAACTCATTAACCGAGTCTGCCGCAAAAGTGACTCCCTGTCCATGCCAGACTCGGAGTTTATCGAAGTTAGCAGCAGTTCGGCGATATTGGGCAAAAAATTAGTTCAAAATATCCGGGCTGTGGCCTGTTTACCTTGGGTTATTGGCTACAAAGGCGTCAAAAACTTTACTGAGTCACCCCAGTGCTCAAAGGGGAGTCCACAGCGTTCTCCAATTCCTGTAGTAAATCATCTTGAGAAAGTATTTGCGGCAGTATTTTTGCGTCGCCCCCATCGGCGGGATAGAGGAGATACAGCGGCACACTGGTACGCCCGTATTTGGCCAATAATTCGCTGATTCGCGGATCCTGGTTGGTCCAATCGCCTTTCAGCGCGACCACGTTGAGGCGCTCCAAAGCATCACTGACCTCGGTGCTCGACAGCACAGCTTTCTCATTCATCAGGCAGGTGATGCACCAGGCCGCGGTCATATTGGCCAGAACTGCACGCCCCTCACTGCGTGCAGTCTCCAGTCTCTCTGCCGAATAGGGCTCCCAGTAATCGTTGCTGGACAATTGTTCAGACTGATTGATGGTTTTCAGTTGCGGAAGGAGAAAAACTGCCAAGGCCAGGGAGGCCAGGGCCAGGGAACCGCGCAGCCAGTGCCATTGCGGACGCGGCCAAAGCCACAGGGCAAATGCAATGGCTACAGCACCAGCCAGTACCAGGGCAACTCCATCCCCCCCGGCTTGTCGGCCCAGAACCCACAGTAGCCATACCGCAGTGAGATACATCGGGAATGCCAACAACTGCTTCAGGCGATCCATCCAGGGGCCGGGTTTGGGCAGCTTTTCCGCCAGAGCGGGGATATAGGTCAACAACAGGAAGGGGGCCGCCATACCGGCGCCAAGGGCGGCAAAAACACTTAGCGCAATAAGCGCGGGCTGCGTAACAGCAAACCCCAGTGCGGAGCCCATCAGCGGCGCAGTACAGGGACTGGCCACCAAGGTTGCCAGCGCGCCGGATGCCACAGAGCCCGACAACCCCTGACGTTTATTCAGGTTGCCGCCAATACCCATCAGGTTACTGCCGAGTTCGGTCATTCCGGACAGACTTAACCCCATGATAAAAAACAGGTAGGCGAGTGCTGCCACCAACCAGGGGGATTGAAGCTGGAAGCCCCAGCCGACAGCCTCTCCGCCGGCGCGAAGGGCGAGCATCACAGCGGCGATAGCCACAAAGCTCAAAACTACGCCCAGTGTATAAGCCCAGCCGTGGTGGTGCCTTTGGCTTGCATTTTGTGCCGCCTGGCTCACTGCCAGTAATTTAATCGACAGTACTGGGAAGACACAGGGCATCAGGTTCAGGATCAAGCCACCGGCAAATGCGAGAAGCAGCGCCAGTGATAAGGTGACATTGCTACTGCCTGCGGCACCGCCAGCACTCGCTGGCGGAGTGGGCGCGCCTGTAATTAAGGCGCTGTCCTGCGGTTCTATATCCTGACTGGCAAAATCCACACTGTAGTATCGGGTCTGAGGTGGATAGCAAAGGCCGGCATCTGCGCAGCCTTGATAGTGGAGCTCCAGTTGGGTAGAACCGCTGGTTTCAGGGATTTCCAGGGCAAATTCGAGCTGGCCTCGGTAGACCTCAGTCTCTTTCTCGAAATAGTCGTCCCAAATGACTTCACCGGTTGGCAGGTTCAGGGGGATGGGAGTTTTTTCACCATTATCGACCCTGTACAGCGCCAGTTTTTCGCGATAGAGGTAGTACTCTGGGGCGATCTGGAAGAGTGCACTGAGGCCGTTGGCATCAAAGAGCAGATCCTGCTGATAAGCTTCATCAACCGGCAGAAAAGTGTTTTCCTGGGCGCTGCTCAGCGAGGCAAAAGGGTTATCGGAATTCTGCGCTGTAGCTCCAATGCTGGTTGTGGCCAGCAGGATTGTCAGCAGAACGAGGAAATTTTTTCGGAAACTTTTGGTCATCACAGCCATAGATGAAAAAATTCATTATAGTCGGGCGCATAGTTCAGACTGCTGCACCAGACGGGGGTTCAGTCGCCGCAGCAGTATAGCGACGCCAGTGGTACAAAAAAACAACAATAGGGGATTGTTTTGCCGTCATTTGAACGCCTTCACAGCCTTGGGGTTTTACTGCTACTGGCATTTTGCCTGGGGGCCTGCTCATCCAATAAGCCCGCACCTAAAACGGTTGTCCCTCCTCCCGCCCCTAAAAAGACGCCATCCCAAGACCAGGTTCGGCGCAACAATATTTCCTTTTTTTTGAGTCGTGCGGAACAGGCGCTGCGCAAAGGGCATCTAACCCAGCCTGCCGGCGCCAGTGCCTACGACTATTACCTGCGTGTATTGCAACTGCAACCGGATAACAGCAAGGCAGAAACCGGTATTCAAACCATTGTGGTCACCTATGTTGAGCGGGCGCGGGACGCCCTGCGTCGCAGGGATTTTGGGGAGGTGAATACCCTGTTGAAACGGGCCGAGATGTTGGCCCCGGCCAATCCGCTGGTGGCTGAAGTGCGTACACAGTTGGTCCGCGAGCGGGGGAGAGCGCAGCTCGATTTACCGCAAGGGGAGGTGATAGGTCTGCCAGCCGGTGAACTTGCAGCAAGGTCTGCCGGGCTGGTGGAACAGTTGCAGCGAGTAGCGGGCAGGATTCGCAGCGAGCAGCTGCGCGTCATTATCGTAGCGCGCAGTGATGCTGAGGGCCGTTGGGTTTATCAGCAACTGCGCGAGGCTGTACCCGGGTATCGGGTGCGTGGAGATATCAAAGTCGGGAATCCGGCGAAACTGATTCTGATTAAGCCCAGCGGAGGGGCACCATGAAAAAAGTATTGGCATTTGCCTTTTTAATCACCGCACTCCTTGTGTCTAAAGGCGCCTATTCCATAGGAATTACGGCGGAGGGGTATGCCCGGGAAACTCCTCCGGGGCCTTCGATGAGCGCTGCCTTTGTGTCGCTGCACAACACTGGTGATTCGAGTCAGGTACTCACGGGTGTGGAGTTGCCGGGTGTTGAACAGGCTTCAGCAGACCTGCATACCACAATATCGGAGAATGGAATAAACCGGATGCGCCCGCTGGATCAGCTGACGATTGCCGCCGGGGCAAGTGTAGATATGGCTCCCGGTGGAGTTCACTTAATGATTAAAGGTCTGCGCTTGCAGGCGGGGGAGGAGTTGCCGTTGCGACTGCTTTTTGCCGATGGCAGCAGTGTAGATATTCTTGTGCCAATAGTTCGGATGAGTGATGAGGGTGAGCACCACCACCATCACCATGGCTGAATTGGCAGTTTTTTTGAAGTGAGGGGGAATTAAACATGAAGAAGTTATTGGTTTTTGCTGGTGCACTGCTACTCAGCGCTTGTGCTCACAGCCCGCTGCAAATTTGGCTGCAGCCTCAGGTCCAGGTTGCTCCTGAAGCGATAGGCGAAGGCTTTAGTATGAGTGTGATGGGAGTTAATGAACTGCCCTCTGGCGGCTTGGGATCATTGGGTGGTGTTTATGCGGATACTGCTCAGGTAAGTATTGGCAATGACGCTGGTGAGGCTATTGCAGCGGGATTGCGTGAGGGTTTTTCAAATTGGTCATTCCGAATTACCGATACCGCGCCGGAAGTTCAGATGATCGCAAAATTGGTAAAACTCACCTACAACAGTCCAAATACGGTTTATACCACCGAGATTGACACCTCTGCTGAAATTCACCTGGAAGTGAAAATTGGTCCTCGCACTTATTTCGGCACTTACAGCGCTTCCGGCAAAGATCGGAACCTGGTTAAGCCCAGCCGTGAAGAAGTCCAAAGCCGTGTGAATGGACTGCTCAGCACAACTCTACAACGAGTATTTGAAGACGAGAAATTAAAAAATTTCTTGCGCAGCAATCTGTGAATGTGCAATTTATACATTTGTAGAAAAAACTCGGCTGGGAGGCTGGATAATTGAATAAAATCGGCGATCGTGGGCGATGATGTCGGTAACCTTTTTCGGTTATGGCCTGTCGCAAGGCACCTCCCCGCTGCCGGGAAAGGTTTGCGCTTTGCTCTGTTGTGTTTTGAGTGAGTTTTCCCGTGACGCTGTTTAATCCAGAGGCGGCAAGTTATCTCGGCCCCCTCGCCCAGTTGGAAGAGGGGCTGCGTCCCTGTGAGCAGATCAGTTTACAGGCGGCGGAGGCGGCTCTCGGTGAAGTTGCCGATGGTGTCATTGTCACCGATGCTGCGGGCACGGTGGTTTACACCAACCCCTTGGTCAACGAAATGACTGGGGACCTGGTTGGACTGCTGCCCGGCCAGCCACTCAGTGAAGGTTTGCGCCTGTGCAATAGCCGGGGCGATGCGATAGAGCCGATATTGCCGGCATCCAGTGACCTGGGTGAAGTACCCAGAACCAGAGAGTTTAATGCCTGTATTGAGCGCCCAGGGGAAGAGCATGTCCCACTTGAAGTGACCGTGCAGGTAATGGCTCTTTGGGATATGGGGGTGCTTAAAAATTATGTTTTGGTGCTGCGGGATACCTCTGCCGCACGCCGGGTTTCCACTCGCCTTATGTGGCAAAGCAGCCACGACGCCTTAACCCGACTGCCCAACCGACAATTCTTTGAGAGTGAGCTGCAAAGCCAACTCAGCCTCTGTGTCGATAAACGCCAGCACCATGTATTGCTCTACCTGGATGTTTATCAATTCAAAGTTATTAACGATACCCTGGGCTTTGTTGCCGGGGACCAGTTGTTGGTTCAGTTGGTGGAGTTAATCAAGCGCTGCCTCTCCAGCGATGATCTATTTGCCCGAGTCGGCAGTGATGAGTTTGCGATACTACTGCGCGACTGCACCCTGGAAGAAGGTGGTCGTGTGGTGGCTCGGCTGCGCGACTCTGTGCAGAACTTCAGTTTTTTCTGGGAGGGGAATGACAACCGGGTCGCGGTGTCGATCGGTGTTGTTGGTGTCGATCACTTTACCCCCAGTGCCAGTCAGTTACTGGCGTCGGCCAATGATGCCTGTTGCAGTGCCCGCGAGCAGGGCAGAAATCGCGTTAAGCTGTTTGGCGACTCCCGTAAGGTATTGGAGAAGCGTCGCGAGACTACCTGGGTTGCGGAAATTCACGCGGCTTTGCGGGAAGATCGCCTCATGTTGTACCGACAGCCAGTGGTTTCACTAAAGGGGGACCGCAATGTCCACCACTATGAAATCCTGGTGCGGATGCGCGGCCGTGATGGTGGAGTGATTTCACCGGGGCTGTTTTTGCCAGCCGCAGAGCGCTACGGCTTGATCGAGGAAGTGGACCGTTGGGTAATTCGCCGGGTCTTTGACTATATGGCCCAGGAGCAGCGCCTGGGGATGGGCGGAATTAATTATGCGGTCAATATTTCCGGTATCAGCCTGGGGGATGAGACCTTTGCTGATTTTGTGCTGCAGTCTTTGTCCGATGCCGGTGTAACGCCTTCGCGGGTTCAATTTGAAATTACAGAAACCAGCGCCATTAATAATCTCGAACGAGCCCTGATATTTATCCACAAGCTGAGAGCCGCTGGTTGCAGCTTTGCCCTGGATGACTTTGGTCGCGGTGTTTCCTCCCTGGCTTATCTGCGCCAGCTGCCGGTAGATTTTCTTAAAATCGACGGAAGCTTTGTGCGCAATATGCTCGAGGATGAAATTGATAGCGCAATGGTGAGCACTATTGATCACTTGGCGAAGAGAATGGGTATCAGCACTATCGCCGAGTATGTAGAGAGCCCGGAGTTAATGGAAAAATTGAGCCAGATGGGGGTGGACTATGCCCAAGGCTTCGGTATTTCCGCAGCGACGGGGCTGCCGGAGCTGGATAGCTACCCGGGGATGCTCCACCATTCCAGAGGGCCCAAGCCTTAGGGCCCCCTGGAAATCATGTGTCTATAGATAACTGCTATTAGGCAATTGCTATTAAACAACCGGTGCGAGTAATTCGGAGTGTTGCTCGGCTTCTAGTCGCGGGCCGTATTGGCTCACCACCTGGGCGGCAGCGCGGCAAGCGAGTTCGCCGGCTTCGGTAAAACTCATTTCGCGGTTGATACCGTAGAGGAAAGCACCGGCAAACATATCGCCTGCGCCGTTGGTATCGATGGCGCGGACTTCGGGACTCTCTATGCGGTGAACGTCGTTGCCGTCCCATAGCAGTGCGCCATCGGCGCCCAGGGTAATCGCGAAACTGCGGCAGTAATCGCGCAACGCTTCAACGGCGCCCTCCACAGAGTCAGTACCGGTAAAGCCCAGAGCCTCATCCCGGTTGCAGAACAGCATATCCACACCGCCGCCAATCATTTCCCGCAGCCCTTCGCCGAAGAACTGAACCATAGCCGGGTCAGACAGGCTGAGAGCGGTTTTAACTCCGTGGGCTTCAGCTTCTTCGCGAAGCTTGATCGCTGCGGCACGACCCGTTTCAGAGGAGACCAGGTAGCCTTCGATATAGGCCCACTTGGAGGCGGACAGTGCATCGCTATCCAGTTCAGCGACTGAGAGCTGTTCACTCATTCCCAGATAGGTGTTCATACTGCGTTCGGCATCCGGGGTGATAAGCACCAGGCATTTGCCGGTAGTGCCCTCATCAGCTTGCTTCAGTGTTTCGGGGTAGTCGACCCCGGCGCTGTTCAGGTTGTTTCTGTAGAAATCACCATTCTCGTCAGCGGCAACTTTGCACGAATAGAAGGTGCGGAGACCGAAATAGCTGGCAGCAATGACTGTATTGGCACCGGAGCCACCGCAAGCCAACTTGGCAGTGACCATATGGTTTTGAAGGTCGTCTACCAGCTGTTGCTGACGGGCATCATCTACCAGGGTCATGATTCCCTTTTCCACGCCAAGGCTGCTCAAATCCTGGTCCGACACTTCGATTTCTGTATCGAGTAGGGCGGCACCTATGCCGTAGAGATCGTATTGCTGCATATCATTCCTATTCGGGCTTATTGTCTACATTTCCGCCGCATTATGGACGTGATTTTGCCAAGTGCAAGGCATTGGGGAGGGCTGGCGACAGCAAACCCTCACATAGGCGCTTGTTACATCTTGGTGAACTTATAGGCGGTTGCTGCGGTCAATCCTCGCACAGGTGTAAATAGCACCTTCACGTAAACCGCCAGGTGATAGATACTGCCAAGCCTGGATTTTAGCCCGCTAATTGAGTGGGCCCGCCAGTGCTGAAAGGCACTGGCAGCAAGATACCAGCGGAGCTGCCACCTGCTGGTACCCTGCCTTCGACTCTTCGATTGGGGCTGGTTAGGTCTCATGAGTCGCTTGATGTACTGAGTTGGCAGCGGGACTGAATCCTCATATGGCATCAACGAAACGCCGGCGCGTCAGAGCGTCAAAGCCCAAACGACGATATCGCTGGCTCAAGCTGCTAGTGCTTTTAGCCCTGGTGGGCTCCCTGGCGCTGGCAGCGTATATGGCTTACCTGGATGTGCAGCTGCGCGAGCGACTGGATAGCCGTCAATACCAACTCCCCGCCCGAGTCTACGCTCGTCCGCTGGTGCTGCGCGAGGGTATGGCAATGCATCCGGATGAGTTGGAGTCCGAATTTGCTGCCTTGAATTACCGCAAGCAGGGCACTCTGAGTGAGCCTGGTTCCTGGGTTCAGGACGGAATGAATTACAAGGTCTGGCGCCGGGACTTTATCCATGCCAATGGCCGCCAGCCTGCTGCGGTGGTCTCCTTCCGTCTGCGCAATGATCAAATCAGCGGCCTGCGTGATGACAATGGCCGAAGCCTGGCAGAGTTTCGCCTGGACGCAGCTAATATCGGCTCTCTACTAGGGGGAGGTGACGACCGCAATCCAGTGCGTTTCGATGATATTCCTCCCTTGGTAGCCAATACCCTGATTGCTGTTGAGGACCAGGACTTTCTCAATCACTTTGGTGTTTCCCCTCGCGGTATTGCCCGGGCCATGGTGGCCAACGCAAAAGCCGGACGATTGGTACAGGGTGGCTCCACAATTACTCAGCAGTTGGTCAAAAATATCTTTTTTGACCATAAGCCCAGCCTGAGGCGTAAATTCAACGAGGCCCTGATGGCCATCCTGATGGAGGTGCACTACGACAAGCGCTATATCCTGCAGGAATACATCAACGAAGTATGGTTGGGTCAGCAGGGTGCCAGAGGTATTTATGGCTTTGGGTTGGCCTCTGAATTCTATTTCCAGCAGCCCCTGGACACCTTGGAACCCCATCAGGTAGCGCTGTTGGTGGGGCTGGCGAAAGGTGCGTCTTACTACAACCCCTGGCGCAATCCCGAGAGAGCACTGCAAAGGCGCAATACCGTGCTGGAATTGATGCTGGAGCAGGGGCTGATTACTCAGGAGGAGTTCCAGAAGTATTCCGCCAAGCCTCTGGGGGTGGTCAAGGGTGGTGTCGGTGCGCAGAATCCTTACCCGGCCTTTACTGAGCGGCTGTTGATTGAATTGCGTCCCTACTACTCCTACGAGGAATTGCGCACTTCGGGTTTACGGGTTTACACCACCTTGGCCCCTTCGGTGCAGAAGTTGGCGGAGGAGTCCATCAGTCAGGGCGTTAGCCAGCTGGAGAAAGACCGAGGGATCAAAGCCAATTCACTCCAGGCCGCGACAGTATTGTTGGATAATCGCAACGGCAATGTGCTCGCCATGGTGGGAGATCGGAACCCGGACTACCCAGGCTTCAACCGGGCGCTGGAAGCCCGCCGCCAGGTGGGCTCCCTGATTAAGCCGGCTGTGTTTCTCACTGCTCTAGAGCGACCGGAAGAGTACAACCTGGCCACCCTGATCGATGATGCCCCGGTGAGAATTGAAGAGGCGGATGGCGATGTATGGATGCCGCAGAACTTCGATAAGCGCGCTCACGGACAGATACCGCTATATATCGCTCTGGCCAAGTCCTATAACCTGGCGACGGCCCATTTGGGATTGGATCTCGGCCTGCAGAATGTGCGCCAGACGATTCGCCGCCTGGGTGTTGAATCCAGGCTCCCCCGAGTGCCGGCGATGTTGCTTGGTGCTGTGGAGATGACCCCGTTCGAAGTTGCCGGTATGTACCAGACCATCGCGAACAATGGTGAGACGGTACAGCCGCGCACACTGCTGGCGGTTTCCGATGCCCAGGGCGGCCGTGTACAGCACTTCCGCCGCAAGGCTAATCGCGGTGTCGACCCCGTTCCAGCTTACCTGTTGCGCTGGGGGCTGGAGCAGGCCATGCGTGAGGGTACCGGACGCCGCTCTGCCAAGCGCTTGCCAAGTAGCATCGCCTTTGCCGGGAAAACCGGAACCACTAACAATAACCGCGATAGTTGGTTTGCGGGCTTCTCGCCGGAAGTAACCGCTGTAGTCTGGCTCGGGCGCGACGACAATGAGCGCACGCGCCTAACTGGCTCCACCGGCGCACTGCCGATCTGGACGGAGATTATGCGCAAGCTGCCCCATCAACATGGACCGGCAGAGATGCCCCGAGGAGTGGAGCTTAAGTCAGTGAACTCCCGGGGGCAGTTTATGGACCCGGATTACTGTCGCGGTGGTTATGAGATTCCTTTCTCCTACGAGAGCCAGCTGCAACCGGCGCCGGAATGTCGGGGGCAGAACCGCTGGCGCTGGTTCCGCAATCTATTTGGCAATGGTCGCGACGAAGCGGCTCCCAGAGAGGAGATGAGTCCCGGTTGGGGGGTGGATACCAGTGAGCAGCAGATGCGCGATCAGCGCCGCCAACAATTGCAGGAACAACTTCGAGGTGACGATGCGGAAGAGTTTGGTGTAGATCCCGAGTATGGCTCCGATTATGAAGAGGAGCCCCTGGAGCTGCCAAGAGATAATACTTTTGGCGGGAGGGCTCACAGCGTACCGGTAGAGGAAGCCCAGCCGGTGGGGCCTGACCTGGAAGATCAGTGGCCCTAGGGAAGGTAGCGCGCGATTGAATCGCGCGCTTTATCGCCGGCTATCAGTCTTGCAGCAACTGTGCGGCTTCTTCGGCGAAATAGGTGAGGATGCCGTCGGCACCGGCGCGCTTAAAGGCCAGTAAGGACTCCAGAATAACCGCCTCTCGCTTCAACCAGCCATTTTCAAAGGCGGCGCAGTGCATCGCATACTCCCCGCTCACCTGATAGGCGAAAGTGGGAACCCGCAATTCTTCTTTTACCCGACGCACTATATCCAGGTAGGGCATACCGGGTTTCACCATCACCATATCTGCGCCCTCTTGCAGATCCAGGGCGCACTCGTGCAATGCCTCATCGGTATTGGCGGGGTCCATTTGGTAGCTTGCTTTATTGCCACCTTTCAAGTTCCCGGCAGAGCCCACTGCATCGCGGAAGGGGCCGTAGTAAGCGGAGGCATATTTAGCGGCGTAGGACATAATCAGGGTATTGCTGTGGCCCGCGCCTTCGAGAGCATCGCGAATGGCTCCGATACGGCCATCCATCATATCCGAGGGGGCCACCATATCGGCACCGGCTGCAGCGTGTGACAGGGCCTGCTGTACCAATACCTCAACGGTTTCGTCGTTGACGATATAACCGCTGTGGTCCATCAGCCCGTCCTGGCCGTGGCTGGTAAAGGGGTCCAGGGCTACATCGGTGATAACTCCCAATTCCGGTACCGCATTTTTCAGCTCGCGAACAGCCCTTTGTGCCAAGCCATCGGCGTCGTGGGCGGCACTGGCGCAATCGGACTTTGCCGACGGGTCGACTACCGGAAACAGGGCTATTGCGGGGATTCCCAACTCTTGAACTGTCTTCGCTTTCTTGGCCAACAGGTCTACGCTCAGGCGTTCAACACCCGGCATTGAGGCGACTTTTTGGGTTTCGTTACGCCCCTCAATAACAAACAGTGGCAGGATCAAGTCGTCACTGCTCAACTGGGTTTCCCGCACCAGTCGACGGGAAAAATCCTTTGCACGCAGGCGACGCAGGCGAGTGTTGGGGTAGGCACCACGGCCGAATCTTTGGCTCATCGGGAAATTACTCCGGCTATCCATAGGGCCGCAGAAACCCCGCAGCCGCAATTGGCAGCCATCATATCAAATTGCCGCAGTGGGTGATTTTCGATTGCTGAGGGAAAGCGGTTTAAAAATGGGGCTGATGTAAGTGCCTTACCAATAGTTTGCCGGCGGCTTCTATATGCTTTGCCAGCAGTGCGGCGGCTTGGTCCCCGTTTCCCTCTTGGAGTGCATTGAGTATTGCAAAGTGCTCGTCCTGACTGTTGTCCTGGTAATTCAGACCGTGGGATTGGTAACCGATATAACGCTCACATTGCCGGTGCAGTTGCTCGACGGTACTAAATAGCGTGGGTCTTGCAGCTGCCCGGTAAATACAGGCATGGAACTCCCAATTCATTTTTCCGATCTGCTCGGCGGAGAGTTCAGGTTTGGCTTGCATGGATTCCAGAATATCTCTGGCCCGCCCCAGAATCTCTCTATTAAGGTTTTCCAGTGCCAGGGATTGCAGCAGCGGCTCCAGGCGCATGCGCATCAGGTAGAGGTCTTCCACTTCAATAGGGTCAAACTGCGGCACTGCGACGCCGCGTTTTCCGTGTCCGGTTAACCAGCCCTCATTTTTCAATCTTTGTAGAGCGTCCCTAACCGGAATACGGCTCACGGCGTAAAGCTCTGCCAGTTCGGCTTGCTTTAGCACCTGGCCGGCGGCGAAGCGCCCATGCTGCAAGTCCGACTTAATTTTTTCGTAGAGGCCCATTGATGTTTATTAATTCCTGCGCTTGAAAAACCAGTAACACATCAGCCCCCCCAGCAGGCCCCAAAAGGCAGAGCTAATGCCGAAGAGGCTGATACCGGAAGCACTGATCAGAAAAGTGATAATTCCGGCTTCGCGACTGTCGGCCTCGGCTGTTGCGCCAGCCAGGCTGCTACCAATGACGCCAATCAGTGCCAAGCCGGCGAGGCCGGCAATCAGCGACTGGGGGAAGGCGCTGAATAATGCCACAACGCTAGCGCCACAGAGGCCCACCAACAGATAAAAAATACCGGCGGCAATGCCGGCGGTATAGCGTTTGTCGGGGTTGGGATGGGCTTCCGGGCCGGTGCAAATAGCAGCGGTAATAGCCGCCAGATTAAATGCAAAGCCACCAAACGGTGTCAGCAATAAAGAGGTGAGGCCGGTGCCACTAATAACAGGAGATATAGGCACTCTACTGTAGCCACTGGCGGCCAGGGTTGCCGCTCCGGGCAGGTTCTGAGAGGTCATAGTGACGATAAAAAGAGGAAGGCCAATGCCAATTAAAGTGGAGAGGCGGAATTCTGGCGTTACCCAAACAGGGTGTGCCGCTTGCCAGCCGATCTGGGCCGATGCAATGAGTTGCAACTTCCAGCAAGTCACCACTCCAGCCGCTAGTACCAAAATAATGGCATAGCGAGGCGCCCAACGGCGCCCGACTAGATAGGTCAGTAACATGATGCCGACCAATAGCGGTTGTGCCTGCAGAGAAGTAAATACTGAGAGACCAAATTGCAGCAGTATGCCTGCGAGCATAGCGCTGGCAATCGGTGCCGGCACCATTCGCGCTACCCGCTCAAAGGCTCCGGACAAGCCCACGAGGAGTGTTAACAGGGCGCTAAACGCAAAAGCACCAATCGCCTCAGCAATGGGGATGCCACTTAAACTGGTGGCCAAAAGTGCAGCACCTGGAGTCGACCAGGCAGTGATTACCGGGGCGCGGTAATACCAAGAGAAGGCAATACAGGTAATGCCCATCCCCAGGCCCAGGGCGCCAATCCAGGAGGCGATCATTGCTTCACTTGCGCCAGCTGCACGCGCGGCTTCAAAGACTATGGCGGCGGAACTGGCTACTCCCACCAGCACGGCGACAAAGCCTGCGCTGATGGCGGACAAGCTGGTATCTGAAAACGGTGAGTTTTTCAAAATGTATACCTTTTATATTTTGTATACATTTTTAGCTGTTAGTTTTTTTGAGCGCAATAACTTTGCGGTGAAGCGACTGGGGCTTTATTGGAGGGGGGTAAAGTAAAACGGGTATAGAAGCAGCACCCGCAGGCTGCGGGTGCTGGAGAGGGGCGGGCAATTAGCCGAGGCGGGCGAAGACGCGTTCAGCGGCAGTGATTGTGGCCTCAATATCCTCATCGGTATGAGCTGCGGACATAAACCCTGCCTCATAGGAGGCCGGTGCCAGGTAGACACCTTCTTCCAGCATGCCGTGGAAGAAACGGTTAAAGCGCTCGTTATCGCAGGCCATTACCTGTTGATAGTTAGTTACTTTAGGTTCTTCGGTGAAGAAGAAGCCGAACATGGTGCCGGCCTTGTTGGCAGTAATTGGGATACCTGCGGCTTTACCGGCCGTCAGGATGCCCTCCACCAAACGGTCGGTTTTGGCAATTAAAGGCTCGTAGAAGGCGGGTTCTTCCACCAAACGCAGGGTTTCCAAGCCCGCGACCATAGCCACAGGGTTACCGGACAGGGTGCCCGCCTGGTAAACCGGACCCAGAGGGGCGATTTGTTCCATGATCTCGCGTTTACCGCCAAAGGCGCCAACGGGCATACCGCCGCCGATGACTTTGCCGAGGGTGGTGATATCCGCCTCGATACCGTAGAAGCCCTGGGCCCCGGTCAAGCTCACCCGGAAGCCGGTCATCACCTCATCGAGAATCAACAGGGCACCGTGCTGGTCGCAAACTTCGCGCAGGGTTTCCAGGAAGCCGGGTACCGGCGGAATGCAGTTCATATTGCCGGCAACAGGCTCGACGATGATACAGGCGATTTGATCGCCCAGCTCTTCGAAGCAGCTGCGCACACTATCAGCATCGTTGTAGCTCAAGGTGATGGTGTGATCTGCCAGGGCGGCGGGAACGCCGGGAGAGGAGGGTACACCCATGGTCAGGGCCCCGGAGCCGGCCTTAACCAGCAGGGAGTCGGAGTGGCCGTGGTAGCAGCCCTCGAACTTCACAATCTTGTCGCGCCCGGTAAATCCACGGGCCAGGCGAATCGCGCTCATGGTGGCTTCGGTACCGGAATTGACGAAGCGCACCAGGTCCATATTCGGCCACAGGCGGCAGAGTTCTTCGGCCAGTTCGGTTTCCAATTCGGTTGGCGCACCGAAGCTCAGTCCCGATTGGGCCTGTTCTACCACGGCTTCAATAACTTCCGGGTGTGCGTGGCCCAGCACCATGGGGCCCCAGGACTGTACGTAGTCGATGTAGCGTTTCTCGTCTGCATCGTAGAGGTAGGCGCCCTCGGCACGGCGGATAAACACCGGGGTACCGCCGACTGCGCGAAAAGCCCGTACCGGAGAGTTAACGCCGCCGGGAATGTACTGCTGTGCTTCTGCGAAGAGCTGCTCGGATTTACTCATAAACTTATATTCAGGTTCTGCATAAAGGGCCTGGGGAGCATTATCGCGGGGGTGGCGCCTGAGGACAATGTGTAGATTGGCGACGACCGGTCACAGACTGTGTAGACAGAAGATCTCACCGTCATGGGGACGGTGAGACTGATCGGGGCAGGGGCGAAATTTGTGTCAGCAGCTCCAGGTTTAGCGTTCGCACCAGAACAGCCGGTTGGGAATCGGCCTTCCCATGCCCAGGCGCCGGCTGTCTTTGATCGCACTCCAAGCGTATTGCTGACTGCGGGTAACGGCTTCGATAATGGTCAGCCCGTGGGCGATATGGCAGGCAATGGCAGTAGCGAGGGTGCCGCAGACGCCATAGGCCGCTGGCTGCAAGCGCTCCCACTTGAACTCCCGCATCAGGCCGCGCTCATCGTAGAGCCGGTTCTGCAATTGTTGCTCGTGGGGCACGCCAGTCAGCAACAGGTAGCGACAGCCGGATTCGAGGATTTCCTGGGCCATGGCATCGAGGACATCGGCCTCCACAGCCATGGCGCGCGCTTCCCTGCGGTTGGGACACACCATGGTCGCCTTGGGCAACAACAGCGACACCATAGCCTCCCACAGAGGCGGGGCGAGTACGCTATCTTTGTCGGCCAGTGTGGCATCGGGGTCGATAACGACGGGAATATCCGGGTAGTCGTGGAGTACGCTGTGAAGCGCGCGCACATTCTCCACAGAGCCCAGGTAGCCGACCTTGATCGCGGCGATCGGCATGTCTTCCAGAACGGCCCGGGTTTGTTCAATTAGCAGGCTGTCGTCGACTGGGGCGACACCCAGCAATTCACCGGTGTTACACACGCTGATGGCGGTAACTGCCGAGGCCGCATGGCAGCCGAGACTGACCGCTGTCTCAGTATCTGCGGCAATTCCGGCGCTGCCGCTGGGGTCGTGGTGAGTAACGGTCAGAATAACGGGCTGAGGTGTATCCATAAGTGCTCTACATGACGGCCATTAGCTGTGCGCCTAATTCTAGTTGCTGAGCGCCTTTGACAAGGAATGAATACGCGCCAAATTAAAATGGCTTTACGACAACCAAAATGACGATGGCGACAAGTGCAACTGCTGGGAACTCATTAAATATTAGGAAGTAGCGGCGGCTGCGGGTAACGGTTCCCCGGGCAAACTTGCGAACATAGGCGCCACAGATATGGTGATAGCCCAGGAGGAGAACAACAAAAGTCAGTTTTGCGTGCATCCAGCCGGCGGAGGTGTAGTAGGCCGGGTTCAAACTGTAGAGCCAAATGCCCAAGGCAACGGTGGCCAGCATGGAAGGAATGGCAATACCGCGATAAAGGCGGCGTTCCATAATACAGAAGCGGTCGCGACTAACGGCATCAGTGGCATCGACATGGTAGACAAACAGTCGTGGCAGATAAAAAAGTGCGGCAAACCAGCACACCATCGCAATAATGTGAAAAGCCTTGATCCACAGCATTGAAAGTCCCCTTAAAAGAAACGGGAAGAAAAATTACTTCCGGTAAAAGTTGTTAATTTGTAGCGGCAGAATAATGCCCGCCGTGCGATTGTCCAGCGAACCGCTTTTATGACGGCAGACATATAGGCCATCCGCGCCACTTCTCTCCAGCTTTTGCGAGGCCTCCAGCATTGTCGCTCGCCAGCTTAGGGACGCCAGCTGTTTGCGTTCGCCGGGTAGTCTCAATAAATCGATCATTTCTCCCGGGTCTAGTAATTTATCTGATGCGGAGGAAACTTGTTTTTCACTCTCGGCCGCCTCTTTCGCACCACCGCGAAGAAAAGTTGCCAAGTCTGCTGCGCGCAGTAGTTGCGGTGCCGGCTCCTTGGGTAAGTCGATAAGAATCCACTCGGGATGTTGATTAATTAATTCTGTTGCCGCAGCGCGGGTAATTTCCCTAGGAGTCACAACAAAGCTCTGATTCATTTCGCTGGCAACTCCGACACTGCTCAGCATTTGCTGTCGCCAACTCGGCATTCCCGCTTTATTCAGGGCTCGCAGCGTTTCGTGATAGAGACCGATAGTGGAAAAGAGTTGGCGGCTTACTAATGTGGCCACCACGATCATCATCATTCCAGGGAATAAAATATGTGGGTTATAGGTAAGTTCCAAGATAGCGAGTAGCGCAGCTAGAGGCGCATTGAGCATGGCAGCCATCATTGCCGCCATACCCACCATGGCATAAAAGCCGGGGCTCGCGGTGTGCTCACCCAGCCACAAGTTAGCCAGGCCACCGGCAATACCACCGATACAGGCACCGATAATCAGGCTGGGGCCTATTACCCCACCGGGAATTCCGAGCCCTGCCCCCAAAGCGGTTGCGACTAATTTCGCGGCGACAATAGCAATGAGTGTCGCTACCCCCAACTCCCCCAGCATTGCCATCTGCAAAGTGTCATATCCACCGCCCAGGATTTCCGGTACCCAGATACCCAAGGTGCCAGTAACAAGGCCAACCAAGAGAAATCGAAGAAGTGGGGAATAACGCTGCTGGGGAATCAAAATACGCTGGGAGCGGATAAATAATCCGGCGAGAACCCCAATAACCAGTGCGCAAACGAAAAGTAGCGGCAGCTCGGCAAGGGAATTGAGTTGAATCGCGGGTACATTAAAGTCAGGCTGGCTACCGAAAGTCAGCTGGGTAATGGCGCTACCGGCAACAGCCGCGAGAATTATCGGTAAAAAACCTGCCACAGTATATTCCAGCATCACGACTTCCATCGCGAATACCACGCCCGCCAGCGGGGTATTAAAGGAGGCCGCAATTGCTGCGGCTACACCACACCCCAGTAGGTTGCGACCGGAATTATTGGGGAGCTTCAGCGCCCTAGCTAACCAGCTGCCACTGGCTGCTCCCAGGTGTACAGCTGGGCCTTCCCGCCCCACCGAGTGGCCGCTTATTAAAATTATTGCGCCGGCAAAAAACTGTAGCAGGGCATTTTGCATTGGCATTTGCCCCTGGTGATTGTAGAGCCGGTCCAGGACATGGACCACTCCCACCTGGCGGCGTCTGGGATTTAGAAATAAATAGATACATCCCACTACCAGAGAGCCGATGACTGGCAATGCGAAGCGCCAGAAAGGAGGAAGGGATTCGTAATTTTGTGGGATTGATAAAAACAGCGTGGTCGGCCACTCCATTGCCAGCCGAAAAAGTACAGTTACCCCTCCGGCCAGGATGCCGGTGATCAGGGCCATCCCCAGCAAAGGCGCCAGCGCGTCTTTGGAGGAAAGCTGTAAGCGTATATTTTCGAGGCTGCCAGGCCTAACTAAATAACGCGAAAACGACTTTTTTAGCGAGTTCCTTGGGGGCTGTGACACCGCACATCCTTAAAATGCTGGGGCTTGTGGTAGAGTGCCTGTCTGGTTTTACGATTATCGTCTCAGTTGGCGGATATACCGGAGATTTTAGCAAGGTGATAAAAGTAGCGATTGTCGGGGGCACCGGCTATACAGGGGTGGAATTACTTCGGCTTCTCTCAACACATCCACAAGCGGAAGTTACCGCAATCACCTCCCGTTCGTTGAATGGTACCCCGGTTGCCGAGCTTTTCCCTAGCCTGAGAGGGCACTCGCAGCTGTCTTTCTGTAGCCCCGATCTCGAACAGCTGGCGGATTGTGACGTTGTATTCTTCGCTACACCTCATGGCGTTGCCCAGGCCCAGGTACCGGCACTTATTGAGCGCGGAGTTCGAGTGATCGATTTGTCCGCCGATTTCCGCTTGAAAGATATACCTACCTGGGAGCAGTGGTACGGTCAGGCCCACGCCGCTCCGGAATTAGCTCAAAGCGCTGTTTATGGTTTGCCAGAAGTTAATCGGGAACAGATTGCCAATGCGCAGTTGATAGCCTGCCCGGGCTGTTATCCCACCGCGATTCAATTGGGATGGATACCGCTTTTGGAAAAGGGCCTGGTAGAACCTGGTGAGCTGATCGCCAGTGCGGCCAGTGGTATCAGTGGTGCGGGGCGACAGGGTAAGACCGACTTGATTATGGCTGAGAATAGCGACAACTTCCGCGCATATTCTGCCGCCGGGCACCGTCATTTACCCGAGATTGAACAGGGGCTTCGTCGAGTGCAGGCCACTGAATCCTCTCCCGCGCAGGTGACTTTTGTACCGCATTTACTTCCCATGATTCGCGGTATCCACGCTACTTTATTTGCCCGGTCAGCGGGGAAGGTTGATGCCGATGAGCTTCAGCAGATCTTTGAAAACCGCTATAAAAATGAGCCTTTTGTAGATGTGATGCCGGCGGGCAGCCACCCTCAGACTCGTACGGTAAGAGGGACCAATATGTGCCGCATCTCGGTATTGCAACCCCAGGAGCGGGATACGGTACTGGTATTGTCGGCCATTGATAACCTGGCCAAAGGCGCGTCCGCCCAGGCAATCCAGAATATGAATATTATGTTTGGCTTAACTGAGACGTTGGGCCTGGATAGCCCGGCACTGCTGCCTTAGAATCGGGTGTTTCCCGACAATCGATAAATCCCGGATAAGACTTAGCAGATTTCATGGTGCTCAAAGTTAAAGGCAGCAAGCAGTACCGCATGAAAGTGGTGCCTCATAAACCCTTCTCTGGTGTCATTGCCGTAGTGGGGGTCGTTTTTTTGGTATTAGTGACCTCGGCAGGGTCCTATTTTGCCGGACAGTATCAGCTGCGTCAGAGCCTCGATCGCAAGACACTGGAGCATACTCAAGTACTCGATCGTGTTACCGCGCTCCAGAGTGAGAATGAATCCCTGCGAATGAGGGTTGCCACTGCAGAGCAGTCGCTGACTATCGGTGAGCAGGCGAGTGAGTCGGTACGTGCGGAACTGGTGCAGAAAGAGAGCCAGATCGCAGAGCTAAAGCAGGAAATTTCTTTCTATCGCGGCGTCATGGCCCCTGAAGATGGGGGTGAGGGGGTGTCCATTGGACGCTTTATCCTCTCGCAGACCGGCGATCCAAAAAGTTACCAGTACAAGTTACAGATCAAACAGTCCGCAGCGCGTCGGGATGTTGTAAAAGGCACGGCCACATTTACCGTAGTGGGCCGTCAGGATGGGGAACCGAAGAGTTACCCTCTGAAGGAACTGTCGGAGCAGGTGGATAGTGAGTCGATTCAGCTGCGTTTTAAATATTTTCAGAATATCGAGGGAGAGCTGCGCTTGCCGGAGGGATTTGTGCCCGAAGGTGTGGAGTTGTCACTTAAATCTTCTGGGCGCAAGGGCTTTAATATTGAGCAGCGCTACGGTTGGTTAGTACAGGAAAGTTAGCATAGGTGCCAAAGGCACGAGGTTTTGGGGATTATGTTAAGAAAAAAAGAGAAACAGATAACTATGGCCAATACCGGTAGTAACCACACGACTTTGATCGCTCGTCAGACTGAGATCAGCGGTGATATCCACTTCCGTGGCAACCTGGTCATCGAAGGTAAGGTGCGTGGCAATGTTACAGCTCACAGTGATAGTGATGCGCGCCTGCAAATTGTGGATGGCGGCATCATTGAGGGTGAAATTCGTGTGCCTCAGGTAGTGATCAATGGCAATGTGAAAGGGGATGTGTTTGCTGCGCGCCACCTGGAGCTCGCTTCCAAGGCAATGGTAGAAGGCAATGTACACTATAAGCTGATCGAGATGCTGAAAGGTGCCCAGGTAAACGGTGCCCTGGTATCCAGTGCCGACTTGAGTAGCGCGGGTGAGCCCCATATGCTCGGCTATTCCGAAGATGAAACTGTCATTGAAGCCTCTTAAGTCCGGGTAGTATTGGCTGGCGCTGGTACTTTGTTGTACCGGCCCACCTGCCGGTTAATACTTGACTGAATTGCTGGGTTTAAGCAAGATGACGCCCCCGGGGCTGCACTCGTTATAACTTTTATACGAGCGGTGAATGTCCCGATGAGTTGAGAGAGACTTATGTCAGAAGCTGTATCCTTTTCTCCCGCGCCACTCGTGGTCACAGACAAGGCTGTGGCCAAGGTAAAAAGCCTGTTGGAAGAGGAGGGCAACCCGGAGCTGAAACTCAGGGTGTTCGTGACCGGAGGCGGCTGTTCCGGTTTCCAATACGGTTTTACCTTTGATGAATTGGTTGCCGAAGATGATGCCATCATAGAAAAGGATGGCATTCAGGTCTTGGTGGATGCGATGAGCTACCCCTACCTGGTTGGCGCCAATGTTGATTACGAAGAAGGCCTTTCGGGGTCGCGCTTCGTAGTACAAAATCCCAATGCGTCCGCTACCTGTGGCTGCGGCTCCTCTTTCTCTATTTGAGAAATCCTAACCCGCCCTATTGATCAGGGCGGGTAAATAGCCCCTAGCACCGCCTCTTTCTGCGCGCCAGTCACTCCCGGGCAATTACCGGGTAGTCCTCTCAATGTCTGGCGGGCTAACCAGGCAAATCCAACGGCTTCGAGCCAGTCTGCGTCAATACCGTAACTGCCCGTGTCAGTAATAGACCAGGTGGGCAAGCGGCGCTGTAATCGCGCAACCAAGTCCTTATTTTTTGCCCCGCCCCCGCAAGTGAGCAGCTCGCCGCCTTCGGCAAAATTATGCACGGCATCTGCGATACTGGCTGCGGTCACTTCAGACAGGGTCGCCTGCACATCTACCGGTGCCACTTCCAAACCGGCGCAGGCCTGTTCGAGCCAGCTGGGGTTAAAAGTTTCACGGCCAGTGCTCTTGGGTGGTTCGGCGGAGAAATAGGGATCTGAAAGCAGACGGTTGAGAAGTTCAGCATTGGCGCGACCGCTCGCGGCCCAGTCTCCATTTCTATCGTAGGGCTGGTTTTTGTGTAGGTTCACCCAGTAGTCGAGCAATGCATTACCCGGACCTGTGTCATAGCCGTAAACCTGGCCATCTGCCGTCAGCTCAGTGATATTGGCCATCCCTCCGATATTGACCACAGCACGGCTTCCATCAGTTTTGAAGGCAGCCTGGTGAAACGCCGGCATTAAAGGCGCTCCTTGACCACCGAGAGCGATATCCCGGCGACGGAAATCCGCAACGGTGCAGATGCCCGTCAGTGCTGAGATGGTGTTGGGGTCACCGAGTTGCAAAGTAAAGGGAGACGTCACTGTGCCTGGGGGGCGGTGGCGTACGGTTTGGCCGTGACTGCCAATGGCGGTAACAGACTGACCCTCAACACCGGCTCGGGCTAGCAGGGTATTGGTGGCCTCGGCAAAAACCTGTCCCAGTTGCCGGTCTAACTGTCCGGCGCGATCCAGCTCTGAAGGGCCGGGGGCGCAGAGGCTGAGGATAGCTTCGCGCAGGCCGCTGTGAATCGGGTGGGCTAGCGCAGCCAGGATACGGGTGTTAATTTTTTCTTCATCGCCAAAATCGACCAGCACCGCGTCAATGGAGTCAACGCTGGTGCCGGACATCAGGCCGATAAACAGATCGGGCATATTCGTTGGCGCTTGTTAGGGGCTTTCTTCATCCAGTTGAGCCAGAGCCGGCCCCTGGAAGTTTTCTAGTTTCGCCAGAAGTGGCTGGGTCTGGTTTTTAAAACGGATCATCTCAGAAGTCGGTACCGACTTTGCCTTGGGCAATTTGCGCACAATGGTGGCGGGGTTGCGATGTCTGCCATCCACCAGGAATTCGTAGTGCAAGTGCGGGCCAGTGGCATAACCGGTAGACCCCACAGTGCCAATAACCTGGCGCTGCTTAACGCGCTGGCCCTTTTTGACTTTGCGCTTGGTCAGGTGGAGATAGCGGGTTACATACCGTTCGCCGTGCTGGATAAATACGTAGTTGCCGTTGGGTTTGCTATAGCCGGACGCGATAACCCGACCATCGCCAGTAGAGTAAACGGGGGTGCCTCTTGGAGCGGCATAGTCGGTGCCATTATGAGGTCGGCGTGACTTAAATACTGGGTGCAGGCGGCTTGGGTTGAAGTGAGAGCTGATGCGGACTATGTCCAGCGGTGTGCGGATAAATGCCTTGCGCATACTTTTGCCTTCAGGCGTGTAGTAATTGGCATCACCACTGTTATCCACATAGCGTACAGCGCTAAAAGTTCTTCCCTGGTTGGTAAAACTGACCGCAAGGATAGGACCGTTGCCAATTTTCTCCCCATCCAGGAACAACTCTTCGAACATCACACTAAAATTGTCGCCCTTGCGAATATCTAGGGCAAAGTCGATATCGGAGCTGAATACATCCGCCATCTCCATTATCAGGCTGTCACTCAACCCAGCATCGCTACCGGCCAGGAATAGGGAGCTATCGATCTGGGCCTGTCGGTAAGCCGGGTGGCTGTCGGGCTCGCGAGTTATCAGTGCGTGTTCAAACTTATCTGCATTTGTGCGAGTAAACTCAATTTGATTGAGTCGGTCCCGCTGTAATTTCAGGGACTGCAGCTGGCCATCATTATTTGTTTGAAAGGTCAGCTCTTCACCTGGAGTTAGACGTGCAAGCTGTTTTGCCTCTTTGCCGCTACCCAGAAGCTGGTACATCTCTTTGGCACTGATTTTTGCACGTTGAAATAGATCTGACAGAGTATCCCCGTTACGTACTTCAAGGCTTAACGACTTGACCGCCTCAACACTGACGTTAAGTAGTGGGGTCTCCGCCGGCGTATAAGTGAGTGCAGGTTTGGCTTCAGTGCTGTCGCCGCTTGTGATCTCTGAAAGTTTGACGGGTAGGGATGTGCGCTTAGAGGAAATCTCCGGTGAAGGAATCAGAACGGCCAACATAAGGACAAAGGCTGCGATACCAGCGGTCAGCGCATGAACGCGGGGAAAATGCTTAGGTAAGCCGCCAATACGGAGGCCTGTACTCGATTTACGATGGTTTTGCATGAGGTTAGCGGATGGTACTGGCAGTCGTTGTTATTTGCGCTTGAAAAACTGAGTGTCTAAAAAACAGGCATTGAAGGGACTTTATAGCAAAAAAGCCGCCTTGGTTCACGAGATAATTGACACGTCTTTGCACGGTTTGGTTCCTCATGAATTTTGTTTTTAGTGCGGATACTAGGCTGCCGCACGCTTGTATTTGCCGCAAACTTCGGTAATGTTGCAGCGCATTTTGCCGCCGTTTGGTGGCGCTAATTTCAAGCCTGAATATGAGGGGAAAGCATGGCTGGGGTCGACATGACACTGCTTGAAGACTTGGACCGTCGCGGATTAATCAATCAAGCGACTGGTGACGGCGAACTGACGCAGCATTTGTCGGAGAGTCGAACCCTGTATTGCGGTTTTGATCCCACCGCAGACTCCCTTCATATAGGCAGTCTAGTACCGTTGCTGACCTTGAAGAGGTTTCAGGCGGCAGGGCATAAACCAATTGCACTGGTTGGCGGTGCCACGGGGCTGATTGGTGACCCCTCTTTTAAGGCTCAGGAGCGCAGTTTGAATACCCCCGATATTGTTGCGGGTTGGGTAGACAAGCTGAAAAGCCAGGTTTCCCAATTTATCAATTTCGATTGTGGGGAAAATAGTG
>NZ_CP174319.1:5187500-5199617 GCF_052467615.1 Microbulbifer maximicatervae (SeqCode)
GTTAGTCGACCCCTAAGGCGAGGGCGAAAGCCGTAGTCGATGGGAAACAGGTTAATATTCCTGTACTCGCTATTACTGCGACGGAGTGACGGAGAAGGCTAGGCCAGCATGGCGATTGGTTGTCCATGTTTAAGGTTGTAGGCTGGGGACTTAGGCAAATCCGGGTCCCTAAGGCTGAGAACTGATGACGAAGCCCACTTAGTGGGTGAAGTGGTTGATGCCCTGCTTCCAGGAAAAACTTCTAAGCTTCAGGTAATAGTGAATCGTACTCTAAACCGACACAGGTGGTCAGGTAGAGAATACCAAGGCGCTTGAGAGAACTCTGGTGAAGGAACTAGGCAAAATGGTACCGTAACTTCGGGAGAAGGTACGCCGGTTTTGGTGATGGGACTTGCTCCCTAAGCTGAGGCCGGTCGAAGTGACCAGGTGGCTGCGACTGTTTATTAAAAACATAGCACTCTGCAAACTCGTAAGAGGACGTATAGGGTGTGACGCCTGCCCGGTGCCGGAAGGTTAATTGATGGGGTTAGCTTCGGCGAAGCTCTTGATCGAAGCCCCGGTAAACGGCGGCCGTAACTATAACGGTCCTAAGGTAGCGAAATTCCTTGTCGGGTAAGTTCCGACCTGCACGAATGGCGTAACGATGGCCACGCTGTCTCCACCAGAGACTCAGTGAAATTGAAATCGCTGTTAAGATGCAGTGTACCCGCGGCTAGACGGAAAGACCCCGTGAACCTTTACTACAGCTTTGCACTGAACTTTGAGCCTATTTGTGTAGGATAGGTGGGAGGCTTTGAAGCAGCGACGCTAGTTGTTGTGGAGCCGTCCTTGAAATACCACCCTGGTATGTTTGAGGTTCTAACTCTGGTCCGTTATCCGGATCGAGGACAGTGTATGGTGGGTAGTTTGACTGGGGCGGTCTCCTCCCAAAGAGTAACGGAGGAGTACGAAGGTGCACTCAGCATGGTCGGAAATCATGCAATGAGCATAATGGTATAAGTGCGCTTGACTGCGAGACAGACATGTCGAGCAGGTACGAAAGTAGGTCATAGTGATCCGGTGGTTCTGTATGGAAGGGCCATCGCTCAACGGATAAAAGGTACTCCGGGGATAACAGGCTGATACCGCCCAAGAGTTCACATCGACGGCGGTGTTTGGCACCTCGATGTCGGCTCATCACATCCTGGGGCTGAAGCCGGTCCCAAGGGTATGGCTGTTCGCCATTTAAAGTGGTACGCGAGCTGGGTTTAGAACGTCGTGAGACAGTTCGGTCCCTATCTGCCGTGGGCGTTGGAGATTTGAGAAGAGTTGCTCCTAGTACGAGAGGACCGGAGTGAACGAACCTCTGGTGTTCCGGTTGTCACGCCAGTGGCATTGCCGGGTAGCTATGTTCGGACGGGATAACCGCTGAAAGCATCTAAGCGGGAAGCCTCCTTCAAGATAAGATCTCCCTGAGGCCTTGAGCCTCCTGAAGGGCCGTGGAAGACTACCACGTTGATAGGCTGGGTGTGGAAGCGTTGTGAGGCGTTGAGCTAACCAGTACTAATTGCCCGTGCGGCTTGACCATACAACAGAGATGGTTACTAACGACTAGCTAAGCTAGCGGATTGTGAGTTAGAGACATACGATCGCTTGCGGTGTATTATTACAGATTGTTTTACCGACTTATTTGGGGTTATCGCCGGTCAACAATATGACCGAGGCAAACAGCGATAACACGGCAGGCCAAGCACATTGCTTATAAGACCAACGCCAACCCAAGCCAGTTTGCCTGACGACAATAGAGTTGTGGAACCACCTGATCCCTTGCCGAACTCAGAAGTGAAACGCAACATCGCCGATGGTAGTGTGGGGCTTCCCCATGTGAGAGTAGGTCATCGTCAGGCTTCTAATCCGAAAAGGGCCACCCAATAGGGTGGCCCTTTTTTTATGGCTGAAAATACTTTAAAGAAGCAAAAAACAAAAGAAAAAAATAAGAAAGGGAAGGAAGAGAGAGAAAGCAGAAAGTACTTAGTCGAAATTAAATAGAAAAAATAAAAATAGCTCTGAAAAATTTTAATGCTCAACTTTCTATTTAAAAAGTCAGTCAGTAATTAAAAAAAACCTAAAACTACCTGAGCACCTTAAACAGACGCTCTCCTAAAAAGCCTATAAAAATAGGTCTTTACCGATCTTCTCTCCAAACGCCTTTACACTCACTCAAAAAATAATCCAACAAAATAACTCGCGCAAAAACCAGAAAAGTACCCATACCACTCCCGTCAAAAATTAAATTTAGCCGGTAAAAATATCGGTGATTTTTTAGTCTCTGCAGTAATCCCCTGTAACCACGGGGCCTGTAGCCCGTTTATTAAAGTTATGCACAACTCTATCCAGACTTTCTGTTAGTAACCGCTGGCTGTGGAAATCCACGCAAAAAGTGCTGCTTTTTTACCCGTCTTCAATAGAGCCAAGCAACCACGGGGCTGGCAGGGGATATCCCGGAGTTATACACAACTCTATCCATGGTTTCTGTTGGTAACAAAGACGCCATAAAACGGACATCAGTTATTAACAGTGTTATGAGCGATAAATCTGTGGATTACTGCGGCTGATTGGTACGCCAGTATGCGAGAGAAGAAAAGTTTGGGGATAAAAAAAGCCCCACCAGGTGGGGCTTGGGCGAGCTAATAGGCAAAGGCGTTATCTGGAACGAGATCAAAGTTCATATCATTCAAACTGAGGTCTTCCAGTGGAACCAGCTCGGCAGGGAGAGCAAAGCGTCGTGTGGCATTGTTCTGGTGCCAATCCAATACTTCAATGTCTGCTGACTCTTCTTGCTGTAGATCTTGTAAAAAGGTCTTCAGCTCAGTGGTACTCGCAGTAATTAGCGACTGGTAGTCGTAGGTTCCCAGTAGTTTAACGAAGCGGTATTCATCTGTGGCCTCTTCAATACGCAGCCAGGCCTGCCCATTGGAATTACTATCCTTGCCGAGAATAACCGGGCCGTGATCATCGTCGAACACTGGAACGAGCTGATAATCGGGAACAGGTAGTATTGTCCCAACCCAAACCCATCCAGAGAGGCTGGTGCGGCTTAATTGCCATTCACAGAGCCATACCGTCTGATCATCGTCAATGCGAAATTCCCGGTACTCCCTTTGGCTTAAATAGTTGTCAAAGCTCACTTCGGCATTGGGGTTATCTTTACGAAAACTATGAAGCTGTTGTGTCATTTCATAGTTTACTTCCCAATGCTTTTTCAAGCGCCACTGCATTGGGTATTGGCCCCATTCAACGATATATTCTTCGTGCTCGCGAACAGTTTCGACTACGCGCCAAAAGGCACCGTCAATAAGAATGCAGGTATCCCCGAGCTTACAGCCCGGTGCAATGATGCTGCATTCAGGTGAGGCTTCGGATGCACTCACTAAGTGTTCGCTACGCCCTTCAATAACGTCATACCAGGGAAATCCGTGACGCAATGGTGGCGGGAATGCCAATGGCGGCCGGCCGCCAAGTAATCGTCGGAAGAGAACCGATTTTTCAATTTCAAGATCAGAAAGTGTATAGCCTTCCTGTTGTGTGATTTGGCCCCAGGCAAAGGCGGCTCGGATTAGGTGTTTTTCTCGGTCTGAAAAGCTCATGGGTGCAATCATGGGCAACTAAATACGAAACCATACCACTGTGCAGGGGTGGGCGCTAATGCAAATGCAATTATCTGCCTTTTGCTGGATGACGACACCTTAGGAGCAGTTCGATACACTGGTTGGGATAAATTTGTTGGATAGGGGGTTGGCAGTGGTTTGGATACAGAGGTTTGCGATCTTCGCGGTTAGCTTGTTTATATGGCTATCTCCAGCAGTTGCAGAAGACAGAGAAGAAAATAACTTCGAGTCCTGCTACCTGGACGGCTGGAGCCATGCTCTGCACTGTACAAAGATACCGGTTGGTGAAGGAGAAGCGGCAGTAGATCTAGCGGTAATGATAGCCCCAGCAGTTAATGACATTGGACTGGAGCCACTTTATTTACTGGCCGGTGGCCCCGGTCAGGCAGCGAGTTATCTGACCCCGATTCTAAATGCCTTATATAAAGTCAATCAGAGTAGGGCGATCGTACTTGTCGATAGGCGCGGTTCGGGTTACTCGGCTGCATTTGACTGTGGGATCGACGGAGAAGTCCATATGGATCTGGAGGCGGTCACCGATCAATTCTCAACTTGCTACCTTGAAAACTCCTCCTTTGCTAAAACACTGCATAGCCGTCAAGCGGTTGATGATCTGGAGGAAGTGCGCCTTCAGTTGAGACATAAAAAAATTGCTTTGTGGGGAGGTTCTTGGGGAACTCGCACCGCGCTTCTTTACCAGCAATGGTATCCCGAAAGTTTAAGTGTCCTGATCCTGGATGCCGTAGCCCCGATTGATTCAAAAGTTTTTCTTACTGCGCAAGCTGCTGAAAAGGCGCTGCTAAAATTGGAGAAAGACTGCAGTCAGGATCCGGTGTGCTCCGAATTTGGCGATTGGAGATCTGACCTGGATAGCTTGCTTAGGGACTGGGATGGAAGAGCATCGAACTTCC
This sequence comes from Microbulbifer maximicatervae (SeqCode), assembly GCF_052467615.1. NCBI lineage: Bacteria > Pseudomonadati > Pseudomonadota > Gammaproteobacteria > Cellvibrionales > Microbulbiferaceae > Microbulbifer > Microbulbifer maximicatervae (SeqCode). The sequence continues at coordinate 5,192,059 of NZ_CP174319.1, forward strand.
CGGACCCCCACTCTGGTCGCACAATGGAAACAAGTGTTCCCCGTAGCTTCATACAAAACCTGATAAGGACCGCGCTCTACGCACCTGAAATGGCAGCGCAGTTACCATACGCTATTAGCCAGGCTGAGGAGGGTAATTATTTACCGCTATCGGGGTTGGTTGGACTTTTATCTGATGATGGAAGTATGTCTATGGGGCTCACCTTATCAGTTGCTTGCGCTGAAGAATTAAATCGCACTACAGAGGAAGAGCTGGCTGCAGATATTCGCGATAGCTTTTTAGGTGATGCTTTTTTTGAGATTTTTGCTGAGGGTTGCAAGGTGTGGCCCGTATCTCCTATCACTTACGAAGTCCCGGAAGAAAGAAATCATCCTGTGTTAATTATTTCCGGGGAGGCTGACCCTATTACCCCACATTATTATGCGGAACAAAGCTTGGGGTATCTTTCAGAATTAAAACAGGTAGTGGTTCCAGGTGGTGGACATATCAATAGTATGCGCGGTTGTATACCAAAGCTAATAGATGATTTTCTAAAATCTCCACTTGCTTCTTTAGATAGTGACTGTATTGCGGATATTCAAAGACCACCTTTTATGGCGGGTGCTTTTGGACCTGAAATTGATAAAGCGGTATCGAGTGAGTTGCTATCGAGCCAAGGGGATAACAAATGATTGCTGTTAAATCTATTCACAAGCAATTCTCTGGAAAGAAAGTACTCAAAGACCTGAATTTCAATATACCTGATGGCCAAATAACCGCTTTGCTGGGGGCCAATGGAGCCGGTAAAACTACTTGCCTGAGAATTATAACGGGGTTGGTAAAACCGGATGAAGGTACAGTATTTGTTAGTGGGCTTAATGTGGCCGAAAATCCATTAGAAATAAAGCGGCAATTGGGCGTTGTCGGCGATCGTGAAGGCTTGTATGAACGACTTACTGTAGCGGAGTACTTATCATTTTTCGCCAGTGCGCAGGGATTATTTGGGGCAGAGCTTAAGCGCGCATTGAATTCTGTTCGAGAAGAGCTGGAATTAGAAGATTTGTGGCAACGTCGGACAAAAGGCTTTTCCCAGGGGGAGAGAATGAAAGTGTCGCTGGCGCGGGCACTAGTCCACCGGCCTACGCATTTGATACTTGATGAACCGACGCGCGGGCTTGATGTCCTTGCAGCGAGACTGCTGCGGAAAACACTTCTGCGGTTGCGCTCTGAGGGCGTAGCCATTTTATTTTCCAGCCATATTATGGCTGAAGTTACTGAGTTGTCAGATAGGGTATTGGTGATGGCTAACGGTGCTATTGTCGATAGTGGTACCCCGGATGAGCTTGTAGAACGCACAGGCTGTAAAAACCTGGAAGATAGTTTCGTCACTCTGGCTTACGGGGTTAAAGGGGAGGTGATGGCATGAAATTTTTAAACCTATTATTTACTCCCGCCATGTCTGCTCTTCTGAAGAAGGAGTTATTAGAGGTTTGGCGTGACCGGCGAGCACTGTATTTATCTTTGCTGTTTGCCATTTCATTTCCCGGAATGATCGCATCGATGACTCTGTTTATGTTTAAGTCCCAAGGGGAGAGGACATTTCAGCTAGCGTTGTTAGGCGGTCAGGATTTACCAGTATTGGAGCAGCAGCTGAGTAAAGGGCGGGTGGAGCTGGATAGCCTGTCAGAAGGGGACCCGATAGCTTTACTTGATGAAGGTTACGATGCAGTTGTGAAAATTGACGAAGGTTTTTCTACCGATTATCGCAATTTCCGCAGCCCCAAGATTTATTTGTATGTTGATAGCTCCGATCGTTTCAGTGGGCAAGGCGCGAGTCATGTTCAACAAAAGCTGGGTGAGCTACAACAGCTCATTGTTCAGCAAAGAATGGTCGCTAGGGGAGTCCCACTAAAAACAATGGCACCCTGGCAAGTCCAGGTCAGGGATGTCAGTACCCCGTCTACCCGCAGTGCCTGGATTGTTGGTTCAATACCGACACTCTTGATAATGACGCTGTTTATAGGTTGCCTGTCCTCGTCCATTGATGCCTCTGCCGGTGAGCGGGAGAGAATGAGTTTTGAAATATTACTGCAACAACCTCTGGCCGCCTGGCAGGTGGTCCTGGCCAAGGTGCTCGCTGTAGCCAGTATCAGTTGGTTATCTTCAATTCTTGCGTTAGTTTCGCTAATGGCTGTTTTTCCATTTTTGCCCTTGGCTGAAATGGGGATACAACATGCAACTACGCTGAGTGGCATGGTTGCGATGGCGCTAGCCCTGCTCCCACTGGCTCTATTGGTTGCCGTACTGCAAATATTGTTAGCGTTGCGTTCCCAGTCATTTAAAGATGCCCAAACTCAATTGAGTATATTGCAGATTTTACCTGTCACTATGTTGTTAATATTGGATATGTCATCCATAGAGCTAGAGGGGCCTGCCTGGCAGTTGGTCCCGCTGGTCGCGCAACAGCAGTGGTTTAAGGCTCTACTGGTTGGGGATACGGTCTCCATATCACTGATGATCGCTGGCTCACTGGTCAGCCTTTTGTTGGTTGTTGGGTGTATATTAGGCGGTGCCCGAGCGCTGCAGCGAGAGAGTCTGCTCGGAGCTACCTAGCTTACTGATTTAGAGAGTTGTACTGGTATGAGTGACTTTCGTGAAGGGTTATTAAGTATCAACCTGAGGTCTATAGCAGATAACTATCAGGATCTGGCTAATCGCTTGAAAGCCGGCGCCCGGTGCGGTGCTGTGGTTAAAGCGGATGCTTACGGCTTGGGAATGGCTCATGTTGCACCAGCGCTATACGCTCAGGGATGTCGCGACTTCTTTGTGGCCACCCAAGCCGAGGGGGAGCGCTTGCGCAGTGACCTCGGCAACGATGTGAATATAGTCATTTTTACCGGTGTTAGGCCTGGTGCTGAACTAGAGTGCGCTCGCGCGGGTTTGATCCCCACATTGTTTACTCTGGATCAATTGAAGAACTGGGTCGAAATCTGCGAGAGCGCTCAGTTGGAGGCCCCTTGCGCCGTAAAAATTGATACCGGCATGACTCGGCTGGGCTTGACCCCAGATGAGTTCGAATTACTGCTCAAGGACCGCCCTCTCTTGGAGTCCGCCGATGTTCGGATGTTCTTCAGTCATCTTGCCTGTGCAGACCAGCCCCAGCATCCGCATAACAAGCTTCAGTTGAACGAGTTTAAGACCGCGGGCGATCGCTTGCGGGAACTGTGCCCGGATATCCAGCTTAGTCTTGCGAACTCATCCGGTATCTTTTTGGGTGAGGACTATCACTTTGATATTGCCCGACCGGGCTCCGCACTGTACGGCCTTAACCCTGTCCCTGAGGCTGAAAACCCGATGCGTCCAACGGTGACTTTGGGTTTGCCAATTGTCCAAAAGCGCTATGTCAGTCAGTCCCGGTCTGTGGGGTATGGTGCGACCCAGGAAGTTCCCGGAGATAGTTGGCTTGCGGTAGCTCGGGGTGGATATGCCGATGGCATTATACGAGCCCAAGGGGGGCGGGGGCGCGGATGGGGGCATGGCCGCCCTCTGCCAATTGTCGGGCGTATATCAATGGACTCTACCACTTTCGATATTTCGGGTCTCAGCGAAGAGGAGCGGGACTCCCTTCAGTCGATCGAGATTCTCAATGACCAGCTTACGGTGGATGAGGTCGCTGGGTATGCCGGGACTATCGGTTATGAAGTCCTGACGAGCCTCGGGCATCGCTATGGCCGCCATTATGTAAAAGGTTGAACAAATTGCAGGACGTCGCCGCAAAAACACCATTAGAACAGCTTCGCCCGGTGCTGGAGCTTCTGGCGGATGGGGAAATACACTCGGGAGAATCCCTCGGGAATGCGCTTGGTGTCAGCCGAGCCGCTGTTTGGAAACAACTACAAAAGCTCGAGAGCTACGGCCTGACGCTTGAGTCTGCTAAGGGGCGAGGTTATCGCTTGCCGGGAGGTCTCGACCTGCTATCTGAGCAGACTGTTACCGCTCAGCTGGATGGTTCAGCCCGAGCGCTACTGCGCGAGTTGCAGGTTTTTGATGAGTTGAGTTCAACGAACTCCCTGTTACTGGAACGTTTTGAAGAAGGTAAGGGACACGCTGTAGCGATTCTCGCCGAGCGGCAAAGTGCCGGTCGGGGCCGCCGTGGTCGCAACTGGGTCAGCCCCTATGCCACAAGTATCAGCCTCTCAGTGGGCTGGGAGTTTAATGGCGGTGTACAAAGCCTGGAGGGGTTGAGTCTTGCCGTCGGTGTTGCTGTGGCAAAAGCGCTCGAGCGTTTTTCTGTACCGGGCGTGCGCCTGAAGTGGCCAAATGATGTGTGGTGCCAGGGCCGTAAATTGGCCGGTGTATTACTTGAGCTAAAAGGGGATTTAACCGACCGCTGTTCAGTGGTTATCGGTATCGGGTTGAATAATGGTCTCAACGCAAAGACAGCAGAGGAGATTGATCAACCATGGGCAGATCTCCAGCAAGTCCGTCCTGGTATTGGCCGCAGTGAATTAACTGCGGCGATACTCAGCGAGCTGTTACCGATGCTGGAAACTTACCCGGAAGGGGGGTTCGCCACTTACCGCGAATCATGGTCAACCCTAGACCAGTTTGCCGGGCAGCCAGTTCAGTTGCAGTCAGGTAATTTGAGCTGGGAAGGTGTTGCGGCCGGTGTCGATGAAAAAGGAGCCTTGTTACTCGACACTGATAAAGGGCAAAAGTCATTTCATGGGGGGGAAATCTCGTTGCGGGGGCAGGTGTGATTCTAGAGCTGGATGTCGGCAATACACGGGGTAAGTGGCGCTACCTGGTCGAAGGCGAGGTGATAGCCCGTGGTGATATCGAAACTGGGCAGTTGCGCCAGCAGGTTTTGCCTGAGGGTTGGGCAGACTTAACCCCCTACCGTTTTCGGGTAGTGAATGTCGCCGGTCCCGTTGTTGCTGAATTCTTGAGTCAGGTGGCCCGAGACCTGTTCACACTGGAGGCTGAATTCTCTGCAGTGGCACCTCAATGTGCCGGCGTTATCTGTGGGTATGAAGACCACTCCGCCCTGGGGGTGGATCGGTGGCTGGCAATGTTGGCGGCCTACCAGCAATCTCCCCGAGCATCATTAATTGTGGATTGCGGCAGTGCGGTCACCTTAGATTTGCTGGACAATAGCGGGCGCCACATTGGGGGATATATCGTTCCCGGTTTCGGATTGATGAATCGCGTTCTCAGTGTCGATACCCATGCAGCAAAGAGTCGTGAGGCACTGGCCCTGACAAAAACATTGGGCGCGGGACGCAATACCAATGAGGCGATAAACCGTGGCCTCTTGCTGATGGTGTTGGGTGCGGTTGATCGAGCAATGGAAGAATTGCAGGTCCACTCCGGCTCCCTCCCTTTATTGTGGTTAACCGGTGGAGATGCGCAGTTGCTCTCCGCAGTTTACCAGCACGAACATCGCCTGGTTCCTGATTTGGTGATGGATGGGTTGGCCCTTAGTAATCCATAAAAATTTACTCTGTTATGCGCTGGATAGCCCTTTCTTTAGTCGCCCTGAACGCTGTGCTTTTTGCCTGGTATATGTTGGTAGCGCCATCTCCGCAGTTAAGTAGCGGCAAGAGCCCGATCCCTCTCGAGTCGGAGGGAAAGAAAATTACCCTCGTTAGCGAAATATCCCCTGAAGAGCTGCCTGCTCCAGAGAAGGCTGGGGCACTGAGTAAGGAGTCCTTTGAGGTTGAGCAGCTTTGTACGCTGTTGGGGCCTTTCGCGGAGGAGTACCAGGGCGAGGATCTCTTGCAGCGAATCCGGTCCCTTCAGGTTAAAGCCGAACTGCGTGATATAGAAATGCAGGGGCAGATGCGCTACTGGGTATATCTACCGCCACTGAGTTCGAGGCGGGAGGCCTACAACCGCTTGCGTGAACTACAGTCTCAGGGGATCGACAGCTATGTCATTCCCAAAGGCGCATTGGAAAATGGCATTTCATTTGGGATTTTCAGTGAGCGAGCCCGAGCTGAGTCCCATACCGCCGTTTTGAAGGAGAGGGGGGTTGCCGCGCAGTTCAAGGAGGAGCCGCAAACCTATATGGAGCGGTGGATAGTTATGCCCCCTGGCAGCACAGAAAGTCTTGCAGAAGAATTTTGGCGACAACTGCAAAGTGAATACCCGGATCTGGATCGGCGCCCAAATCTTTGTTCTGAAGTACTTGGCTAACAAAAAAGCAGATTTATCAGAAAATCATCAGGTGGCGTCTCGAATCGCTGTTTTTTTCAACAAGTTGGAATAGGCGACATAAAAAATATGATTTATCTGCAAAAAGGGTGTTGCGTGTCGAGATAAGTTCCCATAGAATCCCGCCTCCATTGACGAGGGTGACTTAACAACTTCGGCAATGAACGGGATAGGGCTGGCGTAGCTCAGTTGGTAGAGCAGCTGACTTGTAATCAGCCGGTCGGGGGTTCGACTCCTCTCGCCAGCTCCATTTTCATCCCGTTGCTGTCAAAATTAGGTTTCGCTGCTAAGTATGTGAAATTTAAAGAAAAATTGTTGACAGCGCAGCGAGATGTGTAGACAATGCACACCGCTTTGAGCAGGGGTTCCCGAGTGGCCAAAGGGATCAGACTGTAAATCTGACGCGAAAGCTTCGGTGGTTCGAATCCACCCCCCTGCACCATATTACACCTTAGGGTGTTGCGCGAAATCGAATGGTTTCGCATGGAGGTCCCGAAAGCGGGCATAGTTCAATGGTAGAACCTCAGCCTTCCAAGCTGATGATGCGGGTTCGATCCCCGCTGCCCGCTCCAAGTTTTGGGGTTGGTTGGAATGCTCTCCAGGGTGCAACATTTTAAGATGCCGTTATCGGCAAGATTTTAGCTCATGTAGCTCAGGGGTAGAGCACACCCTTGGTAAGGGTGAGGTCGGCGGTTCAAATCCGCCCATGAGCTCCATTTTATATGACCGCAAGGGTGAAAGCTCTTGCGGTTGTTTGTGTCCGGGGTCGGATTTTCCGGGTCGGATGTGCATGTTCTGGACGTGGGTGGTGCCGTTATCGGCTCGCCTATATATAGGAGGCTGCAATGGCAAAAGAAAAGTTTGAACGTTCCAAGCCCCACGTGAACGTGGGCACCATCGGTCACGTTGACCACGGTAAAACCACCCTGACCGCTGCTCTGACCCGCGTATGTGCGGAAGTTTGGGGCGGTGACGCTGTTGCTTTCGACGGTATCGACAATGCACCGGAAGAGCGTGAGCGCGGTATCACCATCGCTACTTCTCACGTTGAGTACGAGTCCCCGACTCGCCACTATGCTCACGTAGATTGCCCGGGACACGCCGACTACGTTAAGAACATGATCACCGGTGCTGCTCAGATGGACGGCGCTATCCTGGTATGTTCCGCAGCTGACGGCCCCATGCCGCAGACTCGTGAGCACATCCTGCTTTCCCGTCAGGTAGGTGTACCTTACATCGTTGTATTCCTGAACAAGGCGGACATGGTAGACGACGAAGAGCTGCTCGAGCTGGTAGAAATGGAAGTTCGCGAACTTCTGGATCAGTACGAGTTCCCAGGTGACGACACTCCGATCATCGTTGGT